>CBDATI010000018.1:0-23293 GCA_965199675.1 Vicinamibacterales bacterium | reverse complement strand
GCCGGGGAGGGGGGCGTGGGAGGCGTTGGCGGGCGGTCCTGCGGGCTGGGGAATCGGGCGAGGTCGCCACTGCGAAAAGAGCTCGTCCGCAGTCTCTGTCCGGTCGAGGGCTCCGCCGTCGGGGGCCAGGGAGCGGGCGGGAAGGGGTGTAGAATACGCGCAGCCGGACAGGGGAGGCGGGCGGTCGGGTTGTCACCGATCGGAAGAACTTCGGCAGCGAACGGACTTCGACCAGAGGAAGGACTCATGCGCAGATTCCACACGTTCACGGTTTTCGCTACAGCCCTTGGCCTGCTGCTGGGGGCAGCGGCCGGACCTGCAAGCGGGCAGTTCAGGGCCGCCGACTTCGAGTTCGGCGATCGGTTCGACCTGTCGGAAGGCGAGGAGTCGCCGATCTGGAATCCCGCCATGCGGAAGCTGCTCGACGGCGGCCCGATGATCGGCGGCACGATCAGGGCGACGGATGCGCGCACCTACTGCGCGATGGCCGCCGCCGGCTACGACTTCATGTGGGTCGAGATGCAGCACGAGGCGACCTCGTGGGAGCAGGTGGCGAGGTTGTGGCGCACCTGCCCCGGTCCGGCCGCCCCGGGCGCCCGCGTGGCCTACGCCGACGAGCGTGAGATCCAGCACGCGACCGACATGGGGGCGGCGGTCATCGTGGTGCCGACCGTCGACAGCGTGGAAGAGGCGCAGGCCGCCGTCGATTGGACGTACTTCCCGCCCATGGGCCGCCGCAGCTCCGGCGGAGGCCAGGGTCCCGGCGAACTCTGGAACGACGTGCCCGGCGGCTACCGCCAGACGTGGAACGACAACGTGGTGCTCCTCCTGATGATCGAGACGCTGGAGGGGGTCGAGGCGGCCCGCGATATCGCGCAGATTCCGGGCGTCGACGGGCTCTTCGCGGCGAGCGGCGACCTCGGGAACTTCTCGGGCTACGGCGAGGGCGACCCGGAGTACGAGGCGCTGATCACCGAGGTGTCGACGGCCGCCAAGGAGGCCGGCATCCACGCCTGCGCCCCCCTGCGCTGGGCCGACCGGGCCGACTTCACGTGCTTCCAGGCCGGCACCGAGGCGGCCAACATCCGCCGCGGGGCGGCGGCGGAGATCGCGCAGGCCGAGGCGGCGTTCAACTCGACGGGCGGGGGCGGCGCGTCGTCGAACGCGGCGGCGCTGATCGCCAATCTGACCGCTGAGTGCGGGTCGATCACCTACGAGGCCGACTGCTACGCGGCGGTCGAGGCCGCGGCGGGCGCCGCGGGGTCGCTGTCGGACGACGATCGGGGGCTCATCGTGGGTCGTCTCGGGGCCATCGTGGCCGCGAACCCGAACCAGGCCG
Organism: Vicinamibacterales bacterium; assembly: GCA_965199675.1. Taxonomy (GTDB): domain Bacteria; phylum Acidobacteriota; class Vicinamibacteria; order Vicinamibacterales; family UBA8438; genus JAJEEA01. The sequence continues at coordinate 21,954 of CBDATI010000018.1, read as the reverse complement.
CGCGCATCCGCGAGATCGCGGCGGGCGGCGGACTGGACGTGCCGTAGGCGGGGGCGGTGGTCGTCAGGAGGCGGCGCCGTTGCACGGCGCCGCCTCCTGATTCGAACTTCGGATCGCCCGGCGTGGGCGATGGCATCGCGGACGCAGCGAACTGCGGCGCGGCGATCGGGCATGGAGCCGGACTGTGCGTTCTACGTCGGCGATCGGGCCCGGGGCTGCCAGGCCGCGACTTGCGCTGTGCATTCCGATTGAACAACGCGACCGGTCGTGGGCGGCGACCGCGTGCGGGTTCCCGGTCGCGGCGGGCAACGGCCCCCGGCGCGTTCGAGGAGGGAGAGGCGCGATGGAGATGGGATGGGGTTGGCGGTTGTCGCCGGTCGCGGTGGCGTGTGCGCTCCTGCTGGCGCCGCCGATTGCGGCGGCCCAGTCGCGAGCCGATGGCAGGGCGGCGTGGCAGGCGCCGCGCACCGCGTGGGGCGACCCGGACCTGCAGGGGGTGTGGACCTCCGCAACCCTGACGCCGCTCGAGCGGCCGGTCGGGCAGGCGGGGCGCGACCGGCTCACCGATGAGGAGGCGGCCGCCATCGAGCAGCGGTCGGCGGAGACCCGGGCCGCGAACGACGGCAAGTCGGCCCCCGGCACCGTCGGCGGCTACAACCAGGTGTGGTTGGACGCAGGGACGCGCATCACCGGGAGCCGGCGCACCTCGCTCGTCGTCGACCCGGCCGACGGCCGCATTCCCTGGCGGCCCGGCGAGCGAGAGGCGCACGACCGCGAACGGGCGCGCTACGGCGTCGGTCCCTTCCATTCCTACACCGACACCGACACCGGCGAGCGGTGCATCACCGACGGGCTTCCGAACATGGTGCCGCTCCAGCCCTACAACATGAATCTGCAGGTTCTGCAGACCCCGGGGCAGGTGGTGATGCTGCACGAGATGTACCACGAGTTGCGGGTCATCCCGCTGGACGGCCGCCCGCTGACCGGCATCGCGCAGTGGACGGGGGAGGCGCGCGGCCGCTGGGAGGGCGACACCCTCGTGGTCGAGACCGTCAACTTCGTCGACAAGCCCGATGCGTACTGGAGCTCGCCGTGGCGCAAGGCGCGCTCGACCCTGCGGCTCGTCGAACGGTTCACGCGGGTGGGCCCCGCGTCGATCGACTACACGTTCACGCTGGAGGACCCGGAGGTCTTCGAACGGGCGTGGACCGCGTCGGCGCCCATGACCACCGACCAGGCCTCGCGCGGGGTGACGGCGGGCGAGATCTGGGAGTACGCCTGCCACGAGGGCAACCACGCGATGGTCAACATCCTCAGCGGGGCCCGAGCCGAGGAGGCGCGTGCGGTGCAGGAGCAGGACTGACCTGGGGGCACCGTTCCAGCGATGGCGGCGCCGCGGGGCGGCCGCTCTATCGTGCGGATTCCCGGCCCGCTGACTTCGGCAGCGCGAAGCTCAGGATGAGGTCGCCCCCGCGGCGGCCGCGCGAGCCGCCGCCGGAAGCGACGGTGACGAACTCCTCGCCGTCCACCATGTAGACGGCGGGTGAGGCGAAGATGCCCGCGCCGGTGTTGTAGCGCCACAGCTCGTCGCCGGTGCGGGCGTCGAACGCGAAGAAGTAGCCGGCGATGTTGCTGCCGGTCCCCACGAACACCACGCCCCCGCGGGTGACCACCGAGCCAGCCTGGCCGTAGCCCTCGAAGATCTGCCGCCACACCAGCTCGCCGGTGGTCGGGTCGTAGGCCGAGAAATAGCCCTTGGGGCCGCGCCCGGCGTTGAACGGCCGGTCGATGGCGTTGACGTAGAGGAGACCGGTGTCGGGGCTGTAGGCGATGGGCCCGTAGCTCGCCCCGCCCCCCATGCCGGGGGCGAAGATGACGTCGCTCATGACCCGGGGCAGGGGGGTGAACTGCGGGAGGAAGCGCTTGCCCTCCGCGTGCTCGGGCGGAATGTCGGTTGGGAAGACCGGCGACACCGGCTCCATCCGTTCGCCGTTCGCCTTGTGGGGAATCGGCTGGGTCGGGTAGGGGACCTCGCCCTCGCGATCGGTCTCCGTCGGCACCGGAGTCTCGATGATGGGATGGACGGGTTCGCCGGTCTCGCGGTTCAGGATGTAGAGCCAACTGTTCTTGTTGGCCTGCGCGAGGGCCTTGACCGGCTCGCCGTCTACGACCATGTCGAAGAGGACCGGCTGCTGGCCGTTGTCGTAGTCCCAGACGTCGTGGTGCACCTGCTGGTAGTACCAGGCGAGCTGGCCCGTCTTCAGGTCCAGCGCGATGATCGAGTCGGTGAACAGGTTGGCGCCCGCGCGCCTGGTGCTGTCGCCGAACGGGTTACCGACCGCGGCGTAGAGGAGGCCGAGCTCGGCGTCTATCGACGGCGTCTCCCAGATGCCACCGCCGTTGCGCCCGCCGCCGACCCAGGTCGGGCCGGCGATGTCCCAGCCCTGGTCGTTCTCGTCCTGGGGGACGGTGTTGAAGTGCCAGACGACATCGCCCGTCTCCGCGTCCACCGCGAGGACGTGGCCGCCGGGGATCATGCTCTCGCTGCGGGTCGAGCCGACGTAGAGGATGCCGTCGTGGATCTGCGGGGCGCTGGTGAACCAGTAGCCCATGGAGATGGCCGTCTCCACCTCGGGGTAGCGCAGCCGGAGCACGTCGAGGATGACACTGGCCTGGCCGTTCTCGCCGAAGCCCTCGATGGGCTCGCCGGTCTCGGCGTCGAGCGCGAAGATGAACGAGCCGGCGGCGCTGTAGATCACGCCGTCGGCGTAGGTGACGCCGCGGTGGCGGAAGATGTAACCCTCGCGCCGGCCGCCGCCGAGCAGCTCCGTCACGTCGTAGATCCACAGCAGGTGGCCGTTGGCGCCGTCGACGGCGTAGACGCTGCCCCGCGAGTCGGTGACGTACATCACGCCGTCGACGATGACCGGGGTGGTCTGGTTGCTGACGCCGTCGATGACCCCGTGCTGGAAGAGCCACCGCGGGGTGAGCAGATGCGCGTTCTCGGGCGTGATCCGGTCGGTTTCGGCGAACCGGCTCCCGGCCAGGTCGAGGTTGTGCAGCGGCCAGTCGACGTTCTGGGCCGCGGCCGGCCCGGCGAGGACGGCGAGCGTGCACAAGCTGGCGGCGATGGCGCGGACAGGATGCATCGGTTTCTTCCTCCGAACCGCCCGGGGCGGTATCGAGTCTCGTTCGGGCGGCATGGCCGTGCAGGGATTGTAATCGTGCGGGTCCGTTCGCGCCAACGCGCCGCAGATCGGGACGCGCGGCCTGTCCGGCTGGAAGAATGCCGCGGCGAGCGCCGCGAAGCGCGGAGTGCCGTCACTCGGGGCGGGGCAGGAAGTCTCTGCCTCCCTCCCGCAGCCTGAACAGCGGTTCTCCCAGCGCTCCGTGCAGTACGCCGGCGCGGTCTACTGCCTCCGGGCGGAGCTCTCGGGAGCCACGACAGGCAGGCGGCCCTGGTGTCATCGTCCCGACACGCCAGGGCGGCGAAGTTCTCGCGCGGTCGCCCATGCGCTGCGTGTCGGGCGCATGAGAACAGGAGCGCAGGCGCGCGGCGGCGAGGTTCACGGGCTGCATGTTCGGCCCGCCGTGGACACCGGCAGCGGTCGTGGAGGGTGGACGGCGGGGCCACGGCGGGCGTAGAGTTGTGCTTGGGACGGAAGGAAGCGACCCGCCGGGACCGGCGATGATGAGGCGACCATGGACGACAGCGGATTGTTCGGAAGGAACGCGCGGCACGGGAGTGTCGCGTGTCGTGACGGCCTGCCGCGGCTGGTGTTGGCGCTCGCGGCGCTGGCCGTCGCCGGGGCGACATCGCCCTTGCGAGCGGCGGAGGACGTGATTGGCGCGTCGCGCGCCGGCGACGTGGCCGCGGTGCGCGCCCTCGTGGCGGCCGGCGCCGACGTCGACCGCCGGCAGGGCGACGGGGCGACGGCCCTGCACTGGGCCGCGCATCGGGGAGACCACGCGCTCGCCGAGGTGCTGATCGAGGCGGGGGCGGACGTCAACGCCGCCAACGCCCTCGACGCCACGCCGCTGTGGCTGGCGGCGCAGAACGGCGACGCCCGGCTCGTGGCCGGGTTGCTGGCGGCGGGGGCCGACGCCAACGTCTCGCTGAAGATGGGCGAGACCCCGCTGATGAGCGCGGCGCGATCGGGCGATGTCGAAACCGTCGAGCTGTTGCTCGCGGCCGGGGCCGATGTCGATGCGGCGGAGCGCGAGCGGGGGCAGACCGCGCTCATGTGGGCGGCGGCGCAGAGCCACGCCGACGTGGTGCGCATTCTCGCCCTGGCCGGGGCGGACCTGCGAGCCCGCAGCCGGGTCTGGCGCCAGCTCGAGAACACCGCCGGGAACACCAACCCCCTCGGCAACTTCCGGATGGCCCACGGCGGCTCCACGGCGCTGTTGTTCGCGGCGCGCAACGGCGACGTCGCCACCGCCCGGGTGCTGCTCGCGGCCGGGGCCGACGTGAACGACACCGCCGCCGCCGGCACCAGCGCCCTCGTGGTCGCCGCCCACAGCGGACACGGCGCCCTGGCCGAGTTCCTGCTCGAGGAGGGCGCCGATCCCAACGCCGCCGCCGCCGGCTATACCGCGCTGCATGCAGCGGTGCTGAGAGGCGAGGGGGCCCTGGTCCGCGCCCTCCTGGCCCGCGGCGCCGACCCGAACCGGCCGGTCGTCCGCGGCACGCCCGGCCGCCGCTTCAGCGCCGACTACAGCATCCGGCACCAGGCCGTCGGGGCCAACGCCTTCTGGCTCGCCGCCAAGTACGGCGAACTGGAGAGCCTTCGCGCCCTCGCGGACCACGGAGCCGACCCGCGCATGATCCCGGCCAACGGCGTCTCGGCCCTGCAGGCGGCCATCGGCCGTCCGCAGATCTCCCAGGAGAACCGGCGCAACCGGGTCGGCGTGCCCGCGGCCGACCACATCGACCAGGAGGCGCTGGCGATGAATCTCGCCCGCGTGGTCATCGCCCTCGGCGTCGACGTGAACACCGCCGACGAGCGGGGCGAGACGCCGCTGCACGACGCGGTGCGCAACGGGTACGCATCGGTGGTGGAGTTCCTGGTTCAACAGGGGGCCGACGTGCGGGCCGCGAACAACCGCGACCAGACCGCCCTGACCCTGGCCGAGACCCCGCTGCCGGTGCCCGGCACGAACGGCCGACGGGCCACCCGTCCCGAGATTGCGGTGCTGCTGCGGAGCCGCGGGGCCGGCGAGTAGACGGGACGCGGCGTCTCTGCGCGTCCGGCCGGGCTCTGTGCTCCTGGCGCTCGACGGCCGGTCGTCATTTCCGGAACGCTCGGTGTCGGTAGGTGGTCTGGACGGCCACGGCCCGCCGCCAGTCGGGATTGAGAAGGGCGGGGCGGATCGGCGGGGTGGTCGGCGCGCGCAACGTATCGCCAATGGCAGGACGGCGATTCGGCTCGGGCCGATGAGGCGGACCACGCCGGGGGACTGGCCCGACGGGAGCCGGGAGTACTGCAGTGGTGTCGAGATCGGCGTTGTGTCACTTGAGCGCGGAGGGCGAGCATGAGCAGGCGTGAACGGGTCGATCGCCGGCGTTTCCTGGCCGGTAGCGCAGGGGCCATGGGAGCGGCCGTCTTCGGCCGGCTGCCGCTGGAAGCGCTGGTCGAGCAGGGCGCTCCGCCGGCGCCGCAGGGGTGGGACGCGGGGCGGGTCCGGCATCTGTTGCCGGGCGTCAGCGACACGCGGATCCTGTTGAAGGCGTCGTTCGACGGTCCGTTGTCAGCCCCGCCGGTCCTGCGTATCGGGGCCACCGACGTCCCGGGGCGCATGACGGACACGGCGGGCGAGTACTGGCTCTTCCACGCCGCCGGCCTCCCGCCGGGGCGCCGCCACACGCTGTCGTTGCGTGGGGCCGACGGGGCATCGCTGTGCGAGCCGTGGCCGCTGTCCACGTTCCCGGGCCCCGATTCGAGCCCCGAGCGGTTCCGCATGCTGTTCTTCACCTGCGCCGGCGGGCCGGGCGGGTCCTACGAGGGAATCGGGCGGCGCAGCGGCTTCCTGCCGACGGCCATCCGCAACCGGCTCCTGCGGCGGGCCCTGTCGTTCGAGCCGGACGCGGCGGTCGCCAACGGCGACCACATCTACTGGGATCTGCACACCTGGCAGGGCGAGAACGCGGGGCAGCTCAGCCCGAGTGGCCGGACGTCGAACTTCGACTTCTCGGCCACGGTGCTCGGGGCGAGCAACGAGACGGCGATGAAGGCGGCGGCGGGGCCGCAGATCGTCCCCGTCTACGGCGCCGACTTCCGCTCGACGCCGGTGTTCTTCCTGCAGGACGACCACGACCACTGGGAGAACGACGCGGTCACCGACGACATCGCGAGTTTCCCCATCCCGTGGTTCCAGCTCCAGCTCGCGCGGGCCACCCAGCATCTGTACTACCCCGAGTTCCTGCCCGACGGCCGGCGCCCGGCGGGGCTGCCGTGGTCGTCGGCCGGAGACCGCGGCGATCTCTCGGAGAGCTTCGGCACCGTGCGCTACGGCGACCTCGCCGAGGTGCTGCTGTACGACGTGCGCCGCACCCTGAGCCTCGCGGGGCGGAACGCGGTGTTCGTCGACGCCCAGGTCGAGCGGTGGCTGCTCGACCGCACCGCGTCGACCGAAGTCCGCCACCTCGTGCACGCGCCCTCGAACCCGTTCGGGTGGAGCGCCGGCAAGTGGGGCGAGTGGTATCCGGACATCCTCGACCGCGAGCAGGGGGTGCTGACCACGGCGGTCGAGAAGCCGTACTGGCAAGAGGGCTGGCTGCGGCAGCACGACCGGCTGGCCCGGGCCATCGGCGCCCAGGCCGAGCGCATTCCCCTGGTGATCAGCGGCGACCTGCACGCCATCGGCACGGGGCGCATCCACCGCGCGGGGGGAGTCGACCTCGCGGTGCGGCCGATCACCGCGGTGCTGAGCGGTCCGGTGGGGACCTCGGTGCGGGGTTTCCCGTCCGTCGTGCGGGGCATCGGGGCCTCGCCCCCCGACCATCTCGACGTCGAGGAGTCGGTGGCTCCCATCGAGGACCACGGCTTCACCCTGTGCGACTTCCTGCCCGACCGCATCGCGCTGCGGCAGTTCCGGTGGGATGTGGACCGTCAGCCGGTGGAGGCGATAGATCGCTTGGAGCCGTTCTACACGACGGAGCTTCCGCGGCCCGGGTGAGGCGCGAAAGGACCGCGCCCGGAGCCGTCCGGGGCGCCGCGGTTCGCCCCGCGAACGGCTCTCGTTCATCCGTGCGCAGGCACCGCCGGAGCCGTCGGGCGCGCCGCCGGCCGTCGGCCGCACCCGCCGGCCGGCTACCGTGCAGATTCCGCCCGGCGGGGCGCGGCCGACGACGACCTTCCGGGCCGGACAGCGCCGCCGACACCGTTGGAGGACCATCATGACCCAGACGCGACGAGACTTTCTGAAGCAGGCCGGCGCCGCCGGGGTGACCGTGGCGGGCGCGAGGGCGGCGTCCGGCGGCAGTGCCGTTGCGTCTCCCGGCGGCGGTGCGACCCGCGCCGCCGCCCAGCCGGCGGCGGTGCGGACGGTGCGCACGCCGGTGCTCGAGATCGGCTACGAGGAGCATGGCGACAGCGGTGGAGTTCCCATCATCCTGCTGCACGGCTTCCCCTACGACATCCGCTCGTGGGACGGCGTCGCCCCGCCGCTCGCCGAGGCCGGGTACCGCGTGCTCGTGCCCTATCTGCGGGGCTACGGCCCCACGCGGTTCCTCGATCCCGAGGCGCCGCGGATGGCCGAGCAGGCCGCGATAGCCCAGGATGTCGTGGATTTCGCCGACGCCCTCGGGCTCGGGCGGGTGGCGCTGGCCGGCTTCGACTGGGGCAACCGGGCCGCATGCATCACCTCGATCCTGCACCCCGAGCGGGTGCGGGCGCAGGTGGCGGTGAACGGCTACTCGGTGCAGGACACCGTGAACCCCGGCCGTCCGGGCTCGGCCGCGCGCGAGGCGCGGCTCTGGTACCAGTGGTACTTCAACACCGAGCGGGGCGTGCGCGGGCTCGAGGCGAACCGGCGCGACATCGTCCGCCATCTCTGGGAGACGTGGTCGCCGGGGTGGGACTACACGGACGAGGCGTTCGAGCGCTCCGCGCCCTCGTTCGACAACCCCGACTTCGTCGACATCGTCATTCATTCCTACCGGCACCGACACCTCAACGCGCCCGGCGAGGAGCGCTTCCTCGCGGTCGAGCGGCGGCTGGCCGAACGCCCGCCGATCACGGTGCCGGCCATCGTCCTGCGGGGCGACGCGAGCGGCTTCGGGCGGCCGTCGGCCGACCCGTCCGGCGACCGGCAGCGGTTCACCAACCTGGTGGCGCGGCGCATCGTCGAGGGGGCGGGACACGACCTCCCGGTACAGCGGCCGGACACCGTGTCCGAGGCGCTGCTCGAGTTGCTGGGGTAGGAGTCGCTTCGGCGGCTTTGCCCCTCCGATCGCGGCTTTCCGATGTGTTGGCGGCGCGGAGCCATGGTTCGGTCGTGACTCTGTCGAGGGCGCGGGACACGGCCTCCCGGTGCGGCGGGCCGGACGCGGTGTCCGATGCGCTGCTCGAGCTGCTGGGGCAGGAGTCGCTTCGGCGGTTTGCCCTCGCGAGCGCGGCCTTCCGATGCGTTGGCGGCGCGGAGCCGTGGTTCGCCGTGACCCATCGGGCTGAGCGGGTCTGTCGGAAGCAGGGAGTCGCCGGTCCAGGTTGAGCGTCTTCCGAGAGCCGGGGGGGCGCCACGCGGGCGCGGCCGGACGCGTTTCCGCGACCGGGGGGCGTCTGTCGGGAGGGCGCCCTCGGGGAACCGCCGGACGCGCGATCCCTCCCCGACGGCCTGGAGCGACGGTGTGCAGCACGTTGGCGGTGCGCACGGATCGGGCCATCACCATGCTGACGCGGCGGAGGCGAGCCGCTGTGCTGACGCGGCGGAGGCGAGCCGCTGTTCCGAATGCGTCTCGGCGCCGGCGTCCCTGGCGCCGGTGGTTCGCCGCGTTGCTGGCGGCGGCGCCCGCGTGCGCCGGGCCGCCGCCGCCCCCGTCCGATGGCGGGAGCGTCGCCGCGGGTGAGCTGGCGCGGACCGAGCTGACCGGCGGGGGGGCTGTCGACCGCGCGGCGGCTCCATCACCCGACGGTGCTCGCATCGCTTTCGTGTCCGACCGCGGAGATGGACTCGGGCTGTGGACGGCGCCCGCCGGCGGTGGGGACCCGACCCTCCTGGGCGGCGGGCACGACTTCCTGCTGGCTCCGAGCTGGTCGCCCGACGGGTCCCGCCTCGCCTACGTCGCCGACGGGGAAGGGCCGGCCGATCTCTGGGTCGTCCCTGCGGTCAGCGGAGACCCGGTGCGCCTGACGTCCGGCCCCGGACGCGTCCGCGACCCGCAGTGGTCTCCCAACGGCTCCACCATCCTCTACTCCAGCAACGTCGATGGCCACGTCGACCTCTGGACTGTGCCGGCCGACGGCGGCGCGCCGGCGCGGCTGACGACGAGTGGGACCTCGCGAGACTGGGCGCGCTGGTCGCCCGACGGCCGCGAGATCGCGTTCGTGACCACCGAGGGCGGTGTCCGCCACGTGCGGGTGATGCCCGCGGGGGGCGGCGAGGACCGGCCGTTGATCGAGGGCCCGGGCGGGCCCGACCAGGTGGAGTGGTCGCCTGACGGCGACCGACTCGTCTTCGTCTCGAGTCGTCACGGCACCCCCGACATCTGGGTCATCTCCCGCGACGGGGGGCCGGCAGTCGCGCTGACCGAAGAGCGGGGGAACGACCAGCGGCCACGCTGGTCGCCGGACGGCCGCTGGGTGGCGTTCCGCTCGATACGCGACGACCGCACCGACGTCTGGATCGTGCCCGCGGCCGGGGGCGCGGCGCGGCGGGTGACCGACGACGCCGCCGAGGAGGGGTTTCCTCGGTGGTCGCGGAACGGCGCCGGGCTGGTGTTCAGCGTCGCCGCGCAGCAGATGCGGCTCTGGACGACGCCGGTCGACGGCGGAGCGCCGACGGTCCTCGCAGCCGTCCCGGACATCGCCGAGGATCCGGCGGTGTCGCCGGACGGGAGCCGGGTCGCGTTCCTCTCGGGTCGAGGAGGCGCGCGGCACGTGCAGGTGGTCGCCATCGACGGCGGCACCCCCCGGCGGCTCACCGCGGGTCCCGGCGGCGCCGCGGCCCCCCGCTGGTCGCCGGACGGCGCGTTCATCGCGTTCGAGTCCGGCCGCGGCGGGAACAGCGACATCTGGATGGTGTCCGCGGCCGGCGGCGAGGCCCGGCCGGTGACGACCCATCCGGCCCGCGACGTCGCCCCGGTGTGGTCGCCGGACGGCGAGACCCTGGCCTTCGCGTCCAACCGCGCCGGTGGGATGTCCGACATCTGGCTGATCGCGCCCGACGGGAGCGCGCTGCGGCGTCTCACGACGCAGGGGACCGCGCCCGCCTCCCGGTGGCACCCCGACGGGAGGTCGCTCGCGTTCCGGTCGCCGGGCGCTGACGGGCAGGAGCAGGTGTGGCGGGCGTCCCTGGATGGCGGGCCGGCCGAGCAGATCACCCGCGGCGGCTACAGCGCCCGCATGGACTACGCCCCGGACGGCACGCGCATCGCCTACCAGGCTCACGACGGCGTCGGATTCCACGTCCACGTCGTCCCCGCCGGCGGCGGGGTCGGCGCTCGTCTGACCACCGCGGTCGAGGACGAGACCCGGCCCCGGTGGTCGCCGGACGGGACCCGCGTGGCGTTTCTCTCCGGCGAGGCGCCCGAGCGCGAACTGCACGTCGTGGACGCCGCCGGCGGGCCGGTGACCGTCTCACCCGTGAGGGCGACGTCGCCGGTTTCGACTGGCTCCCGAACGGCTCGGGTCTGGTGTACAGCCTGACGGAAGCGACCGCGAACCTGTGGCGGGTCGATATCGAGGCGCTGCTCGGCGGGAGGGCGGACGCATCGAGAGATTGAAGGAGCCGCGAAGTTCGCCGTCGTCGCTCCGATCGACCGCCGGGCAAGGGGGGGACGGGGCTGGAGAATCGGGGGAAGGCAGTGGCAAGCCGACTCGTGTGTGAAAGATCCGCGCCGCTCGAGGCGTCCAAGACTGACTGAGAGGGGAGATCCGTGATGATCTCGCGGCCGGCACGCTCAAGGACGGGACGCCAGGTGTGGAGTGAGACGATGCCTTCACAGAGGTCGCTGCTGCTCGGCGCGGTCGGAGTGCTGGCCGCTGTCGCGGCGCTCGTCGTTTCCGAACGCAGAGGCCACGCCCAGCCGCTCGCATTCGGGGACATGGCGGGCCCGGCGGCGTCGGCCGGCCCTGCCGTTGCGGTGACTCCCTTCGCCAACGTTTCGGCTCGGCCCGAGGACGACTGGCTGGGGATCGGGATTGCCGAGACGGTCGTTTCCGGCGTGGAGCGACTGGGCTTTCTGACCGTCGTCGACCGGCAGTCGCTGTTCGGCGGGGCCGGCGACGGGGCCGATGCCCTGGTCCTCGCCGACGAGACCTGGGCTCGAGATCGGGCGCGGGCCGCCGGGGTCTCGTGGCTCGTCGGGGGCGGGTTCCAGCGGCTGGATGACCAGGTGCGGATTATCGCGCGGGTCACCGACGTGGAGAGCGGAGCCCCCCGCGAGTTCGCCAGGGTCGATGGTCACGCCGACGACCTGTTCCTGCTGCAGGATCGAGTCGTGGCGGAGGTCGCGGACGGTCTGGCCCGCCTCGTCGGCCCGGGAGCGGCGTCGCCCTCGGCCGCCCGCGCGCCCGACACGCGCGCGCCCCGGACGCCGGGGGCGATGCCGAACCCAACCGGCGTGCGGGGCGGCGGCGAGTCCTTCCGCCCCCCCGCCGCTGCGCGTTCAGGGGGTTCGTTCGACGCCCCCCGCGCGGCGCGGGCGTCGGCGGGCGTCGGCCGCGCCCCCGCGCCCCCGCGGCGCCGGTCGGAGATGCCGGCGTGCTCACCGGCCGGGTGACGGTGCGGCCGCGGTGGACCACGACGCCGCCGACGGTCGACGGCCTCCTCGACGATGCGGTCTGGAGCAACACCGATCCGCTGGGCTTCTTCGTGGCCGGGCTCAACGACGGCGAGCGCCGCGAGGACGGCGAGATCTTCAACGTGAACATCTTCCGCGCCCTCAACACCTACCAGTTCACCGACCGGCTGGCCCTGCGCAACATCACCGAGTTCAACACCTACGACGGCAAGGTCGCCCTCAACTTCCTGGCCACCTACCGCGTCAACTTGGGCACCGCGTTCTACATCGGGTACGACGACCACTACCAGCAGTACGATCGGTTCTACGACGACCAGGTGAACATCACCGACCGCGGCTACCTCCAGACGAACCGCGCCGTCTTCACCAAGATCCAGTATCTGTTCCGGTACTGAGGTCGACTGTTTTCCCGTGGAGCGGCGTGGCCGGGTATACTCCATCGGTTCTGCCATGGAACGGCCGGACGATCCACGCGCCGTTCCGCGAGAGCACGGATCGACGAGCAGAGGATGGAGAGGAACTACATGAGCGACAGCCTGACCGGTGCAGAGTTCAAGGCCGCACTGCGGAACAACGTCCCCAAGATGGGCCTGTTCATCAATTCGCACAGCCCGACCGCCGTCGAGCAGCTCGCGCACAGCGGCTACGACTGGCTGCTGGTCGACTCTCAGCACGGCCCGATGGGCTACGAGACGCTGTCCACGATGATCGGGGGCATCGGCAGCGGCGGCGCGAAGTCGCTGGTGCGGGTGACCGGCTACGGCGACCGCGCGGGCATCCAGCAGGCGCTGGACGTGGGCGCCGACGGCGTGCTCGTGCCGTACATCAACAACGCCGACGAGGCCCGCCAGGCGGTGAGCTGCACGCGGTACCCGACGGCGGGGACGCGCTCGGTGTACTTCCCGCAGCGCAGCATGAACAAGGCGGGGCTGCTCGGCTACGCCGGTCCCGCCAACGACAACGTCATCTGCGCCCTGCAGGTCGAGACCGCGGACTGCATCAAGAACATCGACGCCATCGCGGCGGTGCCGGGGGTCGACATCCTGTTCCTGGGCCAGAACGACCTGTGCATGTCGATGGGGCTCTACGAGAAGTACGAGTTCCCGCACATGTACACCTCGCCCGAGCTGAAGGAGGCGACCGACGCGCTGAAGGCGGCGGCGCGCCGCAACAACGTGATTCTCGGGCTGTTCCTCTTCGGCACCGAACGCGTGGCCGAGTTCCGCGAGCAGGGCTTCAGCCTGATCAGCATCGGGAACGACCTGCATCACCTGCTGACGCAGGCCGGGGCCCACGTCACGGCGATGGAGGGCATCATGCCGGACTGGAAGCGGCGCCCGACGGCGCTCTTCTGAGCGCCCCCGGCCGCCCCGGCGGCCGGCGACGAGTGCGCGACGGTCAGCGGCGGCTGCTCCGACCGTGGTTCCGGCGAGGAAGCAGCCGGCGCCGGCGGCCCGACGCTTCCACGGGCGCTCATCGCTCCCGTGGAGGTCGTCGCGGGTGCAGCGAGCGGCGGGCGCAATCCTCGCGGTGTCCGCCCCGGCGGTCCCGACCGGAGCCCGGTGCGGGACCGTCGGCGGCGGCCAGCCGCCACAACCGGGAAGGGAGTCTTCGTGCCGATGACCCGAGCGGCAGGTGCGGTTCTCGCGCTGTTCTGCCTGTCGGCCGCCCCCGCCGGGGGGCAGCCGGCGCCAGACGACTGGGAGTGGCGCTCGTACGCCAGCGACCTCGAGGGCACGCGGTACGCCCCCCTGGACCAGATCACCGCCGACAACTTCGAGACCCTCGAGCTGGCGTGGCGCTGGCGCAGCCCCGACGCTCACCTGCCGGTCGAGAGCGGGTCAGGGGTGGCGCTGGCCCCCGCCGCGACGGTGTTCGACCGGCTCGAGGCCGCCGATCCCGACCGGTGGGTGACGCGGCCGAGCATCGCCCGGCTCTCGGCCACGCCGGTCATGGCCGGCGGCAGGTTGTATCTGGCGACGCCGATCTACCAGGCGGCGGCTGTCGACGCCCGCACCGGGGAGACCGTCTGGGTCTACAACCCGCGCGTGTACGAGCAGGGCAGCCCGCCCCTGCCCGCCCCCTGGAACCACCGCGGGGTGGCGTACTGGGAGGCCGGCGGGCAGGCCCGCGTCATCTGGGGCACCGGCGACGGGCGGCTCACCGCGGTGGACGCGGCGACCGGGCTGCCCGCCGCCGAGTTCGGCGAGGGCGGCCGCGTCAGCCTCGAGGCGGGGCTGCCGCGGGCGCGCGAGAACCCGAGCCGGCTGCCGCCGCCGTCGCGGTCGCCGCCCCTGGTCGTGGGCGACACCGTCGTCGTGGGGTCGTCGATACACGACTACCTCAGCCGGCGCGAGAACGCACCGGGCTACGTGCGGGCCTACGACGCGCAGACGGGACGCCACCGCTGGGACTTCCACCTCGTGCCCCAGAGCGCCGACGCCTATGGCGCCGACACCTGGCTGAACGAGGCGTGGCGCTACTCGGGCAACACCAACGTCTGGGGCAACATCGCCGCCGACCCGGAGCTGGGCTACGTCTACCTGCCGACGAGCACGCCGACGTCGGACTACTACGGCGGCCACCGGCTCGGCGACAACCTGTTCGCGGAGAGCCTCGTCGCGGTGGACCTGGAGACCGGGCAGCGCGTGTGGCACTTCCAGATGGTGCACCACGGCGTCTGGGACTACGACAACCCCACCGGTCCGAACCTCATCGACGTCGTGGTCGACGGGCGCCCCGTGAAGGCCGTCGCGCAGGTCACCAAGCAGGGCTTCGTCTATGTGTTCGACCGGGTGACGGGCGAGCCGGTGTGGCCGATCGAGGAGCGGCCGGTGGCCACCGACACCGACCTGGAGGGCGAGCTGCTCGCCCCGACCCAGCCGTTCCCCACCCGACCCGCCCCCTTCGAGTACCAGGGCGCGACGCTCGAAGACCTCGTCGACTTCACCCCGGAGATCCGGCGGATGGCGGTGGAGGCGGTGGACGGGTTCCGGCTCGGGCCCCTCTATACGCCGCTTTCGCTGCGGGGCACCGTCTTCCGCCCCAGCGCCGGCGGGGGGGCGAGCTGGGGCGGGGCCGCCGTCGATCCCGAGACCGGCCTGCTCTACGTGCCGTCGCGCAACCTGCACTCGGTCATGCGGTTCCGCGTGCCCGAGACGGCCGACGACTCGAACCTGCGCTATCTTCTCAGCCGCGGCGGCGCGCCGTATCTCGGCGGGGGCAACCTGCGTCGCCGTCCCCTGATGCCCGGCGGGCTGCCGCTGTGGAAGCCGCCGTACTCGCGCATGACCGCCATCGACATGCACACGGGCGAGCACCGGTGGATGACGCCGACCGGCGACGGCGACCGGTACCGCAACCATCCCCGACTGCGCGGCCTCGACCTGCCTCCGCTGGGCGGCGACGCGGGTCGGAACGGTCCCCTGGTCACCCGGACCCTGCTCGTCTACACGCTCACCGCGGGCGGGGCCGACGACGGTCCCCGGCTCGTGGCCTACGACAAGGCGACGGGCGATCTGCGCGGCGCCGTCGATCTGCCGGGCGGCGCCATCGGCACGCCGATGACCTACAGGCTCGACGGTCGCCAGTACATCGCGGTGACGGTGGGCGGTGACGTCCCGTCGCTCGTGGCGTACCGTTTGCCTTGACGGCCCGCAGGCCGCGGCGATTTCACCCCGGGGCGGAGTCGTTTCCAATCCTGAAATGAGCCTGAAGGAGCGTCACGTGAGCTGAGGTGACGGCGGCCGAATCGACGGACCGAAACAGGGTCCTGACGCAGGCAGCGATGAGCCTGCGCACACTGTGCGACATTATCCGTCATGAGGGGCGACGAGCCCCGGTGGACGGCCGGGACGCCCCGTCCAGGCCGGGCCGCAAGGCCCCTACGCGTTTCACCGGGTCGATGCGACGACCGCCTGGTTCCAGGAATGCACGCGCGTTCGACGCCAGTGGCAGGTCCTGCGACACCCGGGGTTGATGCCCGTCCCACGTTGTCTCTCCCAGGCTATGATTGCGGCGAGCCGACCCGGCCAACAACCGACACGCCGGCCGAAGGGCGGGGTGCTTGCGGCAGCGTTCCCGGCCGCCGGTGCGGACTGTTCAGCGTCAACTACTTCACCGTGGACCGGAGCCCGCCGCGGCACGCGGCGTGCTCCGGCCCCGAAGGTCGGCGTCGCCGTTGGTCTGCCTCGAGCTGCACGGTCACTCCCGCCCTGGAGGGCCGTCATCATCTTCACCAAGTCCCCCGCGCACGCGTAGTACTTCCGACACGATGCACCCGAGCCCGCCGCGGCGTCGCCGGTGACGGCCGACCCGACCGTCCCGGTCCGGCGCGCCATCCCCGAATCCTGCGGTCCGCCGCCTCCCGTGAACGTCGTGGACGGCCGGGACGCCCCGTCCAGGCCGGGTCGCAAGGCCCATAACTGCCATCCGAGCCGCGGGGCGGGTGGCGTGTCACCCGAAGGGCCGTAGCGTTGCGGAGGACGCGCGCAGCGCGTTGACACGCCGGCCGTCCCGCGGCTACGCGGCGCCGACCTTCCAATCACACACCGTTACGTAACGGACCCGGGACAGGCGCTCGGCGCCCGGACGTTCACGACGCCGAACGTCGGCAGGCGTGGGGCAACCGCGAACCGGGAGCCGGCCGCGGGGGGCGACCCCATCGCCACCCGGGGACCGGCAGATTGTCGTTGAGCAGCGATCAGCGAGCCAGGTTCCCGCGACATCGCGCTGCCGGGTCAACGCGGCGCGCGGCGGGGTGTTCAGGCGGCGGGGTCGATGGCGGCAAACAGGCGGTCGCGGGCCTCGTTGAGGGCGCGGGCGGCGTCGTTGTCGCTCATCTCGGCGGCGACCGCGTCGAGCGGGTCGAAGGCGATGCCCGGCTTGAGGCAGGCGGTGGCGTTGGGCAACGACTTGAGCTTCTCGTAGGGGGTCATGACGTTGGCGTGGGGGTAGCGTTTGCGGACGCGGCCCTTGGCGTCGACCTCTTCGACGGGGAAGAGACAGGGGCGGTGGAAGTTCAGGTAGGGGGAGAGGACCTGCTGGGCGAAGGTGTTGACGCGTTCCGCGTATCGGCTGGGGATGTGGCCGTGGCCGAGATGCTTGCGGATGACCGAGCCGTTCTTGCTCTCGACCAGCGCGTTGTCGTTGCTGCGTCGGGGCCGGGACTTGGTGAACTCGTCGATGTGGAGGGCTTGCAGCAAGGCGGCGACTTTGCGGTTGATGAACTCCGACCCGTTGTCGGCGTGGAATCCGTGGATGTTGAAGGGGAACGCCCCGAGGAGGGCTTCGAGGACGGGCGCGAGGCACGGCGTCTCGATGCGTTCGAGTGAGCCGACGAACTGGAACTGGGTCACTTCGTCGACGAGGTTGAGATGGTAGAGGCCCTTGATGCCGTCGAGGTCGCCCTGGTGGACGGCGTCGACCCGCAGGTAGCCGGGTTGTCCGAAGGGCTGGGGCCGGCGCCGTTCGCCGATGGCGATGTGTACGGAACGGGTCGGCGCCGGCATCGACCCGCGGCGGCGGTGATAGGGGGTCGAGTGGCGCAGGTTGTAGAGGTGTCCGTTGGAGATGGCGGCGAGGCGCTCGAAGCGGCGGTCGCCGAACAGGCGCCAAGCGCGGGCGCAGAGCTGGCGGGTGGCGGGCCCGGAGAGGGTGCCGTGGAGGGCGTCGACTTCGGCGAGCAGCCCGATGTCGGCCTTGGTGTAGCGGCGGGGGAACGGTCGCCGGGGACCGCGGCGGTCAGTGAGGGCGCCCGTGGTCCGGTGCTGGCGCAGCAGGCGGGTGACCTGCGCGCGTGAGAGGCCGGTCACCTTGACGAGGAATCGACGGAGCAGGCCCTTGTCGGCCTTTCCCCGGCGCGGGTAGTCGAACCGTTCCAGGGTCTCGGTCACGCAGGCGTAGGCCTCGGCCCGGGTCTGTGGCTGCAGGTGGAGCGGTCGGCTGCCGGCCAGGAACTCCCGAACTTGGTCCAGGGTCTGAAGGCGTTGAGTGTCGAGTCGCACGATCATCCTCCGATGATCCGCAACCCGGCCCCCTTCAGGCTCATTTCACGTTGGAATCAATCCTCGCTTCAGGCTCATTTCTCATTGGAAAAGACTGGCGGTTGAGCGTGCCGGCCGGAGTGGATACGATGACACGGTGATCTCCGACGGCATCCGCGCGTTCATGGCGCGCGACTGGCAGCGGGTGCGCGACGCCAAGGACACATACTGGGCCGAGCGCGTCGGTCGCCTCGGCCCGGTCGAGGCGATGCGCATCGCCGAAGAGCTGCGGCGGCAGGCGCGGTTGCAGCATCCGGCGTGGCCCGACGCGGCAAGCCGCCGGGACGACCTGCGCCACCACGCGCGCCTGACCGAGCTGTTCGACCGGGTCGATGCAGCCCGCCGCGCTTGAGCTGCTCGAGGCCCTCGGCGGCGTCCTCGACCGTTGGGGGCGCTGGTATCTCTTCGGCGCCCAGGCGGTCGTTGCGTACGGCGCGCCCCGATTGAGCGCTGACGTCGACGTCACGGTTCGGCTCGACCCGGACGACCCGGGGCGTTTCGTGCGCGACATGGAAGCCGCCGGCTTCGCGCTTCGCGTCGCCGACCCCGATTTCGTGCAACGCACCCGCGTGTTGCCGTTCGTTCACGTCGCCACCGGCATGCCGGTGGATGTCGTGCTGGCCGGATCCGGACTCGAGGACGAGTTTCTCGACCGGGCGAAGACCACCGACATCGGCGGCACGCGCGTCCCGTTGATCGATGTCGCCGACCTCATCATCGGCAAGGTCCTCGCGGGTCGTCCCAAGGACGCGGAAGACGCGCGGAACCTCTGGCGTCTCCATGGGTCCGACGCTCGTCGACGCCGAATCCGCCGATTGTTGCGACTGCTGGAGGAGGCCCTCGGTCAGAGCGACCTGCTGACCGGCTTCGATGTCATCGCCGGCGGGCCGTCGCCGAACAGGTCGTGACGCGGGGGCGTGACCAGCGGGGGCGCGAGCGGAGGCGGGCGAGACGCCGGCGACGAGACGACCGCGCCGCAAGACGGAGAATGGTGATGACGACGCGCACACGGCGCTTTCTGTCGGTGCTGGCCCTGGTCGGTCTGGCGGGATTCGCGGGGCTCGCCGCGCCGGCGTCGGCGCCGGAGGCTGTGGCGTCGGCGCCGCCCAACATCGTCGTCATCATGGCCGACGACCTCGGCTACGGCGACATCAGCCCGTACGAGGGGTGGATCGACACGCCGCGGCTCGACGGGATGGCCCGGGAGGGCATTCGGTTCCTCGACTTCCACTCGAGCGGCAACGTGTGCAGCCCCACCCGGGCCGGCCTGATGACCGGCCGCTACCAGCAGCGGGCGGGCATTCCCGGGGTGCTGTTCGCCAACCCTGCCCGCCCGTCGCACGACGAGGGGATCGAAGCGGACGAGCTGACCCTGGCCGAGGCGCTGCGGGCGCGCGGGTACGCCACCGGCGTCTTCGGCAAGTGGCACCTCGGCTACCGTGCCCGGTTCAACCCGGTGCGGCATGGGTTCGACGAGTTCCGCGGCTTCGTGAGCGGCAACATCGACTACCACTCGCACATCGACACGATGGGGCGCGCGGACTGGTGGCGCGACGACGAGTTGAGCGCCGAGGCCGGCTATGCCACCCACCTCGTCACCGAGCACGCGCTGCGGTTCATCGAGCGGCACCGCGACCGGCCGTTCTTCCTCTACCTGCCGCATCACGCGCCGCACTACCCGTTCCAGGGGCCGGACGATCCCGCCGACCGCACCGTCGGCGGCGAGTTCGACCCGCGGGGATCGGTGGCCGACCGCCGGCGCGCCTACCGCGACATGGTGCGGGAGATGGACGCGGGCATCGGCGAGGTCCTCGACGCCCTCGACACGCATGGCCTCGCGGACCGGACCCTGGTGTGGTTCTTCTCGGACAACGGCGCCGCCCAGTGGGGTTCGAACGGCCCCCTGCGCGGCCGCAAGGCCACCGACTGGGAGGGGGGCCACCGCGTGCCGTCCATCGCGGTCTGGCCGGGCCGCATTCCCGCCGGGACCGAATCGGGCCAGCTCGCCTCGACCCTCGACGTCATGCCGACGCTGCTGGCGCTGGTCGGGCCCGGCGCGGAGGCGCCGCCGGAGGGCGCCGGGGCGATGGCCCTGCCCGCCTTCGACGGGGTCGACCTGTCGCCGGTCCTCCTCCGGCAGGAGAGCCTGCCGCCGCGCCGGCTCTTCTGGGGCGCAGACGGCACGTTCTGGAACGGCGCCGCGGTGCGCGACGGTCCCTGGAAGCTCGTGATCGACCGTCACGAAGGGACGCCGGGACCGCCGATGTTGTTCAACCTGGACGAGGACATCGGCGAGCAGCAGGACCTCGCCACCGCCCGTCCCGACCGGGTGGAGCGCCTGCTCGCCGCCCTCGCGGCCTGGCGCAGCGATGTCGGCGCGCTTCCGTGATCGCGCCGGGCGTGATCGGAACGCCCTGGTCCGTGCAGAACGGCGGAGCCGAGCGTGATCGAGCGTATCGTCATCGAGAACTTCAAGAGCCTGCGCCGGGTCGATCTGACCCTGGGACGGGTGAACCTGCTTCAGAGTTCCCGCAGAGCGGTGGCCACCGGCAGCCGCGCGGCGCGGAGGGCAGGGAAGAGGCCGCCGAAGAACCCCATCACCACCGCCCACACGATGCCCTGGACGAGCAGGGCGGGGGTGACCCTGAACGCGAACGCCACCTGGCTGAACGTCTGCCAGTTGAGGGTCGCGGTCTGATAGCCGTTGAATCCCGCGTAGGCGAGCAGCCCGCCGAGCAGCCCGCCGGCTACGGCCAGGGCCACCGACTCGGCCATGACGGAGATGACGACCGGTCCGCTGGAGAACCCGAGGGCGCGCAGGGTCGCGATCTCGCGGGTCCGGGTGGCGACCGCCGTGTACATGGTGTTGATGGCCCCGAAGACGGCGCCGATGCCCATCAGGAACGCGATGACGGAGGCGATGCCGGTGATGATGGCGGTGACGGCCTGGGTCTGGCCCACGTAGTAGTCCTCCTCGCGCTCGACCATGACGTCGAGCCGGGGGTCGGTGGTCAGGGCGTCCTTGAACGTGTCGAAGGCGTCGGCCGACTCGAGCCGGGCGTAGACCGACTGAAAGGAGTCGCCGCGGCGGTAGGCGGGCTGGAGCACGCGGGCGTCGCACCAGATCTCGGACTCGGCGATGGTGCCGCCGGCCTCGAAGATGCCGACCACTTCCCACGTGCTCTCGCCCCACCGTTGCGTCGATCCGAGGTCGATTCCCGCGAACTGGGCGGCGGCGCTGCGGCCGACGATGATCTCGTTGGTGCCCGGCCGGAAGGTCCGGCCCTCGACGATGCGCACCTCGTCTCGCACGCTGAAGGCGGCGGGCTCGACCCCGCGAAGGGGGACGTTGGCCGGCGTCCCGGTGCTCCGCTTCGGCACGTCGACGACCACGAACAGCTCGGCGGAAGCGACCACACCGTCCGCGGACCGCCGCACCCCCGGCCCGTCCTTGATGATGCGGGTGCTCTCGAGGGGCAGTCCGCTGCTGAGCTCGGTGTCGCTGCCGCCCCGCATGACGATGGCGGTGTCGGGCGACCCCGCGCCGGCGAGGGCGGCCTGGAACCCCTCGGCGATGGAGAGCACCGCCACGAAGACGACGACCACCCCGGCCACGCCGGTCACCGCGACGAGGGACGAGCCGGCGCGCTGCGGCACGGTGCGCAGCGTGAGCCCGATCATCGTGAGCACCTGGGCAGGAAATCGCATCGCTATACCTTCCGCAACGCATCGACGATGCGCAGCCGCGTCGCCTGCACGGCGGGCAGCGCGCCCGCCGCGAGCCCGAGGAGGACGACGAGGACGCTCCCCATCGCGAGATCGCTGCGCGGGACGACGAACGTCGGCAGGAAGCCTCCGGTCGGGTCGCCGAGGTCGATCAGCAGATAGCCCAGGCCGAGGCCGGCTGCGCCCCCCGCCACCGCGATCGCGAGCGATTCGCCGAGC
>CBDATI010000017.1:0-16535 GCA_965199675.1 Vicinamibacterales bacterium | reverse complement strand
CGCTCTCCCACAGGTAGACGATGCCCACCGGGAAGCGCCGCGTCAGGCCGCCCTGGCACTCCATATCAGCCGCTCTCCGGCCACAGGTAGACGATGCCCACCGGCTCGACGCGCCGGGCGTGGACCTCGTAGAACGACCGGATGCGTCCCGGCTCGGTCTCGAGGTCGGCGTCGAACTGCGCGAGGCGGCGGCGCCAGTGGTCCATGTCGGCCTGCAGTTGCCGCGCCTCGTTCTCGTCGAAGGCGAGGGCGAGTTGCCGGCCTTCGCCCTCGCGCCGGGCGAGGTCGATCCGCACGTGCTCGCGCTGCCGTTCGAGGGTGTCGCGCAGGTCGCGGGCTTCGCGCTCGCCCCGCGCCGCCAGCTTCTTCGCGGCCTCGTCCGCGAACGTCCGGGCCTCGCGCTCGAGCTGCGGGCGCAGCTCGTCGACGTCGCGGGGCGCGGCCTCGAGCAGCCGGCGGCGGACGACCTCGTCCGGGGCGTCGGCGCGGGGCGCTCAGCGACTCGTCGAGCAGGCCGAGGGTCAGGCGCTCGGCCTCGCGCGCATAGGCGCGCAGCGGCGTGCGGCGGCGGGACGGGTCGATCCACCGCGCGGCCACGGGCACGACCTCTTCGTGCAGGCGCTCGGCCCGCCGGCCGAACAGCGAGAGCCGCCCCAGCAGGACCACGCGGGGGATGGCGTCGCGGGTCTGGGCGAGGCAGGCCCGCGACAGGTCGTGGTGGACGAACCCCTGGGCCCGGAAGCGCGCCAGCAGCCGCTGGGCGACGCGGTGCTCCAGGTGAAGCTGGACGGTGTCTTCGGTCAGGCGCCCGGCGTGGTGGAAGACGACCGGCCGGATGGGCGCGTCGCGGCGCCAGTCGGCGAGCTTCTGGTCGAGCCGGCGGGGCGCGCGCAGCGCGTCGAGGGTGGCGGTCCAGCTCGGGTCGGCGGCGCCGCGGCGCTCCAGCGGCGGGAAGGCGTAGACGGGGCGTCCCTCGTCGTCCTCGTCCGGCGCCAGCGGCGGGGCGCCCAGCAGCTCCAGGGCGCACGACAGGGCGTCGCGGAACGGCTCGGGGTCGAAGCGCACCCAGCGGCGCGAGGCGTCGAGCCGGTCGCGGCAGCGGTCGATCTGCTCGCGCAGGTCGTCCTGCCGGTCGCGGGCCGACTCGAGTTCCTCCTGCGTGGCGTGCTTGCGGGCCGCGTCGAGGTCCGCGCCTTCGATGGCGCTCTTGAGGGCGTCGACGTCGCGGTGTCGGATGCCCCGGCGCAACCGGCGCTCGACCTCGTCGTCGATCACCTGCGACAGGCTGCCGAGCTCGCGCTTGATGGTCTCGGTCTTGCGGACCAGCACCTCCAGCACCCGGTCTTCCTCCCGCTGCGGCAGCACGAAGTAGTGGCAGCGCACCTCGTCGGCGGGCTGCAGCTTGCGGTCGATGCGGCCGTTGCGCTGTTCGATGCGGCCGGGGTTCCAGGGCAGGTCGAAGTGGAACAGATCGGCGCAGTGGGCCTGGAAGTTCAGCCCCTCGCGGGCCGCGTCGGTGGCGATGAGGATGCGCAGGGGGTCGCGGTCGGGGGGGAGATTGAAGCGGCGCTGGACCTCCCGGCGGCGGGCGCCCCCGGTCAGACCGTCGATGACGGCGATGCGCTCGTCGGCGCGGTCCGTGCCCTCGATGGCCTGTTCGAGCATTTCACGCAGGTAGCGTTTGGTGCCCTGGCGGTTCTCGGTGAAGACGAGCACGCGGCGCTCGGTCCAGGGCGGGGGCGGGCCGTGGGGCCGGCGTCCGAACGCCGGCAGTCCCGGACACTGGTGCTCGCGAATCCAGTCCACGAGCCTGCGCACCTTGGCGTCGGGCGCGTGGCGGGCCTCTTCGGCGACCGCCTCCATGCGGTCGAGCAACGCCTGCTCGCGGCGCCACTGCGCGTCGTCGGCCTCGGCCCCGTCGGTCGCGGAGAGGGCCTCGACCTGCCCTTTCTCGGCGGCTTCGAGTTCATCGTCGCCCCACTCGGCGCGCTCGTCGTCGGCATCGGCGGGCCGGACGAAGAGATCCGCCTCGCCTTCGCCGGCCTCCCGGCGCCCGGTCGGCCGGTTCCCGCTGCGCTGCCTCTCGACGGTGGCCCGATGCACCTTCAGGCTGCGCGCGAAGGCCTCGATGGACGACAGCAGGCGCTGCTGCAGACCGACCACGAGCAGGCCGGCCGCGGTCTGCACGCGGGGCGGGGCGGCGGCGTGCCGCGCTTCGCGGGCGGTGCGGTACTCGTCGAGCAGGCGCGACAGGACGAGTTCCGGCGCGTCGTCGGGCAGGCCGTCGACGACCTCGCGCCGGACGTCCCGCTCGGGAAAGCCGCCCTGGACCGCCCGCAGGTCGCCCTTGAGCCGGCGCACCATGACCGCGTCGAGCGCCTGCTGGCCGCGCACCTTCACGCCGCGGGTGAAGCGGTACGGGTCGAGCAGCTCCAGCAGGGTCGAGAAGCTGTTCGAGTGGCCGTTGTGAGGGGTGGCGGAGAGGAACAGGCGGTGCTCGAAGCGCCCGCCGAGGTCGCGCACGGCGCGCGTGAAGCGGGTCTCGATGCCGTATCGGCCGCCGCTCGCGGGCGCCGCGTGGTGGGCCTCGTCGAGAATCAGCAGGCTGCCCGGTTGCCGGTCGCCGAGCCAGTCGCGCAGCGGCTCGGCGTAGACGGGGTCGATGAGCAGGTTGTGCGAGACGAGGAAACGGCTGTGGGTGCGCCAGGGGTTGACGCCGAAGCCGCGCTCGCGGCGCATGCGCGACACGTAGGCCCGGTCGAGGACCTCGAAGACGAGGCCGAAGCGCTGTTCCAGTTCGGCCCGCCACTGTTCGAGAACGGACGGGGGCGCGGCGACGACGATGGTCTTCACCTTGCGGCGCAGCAGCAGTTCGCGGGCGATCAGGCCCGCCTCGATGGTCTTGCCGAGGCCGGTGTCGTCGGCGATGAAGAGGTTGACGCGGGGCAGGCGGAGAGCCTTGCGCAGCGGTTCGAGCTGGTAGGCGTCGAGCTCGATGCCGGCGCGGAACGGGGCCTGGAACAGGCCGGGGTCGGTGGCGGTGACGCAGTGCCAGCGCAGGGTGTGGAAGAAGGCGGCGAAACGGCGCGGCGGGTCGAAGCCGCGCGACGCGAGGCCGGCCCAGCCCTCGTCTTCGAGAATGCGGCGGTCGGGCTCCCAGTCCCAGAACACGTCGAGAGTCCGGCCCTGGTTGTCGTCGTCGGCGCAGGCGAGGCGGACGCGGGCGGAGCTGCCCGGCTCGGGCGGGTCGACGACCTCTTCGACGAGCCAGCGGCGCGAACGCACCTGCACCAGGGCGCCGGGCTCGGGCGGCGCCTCGGGGAGCTGTCGGCTGGTGGGCGCAGCGCTCGTCACCGCCTACTCGGGCGGCGGCCGGAAGGCGATGAGCTCGCCCGAGCTGCCGCCCCCGCTGACGGCGACCACCAGGTACTGCACCCCGTCGAGCAGGTACGTCATCGGCGACCCGGTCTGCGGCGCCGGCAGGAACACCGTCCCCACCTCGCCCCCGTCGCCTTGTCGTAGGCCCGCAGCCTCGCCCCGCGCGCGCCCGAGGCGTCAGTGTGGGTCTGGGGGTCGCCGGCGACGAGCAGGGTCTTCGTCACCAGGGTGCCGACGCTGCCGGGCTGGCCGGTGCGAGGGATGTCGAGCCCGCGCAGCGCCTCGTGGTTGCGGATGTGGTCGGGCGTCTCGCCGTGGGGAACCTGCCAGAGGATCTCGCCCCGCGTCATGTCGATGGCGGCGATGATGCCGTAGGGCGGCTTCAGCATCGGCAGCCCCCGGATCGTGAGCTGGGCACGCGCGCGCTCCTCGGCCGTCAACCGCGGGCGGGGCGGCACCGTGAAGCTGGTCCGCCCCCCACCGGCGGCAGAGCCCGCGCCGCCCGAGGTGCGGGGGCCGGTCACCGCGTTCCCCTGGATGTACGCCATGTCGGACTGCCCCGGATACGGCGGCACGATGCCCAGCGCCCCCAGCGAGCGGTTCGACGACACGTAGAGGATGCCGGTCTCGGGGTCGTAGGACCCGCCCGGCCAGTTGGTGCCGCCCCCCTGGGCGGGCGCCATCAGGGTGCCGAGGGGCCCGTCGAGCCGGCTCACCACCGGCGGGGTGAAGATGGGGCCCAGCTTGTAGAACGACGCGCGCTCCAGCGCCTCGGCCCGCAGCTCGGGCGTGAAGTCGATGAGGTCGTCGAGGGTGACGCCCTGCCGGTCGTAGGCGGGGGGACGGGTGGGGATGGGCTGGGTGGGCGAGTACCACTCGCCGGGGACGTCACCGGCCGGCACGGGCTGCTCCTCGATGGGCCAGACCGGCTCGCCGGTCTCGCGGTCGAAGACGTACAGGAAGACCTGCTTGGTGGGCTGGGCCACCGCCTTGATCGTCCGCCCGTCGATGACGACATCGAGCAGGATGGGCGCGCAGGGGATGTCGTGGTCCCAGATGCCGTGGTGGACGAGCTGATAGTGCCACCGGCGCTCACCGGTGTAGAGGTCGACCGCGACCAGACTCTCGGCGAACAGGTTGTCGCCGGGCCGGTTGGCTCCGAAGTAGTCGCCGGTCGCCGCCTCCACCGGCAGGTACACCAGCCCCAGCTCGACGTCGACCGAGATCTGTCCCCACACCCCGGTGTTGCCGGTGTAGACGGCCGAGTCGGCCAGCCACGTCTCGCGGCCGACCTGACCGGGGCGGGGAATGGTGTGGAAGATCCACAGCCGTTCGCCGGTGCGCACGTCGTAGCCGCGCACGTAGCCCTTCACGTTGGCCCGGCTGCGGGGGTTGCCGCCGGTGCGGTGGGCGGCCCCGACGATGACGACGTCGCCGGCGACGATGGGGGTGGCGTGCAGCCCGACCTCGCCGGTGACCGGATCGATCGCCTGGTCGTTGTCGCGCTTCAGGTCGACCATGCCGTCCTGTCCGAAACCCGGGACGCGGCGGCCGGTGGCGGCGTCGAGGGCGATCAGCCGATAGCCGGGGGTGACGTAGACGACCCGCGGCGGCTCGCCGTCCTCGCCTCCGTCCCAGTACGCGAGCCCGCGGCCCGAGAGCTGCCGGGGGGCGGCGTCCCCGCGCGCCCCCTCGTCGAGGCGGTGCAGCCAACGCAGCTCGCCCGTCGCCGCGTCGAGGGCGACGACGGCCCGGCGCGACCCCGCCGTGGAGTACAGCACGCCGTCGACGACGAGCGGGGTCGACTGGAACCGGAACTCCGGAATCGGCCCGAGGTTGTCGGTGCGGAACCGCCAGGCGACTTCGAGGTCGGCGAAGTTGTCCGCGGTGATCTGGTCGAGGGGCGCGTAGCGGGTGTGGCCGAGGTCGCCGCCGTACGTCGGCCACTCCCCCGCCGGCGCGCCGGTCTGGGCCGCCGTCAACGCCGCGCACGACAGCATCACGCCTGCCAACAGACCGACGATCTCGTTAGACTTGGACATGGCGTCAGTATACGTCTGTCGTCCCGCGGCACGCGCGCCCTCGCCGCGAGTCGTCCGCAACCACGGAGCCCGCCATGTCCACCGACGATTCCCCGGAAGTCCGCACCGAGTTCGAACCGCTGGGCGGCGCCGACCGGCTGGCCCGCGTCACCGTGCACAACCCGGCCCGCCTCAACGTGCTCGACAGCACGCTCATCGGCCAACTGCTCACCGCGTTCCGCACCCTGGGCGGCGAGCACGACCTGCGCTGCGTGGTGCTCACCGGGTCGGGCCCCCGCGCCTTCATCGGCGGGGCCGACATTCGCGAGATGGCCGCGCTCACCCCCGAGACGGCGCATCCGTTCATCAGCCGGCTGCACCTCGCCTGCGCGGCCATCCGGCGGCTGCCCGTGCCGGTCATCGCCCGCATCCGCGGCTACTGTCTGGGGGCCGGGGTCGAGATCGCCGCGTCGTGCGACCTCCGGGTGGCCAGCGACGACGCCACCTTCGGCATGCCCGAGGTCAAGGTGGGCATCCCCTCGGTCATCGAGGCGGCGCTGCTGCCCCGGCTCGTCGGCTCGGGCCGGGCGCGCGAGCTCGTCTACACCGGCGAGCCGATTACCGCCGCCGAGGCCGAGCGCTGGGGGCTGGTGGAGCGCGTCGTGCCCCCGGGCGATCTCGACGCCGCGACCCGACGCTGGGTGGACGCCATCGCCGCCGCCGGCCCCGGCGCCATCCGGCTGCAGAAGACGCTGGCCCAGCGGTGGGACACGCTGCCCCTCGACCACGCCATTCAGGTCGGCATCCGCTCGTTCACGACCGCCTACCACACCGACGAGCCGCAGCGCTACATGCGCGCCTTCCTCGACCGGAAGCGGGGATAGGATTGCGGCGGATGTCGCGAATCGGGAACGGGGAGTTCCTGCGCTCGCAGCGACATTCGGCCGCTGGGCGACTGCGTGCTCCTCTCTTTCGCTCCAAAGGCGGGGCGCGAACGGAAGGGCCGGCGCCCGGCCCTGGTAGTACGCCGTTCAAACCGCCATACCGGGCTCGCCATCGAGCGAAGTTGGCGACCTCGATCGACAGATGTCCTCAGCCGGCGGCCATCGGCTCGATGTGGCCGTACATGAGGCCGCCGAACACGCCTCGCTCCATGGCGTGCTCCCACGAGCCGCCGTAGCGGTCGTCGTAGAAGAAGACGCGGGCGGTGAAGGTGCCTTCGAGCCCGGGAATGCCGAAGTCGGTGATGGAGACCATCGGCGTGTCGCCGGCCCAGACGATGGGGACGACGACCGGGAGGGTGGCGTCGAAGCTGCCGTAGACCATGCGAACGTCGAAGCGCCACGTGTCGTCGCCCACCTTGGCGACGCTGGCAATCTCGTACCGCTCGGGGTTGGCGCCGCCGGTCTCACGGCCGTCGACGGTGAAGTGGCCGACGAGCACGACCTGCTGCATGCGCTCGGCGAATGTCCGCTCGAGATCGGTCAACGCCGCGACCGGGACCTCCTGGCCGACGCCGGTCCTCCCCATCACCCAGCCGAATCCCAACGTCACCGCGAGCACGGCCGCGCCGGCCACGATCTTGACGATGTTGCCCCTTGCCATCTCGAATCCTCCCGGTCGCGACGCATCGCCGCGCCCCGCACGGCCAGTTCACCAGCCCGCCAACCGCGGCCTGGCGCCCAACCAATCGCTCTGACCACGCACTGCCCGGCTCGCCGCCCCGATGGTGGCGCGTCGCGCCGCCACCGGGTGGCCGGCGGCTACTGCCCCGCCGCCTCCACGAAGGGCTGCCCGATGAGCAGCGCGCGGTTGGCGTCGGCGGTGGGCACGAGTTTCTGGAGCCGTCCGTACTGGTTGTCGGCGCCATACAGGTTCCCCTCGGCGTCGACCGCGAACGAGTGCATCTCGATGAACGCGCCCGGCCCTTCGGATTCGAGCTCCCACTGGGCCAACGGGTTGCCGTTCAGGTCGAGCTTGACGATCTTGACCGGCGAGAGGTCGGTCACGAACACCTCGTACTGGTTCACGATGATGTCGAGGGGCAGGCCGAACCCCGGCCAGGTCGCGATGGGAGCGATGTTGGGGTGATACCACGCGGCGGCACGGGTGGTCTGGTTGAACACCTGCACGCGGCGGTTGTTGCGGTCGGCGACGAAGATGCGGCCGTTGGGGCCGACGGCCACCGAGTGCACCACGTTGAACTCGCCGCGTCCGTCGCCGGCGCGTCCGAACTCGTCGAGGTAGTTGCCCTCGGCGTCGAGGATGATCACCCGCGAGTTGATGAACCCGTCGGCCACCAGGACCCGGCCGTCGGGCAGGAACGCGACGTCCTGCGGCCCCCCGAGGTGCGTCTCGTCGTCACCGGGGACGTTCTTCTCGCCCAGGGTCATGAGCAGCTCGCTGCCGTCGTTCGAGAACACGAAGATCTGATGCGCCGACTCGTGCACCACCCACACCCGCCGCTCCGGGTCGTAGGGGCTGATGCGGACGCGGTGCGGACCGGGGCCGTCCGACCCCTCGAACAGGTGGTCC
The DNA here is from genome assembly GCA_965199675.1 of Vicinamibacterales bacterium. Taxonomy (GTDB): domain Bacteria; phylum Acidobacteriota; class Vicinamibacteria; order Vicinamibacterales; family UBA8438; genus JAJEEA01. The sequence continues at coordinate 8,601 of CBDATI010000017.1, read as the reverse complement.
CACTGGTCCCAGACCTCGACGACGTTGCCGTCGCTGTCGACGATGTAGATGCAGTTCTGCCACGTCCGGCGCTCGGCCTCGCGCAGGGTGTTGATGCCGATGGAGCCGGCGTAGCCGTCGAACCCGTCCGGGACCGGGTCGGGCAAGCGGGTCTCGCCCCGCTGCACGACGAAGATGCGGTCGGGCGACTCGACGAAGACGCCGGAGTTGCCGCCGAAGGCGAAACCGTCGCCCGCGAACGGCTTCAACCAGCCCTCGACCGACTCGTAGGGAATCGGCTCGCTCGGCCCCAGCAGGTCCTGGGCCGCGACGGGGGTCGTGAGGATGCCGCCGATGGCCACCGCCGGCAGAAGACGAAAGACGTTGCGCATGATGATGCTGACTCCACGGTTGTCGTGTTCGGGTTGCCGGCCGACGCGCCGGCCGCGCTTCGCACAACGGGAAGCGTGGTCCGACCCGCCGACGGGAACATTGTACATAGGCGGCGCGTCGTTGCGCCCCCCTGAACGCCGACGCGCGTCAGATCGTCAATCCGCGCGCCATGCCGCCGGTTCGGCGCGTGTGTCGCGGACCCGGGAGCCCGAGGCGGGAAGACGGCCCGGCTGGGCCCGCCGCGACGTGGCGGGCCGCTCGCCCCGCGCCCGGCCAAGCCGGTTCGCCGCGGCCGAATCGGTCAGCGCGTCAGGCGCCGGGCGCCCGCCCCGACGCCCGCCACCGCAGCCAGTGGTCCGCGAGGACGATGGCCACCATCGCCTCCGCCATCGGGACGAACCGCGGCAGGAGGCACGGATCGTGACGCCCCTTCGTCGTGATGGTCGTCGGCTCGCCGGCGGCGGTCACCGTCGCCTGCGCGCGAGGCAGGCTGCTCGTGGGCTTCACGGCGGCCCGCAGCACGATGGGCATGCCGCTCGAGATGCCGCCGAGCATGCCGCCGTGGCGGTTCGTGCCGGTGACGACGCGCGGGCCCGCGGGCGACGCGCCGGCCGCCGCGGGACGGAACAGGTCGTTGTTCTCGCTGCCGCGCAGCCGCGCGCAGCCGAACCCGACGCCGTACTCGACCCCGAGCACCGCGGGCAGGCTGAACAGGGCCTTCGCCAGGTCCGCCTTGAGCTTGTCGAAGACGGGTTCTCCCAGCCCCGCCGGCACGCCCACAGCCACGATTTCGGCCACCCCCCCAATCGAGTCGCGCGCCTCACGCAGCTTCTCGATCAACGCCACCATCTCGGCGGCACGGGCGGGGTCGGGGCATCGGACGATGTTGGGCGCGCCGTCCGGCAGCCGCTCCACCTGGTCCTGCGTCACCGCGGCGGGGTCCGGCGCCGCCGCCACGATGTCGCCGACCTGGCGAACATAGCCGACCACCCGCCCCCCGAACGCCGAGGCGATGATCCGCTTCGCGACCACCCCCGCCGCCACCCGGACCGACGTCTCGCGCGCACTCGCCCGTCCCCCGCCGCGATAGTCGCGCCGGCCGTACTTCGCGTCATAGGTGTAGTCGGCGTGACCCGGCCGGTACTTGTCGCGGATGTCGCTGTAGTCGCGGGTGCGCTGATCGACGTTGCGGATGAGGATCGCGATGCTGGTGCCGGTGGTCTCCCCCTCGAAGACGCCCGACAGGATCTCGGGCGCGTCGGGCTCGTTCCGCGGCGTCACGATCCGGCTCTGGCCGGGGCGGCGCCGGGCGAGGTCGTCGGCCAGGTCCGCCTCGGCCAGCGGAATGCCGGGAGGACACCCGTCGATGATGACGACGTTGCCGGGGCCGTGCGACTCGCCCGCGGTGGTGATGCGAAAGCTGTGTCCGAACGAGTCGCCGGGCATGGATCGACCTCAGGCCGGGAGTCGGCGCCGTCGCGGACTCCGCTCTCTCTCTCGCTTCGGCCGCCGGCGCCAGGCGACGGGTGGGGACGCCGCAACGACATCCACGGCTCCGGCTCGCGCGTCACTGCGGATCGATCACGTCCCGGCGGCGCTTCCACCGGCCCAGCAGCAGCGTCGCGAGACCCAGCATCGCCTCGTCGATCAACGGGACGGGGTCGGGGACGAGCAGATCGGCCACGAAGAGCCCGCCCGCGAGCAGAAAGAGCTGCCACGACCGCAGGCTCGACAACCACGCGAAGAGGCCGCGACGGTCGGCGCTATCGGACATGCTCGCGGTAGAACGCCAGCATGCGCGACCAGCACGCGGCCGCGTGATCGGCGTCGTAGACGTCGGGACGGGTGTCGTTGAAGAACGCGTGGTCGGCGCCGTCGAACACGGTGATGTCGGCCGACTTGCCCGCCGCCGCGAGGTCCTGCTCGAGCTGCCGCGCCGCCGCCGGGGGGACGAACGCGTCGCGCTCGGCGAAGAACCCGAGAACCGGCGCCTGGAGCGCCGACAGGTTCGGCTCGACGTTCGGGTGGATGCCGTAGAAGACCACGCAGGCGCCGACGGCAGCGTTCTCGCAGGCGGCATAGAGGGAGAGCTGCCCGCCCATGCAGAAGCCCACCGTGCCGACGCGCGACGACGTGACCTCGTCGCGCCCCAGCAGATACTGGACGGCGCCCCGCAGGTCCTTCTCGACCCGGCCGATATCGAGGGCCATCATGAGCTTGCCGGCGTCGTCGGGGCTCGTCGTGCTCTCGCCGCGATAGAGGTCCGGCGCGAGGGCCACGAACCCCTCGGCCGCGAAACGGTCGGCCACGTCCTTGATGTGGTCGACGAGCCCCCACCACTCCTGCAGGACGACGACGCCGGGACCGCCGCCGGCCGCGGGCGCCGACAGGTAGCCGCTGCCGGTCGCGCCGTTGCTCGCAAACTCCACCATCCGTCCAGGCATTCGATGACCTCCGTGTCGCGGACGTCTCCCATTATAGGGGGGGCCGCGATCGGCGGTGGGTCGGCCGGCCCGGCGCCGGCGTGCACGACGAAACCCGTTGCAGGGGTCGGGGTCGCCCAGGACGCTGTGCTCGACCGGGCGAAGAGCCGGCGTGCACGACGAAGAACCCGTTGCAGGTCCCCCCTTCACGGGCACTCCGTTACCACCGCCACGCCCAGGATGGGCACGGCGGCCGGCCCCGGGGACTCGCGGAGTCCGCCGTCGCGGGAACTCCCCCGTCACGGCGTGTCGGGCCGCGACCCTGCGCCCCTCACGGGGTGTCGGCGGCGACCTCGCGCTCCATACCGCCCTCGTCGTCGTAGAAGGCCACGCTGGCCCGGCCGTTCTCGGCCACCCCGAGCACCATCCGCGGCCGCGCGCCGTCGCCAAGATTGACCACGGTGGCGCCCTGCACCGTGCTCAGGGTGACGCGCTGCGCGCCGTTGGGGTCGAACACCGACAAGAACGGCGCGTCGTCGGCCCCCACGATCATGCCGATGCCGGGCTGCCCCCGGCGGTTGAACAGGTTCACCCGCGGCTGCCCCTCGTCTCCCAGGGTCAACTGCATCGGGATACGCCGGCCGTCGGACAACCCGAAGAACGGGGTGCCCGACTGCGACCCGACCAGGGCGTGGCGCGCGGTCTCGTCGCCCACCGTGACCATCCCGTCGGCCTGCCCGACCCGCGCGAGCAGCCGCGTGCCGCCGGCCGGATCGGTGAACCGCAGGACGGGATGGCCGTCCGCGTCGATGCCGACCAGCCCGCGGAACGCCCCCCCGGGTGTGTAGAACGCCAGCGAGGCCATGCCGCGCTCGTCGTCGCCGGACAGGATGGCCCGCAACCGCCCCGACCCGTCCACGATGTTCACCTGCGACGCCGTCACCACCCCCGCGCCCTGCGCGCCGAGCCGCGCCGTCAGCAGCGCGTTCGACGCCGCGCCGCCCACCAGCGACGCCGCCAACATGGCGCCCACCAGCCATCCCTGTCGTCTCATGTCCACTCCCCGGCCCGTGGCCGCCCATCCGGGCCGTCAGGCGTTGTCGGCCGCTTCCGCCTCGTCGACGGCGCGGAAGCGCCGCCCCCTCGTCTCGGGCCCCAGCCAGATCACCGCCGCCACCAGCAGTCCGCCTGCGACGATGCACGACATCATCGCTCCGCCGGTGGTCATGCCGCCGTCCTGCAACTGCCCCAGCACGAAGGGCGTGGCCGATCCCACCGCCGCGCCGAGGTGGTAGGACAGCCCCGGCCCCACCCCGCGCACGGCGGTGGGGAATCGCTCGGTCAGATAGGCCGGAGCCATCCCCCAGATGCCGCCGCCGGTGGCGCCCATCAGCACCGCCCCGGCGAGCAGGCGGACCGGACCGGCGGCGGAGAGAAAGAGCGGCGCCAGCGCCACGCCGAGCAGGGCGGCCAGCGACACCGCGCCCCGGCGACCCAGGCCGCCCTCGGAGACCCGACCCCAGACCGCGATGCCCACGATGGCCCCGGCGTTGAAGCCGACCACGTACGGCAGCGGCTCGACCCCGGCGCCGAGCAGGAACGTGGGGTACCAGAACGATATCGAATAGTACGAGAACATGAACGCCGACATCAGCAGCGAGCTCTGCACCGTCGTCCAGAGCAGGTCCGGCTGCAGGAGCCGCAGCAGCGACACGCGGTCAGCCAGCTCTTCGCGTCCCCGCGCGCTCAGGTACCGCCGCCGCTCGAGCCAGACCGGACTCTCGTCGACGGCGGTCCGGATCCACAACACGAGCAGGGCCGGGACGCCGCCGATCCACAACAGCACCCGCCACCCCAGCGTCGACTCGGGCGACGCGCCCAGCGGATCGGGCACGGCGCTGAAGAGCGGATAGACGGCCGAGAAGACCAGCGCCGCCAGTATGTAGCCCCAGAACCAGCCGCCCTGCAGCAGCCCCGACGCCGCGCCTCGCAGCCGCGTCGGCCAGTGCTCGAGCGCGAGCGGCATGCCCGCCGCCCAGACGCCCCCCATGCCGATGCCGAACAGGGCGCGGCACGCGAACAGCACCGCGTACGACGTGGAGAAACCGCTGAGGAACGCGAACAGCGAGAACCACAGGATGGACAACATCAGCGGGAGCTTGCGCCCCCACCGGTCCGCCATCATGCCGGCCGCGAGCCCGCCCGCGAGCCGGCAGAACAGCGTCACGGCGCCGAGCGCGCCGGCCAGCGCCGCGTCGACGGTGAAGCTGTTCTGGATGTCGATGAGGATGAACGTCAGGATGGAGAAGTCGAACGCGTCGAGCGTCCAGCCCAGGAAGGTGGCGACGAATGCCCGCCGCTGCCGGCCATCGACCTGCCGGTACCAGCGCGCGTCGGGGTGATTCGCCATCGGCCGTCCGCAGTCCCCTGCCCGACCGCGTCATCCGTCTCGCGGGGACGCCATTATAGCGTCCGGGCGCCGGGAGGCCCGGGACACCCAATAGCGTCCGGGCGCCGGGAGACCCGGGACGCCCAGGGAGACCCCGAGGTTCGCAGGGGGGCAGGGAGGCGCGGTCCATGGGGTCGTGGATCCAGCCGGGAGGCCCCGAGGTTCGCAGGGGGGGCCGCGCCGGCGCAACCCCGGGCGCGGAGAGACTACAATGGGTGTGTCGCAATGCGCCGGTCCGGCGCCTGTCGCCGCTTCGTCCATCCGCAGCGAGGACTGGAGGTTCCCATGCTGATCCCGACCCGTCGTCAACCGGCGCGCACGGCGCTGCTCGTGGGCGCAATCTGCGTCCTCGGCGCGTTGTCCGCGCAGGCCCAGGAGCATACCCTCCACGTCGCCGTCGCCGACGCCGAAGGCAACCCTGTGCCCGGCCTCAGGGAAGGCGACATCATCGTGCAGTGGGACGGTGAGAACCTCGAGACGACGGAGTTCGAGGCGGTCAACTGGCCGGTCCGGCTCACCGTCTTCGTCGACAACAGCGGCACCGGTTCCCCCATCGTGCCCCAGGTGCGCGAGGGCCTGCGCAGGTTGTTCCAGGAGCTGCCGGCCGACATGGAGATCGCGGTGTTGACCACCGCCCGGCAGCCGCGCTGGATCACCCGTCATACGCTGGACCGCGCCGAGCTGGAAGACGACATCGCCAACATCGCGCCCGACAGCGGCACCGCGGCGACATACAACGACGCGCTGGTCGAAGAGGCGAACCGCCTCGACGACGACGACGACCGCGAGTACTACCCGGTCATCATCATGATCGCCACCGACGGGCCCGACCGCAGCCGGAGCCAGCAGGGCCGCATCAACCAGATGGTCGAGCGCATGGTGGAGAACTCCGCGGAAGTCCACACGCTGCTGTTCGTCGGCGGCGGGCTCGGCTCGGGCGCCATGGCGGCCGGCGTCGGCCAGCAGATGGCGCAGTTCACGCGCGGCACGTTCGAGCGGGTGGCCGTCGCCACCGCCATCATCGAGAGGCTCGAGGCCCTGGGCCGCGACATCGCGCGGAAACACCGTTTCGTCAGCAACCAGTACCGCATCACCTACCGGCAGCCCCGCAATCCCTCCCCGCAGCCGGCCATCGGCGTGGCGACGGAGCGCGAGGGGCTGCAGATGCTGCCCACCCTCGACGGCAACGTCCCGTCGCGCATGCCGCAGCCGTAGCCCGCCAATCGTCGCCTGCGGCGCGTCCCTGCCCCTCGGCCGGACGCACCGCCGCCACCCGTCGGGCTTCACCCCACGGACCGCGCCCCCCCGGCGGCAGTCGGAGCCGCCGGGGCCAGCCCGGCGGCGGTTCGCGTTTCACGACAGGCGCTTCGGCACGAAGTTCGGATAGGTCCTGACGCGGGCCGCAGGCCGGTCGCGGTCCTCGGCGTACAGGGCCGCGGTGGCGCGGTGGGCGCGGCGCTGGGGTTCCGGCAACCGGTAGCGGGCCGCGAGCAAGAGCACGAGTTCGACGGCCGACGGCGTGTCCGCCCGGTGCCCCGGCGACACGAAGACCGGCTTCACCCCCTGGCGGGTGCGGACCACGGCGCCGACGGTCTCTCCGTCCACCCGGAGCGGTACCGAGGCGCCCCGGCTGTCCGGCACGGGATCGTGCTCGCCCACGAGCCGGGTCTTCGCGCAGCCTATGGACGGCGCGTCGAGCAGCAGACCGGCGTGGCAGGCGAGGCCGAAGCGGCGCGGATGCGCCAGGCCCTGCCCGTCGAACAGCAGCACGTCGGGCGACTGCGAGAGCTGTTCGAAGGCGTCGAGCAGCGGCGGGACCTCGCGGAACGAGAGCAGCCCGGGAATGTAGGGGAACGTCGCGGCGCGGGTGACGCCGACCGACTCCACCGTCTCCAGCGACGGCAGCGCGACCACCACGACGGCGGCGTAGACGCGATGGGTGCGGCGCGAGTACGCCACGTCGGCCCCTGCGATCAGCCGCGGCTCCCTCGGCAGCGGGGCGGCGACGAGCCGCGGGCGCAGGGCATCCTGAATCCCCGTCGCCTCCGAATGCGACACGCGCCAGCGATGGAGGGCTCGGGCCTTCACGGTCTCCGCCACCGGGCCGTCGGTCGCCCACGGCGAGACGCGCGAGGCACGGCGCGCGGAAGGCGCCAGCAGACGACTGACGCGCCCGCCGCCGCTTCGGCCTCGTCTGCAACTTCCCCGGAAGGCGCCGCCAGACCGCCGGGGCGCCCACCCGACAAGGTGTGAGGAGGGCGCATACCGGGCTCAGTACCGGAACAGGTACTGGATCTTGGTGAACACCGCGCGGTTCGTTTGCAGGTAACCGCGGTCGATGGTGTTCACCTGGTCGTCGAAGAGTTCGTACTGCCGGTAGTGATCGTCGTAGCCGACGTAGAACGCGGTGCCAGAGTTGACGCGATAGGTGGCCAACAGGTTCAGGCCGACCGTCCGGCGGTAGGTGTTGAACTCGGTGATGTTGCGCAGGGCGAGCCGGTCGGTGAACTGATAGGTGTTGAGGGCGCGGAAGATGTTCACGTTGAACACCTCGCCCTCGTCGTTCCGCTCGCCCCGGTTGAGCCCTTCCACGAAGAGACCCCGCGGGTCCATGAAACGGCTCGTCTGGATGCTGAGGTTGGTGGCGAAGCGCGACGCCGGCCGGAAGTTGATGTAGGTGCGGAAGCCGCTCTCGCGCCCGAGAAACGGATTCGCCTGGTCGAAGTAGACCTCGTCTCCCCAGTCGTAGCCGGTGCTGAGGGACAGGATGCGGCTGGTGTAGATGCTGCCGTACATCCGGTAGCGGCGCTTGTCGAAGTCGAACCCCGCGTAGCGCTCCATGTCCTGGTCGAGATCGAAGCTGTAGCGGATGTTCTTCGCGAAGTTGGCAGCCATGCCGACCCGGATGTCCTCGTTCTCGAGGACCCGGTTGAAGTTGTAGTTGCGGCCGTAGCGCGCTTCCGGCCCCCAACTGATGACCCAGCTCTGCGGCCACCACAGGTAGTCGACGCGCGCCTCGGTCTCTCGCTGATCGGTCCGGCGCACGAAGCCGACGTCGGTCTGGAAGTCGGGCGAGAGCGCGAACGAATCGATGGAATAGCTCAGGTTGCGGCCCCGCTTCCGGAACCCGAAGTCGAGCGCGTAACCGGTGCAGGACATGGATCCGTCCGGGTCCGCCGCCGCCGCGGGTGAACAGGGGATCGTATCGGGACCACGCTGCGCCGCGCGCCGGTCGGTACCGAGAGCCCGGAACCCGAGCTGGTGGGTGGCGCCGACCCGGAAGTTGCTGTCCACGCCGACGAGGCGGCTGTGCCCGTCGAGGAACTCGCGGTCGGTGACGATGCCCCCGATGAACGA
>CBDATI010000016.1:0-22240 GCA_965199675.1 Vicinamibacterales bacterium | reverse complement strand
AGGTCGAAGGCGACGCTCAACCCGCTGCCGCCCTGTTCGAGCAGGTAGCGGTAGCGCCGGTTCGACTCGGCCGCCGTGCCGAAGCCGGCGTACTGGCGCATCGACCACAGCCGGCCGCGGTACATCGTCGGATGGATGCCGCGGGTGAACGGGAACGCGCCGGGGTTTCCCAGGGCGTCCTCGGCGGCCGAGCCGGGCGGGGTGGCCGGAGCGGCGGTCTCTGGAGGCATCGGGCGATTCTAGCAGCGTCCTCCGTCACGCCGCGGTTCGGCCGCGGTCACCCGATCCAGCCGCGCAGGTCGCGACCGGTCATCTCAGGCGGCGGCGTGATGCCCAGGATGCCGAGCATCGTCTCCGCGGGTGTCACGGGTCGCAACTTGCGCTTCGTCTCCTCCACCAACGCCGGCACGCGGAGGCGCGCATGATGCAGCACGTCTTCGCCGACCCGCCTCATGGCGGCGAACGTCGCTTCCGGATCGATGGGTTCGTGCGTCGGGTGCTGCCAGTCGCCGGCGTACTTCGAGAGAGTACTCAGGTCCGTCGTGTCGGGCAGCGCCGCGATGCGCTCGCCGTGCGCCTCGACCTGCTTCCAGAGTTCAGCGAGGTCGTGTGTGTGCTGCACGCGGCGCCCCTGCGCGACGATGAGGGCCTTGAGGGCCAGTTCCATCGATTCCTGGAGCATCTGACACCGCGTCGCCGGCAGGTCGGCCATGCCCTCCAGGTTGGCCGCCGTCCACTTCTCTGCGGCCCTGCCGAGCCATTCGTCCGCGTAGTCGGGCTCGTACAGTGTCGTCCTGGCCATCATGGCGCCGTTCTTCGCGTGAATCGGGCCGGTCCGGAGCGGCGTGGCCCCGTCGCGGACATAGACGGTGCGTCCTGCCTCCAGCGCCGCGCCCTGCACGAAGGCGGCGCTCCGGCGTCTTTTTTCCGCGGTCGCGCCATCCGTGACGACGACGTCGAGTTCGATGCCCTGCAGGTCATCGACGTCGCCGCAACACCAGTGCTCGTGCGTATCCGCGGCGCCGCCGCGGTCATCGGGGTTCCGGATCACGAGCAGATCGAGGTCGCTGGACGCCGTCATCTCCCCCTGGACGGCCGACCCGTAGAGGATGATCTGATCCGGCCGCAGCCGATCGACGACGAGGGCGACGGCCGCTTGGAGCTGGACTGGATCAGGCTGCCTGGTATTCGTCGGTCGAGGGTGTTCGGCCATCGGGGATGTGCTCCTGCGCGTGGCGCGTAGCGCCCCGAGCGTTCATGATGCCACGACGGCAGGCGGCATCGTCCGACATCGTCGGCGTGTCGTCCTCGACGCTCACCCCGGTCGGCGCGTCGCGCTGACCGGGGCGCTCCCTCGCGACCGTCCCCGGCTCACCAGGGTCGCGGATCTTCGGCGTGGGTCCGAGCTCCGTCGCGGCACCCTGCGCCGGCCGAGCCGTCTCGAATGGAAGGCGCCGGTCTCGTCCACCTCTGGCTGCGGTGGACCGCCGCGCGCCATGCGTGCCCGATCTCGACGCACGGGACACGGGCGAACGTCCGTCGCCATCCCTGGTCGGTTGCGGTCACCCGATCCAGCCGCGCAGGTCGCGTCCCGTCATCTCGGGCGGCGGGGCGATGCCCAGGATGCCGAGCATGGTCGGGGCGACGTCGCGCAACGTGCCGTCGCCGAGCGGCATGCCCGCGTCGAGGTCCGGGCCCGCGAGCACCACAGGGACGGGATTGGTGGTGTGCGCGGTGTGCGGCCCGTTGCGCTCGGCGTCCCACATCTGCTCGGCGTTGCCGTGGTCGGCGGTGAGGATGACGGTGCCCTCGGCCTCCCGGGCCGCGGCGAGGATGCGCGCCAGGCAACCGTCGAGCGTCTCGACCGCGGCCACCGTCGCGTCGAGCCGGCCGGTGTGGCCGACCATGTCGGCGTTGGCGAAGTTGCAGATGACGACGTCGTGCCGCCGATCGGCGATGTCCGCGACGAGGTGGTCGGTGATGGCGGCCGCGCTCATGGCGGGCTGGAGGTCGTAGGTGGGGACGGTCGGGGAGGGGACGAGGATGCGGTCCTCGCCGGCGGGCGGCTGCTCCTCGCCGCAGTTGAAGAAGTAGGTCACGTGGGCGTACTTCTCCGTTTCGGCGAGCCGCAGGCTGGTCCGGCCGTTCGCGGCGAGCACGTCGGCCAGGTTGCCCGAGAAGGTCTGGGGCGGAAAGACCACCGGCAGGCCGAACGTCGCGTCGTACTGGGTCAGGGTCAGCACGCGCAGGGCCGGCGGAGACTTCCGCTCGAACCCGTCGAAGTGGTCGAAGGCCAGGGCCCGAGTGAGCTGCCGGGCGCGGTCGGCCCGGAAGTTGAAGAAGACGACCGCGTCGTCGTCGCGCAGCCGCCCCACCGGCCCACCGTCGGCGGTGGTGATGACGCACGGCTCGACGAACTCGTCGCCGACCCCTCGGGCGTAGGCGCCCTCGACCGCGGCCATCGCGTCGGTCGCGCGGTGGCCGATGCCGCGGGTCATCGCCTCGTAGGCGCGCCGTGTCCGGTCCCACCGGTGGTCCCGGTCCATGGCGTAGTACCGGCCGCTCACCGTCGCGATCCGTCCGATCCCGGCGTCGTCGAGGCAGCGCCCGAGCCCGGCCAGATACTCCACGCCGCCGTTCGGCGCGGTGTCCCGGCCGTCGGTGATGGCATGCACCAGCAGCCGGCGCACCCCCCGCCGCGCGGCGAGTCGCACCAGCGCGTGGAGGTGTCGCTGATGCGAGTGCACGCCGCCGTCTGACAGGAGGCCGACGAGGTGGAGGGCGCGGTCGCCGCCGGCGCAGGAATCGAGCAGCGTCGTCAGCGGGGCGTTGGCGCCGAGTTCGTCGCCCGCGATGGCCCGATCGATGCGGGTCAGGTCCTGGAACACGATCCGTCCCGCGCCCAGGTTCATGTGCCCGACCTCGGAGTTGCCCATCTGGCCGGGCGGCAACCCCACCGCCTCGCCGCAGGTGGTCAGCCGACTGGACGGATAGCGGTCGAGGAGCTCGCGGTAGACCGGTGTCCTCGCCTGGTGGATGGCGTTGCCGTCCGGCTCGGGGCTCTCGCCCCAGCCGTCGAGAACGACGAGCACCAGCGGCGGACGGCGCGGAGGAGGCATCGGCAGGGTTCTGGGGGGACGGTCGAAACCCCGCATGCTAACACGGCCGATGGGCTCGGCCTTGTGCGGGGCGCCCGCCTGTGGTTGACTATCCGTTCAGGCTCCGATCCGGAGCGGGCCGTCGTGTCGGCGGCGCAGGGGCGGCTTCCGGGGGCGGCGGCGGGGCCGGCCGCGCCCGGCGGGGGATGTGCGACGTTACGGTCGACCGGGGAACGCTGAAGTGAGGCAGGTGACGAACCGCTGGGTGTCGGCGGCGTGTCTGATCGCCGGGGGGCTCGCGGGCGCGGGCATGGCCGAGGGGGCTCAGCCTCCCGACGCCGAAGCCCAGGAGCGCGAGATCGTCTCGCTCGCCAACGTCGTGGGCGCGGCCCTGCGGGGAGAGATCGTCCCCGCGGAGGAGCCGTTCGGATGGACGAACGACTTCCTGAAGAGCAGCGAGCAGACCACGTTCGTGCCGCTCACGCTGTCCATCGATGAGTCGAAGCTGACGACTCCCGCCGTCGCGATGTACCTGTTCGTGGCGCCGCAGGGGGACCGGCCCGGTACCGCGGTGGCCGCGTTCGAGGACGGCTATCACGTCCCGCTCGGTTCGGCCACCGAAGACGGCTTCTACGAGATTCGCCGCGGGTTCTGGGTCCCGGCGGGCGAGTACGACGTCTACGTGGCGTTGAGCGAGAGCGAGGTGGAAGCCGGCGCCACCCCCGCGACGATGATGCTCCGGAAGGCGCTCTCGGTTCCCGACCTGTGGACCGGGGGGTTCGCGACGAGCAGCGTGATCATCGCCGAGAGCATCGAGTCGTTGAACGCGCCGCCTCCCCCCGAGCAGTTGCCGGCCAACCCCTACACACTCGGCACCATGCGCATCGTGCCGAAATCGACCCGCGAGTACGTCACCAGCGACGAGTTCTCGATGCTGTTCCTGGTGTACAACGCGGGGCTGACGCCGGCCGGGATGCCCGACGTCACCGTGACCTACGCGTTCCACATCCAGGCGGAGGCCGGCGAGGAGTTCTTCAACGAGACGAGTCCCCAGTTGTTCAACGAACGGACGCTGCCGCAGGGGTTCGACGTCAACGCGGGTCACCAGTTGGTGGCGGGTCAGGCGGTGCCGCTGAGCTCGTTTTCGCCGGCCGAGTACCGCCTCGAGATCACCGTCACCGACAACACCAGCGGTGAGTCGCTGACCCACAGCGTGGGCTTCTCCGTTGGAGAGACGGCCGAGCCCTGATCGGGCGAGGAGAGAGGGCGTCATGGACAGGTTGCAGCATGTGGTGGTCGCCGTCGCGGGGTTGTTCGCGTTCGGTGCCGCCGCCGTGAGCGCGGCCGGACAGGCGCCCGAGGCGGCTTCCGCCGCCGCCGCGACACGCGCGCCGGATCGGCTGGGGCGCATCGCCGGTCTGGTCACCGACGTGCACGGGCACCCGCTCGACGGCGCGATGATCTCCGCATTCGGTCCGTTGGGCGCCGAGCTCGTGGTGTCGGACGGCGACGGGCGCTTCGTGCTGCCGTCGCTGGCCCCGGGCCGGTACCTGGTGCAGGCGCACATCGCGGGATTCGCCACGTCCCGGCGCGAGTTCGTGCTGGTGACGGCGGGGCGGCCGGTCGTCCATGCGATTGCGATGAGCCAGGTGCCTCGGTCGTCCGGGCCGGTGCTGCCGACCATGGCGGGGTTCGCCCTGTCCCGCCCGGAGGCCGAGGAGCAGCGGCCCGATGCCGACCGCGAGGCGCCGGGCGCGCGCGGGGCGGACCCGACCCACGATCACGCCGAGAGGGTTTGGCGCCTGCGCCGGGCCCGACGCAGCGTCCTGAAGCAGACGGAACGGGCGGCGGGCGGCGGCTCCGCCCCCGACTCGGCCACCGCCGACGACGGCCGGGTGGCGGGGTTGTCCCGTTCCGTGGCGACCCCGTCGTCCCTTGCGTCCGGGCTCGGGTCCCTCCCGCTCAGCGGTGAGGTGAATCTGCTCACGCGCGGGACGTTCGAGTCGGCCAGTCCCTTCATGGGGACGACGCGTCCCGGCGGGCTCGCCAACCTGTCGGTGGGGGCGCCGGCGTGGCGGGGCGACTGGACCGCCCACGGGGCGATGAACACCGGGGACGTCTCGTCGTGGTTCGCGTCCGGGGCGTACCTGGCCGAGGCCGGCCGCACCCATGCTTTCGGCGTCGAGGCGGCGTACGGGCGCCAGCGCTATGACGGCGTGAACCCCCTCGCCCTCAGCCTCGCGCCTGAGACCCGGGTCGCCGCGAGCATCGGCGCCTTCGACCGATGGACGGTGTCGCCGCGCTTGTCGGTCGAGTACGGCGGTCGCTACTCGAGGTACGACTACATCGACGGCGGGCTCTTCAGCCCCCGTGCGGCCTTCACGGTGACGGCCGCGCCGGGCTTGCGTTTCCGGGTCGCGGGGGGGCAGGACATGGTCGCGCCGGGGGCGGAGACTTTCCTGCCGGCCGCGGGACCGGGACTGTGGCTTCCCCCCGAGCGTGCGTTCGCCACCGTGTCGCGTCAGGGCCGGCTGCGGTCGGAGCGGACACGGCACTTCGACGTAGGGGTGGAGCGCGATCTGGCCGGGGGCTTCGTCGTGGGACTGCGGCGGTTCCACCAGGACGTCGACAACCAGATGGTGACCCTGTTCGGGGCGGGCGGCCTCGATACCGTCCCCGCCGGCTTCTACTACGTCGCCCGGGCCGGGTCCGTGGAGAGTCGCGGCTGGACCGTCAGCGTGCGCCGCAATCTGGGGAGCCGCGTCAAGGGGTCGGTGGGCGTCTCCGTCGTCGAAGCGCAATGGGGGCAGGCCGATATCGGACCCGTGGCGGCGGCGGAGGCGCCCGGAGTTCTCCGCCCCGCGGCCGAGCAGTTCCACGACCTCAGCGGCACCATCGAGACCGTGATCCCCGAGTCGGCCACCCGCGTGTCGTTCCGCTGTCGGATCAGCGGAGCGTTCGAGGGCGCCGATCCCGCGAATCCGGGCGGGGTGGACGCCCGATTCGATCTGCTGATTCAGCAGGCCCTGCCGTTCACGCCGGTAGGCGGCAGCCGCTGGGAAGCCCTGCTCGCGGTCCGCAGCCTGTTCTTCGATCCCCGGGAGACCGCGTCGCTCTTCAGCGAGCTGCTGGTCATTCAGCCGCCCCGGCAGGTCGTCGGCGGTGTCGTCGTGTATTTCTGATTCGCTCCGCGCCCGGTCGAGCGCCGGGCGCCGCCTCCGCCTCCGCCGGTTCCCCTCAGGCGGGCGTATCCATAAAATTGGACGACGATGAACGATATCTTGGATGGATGCGACCGCTTCGTGCGGGCACGGCGATGCGCCGCTTGCCATGACCTGCCCCGTGCGTCGCGGCCGCTCGATCCGGTGGCTGGAATAGCAATTGCATACGCTTTATACGGGTTTTTGCGCGTACTTGCTCCCCGATCGATGCCATGAGCCGCCCATCGTCTCGACATGCCTCGTGCGCCCGTGGGCGCGGCGGGTGGCGTGCGTGGGTTCCCCCCGTCCTCGCCGTCGCGCTGGTCGCCGGCCTGCTCTGCCTTGCCGCCGCCAACGTCTTCGTCCGGGCCGACTGGAACGAACTGGTGGACGGCGTGCTGTGGGCCGATCGGCCGTCCGGCATCACCGCTGTCGAGGTGGCGCCGGATGAGGCCGGAGACCGGGCCGGGATCGAGGCGGGAGACGTACTGCTGGCCCTCGACGGCGTTCCCGTCCAGTCCACGCGCGACGTGGTGGAGCATCTCCATGCGCGGCAGCTCGCTGGCCACGTCGGCTATACGCTGTTGCGACTCGATCAGTCGCGCCTGATCGACGTCACCCTCCAGCCGGCGCCGGCGGCCCAGACCGAGATCTACTTCGTGCTGGTGGTCATCGGCGTGTTCACGCTG
Source organism: Vicinamibacterales bacterium (assembly GCA_965199675.1). GTDB lineage: Bacteria > Acidobacteriota > Vicinamibacteria > Vicinamibacterales > UBA8438 > JAJEEA01. The sequence goes on along the minus strand of CBDATI010000016.1, from coordinate 15,253 downwards.
CTGGTGGGCGCCTCGGTCCGGCTGCGGCGGCCGGGGACCCAGGCCACCCTGCATTTTTTCTGGCTCAGCGTGGCGTTCTTCGGCATGTTCGCCTTTTCGTTCACGGGCCGCCTGGACCGGTTGGACTGGGTGTTCTACTGGGCCGACGCCATCGCCACCCTCGCCCTCGCCCCACTGTTCGTGCACTTCGCCCTCGTGTTCCCCGAACGGGCGCCGGGCGCGGTACGGAACCGCCTGGGACGTCTCGTGCTTCCGATCGTCTACGCCCCGGCCGTGGTCCTGGGGCTGCTCCAGGCGGTGTCGCTGGCCGGCGATGCGGGTTCGGCGTTGTTCACCACGGGCATCGAGCGCGTCTGGAAGCTGGAGATCGGGTACCTCGCCGCCTGCGTCGTGGGCGGCCTCGTCCTGATGATCCTGACGCTGCGGCGGGTGCCGTCGGTGACCTCCAAGCGGCAGCTTCGCTGGATCGTCTCGGGAGCGGTGCTGGGCGGGCTGCCCTTCGTCGTGGGCTATGCAGTCCCGTGGGCGCTCGGGTTCGACACGGCGCCCCTCGACGTCACCGCGATTCCGTTGAGCCTGATTCCCCTCGCGTTCGCCTCGGCGATCGTCCAGTACCGCCTGCGCGACGTGGAGGTCATCGTCAAGCGCGGGCTGGTCTACACCGCGGCCGTGCTCGCGATGGTGGCCATCTATCTGGCGCTCGAGCAGTTGGCGCTGGCGGTGTTCCTCGACGAGCCGGACGGGCACAGCTCGATAATCGCCCTGCTCGCGACGGCGGTGGTGGTGCTGCTGGCGCGTCCCGTGAAGGACGCCATCGAGTCGATGCTGGACCGCGCTCACTACCGCGACCGATACGACTACCGGCGGGCGCTCCTCGGCTTCGCGCGCGAGCTGAACAGCGATCTCGACCTGGGCCGCCTCGCCGAGCGCCTGGTGACCCGGGTGACGGAGACCCTCGTCGTCGACCACACCGTGCTGATGGTGGCGCCGGCCGAATCGGAGGCCGGAGGTCCCTTCCGGCCTTTTCGGGCGACGGGGGCGCGGCCGGCCAGCGAGTGGCCGGGGCTGGATCCCGCCTCCGGAATCGGCGCGCACGTGGTCGGTCAGGCGACGATCCTGCTCGATGATCCAGTGGTCGCCCTCCGCTATCCCCAGGCGGATGTCGCATTCTGGCGGGACCAGGAGATTCACTACTTCGTGCCGTGCGTCTCCGAGGAGGGCACCATCGCCGTGCTCGCGCTCGGGGCAAAGACGAGCGGCGAGCCGCTGAGCAGCGAGGACGTCGCGCTGCTCACTGCGGTCGCCGCGCAGGTCGCGACCGCCATCGAGAACGGTCGGCTCTACACCCAGTTGCAGGTCAAGGCCGCCGAGGTCGACCGGATTCGGGAGTTCAACGAGAACATCATCGAGTCGCTGAACGACGGACTCGTGGTGCTGGACCTCGAGGATCGCGTGGTCCGGTGGAACGCGGCTCTCGCGCGTCTGTACGGCGTGCCGCACGACGCCGCGGTGGGGCGGCCGCTGGCGACCCTGTTCGACTCGTCGTTCACGGACCGGCTCACGCGCGAGCGACGCGATCACGCGGCCGGGGCGACGCTGTACCGGGTTCCCCTGACCTCGCGCCATGCCGGCGAGCCGCGGGAACTGCTGGTCAACGCCGCGCAGGCGCCGCTGCTGACGCCCGGTGGCGACACCGCCGGCGCGATGATTCTCCTCGAGGACATCACGGAACGGATCAGGCTCGAAGAGCAGTTGCAGCTCTCCGAGCGCATGGCCTCGGTCGGCCTCCTCGCGGCGGGCGTGGCCCACGAGGTCAACACCCCGCTGACCGGCATCTCGAGCTTCACGCAGATGCTGATCGAGGGCACGGCCCCCGACGACTCCCGGCTTCAGTTGTTGAAGAAGATCGAACGGCAGGTCTCGCGGGCTGCCCGCATCGTGAACGGGCTGCTCAACCTGTCGCGGCCCGGACAGTCCGACGTGGCCGGTCCGGTGGACGTCAACGGGGTGATGAACGACGTGCTGGTCCTCGTCGAGCATCAGCTCCGGACGTCCAACATCCGGATCCGGCGGGATCTGTCGCCGACCTCGACCGTCGTGCAGGGGGTGGAGGGCAGGCTGCAGCAGGTGTTCCTGAACCTCATCCTCAATGCGCGCGACGCCATGCCGACCGGCGGCTGGTTGTCCATCAGTTCCCGCAGCGACGGCGACCGCGCAGTGATCGAGGTCGCCGACACCGGCACCGGGATCGCGAGCGATGACCTGTCCCGCATCTACGACCCGTTCTTCACGACCAAGGCCGTCGGTCAGGGCACCGGGCTCGGCCTTTCGATCGTCTACAGCGTGGTCCAGGAGCATCGCGGGGCGATCGATTGCCGGTCGGGAGTCGGAGGCACCCGCTTCACCGTCACTCTGCCCGTGCCGTCGCATCTGCGGAAGCAGTCGGCGGGGTAGGAGTCGGCGGCGGCGCATACACACCGATGCTTCGCCACACATCCGTACTGGTCGTCGACGACGAAGAGGTCATGCGCGAGGTCCTGCAGACCCTGCTGTCGAAGGAGGGCTGCGTGGTCTCCACCGCGGTGAACGGCGACGATGGGCTCGAACTGGCCCGGAGCCGGCGTTTCGACGTAGCCATCGTCGACGTGATGATGCCCGGCATCGGCGGCATCGAGACCCTCGATCGGCTGCGCCGCCTCGATGAGGACCTGCCCGTCATTCTCATCACCGCCTACGCGTCGCTCGAGAACGCGATCTCGGCCATGAAGCGCGGGGCGTTCGACTACATCACCAAGCCCTTCAAGAACGAAGAAGTGCTGGTCGTGGTACGGAACGCGGCCGAGAAGCGGCGGCTGGTCACCGAGAATCGCACGCTTCGCGCGAACCTGCGCACGCAGAACAACGGCCTGCGGAACATCATCGGCCGCGGCCCGCGCATGCGTCAGGTGTTCGAGCTGATCACGCAGGCGGCGATGAGCCGCGCGACGATTCTCGTCGAGGGCGAGAGCGGGACCGGCAAGGAGCTGGCCGCGCGCGCTCTTCACGCGGGCTCGCCCCGGGCCGACCAGCCCTTCGTCACCGTGAACTCCGGCAGCCTGCCGCCGGACCTGCTCGAATCGAACCTGTTCGGCCATCTCAAGGGCGCGTTCACCGGCGCCGTGGCCGCCAAGAAGGGGCTCTTCGAGCTGGCCGACAAGGGCACGATCTTCTTCGACGAGATCGGCAGCGTGCCCGTCGAGACCCAGGCGAAGCTGCTGCGGGTGATCCAGGAGCGGGAGTTCATGCGCCTGGGCGGCGTCGAGACGAAGAAGGTCGACACGCGGATCATCGCCGCCACCAACATCGATCTCCAGAGGCTCGTGGCCGAGGGGACCTTCCGCGAGGACCTCTACTACAGGCTCCACGTCATCAAGGTCGAGCTGCCGCCTCTCCGCGAACGGCGCGAGGACATTCCCCTGCTCGCCCACCACTTTCTCGAGAAGTACGGGGCGGAGAACGACAAGAAGAACCTCGAGCTCACGGCCGAGGCCCTCGATCTCATGGAGGCCTACGACTGGCCGGGCAACGTGCGCGAGCTCGAGAACGTCATCGAGCGCGCGGTCGTGCTGGCCACCGGCCCCCGCATCGGTCCGGCGCTGATTCCCGACGCGGTGCGCACCCCGCGTCCGTTCCAACTGCCACAGTTCGCGATGCCGCCGGAGGGTCTTCCGTTCAAGGCGGTGGTGGCCGCCTTCGAGACGCAGTTGATTGAGCGCACCCTCGCGGCGACGGGGGGGGTGCAGAAGCGTGCGGCCGAGTTGCTGCAGATCAAGCCGACGACGCTCAACGAGATGATCAAGCGCCACGACATCCTCCCGCGCCGGAAACGAGGTGGCGTTCACGGCCGCGGCGGCGCGGTCGCCGTCGCGGGGAACGCTCCCGGCCGGGAGCGACGGAAGCCGCCGCCGGACGTCGGGGGGGCGTGACGCCCTCTGCCTGCGCCGCCGAACGGTGCGTGTCGGTTGGCGGGGTATCGGTCGAGCCGCGGGGCGGGGCTCCGGGCGTCAGCCCGCCCGCGGGCGTCGGCGGCGGCCGGCGCGCTGTGACCGTCCCGCGGGCCGTGAGGACGGGAGGCCGGCGATCAGGCGGTCGTACTTGCTCAGAACGACCTCCCACCGGTAGTTCGCGCGAACGTAGGCGCGACCCTGGCGTCCCATGGTGTTGCGCAGGTCGGCATCGCGGACCAGGAGGCGCAGGCACGCCTGGAACTCGTCCCGGTCGGCGTAGTAGAGGCCCGCGTTGCTCCGCTGGCAGTGGTCCACCAGCACGTCGCTGCGGGCGTTGGCGAGCACCGGGGTTCCGACCGCGAACGACTCGAGAGCGACCAGCGACAGGCTCTCGGTCGGGGAGGGCGCCACGACCACGGTGGCCGCTTCCAGGGCCTCGGAACGCTCGGCTTCCGACAGCATGCCGGCGAACCGAAGGTGCGGGGCGTTCGGGATCGGCATCAGCTTGAGGCCCATGAGCACCAGCGACGTGTCGCCGTCGGATTCGGCATGACCGCAGAAGTAGTCGAGCAGCTCCTCGCATCCCTTGCCGGCCTCGATCCGTCCGTCGTGAAGGGCAATCGGGCCGTACAGGCGGTGACGCCGGCGAAAGACGGCGCCGCGGGCGGCCAGCGGCGACGTGGACGGCTCGGATGACGGTTTCTCGTGCAGGTGCGACGGGGGAAGGTCGACGCCGCATCCCACCGTTTCCTCCACCCTGGCGCGGATCGAGAACCTGCGCTTCAGGAATCCGCGCTCGACGGCGGTGGTGTAGGCGATGCCGGCCGGCCGCGAGAACACCTCGCGATAGAGGTCGAGGCGCATCGCCGGTCGGTCCTGCGCGGCGGGCACGAGGATGCTGCGAGCCGGGTCCACCCGCAGCCCCAGGACCGTCGGCGCATAGAGACAGTCGAAGAAGACGAGCGCGTCGTAGTCGCGGTGATGCTGCTCCAGGTACGCCTGCAGGCCTGGGCACCACGGCCCCTGCTGCTTCAGCCACTCGGCCTCGTCGTCGGCTGAGTGGTCGTGCCGGAAGATCCAGTCGGAATATTCCTCGAATGCGGCGGGGTTCCGCGGACGCTCGTTGGCGAATCGCCGGACGGTGACGCCGCGGATGCGGTCGTCGCCCTCCGGGTACCGGTTCCTCCAGTCGCGGCCGTCGCGTGCGCAGGTCGTGAGGACGTCGACCTCGTGCCGCCGCGCGAGCTGCTCCGCGACGAGCCGGCAGAGATACTCGGACCCGCCGGCGATCTCGGCGCCGTAGCGTTGGATGACGACGGCGAGCCTCATCGATCCCCGGTATCATCGGGCGGCGGCGCGGGTTGGTTCTCTGCCGCCGCCGGCGGCGCGTCGCGGCGGGGTGCGGGAGCCGCGCCCGGGGAGGGAGCTGGCGGCGCGTCGGATCCCGCCGCGGTCGACGCGGGGGCGGGCGCCGCCGGCGGTTGTGTCGCTTCGGGCGCCGGCCCGCTCGGCGCGGCGCCGCCTCCCGCGGCATTCCCCGTCGCCGTGTCCGGTGAAGCTCCGCCCGTCGACGCCGTCTCGCCGGCGGTTTCGTTCGCCGCACCCGCCGCGCCCGCGGCCGGACGCCGCCGCGACCGCCTGCGGCGTCGACGACTCCGGGTCGGCCCGGCCGCAGACCCGTCGCTCTCCGTGCGGTCGGCCTCGCCCGCCTGCGGCGCCGACCGGTTCTGACTGGTCGATTCGATGGCCTGCGCCCGGCGCTCTTCGAAGTCGAGCCTTCCTGCGACCGACTCGACCAGCATCCTGTGGTTCTTCATGTCGACGGCGAGCCGCGTCATCTCCGTCACCAGGTTGCTGGTCACTTCGTAGTTCAGGGCATCGATCTCCTCGCGGGCCGCGAACTTCTTGCCGGTGCGCTCGAACTCGGCGTTCACCCGATCGAGCAGGTCGAGAAGCCGCGAGTTGATCTCCGCTTGTCTCATCATGGCCAGGATGATCGGGTCGGGGTTGAAGAACAGCCGCAGGATCGGGTTCAGGAGCTTTCGGATCAGGTAGATCAGTTTCCCCATCGTTCCCCCGGACGACGAGACGTACACGGTGTTCTCGTCGAACTCGAAGGGCTCGGGCGCCAGGTCCCTCCCCTGCCCGTCCCGGTCGAACCGTCCGGGAGGCGTGAGGCGCCGGTTGCGCTCGACCCGGTCCGCACCGGTTCGTCGGGGCTCCAGGCAGCGCTCCAGCGTGGCTGCGGCCAGCTCCTGGACCTGTCGTTCGCCGTCGGGGTCCCGTCGCCCGCGGATGCCCCGGCGGATCCGCTCCATGAGCTGGGTGACGTCGACGGAATCGGCCCGGGTGTCGAACTCGGCCATGGTGGGTTGTGAGGGGCGTCAGGGTGGGCCTGGCCCGCCAATCGTCGCCTGCGGCTCCGCTTGGCGCCCAACCGACCCTCCCGGAGTCCATGCCGCTATCGGGTGAAGACTCGCCGGGCCCGGGGGGGGCGGCGCCACGCCCGGGGTTGCGCCGTCGCCAGCCGGTGGGTCGTGGAAGGCGGCGGGCTCGATGAACGAGACGAGGGTCTGGAATCGCCCGAACCGACGGCGGCGAGGAATATCAGCGCAGTCACCCGACCGGCGCCCCGGGTCGGACGCGCGAGCGGGCGCCGGATGGGTGACTCGTGTTTCGTCAGTCGCTGAAGCTCTGCACGGCCGCGTCTTCCGACTCGTACGTTTCGAACACCGTCAGCAATTTCGTGATTGCGAGCAGGTCGGTGATGCGCTTGGTGAGGTTGACGAGCTTGAGCTTGCCCCCCTGGCGGCTCACCGTCGTGTATGTCCGCACGATTTCGCCGAGCCCGGCGCTGTCGACGTAGGGAACGCCCTCCAGGTTGAGCAGCAGCTTGCGATGACCCTGCTGTATCAGGTTGCTGATTCGCTCCTTCAGAAGCTCGTCGCCCTCGCCGATGGTCAGTTTTCCCGTCAGGTCCAGCACCACGACGTCCTGAAGCGTTCTTTCCTGGATTTCCATGGATTTCTCCGCGCCTGCGGTTTACGCCGTCGCCGGAAAAGTGACGCAAGAATCGGCCGATCGCACGCTTGTCGCCGGGGTTCCAGGCCGCGCAAAACTACTATGAACCCGATGTGCTGTCAATGCGCGGGCCTCACGCGGCGTTCCCGTTCTACTCGGTCTCCCTGCGCTGCTTTTTCCGGGTCCGCTTGCGGGCCAGCGCCTGCTTGGCCCGGCGTTTGTCGCCCGGCTTCAGATAGAACGAGTGCTTCTTGATGTCCTTGATGATGTCTTCCTGCTGCACCTTGCGCTTGAAGCGCCGCAGCGCGCTCTCGATCGACTCGCTCTCCTGCACCTTGACTTCAGCCAAACTGTCCGTCACCTCCCTCGCGCGGCGAGCATCGTGATTCGCCCGGCCTGGAGATCGTCGCCTTCGGCTCCGATTGCCCGTCCCGCCGACCCGTCAGGATTCCGCGCCGTTCCACGGCGCACCCTCGTGGTCGGATGACCGGCTATCGACCGTTCTGTCGGTTCCGCCGCTGTTCCGGCCGTCCCGGCAAGCCTCCCGTGCTCCGTCGTCGACTGACGGGCGCACGAACGCGGAAACGTGTAGCATGGAGCCCGTGCGCGGGCGCAGCCCACGCAACCGGGCATGTGGCCTGACGACCCGAAGCAAACGGCCATTATAGGCGGCCGTCTCACAGCGTGTCAAAGTAGGACGAGAGCGTTTGAGTCTGGAGGGCGCGGGATCGATGAAGGTGCTGGTGGTCGGGAGCGGCGCGCGCGAGCATGCGCTGACCTGGAAGCTGGGCCGCGAGTCCTCGGTCCACGAGGTGATATGCGCGCCGGGCAACGCGGGCACCGGCTCGCCCGCCTCGGCGCGATCGCTGGACGTTTCCGATCCCACGGCGGTGCTGGCGTACGCCGAGTCCGAGGCGGTCGACCTGACCGTCGTCGGGCCGGAGCTGCCGCTGGCGCGCGGCGTTCGGGATCTCTTCGAGGCGCGTGGCCGGCGCCTGTTCGGTCCCAGCCGGTTCGCGGCGAGGCTCGAATCGAGCAAGGCGTTCGCCAAGGACTTCATGGCCCGGCACGAAGTGCCCACGGCCCGCTTCCGGGTCTGCCGCAGTCCCGCCGAGGCGCTGGCCGCCGTGGCCGGCGCCGAGTTCGGGTTCCCGGTGGTCGTCAAGGCGGACGGCCTCGCCGGCGGGAAGGGGGTCACGGTGGCGCCCGACCGGGCCGAGGCGGAGCGCGCGGTGCGCGAGGCGATGCTCGACGAGCGGTTCGGCGAGGCGGGGCGGTGCGTGGTCGTCGAAGAGCACCTGACCGGGGTCGAGGCGTCGTTCTTCGCCATCTGCGACGGGAGTCGGGCCATCGGCCTTCCCGTGGCGCAGGACCACAAGCGGGCCCGCGACGGCGACCGGGGGCCGAACACCGGTGGCATGGGGGCTTTCGCGCCGAGTCCCCTGATGACTCCCGCCCTCGACCGCCGCATCCGGCGCGAGATCGTGGAGCCGGTCCTGGTGGGGATGCGCCGCGCCGGACATCCCTTCCGGGGCTTCCTCTACGTCGGGCTGATGCTGACGGCGGAGGGCCCGAAGGTCGTCGAGTTCAACGTGCGGCTGGGCGATCCCGAGGCCCAGGTCGGTGCTGCCGATGCTCCGCGGCGAGCTGGCCCCGGTGCTGGAAGCGGCGGCCCGAGGGGGGTTGGACGGGTTGGCCTGCGAGTACTCGGACGATCCGCACGTCGGGGTGGTGCTCGCCTCCGGGGGGTATCCCGGCCGCTACGAGACCGGCGCCGCCATCGCGGGTCTCGAAGCGGCGTCAACCCTCGATGATGTGCTCGTGTTCCATGCCGGGACGGCGGAACGCGGCGGGTCGGTGGTGACGGCGGGCGGCCGTGTGCTGACGGTGGTGGGCCGCGGGCGGGACTTCCCGGCGGCGATTGTGCGGGCCTACGAGGCGGAGGCGTGCATCACTTTCGCTGGCAAGCACGTCCGCACGGACATCGGACGCAAGGCGTTGGCGGCGGCGCCCGGGTTCGCAGACCGCGGCGGGGGTTCCCGGCCCAGTCGCGGAATCGGGAATCGAACGGGAATCGAAAGAGCAGGGAGACACAGCTTCGGATGAGTGACATACAGGTTCAGGTCTTGATGGGATCCGCGTCGGACGCGGGGGTGATGGCGAACACGGTGCGCACGCTGCGCGATCTGGGCATCGCCTCGGACATGACCGTGGCGTCGGCCCACCGCTCGCCGGACCGGGTGCGCCGCGTGATGGAGGAAGCCGCCCGGCGGGGGGTTCGGGTCTTCGTCGTGGGGGCGGGGGCGGCCGCTCACCTCGCGGGGGTCGTCGCCGCCCATACCGCGCTGCCGGTCATCGGCGTGCCCGTCGACTCGTCGCCGCTCGGCGGGTTCGACGCGTTGCTGTCGACGGTGCAGATGCCTCCCGGGGTCCCCGTGGCCACGGTCGCGGTCGGGAAGGCGGGGGCCACGAACGCGGCGGTCCTCGCGGCCCAGATTCTCGCGCTCGGCGACCCGGATGTCCGCGCGCGCCTCGACGCCTATCGCCGGAGGCTGGCCGAGAAGGTGGAGCAGGCGGCGGCCGGCCTCGAGCCCGTGTGAACGGGGCAGCGCGCCGTTCTACGGCGCAGACTCCCGCGGCGGCCAGGGCGCGGCGCCGAGCATCAGCATCAACAGCGCCTTCTGGGTGTGGAGCCGGTTCTCGGCCTGATCGAAGACCGCGGAGCGCGGTCCGTCGATGACGTCCGGGTCCACCTCCTCGCCGGGGTGAGCCGGCAGGCAGTGCATGAAGAACGCATCACGGCCGGCCTTCGCCATCAGGTCGCCGGTCACCCGGTACGCTTCGAACGCTTCCCGCCGCCCCGTCGCCTCTGCCTCCTGCCCCATCGACGTCCACACGTCGGTGTAGACGGCGTCCGCCCCCCGCACCGCTTCGACGGGGTCGTCGCACTGGACGATCGCGGCCCCGTGCCGGGCGACCCGCCCGGCGGCGGCCACGGTCGCCGCGGGCAGGGCGTAGCCGGCGGGCGACGCCAGCCGCAGATGGACCCCGAGCATCGCCGCGGCGTGGGTGAGCGAGGTGGCCACGTTGTTGCCGTCGCCCACGTACGCCAGAGTCATGCCGCGCACATCGCCGAACCGCTCGCGCAGGGTCAGGCAGTCGGCGAGGGCCTGGCACGGATGCTCCTCGTTGGTCAACGCGTTCACCACGCGCAGCCGCGTCGTCGCGCGGACGATCTCGCGCAGCCTCGACTGCTGGAACGTCCGGATGGCGGCCACCGAGATCCACCGTTCGAGCGTGCGGGCGACGTCGGCCAGCGACTCGCGCGTGCCGAGCGCGTCCGCCGACGGCGGGCACGTGACGATGCCGCCCAGCTCCTGTATCGCGATCTCGAACCCGGTGCGCGTGCGCAGCGACGGCTTGTCGAACAGCAGGGCCAGGGAATGCCCGGCCAACGCGCGGCTCGTGGGGGCGTCTGCGCCCATCCCTCGCTCGCGCTTCAGCCGCGCCGCGAGGGCCAGGCACGTCTCGAGTCCGTCCGGCGTCAGGTCCAGCACCGACAGGTAGGTCCTGGCCGAGGCGGACGGAGCGGACGCGTCAGCCACGCCGGGGTCCGGCAGGGTTTCGGTGGTGCTCATGGCTTCGTCGGGGCGCCGCCATCCGTCGCGCCGGGGGGCGCGCGGGGGTGCGCCCGCCTCAGGTCCGGTAGTCCGCGTTGATGTGGACGTACTCGGGGCTGAAATCGCAGGTCCACACGGTGGCGGCGCCCGCGCCGCCGGCGCCGAGGTCGATCGTGATCGCCACCTCCGGCGTCCGCATGTGCGCCGCCGCCGCCGGTTCGCGGTCGCTGAAGATCTGCTCGTCGCGAAAGAGCTCCACGCCGCCGATGGCGACGCGGGCGCGGGCGAGGTCGAACCGCACCCCGGCCCGACCCGCCACCGCCACGATGCGGCCCCAGTTGGGGTCTGCGCCGTGGACCGCGGTCTTGACGAGCGGGGAGTTGGCGATGGCCCGCGCCGCCTGCCTGGCCTCGGCCTCGGTGTGAGCGCCGGTCACGCCGACGGAGACGAGTTTGGTGGCTCCCTCGCCGCCCTTCACGACGGCGAGGGCGAGCTCGTGGCAGACGGCGTGGAGGGCCTCGACGAACGCGGGGTACGTCGCGTCGTCGATGACCGCGCCCGAGCATCCGTTGGCCAGGGCCAGCACCATGTCGTTCGTCGAGGGCTCGCCGTCGACGGTGATGGCGTTGAAGGTCGTTGCGGCCGCCTCCTGCAGGGCGCGTCGCAGGAGAGGCGGCTCGGCGGCGGCGTCGGTGGTCAGGAACGCGAGCATCGTGGCCATTTTCGGCTCGATCATCCCGGCTCCCTTGGCGATGCCGCCCACGTGGAACTGGCCGGACTGCGCCTCGGCCCGCACCGCCGCTTCCTTGGGCCATGGATCCGTGGTCATGATGGCCTCGGCGGCCGCGGCGTGCCCGTCGCGGCCGAGCGACTCGACGGCCTGGCCGATGCCCTGCCGCAGCTTGTCGCGCTCGAGGTACGCGCCGATGACCCCGGTCGACGACACGAGCACCTGTTCGACCGGGCAGCCGACGAGGTCCGCGGTGGTGACCGCCATGTCGCGCGCGTCGTCCAGCCCCCGCTCGCCGGTGCACGCGTTCGCGCAGCCGCTGTTGACGACCACCGCCGCGGTGGTGGCGCCCGACCGCCGCAAGTGCTCTCGGGTCACCGTGACCGGGGCGGCCACTGCGAGGTTGGTGGTGAAGATGCCGACCGACCGGGCCGGCGGCGTCGACACCAGCAGAGCCAGGTCGAGTCCCGACGCCTTGATGCCGCAGGCGACCCCGGCGGCCCGGAAGCCCGCGGGGGCGGTGACGCCTCCTGGAATACGTTCAAGCATGAGTTGTCGTCTGCCTTGCGTTCGGCCGCGGGACGCCGGCGTCCAACCGGCACGGCGTCTCGCTCGCCCCGTATCGCCTGCTGCGGCTCCCGATTTCCGCCCGACCAACCCGCCTACGGGTTTCCCCGCCGCGCCCCGCGGCCCCGCGAGCCGCCGAGCTCGATGACCACCGCGTACTGCGCGCAGCGCCTGAACCACTCACACGCCTGACAGTCGGTCATGATCTTCTCGGGCAGCCACGTGTGGGGCACGATCGAGAACCCCTGTGCGACGAAGGCGCGCGGGATGTGGGTGAACGCGCACACCCGCGCCGCGCCCTGCCGGCGTCCGCCGGCGACGAGGGCGGCGAGCAGCCGCGCGCCGATTCCACCGCCGCGCTCGGGGGTGGCGACCACCAGCGACCGCACCTCGGACATGGTCTCGCTCAGCGGGGCCAGCTCTCCGCATCCGATCACCTCGCCGTCGCGGGCCGCGACGAGGAACCGGGGCACATGGCGCAGGATGTCCGCGGTGGAGCGGGGCAACAGCATCCCGGGGCCGACATTGCCGGCGACCAGCCGGTCGATGGCGTCGACGTCCGCGCGGTCGGCGCGGCGGATCGACACCGCCGCAGCGGCCGGAGCCGGGCGCGGGGCTTCCGCGCCGGGGTGAGCGGAGGCGGTGGTGAGCATCGGGTAGTTCTCGGGCGGCGCCGGTTCCCTCATTGCGGATCCTGCCGAGTCGGCGCCTCGGCCACGACCTGATCGAGCACGCGGTCGAGAATCTTCAGTCCCTCGTCGATCTCGGCGTCCGAGACGTTGAGCGGCGGCAGCAGCCGCACCACGCGTCCCGCGGTGCGGTTGACGAGCAGACCCTCCGCCAGCGCGAGCTCGACGACCCGGGTCGCGGCCGCCTCGGGCATCTCGATGCCGCGCATCAGGCCGGCGCCGCGCACGTCGGTCACCATCGGATGGCGTTTCGACAGGGCCTCGAGGCCGTCGGTCAGGCGCGCGCCCGCCACCCGCACTCGTTCGAGCCCGCCCTGCTCGAGGGCGTCGAGGAATACCAGGGCGGCGCGGCAGGCGAGCAGGTTTCCGCCGTACGTGGTCCCGTGGTCTCCTGGCGAAATCGTGTCTGCGACGGCCTGGCTCATCAGGATCGCGCCCACCGGCATTCCCGCGCCCAGGGCCTTCCCGAGGGCCATCAGGTCCGGGCGCAGCCCGAGCGTCGCCGAGTGGAAGGGGTGGCCGGTGCGGCCCAGCCCGCACTGGATCTCGTCGGCGACGAGCAGCGCCCCGGTGCGCTCGCACGCCGCGTTCACGGCCTCGGCGAACGCCGGGGTCAGGGGCCACACCCCGCCCTCGCCCTGAATCGGCTCCAGGATGATCGCGGCGACGTCCGGCCCCACCGCGTCCTGCACGGCCCCGGGGTCGGCGGGGGACACGAAGTCGACCCCCGGGAGAAGGGGCTCGAAGGGACGCCGGTACCCCGGTTCCCACGTCGTCGACAGCGAGCCGAACGTGCGCCCGTGAAACGAGCGCTCGAGGGCCACGATCCGCGTCCGGCCGGTCTCGCCGTGCGTGTGCCAGTAGCGGCGCGCGAACTTCAGGCAGCCCTCGACCGCCTCGGTCCCGCTGTTGCAGAAGAACGCCCGCGGCAGGCCCGACAGCGCCGCGAGCCGCGCCCCCACCTGTCCCTGCAGGGGATGGAAGTAGAGGTTGGACGTATGGACGAGGGTGCGGGCCTGGTCGGCGAGGGCCGCCGCCAACCCCGGGTGGGCGTGCCCGAGCGACGCCACGCCGAGCCCCGACAGGAAGTCGAGGTAGCGCCGGCCGTCGGCGTCGTGAACATGGCTTCCCTCGCCCCGCGTCAGGACCACCGGCACCCGCTTGTAGACCTGCAGCAGGTGCGCGCTCTCGAGCGCCCGGACGTTCGGCTTCCTGGTCGCGTCCATCGTTCCTGTCTCTGTCGACATCGATGACTGCTCTTCTCTCCTCCGCGCCGTCTCGTCGGGCGGTGCGCTTCCCGACCCGACGCGGTCCTCGCGGCTCGCCCGCGCCAACCGACGGGGCTGGCGCGGTTCGCAGGTCTGCCCCGCGGCCCCTCGCGCTCAGCCCCCCCTACGCGAGCACCGATCCGGGGCGATTGCTCATGTCCCGGGTTCGGCGGCCGTCGACGATCTCCACCCGGGCGACCCCCCGGCGCCGCGCGTGGCGGCCGGCGTTCAGCTTGGCCACCATGCCGGCGCTGGCGCGGCCGTCGGCGATGAGCTGCTCGAGCATCGCGTCGTCGATCGAGGGCAGTGTTTCGCCGTCCGGGTCGAGGACGCCGGCGGTCCCGCCCGCGACCAGCAGCCGGGCGGCCCGGAACCGGACGGCGACGTCCCCGGCCAGAGTATCGGCATTGATGTTCAGCAACTGTCCATCCGCATCGGCGCCGATGCTCGCCACGACCGGCACGAACCCGGCCGCGCACAGGGCCTCCAGCAGGGCCGGCGGCGCGTCACCCTGTGGTTGCCCGACGAACTGCAGATCCACCACCGACCCGTCGGCGGCCGCGTAGGGCGCGGCGCGCCCGACCGCGGCCACCCCGGCGTCGGCCGCGGTGAGGCCGACGGCGCGGACGCCGGCGGCGCGGGCGGCGGCGACGAGCCGCGTGTTGACTTGCCCTGCGAGCATCGCCACCACGACGTCGAGGGTCGGGGCGTCGGTGACCCGGAGGCCGTCGACCGCCCGCTTGGCGATGCCGCGCCGTGCCAGCTCCGCGTCGACCTCCCGTCCCCCGCCGTGCACCACCACGAGGTCGGCCCCGTCGGCGAGCCGGCCGATGGCCGCCGCCACGTCGCGGCGCTGCTCCGGGCTCTGCGAGCAGCTCGCCGCCCAGCTTGAGGACGACCCTGGCCGTCGGGGTCATGACAGGCCGGTCGCTTCGTCGAGGCCGAAGGCGACGTTCAGGTTCTGGATGGCCTGGCCCGCCGCGCCCTTGACCAGGTTGTCGAGGCACGCCACGAGCACGAGGCGCCGCGAGGCGGCGTCGAGCTTCCAGCCGATGTCGCACAGGTTCGTGTGCGTGACGTGCTTGATCTCGGGCAGGGCGTCGCCGGTGAGGCGGGACGAACGGTGCGCCGGTGTAGGCCTGCTCCAGCGTGTTGGCCACCTGCGCGGCGCTGACGTCCCGGCGGGTCCGCACGTAGATGGTCTCGAGGATGCCCCGGTCGAGGGGCACGAGGTGGGGCGTGAACGTGACCGGCCGTCCCAGCTCCTGCTCGATCTCGGCGCCGTGGCGGTGGGCGAGCACGCCGTAGGCGGCGACGCTGCCGTGGCACTCCGAGAAGTGCGTGCGCTCCGTCGGCTTCTTGCCGGCCCCGA
>CBDATI010000015.1:0-162625 GCA_965199675.1 Vicinamibacterales bacterium | reverse complement strand
ACGAGTCCCCCGTATCCCGACGCTCGATGCTCCGCATCGCCGCGTTCGCTTCCAGCGTCGTCGCGTCCACCCCGATCGTCTTCCCCTTCACCAGACCCGCTTCCGACAACCGCTCCAGCACCCACGTGAACACCGCCGCGTGCGTCTCCACGTCGATCAGACGCCGAGTCCGTGACAGCGTCGAGTGGTTCGGCGTCGCCTCCGTCACGTCCAGATCCAGGAAAGCCCGCAGGCTCAGCGAATCCGCGACCCGCCACGCAATCGCGCGCTCCGATGACAGACCCTCGAAATACCCGATGAACAGAAGCCGGAAATACCGCCCGGGTCGCAGACTCGGACGACCCATTCGCTCCGCGTAGAAGACCGCACACAACCCCTCCACGAAAGCGTCGAACCTGGATTTCTCCAGAATCCGATTCAGCCGCTCGAAGAAGGGATGCCCCGCACTCTTGGGAAGGTCCTCTGCCGTCACCCACATCGGTGGCGCCGGTCGAGCCGCCGGCCTCTTGCCCATCGCCATGCTGTGAAGTCTACGACACTACAACCACTCAGATCGACCCGATCGGCCCGAATTTACCGACTTTTTCCACGGGCTGCTATGCGCATCCGGGCCCACGTGCGTCCACTGGCATAGCGTCCGCCTCCATAGGGATTGTCCCGTTCGTTGTTGAACTTTGCGAGTGGCGGACTCCCTGTTTCCGCTCCGAAGTCGTCTATTCTACGCCACGTCAGCAACCGCGCCGTCGGGCGGGGCCAGCGCGTCGAGCCCGCCGACCAGATGGCGCAGGTCGCGGTAGCCGCGCACCCGCCGAAAGCGCGGTGCCGCCTCCACCAGCGCGCTCGCCACCCAACGCTGAATCATCTGGCCGCCGCGCCACCGTTTGACCCGCCGCGTGTAGCTCTCGACGCTCCCCATCAGGTTCTCGATGATGTTCGTCGTCCGCAGAGTACGTTCGAGGGCCCCCGTCAGACCGAGCCGCTGCACCGTCAGCGTTTCCTCGAGGCCCTCCCGGATGGACGCCGCCGCGCCAGGGTGGTCGCGTTCCAGCGACCTCGCCAAACGCTTCAGCACCCGCCCCGCCCGGTCCGCGGAATCCATGTCCCAGGCATCCCGCAACGCCTTGCCCACCGAAGCGTGCAGCCGCTCGGGCAGATGGCCCAGCACGTTGCGGAGCTTGTGCACCTGGCAGCGCTGCACCACCCCGCGGGAACCGAACACGTCGCTGATGGCTCGCCGCAGCCCAGCCGCCCCGTCGACGACGAACAGCAACGTCCGGTCCGTCGGCACGCCCCGCGTCACCAGGTCGCTCAACAGCCCCGTGGCCACCGCCGCCGTCTCCGTCGCGCCTTCGCGCAGACCGAGCACGTGTTTGCCACCCTCCGTATCGATGCCCAACGCTACCACCAAGCTGTGGTCTCGGAAGACCTTGCCGTCGATGCAGACCACACGCAGGTCCAACTCACCCAACGGACGGCTCAGAAACGCCCCCAGCCGCTTCGCCGACAGCGCCACGAAACGCCGAGACACCGCACTGCTCGACGTGCCCCGCTCCATCACCTCGGCCGGCGCCGGGTCCAACGTGTCCGCATACCGCCGCGTCGATACCCCGGCCGCGACCGCAGACAGCGTGTGCTCGTCCAGCGGGTCGGTCGCCGACGCCCAGCGGAAGCTCGGCAGCTCCACCTCGCCGTCGGCGCTGCGCACCCGCAGCCGCGGCACCCCCACCTGCCGGCCGCCAAGCGTTACCTGGCTCGCCGCGCTGCCGCCGCGCCACGCGGACCGCTCCTCCTGATGGCGCCCCTTCGGGCCGCACAGGTCTTCTCGGTCCCCCTCCATCATCGCCTGCAGAACCTGCATCCCGGTCGTGATGCACAAGCCGTGGAAGGCTTCCCGGACTCCCTCCAGCACGCCGAGCACCGGCAGCGGTACCTGAATCGTCGCAGCCCGTGAACTCGGGGGTTGGCTCGAACGCCTCCGCCTGTCATGCTTCGCCATGGGTGGCTCTCCTCCTGTTGATTGCACCCCTGTCCTACCACAGACAGGGACGAGGAGTCGCCACCCGCTTCAACTCAGTTCAACAGCCTCCGGGACATCCCCCCTCCATATCTCGTGTCCGGAAAGTCCACGTCCTGTTCGTAGTCGAGCCAGGACACCCAATCCGGCAAGGTTACGCCAGCGGCCGACGACCATCCTGCATATATGTCGACAAAAACATACTTCGTGTTCTGGGCGTGAAGCTCGGTGAGCTCCTTGTGTGTCCAACTAACTTCCAGCTCCACGCTGAGATCCAATTCACCCTCTTCCACGTGGATCCGCGTGTCGCCTCCGATTGTCTTCTCCTCAAAATTGCCCTTGATCTCCATCCTGGTGATCTGGCCCCTCAGTGTCGGAGCGACCGGAGGGTCCGCCGGGTCGATACCGGAGCCAGTAGCGGACCAATCGGACATGCCGAGGCTGTTCACGGCGCGCACCTGAAATTCGTACGTCTCGCCGTCGGTCAGATCCGTGAAGGTGTATGAGGTCCCCATCGTGGCGTTCACCGGGGGCACGGACCACGCGGTTTCACCCATCATTCGGTGCTGCACCTGATAGTAGATGATGGGGTCGTTGTTGTCGGCCGGCATATCCCAAGACACGTCCAGGTCTCCGGACGTTGTGTTCGGAGTCACCGTAGGCGCATCCGGCATGTCCGGCATGTACTGCACCGTGATTCGAAAAGTCTCCGATTGAGGCATCCCCGTGCCATCTGCCGCGGAATAGGTCACAGATACGCCGCCCTGGTCAATCGGCATGGTCGGCGTTCCAGTGAGCATACGCCAAGTATCCTTCATATCATCCGCCTCGAACATCAGGCCCGCGGGCAAGGCGGTCGGTATTCGGTTAGCGCGTCCGGGAACGGTTTCGCCCATGAAAATGTAACTGACAATGGACCTGTGCTCCGGAAAGTTACGGCAGCGGCGAGACGTGCCTGACGCAAGATTGTCGGATTGGCGGGCCAATGCCGCGAAGGGCCATCGGTCTTCGTCGTGGGAGGCGCCCCAGGAGGTCGCGTGCGAGGCGTGCGGCGGCCGGCGCGGTGTGATGGCGGCGGACCCGGGACCCGTCGGGAGGGCCCACCGGCGGTCAGGCGGGTGGCGGCAGCGCAAGCGCTTCGGGCACGACGGGTGCGCGGGCGCACAGCATCGTCGTGAACAGCACGCGGGGGTCGAGTCGGCGTTGGCGGGCGGTACGCACCACGCTCGCCAGCACCTGCTGGGTGTTGGCACCCTTGCGGGTGCGGTTGCCGCCGCACACCTTGCGGGTGACCACCGCGGGACGGATGGCCTGCTCCGCCCGCCAGTTGGTCGCGTCTATCGACGGGTCGCACAGGAAGACGAACACCGCCGGGAACTCGTTGGCCAAGTGCTTGGCGAAGCGCTCGGCGGCGGCCAACGGCGGCGCGGTGTCGATCAGGCGACCGAGCCGGGCGACCAGTCGGCCGCGGGCCGTTGCCAGACCGTGCTCGCTGATGTCGCCCGCATTGCAGCGGTCGCGCAGCGCGAGACCGTCCTGAAGGACCGCCTGCACCTCGCCGGCCCAGGGGCTGTCGGGGTGAGCGGCCTGCAGATCCTTGCAGCGGCGCAAGAGATGACCCACGCACGTCTGGTGCGGCGCATGCTTGAAGCCGCGATAGGCCACCCAACCGTCCCGCACCAGCACGCCGGAGAAATCGGGGCCGAGAACCGCCGCCGCATGCTCGAACCCCCGCCCGGCGCAGATCGCGTAGACCGTGGTCTCCGGGGTCGCGAATACCCACAGCCAGTGGTTGAGCGTACACACACGCCACCCCGTCTCGTCCGGCGTGACCACCGGGCTGCGGCGGACCTGCTCGCACAGCGCCGCATACGCCAGCGCCGCCTTGGCGGCGGTGCGGTGCAGCAGTTGGACCAGACCGCCCTTGGTGACCCGGAGTCCGAACTGAATGTTCAGCACGCGGGCGACCTTCTCCACCGGCATGCCCAGCTCGGTGTGCAACTCGACCACCAGCGCGGCGACGTTCGGACCCAGTTGGGGAGCGGCGGCGCCCAAGGCGTCCGAGGTCTGCAGCGCGTGCCGGCCCTGCACTCGCCGCCGACACTGGACGCAGCGGCCCACCTCGATGTCGAACCGCCGCACCAGGGCCTGAACCGCCGGCAGCTCTTCCTGATACTGCGACGACACACCGTCCACGGTGACCGCGCCGCCGCAGTCGGGACAACTCGTCGGGACCGGCGCCGCGTGGACCTCGTCGACGCGTGGGGGCGGCTGGCGCCGCCCCTGCTTCCCGTAGTCCGCACCACGCCGCCGCCCCGGCCGCTCGCCGCTTCCCTGCCGCCGGTCCTTGGCGAAGGGGGCCGCCTGCCGCTTGCCGGCTCGCCGAGCGGTCTCGAGCTCCTTTTCCAGCTGCTCGCTGCGGCGCTTCCAGTGGTCGCGTTCCTCGATCAGCTTCGCCTTGTCCTGCTTCAGGCGCTCGATGCGCAGGTCGCGAGGGTCTCGCTGACGCCCCGTCCGGTCCGACTCGTCCTGGTCGCCCTTCTTGCGCGCCATGTCTCACGTATCGGCACAAGGCCTCCACGCCTGCACACATTTTCGGGGATCTTCTCGCCCCGACCCGGTAACCGAATACGGCGGTCGTGCTGTATTGGGTCTCCATGCCGAGGCCGCCGAGAGCCTCGGGCAGGGTTATCGGCGTGATTTCTTCGCCTGCGGAGACGATCATGTCAGGCACCGGATCCAGGGGCGACAGCTTGAGGCGCAGGATCGCGGACACGCCGGGCTCTTTTTCGTCGGCGGCCCAGAGAGAGTCCATTGGATTCTGCACGGCGGCCAGATCAGAGCTACTTGACGCGTCGAAGGCGGGGTGAGGCGGGGGGCGGGGGCGGCTCGGTGACCGGCGGGACTGCGCCGTCACGGTATCGCTGGGCGTGATTCCGCTCGTACTCGCGCGCTTCGTGGAAGTCCCAGTACGCATCGAAGTCGCCGCTGGCGCGCAGCGCCCGGAGCTTCAGAATCGCCTCGGCGCCGACCAGCCGCCAGCGCGCGCCGGTCAACTCCATGCGGTCGCGCACTAGGTGCCGGCACGCCCCTTCGATGACCCCGGTGGCGATGGGGTAGCCGGCCGCGAGGTAGCGGTCGTAATGCATATACGGCGCGTACTTCAGCAGGTAGTCGGCGCACGTGTCGACCGGCTTGCGGGCGTCCTTCGACAACCCGGCGACGGTCGCTGCACGCCGCATCGACGCCGCGACCCGCTTGGCCCTGCCCTCGAGAATGTCCCGCACGCGAGTCCACGCCCAGCACGCCAACTCGGGGCTCTCCTCCCGGTGGAACGCATGCGCCGCCTTCCACACATACTCGACCGCGTGGATGATGTCGAGGACCACCGTGACCGCCACGCCGTACGCGGCGGCGCCCTCTTCCACGAGGTCGAGCTGCGTCTCGGCCCCGTCGACGAGCACCACCCAGTGCTTGACGCGTTCGGGGTCGTGGCGGTCCGCTTCCAGGAACGCCTCGGCGATCACCTCCACGGGCTCCCGTTCGAGGCTCGCCCACACCCGTTTCGCCACCGGGCGAGGCCGCACCCCCGAGGTCTTCGCCTTCCTGCCCTTCTTCGTCTTGGCCGCCGGCTGTCGGGGCATCAGGCTCTGCAGGAAATCCTCCGCGCTCCGCACGAACGGCGCGACCGCATAGACGGCGGCCACCGTCGCCATCCGCTTCGAGTGCTTCTTCTCCCCCGGCTTGAGGCGATTGAACGGCGAGAGCTGCCCCCGTTGCCGACGGCGCCGCTCGGCCGCCTTGCGCGTCGCCTCCCGCAGGTCCTCCCGATGCAGCACCACCCCCTTGCTGTCGAAGGTCAGCACGACCACCGACTCCGCGGGCACCGCTTCTCCCGCCGCCGCACGGCGCGCCTCGTAGAACGCGTCGAAGTCCTCCGCCGCGCGAGCCGCCAACTGCTCCGCCTGACGCTTCGGCACCTTCGCCCCGGTATGGCGGGACAGGTCCGACAGCGCTTCGTCGAACGACCGCGAGGCCGCCGCCTCCGCCACCCGCCGGCGTACCTCCAGCGAGTAACGCTCCGCCGGCAGGTTCAGCGACCCATCGAGCGGATGCAGACTGTCGTGGCCAGCCCGCGCGTAGCCCGCACGCTCGACATCCACCGTGCCGAAGATCGTCTCCACGGCGCGTTCGTGCACGCGGCGCTCCGAACGCTCGACGCCGTCGGCCCCCTCGACCGGCCCCGCCGCCTCCCCCGGACTGCGTTGGTCGAGGTGTCCCTGCAGGAGCTTGCGCATCAAGTCCTGGCCCCGCCGGTGCAGCTCCCGTTCGAGGTCGCTCTCACTCATCTGCTGGGCCTCGCGCGAAGAGAGGTAGGTCTTGGTCTCCGAGAAGACCGCCTCCGCCGTCGCATACGGCGTCGGGGCGGGTGGAGCGGCACGGGGCGGAACAACGCGCATGGCTCAACGCTCCCGCAGCCGCCGCTGCGCATCCCGAACCACAGGATAGACCAGAACCGTCTTGGGCGCCTCACCCCCGCGGCGCCCGTACCGGTCCATGCGCCCGCGACCGCTCGTGGCCCCCAACACCACCCAGTTGGCGGCGCGGTAGCACCCGCCGTGGTGGCGGCGGGGGTCCACCAGCGTCTCCACCAGCCACGGCGACAGGCCGTAGCGGCGCGGCCAGTCCGCCGCCATGCGCACGAGGCCGCGCGACAGCACCGCGCTCGCGAGGTTCTTCACCTCGACCCACGGCAGCAGCAGAAAGCGGCTGTTGTTGACCACGTGCTGCAGATTCCGCGCCCGTGTCGCGTCGTCCCAGCCCACCCAGCGGTCGCGCGCCGCCATCCGCCACGCCGGGCTGGAGAACTGCAGGCACCCCACCACCGCCCGCGCCGGCCTCGACGCGAACACCAGATAGCGCAGGTGCGCCCCGAACGGAACCCGGTGCCCGATGTCGTGGTAGCGCCCCACCAGCTCCCGGAACAGCAACCGCTGGGCGGGCTCGCGCACCCGCTCGACAGCCAGCGGCTCGATGTCGCGCACGCTGCCGACGAGCCGGGACCCTGGCTCGCCCGCCGCCGTCCGGGGCACCCGGGTCACCGAACCCGCTGCACGGCCCCGGCGCTTGCCGGGCAGGGCCAGCGCCCCGTCCGCGTCCAGCCGCTCCAGGAACTCCCGGCACTCGCGGGCCTTCAGCCGTCCGTTGGGGCGCCGCCACCGCAACAGCTCGCACACGGTGCGCGCCAGCTCCATCCGGCTCAAGCCCGGACAGTCGCGCACGACCTCGCGGACCAGCGTCATCTCTCGCTCGCTGAACGCGCGCCCCGAGAACCTCGTCGTGGCGGTGGCCATCGCAGGACGTCCCTCCAGGACACCGTACCAGAACGCCGGACGAATGTCCAGGGGGAGCCGCGGCAGAGGAGGGACCGAGCGCCCGGTGTGGGCTCGCATGGGTCTGGCGGGTCCGGGAAGGGGGTGGGAAATGCTGTACCTCCGCCAAGCGTGCCGAGGCGAGAGAGCCCAGGAGCGCAAATGCCTATGAATCAGTGAGTTAGCTCTCTACACAGAAGAGCCGCACCCAAAGCCCGCAGGCTCAGCGAATCCGCGACCCGCCACGCAATCGCGCGCTCCGATGACAGACCCTCGAAATACCCGATGAACAGAAGCCGGAAATACCGCCCGGGTCGCAGACTCGGACGACCCATTCGCTCCGCGTAGAAGACCGCACACAACCCCTCCACGAAAGCGTCGAACCTGGATTTCTCCAGAATCCGATTCAGCCGCTCGAAGAAGGGATGCCCCGCACTCTTGGGAAGGTCCTCTGCCGTCACCCACATCGGTGGCGCCGGTCGAGCCGCCGGCCTCTTGCCCATCGCCATGCTGTGAAGTCTACGACACTACAACCACTCAGATCGACCCGATCGGCCCGAATTTGCCGACTTTTTCCACGGGCTGCTAGCTCGTCGCTGGTTAGTACCAATGTGGGTCCCATCGAGACCTTTGACTCCGGCTTCAAGACGACCATCAGTGGCTTGGTCAACGGCGCCGTATACGTCGTGCGGATAGAGGACTCGGTATCGGGAACCCGTGTTAATTCGATAACGGGAAGTCCAGGTGGGGCAACCGAAGACCCCAACTTCGGGGCGAGATATACGCCAGGCGACAAGAAATTGATGGTGTCCTGGCCGTCCAAAGCGGGTGCGATGGGTTACCTCGTTCAATACCGAGGGAAAACCCAAAATAGCCTGATGGACCACACCATCGTCCCCGCGGGCATGACTGAGACCACCATCATGATGGGCTTGGTCAACGACGCAACATATGTCGTGCGGGTGACGGCGTTGATGGGAGACAATGATTCTCCCGAGGCGGATGTGTTTGGCGTAATTCCTGTTGCGAGGCCCACTGCAGATCCGGGCGTGCCCGATGCACCTGCGGTGCCGACAGTCACAGCTACGGCCGGCACGACGATGTCGCTGGATGTGATGTGGGAGGCGCCGAACGACAATGGTGGCGCCATCATCGACTATGAATTGCGGTTCCGAGCCAAGGGTAGTTCGAATTGGACTGTGCTGTCCACGGCTGTGGTTGGAACATCCACAACCCTCACGGATTTGGCCAGTGGCATGACGTACGAAGTCCAGGTCCGTGCTCAGAACAGCAGCGGCAAGTCGCCGTGGTCCATGACCGGCGAAGGCACCACCATGGCCGGTCCGGATCTGAAGGGTCAGATCACCAGAATGGAGGTGATGGGCAATATTCAGAAGAAGACGATTGGAGGGATCCCACGCATCCACGTGGCCGAGGGCGAGCTGGATCTCCGTTTGGAGATCGAAGTGCAGTGGGACCACTTGGAGCTCACCCAGCTTCACAACCAGGGCAAAACGCATGCCTACCAGCCCGTGGACGAAGTCGGTTCGCTGAGCGGGCCTGTTCAAGCAGCTTGGGGACGAGCGGCTGAGCCCCAGGGGGCGACCGGAGCCCATTTGGCCCTCCAGAGGCCGTTCAGACGCCCCCAGAGGCCCATGAGGCGTTCGATCAGCCCGAGAATCGCCGAAAGAGCCCGCCCCTGCAGGCTCCGGGGCGTACCGACGCCCGTCAGGCGGCGCAGCAACAGACCCAGGTTGCAGCCCGCCGCCTGGACCAGCACCCGCTTGCGGACATTCTCATGGCCGCGCACCCACACCCGACGCAGACCCCCGGTCTCATACTGGTGAGCGAAAGGCCGCTCCACCAGTTCCCCCCGGCAGCGTTGGAGACGACGGCCCCGGTCCCCGCGAATACGCCGACGATTCCCATACAGCGCCGACTGCGCAGCACGCTTCTCCGGCGGCGTCTCACCCGTCTTCTTGTCCTGCCAGACGCGCCGACCACGCGCCGGCTCCGCGATGTAGCTGCGTACACCAAGGTCGTCGAGCGCCACCAGCGTCGCGTCGCTGTGATACCCCTTGTCGGCCACCACCTCTTCGACGCCCTCACCGTCAGGCTGAACCGCCTCCACCTGCTCCGCCGCCTTCGTCAGCGTCTCCGGCAGCGTCGCCGTATCACCCTCCGACGCGTCCTGAACCGTCACCGACAGGAGCGCTCCCGTCTCCAGGTCGACACCGTGCTCCGCCTTGTGGGCCAGATGCGTCCGACCGTCCTTCATCTTCGCGATCTTCGCGTCCGGGTCCTGCGGAGACGTCCACTCTTCATTCGACGTCTTCCGGCCCTTCCGCGAACGGTCGAAACGCGCCAACTCCGCCCGCGTCGGCGTCGCAATGCCAGATGCCTCCGCCAGCCCCCGCACGAACGCGTCGTACGAGTCCCCCGTATCCCGACGCTCGATGCTCCGCATCGCCGCGTTCGCTTCCAGCGTCGTCGCGTCCACCCCGATCGTCTTCCCCTTCACCAGACCCGCTTCCGACAACCGCTCCAGCACCCACGTGAACACCGCCGCGTGCGTCTCCACGTCGATCAGACGCCGAGTCCGTGACAGCGTCGAGTGGTTCGGCGTCGCCTCCGTCACGTCCAGATCCAGGAAAGCCCGCAGGCTCAGCGAATCCGCGACCCGCCACGCAATCGCGCGCTCCGATGACAGACCCTCGAAATACCCGATGAACAGAAGCCGGAAATACCGCCCGGGTCGCAGACTCGGACGACCCATTCGCTCCGCGTAGAAGACCGCACACAACCCCTCCACGAAAGCGTCGAACCTGGATTTCTCCAGAATCCGATTCAGCCGCTCGAAGAAGGGATGCCCCGCACTCTTGGGAAGGTCCTCTGCCGTCACCCACATCGGTGGCGCCGGTCGAGCCGCCGGCCTCTTGCCCATCGCCATGCTGTGAAGTCTACGACACTACAACCACTCAGATCGACCCGATCGGCCCGAATTTGCCGACTTTTTCCACGGGCTGCTACGTCGAGGTGGTTACCGGGTATGACCGCGACCTTTTGGCGGATTGGTTGTCTCCGTACGACGACGAGCAGGACGTGGACTTCCCAGATGGGGACTACCGTGATGGCGATTTGTGGTCTAGAGTGAGGATAACGCTGCCCGACAGACCAAAATCCACAGATTTTCCGGACAGCATACGGCACCACAAGAGCGCAACGGGCAAGCTGGCTGTCCGAGTGCTTGAAGACCAGAATGAAGCGGAAAACGACGGATTCATGCTCTATGCGAATCACAGCAACGACATTGACCTGCATGCCAACGACGCGGTCAGCTTGACCACGCCGATGATCGTCATCGAGGACAACGAGGAGCAGACGGTCACCGTGAAGAGAGGCAGGTCGTCGGGGCCGACGACGGTCTACGAGAACGCGGAGGAAGTGGAATTCACTATAGAGGCGATGCCTCACAGACGAGACCTCCCGCTCGATGTTCGGTTGGACATGGTGGATCTCCACGGCGTGACGGTGAGTTCGGCCATGATCTCGGTGAGCGACACGTCGTTGACGTTGAACGCAGGCACTGCCGACGATCGTGGCCAGAACCCGGCGAACAACCGGGCGAACGTCACCGTTCATCTGCCGGCGTCCGACGGTAACAGGATGGACGACGAGTACGAGCTGAAGGCGTCGGTGAACGATGACTCGTTGGCGTCGGGCGGCTTTGACGTGGTTCCGGTTGGTTCCCATCAGATCACCGTGCTGGACATCCACAGGCTGCCGCTGCTCGCGGTGGAGCCCAATATGGACAGCGTGGCAGAAGGGGAGGAGATCGAGCTGAAGCTGACTCTCGACCGGAATCCGCCGGAGACCATCGCCATCGATCCGGAGACGAGGCGCTACACCTCGGAAGCCGTGGACGTGATGTTGACCATGGGGGCGGGCACCACGGCCGGGATGGGAGACTACCAGTTGCCGGCTACCGTCGAGTTCCCGGAGCACAACGGACGGCGTCCGTGGACGCAGTCGATGATGGTGAAGGTCATGGCTCTGGAGGACGACGTGCTCGACGACGGCGAGATGCTGGTGATCGATGCCATGCTCGCCGGCAAGGAGACGCGGCACGGCGCCGACAAGGAAACCGTGGCCGGGGTGACCGAGCTGACCATCAGCGACAAGACGATGGAGCTGGTGTGGGCGAAGACGCAGGCGGAGGTCGAGGCCGCCGTCTACGCCGCGAAGGAAGCGGGCATGGGCAGCGACATGATGTTCACCCATGGCGAGATGATCGAGATCATGGGCAGTGCCCTCTTCAACGCCGCGCCGAACGTGACGCTGTCGTACTCGGTCATGTCGAGTGACGAGCAGGTGGCGTCGACGATGGTCAGCGGCGGCATGGTGTCGGTGATGGCCGAGGCCATGGGGATGGCGGACATCACCATCACCGCGCACGCGAGCATGCCGTCGGGCGTGAAGATCGCCGATCAGACGGATCCCCGCGAGGCGAGCATCATGTTCCCGGTCGAGGTGGGTGTCGAAGCGCTGACCCTGACCCTGACCGGCCCCGAAGACATGAACGTCGTCGAGGGGGGCCGGGGCGCGATGCTCACGGTGACGGCGAACCGTGCGGTCACCGAAGCCGTGACGGTGAACCTGATGCGTGACCGGGCCATGAGCAGCGCCGGGGACGACGACTTCACCGCCGACCCGATCGTCATCCGTGCGGGCCAGATGAGCGGCACGACGATGGTGATGGCGGTGGAAGACGGCATGATGGAGAACGCGGACAACATGGCGGAAGAGCTGGCGCTCTACGGCATGGCGGAAGACATGGCGGCGGAGGTGACGGGCGAAGTGAAGCTCTACCTCTGGGATGCCGCGGTGCCGGCCCTGCCGATCATCGCGCAGCTTCTGCTGGCGGCGTTCCTCGCCGTCGGCGGCTACCGCCGCTACCTGCGTCGGTAGCGTTCGGCGGGGTCCCGTTCGCAACTCTCCCTTGTTGCCCTCTCTCCTCCCGAAGCTCGGGGGGAGAGAGGGCTCCCTCCTTTCCTGAATCTTCTGAACGCCAGCCCGTGTGTCTCTCCGAACCGGAGCTGAGCGGCTTTGCTCTGGGCCGCCCTGCCCCTGGCGCACCGGGGAGCGCGGCCCCTTCATCCCTCCGGCCTGTGGTTGGCGTGTTATGCTCGCGTGCGGATGAGCAACGACACGAAGTGGATCATCGGCACCGTGGTGGTGCTCGCCGGCTTGACATCGGCGCAGATCGCCGGTGTGAACGCCCGCATCGATGACCTACGGTCCGAACTGAACGCTAGGATGGACCGCATCGAGACCCGGATGGACCGCATCGAGACCCGGATGGACCGCATCGAGACCCGGATGGACCGCATCGACGAACGGCTGCGCAACGTCGAGATCGCTTTCGCGAAGGTCGATCAGCGCCTGCTCACCATCGAGCGCGTCGTCCTGCCCGGAGCCGAGCAGCCCGACCAGTAGCACGGGCCGGTCGTCGACCCGGGCGTTCACCGCGGGGTGCGGCGCGAGGCCTGCGGACGCAGACATTCCCCAATGGCCAGGGGTGCAGCCGCCCCTTGACGTTACGGGCTCGGCGATCCCGGAAGCGATGGCGCGAGCCGCCACGCGGATATCCCTGCCAACCGACTCGTCGGCGTTGCGCTGGTCCGGCGGCCCGGCGAGCCGCCGCATGCAGTCCGCGTCAGCCAGTCTGCTCGACGCGTGCTTGGTGTCGGTGACGCGTGCTTGGTGTCGGTGCTGAAGCGTTGGCGGGCCGGCGCGTACGATGGGCTCGCGGCCTGCATTTCTCGGCCGCCCGCGCGGTCGGGTCTACGCGCACGTCATCACGAGCTCGCGCCGGCCACCGAGATAGTTGCCCCAGTCGTCCATCAGCCGGCGGCGCCGCTCGAACAGGTCGGACCGCGCGTACGCGGCCTCCACCGAGTTCCGCACGGCGTGGGCGAGGGCCGCCTCGACGACCTCGCGCGGGTGGTTGGTCTCTTCGGCCGCCCAGTCGCGGAAGCTCGATCGGAAACCGTGCGGCACCGCCGACAGGCCCAGGTCCTTGAGCGGCCTCGACAGGGCCTCGTCCTTCAGCCGCCCGCCCTGCGCCGTCGGGAACACGAGGAGGCCGCGGCGGCCGCGGGCCTCGCCGAGCACCTCGACGGCGCGCTCGCACAGCGGCACCCGGTGGTCGCGGTTGGCCTTCATGCGCGTGGCGGGTACGGTCCACACCCGGCGGGCCAGGTTCATCTCGGCCCACCGCGCCCCCCGCACCTCGCCCGACCGCGCCGCCGTCAGCACGAGAAACTCGAACGCCAGCTTCACGACCGGCCTCACCCGCGCCGCCCGCACGGCCGCGACCGCCGCCGCGACCTCGCCGTGAGGCAGGGCCGGCATGTGCTGCACGACGTCCTGCTGACGGCCCAGGGCGGGCCCGATGCGGTCGCACGGGTTGTCGGCCCTGTACTCCATCGCCACCGCCCACTCCATCACCGCGTTGATGCGCTGGCGCACGCGCCGCGCCGTCGCCGGCCGGGCGTGCCAGATGGGCTCGAGGGTCTCGATGACGTCGGTGCTCGTGACGCGGGCCACCGGTACCGGGCCCAGGCGTGGGAAGGTATGGCGGGCAAGGCCCAGCATCCAGTCGCGGCCATACTTCCGGTTGCGCCAGCCCGGCCGCATCTGGTTCCACACCCGCCCGGCCGCCGCCTCGAAGGTCAACACGCTCCGGGCGCGGCGCTTTTCGGCAAGCGGATCGCCGCCGGCGCGGGCGAGCTTGCGGTTGGCGAAGGCCTCGGCGCGGGCCTCGGCGAGCGAGACGAGGGGGAAGCCGCCGAGGCCGATCTCACGCCGGCGGCCGAAAATGGCGATGCGCTGCACCCAGCTCCGGCGGCCGGAGGGCCGCACGTCGAGGTACAGGCCATGGCCGTCGCAGTAGCGACCGGTCCGGGCGACGTCGCGCACGAACTCGGTCGAGAGGGCATTCTCGGGATGTCTTCCGCGGGGCTTCATGCGGTGCTCTGATCGGATCTCTGGTGGGTTCGCAGCGGCCGGAGGGAGCGGCGTCAACCGACAGGACGACCGTCCTGTCGCGACAAAGTTCACTTCCCCGGACGGTCCGACTATCCGCGCATTCCATACCCGACTTCAAGCGAATCGGGGAGAAGTGACACGGTGAGCCAATAGCAACCCTATTGTACATAACGATGGAGCAATCGCGCTTCGCAGGAGCCGCCGTGGAATGATGCCTCGACCTTCCACCACCTTCCCGTCCTTGCGCGGACGGGGCCTCATACCGATATCGGTAAAGGAAGCCACAGTCTCGACGAGTTGGAAGGGCTGCTACGTCATGAAACGAGACCGCGATTACGGCGATCAGGCGGGCCCTCTACCTCCCACGTCGAGCCTCCGGCGCCGCCGCTGGATCCGGCGCCTCGTCATCCGCAGCCG
Source organism: Vicinamibacterales bacterium (assembly GCA_965199675.1). Lineage (GTDB taxonomy): Bacteria > Acidobacteriota > Vicinamibacteria > Vicinamibacterales > UBA8438 > JAJEEA01. The sequence goes on along the minus strand of CBDATI010000015.1, from coordinate 147,772 downwards.
GTCGCGCACCCTTGGCTTCGGCAGCTACCGGTCGTCGCGACGCGCGCTGATCGGTCGGACCGCGGCCGCCGACGACAGCCTGTGCGATGATCAATCGACGACGGGATGACCGACACGCCGCAACCACACGACCACCTGTTCCGCACCGTGTTCTCCGACCCGGGGGACGCCGCCGCCCTCCTGCGGGCGTACCTGCCCGCACAGGTCACCCAGGCTCTCCGCTGGTCGAGCCTCGCGGTACAGGACGGCCGCTTCGTCGACGACGACCTCCGGGAACGAGAATCCGACCTGCTGTTCGCCGTCGAACGGGAGAACGGCGCCGCCGCGTGGCTGTACGTGCTCGTCGAGCATCAGTCGGCCCCCGACCGGTGGATGCGCCTGCGCCTGCTGACGTACTGCTGCCGCATCTGGGCGCGCGACCGCCAACAGCGCCCGACGGACCGGACGCTGCGGCCGATTCTCCCGGTGGTGTTCTTCCAGGGCCGGACGGGCTGGCCGCACCCGACCGAGTTCGCGACCCTGTTTGCCGACGTGTCTCCCGACTGGCGCTGGAGTCCGCGCTTCGAGCACGTGTTGATCGACCAGACGACCATCGACCCGGACGAGGTGCGTGGAACGCTGCGCGGACGCATCGCGCAGTTGACGATGATGGCCGCGCTCCGCGACAGTTGGTCCGCAACCCGCTCGGCGCTTCGCCTGCTTGCGGATCTGAACGCCAGAACGGCGGCCGACGACATCGACCGGCTGCTGCCGTTCGTGGTGTACTTGCATGCCACGCTCACCCGCGATCACTGGCGGCGCTTCGCTGCCGCCCTGCGCCGGGAGGTTCCGGCGGGAGGAGCCGCGATGGACTACGCCGAACAACTCGTCCAGCAGGGGCGTCAGGAGGGACGCCAGCAGGGGCGTCAGGAGGGGCGTCAGGAGGGACGCCAGCAGGGGCGTCAGGAGGGGCGTCAGGAGGGGCGTCAGGAGGGACGCCAGGAGGGACGCCAGGAGGCACAGGTGAAGATGGTCGAAGACCTGCTTCGCGCCGGCGTCCCCTGGTCCACCATCGAGACCGCCACCGGAATCGGCCCCGACGCCCTGCACCTGCTGAAGCGCGCCGTCGCCCAACCGCCGGCAGACAACTCCGAATGACGATCGACCCTTGAGCCGAAACCGGGCGCGAACCGAAGCCGCGCTTCGCCGCCGGCCCAACGCGCGCACGCGCCGGCAGTGAACTCGGCCGAGCGGCGGCGCCCCGGGTGGCCCCCAAGAGAAGCCCCCTGCTCACCCGGGCGATCACTGGCGGCGCTTCGCTGCCGCCCTGCGCCGGGAGGTTCCGGGGGAGGAGCCGCGAATGGACTACGCCGAACAACTCGTCCAGCAGGGACGCCAGGAGGGCCGTCAGCAGGGACGCCAAGAGGGGCGTCAGGAGGGACGCCAGGAGGCACAGGTGAAGATGGTCGAAGACCTGCTTCGCGCCGGTGTCCCCTGGCCCACCATCGAGACCGCTACCGGGATCGGCCCCGACGCCCTGCACCTGCTGAAGCGCGCCGTCGCCGGGTCGCCCCTGGATAACTCCGAGTGACGATTCGACCCTGACAGCCCGTGGACGAAGTCGGTTCGCTGAGCGGGCCTGTTCAAGCAGCTTGGGGACGAGCGGCTGAGCCCCAGGGGGCGACCGGAGCCCATTTGGCCCTCCAGAGGCCGTTCAGACGCCCCCAGAGGCCCATGAGGCGTTCGATCAGCCCGAGAATCGCCGAAAGAGCCCGCCCCTGCAGGCTCCGGGGCGTACCGACGCCCGTCAGGCGGCGCAGCAACAGACCCAGGTTGCAGCCCGCCGCCTGGACCAGCACCCGCTTGCGGACATTCTCATGGCCGCGCACCCACACCCGACGCAGACCCCCGGTCTCATACTGGTGAGCGAAAGGCCGCTCCACCAGTTCCCCCCGGCAGCGTTGGAGACGACGGCCCCGGTCCCCGCGAATACGCCGACGATTCCCATACAGCGCCGACTGCGCAGCACGCTTCTCCGGCGGCGTCTCACCCGTCTTCTTGTCCTGCCAGACGCGCCGACCACGCGCCGGCTCCGCGATGTAGCTGCGTACACCAAGGTCGTCGAGCGCCACCAGCGTCGCGTCGCTGTGATACCCCTTGTCGGCCACCACCTCTTCGACGCCCTCACCGTCAGGCTGAACCGCCTCCACCTGCTCCGCCGCCTTCGTCAGCGTCTCCGGCAGCGTCGCCGTATCACCCTCCGACGCGTCCTGAACCGTCACCGACAGGAGCGCTCCCGTCTCCAGGTCGACACCGTGCTCCGCCTTGTGGGCCAGATGCGTCCGACCGTCCTTCATCTTCGCGATCTTCGCGTCCGGGTCCTGCGGAGACGTCCACTCTTCATTCGACGTCTTCCGGCCCTTCCGCGAACGGTCGAAACGCGCCAACTCCGCCCGCGTCGGCGTCGCAATGCCAGATGCCTCCGCCAGCCCCCGCACGAACGCGTCGTACGAGTCCCCCGTATCCCGACGCTCGATGCTCCGCATCGCCGCGTTCGCTTCCAGCGTCGTCGCGTCCACCCCGATCGTCTTCCCCTTCACCAGACCCGCTTCCGACAACCGCTCCAGCACCCACGTGAACACCGCCGCGTGCGTCTCCACGTCGATCAGACGCCGAGTCCGTGACAGCGTCGAGTGGTTCGGCGTCGCCTCCGTCACGTCCAGATCCAGGAAAGCCCGCAGGCTCAGCGAATCCGCGACCCGCCACGCAATCGCGCGCTCCGATGACAGACCCTCGAAATACCCGATGAACAGAAGCCGGAAATACCGCCCGGGTCGCAGACTCGGACGACCCATTCGCTCCGCGTAGAAGACCGCACACAACCCCTCCACGAAAGCGTCGAACCTGGATTTCTCCAGAATCCGATTCAGCCGCTCGAAGAAGGGATGCCCCGCACTCTTGGGAAGGTCCTCTGCCGTCACCCACATCGGTGGCGCCGGTCGAGCCGCCGGCCTCTTGCCCATCGCCATGCTGTGAAGTCTACGACACTACAACCACTCAGATCGACCCGATCGGCCCGAATTTGCCGACTTTTTCCACGGGCTGATAGGGCCTCGCAACAGGAATTACGCCAAACACATCTGCTTCCGGAGAGTCTTTCCCCCCCACCAGCGCCGTCACCCGCACGACATATGTCGCGGCGTTGATCAAGCCCATGATGGTGGTCTCAGTCATGCCCGCGGGGACGATGGCGTGGTCCATCAGGTCAACTTCGGTTTTCCCCCGGTATTGAACGAGGTAACCCATCGCGCCTGCCTTGGATGGCCAGGATACCATCAGTTGCTTGTCGCCTGGCGTATATCTCGCTCCGAAGTTGGGGTCTTCGGTTGCCCTACCTGGACTTCCCGTTATCGTGCCAAAGGTCGCCCCCGACGTTACCCGCACGACGTATACGGCGCCGTTGGTCAAGCCAGTGATGGTTCTCTTGACCATGCCTGCGCCAGCCGCCTCGTTCGAACCGCGATCCTCCTTCAAGTCATCGGGTACCACGCCTTTGATCCGGTATCCGACCGTGTCGCCGGGACCCCCGGCCCAAAACACCGTCAGCGTTCCGTCGCCTTCCGCGACGTACACCTTTAGTGACTGCGCCTCGACCGTACCTCCCCCCAGCGCCAGCATCCAGCCGAACAGCACCACCCAGCTCAGCGCCCGGCAACTACCTCTCGCAAAAACCGGTCCCATACGCATCATGCTCTCCCTTGTGAACTCGTCCTCTCACCCGGCAACGGGGGAATCGGATCAGTCCGCCATGTTCGGGTGGCCGCGAATGGCCAGGACGGCGTCGGAATGCGGGGCGTACAGCTTGATTTCAGGCGAAAAGATGCGTGTTGACACGTTGGCGGAGAGCTTTGTATAGTCTCGGGCTTTTCCACCAAAAATGGGGGGAAAATTGGATGGTAACTTGGTGGGAAGGGCGGCGCGACGCAAGCTGAAGCCGCGCGGGCGGCATCCCGAGAACGCGCTCTCGGCGGACTTCGTGCGCAGCGTGACCGGGGCGGGACGCTACTGCGACGGTCATGGTCTGTATCTCGATGTTCAGGCGTCGGGCAGCCGAAGCTGGATTCAGCGGATCACGATACGGGGGCGGCGGCGGGAGATGGGTCTGGGGGGCTATCCGATCGTCTCACTGGAAGAGGCGCGGACGCAGGCGCTCGCCAACCGGAAGCTCGCGCGAGGAGGCGGAGACCCGCTGGCGGTGAGGCGCGAGGCGCGGATCATGCCGACCTTCGAGGCGGCGGCGCATCGCGTCTGGCGGCAGATGACGCCGGGCTGGAGCAACCGGAAGTACGGCCGGGCGTGGTTGGCGGGCCTGGCCCGCTACGCGTTTCCGTTGATTGGCGGGATGAGGGTGTGCGACGTGACGAGCGCCGATGTGATCGAGGTGCTGCAGCATCTGTGGCACGACAGGCCGACGACGGCGCGGCGCCTGCGCCAGCGCATCGGAGCGGTGTTGGAATGGGCGATGGCGATGGAGTATCGGACCGACAATCCGTGCGACCGCATCGGGCCGGTGCTCGGGCGTCAGCAGCATCGGGTGCAGCACATGCGAGCGCTGCCGCATCGGGAAGTGGCGGCGGCGGTCAGAGCGGTGCGGAGAGCGGACGCGAGGCGGGTGGTCAAGCTGGCGTTCGAGTTTCTGGTGCTGACGGCGGCGAGGTCAGGTGAGGTGCGCGGGGCGCGGTGGACCGAGATGGACACGGCGCGCGCCGTGTGGACGATTCCGGCCGAACGCATGAAGGCGAAGCGCGAGCACCGGGTTCCGCTGTGCCGGCGGGCGCTGGAGATTCTCGACGCGGCGCGGAGGCTCGACAACGGCGGGCGGCTCGCGTTCGCGACCGCGCGGGGCGGGGTGTTGAAGGACATGGCCCTGTCGGGGCTGCTCAACGAGCTCGGGATCGCCGCGGTTCCGCATGGATTCCGGTCGAGCTTTCGCGACTGGGCGGCGGAGGAGACGGACCATCCCCGGGAAGTCGTCGAAGCTGCCCTTGCCCACGCGGTGCGGAATCCGGTCGAGGCGGCCTATGCGCGGTCGGATCTGTTCGAACGGCGCCGCCGGTTGATGGACGACTGGGCCGGCTACCTCGGCAACTGAGGGCGGAGTGTCCGACCCCGCGCGGGGAGTCGGGGCCGTGAGCGCGTCAGGTGTGGGGGCGGGCCGGTTCCGGTCGCGTGGAGACGGTTGCGGCGGCGGATTGCGCTAGACTGATAGGGTGACGGTTCGGGTTCCAGGGAGGACGCGCATGTTCCGAATGTTGGCGCAGATTTCGCTCGTGGGGGTGACCGGCGTTCTCTTCGCGGCGGTGGCGTCCGCGCAGACGGACCCGATGGCCATCATCGACCAGGTCGACCGCCTCATGCGCGGCGACTCGAGCCGCGGCGTGGCGACGATGGAGGTGGTGACCGAGCACTGGGAGCGCGAGATGACCATGGAGGTGTGGTCGCTCGGCACCGACTACTCGCTCGTCCGCCTGCGCGCGCCGCGGCGGGACGCGGGCACGGCGACCCTGATGGCGGGGGACGACATCTGGAACTACCTGCCGAAGGTGGATCGCACCATCAAGATTCCCGCCTCGATGATGGGCGGCTCGTGGATGGGGTCGCATTTCACCAACGACGACCTCGTGAAGGAGAGCCGTCTCGTCGACGACTACGACGTCGAGATGGCCTTCGAGGGCGAGCGCGACGGCGTCGCGGTGTGGGAGCTTCGCCTGACCCCGAAGCCGGAGGCGGCGGTGGTCTGGGGTCACATGGCGTTCCTGGTCCGGCAGAGAGACTCGATGCCGCTCTGGGCGCGGTACTACGACGAGGACGGCGAGCTGGCCCGCACCATGGAGTACAGCGAGTACACCGAGATGGGCGGGCGCCTCGTCCCCGGCGTCATGGACATGCGCCCCGCCGACAAGCCGGGCGAACGCACGTCGTTCCGCTACGACGAGCTGGAGTTCGACATCGACCTCGACACCTCGTTCTTCTCTCTGCGCACCCTGCAGCGCGGACGGTAGCCTCCGATGCGCGAACGGCCCTGGCCGCGCATCGGCTGGCGCAACATCGGCCGGAACCCCCGCCGGACGGTGCTGACCGCCCTCGGCCTCGCCGTGGGCTTCTTCGCGGTGGTCTTCATGATCGGCTGGATGCGGGGCATCATGGCCGAGCTCGTCGAGAACGCCACGTCGCTCGTGAGCGGCCAGATCGAGATCCACCACGCCGAGTACCGGCCCGACCGCAGCATGTACGACACCCTCGGGGGGCGCGAGGGGGTCGACGTCGAGGCCCTGCTCGCAACCATCGACGCCGACGAGGGGGTGACGGCGGCGGCCCCCCGGGTGTACGCGGGGGGCCTCGTCAGCTCGGGCGAGGCGACCTCGGCGGGCATGTTCCTGGGTGTGGATCCCGAGCGCGAGGTGGCGCTGACCCGCTTCCTCGACGAGCTGGTCGCGGGGCGGCTGCCCGAGCCGGGCGCCTACGAGATACTCGTCGGCGATGAGATGGCCCGGCAACTGGCGGCCGGCGTCGGCGACGAGCTGGTGCTGGTGGGGTCGGCCGCCGACGGCTCGATGGCCAACGACCTCTACACGGTGGCCGGGGTCTTCCGGACCGGGCTCGTCGAGTTCGACGCCCGCACCGCCGTGCTCGCCATCGGCGACCTGCAGGCGCTCGTCTATCTCGACCCCGCCCGCATTCACGAGATCGCGGTCGCCACCGCGGATCCGGCCGAGGCCGACGCGGTCGCGGCGCGGCTCGCCGAGGCCATCGACGCGGGCAGCCGGGAGATCGAGGTGGCGTCGTGGACGGTGCTCAACCCGGTGCTGGTCGACTACGTCGGCCTCGCCGAGTCGACGTACTGGATCTTCATCATCATCATCTTCGCCATCGCCAGCTTCGGCATCGCCAACACCATGCTCATGGCGACCTTCGAGCGCCGGCGCGAGTTCGCGGTCATGCTCGCCCTGGGGGCGACGCCGTGGGCCATCGTGGGCACGGTGCTGTCCGAGGCGGTGGCCGTGGGCCTGCTCAGCCTCGCCATCGGCTCGGCCGTCACGTTTCCGCTGATGGTGTGGTGGGCCGCCGCGCCGCCCAGCCTGTCGTGGCTCATCGGCAGCGTCACCCTGCAGGGCGCGCTGCTCGAGCCCAGCCTGCGCGTCGGCTACGACGTGCCGGCGTGGACGTGGGCGGCGGTCGGACTGGTGCTGACCGCCCTTCTCGCGGCCCTCTATCCGGCGGCCAAGGCGGCGCGGGTGCCGCCGGCCGACACGCTGTCGGGGTTGTGACGATGCCATCGCCCTCCGCCCCGCGTCCCCCGGCGCGAACGCGCGTCCTCGTGCTGCTGGCGATGCGCAATCTGCGCCGCCACGTGCGGCGGACGGTGCTGACGGCGTCGGCGATGATCGTCGGGGGCGCCCTGCTCGTCTTCACCTTCGCGCTCGGCGACGGCTCGCACGAGCAGTGGATCGACTCGGGGGTCCGGCTCGGCGAGGGGCACGTCACCATCGAGCGCCCCGAGTTCCGGCTGAGCCGCCGCATCGAGGACCGGCTGCCGGCCGGGGTGCGGCGCGCCGCCGAGGAGGTGTTCGCAACGCCCGACGTCGCCGCGCGGGTGGTGGCGACGACCGCCAAGCTCGCCGTGACCGGGCTCGCGAGCTCGGCCGCGGGCTCGCGGCCGGCCCAGATCGTCGCCGTCGACCCGTCGGCGGAGGCGGAGTTCAGCCCCATCGACGACCGGCTGGTCGAGGGACGGTACCTCGAGCCGGACGATCGGCTGGCCGCCTATGTCGGGGTGGACCTGGTCGACCGCCTCGATCTGCGGCTCGGCTCGCGCTTCGTGGTGCAGGCGCAGGACGCCGAGCGCGAGATCGCGGGGCAGCTCTTGCGGGTGGTCGGCATCTTCCGGACGGGCGTGCCGGAAGTGGATCAGCTTCTGGTGCACATTCCGCTGGCCACCGCCGACGAGTGGCTGGGGTCGTCGGGCGACGTCACCAACGTCGGGGTGGTGCTGGACGACAGCGCCGCGACGGCCGGGGTGGCCGCGCGCATCGAGCGCGCCCTGGCAGAGCCCATCGCCCGCGGGGACGCCCGCGTGATGGGCTGGCGCGAGGCGAACCCGGCGCTGGCGGCGGCGGTGGCCATCGACGACTTCGGCGGCTACCTGACCCACGCCTTCATCTTCACGATCATCGCGTTCGGCATCGTCAACACCGTGCTGATGTCGGTGCTGCACCGCCGCCGCGAGTTCGGGGTGCTGCGGGCGCTCGGGCTGACGCCGGGACAGACCGGGGCCATCGTGCTGATCGAGGGGCTGACCCTGACCGCGGCGAGCGGCTTCATCGGCGTCGGCCTCGGGCTCGCCGTCACGTGGGGCTTCTTCGCCGACGGCCTCGACTTCTCGGCCCTGATGGACGAGATGACCTTCTCGGGCGTGGTCGTCGATCCGATCATCTTCCCGCTGCTGCGGACGACGCGCCTCGTGCAGGTGCTGTTGTTCATCCTGTTCATCGGCGCGGTCGCGTCGGTCTATCCGGCCCTGCGGGCGGCCCGGCTCGACGTGACCGAGGCGATGAAGTTCGACCGGTGAACCGGCGACCGCGAGCGACTCCATGACCGACACCGATACCGCGGCGGTCCGGACCGACGGCGTCTGGAAGGTCTTCCACCAGGAAGCGGAGGAGGTACAGGCGGTCCGCGACGTCAGCCTGACCGTCGAACGGGGCGAGTTCACGGCCCTGGCCGGGCCGTCGGGGTCCGGCAAGACGACCCTGCTGAACCTGATCGGCGGCCTGACGCGCCCCAGCGAGGGACGCGTGGAGGTGGCGGGCCGCGACGTGACCGCGATGTCGAACCGCGATCTGGCCAGGTTGCGGCTCGACCAGGTCGGCTTCGTCTTCCAGGCCTACAACCTGCTGCCGGTGCTGACGGCGATGGAGAACGCCGAGTTCCCGATGCTGCTCCAGGGCGTGGCCGCCGACGAGCGCCGGGAGCGGGTGCAGGAACTGTTCGAGCGGACGGGGATGACCGGGCTCGAGGACCGCCGGCCGGGGAAGCTCTCGGGAGGGCAGCAGCAGCGGGTGGCGGTGGTGCGGGCGGTGGCGAGCCGGCCCGCCCTGGTGCTGGCCGACGAACCCACCGCGAACCTCGACTCGGCCGCGAGCGCCGCCCTGCTCGACGTCATGGCCGACCTGAACCGCGAGCTCGGCGTGACGTTCGTCTTCGCCACCCACGACGCCCGGGTCATGGAGCGGTCGCGGCGCCTCGTCCGGATGGTCGACGGCCGCATCGACTCGGACGAGACCCGGGCATGACTCCCCGCATCGACTCGGGCGAGACCCGGACATGTCCCCCCGCGCGCGCGGCCTGTCCCCTCGCCGTCCAGGACCAGCACCTCGCCGAACATCGCTCCCTCACACGCGGCGGGTCCCGGTCGGTCGGACGAACGGCCGAAGGTCGGGCATGATGCCCCGCGCACGCGGCCTGCTCGTCGCCGGCGCGGTGCTCGCCCTGGCCGGGCTGGGGCCGGACCGCGCCCGCGCCCAGTCGAGCTGGCTCACGGGCTACTTCCAGACGGTTCCCCTGTTGGCCGGCTCGACGATCGCCACCGACGCCGGCGCCAGCGTCTTCAACCGACTGCGGTTGACGACCGAACCGGTGTTGGGCCCCTTCGCGGTGGAGATCGCCTGGGACCACGCGCTCACCGTCCAGCAGGACGACACCGGGTTCAGCGGCCTGGTCGGGCTGGGCGCGGTTCCCGCGGGCGGCGAGTGGCTCGATCTGCAGTGGACCGCCGTCGATCGGGACCACGTCCGGTGGCTGCAACGGCTCGACCGGTTCAACGTGGCATGGCAACCGAACGACACCGTCGAGGTGAGCATCGGCCGGCAGGCGGTGTCGTGGGGCACCACCCTGTTCCTCACTCCCGCGGACCCGTTCATTCCCTTCAGCCCCGCCGACCCGTTCCGCGTCTACCGAGGCGGCATCGACGCCGCGCGGGCCCGCATCTATCCCACCCCGCTGAGCGAGATCGACGTGGTGTTCCGGCCCAGCCGCACCCTCGTCGGCGACGAGACGACGGCGCTCGCGCGCGGCCTCACCACGTGGCGAAACTGGGAGGTCTCGGGGTGGGGCGGCAGCCTCTACGGCGACACGGCCGGGGCGGTCGGCGCCGCGGGCGGCCTGGGGGCCTGGGCCATCCGGTTCGAGGCGGTGGTGAGGGACTTCCAGGGCGTCGTGACGGGGCGGGGCACCATCGGTCTCGACCGACGGTTGAGTGTCTACGGCCGCGACATGGGCCTCGTCGTCGAGTACCAGCGCGACGGCCGCGGCGCCGCCGCGCCGGACGACTTCTTCCGCATCTTCCAGTCGCCGGAGTTCCTGCGGGCCGAGTATCAGGTGTACGGGCGCGACGAGGCGGCGGTGCAGGCGTCCTACCAGATCCACCCGCTGCTGAGCGTCGCCGGCCTCTGGCTCTGGAACCTCAACGACAGGAGCGCCATCGTCGCCCCGAGCTTCTCCTACTCGGCGGGCGACGAGACCACCGTCGCCGGCGGGGTGTTCTTCGGCGTCGGCGACGACACCCCGACCGCCGGCCAGATCCTGCCCTCGGCCTACGGTGTGCTGAGCGCCGTGGGCTACGTGTCGCTCACCTGGTTCTTCTGACGCCGCTCCCGCCGGGCGGAAGCCGTGCGGGTCACTCGGGGTCGGCGACGCGATCCGGGTGCGCCGCCATCCAGGCCGCGATCTCGCGCACGGTTTCCGAGATATCGTCGCGCCGCCGCACCAGCAGGTCGTAGAGCTCGGGCGCCTTCACCTGGTGATAGCCATGCACCAGACGGTTGCGATAGCGGGCCATGAGCACCAACCGGTCGGCCTGGCGGGACGAGACGACGCCCACCTCGCCGAGCTGTCGCGCCACCTCCGCGTACTCGGACGGCCCCCGCGCAAAGCCCTTCGCCAGCACGTGGCGGGCGATGTCGAGCAGGGCCTCGAGGGTGCGGCGAAGATACGATTCGCCCGCCGCGACCATCCGCGGATCACGAGTGAAGGCGTCGAGGTCGCCCAGCGGAAGCGTTGCGGCCTCGTCGAGGAGACGGCGAATCAGGGCGACGCGGTTGGCGACGATGGTGCGGCTGACCCGGCCGGCGGTCATGGCGTCCCATCGAGCAGCATCGCGCATCGTGCGCGCTCGAACGGCAGCAAGTCGCCGGCGCGCCGCAAGACATACAGATCGAAGAGATCCGCCTCCACCTCGTCCCGGCAGAAGATCCGGTCGCCACGCACCACCGCCAGAGCCAGGAAGGCGTCGGCGTTTCCTGCGTCGGTCACATCCACCGGGAGGCCGACCGTGCGGTGGAGGGCGTCTTCGAACCGGACGGTCTTCTCGAGCGGCTGGGGCGACGCGTAGAGCACGCCGACGTCAAGATCGGAGTCCGGTCGGGGGGTCCCGTCGATGCGGGAGCCGAAGACGTAGAGAGCGCGCACGTCCGGGTCGCGCCGGGCGACGGCCTGCAGGCGCCGCGTCAGGTCTTCTCGCAGAGCCACCGCCGCATTATACGGCGCGCCGCGCGGCTAGTGTCCTGTCCGGTAAATGAGTTGACGTAACCACCTTCACGCATTATCGTATACGGAATGGCTCGGCCGGTCTCTGTCCTCGAAATCACCGACCCCGAACGCGCCGAGTTGGAGCGGCGCGTGCAGGCACCTACGACCCCCATGCGAGACCACTTGCGGGCGCAGATCATCCTGCGACGGGTCGCCGGGTTGTCGCAAGAGCAAGTGGCGGCGGAGCTCGGCGTCAGCAGAGCTTGTGTCAACAAGTGGTCGCAACGGTTTGACCGGGAGGGACTTGCGGGCTTGCGGGATCAGCCGGGTCGGGGGCGGCGACCCTCGATCACGCCGGAGAAGGTCGAACACGTCATCCTCCGGGCAACCCAGCCGCCGGCGCCTCGGACGCGATGGAGCGTGCGCACCATGGCCGCCGCAGTGGGGATGTCGCCGGACAGCGTCCACCGGATCTGGCGCGCCAACGACATCAAGCCGCATGTGGTGAAGACCTTCAAAGTGTCCAACGACCCGAAGTTCGCGGAGAAATTCTGGGACGTGATCGGCTTGTATCTGGATCCGCCCGAGCGGGCGCTCGTGCTCTGTTGCGACGAGAAGAGCCAGTGTCAGGCCTTGGAACGCACCCAACCGGGCCTGCCCCTGCGGCGCGGGGCGACCCGGACGCGGACCCATGACTACCGGCGCCACGGGACGGTCACGCTGTTCGCTGCCCTGAACTACCTGGACGGCAAGCTCATCGCGCGGACCGAGGCGCAGCACACGCATGTGGAATGGCTCCGGTTTCTCAAGCAAATCGACCGGGAGACCCCGCCGGAGATGGATCTTCATCTCATCGTCGACAACTACTGTACCCACAAGGACCACCGCGTGCGGGCCTGGCTGGCGAAGCACCCGCGGTTCCACCTGCACTTCACGCCGACCAGCGCGTCGTGGCTCAACCTGGTCGAGCGCTTCTTCGCGGACCTGACCCAGGACGTGATCCGAGAGGGCAGTTTCAACAGCGTCAAGACCCTGGTGGCGGACATCGAGGACTACCTCGCTGAACGGAATCTGACGCCCAAGCCCTACAAGTGGAAGGCCAAAGGCGAGGCCATTCTTCGTAAAATCCAGCATGCTCGCTCGAGTCTGGCCGCACAGCAGGATCATATTACGTAGCCCTATTTGACAGACAGGACACTAGGGTGTGGGTGGCCTCGCACGTAGCGGTCGCCTTCCGGGCGGTGACCGCGGCTCAGCAGCCGCCACCAAGGACGCGGTGGACGATGCGCCCCTGTTCGCCGTCGATCTCCACCACCAGCCAGCTCTCGCCCTCGAACGCGAGGTCGTTCACGACGCCGATGACGCCGCCGTCGTCCAGGCGATAGAAGCCAAGCCAGACGAACCTCCTCGACTGCGTCGGGTCGTCGACGTCGGTCGCGTCGACCAGCCCCAGCTCGGCGCTCATCTGATCGAGGGCGGGAATGCCGTCACTCGACGACACGATCTCCAGAGGGTGATTGAAGGCGACGCCGGCGACACCGCGAGTGCCCTCGACCGACGACAGCTCTCGATCGCCGAAACCCAACGCCCAACTCATCAGGCACTGGACCTCGATGAGCAGCAGTCTCGCCACCGCCAGGGCCGTGCCGCGCTCCGTCTGCGAGTAGAAGCTCCACTGCATCGGGGCGGCGATTCTGCCGCCCCGCGGATCCTGCCGGTCGATGGGCGGCGTCGGCAGGGTCGGCTCCCGGCCCGGCCCAGGCGGACCGGCCTCGCCGTCGGTGTCGAGAGGGGCGGTCTCGGCGTCGAACGGCGCCGGCCAAGGCAGATCCCAGCCGTCGTCGCCGCGGCGAGCGAAGGGAATGAGGACGCCATCGGTCCGCACCATCGCGATCCACAGGGAATCGCGCTCGGTCGGCGGCCCTGCGGGTGGTCCGGGGCCGCAAGCCAGGCAGACGGTCGTCAGGACAATCGCCGAGCCGCGCAACGTTCCCCGCATCGGCATATCGGCAGTGGCGCGCCCCGAGCGCACCGACGCGCAGGGACCGCGCGCCGTTCTGCGGCAGACGCACAGACGAATCAGTAGATGATGAACTCCAGCAGGTTGTCGTCCGGATCCCGGATGTAGCGGCTGACGCCCTCGACAGTACCGCCGTCGCGCCCGCCGGTGCGGGGCGCCGGTCCCACTATCACCTCCGCCCCCGCCCGGTCGAGCAGCTCTTCCAGCGCGGCCGCCCCGCCGTCCCACACGAAGCAGAAGTCGCCGCACGGCGGCACCGCCGCCGGGGCGCGCAGGGTGAAGCTCGGATCTTGCCACGCCACCGGCCGATGGAAATTGATCTTGCTGTCGCCGAAATGCACCGAGCAGATGCGCTCGCCCTCCATCACCCCGAAGCCGAGGGCTCGGTAGAACCGCACCATGGCCTCAGTGTTCCGCATGGGAACCGCCACGTGGTCGAACGACCGAATCGGACCGCCCACCTGCGCGCCCGGACGCGCGCCGCCGGCGGCGCCCACCATCGTCACCCCCAGGCCGCCCCCGAGGGCCTGCCGAATGAACCCCCGCCGCGACGGCGCCCCGACGCTACCGCCTGCCTGCCTGCTCATGGCATCTCCCTTTCGATGACTGCGGCCGCCGACGCGCGCGGGAGGAGCCGCCAGCTCCACGGCCATCAGCACGCCACTCGGGCGACTAAAAAGTTCCGGCGCCAGCCAGCCGCCTGTCGGCCCCGCCGGGCGCCCAGCCAAAAAGCTCCGGCGCCAGCCAGCCGCCAGCCGCCTGTCGGCTCCGCTCGGGCGCCTAGCCAACCCCACAGCGCAGGCTCCGGTTCGACCGGCGCCACGCTCCGATGGGCGGCGCCGGTCGACCCCACCAGGAGCCCACACCGTCCCCACGGTACAGACTCACGGCTAGTGTAGCGCCAAACCCGGCCGACGTCACCGTCAGCGAGCAGCGCATGTGACCCCGGCGCAGCCTCGCGCCCGCGACGGTCTGGCTCCAACGAACCGATCGCCGGGCGCCCGCCCCCCCAAACCGCGTCGAGACCGGGGGCCGTACATGCGCATGTGAACCGGCGCAGCCCCGCGACGGCCGGCTCCGGACGAACCGATCGCCGGGCGCCGCCCACCGGCAACCGCGGAGGCCGTACATGCGCATGTGAACCGACGCAGCCGCGCGACGGTCCGGCTCCGACGAACCGATCGCCGGGCGCCGCCCACCGGCAACCGCGTCAAGATCGGGGGCCGTACAAGCGCATGTGACGCCGCCGCACGCCTCGCGCCCGCAACGGTCTAGCTCCGACGAACCGATCACCGGGCGCCCACCCCCCGGAACAGCGTCCGAGATCGGGGGCCGTACAAGCGCATGTGAACCGGCGCAGCCGCGCGACGGTCCGGCTCCGACGAACCGATCGCCGGGCGCCCGCCCCCTGCAAACCGCGTCGAGTTCGGAAGCCGTACAAACGAAGGGGCCGAGCCCATTGGGGCCCGGCCCTTCCGTGTTCCCGTTGGGACGACGCGACGCGCTACACCTCGTTCATGGGTTCATCGCGGATGGACCGTCGCACGAGGTTCCGCATCAGGTTCACCTTGAACCCGTTGTGGGTCAGCGGGGCCACGCCCTGGATGGAGATGTCGCCGGCCCGGTTCGCGGTCTGCTCGTTGCGAACCTGCCCGCGGATGGCGTTCTCGACCGCGGGCAGCCGGACCGGAGTCGGGGCCACGCCGTTGACGACCACGCGGGCGTCCTGGATGATGCCGCCGCTCTCGCGCAGGGCGGTCGCCACGTTGACGAGGGCGAAGTCCCACGTGTCGCGGTCACGGACCTTCTCGAAGTAGACCCGTGCGCCCGACCACGTCGACGGCACCCGAATCGACATCAGCAGATCGCCGGCCTCGAGCGCCGTCATCCGCTCGATGTCGATCTCCGGCCCCACGAAGAAATCGCGAGCCGGAACCACCCGCTCCGCGCGGCCCCGCCGGATGACCATCTCGGCGTCGAGGGCCACGAGCACCGGCGCGGTGTCGGACGGGTTGACGGCGACGCACCGGCTCGCACCGAGGATGCAGTGCTCGCGGTTCATCGCGGTCGGGGGGCTGGCGTAACAGATGTTGCCGCCGGCCCGATAGCAGGTCCAGCCGTCGCGGTAGTACCAGCAGCGGGTGTCCTGCGCCACGTTGCCGCCGAGAGTGCCCTGGTTCCGGATCTGCGGCGACGCGGCCGTCTTGGCCGACAACGCCAGGGCCGGGAACCGGGCCTGGATGTCGGGGTGGTTGACCACGTCGATCAGCCGCGCCATCGCCCCGATCTCGATCCCGTCGGCGGTCGACCGGATCTCGCGCATCGACTCGATGGCGCCGAGGTCCACGACCACCCGCGGCCGCTTCACCCGGTCCTTGAACCAGTCGAGCGTGTCGAGCCCGCCGGCGTACACCCAGGCATCGGACCCGTGCTCGGCCAGCAGCGCCAGCGCATCGTCCGCGCTGTTCGGCTGAAACAGCTCGAGCTGAGGTATTACGTCGCGAATAACGCCCTTCATGGTAGTCGCCTCCTCTTCCTCAGACGTGAGCCGTCAGCCGATCGTGACCCGTCGGGGCCTGCTCGAGCTTGGTCAGAATCATGTCGCGTGTCACCGGCGAGCGGTGGAAGTCGCCCTGGCCCTCGCCCAACGACTCGAGCGCGTCGGCAATGGCGTTGACGACGGCACCGGACCCCGCTCCCTGCGCCGCCTCACCGATACCCTTGGCGCCGAGCGGGTTGAACGGATCGGGCAGGTCGGCGTTGCCCCACTTCATCGGCTGATCGTGCGGCACGTCGAGGATACCCGGAGGCCGGTTGCTGTAGAACCGCTTGGCCACCATCAGGCCCCAGCGCCGGTCGTAGACCCACTTCTGGCTGAGGGCCACCGAGAAGCCCTGCACCGCGCCCCCGAAGAGCTGCCCTTCGTAGGTCTTGGGATGCAGGATGGTGCCCGCGTCGGACCCCGCCGCGTAGTCGACGATCTTGATGTTGCCGGTCTCGATGTCGACCTCGACCTCGGCGAAGCCGGCCACGAACGACATGCGCCGGCCGCCTTCCTCGAAGTTGTCCTTGGCGACGCCCATGAGCCCCTGTCCCGCCAGCGCGGTGGCCGACGCGACGGTCATCCCGTTGATGTCCTCGGGGAGCTCGTGTCCGTCGTACTTGCCGCCGAGGTCGATGGCCCGCTGCGCGATCCTCGCGAAGCTCAGCCCCTGCGACCGGTTGCCCCGGCGGTAGACGCGCTCGCCGCCGATCTCGTAGTCCTCGGGAGCACCCCCGAGATCCTGCGCGGCGATCTCGCGCATCTTCTGCGTGGCGTCCTGCACGGCGGCCCAGTTCGCCCGCGTGTGGGCGTGGGTCGTCGAGCTGCCGCCCTGCGAACAGCTCCAGGGCAGGTGACGGCTGGTGTCGCCCCAGGCGACCTCACACTTCTCCCAGGGCATGTCCAGCCCCTCGGCGGCCGCCCGCATGGTGTCGAACGTCGACCCCGTGCCGAGGTTGCCGACGCCGGACTGGATGTAGAGGCGCCCGTCCGGTCTGAGCACGAACAGACCGTCGACGCCGGAGGCGCCGGCCGAGTAGGCGGCCAGGGCCATGCCCACGCCGGTGACCTTCGCGCCGTTGCGCTGGCCGCTGCGCTCCTTGCGCTCCTCCCAGTTGAAGAGATCGGCGCCAACGTCGATCGCTTCCTTGGCGAACGCGCTCGACACGTTGCCCTGCTCGCCGTTCAGCCCCGGCGGGCCGAACCGCGCCTGTCCCTCGGGCGCGTTGAGCCGGTGCACCACGACCTGGTCGAGGCCCAGCAGCTTCGCCGCCTTCTGGATGATGGGCTCGAGCATGGTCTGCGACTGCACGCCGCCCGGCGCCCGCTGCGGACCCCGCGGCGGGGTGTTGGTGTAGACGTTGGTGCCGCGCATGCGGCAGGCCAGCGGCTGGTAGCAGAGCGATCCGATGCCCGCCACGTTCATGGCGTCGCCGGACCGGCCGTACGGCCCCTGGTCGCCGATGCCGTGGATGTCGAGGGCGGTGATGCGGCCGTCGGCGCGCATCCCGAGGCGGATGCGGGCCTGGACGCCGGGCCGGCCGCGGCCGATGGCGTTCTCCTCGCGACGCGAGATCCGCATCATGACCGGCCTGCCGATCTTCTTCGACAGCAGGATGGGAATCTGCGCGTGGACGTAGCCGCTGATCTTGCCGCCGAACCCGCCGCCGGTGAACTCGTTGATGAGCACGACGTTGGACGGCTCGATGCCGGCCCACCGCGCCATCGGCCCCACGGCGCGCGCGGTGCTCTGCACGGAAGGATAGACGTAGAGCTTGCCGTCCTCCCAGTACGCCATCGTCGTCCGGCTCTCGAGGGGCTGGTGCGATGTCGACTGGTTGTAGGAGTGCTCCTCGACGATGATGTCGGCCTCCGCGAAGCCGGCCTCGAGGTCGCCGAACGACCACTCCTGGGCGGCCTCGGCGCCCATCGGAATCTCGCCCGGTGCGAGCCCTGCCAGATCGGCCGCGCTCCACTTGATCTCGCCGATCTCGCGGCCGATGGTGGTGTTGCCTTCAGTGCGGGCGTTCGGGCCGCCCGGCTTGAGGCTATCGAGGGGATCGAGCACGAACTCGAGCGGCTCGAGGTCGATGTCGATCAGCTCGATGGCGTCCGACGCGATCTGCTCGGTGACCGCGGCCACCGCGAGAATCGGCTCGCCCTCGTAGCGCGGCTCGTTGGTGAGCGCGGCCTCGTTCGGGGCGTCGACCTCGTCCGGCAGGTCGTCGGCGGTCAGGATGCCCACGACGCCGGGCAGGGCGAGGGCCGCATCGGCGTTGTAGGACCGCACGCGGCCGTGCGGCATGGGGCTGGAGAGCAGCTTCGCGAAGACCATGCCCTCGGCGCGGTGGTCCTCGGCGTACTTCGACCGCCCGGTGACCTTCGCGTAGAGGTCGGGCGTCTGGTAGTTCTTTCCGAGCAGTTTGTAATCAGCCACGTCAGGCCCCCCGCGTGATTTCCGCCGCCCGCTGGACGGACGTCAGGATCTTGTCGTAGTCGGCGCACCGACACAGGTTCCCCGACAGCCACTCGGCCGCCTGCTTCCGGGTCGGGCTCGGGTTCTCGTTCAGCAGCGCGACCGAGTTCATGATGAACCCGGACATGCAGAACGCGCACTGGAACCCCTGCTCCTCCAGCACCGCCTGCTGCATCGGGTGCAGGGTGCCATCCTCGGCCTCGAGACCCTCGATGGTCGTGACCTCGCGCCCCCGCACGGAGTGCGTCAGCAGCGAGCAGCCATAGTGGGGCGTCCCGTCGACGAGGACGGTGCACGCGCCGCACTCGGCCCGGTCGCAGCCGATCTTCGTCCCCGTCAGGCCCAGCTTGTAGCGCAGCGTCGTGGCCAGTGTCTCCATCGGAGGCACTTCGACGCGCCGGCTCCGGCCGTTGACGGTCACGGTGATGAGCCGGTCGACGGCCCCCGCGGCCGGCGCCTGGGCCAGCACCGCCCCGCCGTTGCTGCGGAACAGGTAGTTGGTCGACGACACGGCCGCGCTCGCGGCGATGGCGCCCTTGATGAAACTCCGCCTGGACACGCCCGGCTGGGTCGTCTCCTCTGTCACCTCGATGATCTCCTGGCTCATGGGACGATCACCTCCCTCGTTACTATCGAAGTCCTCGAAGGCCGCTGGACGGGCCGGCCCGCTGTGTCGTCTGACGGAGAAACCATACCCGGAAAACATGGGTCTACCCGCCGACATGAGTCGATACCCGACGAATTGTCCATCACATCGACCGGTGGTTGCAAGCGGAAATCACATTTTTTTTACACCCCGCCTAGGCGTCGCGGCCCGTCGGATTCTCGGGGGTGCCGCACTCGTCGCCGAGATAGCCGTTCCCGCCGCAGTACCGCGCGTCCTGGAGCTGAAGCAGGATGCCGTCGGGGTCGGTGAAATACAGTTCCGGCGTGCCCCCGGGGGCCCCGCCGCGGTCGGGCATGCGCATGGTCACGTACGACTGAAGCGGACCCACCGGACCCGACGCCTCGCCGCGGGGGGCGACCCCGTAGCCCTCCAGCACGCCGACGATGCGGTCGACGTCGAAATCGTCCACGGTGAGACAGGCGTGGTGGATGGTCGGACCGGCAGGTCCGGCGCCGCCGCCGCCCAGCGCCAGGAACTGGTTGCCCGACCCCACCCGGAGCACGGGCAGGGCGCCCTGGTAGGTGTCGATGGGCAGGCCGAAGAGCCGCTGATAGAGCGCGATGGAGCGCGCCTGATCGGTCACGAAGACCGTGAAGTGGTTGTAGTCGCGCAGCCGCAGCAGGCCCTCGGTGGGCGCCGGCTCGGGGGTCTCGAGGCACACGTCGCCGAGCACGCCCTCGCCGCCGCAGTAGCTGCTGTCCTGCAACTGCACGACGATGCCGTCGGGGTCGCCGAAGTAGAGCTCGGGAGTCCCCTCGGGAGCGCCGCCGAACTCCGCGCCGCGCATTCGGATTCGCACCTCCATCGGACCCGACGTCGCCGCCGACGCGATGCCGTGCTCGCCCAGGATGCCCACGAGGCGGTCGGCGTCGAAGCCGTCGACCGAGAGGCAGAAGTGGCCGATGCCGGGGTTGGCGCTCGCGCCGCCGCCGATGGCCAGGAACTGCGGCCCGGCGCCCACCCGCAGGATGACGGTGTTGGCCTGCCGGGCCGCGATGGGCATGCCGAACAGCCCCTGGTACCACTCGAGCGACCGCGCCGGGTCGGAGACGCTGATGGTCGCGTGGTTGAGGGCGGTGACGGGAATCGGCGGCGTGCCCTGCGCGAGCGTGCGCGGGGCCAGGGCCGCCGCCCCGAGGGCGCCGAGGAACGCGCGCCGCGACACGCGACACGCCGCGGGCGTGGTGAATCGGGATTCGACGTCAGTCTGCATGATTCAGGTCCTCGAGTGTTCCCTGGTCGCCGCGCCGGCCACGCCTCACTGCCCCCGCAGCGGCCGGAAGAACTCGCGCAGGTCGTTCACCAGCACGTCCGGCTGCTCCATCGCCGCGAAGTGGCCGCCGCGCTCGACCTCGGTCCAGTGGGTGATGTTGTACGACGCCTCGGCCCAGCGGCGCGGGGTGATGAACAGCTCGTAGGGGAAGATGATGGCGCCCGTCGGCGTCTCGATGCGCCCCATCTGCCGCGAGGTCGGGGCGTTCCGGCTCTCGTAGTAGAGCCGGGCCGAGGAGGTCGCGGTCTGGGTGACCCAGTAGATGGTGATGTTGGTGAGCAGCTCATCGCGCGTGAACACCGACTCGGGGTCGCCGTTGCAGTCGCACCACGCGCGGAACTTCTCGACGATCCACGCCGCCTGCCCCGCCGGCGAGTCGTTCAGGGCGTAGCCGAGGGTCTGCGGCTTGGTGCCCTGAATCTGGGCGTAGCCGTTCTCCGCGGTGTTGTAGAACGACTGCCGCGCCTGCGACCGCGCGAGTTCCTCGGGCGGCACCCCGTCGGTCGGGTCCGCGCCCGGCGGCGGCCCGCCGACCAGCATGTTGAGATGCAGGCCCGCCGCCTGGTCGGGATGGTTGAACGCGTGCCAGCGGCTGACGATCGACCCCCAGTCGCCGCCCTGGATGCCGTAGCGCTCGTAGCCCAGCCGCGCCATGAGCCGCGCGTTCACCTCGGCTATCTGCTCGGGGCCGAACCCCGGCGCCCGCGGCTTGTCCGAGAACCCGTAGCCGGGCATGGACGGCGCCACCACGTGGAACGCGTCCTCGGCCCGCCCGCCGTGGGCGACGGGGTCGGTCAGGGGACCGATGATCTCCGTGAACTCGGCGATCGAGCCGGGCCATCCGTGGGTGATGACGAGCGGCAGGGCGTCGGGCTCGGGCGAGCGCTGGTGGATGAAGTGGATGTCGAGGTCGCCGATCACGGTCTTGAACTGGTCGAACGCGTTGAGCCGCCGCTCCTGCTCGCGCCAGTCGAACTCGTCGCGCCAATAGGTGATGAGCTCGGTCACGTAGTCGAGCTCGGCCCCGTAGTCCCAACCCGCGCCGTCGAGCTGATCGGGCAGGCGGGTCATCTCGAGGCGCCGCCGCAGGTCGTCGAGCACCTCGTCGGACACCGCGATCTCGAACGGCCTGATCTCCGCGTCGTCGCCGGCCCCGCCCGCCTGCGCCATCACCCCGAGGGGCGTCAGCGCCGCGACGACGGCCAGCCCCGCAATCCGAATCAGCATCGTCTCGTGTCCTCTCGTCAAAGCCATCCGAAGCCCACGCGCCGACACCCGCGGCAATCCCCGGTGTTCCTCCAGCGGGAGCGCGTCGCCCATGGCTCACTCGCCGTCCAGCCAACCCGCTGGGAGTGCGCACCCGTTTCAGGCGCAGCCCCCCCCCAGCGCCCGGAAGCTCGCGCCACCGGCGTCTTGCATCATACCAAGGCGCGCCGGCGGACGGACGCGACCGCGCTCGCGCCCGGGGTCGATGGACCACGCCGATACCAGGGCGCGCCGGCGGACCCGCCGACGGGGTAACGGAGAGATTCCGCTCGACACCGGGAATCCCGGGAACGGCGCGGGACTCTACAGGGGCGTGAAGAGTTCGTCGGCGTCGAATCCGAGATCGGGCAGCAGGGCCGAGCGCACCGTTTCTCCGGCCCGCGCCGCTTGCGCCAACCGGTATGCGCCCGCTTCGAGCACGTGCACCTCGAGCTGCCGGCGAACGGGATCGGCGATCCAGTACTCCGGCACGCCGTAGCGCGCGAACATCCGCATCTTCCGGCCGCGGTCGGTCGCCGCAGTGGACGGAGAGAGCACCTCGACGGCGATGTCCGGCGCCGCCCGGGTCACGGCGCGCGGGTCGAGCAGGCCCAGCCGTTCGGCCCGGAAGAAGACCACATCGGGCTGGACGACGTCGTGCTCGTCGAAGACGATGTCGAGCGGTGCGGTCACCGCAAGCCCGCCGGCATCTCGACAGTAGTCGTTCAGCCGCGTGACGATCCTCGTGGCGACGATCTGATGCAGCAGCAACGGCGACGGGACCACGACGAGCATCCCTCCATGGATCTCGTACCGGCGCCCGTCGTCCGGCATGTTCACGAGGTCCGCGTAACCCACCCGCGACAGCGCGGCCTGCATGGACGCCATGGTACACTCCCCCAACCTGCGCCAAGCGCATGCCAACGGACCGCGCCTCCGAATCGCCCAATCTGTCTGGACCTTCGCCTTTCTTCTCGATTCCGTCCTGCGCAACAATGGCCGATTGAAGCCGACCTTCAGATGCGCACGCGGAGCCGGCCCGGGGAACCGCGGACCTCGATCGTCATGCCGTCTCCTTCCCCGCCCGCATCCGAAGCCAAGCGTTCAACGGGAAATCAGTCGTCTCCTTCCCGCCGACGCGCTCCAACCCCGGAACAGGCGAGCGTCGCGGGGCATCAACGGTGTGCCCCACCGGCGGAAAGGCAACCTGGAGAAGCCGTCGTTCCCGGTCGGCAGGAGCTCGTCCGCGCCGTGGTCGTCAGGGCAGGGCGCTCGTCTTCACGCGGTAGGCCCCGTCTCCGTCCGGCTCGCGGTACACCGCGTGGCAGGCGTTGCAGGCGGCGGCGATCTCGTTTCCGATCGCGAGGGCCGCGGCCGCGTCAACCGACTCGGCGGAGAGGGCGGTGTCGAGGGCGTCGAGCCGGTTCAGCGCCGTCCGCAGCCAGCCCACCGCGTCGTCTCGCGCGCGGTCGCGCCAGAACGTGATGGTGGTGGCGAGCTGCTCGCGCGAACGGATGGCCCGCTCCTTGGCCGTCGAGTGGTCGCCCGCGGCGAGGGCGGCCCGCACGCCGGCCACGTTCGGGCCGAGCGTCGTCATGGTGGCGTCGAGATGCGCCTCGGTGAAGATGGGGTAGGGCCCCTGCTGCGCCTGCGCCGACGCCGGCAGCAGCAGGGCGACGAGGGTCAACGCGGGCCCGAAGAGGCTCCTGCGAACGCGCCGTCGCATTCGACTCCCGATGCGCCGGGAGGTCTCGGCGGCGTCGACCGGCGAGGGTGAATGCAGCATGTCACCATTCCGGTCGGGGCGGCGGCGCCCGAGGCCCCGCTGTCGGTCCGTCCCGCCCGGGAAGAACCCGCCGCGTCGGCGCCGACTCCTCTGCTGCGTCATGGCTGAACGTTCGGGTGTGCGGCGCTGTGTTTCCTCAACGATTGCGCGCCGCAAACCCATGTCCATGTCGGAAGATTGCCACGTGACGCCACACTACGCGGTCAACCGGCCGAGCTGACCCGTGCTGTCGCCGAACGCCTCCACCGGCGTGCCCAGCCACTCGAGAATCGTGACGTGCAGGTTGGCGAGCGGCGTGTCCTGGGGATAGCGGACGTAGCGGCCGCCGGTGATGCCGGCGTTCTGCCCCCCGACAAGGGCCACGGGCAGATCGTCGTGGAAGTGCGTGTTGCTGTCGCTGATGCCGGTGCCGTAGAGGAACAGCGTCGAATCGAGCATCGAGCCGTCGCCCTCGGGGATGGCATCGAGCTTGGCCACGAGGTACGCGAACTGCTGGAAGTGGTACTCGTTGATGAGGTGCAGCCGGTTCAGCTTGGCCGGTTCGTCCTGGTGATGCGACAGCGGGTGGTGCGAGTCGGGCACGCCGATCTCGGGATAGGCGCGGCCGCTCACCTCGCGCGCGAGCATGAACGTGCTGATGCGGGTGAGGTCCGTCTGGTAGGCGAGAGCCAGCAGGTCCATCATCAGCTTGGCGTGCTCGGCGTAATCGCTCGGCACCCCGACGGGCTGGTCGACCACCGGCAGCTCGCGGGCGCTCTGCTCCTCGGCCATCGTGATCCGCCGCTCGATGTCGCGGACCGCCTCGACGTACTCGTCGAGCCTGGCCTGGTCTCCCGGCCCGAGAACCCTTCCCAACCCCTGCAACTCGTCGTTGACGAGATCGAGGATGCTCCGGTCGCGCCGCATGCGGGCCAGCCGCGCCTCGGGATCGGTGCTGCCGCTGGTGCCGAACAGACGCTCGAACACCGCCCGCGGGTCGTTCTCGATGGGCAGTGGGGTGGTCGGCGTCCGCCAGGCGATGGTGTTGGTGTAGGCGCAGCTCGCGCCGCCGTCACAGTTGCCGACCATGGCGTTCGACTCGATGCCGAGCTCGAGCGACGCGAGCTGGGTCTCGTTCTGCAGCTCACGGGCCGCGATCTGGTCCACCGACACCGCGTTCGAGACGTCCGCCCCGTTCGTCATCTTGTAGGGCACGCAGGTCAGGAAGGTGCCGGCGGACCGGGCGTGGTCGCCGCCGCCCTTGACGAGGTTGGCCGGCTCGTCGTCGAGGCCGCCGCAGATCGTCACGCGGTCGCGGAACGGCTCGAGCGAGCGCAAAGTGGGCGGCAGGGTCTCCAGCTTGCCCGGCTCGTGCCGCGGATACCAGTAGGGCATGGACATGCCGTTGGGGACGTAGAACACGCCGAAGCGCTTGATGGGCGCGGCGGCGGTGCGGCTCTGCGCGGTCGCGGCCGGCACCATGGCGTCGAGCAGCGGGAGCGCCACCGTGGCGCCGAGGCCGCGCAGCACGGTACGGCGGGGCAGATGCGTGCGGGTGATGAACATGCCACTCTCTCCAGGAATACCGAGTTGATTTGCCCGTGCCAAGCCCTCGACGCCGCACGGCCGGGGCGAGGCAGCCTCGCGAGCCTGAGGCCGCCGACCGACCGTTTCAGTGTCCGCCGCCGTGCAACCCCGGCGCGTTGACGTGGGCGAGCATCGCCTCGGTGGTCGTCTGCAACTGCCCGCGCACTTCCGCCAAGTCCTCGCGCACCGCCGCCAGGTCGCCGCTCAGATCCTCGCGCACCGCCGCCAGGTCGCCGCTCAGATCTTCGCGCACCGCCGCCAGGTCGGCGCTCAGATCCTCGCGCGCCCTCGCCACCTCGCCGCCCAGATCCTCGCGCGCCCTCGCCACCTCGCCGCTCAGATCCTCGCGCGCCCTCGCCAAGTCCTCACGCACTTCCGCCAAGTCCTCACGCACTTCCGTCAAGTCCCGGGCCGTGGTCCATGACTGAAACGCCGCGAACAGCGAGGCCAACGCCGCTACCGCCAGGGTGAAGTCCCGAACTGTCTCTCGCACACGCCCTCCGCTCGTGCTCCGGCCCACCGCCGTCGAGCCGCCCGGTTCACGGATCGAGAGCCTCGAGCCGAACGTCGGCCAGCATCCCGGTCTCGGGGGCGCGCCGCATCAGGAACTGGTCGCTCGTGACGACGCCGAGCACGAGCGACGACCAGCGGTAGTCGTCGTGCTCCAGATCCAGGACGATCCGCCGCAGGGTCGGGGCGTCGTAGTAGTCGAGGCCGCGGCCCAGGGCATAGATCATCAGCTTCTCCACGACGGTGTGCACGAACTCGTGCCCCGACGCGAGCAGCGCCTCGCGGAACGCGCGGGGGCTGTCGATGGTGGCGCCGTTCCACTCGATGGTGGCGTTGATCTCGGCCCCGCCGTCGCGCTCGCGCCAGCGTCCGACCGCGTCGAAGTGCTCCATCGCGAAGCCCAGCGGGTCCATCCGGGCGTGGCAACTCGAGCAGACGGGGCTGCTGCGGTGCTGCTCCATCCGCTCGCGCAGCGATGTCGGCCGGGCGCGGTCGCTCTCGGGCAGGGGCGGCACGTTGGGCGGCGGAGGCGGCGGCGGCGCGCCGAGCAGCGTCTCGAGCACCCACAGGCCCCGCAGCACCACCGAGGTCCGGTTCGCGTAGGAGGTGACGGTCAGCAGGCTCCCGTGCCCGAGCAGCCCGTGCCGGCGGTCGTCCCGCCACTCGTGCCGACGGAAGTGGCTGCCGTAGAGGTCGTCCACGCCGTAGTGGCGCGCGAGCTGCTCGTTGAGGAACGTGTAGTCGGCCCGCAGCAGGTCCTGCAGGGGACGGTCCGCCCGGACCTGGCTCTGGAAGAACAACTGCGTCTCGCGCACCATCGCCTTGCGCAGCGAGTCGTCGAACCCGGCGAAGAGCGCCCCGTCGGGGTCCTGCGAGAAGATGTTCCGCACCTGCAGCCACTGGCCCGCGAAGTCGTCCATGAACCGCGCGGCCCGCCGGTCGGCGAGCATCCGGCGCACCTGCGCGGCCAGGGTGTCGGGCTCGCTCAGCACGTCCCGCTCCGCCAGGTCGAGCAGCTCGTCGTCGGGGATGCTCTTCCACAGGAAGAACGACAGCCGGGTCGCCAGCTCGAGGTCGCTCAGCCGATACACGGCGCCGCCCGGGGTGTCGACGGGCTGCCGCTCGACCCGCATCAGGAACTGCGGCATCGACAGCAGGCCCTCGAGGGCCCGCTCTATCCCTGCTTCGAAGTCGCGCTCGCTCCGGCCCTCGCGGTAGAGGCCCAGCAGCGGCTCGACGTCGTCGGAGTCGACGGGCCGGCGGTACGCGCGGCGCGCGAGCTGGCCGATGATGGCGCGCGCGCAAGGCTCCTCGTCGGCGGCGCCCTCCGGGTAGCACGTGAAGATTCGCCGGCGGCTGGGGGTGTCGCCGGGCACTTCGCCGTCGAACGGCCCGGAGACGAAGACCTGGTGGATGCCCGGCAGCAGCCCCGGCGGATGCGGGGACGGCGCCGAGTCGGTGAATGCGACCGACAGCAGCCGGGTGCCCGCCTCGACCCGAGCCCGCACCTCGAGCGCACGGTCGGCGGTCATCCGGTACTCGTGCAGCCGCTGCCCCTCGACATCGTCCTCGGGCACCGCGATGAGCGAGCCGGGGTCGGGGCCGGGGTACCGGCCCCCGATGGCGAACTGCTCGACGAGGGCGTGGTCGATGCGAATCTCGATCTGGTGCTCGTTCTCGGCGATGCCGTCGATGGTCTCGATGGTCTCGTTGCGCTTGAGCCGGACGGCGAAGCGGTACTCGCCGTCCAGGGGGAAGTGGTGGCGCACCGCGAGCCCGCCGTGGGTCGCGAAGGGCAGGTCCTCGCCGGCCCGCACATCGCGCTGCTCGTAGCCCACCTCGTAGAGCTGCATGACGGGGCGGATGTCGGGGCTGCCCACCGCGGCCCGGCTGATCTTGGTGGCGGCCGCGATGTAGCGGGCCATCAGCCCCGGCGTGATCGACAGCACCTCGGCATTGTTGTCGAAGCCGAACCCCGCCATGTCCGACGGCAGCAGCTCTTCGCCGTTGACCTCGAGGCCCAGCAGGTCCTCGATGACGTTGACGTACTCGACGCGGTTCAGCCGCCGCGACGCCACGCGGCCCGGGTTCGGGTCGGCCGCCGCCACCTCATCGAGGGCGTGCTCGAGGCGGGTCACGAACGCGTCGATCTCGGCCCGGTCGGGGCGCGGACGCCCCTCGGGGGGCATCTGCCCCGTGCGCAGCTTGTGGACGACCCGCTCGAGGACCGGCGCATGGGCCGCGGTCTGTGCGGGATCCACCTCGCCGAGGTCGAGCCCGCCGGTCAGCAGGCGCGGGTTGTGGCAGGTGACGCAGTAGCGGTCGAAGAGCGCGCGCGACGGCGGCCCGGCCCCGGCCTGACCGCCCGCCGCGGCCGACGGCCACGCCACGAGGGCCACTCCCACCACCAGCGCCGCGCCGATGCCTCGCTTCAGCATGGCCGTCACCTCTCGAACCTCTTCACGCTTCAGATCGGGGAGCCCCCAGTCTTCGATCGGGGAGCCCTCCCAGTATAGCGCCGGACGGCCCGGGATGAGCGGGACGAGCCCGGGGGCACCCGCCGGAGGGAACCGGGACCCGGAACGGGTCCGGCGCCGCAGCAGTGTCGCACCGGCAAACGCCCCCCAATCCTGCCGCTGGTCGCGCCGGCGGCAGGCCGCGACGGCTCAGGCGATCATCACCGTCCTCGGGAACTGCGAATTGTCCTCGAGGCCGGTCTGCTTGATGGCCGACAGCTCCTCGCTCGTCGGCTGCACGTTGCCGTCGACGTCGGTGACCCGCGACACCAGGGTGTGCTCGCCCGGCGTGGCGCCGTTCCAGGCGAAACGGAACAGCTTCCACGAGTACTGGCCCCCCGTCGAGGGGTCGAGCGTGGCCGCCTGCCACGCGCCGTCGTCCACCTTCACCTGCACTCCGCGCAGCGGCGTGCCGTCGTGGAGCACGAAGCCGAGCACCTCGTGGCGGTCGCCGACCCGGGTCACCCGCGCGATGACCGACTTGACCCGCAGCCGCGACACCTCGGTCTCGTGCCACACCGTCTCGCCGCCGATCTCCTCCGACCACAGGGTGCGGTACCACCGCGCCTGCCACTTGCCGAGGAACCGCTCGGACTGCAACCGGATGTGGGAGAGCCACTTCACGTTGGTGACGCCGTACCAGCCCGGAACCAGCAGCCGCAGCGGCGCTCCCTGCTCGACCGTCAGGGGCGCCCCGTTCAGGGCATAGGCGAGCAGCGGGCCGGTCGTCATCCCGTCGGCCAGCGACAGGCTGCGGGCGAACGGCTGATCGACCTCGTGCGGGGTCCCCCGGAAGTCGACGGTCTCGGGCCCCTTGTCGGCGCCGAAGAAGACGACCTCGCGGGCGGCGGGCTGCACCCCGACGAGATCGAGCACCGCGCGCAGCGGCACCCCCGTCCACCGGCCGTTGCTCGCCAACCCCTGGATGAGCCGGCGCGAGTTGCCCGAGCACTCGTAGCCGGCGTCGATCTCGATGCTGTCCATGCCCCGCAGATCGTCGAGGCTCAGCGCCGCCGGCCGGTCCACGAGACCGGACACGCCGAGGCTGAACCCGTCCGCGTCGATGACGGGTTTGCCGAAGTGCTGGATGGTGTAGAACGAGTCGGCCGGCGTGTAGGGGCCGTCGATGTTCCGGATGTCGTAGATTCGAATGGCGGAAGCGGGATTCGGCTGGCCGAAATTCTCCGGTACGTCGGTGAACGGCGCCGGCGTCTCGTCCTGGGCGAGGGCCGGCAGGGTCAGGCCGCGCACCCCGAGCACTCCCGCCCCCGCCAACGCCAGACTCTGCTTCATCATCTCCCTGCGGGTCGTCTCCCGGGGGCTCGTTCCACTCGTCATCACACGCTCCTCCTCGCCCGCCAATCGTCGCCTGACGGCTCCGCCGGGCGCCAACCAAACCGGCCGGCGCTCTCTGCCGGCATCACGGGCCGAACCCGATGTCTCGTACCGCGCCGGCGTCTCCCCAGCCCGCCAATCACCGCCTGACGGGTTCCGCCGGGCGCCCAACCGACCCGGCACGACCCCGCGCCGCTCTGCCGCGCAGGCTCCTACTGCGACCCGTCGTCGGCCCCGGCGAGGGCGGCGCCGGCCAGGATGTTGTAGAGGCCGTAGTTGCCCTCGTGGCAGGCGTACTCGTAGACCGGCTGCGGGTTCCGCTGCATCGGCACCGAGTACGTCCACGGCCTCGTCCAGACCGTCGGGTCGTCCACCGTCACCTCGTAGCGCAGGGTGTCGGCGTCCACGCGGGTGAGCCGCTCGGTCAGGGTGAGGTTGGGGGTGGTCGCGCCCCGCTGGAAGTTCGTCTCGCGCAGGAAGTTCCTCGTCTCGACGACGAGGGTGTCGCCGTCCCAGCGGCCCCGCGAGTCGCCGGTCCACTGCCGGACCGAGTCAGTGAGATGGGCGCGCCCGTCGAGCGGCACCACGCGCGCCTCGTGGTTCATCTCGGCGAAGAGGACCACGGTGTCCTCGGTCTGGAACACCTGCACGTTGTTGTTGTAGGCGCTCGGGGCCATCGGGGGACCCGAGTTGAAGCCGAGGATGCACCGCACCTGCAGCCCGCCGGGGCCGAGGTCCTCGACGAAGCCGCCGGGCGTCGGCTCGTGACTGGACACGCCGCTGCGCGCCTCCGACAGCGCCGTCTGCCGCTGCCGGGCCTCGTCGGTCAGGGGCGGGATGCGGCCGTTGGGCGGATCGACGATGAGCGACGTGCGCTCCGTCGTCACCGACGTGCCCTCGTCGAACCAGAAGTCGTTGTAGGGCACGACGCGGTCCGACGTGTCGGCGTCGCGGCTCCGCCGGCGAATGGTCTCGGCCGCGAACTCCGCCGCCTGTTCGGGCGAGAAGCTCTCATCCCCGGCCAGCTCCTCCGGGCGCTCCATTGGGGTCAGGCTGCGAAAGTCCCAGACGCCCTGCAGGTCCGGAGCGCCCCAAGCGGTGCGGGGAGCGTCCGAGGTCCCGGTCTGGGCGACGGCGACGGCCGGCGTCAACGTCACGAGCGCGGCCAGGGTCAACGAACAGGCAAGCCACCGGCTATCCATGATCTCCCTCCAGAACGGTCCGCGGCCGGCCGTGGACGGCGACCGCCGACGCATCCAGTCCCGACCGCCCGCCTCCCAGCGGAGACGAGGCCCGCAAACCGGGGCGCGAACATTCTATCTCATACCGCATGTGCGGCCCGGGCGGCCCCGGCCCTGCGGCCGATGCCGTTGATGCCCCCGCGCATTGACATTACGATACACCTTGGGGAGGGATCCGGTGACGACCAACATCCCGCTGTTGCTGTTCCTGTCGTCGGCCGCGATCATCGCGGCCGTGTTCGTCGTCGTGGCCCGGTCCACCGCCCGCGAGGGCCCCGTCGACCACGACCGCACCAACCGACTGCGCGGCGTGTTCTTCCTGTCGCTGATGGTCGTTCTCGGGATCTTCCTGATCCTGACCCTACCGCGGTTGCCGTACCCGGTGGAGGCGGCCGTACCCGGTCAGGTCGTCAACGTGGTGAGTCGGCAGTACGCCTTCTCGCCCACCGATCATGCGGGCCCCGAGTCCATCGAGACCTGGGACCGCGACTTCTCGCCGACGGTCGACGTCCGGGCGGGCGCCGTGGTCGAGTTCCGCGTGCGCACCCTCGACGTCAACCACGCATTCGGCGTCTACACGCCCGACGGCCGGGTGCTGGCGCAGACGCAGGCCATGCCCGGGTACGTCAACCGGCTGCGCGTGCGCTTCGACGAACCGGGTACCTACCACGTGCTGTGTCTCGAGTACTGCGGGCTCGGGCACCACGCCATGCGAGGGGTCATCGAAGTCCTCGGGGAGGCCGAGTGATGAGCGACGCAGCAGCCGCGGACCGCTATACGGCGCAGATGACCCGCCTCACCCTCGTCTGGGTGGTCGTCGGGCTCGTGCTCTTCCCCATCCTGGCCCTCCTCGGCGGGGTCATGCGCACGCTGCAGGCGGGGTACTTCGCCGCCACCCCACCCGAGTGGTTCTACGCCTTCATGACCCTGCACGGGCTGGGCATGGTCGGCGTCTGGTTCGTGGCGGGTCTCGCCGCCATGAGCTTCCTCCTGACTCGGTACGTACGACCCAGCCTTGCGGTGTCGCGCATCGCCCTCGGCATGACGGTGGTCGGGGTCGTGCTGCTGGTGGCGGCGACGCTCGTGGGCCGGCTGGGAGTCGGCTGGTACTTCCTGTATCCGCTGCCCTTCTTCTCCGGCGGGACGTGGCCGGGCTGGGCCACCGCTTCCCTCTTCGCCGCCCTCGCCGTGCTCGGCGTGGCGTGGACGCTCTGGTCGGGCGACGTCCTGCGCGCGATCGCCGCGCGGTACGGGGTGCGCGAAGCCCTCGGGTGGCACTACTTGTCGGGCCGCAGCGAACCCGAGGTGCCGCCGATCGTCATCATCGCCACCGTCAGTTGCATCGGCGTTCTCGCCGGCCTCGTCGCCGCCGTCGTCATTCTCGCGCTCATCGGCTGGGAGGCGCTCGGCGGCGGGGCCGCCAACGACGCCCTGCTCATCAAGAACCTGACGTTCTACTTCGGGCACATGCTCGTGAACATCACGATGTACTTCGGCGTGGCCCTCGTCTACGAGATAATGCCCGCGTACACCGGGCGGCCGTGGAAGACCAACACCCTGGTCGTCCTCTCCTGGAACACGGTTCTCGCCCTCGTGATGTTCGCGTACCTGCACCACCTCTACATGGACTTCGCGCAGCCGCGCTGGATGCAGGTGCTGGGCCAGCTCTCCTCCTACCTGGTCTCGGTGCCCGCCGCCGTCGTCACCATCTTCAGCACCCTGGTGCTGACCTACCGGTCGGCAATCCGCTGGAGCCTCGCCCCCACCCTGCTGTACCTCGGGGTCATGGGGTGGGCGATCGGCGGCGTCGCCGCCGTCATCGATTCGACGATCGTCGTCAACCAGGCCTTCCACAACACCCTGTGGGTGCCCGCGCACTTCCACACCTACTACCTGATGGGCGTGGTTCTGATGACTCTCGGGGGCGTGTATCACCTCGTGGTGAGC
Organism: Vicinamibacterales bacterium; assembly: GCA_965199675.1. GTDB lineage: Bacteria > Acidobacteriota > Vicinamibacteria > Vicinamibacterales > UBA8438 > JAJEEA01. The sequence continues at coordinate 115,083 of CBDATI010000015.1, read as the reverse complement.
CTGACGGCGGAGACGGAGAACCTCCGGCGCTCGCGAGTCACGGCCGCGCACCTCGTCGTGGGCGGCTACGGCCTGATGCTCTCGTTCTACCTCGCCGGCGCCGATGCCGTGCCCCGGCGGTTCGCGGCCTATCCCGAGGAGCTGGCGAGCGGGCCCTTCTTCGCCAACCTCTCGCTGGTCTTCATTCTCGTGCTGTTCGGGGGCCTGGGACTGTACCTGTGGGACACGGGACGACGGTGCGTTCACGCCCTGCGCGCCTGACCGGCGGGCGCGGGGCGGCCTGCTTCGCCGCGCTCCTCGCCGGATGCGGCCCCGGGACCGTCGCGGCGGCGAACGACGCGCCCCCACGCTCGCCGTCGAGCGTGGGCGTGACCGCCCCCGATCGCCCGCCCGACGAGACCCGCTATCTGAACCGGCCGGTGCCCGACATCGCGGTGCGCACCCCTGCCGGGCCCACGCAGCTCTCTGCGCTGTGGGGGGACGGGCCGCTCGTCCTCACGATGGTCTTCACCCGGTGCGCCGGCATCTGCTCACCCTACCTGCGCGCCTTGCGACGAGCAGACGAGGCCCTCGACCTGCCCGACGACGTGCGGCGGGTGGTCATCAGCTTCGACCCCCGCGACACGCCGCACGACCTGCAGCGCACGGGCGATCACCTCGGGGTGACCGGACATCCGGGCTGGGTGCTCGGGGTGGCCGACCCGACCGACGTCGAGCGGCTTGCCCGAGCCCTCGGCTTCTGGTTCGAATGGGACGAGGATCGGCGGCAGTTCGACCACCCCGCCCTCCTCGTTGGCATCCGCGACGGCCGGGTGGCGAGGCTGCTCGTGGGAGGGTCGGTGACGGCGGTGCGGCTCGGCGAGGTGGTGCGCGAGGCACGCGGTCAGTTCGTCGCGAGCTATCCCCTGCCCGGCGACGTGCTCTTCCGCTGCTTCGATTACGACCCGCTCACCGGCGCCCCGGTGCTCGCGTGGGGCGCCCTCGTGCTGCTGGTCCCGGCGCTCGGCGCCGCCGTCGCAACCGGCGTCCTGTTCCGGTCGGGGCGGGCGCGCCGCACGAGGGCGGCGGGCCCGCCGCCCAACCGCCCCTGACGAGAGCACGCCCCGTCTGCGGCGCAGACCCCGGCCCGCAGGGCTTCCGGCATCACCGCGTCGGCCAAGCCCGCTCCACCACCCGATCGAAGGGGCGGGCCACCCGCTGCACGCGGTAGCCCTGGCGACGTCTCAGGTCGTACCGGTCTCCGGCGGCCAGGAAGTAGAACCGCCCCCCCGAGTCGAGCCGCCGTTCGTGATCGTAGATGACGACGTAGCTCTGCCCCATCACCTCGAATTCGTCGCCCTCGACGACGATGGCGGTGTCCTCATCGATGCCGATGCCCAGCAGGTGGGGGTGGGCCTCGACGACCTCGATCAGATCGAACTGGCGGTTGCGCCGCAGCAGGTGCTGGTCGATGGCGGTGTCGCGGAGAAAGCCGAAGCCCTCTTCGTGGTCGCCCATCATGATGGTGTTGGTGGCGGTGTCGCCGCGCACGAGATACGAGCCGAGGATGGTCGCCCCGGCCGACGAGCCTCCGACCACCCCGCCGCGTCCGAGCACAGCGGCAATCTCTTCGTGTACGCGCGTGCCCAGATAGGCGTCGGCGAGGCGCCACTGCCGCCCGCCGGGGAACCACACCCCGCGCGCCCGCCGCAACGGCGCGCTGAACGCGGGGTCGTCGGCCACCGCCCGGTCGGTGGTGTGCAACACCGTCAGGTCGGCGGCCCCGGCCTCGCGGAACGCGCGAAGGCCCGGGTAGTACTGGTCGTAGGTCTCCCCGCCTCCGGCGGTCGGAATGACGACGATCGGCGCCTCGGAACCACCCGCGAGCTGGACGAACCGCTCGACGATGGCGGGGTCCTGCATCGCCCCGCCGACGATGACCAGCGATCCGGCGGCCGGCCCCACCTCCTGAGCCACGGCCGGGGCCAGCCCGAGGATGGTCCACACCAGCGACGACGGCGCTTGCGCCGATCCACGTTCTGCTCCGCATGACCGGTCCTTCCCCACGAGGGATCGAAAGCCGGGATTGTACAACGGCGGCGGCCCCAGACCCGTTCCCGTGATTGTGAGGAGTTGATTCGGGGCGAGCTGCTCGTGCTGCGGGTTCGGGTGCACGGGCCCGCCAGATCGTACCGGCGTCGCCGCGCGCTACCGGAACCACCGGAACGCGGTCAGGTCACGAGAGCGAAGTGGTTGCCGCGGGCCGCCCGCCGATCGAAGGTAAAGGTGCAGGCACAGCCGCGGGCGTGGTCGCGATGGGCAATCAGGCAGTCGGCGAAGTCGGCGGCGCCCGATTCGAACTCGCGCAGGGCCCGCCAGAACCGTGTCGCGATCCTCGACCGTGAGCTCGGCGGTTCGCAGTATCTGGCGAATCACCGAAACGACCGCGGCCCTGCCCTGCCGATAGGCGGTCGTCAGGACCCACACCAGCTCGACCAGCACGAGCACGTTGACGTAGCCGGTCGAACGCGCCGTGCAACGGCCCTCGATGAGGCGCGCCGCGGCCGCCGCCTGGTCAGGATCGTCTTGCACGATGTAGCGCACGAGGACGTTGGTGTCGAGACCGATCATCGGCTGGACGAACGGCGGGCGGCCGCCCGGGCAATCGCCGCATCCATCTCGTCGAGGCTGACCGGCGCCGCCGGTCTCGGCACCATGCCCTTCAGCGCAGTGACCGACGCGGTGACCGGCGTGACTCGCACGACGTCGCCGTCGAGCACGAAGTCGATCTTGTCACCCGGTCTGAGGTGGAGCTTGTCGCGAATCGGTTTGGGCAGAGTCACCTGTCCCTTGGTGGTCATCGTCGCCTGCATTACCTTTTTCTCCAATCCTTACCCTGCGGTAAGGTAGCTCACGACGACGTCGAGAGTCAAGAGGCGAACCCGTCGCCGCCCCCACCCGCCGGGACCTCTACCTCAGGCTCCTGAGAAAGACCACCACGCGCCAGATGTCCGTCTCGGAGAGCCGGTCGCCGAAGGCGTCCATGGCGAAGTCGTGGGCCGATGCCGTCGCGGATGACGGTGAAGATCTCGCCGTCGCTGCCACCGTGGCGCCACGTCGGGTCGGCGAGGTCGGAAGGGCGCGGACCGTAGGCGGCGGTCGCGGCGGCAAGGACGCCGTCGCCGCGGCCGTTGGCGCCGTGGCACGCGGCGCAGTGCGTCGCATAGGCGGCGGCCCCCGCCGCCACCGCCGCCGCCGTGTGCGCCACGGGGTTGGTCAGCCCCCGCGCGACGGGGCGTCGGCCGGGAGCGGCCGGAGGGGCCGTCGCCTCCGCTTCTGCGAGGCCGGGCGGCGCCGCCTCCGGACGGCGAACGGAGGGGGCCTCCGCCAGGGTGCGCAGAAGTGCTGCCGTGGCGGTGCGGGAGTACCGGTCGCCGGCGATGCCGTCGGCGTAGACGGCGAGGTCGACCGGCGCCTGTCCGCGGCGGTTCCTGGCCCGGAGGTCGGCGCCGCGGTCGGCCAACAACCGGATGACCCGGTTCATGCCGTGCGAGGCGGCGGCGTGGAGGGCGGTGTCGCCGGCGTCGTTGGTTGCGTTGACACGGGCGCCGGCGGCGAGGACGGCCGCGACCGCATCGAGGGTCCGCTGTTCCTCGGCCGCGGGGATGGTGGACCCGAGCGCGGCCGACTCCACCGGGTTGTACGACGAGAAGTCACGGCGGTCGCGGATGAACGCGCTCCCGCCGCCCCGGTTGTAACCCAGCCCGGCCGCGGCCATGAGCGGCGTGGCGCCGTCGCGGCTCGCGGCGTGCGGGTCCGCCCCGGCGTCGGCGAGGACCTGCATCATCCCGATCTCGAGAAACCGTGCGGCCAGCCAGAATGGGGTCGCGCCGACCCAACGGTCCATGAACGCGAAATCGTGGCTCCAGCGCCGCACCGGCGTGCCTCGAGCGAGGCGCGGGTCGGGGTCGGCCCCGGCCGCGAGCCAGCGCGCGCACGAGGGGCAGGCCGGCGCCCGGATCGTCGTTCGGAACGCCGCGGTCGCGCAGCGTGCCCCGCAGCACCGCCGCATGCAGTGCGGTGTAACCGAGGGGAGCGGCGTCGGGGTCGGCCCCCGCATCGAGCAGCAGCGCGGCCAGGAGCCGTGACCGCTGTGCGCGGCAATCACGAGGGCGGTGTTGCCGTCGGCGGCGGTGTCGTCGGGGTCGGCGCCGGCCGCGAGCAGCAGACGGGCCGACTCGACGTCGCCCGAACGCGCCGCGAACAGCAGCGCCGTGCTGCCGCCCTCGGCCACCTCTTCGAGGGCGATGCCCTGCGACGCCGATCCAGCCGATCGGCTGCCGCCCATGTTGTACACGCGCCGCCGGGTCGCGGTCCGGGGCCGACGTCGGCGCCGGCGGCCAACAGCGCCCGCACCACCCTCGGCCGCCGGTTCGCGGCCGCCCACATCAGGGCGGTCTGGCCGCGCGTCGCCTCGACCGCATTCACCGGCGCCCCCCGCGTCAGCAGGCCCCTCACCGCCTCGAGGCTGCCCGCGCGGGCCGCCGCCATCAGGGCGGTCTCTCCAGAGGGGAGCACCGCATCGACCGCCGCGCCGGCGTGGAGCAGCCGCTCGACGAGGGCGCCGTGGCCGCGGCGGCAGGCCATGAGCAGCGGGGTCATCCCGAGGTCGTTGGCCGCGTCGACGTCAGCGCCGGCCCCGATCAGCAGGTCGGCCGCGGCCATGTCCTCGTGATGCGCCGCCCAGTGCAGGGCGGTCGCGCCGTCCGGCTGCCGTGCGTTCACGTCGACCGGCCCGGCGAGGTGGGCGCGCAGCTCGTCCACGTCGCCGTTGCGCACCGCCGTGATCAACGGAGACACGCCGGGCGTGCCCGTCTGGGCGAGGGCGACAGCGGAACCGCCGCAGCACGCCGCCGCCAGCAGCAGCCTCGAGCCGAACCGCCACATGTACCGGCAGCCCCCGGCCAGGGTCTTCTCGTAGACCCCACCGGCATCAACGCGACCTGGGTGAAGCACCGCTCTCCAACTCCGTGTTCTGCGGCGCAGACTCCCACGCCCTGATTCTCGGGTCGTTGCCGCCGACGCGGGGCAGCGCTGTCCTCCTTGCGCCTACAAGTCCAGCCGCCCCGTACTGTCGTGGAGGCGGTCGACGCGCATGCCCAGCTTCTCTAGTACCGTCACGTGCAGATTCGCGAGGGGGTGCCCCCGTCGACCGACCGACCGCCCCCCGTCGCGCCCGCATACCGGATGTGCCGGCCGCCCGCGAGCCGTCCCCCGCCGCCGCCAGCCACCACCAGCGGCAGGTTCCACGGCCGGTGGTCGCCCTCGGCCATGCCCGCCCCGTAGTAGACGACGGCGTGATCGAGCAGCGTCCCGTCGCCGTCGGGGGTCGCGGCCAACCGGTCGAGGTAGTAGGCGAACTGCTCGGCGTGGTGCCGGTTGATGCGGACGAGCTGCTCGCGGCTCGCCGCGCTGCCCTCGTGCGACAGCGGATGGTGCCCGCCGGGGGCGCCGATCTCGGGATAGGTGCGGCTGCTGAACTCGCGGCCGACCATGAACGTGATGACCCGGGTCAGGTCGCTCTGCCACGCGAGCACCTGCAGGTCGAACATGAGCCGCGCGTGGTCGGCGAAGCCCGCGGGAACCCCCGCCGGCTGGTCGAACGCCGGCAGCTCGCGCGCCGACTGCGCCTCGGCCCGCTGGATGCGCCGCTCGATGTCGCGCACCGCGTCGAGGTACTCGCCCAGCCGGGCCGCGTCGCTCGGGCCGAGGCCGCGCCTCAGGTCGGCCGCCTTGCCGCGGACCGAGTCGAGGAGGCTGCGGCGACGCGCAGCCCGCGCCCGCCGTGCGGCGGGGTCGGTGCTGCCGCCGTCGCCGAACATCCGCTCGAACACCACCCGCGGGTTGTGCTCCATCGGCAGCGGGGTGCGCGGCCCGCGCCACGAGATGGTGTGGCTGTAGGTGCAACTGTAGCCGCCGTCGCAGGTCCCCGCCCCCTTGTCGCCCGACTCCAGCGACAGCTCGAGCGAGCCGATGGGCGTCTCCCCGCCGATCTCCCGCGCGACGAGCTGGTCGAGCGAGACGTCGGCGAGGAAGTCGTTGCCCTCCTGCCCGAACGGCCGGGGGATGGCGCCGGTGAGGAACTTCGTCGCGCAGCGGCCGTGCACCGCCCCGCTCCGCGCGGTCAGGCCGTTCACGTTCTGGGTGAGGCCGCTCAGCACCAGCACCCGGTCGCGGAACGGCTCGAGGGGCGCGAGGATCGGCGAGAACGCGAACCCCGCGCCCACATCGGCGGGGGTCCACTCGTCGAGGACGACCCCGTTGGGGATGTAGACGACGCCGAACCGGGGAACCGGCCGCGCCGCGGTCCGGGCGAGGGCGGTCGCCGCCGGCACCATGCCGTCGAGCAGGGGCAGGGCCACCGCCGCCCCGACCCCGCGCAGCACCGTCCGCCGGGGCAGCGCCTTCCTCGTGATGATCATGACTCCGACCTCCGCATCCGGAACGGCGCGCTCTCGACGATGCCCAGGACGAGCGACGACCACCGGTGGTCGTCGGCCGCCGCGGCCCGCACGATGCTGCGAATGACCGGGCGGTCGTGCGACTCGACGCCGCGACCGAGGGCATAGACGAGCAGCTTCTCGGCCACCGTCTCGACGAACTGGTCCGAGCGGTCGAGCAGCACCCGCCGCAGCCCGCCGGGGCCCTCGAACGTGGTGAGCCCGTCGGCGAGGACGGCCGAGGCGTCGACGGGCAGCCCTGCGTCGCTCGTCCGCCACCGGCCGATGGCGTCGAAGTTCTCGAGCGCGAAGCCCAGCGGGTCCATCGGCGCGTGGCAGGCGGCGCAGGCGGGGTTCGCCCGGTGCCGCGAGAGCCGCTCGCGCACCGTGCGCGGCTCGCCCGACTCGCCCCCCGCGGGCAGGGGCGGGATGTCCGGCGGGGGGCGGGGCGGGCGGCGTCCCCAGCACGTTCTCGAGCAGCCACTTCGCCCGGAGCACCGGCGAGGTGCGGTTGCCGTAGGAGGTCACGGCGAGGATGCTGCCGTGGCCGAGCAGGCCGAGGCGCCGGGCCGCGGCGGGTCCCTTGTCGGCCAGGGTCACCCGCCGGTAGCGGCTGCCGGCGATGCCGCGAATACCGTAGTGCCGGGCCAGCCGCTCGTTCAGGAACGTGTAGTCGGCCGAGAGCAGCTCGACGACGCTGCGGTCCTCGCGAAGCTGGCTCTCGAAGAACAGCTCGGTCTCGCGCCGCAACGCCTCGCGCAGGTTCTCGTCGAAGCCGGGGAAGAGGTTCGGGTCGGGCGCGATGCCCTCGACACTGCGCAGGGACAGCCACTGGCCGGCGAAGTTGTCGACGAGGGCCGACGCGCGGGCGTCCGCCAGCATGCGCCGCACCTGGCCCTGGAGCACGCCGCGGTCAGAGAGCCGGCGCCGCGCCGCGAGGTCGAGGAGCTCGTCGTCGGGAATGCTGCTCCAGAGGAAGAACGACAGCCGCGAGGCGAGCTCCAGGTCGGTGAGCCGGTAGGGCGCACCGGGGGCCACGCCGGCCGGGTCGCGCTCGATGCGGAAGAGGAACTCGGGGTCGATGAGGAGACGCTCGATCGCGCTCTGGATGCCCGCCTCGAAGCCCGCCGCCTCCCGTCCCTGCGCGGGGTCCGCCGCGCTGCCCTCCCGGTGGGTCGTCCGTCCCTCGCGGTAGAAGGCGAGCAGCGGGTCGAGGTCGGCGGCACCCACGGGCCGGCGGTACGCGCGCCGGGCGAGGCGGGCGAGAATCGACCGGGCGCAGGCCTCCCCGCCGGCGTCCGCGCCGTCGGGCCGACAGACGAAGATGCGCGACCGGCTCGCGGTCTCGCCCGGTCCCGTCGCCGCGTAGGGTCCGTCGACCGTCACGCTCTCCAGGCCGGGTCCCTCGGGTCGGGTCGACGTGTCGGTGGTCTCGGTGACGGTGGCGCCGTACTCCCGGAGATCGGGCTGCAGCACACCCTCGTGCTCCCACGACCTGTCGGCGAACGCCACCCCGACGACCCGGGCGCCGGCCCGAACCGGGACGCGCACGACGAGGTCCGCGTCGGCCCCGGTCCGGTAGTCGTCCCAGTCCTGGGTCGGGTAGGCCGAGGCCCCGGCCGCCACGAACGTGCCCGAGAAGCTGACCGGGGCCGGCTTCCCCGGCGCCGCCCCGCCCACGGTGAACCGGGCCACCCGCCGGCCGTCGATCCGCACGTCGAGGTCGTGGGCCTCGTCGAGGTTGACGATGTACTCATAGACGCTCCGCTTCAGCCGGACGGTGAAGACGTACTCGCCGTCGAGGGGAAAGCGGTGCCGCACCGCGAGCCGGCCGCGCGACCCGAACGGCAGCGCCTCGCTCATGCGGTCGTTCTGGGTCATCGCGATCGGGACGGTGTAGGTGCGCGAGGTCAGGCCCGGCCCGATGGCGGGATCGCCGACGGCCAGGCGGCTGATGCGCCGGGCCGCCGACAGGTAGCGCTCCATCAGGGCCGGCGAGAGTGCGAGGGTGCCCGCGAGGTTGTCGAACCCGTGGCCGGTGTCGTCGGCCGGCAGCAGCGCCTCGGCATCGATCTCGAGCGCGAGGAGGTCGCGGACGGCGTTGGCGTACTCGGCCCGGTTCAGGCGGTGGGTGGGCACGCGACCCGGTTCGACGGTCGCGGCGGCGGTGCGGTCGAGCTCGGCCTCGAGCCACCCGCGCAGCGCGCCGAGAGCCGGCCCGTCGGGACGCGGCCGGCCGGCCGGCGGCATCATGCCACCGCGCAGCTTCAGGACCACCCGCTCCCAGAGGTCGGGGGCGTCGCCGACGCGCGACACGTCTGCGACGTCGAGGGCGAGTCCGCCCGTCTGCAGCCGCTGGTTGTGGCAGGTGACGCAGTACCGATCGAGGAGAGCGCGTTGCGGCGACCGCGCCGGCGCCGCACGCTGCGCCGGGGTCCCGCCCGCGGCAGGCGCAGCGCTCTGCGCCGGGGTCCCGCCCGCGGCAGGCGCAGCGATCTGCGCCGGAGTCCCGCCCGCGGCGGGCGCCGCACGCTGCGCCGGAGTCCCGCCCGCGGCGGACGCAGCGCTCGCCGCCGAGATCCCGCCCGCGGCGGGCGCAGTGCTCTCCACCGGGGTCCCCCCCGGGGAAAGCAGGCGCGGGCCGGGCGCACCGGCGCCGGCGGGGACGGCCCCGACCAGCACCGCGACCAGGGCGGCGGCGACGGCTCGCACCATGCGCCCATCTTACACCCGAGCATTCGCCGGAAGACCGACGGCAGAGGCGAGGGTTCGACGCGGTCTGCGCCCTGCGGTCCCCGTCTGCCGCCGCACCGGACGACAGCCCCCGGTTTCGCCGCGGGCTGCCGTGCTCCTATACTTGAGGTTCACGGAATCGGTGGAGCCTTCAGAAGGCCAAGATTGGGGCGCCGAGCGGAGCCGAAGGCGACGATTGGCGGGCCGGCGCACCAGCGCGTGCCTCCCGGCCGCGCCGGAAGCGGCAGGAGCGTCGCGCCGCGAGAGGCGGCGATCGCCGCGATACCCGGGAACGAGGTGAGACGATGCCGAAGCAACCACGAACCGGCGACATGGGGCGTCCGGTCGCCCTCGCCGCCGCCGCGGCGGCCATGCTGCTCGTCGGCGCCGGCCTGCCCGGCGGGGCCGCCCTCGCCCAGAACGGCGGGACCGGCCAGATCGCGGGTCGCGTCACGGCCGACCACGGCGAGGTGCGTGCCCTCCGCGTGAAGGCGCACGACACCGTCCACCGCATCGCCTACACCGTCTACACCGTGGACGGCGGCTACCGCATCTTCAATCTGCCCCCGAGCACCTACGACGTCTCGGTGATCGAAGAGGCGTTCGAGTCGCCGACCGCGACAATCGAAGTGCGGGCCGACGAGACGACCACGGCCGACATCGCCCTGACGGCCCTCGGGAGGGGTCCCGAGGAGGGCGCGGCAGCGCGGGGAGCCAGTGCGCAGCGCAACTACGGCGGGGGCGCCGCGGACGGCCGGGCGGCCGAGATCGTCGACTTCGACACGTTGTACCCGCCCCACCCCGCCCGCGACATCATGCTGCGCGGCTGCTTCGGCTGCCACGGCCCGGCCGGGTTCCACCGCCGGGGCCCGCGCAACGAGCGCGGCTGGCGGCAGGCCGTCGACCGCATGTTCGATGTCGACGGCCGCGTCGCCAACATGGCGCCCGGCGTCCCGCAGGTGACCCACGACCTGGTGTCGGTGGAGGAGAAGGAGCTGATCGTCCAGTACCTGACCTCCCTCTTCGGGCCCGGGTCCGAGCCCCGCGACCTCGAGCTCGACCCCCTCGTCCGCGACGAGGAGGCGCTGTCCGAGGCCGTCTACATCGAGTACGAGCTGAAACGCGGACCGCAGCGCCGGCTCGCGAACGGCGCGCCGCCGCGCGGCAGCATCCACAGCGTCTTCGCGAGCCTCGCCGAGCCGGGGGTCATCTGGGTGTCGGGCAACGGCTCGAACTCCATCATCCGCATGGACAGCCGCGACCCCGACTTCGAGACGCGCACCGAGGAGCTCTGGATTGAGAACCCCGGGAACATCAACGTCACCCCCCACGGCATCGTCGAGCACCGCGGCCGCGTCTACTGGGTCGAGCTGACCGGCGACCATTTCGGCGAGCTCGACCCCGCCACCGGCGAGATGACCCGCTATCCGATGCCGACGAAGGGGGCGGGACCGCACAGCGTCTGGGTCGATTCCCGGGGGCAGTTCTGGTACACCTACTTCGCCTCGGCCGGCCGCATCGGCCGCTTCGACCTCGCCGCCAACGACTTCACCGAGTGGGAGCCGCTGGCCGGGTTCAGCGGCTACGGCATCGTCGTCGACCGGCAGGACCGGGTCTGGGCGGTGGGCCTGCACACCCCCGCGATCTTCATGTACAACCAGGAGACCTCGGCGTGGCGGTCGTACCCGCTCGCCAATCCGGCGCGGCGCCCCGCCATCGATTCCGCCGGCAAGGTGTGGGCCGCCCACTACTTCGGCAACGCCATCTCGCGAATCGACCCCGCGACGGGGACCGTCACCGAGTTCGAGCTGCCCCTCAAGGACGGGAACCCCTATGACGTCTGGCCCGACGCCGACGACAACCTGTGGGTCGAGAACGGCATCTACAACGCGCTCGTGCGATTCGATCAGGCGACGGGCGACTTCACGTACTTCCCGTTCCCCGAGCTGCGGGCGCACACGCCCAAGCTCGACCGCGACGCGGAGGGAACGCTCTGGTTCACGCTGCGCGGGCCGTCGGGGGCGCCGGGCGTGGCCGCGCTCAAGCCGAACGGCAACGTGCCGCCGGCCGGCGCGTCGGCCGGGCAGTAGGGGATCGGTCGGCTGAAGACGGCGGGTCGGCGGACCTTTCGCGGTCCGGCCCGCCCACGGCGCTGACCGGACAACGGGGCGCCGCGGGGCGCCCGGAGAGGATACGCAATGAGACGGTGGACGGCCGCCTGGGCGGCGGCACTGATGGGCGTCGTCCTGGTTCAGCCGGCGGCGGGACAGACCACCGGCCTGGCCGGGGTCATCGACTTCCACGTGCACTCGGGGCCCGACTCGCGGCCCCGCTCGGTCGGCGACCTCGAGATCGCGCGCATCGCGAAGCGAGCCGGCATGCGCGGGCTCGTCTTCAAGAACCACTTCACGATGACCGCCGACCGCGCGTGGCTGGCCATGCAGGAGGTGCCCGGCATCGAGATCTTCGGCGGCGTCGCCCTCAACCACTCCGTCGGCGGTCTCAACGCCGAGGCGGTGCGGCAACTGGTGGCGTTCTCCGGCGGGCGGGGCAAGGTGGTCTGGCTGCCGACGTTCGACGCCGAGTTCTGGATGACCCGCGCGGGCGACCCCGGCGAGTTCGTGCCGGTCATGCGCGGCGGCGTCATGGACCCGGCCCTGGGCGAGATCTTCGACCTCATCGCCGAGCACGACCTCGTGCTCGCGATGGGGCACTCGTCGCCCGCGGAGGTGCTGGCCCTGATTCCCGAGGCGCGCGCCCGCGGCGTCGAGCAGATTCTCGTCACCCACGGGCTCGGCCAGTCGCCGACCGCCGACCAGCTCGCGGCGATGGCCGAGCACGACGTCATCATCGAGCTCGTGTGGCTGGCGGTCCTGAACGGCCAGTTCTCATACGCCGACTACGCCGACGCCATCCGCACCTACGGCGCCCGCCACTTCCTCCTGTCGTCCGATCTCGGGCAGGCCGGGAACCCGCTGCACCCCGACGGTCTGAACGCCCTCATGGACGGCCTGCGCGCCGAGGGCGTCAGCGACGCCGACATCGACCTGATGATCCGCGACAACCCGGCCCGGCTCCTCGGCCTCGATCCGTAGGCGCCTGAGGAACGAGGCCGCTTCTCGGCACCCGCACGGCTTTCGTCAGCCTCCCCATGGACGAGGCAGGGCGTGCTTCGGTTGCACCGCCCGCCCCGGCTTCACAAGCGGCCGTTCGACCGGTACTCGTGCGCCAAGTGTTTCCCGCCGCCGGGCGACGAGAAGCGGGTCGAGGCGAGCTCCGAACCGAGCAGCGCGGGCGCTGAGGGCGGGGTGGGCCGGGGGGCCGAGTTCGGGCAAGTCGCCGAAATCCTGCGGGCGTGCGTCAGCCCCGGCGCCGGGCAGCACGACGCGTCGATGGTCAGCAGGCACTGATCCACTTTCCCCACGGCGATCTCGACGGCCCCGAGCCAGTCATCGATGCGGGCAAGATCGGCGCGGAGCTCGCTGATGCGGGCGTTGACGTCGTCGAAGCGACCGTCGAAGCGCGCGACAAGGTCGTCGATCCGCGTGTTTGAGGCTGTCGACGCGATCGTCAAAGCGCGTGATGATCACCGTCCGGGCGCCTGCTGCGCCTGCTCGACCCGCCAAACGAGAACCCCCTCTTCCCCGGAGCGTCCGGGAAAGAGGGGGCAAGGGAGAGCCGCCGCCGCCGACCGAAACGACGGGCTACCGCCGCCGGTAGCGCCGGTAGCCGCCGACCGCGAGGAACGCCGCCAGCAGGAGCTGCGCGATGACCGGCAGGGCCGGAACCGCGGCATCCCACAGGTAGAAGCTGAGGCTCATCGGGTAGGTGGGCATGGTGTCGCCGCTGATATCGTCGACGAACCGCCCTTCGAGGGTCAGCATCTCCGCCATGTTGCCGTCGTTCTCCATCATCGCGTCGGGTTCCACCGTCAGCGTGGTCATGCCCATCTTGTCGCCGGCCATGATGGTGATGGGCTCGACCGTGTAGTCAGACGGCGAGGCCGTGCCGTCGGTCTGGACCAACTCGACCATGGTGTCCATCTCGACCGGGCGGTTCGCCATCGCCGAGATCTCGTAGGACATCCCCTCGACGAGGTTCTTGTCTTCGGGGCCCATGAGCTCGACCATGAGATCTGCGAGCTCGACCATGACCGGGAACGTGAGTTCCGCAACGTTCGCACGATCCTGGTGCGTCATCAGGGAATCGCCCATGGATGCGGTGGCGATGACCGTGACCTTGGTGTCGCTTCCGGCCGCTTCGGCCATCAGCATCACCATCTCGCCGCTCGCGGACGCGCTGACCGCCCCGCCTTCCACCCGGGCGCCGTACGAAACGTCCACCATGGGCAGATGGCCGAACAGGTTCGTCGGTCATGATCTCGGCCGAGTCGCCTGGGTTCAGCGGGTCGTCGCCGAGGGCCATCATGATGGCGTCGTAGGCATCGTCCTTCACCCAGACCAGCGGGGTCGTCTCGTCCTTGACCTCCAACGACAACACGGCCTCGCTCATCTCGGTCCCGGAACCGATGGCAGCTTCGCCCGACACGGTGGCGTCGAGCACGAGCATCTCGGCGCCCACATCGTCGTTGTCGAGCAGCTCCAGCGAAACGGCCGCGCTGGAGTTCATGCCTTCGGGAACGGAGATGGCCTGGTAGATGCGGTAGTCCATGCCGTCGGCCGTGCTCGACGAGGACGGCGCCAGCATGACCGACAGGTCCTCCATCGCCTTCATGACCTTGCCGTCCTTGTCGACGGGCATCACCTTCACCATGACCGTCTCGCCCTCCATCACCGACATGGGCTGCGGATCGAGGGCCTCGCCCTTGTCGTCCACCACCATCGCCGTGACCATGGGCAGCGGGTCCTTGTCCTTGACTGTGATCTGCAGCGAATCCTCCAGCATGGAGTTTCCGGCCTGACCCGAGTGCACACTCAGGGTGATAGTGTCCGACTCCCGATCCCCGTCGCTATTCGGAACCGTTATTTCGACTGTGTGATCGTTGAAAGGGCCACTATCCGGCACGCCATCCTCCGGGGCCCTGTCGTCGCCCCTTCTACCTATCCTTTTGCGCCCAAGGCTTTCAGCATCGATTTCGTACTTGCTGTCGTCGATATGAAAGTACAGGTCTGCATAGCCCTGGACGTGCTTCGGTTTGGCCTCCAGCTTCACCTTGACTGGGTCACCGGCTTCCGTCGGGTCTTGAGCCTTGCCGTCGACTTTTGGCAGGGACAGCACATAACTCTGGGTTTGCTCATCGTCGATGATGAGCTGTTGGGCGCTCCTGGCATGCGGCGTCTGCGACGAGTCAGAACCAGCTGTAGCATAGAAGACGAGAGCTTCGTCCTCGGCATCGGTGTCCGTGTTTGTCTGCAACAAGATGGATTTCTTGCTCCCAAGCCGCTCAGAGTTACCGGTCGTGTTCTTCGGAATCTTCATTGTAAACGACGTAGCTACGTCGGCGAAGGTCACATCCACGTTGTTGAGTTCGGCCGGCGTGGTGCCTGCGGCCCAACCAGCGCCCGCGAATGCACTGGCACCTGGTTGGCGTACACCCACCATGACGTCTATTACTGTGTCGCTTCCCGTGTTTGCGGGTACTTCGGCCGACAACATCACAGTTATCGTAGTACTCGCACCTTCCCTGACGACACGATCAGCATCGAACTCAATCTCGTAGTTCTTGGGCTGCGCGACGCCCGAGCCGCCCCCCAGCACGAACACCACCCCGAACAGCGCCAGCCACTTCAGCGCTCTGCAACGACCTCTCGCGAAAATCACTCCTGTCCGCATGTCGCAATCTCCTCGTCAATCCGTCCGTTGTCGCCAGCGCAGGGGGAACCTGACCATTCGCGCCCCCTGACTCCCCCCGGTGCCGACTGCGCCCTCCGCGTCACGCTTCGGGCCTCCTTGGTTGTGCATGGAGCTGGGCGTCAACTGCGTAGCGCCCGAACCCACGACCCCTTCGAGATGTCTGCCATCAACCAGTTGCATCGTTGCCTGCCGCTCACGGCAACGGGGAGAAGGATCAGTCCGCCCTGTTTTGGCGTGTACAGGCGGTCCTGACGGGCGTCGAAAGCCGCGTTTTCGCCCGGAATACGGGCAAAAACACGATGGCGGACCCGGCGGCGGAGGGGTCTGTCCCCGCGCCGGCTTTTCCACCATTAATGGGAGGTGAGTTGGGGGGTAAATTGGGGGGAAAGCGAAAACGCGACCCGCGAGCGGAGGCCACGAGGGGGGCGTCCCGATGATGCGCCGTCGGCCGAATTCGTGCGCAGGAGTGACCGGAGACGCGGGCGCTACCGCGATGGTCGATGGTCTGGACCGCGACGTTCGACCATCGGCGGCCGAGAGCCGCATTCGATGAATCGCGAGCGATCACGGCGGCACGGAGATTCGCGCCCTGCGGGCGCGCGCCGGGCGCCGGCCGATCGGATTGGCCCGTGGGCGGTCCACAGTCTCGGACTCGCCTTCGAACCGCGACCTTTCTTCCACCGAGGGCGGCGGCAGTCCGTGGTGAACCTGCCGCGCGGAGTGCGGGCTCAGGAGAATTCCGCGCGACAGCACGTCGGCGGACAGCCCGGCCGGTCAGGCGTCCGGCAGAACCACTCGCGGACACGCCGCGCCCGGGCCACCGGCGTCTGCGCGGCGCGAGGTCAAGGCGCCGCAGACTTCCACAGTCTCAAGGTGAAGCGCTCGTCTTCTTCGAGCAGTTCGGGGTCGGTGCCGTTGTGGTCCCGCATGCTGCGCATGATCTTCCGGGGTATGCCCATCCCCATGTGCTCGACGTACCCGTAGTCCCGCATCACGTCCTTCAACAGCTCGTTGCGCGCGCTCCGGCATCCGCTGCGCATGCGGGCCGGCGTGATGCCGTTCGCCAGGCGGCCGGGCGACACGACCTCGAGACGATCCGAGTAGATGCCGATCTCGATGTCGGTCCCCGACAGGAGGTAGTCGCGGTGCACGATCGCGTTGACGACCGCCTCGCGAACCGCCTCTTCGGGATAGTCCCATCGCGGTTGTCGCCGTGCGCCGTCCTCGAGAGCAGCCGTTGCGATGTTCCGCCTGACGAATTCCACGGCCTGCTCCACCAGACCCGGTTCGAGCACAGCGCCGTCAGCGCCCTGCAGACGGACGAGCGGCCCCCGCAACGTGCGGCGCTCCCGGGCGTCGTAGTCCTTCTCGCGCCCGAAATAGGCAGCCGCGTCGATCTTCGCCTGGGGCAGGTACCGGCTGGGACGACTGCCGAAGAGCAGCAGCCCGGCGACAGTCGCCGGCTGCCGGTCGCTGTCGTCGAGGAACTCCGTGTTGACGAGGAGCGAGACCCATTCGGCGCCCCGCGCCGCCAGCCACTCCTGCTCCCGAAGGTCGACCAGCGATCTCCAGTTCGCCTCGTCCTCGTTCCTGGCCCACGCCGCCGTCTCCCGCCGCCATTCGTCCGACGGCCTCGACGCCGGCGCCTCCTGCTGGCGAACGTACAGGAAGTAGTCTTCGAGTCGCCGGCGATCGAGATCCGCGATCGACGTACCCGACACCGGCCGCAGCTCGGGGCGGAAAGCGCCGCGCTGTTGAAACAGGCGCGCCAACTCCTCGGGGCTCGCCTCGCGGCTCACGCTGCCGACCCGCACGTAGTACGTGCGCCGCTGGTTGTGCCACACGTGGTGCACGCTCCATCCGCGCTCGACCCGAACCGCCGCCACGTCGCGGCCCGGCTCGACGTCCCGGAAGATCTCGAAGTAGGGAATGATCTCGGGGCGTATCTTGTCGCGGCAGGCCTGCATCACCCATTCTTCGAGGCGCTGGTACGTACGTCCTTCTCGCGCGTCGCTCCCTGCGCCCGCCGGCCGATCGTGTCTGGCCAGCCCGCACACCCGCCCGTCGTCGTCGACCCCGAGCAGGACATAGCCGCCGTGGAAGTTGGCGAACGCCGTCAGTTCCTTCGCCAACTGCCGGTTCTCGATCACGTCACGTTTGAAGTCGACGCGGGAGCTCTCACCGTTCCCGATCAACTCGCGCAGCTCGGTCGTCGTCACTGCCGCACCTCAGAAGCCGTACTTGCGGCGGCGACGCTCGAACGCGTCCTCGCCGCCCTCGAGCAGCTCCTGGATCAGCTCACGCACGGGCCGCGCGTCGATGGAGCCCACGTGATCCGGAACCGCCTTCGCGCTGCCCGAATCCGCTTCACCCGATGCGCTGAGGCCGAGAATGAGCTCGGCGTCTCCCAGCACCGGGATGTTCGCATTGTGGGTGGCGAACAGGAACTGGCGCCGACGCTTCTCCTCGCGCATGCGCGGCACGACGCCCTCGGTGATGAAGCGATTGTCCAGATCGTCCTCGGGCTGGTCGACCACGAGCGGCGCGGCGGACTCCAGCAGCAGGAGCAGCAGCACCGCCGTCGCCTTCTGGCCGGTCGAGAGCCGGTCGAGAGCCTGCCAGCTCGCCGCCGCGCCCGGCGCCGCCGTGTTGAGCTCGATCTTCGTCGTGGACGGCAGATCGAGCTCCTCGATCCGCATCAGGACCCCGCGGGACATTTGCGCCAGGCGTTCCGCCTGCGCGCCCGCTATGCCGAAATCCGCGTCGAGCGCGCCGGCGCCCTCGCGGCAGGCCCGCACGAACGCGCCGAGCGACAGGCTGTCGGCCCGGCGCAGTGCGTCGATCGCCTCCGACAGGCGGCCGCCGACTTCGTCGCGGAGGAGTTGAAACAGCGACTCGCGGTTCCCGGCGAACTCGACCCGTACCCGCACGCGGCCTTCGAGCTTGCGTGTGACGCGCTTGCCGGCGCGCTCGAGGGCCCGAAACTCGAGTGCCTTTACATCCTCCCATTCGACCAGCAGGCTCCGCCGCCGATCCTCCTGGTCCTCCTCCGCCCGCGCCAACGCCGACTGCCGCTCCTGCAGCGGACGAAGCTCCTCGATTCGACGTCGGAGCCGAATGAACTCCTCGCCGTCGATGCGCGCCTTCTGGAGCTCCCGGAGCTTCTTCTCGTACGCGGACTGCACCGCGGACCGGCGCGCCTCGAACCGTTCGCGAACGCCCTCGATGCCCCGATCGGCGCGTTGAATCGCGGCGTCGAACGACTGCGCCACGCCTTCGAGGTCTCTGCTCAATTGCTCGAGGACGCCATCGGTGTCGATGAGTATCTCTTTCCCGGGGAGGTCCGCCAGCGCGCGCGCCGACAGGAAGACCCGGTCCATGGGCAACGCCTGCCGCAACTCCTCCAGGCAGGAACGGAACGGCTGCAAACGCTCCGGTACGGTGTCGAGCACGCGCTCCTCCCGCACGAGCAGACTCTGCTCCTTGAGATCCTCCTCCAGGCCGGCGTCCCGGTAACGCCGCAGCGTCTCTTCCAACCCCGGCAGCGCGGCCAGTCGTTCGTCGATTCGAGCGTGCTCCTCGCGGGTCGTGAGCAGCCGGCGACGCGACTGCTCCAGCGCCTGCCGCAGCTCCCGCTTGCGGACGCCCACGGAATCGTCCCGCTCGACGAACCGCGCGAGCAGCCGGGTCAGCTTCTCGGGACTCCCGGTGAGCTCCGAAATCTCGTGCTGACCGTAGATCTCCACGCCGGGAAAGACGTCCGCCGCCGTCACGTTCAGTACTTCGCCCGTCCGCTCATCCCGCACGACAGGAGGGTTCGGGATGGTGCGCTCGATCCGGTAGTCGCGAGGGGTCGGGCGATGACAGCGCACGAGAAGGGAAACCCTGGTGCCGTTTCGAAGTACGTTGCGGACGATTCCCCGGTGAATCGCCGCCGCATCCTCGCCGAACGGCTCCAGGTCGAGCGCGTGTCGCAGACTCTCGATCACCGTCGACTTGCCTGCACCCCGGCCGCCGACCAGCACGTTCAGGTTCGGATTGAAGCGCACCGTCGTGTTGTCGAGAAAGCCACCTTCCCAGGCCATGGCGACCAGCTCGGCATGTTCTCCGACCGCGGGGTCGGCGTGCAGGCGAATCCGGGAACCCGGGTCGAGGAACGCCTGACGCAGGCCCTCCACGCTGACGTCGGACATCTTGATCCAACATGTCGCCGCCGGTTCGTCGAGGTCCTCCGCCGACTGCACGTCGCGGGCGTTCAAGACCGCGATGGCGAGGTTCGACTCGGGCGCATGGCGCCGGCGGTAGTCCGGGTTCCGGTTCTCGACGATCTTTCGCAGGTCGCCCGGAAGGTCCTGAACCGAGCCGGGAATCTGGATCGCGAGCAGGTTGTCGTCCCGCCAGGCGCGGATCTTCGCCTGTCCCTGGAGCGCCTGGAACAGCCCGTTCTTGTTCGTGACGTGCGCCGCGATCGAGACGCCCCCCTGGTCTCGCACGCACGCGAGCAGATCCGAGAACGACTTGTCGCAGACCTCGCTGGACGCCGCCGTCTCGCGAACGCCGAACTCTCCGAGACAGCGCCCCAGTTGTTTCTCGGTGAAACCCGGAGGATAGAGGCAGAGCACGTGAATGCCTTCGGTCGAAGCCAGCTCGAAGCCCGGAAACACGTCGATAGCACGGCCGCGCGCCGCGGCCCGAATCGCCGCGATCCCGTCCACGTGATTGTGATCGGTCACGGCGAGCACCGTGACTCCCAGCGTCGCCGCCTTGTCGACCAGCCGGCGGGCATACGCCGCATCGTCCGCCGCCGTCGGCTGGCCGCGGTACGTGCCCGAGTAGTGGCGCGGATTGACCTGCAACGCGCACCGGCGGAACTCGGCGCCCGCCGGTTGGCCGAGCGCAGTCGCGATGGAATCGTCCCTGCTCACGCACTCCCTCCTGCCGCCGCCCGCGGCGTCCAGCCACGGGACGGCCTCCGCCGTCGAATACCGTCATCGGGCGCGCGACTCCCAGTCCACGCGCTCGACCTCACGATACCTGAGAATCGACTCCGGCACGGCGCCCGGATGCCCGATCGCGCCTGCCGGCGGGCGCAGCCATCGCAGCCCGAGGGCGCATCCGCGCCTGCCTGGCCGCCGGCCACTCACGCAGCCGCGGGGGGGTGATCCGCCGGGCGGCGCGCAGCACGGCGGCGGCCGACCGCAGCGTCCGGGCGTCCCGTGCGCACCACGGAAATCCGTAGGCGTCGCGGATGGACACAGGCAGCAGTCCCACGGTGGTGAGCCGGCCGAGCCACAGCGCGGGGGCGACCCACCGTCTGCCCGGCGGCGCGAGCAGGGCGGCCGCGAGCCGCCGCGCTTCGGGCCCCACCGTCAGCCGCTGTTCCCGCTCCATCCGGTCCAGGTAGCCGTCGAGCCGGTCCCGGGTGTCGGGCAACTCGCTCGCCGAGACCCCGAGCAGCGGGCCGATCTGTGCCGCCTCGGCGCAGTAGCGGTCCTCCTCGTCGGGCGCCAGTGGTCCCACGAAGAGGGCGTAGGTGCGAATCTGGCTGTCGATGAGGGTGGCGTGCACCCAGGTCAGCAGCGCAGGGTCGGTGGCGTCGTACGGCATGCCCGCCGCGTAGCGGCCGACCGCGCCGTCGAGCCGGCCGTGCACGCGGCGGTGGATGGCGTTGATGCGGTCGGCCGTATCCCGGATTTTCGACTCGGTCCCGAAGGTGAGCGACAGCATCGCCCCGATGGTGCGGCGCATGCGCTGCACGTAGGCCAGCACCCCGGCGTCGAAGCCGCTGTGGGCGCCCACGCCGGCCGCCACGAGGGGATGCGCGAGCTGCAGGAGGATCGCGCGGCCCCAGCCCAGCACGACGACCGCCTCGCGGTTGACGCGGTGGGTGACGGGCAACTCTCGAGTCGGGCGTTCCGGGTCGGCATGTCGATCCGGCCCGGCGCGGACGAACGACCGGGACGCCTTCGTCACGCCGCCCAGGGTACAGGATTGCGCGCAATCATCCTTGCGCACGGGATAAGATGGCCCGTGCCCAGTTCCCAACGCGTCATCGTCACCGTCCTCCTCGTCCTGACCGCCGGCGCCGCCGCCGCCCAGCCGACGCGGCCCAACGTGGTCCTGGTCATCGCCGACGACCTCGGCTGGGGCGACCTCGGCAGCTACGGCAGCCCCATCATGCGGACGCCGCGGCTCGACCGGCTCGCCGCCGGGGGCGTCCGGTTCACCGCCGCCTATGTGGCCGCCGCCGTGTGCAGCCCGTCGCGGGCGGGACTGATGACCGGGCGCTACCCCCAGCGGCACGGCTACGAGTTCAACACGTCGGGCCGCGACGTCGAGATCGGCCTGTCGACCGACGAGCGGACCCTCGGCGACCTGATGCGGGGAGCGGGCTACGCCACCGGCTACGTCGGCAAGTGGCATCTCGGCCGGCGGCCGGCGCAGCAACCGCTGTCGCGCGGCTTCGACGAATACTTCGGCCTGCTCACCGGCGGGACGACGTACTTCGCGGGAAGCCATCCCGAGGCGGTCCTCGACCCGGACCGGCCGGCGGGCACGCGCGCCGGGCGCGAGATCTACCGCGGGCGCGAGGTGGTCGAGGTCGAAGACTATCTGACCGACGTCTTCACGGAGGAAGCGGTCGACTTCATCGACCGCCACGCGGGCGGGGACGCTCCGTTCTTCCTCGTCCTCTCGTACAACGCGCCGCACACCCCCCTGCAGGCGACGCGCGAGTACATGGACGCCGTCGCCCACGTCGAGGACTTCCGGACCCGCATCTACGCGGCCATGGTGTCGTCGGTCGACCGCGGGGTCGGGGCGGTGGTCGACCGGCTCGCCGCCCACGGGGTCGACGACGACACTCTCATCGTGTTCATGAGCGACAACGGCTGCGTCGGCTACGCGGCCATCGCGTGCAGCAACGGGCCGTTCAGCGGGACCAAGCGCTTCCACCTCGAGGGCGGCATCCGCATTCCGTTCATCATGCACTGGCCGAACGGCCTGGAGGGTGGACAGGTCTACCGCGAGCCGGTCATCAGCCTCGACCTCTTCGCGACCTTCGCGGGCCTCGCCGGCGCGTCCCTCGACGACGGCATGGTGCGCGACGGCGTCGACCTCGTCCCGTACCTGACCGGCGGCGCCGAGGGCCGCCCCCACGACGTCCTGTACTGGCGGGCCGGCCCCAACCGCGCCATCCGCCTGGGCCGCTGGAAGCTGTTCGAGGTCAACCGCGCCGACCCTGCCGCCATCCACGGAGGAGGCCGGCTCCTCCCGCTGCAGGACTATCCCGACGCGTCGCCCCACGGGCAGGTCTCGCTGCTCTACGACCTCGACGAGGACGAGGCCGAGCGCGCCAACCTCGCCGAGCGGCTGCCCGAGCGGCTGCGCGACCTGCAGGACCGGCTCGACCGCTGGGAGTCGTCGCTCGCCCGGCCCGTGTGGCCGTCCAACCGTTCCACCGTCACCGAGATCGACGGCGAGCTGGTTCAGTTGTTCTTCTGACCTTCTCGGGAAGCGAGGCCGGCGACTGCCCGGTGAGCCGTTGACCGGGACGCCCGGACCGCCTCGACCGTGCCGGCGAACCGCACCGGCAGGATCGCGCTCTGGCCGTCGACGGCAGCCGGCTCGGCCTGCGCCGTCGACCTCGTGGCGACAGGGGCGCAGGCCGAGACGCAGGACGGCCGCGACCGCTCGAACTGCCCCGGGTGTCGTCCCCCCGTATCAGTGCTCGTCGTAGGCGCTGCCCGGCGCGCGGGGGTCGGCCTCGCGCAGTCGGCGCAGACGGCCCTCGGCCAGCTCGTGCTCTTCCTCCTCCGCCCAGCGGCGGCGCTGCTCGGCGCGGCGACGTCGATGGGCGAAGATGGCGCAGAGGGCGAGTACGGTGATGACCATCCACTGGTACAGGGGGCGGCCCGCGAACGCCACCCACCGGACCCAGATCGGCCGGCGCCAGAAGCGGTCGACGGCGGCTTCGAGCGGCTCGCCCGTCGCCTCCTCGAAGGCGCGGGGAAAGGACCGGTCCTGTCCGAGGCGGGCGAGTATGCGGCCGGCGCTCGCGTCGCCGTGACGCTCCAGCAGGTCCTGGACGAGGGCGCTCGAGACGGCGTAGGCCCGGCGGGTCGCCGCCGGCCCCCCGGTGAACAGGCGCTCGAGGTCGGCCAGCGGGATCTCGCCGTGGCGCATCCGGGTCCAGGCCACCCGGGACCGGTCCTCCAACCCGACCTGCCGCTCGGCCGCGAGGGCCAACCCCTCGTTGAACCACCGGGGCAGGGGACGTCCCCGGGCGGCGCGCGAGAAGAGGACGTGGGCGACCTCGTGCTGCAGCAGCGCTTCGAGCGAGTCGGTCGGATACAGGCGGGTGCGCTCGGGGAAGAGGACGACGAGGCTGCGGCCGGCGTCCGCGAATCCGGAGATCCACGACGGGGTGCGGCGGGCCAGCTCGGAGCCCTCGGCGACGAGGACGACGTCGATCGGGGGGCCGGGGTCGGTCAGCCCGGCGAGGCGCATGGCGCTGCCGAGCCCGCTCAGCGGGAACCGCGCGACCCGCTCGGCGACGGTCCGAAGCGAGGCGGGCGCATCGATCTCGAGCTCGGGCAAGGCGGGCTGGGCGGTCGGGCCGGCCGCGCCCGCGAGGAGCAGCGTCAGGCCCAGGAGTCCGTGCCGCAGGACGGCGCGGACGCCGGGAGGGCTGATTGGGCGCCCGGCGGCGCCGTCAAGCGACGATGGGCGGGCGAGGACGGCGGCGGCGAACCGAGCGCGTTCGGGGGGCACCTGCCTATTGTGCACCGGCGCCGACGAGCGCGGCTCATCGGCGGGTCACGACGGTGTCGAACGGCTTGCGGGCGATGGCAGGGACGGTGGCGCCGGGGGCGGGATGCCCCACGACGAGGATGAGGAACGGCCGTTCGTGCCGCGGGCGATCGAGGATGGCGTTGAGAAACCGCATCGGGCTCGGGGTGTGGGTGAGCGAGGCGAGGCCGCACTGGTGCAGTGCGCTGATGAGCATGCCGGTGGCGATGCCGACCGATTCGTGCACGTAGTAGTGCTTGCGCTTGCCGCCGTCCCCGTCGAGGTCGTAGAGCTGGGCGAAGATGACGATGAGGCACGGGGCCTCTTCCAGGAACGGCTTGTGCTCGTCGGTGCCGAGCGGGGCGAGGGCCTCCAGCCAGTCATCGGGGGCGCGCTCGCGGTAGAACGCGCGCTCCTCGGCCTCGGCCTCGGTGCGGATCCGGCGCCTGATCGCGGGATCGGTCACCACCACGAAGTGCCAGGGCTGGCGGTTGGCCCCGCTGGGAGCCGACGCGGCCGCCTGCAGGCAGGCATCGATGACCTCGTGCGGGACCGGACGGTCCGAGAAATCCCGCACGGTGCGGCGCGTGGCCAGCTCGTCGCGAAGCCGGGTGGCCCGCACGAGCATCTCGCCGTCGTCGACGGCCAGCCGGGTCGGCAGGGGCACGCGGCCCGGCGGCGTCGAATCAGGCGGGCGGCTCATCGGCTTCGGGGCGCGGCCCCGCGCCCGGGCGGCGCGGCCCCGCCTTCGAGCCGGGCGACGGTGGCGCCGAGGCGCGACTCGGGCGCATCCCACAGCTCGACGACGAGAGGATGACGCTCGAGCACGGTGTGCACGGCGCGGCGCTGCACCCCGATGCCGCGGCCGTGGATGAAGCGCACCTCGGTGAGCCCGCGCCGGTGCGCCTCGTTCACGTACTCCTCGACGACAGACGGGACGTCACGCGGGGCGAACGTGTGCAGGTCCAGGATGTCGTCGATGGCCACGCGATGGGGCGGTGTCTCCACGGTTGCCTCCCGACCGCCGGTCGTCCCCGGTCGCGGTCGACCGCGCCGCGCCCGGACAGCACGGCCCCGTCCTCGGCGACGAACCACCGGTCCGGGCCCGCCGCGCCAACCCGCCCCGGCTACGACTCGGACGTCCGCCTCGCCGTCGGCTCGGGCGCCGGCTGCCGGTAGCTGGCGGTGACGGTGGTGGTGATGCCGCCGCGCGCCGAGAAATCGCCCACGACGACCATGCGCCGCGGCGCGCAGGCGGCCACCAGGTCGTCGAGAATCTGGTTGGTCAGGCGCTCGTAGAAGACCCCGCGGTCGCGGAACCCGAGCAGATAGTACTTCAGGGCCTTGAGCTCGATGCACCGGGCGTCGGGCACGTAGGTGATGCGAATCTCGCCGAAGTCGGGCAGCCCGGTCTTCGGACACACGGACGTGAACTCGGGACACCTGATGACGATCTCGTAGTCCCGGGCCGGCTCGGGGTTCGGGAAGGTCTCGACGGGCTCCGCCATGATCGGGAGAATTCTACCAGTCCGCGGCGGCGGCCCCGCCCCCTCCCTGCGACCCGCCGCATGCCGGCACGGGGAACCGGTTCCCCGGCCGGGGGAGACCGCGCGGGGCGAGCGCGGTTCGCGATGGCCGGCGCGGGGGCGCGGGGGCGCGGGGGACGCGAGGGGCGCGGGGGGGCGCGGGGCGCGGGGGCGCGACGATCGGAATTCCCCTATAATCGAACGGTCGCCACCGGCGCGCCGAAAGCGAACGGCGGACCATCCGGCCCCACTGGCCGCCCGCGGTCGATGTCCCGCGCTGAACCGCGATCCCGCCGGGTCGAAGCCGACAGGCTGACCACCCGTGGCGGAGCGTCTGCCCCGGGGCAGACGCTCTCTACAATCAGACGCCCGGCGCGGTACCTGACGGGACGCTGCGCCGGGTCGCAGAACGCGGCGACGACCACGGTGCGGCGCTGCGGGGGAGAATGTTCATGCCAGAGACTCGAAGAATGGGCAAGACCGAGCTGTTCGCGCACTTCGTTGACCGGTTCGGGATGAAGCGCACGGAGGTGCGCGACCTCTTCGAGGAGTTGCAGCAACTGTCGGAGGCCGAACTCAAGCGCTCGGGCGAGTTCACCCTGCCGGGCGTGGTCAAGCTGGTGCGGCAGGAACGGCCGGCCCGCGTCGGCCGGAACCCGGCCACCGGCGAGCAGATTCAGATTGCCGCCAAGACCGTCGTCAAGGCGCGCATCGCCACCCGCCTCAAGGAGGCGGTGCTGGACACGTAGCCGGCCGGCCCGGAGGCGTCGACCGGCGGCCCGGCTGCCGCCCCAACCAAACGCACAAGGCCACGCGTTGCGCGGCCCGCTCTGGACGCACCCAATGCCTACCGACGTGCTGATGCCCCAGATGGGCGAGTCGATCGCCGAGGGGACGATCGTCCGCTGGATCAAGAGTGTCGGTGAACCAGTCGACCGGGACGAGCCGCTGTTCGAGATCTCGACGGACAAGGTGGATGCCGAGGTGCCGGCGCCGGCCGGCGGCGTCGTGGTGCAGATACGCGTTCAGGCCGGCGAGACGGTGCCGGTCAACTCGGTGGTGGCGGTCATCGGCGAGGCCGGCGAAGAGCTGGCGGCTCCCGCCAAGGCGCCCCCCGCCGCCTCGGTGGAGGCGTCCCGGCCGGAAACGACGGGCCCGGCCGCCAAGGCCCCCGCCCCCGCCGCTCCTCGGGGCCGGCTGTCGCCGGTCGTGCGGCGGCTCGCGGCCGAGCACGGCGTGGATCTCTCGACCGTCACCGGGACGGGAGAAGGGGGCCGCATCTCCAAGGCCGACGTGCTGGCCCACGTGGCGGCGCGCGGGCAGGGCGGCGCGGCGGGGGCGCGCGGCGTCGGCCCCGGAACCCCCGGCGCGACGGGCGGGCGCGTCGAGCCGATGAGCGTGATGCGGCGGCGCATCGCCGAGCGCATGGTCGAGAGCCGGCGCACGTCGGCCCACGTCCATACCCTGTTCGAGGTCGACTTCTCGGCCGTCGCGGCGGCCCGGGCCGGTCACCCCGGGGACACCGCCCCGAGCTATCTCGCGTACATCGCCAGGGCGATATCGGAGGCGCTGGCGGCGACACCGGTGGTCAACGCGTCGGTCAACGGCGAGAACGTGGTGTATCACGATCGCATCAACCTGGGAATCGCCGTCGCCCTCGACTGGGGTCTCGTCGTGCCGGTCGTCAAGGACGCAGACCGGCTGGCCGTCGGCGCCATCGACGCGGCCGTCAGGGAGCTCGCGGCGCGGGCGCGGGCGAAGCAACTCACGCCCGAGGACGTCGAGGGCGGCACCTTCACCATCACCAATCCCGGTGGCTTCGGGTCGCTGCTCGGGATGCCGATCATCAACCAGCCCCAGGTCGCGATTCTCGGGGTGGGGGCGGTGGAGCCGCGGCCCGCCGTCGTCGACGGCGCCGTCGTCGCGCGGCTCCGTGCGTTCCTGACCCTGGGCTTCGACCACCGGCTGATCGACGGAGCGGTCGCCGACCGGTTCCTGGCACAGGTCAGAACGGCCCTGGAGGATCCGCAGTGGCTGGAGGCCGCGCACCGGTCCTGAGCGCGGAACCCGAGGCGGCGGACCAGACCGGCGACGCCCGCGCGTTGCGCGTGCTCGAGGTCCGGCGATGGGGGACCGTCCCCTACCGGAGAGCCCTGGACCGGCAGCAGGAGCTCGTACGGTCGCGCCAGGCCGGAGACATCCCCGACCAGCTCGTGCTGCTCGAGCACCCCCCGGTCATCACCGTGGGGGTCGGCGGCCGCGGCCGGCCCGGCCACGTGCTGGCCTCGGCGGCGGGGCTGCGCGAACACGGCATCGAGGTGATCGACGTGCCCCGCGGGGGCGACGTCACCTACCACGGCCCCGGCCAGCTCGTGGGCTATCCCGTCCTCGGCCTGAAACCCGACCGGTGCGACGTGCACCGCTACGTCCGCGACCTCGAGGAGGTGCTCATCCGCACCGCGGCCCGGTTCGGGGTCGAGGCGGGCCGCACCGCGGGGCTGACAGGGGTCTGGGTGGGGCGCGAGAAGCTGGCCGCCATCGGGGTGCGACTCTCCCGCTGGGTGACGAGCCACGGCTTCGCCCTCAACGTCGCCACCAACCTCGACCACTTCCGGCTCATCGTGCCGTGCGGCCTCGCGGGCTACGGCGTCACGTCGCTCGCCCGCCTCCTGGGGACCACACCGCCGTGGACCGAGGTCGAGGCGACCGTGGCCGCCGAATTCGCACGGCAGTTCGACCGCCGTCTCGCGGCATGACGCGCTCGTCGGCCGCCTCATGATGACGGTGACATGCCGCACCCGGGCTTCCCGAAGCCGCGGGACGAGAGGGCGTCACCTCACGCACCCTCACCTCGCACGTCAGGCGGCGCGCACTCCGTCGGGGTAGAGGGCGACGCTGCTTCGCACGGGCAGTTCGACCGCCGCCTCGCGGCATGACGCGTGTCGGCCGCCTCACGATGACGGTGGCATGCCGCACCCGAGCCTCCCGAAGCCGCGGGACGAGAGGGCGTCACCTCACGCACCCTCACCTCGCACGTCAGGCGGCGCGCACTCCGTCGGGGTAGAGGGCGACGCTGCTGGACTGCGCGCGACGGCAACCGGGATGCGTCAGGGCCGTGCTGCCCGCCGGCGTCGCGCGGCTTCGAGGGCGACGGCGAGGCCGGCCCGGGCGCTGAAGCCGAGCGGCGGGTAGCCCAGCTTCCGGGCCGCCTCGTCACCGTACAGACAGGCGACGACCGTCGCCCGGTCGGAAGCGGCCAGATACGGCTCGATGACCTCACGCGTGTAGGCGAGGTCGTCAGGATCCAGGCTCGGTTCGTCGCAGCCGGCCGCGGCCATCGCCTCGCCTTCCTGCTCCAGCATCGCGGCAATCGTCGTCGCAGGCCCGCGGCGGCGGATGTACGCGAGCCTATGGATGCAGGTCGACACCTCGTGGCGCACCGCCGTCTGCGAGGGGCGCTCGCTGGTCCAGAGGAGGCCGACGATCCAGCCGCGCTTGTAGAGCGCCCCACCCTCGAACCGGTGCCCCAGCTCGTTGCTGCAGCGGTCGGTCCAGCCGCCGCGGGCATCGTCGGCCACGACCAGCCCGACCCGGAAGCTCCCCGCGACGTCCGCCGTCGCCGGCTGCGCCGCGGCCATGGCGGCGGCACCGACCGCCTCGGCGTCCAGCTCGAGCAGTCGATCGACCAGGAGCGGCAGGTGCTCCTTCCCCATCGGGTTCATGTCCACCAGGGGGAGTTCGAGGTCGCCGGTGCGGGGATCGACCATCGTGCGCAGATACGCCTCGAAGCGCTCCCGACCGCGGGGCAGACGATACAGTTCCCGCTGAATCCCCAGCAGGGGGACGAACTCCAGTTCCATCACGGTCATCGACGCGATGCTGGCGGAGAAGGCGCCCCGCCCCGGCTCACGGCGCCGGCGGCAGCGCGCTGTCGAGCTGCACGCGCTCGGACGGGCTCAGGGCCGGCGCCACCACTTCGCCCACACCGCCCGCGTTCAGCAGCACGGGAACGGCCGGCGCCGACGGCGACCGGCGCGACCCGTCGGCCACGAAGCAGGTGAACACGCGGCGCGAGCCCCCCCCCGCGAGCGCCTCCACCACCCTGGCCGCGGCCGACGCCAGCGCGTAGGGACCGGGCGGCCACAGACGCTCGACGCGGCGGCGCACGCGGGCCAGGGCCGGCGGCGACAGACGGTCCTCGAGCGGACCACCGCCGGCCGTAGCGCCGCTCCACGCCACGACGGGATGCTCCGGCGGCCTCCCCAGCACCTGCACGGCCACTTGGGCGGGCGAGACGTCGGCCTCGAGGGCAATCAGGGCCCTGAGGCCGGCGGCCAGGGCCTCGGGGGCGGAACCCATGACCCGGTGGCGCGCGATGCGCAGCTCGCGCACCGCCCGGGCGACGAGATCACCGCCGTCGGCGCCCGCGCACAGGATGGGCGTGGTTCCGGTCAGGCCCGCGATACGTTCCATCAGCACCGGTCCCCAATCGTCCCTTCCTTCCTCGTCCGTCGTCCCGGCGGGGTCGGCCACGACAACGACGCCGGCCCCGACCACGGCATCGATGCCCCCCGCCGTGAGCTTCGTCCCGAACCGCTCGATCGGCCCCGACTGCCGGATGTCCAGGGCCTTGCCGGCCGCCACCCCCCGTACCGAATCGATCAGGCACACGGAACCGACCCGGTCCCGGGCGGCCAGCTTGTGCGCCAGCGCACCGCCGAGCTCGCCGGCCCCGACTATCGCTACCCTGGCCATGCCCCCGCGTATTGTAGTGGCCTCCCGAGGCGCCGCCCCGCCAACACGGAGAGCGCGCCGGGCGACTCGAAGCCCGAACCCGGGTCCACCCTGCCAGCGGACCCGCAGGACGCCGGTGTGAACACGCCGGGACGAAGGGCCGGTCGGCGAGATCGCACGGCGTGGCTCCAACGCTCGACGCAACCGCGGTGGCTGCGCCGGTCACGGCGCAGACATGAGCGACCCGGCGGCATCGTGCAGAGGCCGGAACCCGGCTCCACCCTGCCAGCGGACCCGCAGGACGCCGGTGTGAACACGCCGGGACGAAGGGGCCGGTCGGCGAGATCGCGCGGCGTGGCTCCAACGCTCGACGCAACCGCGGTGGCTGCGCCGGTCACCACGGCGCAGACCTCATCGACCGGGCGGCATCGTGCAACAGGCGGACGCAACCGGCGCCTGTGCCGGTCACGGCGCAGACCTGAGCGACCCGGGCGGCATCGTGCGACAGCAGGCGGACGCAACCGGGCCGATGCGCCGGTCAGTGACGCAGACGCCCGGCAGGCAGGGGTCGGGCAGCAAACAGCGCCGAAGGGCGACGCCTCGCCGGGCCCCGGCAGGGATCACCCCCCGGCGGGCACGTCCGGACCGCCACCAGCCCTTTCATGACCAGCAGCAGGAACCCATGCCGGGCAGGGAACACCACCCGGCGGGCACGTCCGGACCGCCACCAGCCCTTCATGACCGGCAGCAGGACCCATGCCCGGCAAGGATCACCGCCCGGCGGGCACGTCCGGACCGCCACCAGCCCTTCATGACCGGCAGCAGGAACCCGTGCCGAGCAGGGATCACCGCCCGACGGGCGCGTCCGGACCGCCTGGACGCGGCTGCTAGAATCGCACGCCATGACCGAAGCGAACTCGGGGTTCCTGGCCGGCCGCGCCGCCATCGTGACCGGCGGCTCGCGGGGAATCGGACTGGCGACGGCGGAGGCGCTGCGGGCGGAGGGCGCCGACGTCCTGGTGTGCGGACGGTCCCGCTCTGCCCTCGACCACGCGCGCGCGCACCTCGACGCGGCGCCCGGCCCCGGACGGGTGGCGGCGATTGCCGCCGACGTCCGGCGTCACGACGAGGCGGAGCGCCTGTTGGCGACGGCGGTCGAGGAGCTGGGCAGGTTGGACATCCTCGTCAACAACGCCGGCGTCGGCCACTTCGCTCCGATCGGCGAGCTGACCGTCGACGCGTGGGTCGAGACCATCGAGACGAACCTGTCCGGGGTGTTCTACTGCTGCCGCGCCGCGGTCCCGGTGATGAAGCGCGGCGGCGGGGGCTGGATCGTCAACGTCAGCAGCCTCGCCGGCAAGCACCCGTTCGCCGGCGGAGTCGCATACTGCACGTCCAAGGCGGGCCTGAACGCGCTGACCGAGTCGCTGATGCAGGACGTCCGCGGCGACGGCATCCGGGTGAGCTGCGTGCTGCCGGGCTCGGTGAACACCGAGTTCGGGGGAAGCCGACCGTCGCCCGACATGGACTGGAAGCTGGCCGCCTCGGACGTGGCGCGGGCCGTCGTCGACCTGCTGCGCCACCCGGCCCGCAGCCTCCCCAGCCGGGTCGAACTGCGACCGTCGACGCCGCGGAAGTAGCGGAAGCCGGGCTACTCCGTCTCGTCCTCGGGCAGGTCGCCGACCGACACGACGAGCTCGATGCGGCCCACCCGCAGGCGGTCGCCCGCCTTCAGCACCGCCCGCTCGATCCGGTTTCCGTTGACGAAGGTACCGTTCGAGCGGCTCAGGTTCTCGACCGCCAGCTCGCCGTCGGCCACCGACAGCGAGCAGTGGAAGCGCGAGACGAACACGGCGTCGAGCACGAAGTCGGCATTGGTGGAGCGGCCCAGGGTCCGCACGCGCTCCCGGGTGACGCGGAAACGGTAGGGACCGCCCTCGGCGGCGTCGTCGGCCTGCAGGACCCAACTGGCGCCGCGCGGCGCGTCCGGTTTCAGCGGTTGGTGTGACTCTGGCTCAGCCATCTGGTCAGCGTGTCGACGACGGAGGGGCTGATCGACGGCGCCGTCAGCGCGGTAGCCGCCGCGGTTGCGTCCGGCCCGGCCGCGAGCAGCCGGTGGTCCAGACCTTCGAGAATCGTCCGCCGGGGCGCCGGGGCGCCCCGGCGGCGCCGGCGGGCGTGCTCGGCAAGCTGCTGCGCATGATGCGGCGCGACGTGGGTGTCGCGCGAACCGTGCAGAATCAGCAGGGGTTGCCGGGTCCTGCGCAGCGCGTCGGCGGCGTCGAAGTCGAGGAAGCTGCGGAACCAGTAGGTGTCCGCCTGCCTGCGCAGCGCATCGGGGATGTCGTCCCAGGGGCCCTCGTCGCGGACCGCATCGACGATGCGCCGCTGCAGGGCGATTCTCTCGGTCCGCTCCCGGCCCGAGGCGTTCATCCGGTCCAGCACCGCGCTCTGCTGCTCCAGCACCAGCTCGGCCCCGCTCGTGCCCGGCACGCCGATCAGCACCAGGTGGTCGGCCCGCCGTTCCCGCGCGGCCGCGAGCATGGCCGGCCAGCCGCCCTCCGCGTGCCCGATCACGGCAATGCGGTCCCCGTCGACGTCGTCGCGGTCGTCCAGATAGCGCACCATCCGGCGGGCGTCCTCGGCGTACTCCTCGACCCCCGCCGATTCCGGGCGTCCGCCGCTCTGCCCGGTTCCCCGCCGGTCGTACCGCGCCACGAGGAAACCGGCGTCGGCCAGGGCCGCGGCCAGTTGCCCGAGCACCGGAACGCCGGCGAAGGTGCCGTCGCGGTCGGGGGCGCCCGGCCCCGAGACCAGCAGCACCGCGGGCCACCCGTCGCGGGGCCGCGGCAGGTCCACGGGGGTGGTGACCGTCGCGGCCAGCCCGAAGCCCTCCGACCGGACGCTGACCCTCTGGTCGCCGGCATGGGTGAGGGCGCGGACCCGGGCGCCGACGCCGGCGATGTCGTCGCGCACGAGGTCGAGGGCGGCCGGCGGGATGAACACCCGCAGCAGCCGGTGGCGAGCGTCGGTCCACACCTCCACCGCCACCGCGCCGTCGTCGTGCAGGAACGAGATGCCGTGGATGCGGGCGTCGACGACCGCCGACGACCGTGTCTCTATCTGCTGCCGCCCGATGCGGTCGACGCGGGCCCGGGTGAGGGTGCGCGGCGCCACGTACACCGGGATCTCGTCGCCGGGACGGGCATCGCCCAACCGCCGCGCCAGCGCCTCGTAGCCGCCGAAGAAGAAGTCGAGGAGGACGACGGCGTCGGGGGGCGGCGCGAGATCGAACGTCGAGCGCTGCCCGTTCTCGTCCAGCTCGGCGGCGGCGGCGCCGGCCGCGAAGGTGGTGACGAGCGAGAACGGCAGGGTGCGGCGAACGCCGGCGGCCCGCAGCGCCATCGGACGCAGCCCGGCGTCGTACTCCACCTGGAACACCTGGTTCCGGATGTCGAGCGGTTGCGTCAGGTCGCCGCGCGACTCGATGATCCAGCCGGCCGCGCTGCGGCGCACGTCGGTGCGTTGGAAGCCGACCGGGGTCGAGCGCAGGAACACGCTGAAGGTCGCCGGCCCCTGCGCCAGCGCCGGGCCGGCCTGCGCCGTCGCCATCGCCGGCGCGAGGCCCAGGACGCCGACGAGCACGAACGCGAAGCTCCGCCGCCCCGCCATGCGGGGCGTCGCCCGGCCTGCGGGGCGCGCAGGGTTAGAATACCCGCCCATGCCCATCGCCATGAGCATACCACCCAACGCGGAATCGCGATGACAAGTCTCGAACCCTACCACGCGGCCCGGCGCGGGGCGGCCTTCGTCGACCTCTCGACCCGCGGCCGGATCGTCCTGCAGGGGGACGACCGGGCTTCCTACCTGCAGGGGTTGTTGACGAACGACATCACCGCGCTCGGGCCGGGAGAAGGCTGCTACTCGACCTGGCTGACGCCGCAGGGACGCCTGCTCGCAGACATGGCGGTCGTCAACCTCGGCGGCGAGCTGCTGCTCGATGTCGACGCCGGCGTGACCGCGATGCTGCTCCATCGGCTCCGCGAGTTCGTGTTCACCGAGGACGTGACGGTGGAGGACCGCACCGCGTCCTGGGCCGCCCTCGCCGTGCACGGCCCCGAAGCCGCGCGCATCGTCGCCGACCTCGTCGGGCCGGTCGAGGACGGGGCCCCGCTCGAGGCGGACGCGCTGGGCCGGCTGCCCGAGTACCGCCGGCGGTCAGGCCGTTTCGCAGACGCCCCGGTAGCGGTGGTGCGCAGCGACGAGATCGGCGAGGTCGGCTTCGTGTTGTACGCCGATGCCGCCGTCGCCCGCCCCCTGGCCGGGGCGCTGGCCGGGGCCGGCGCGGCGGCCCTCGACGCCGAGACGTTCGCCCTGCTCCGGCTCGAGGCGGGCCGGCCCGCGTTTCCCGCCGACATGGACGGGAGCACCATCCCCCTCGAGGCGGGCATCGAGTCGCGCGCCATCAGCCTGACCAAGGGATGCTACGTCGGCCAGGAGGTCATCATCCGCATCCTCCATCGCGGGCAGGGACGCGTCGCGCGGCGCCTCGTCGGCCTTCTTCTCGCCCCGGACGATGCTCCGCCGGACGCCGGCGCCGCCCTGCACGCGGCGGACCGGCCGGACGGCGAGCCGGTCGGCGCGGTGACCAAGGCGCGGCGATCGCCGGCCCTCGGCCGCCCCATCGCCCTCGGGTACGTCAAGCGCGAACTGGCCGCGCCGGGCACGAAGCTCGCCGTGACGAGCGGCGACCGGCGCCTCTCCGCCGTCGTCTCCGCGCGGCCGTTCCTCCCCCTGCCGGCGGCGGGCGGCGGCGACACGGCCACCTGACAGCCCCGCGGCGAGCGGCGCCTCTCCGCCGTCGTCTCCGCGCGGCCGTTCCCCTGCCGGCGGCGGGCGGCGGCGACACGGCCACCTGACAGCCCCGCGGCGAGTCGCCGCTGCGTTCGAGCGGCGGTGCATCCCGCCTCGGCTGTCTGGCGCCCCTCCTGGGCGGTGCAACCAGGGCGCAGGGCGCTCAAGACGGGCTGCCGACCCGGTGTTTCCGAGAGTCGGCACCGCCGCCGTCGAACCGAGGCATGCGGCGAGCCCGGCGACACGGCCCCCACGCCGGACAGCAGACGGGGGCGGCGCGGTCAGCGCGAGGCGGCCGCGGCGGCGTCTCCGGCCTGCCGGCGCTCCATGTCCCCCTTGACGGCGTCGAAGACCGCGCGGGCCAGCTCTTGCGACACGCGTTCCCGAA
Organism: Vicinamibacterales bacterium; assembly: GCA_965199675.1. Taxonomy (GTDB): domain Bacteria; phylum Acidobacteriota; class Vicinamibacteria; order Vicinamibacterales; family UBA8438; genus JAJEEA01. Next base: position 79,765 of record CBDATI010000015.1, on the reverse strand, counting down.
CGCTGCCGCACTCGACGAGGACCTCCTCGCCCGCCGCGGTCCCGATGAGGACGTCCCAGCGGTCGTGGACGATGCCCTGCGGGTAGTCGGCGGCGGTCGGGGCGACGGCTCCCGGGCCGTCCGGCTCGTGTCCCGGCGCGGCGTGGGTGGCGAGGGGCGCGCCGTTGATGAGGACCCTGACGAGCCGGACATCCCGCTTCGCGATGGGCCGGTCGTTCCAGTAGAAGTGGGCGTCGTCGGCCACGAACAGGGCCAGCCCCTCGGCCGTCGGCACCTCCGCCAGCACCCGCCGGCCGGCCGCGCGCAGGGCGCGGCGCTCGCGCTCGCGGGCGCGGTGATGGTAACGCAGGGTCGAGATGAGCCCCAACGCGAACAGGAAGAGGCCGAGAGCCACGACGCCGGCGACGAGATCGCGCATCGGGAACATGCTACCGCGTCGAAGGGCCCGCGCCGTACCCGCCACTTCCTGCCACTGACGAGAAGGCGCCCGGGTGGTACAGTACAGGACCGAGGCGAATCCACGCGAAAGTGGTTCGTCCGCCACGCCGAGTGGGTAGTCGCGCCACCGCGACCGTAGACTCGTCGGCCATCATTCGCGTGCGTGGCCGGCAGGTCGGGTTGCGGTCACCCGTCGGACACGTCGAACTCATCCATGCCCTCGGTCATCGTCCACTACCAGGAGATAGCCCTCAAGGGACGCAACCGCCCCTGGTTCGTCGAGCGGCTCGTCGCCAACATCCGCGCCGCGATGGCCGGCGTGGACGGGGTCGGGGTCCGCGCCCTCATGGGCCGCATCGAGGTGCAGCACGCCGCGGACGGCGACTGGCCCACGGTGCGCGAGCGGCTCTCCCGCGTGCCCGGCGTCGCCAATTTCCTGCGGGCGGCGCCCGCCGCGTGCGACTTCGACGCCATCGCCGACACCGTGCTCGGCGAGCTCGACGGCGTCGAGGCCGACAGCTTCCGGGTGACGGCGCGGCGCGCCGACAAGCGGTTCCCCCTGACGTCGCCGCAGATCGAGCGGAACCTGGGGGGGCGCATCAAGGCGGCCAAGGGATGGCGGGTCGACCTCGACCGGCCGGCCCTGACGGTGCGCGTGGAGGTGCTGGCCGACCGGGCGTTCTGCTGCCTGCGCAAGGAGCCGGGGCCGGGGGGGCTGCCCAGCGGGGCGAGCGGCCGGGTCGCGTGCCTCCTGTCGGGGGGCATCGACTCGCCGGTGGCCGCTTGGCGGATGATCAAGCGCGGCTGCCGCGTCCGCTTCGTCCACTTCCACAGCTACCCCATCCTGTCGCGCACGTCCCAGGACAAGGTGGCGGAGCTCGCGGCCCTGCTGACCCGCTACCAGCTCGATTCGCGGCTGTACGTGGTGGCGTTCGGCGAGATCCAGCGCCAGGTGGTGCTCGCGGTGGCCCCTCCCCTCCGGGTGGTCATCTACCGGCGCCTCATGCTGCGCATCGCCGAGCGCATCGCGCGGGCGAGCGGGTCGGCCGCCCTCGTCACCGGCGAGGCGGTCGGGCAGGTCGCCTCGCAGACCCTGGACAACATGGCGGTCATCGACGCGGCGGCGGCGCTGCCGGTGCTCCGGCCCCTGGTTGGCATGGACAAGGAAGAGATAGTCAACGAGGCGCGGCGGCTCGGCACCTACGAAGTGTCGATCATCCCCGACGAGGACTGCTGCACCCTGTTCACGCCGAAGCACCCGGCGACCCGGGCCACGGCGGCGCAGGTGGAGGAGGCGGAGGCGGCGCTGCCCGTCGACGAGCTGGCGGACGACGCCGCCGCCAACGCCGAACGCCGCGATCTGCGGTTCCCGCCGGCGGCCGCCGGGCACGCCTGAGTCGGCGAATTGCGTTGCCACGCGCCGCGCGCAGGGCCCGAGTTCAGCAAGTCGAAATCCCCGGACGGGCGTCAGTCGCCGGTGTCGGGCAGCACGACGCGTTCGATGGTCAGCAGGCGCTGATCCACTTTCCCGAACGCGATCTCGACCGCCCGCAGCCGGTCATCGATGCGGGCCAGATCAGCGCGGATCTCGCTGATGCGGACGTTGACATCATCGAAGCGCTCGTCGAAGCGCGTGATGAGGTCGTCGATGCGGGCATTCACGCCGGCAATCAGCGCGTACATGAATCCAGCCAGCAACCCGGCCAGGACGAGGCTGCTTCCGGCGACTGTGCCGATGATCGCTTTCGTGTCGCTGCTCACGAGGCCAGATTAGCAGAATCGCCCGATCGCCGCCGCCCTCGCACGGCTGATCGCCCTGCTCGACCGCCAACGAGAAACCCCCTCTTCCCCGGGAGCGTCCGAGGAAGAGGGGGCACGGGAGAGAGTCGCAACCGCGACGCCGAACCTACCGCCGCCGGTAGCGCCGGTAGCCGCCCACGGCCAGGAAAGCCGCCAGCAGGAGCTGGGCGATGATCGGCAGGGCCGGCACCGCCGCATCCCACACGTAGAACTTCACGGAGTTGGTCTCCATGCCGTCCACCATGCCGTAGAGCACCAGCTCCTCCGCCATGTTGCCCTCGTTCTCCATCATGCCGTCGTCGGTCGCCGTCACCATGGTGTACCCCATGGTCCCTTCCGCCATGATGGTGATCATCATCGGGTCGAGCATGAAGTCGTCGTCATCGGCGCTGCTCATCGACCGGTCCCGCATGACCTCGATCATCACGTCTTCCGGCACCGGCGAGCTGGCCGTGGCTATCACCTTGGCCGACATACCCTCGACGAGGTTCATGTCTTCGATCGACAGCGTGTAGCTCTCCGCGGCCGGCAACATGTCGACCATCACGTGGAACTTGACCTCGGCGATGTTCTCCGCGATCTGGGTTCCCTTCACCGACGACATACCGGTCGCCGTGCCCGTGACGGTGATGAGGGCGCCATCGCCTTCCGTGGGCCCCATCGCGGTGATGGTGAGCATGTCGCCCGCGGTCATCACGCCCACGGCGTCCATGTCCGAGGTGGCCCCGAGCACCACGTCGTACCCGTCATGCATGAACAGGTCGCTCGCCATGAGCTCGATCATCTCGCCCTTGGCAGCCCGTGGACGAAGTCGGTTCGCTGAGCGGGCCTGTTCAAGCAGCTTGGGGACGAGCGGCTGAGCCCCAGGGGGCGACCGGAGCCCATTTGGCCCTCCAGAGGCCGTTCAGACGCCCCCAGAGGCCCATGAGGCGTTCGATCAGCCCGAGAATCGCCGAAAGAGCCCGCCCCTGCAGGCTCCGGGGCGTACCGACGCCCGTCAGGCGGCGCAGCAACAGACCCAGGTTGCAGCCCGCCGCCTGGACCAGCACCCGCTTGCGGACATTCTCATGGCCGCGCACCCACACCCGACGCAGACCCCCGGTCTCATACTGGTGAGCGAAAGGCCGCTCCACCAGTTCCCCCCGGCAGCGTTGGAGACGACGGCCCCGGTCCCCGCGAATACGCCGACGATTCCCATACAGCGCCGACTGCGCAGCACGCTTCTCCGGCGGCGTCTCACCCGTCTTCTTGTCCTGCCAGACGCGCCGACCACGCGCCGGCTCCGCGATGTAGCTGCGTACACCAAGGTCGTCGAGCGCCACCAGCGTCGCGTCGCTGTGATACCCCCTTGTCGGCCACCACCTCTTCGACGCCCTCACCGTCAGGCTGAACCGCCTCCACCTGCTCCGCCGCCTTCGTCAGCGTCTCCGGCAGCGTCGCCGTATCACCCTCCGACGCGTCCTGAACCGTCACCGACAGGAGCGCTCCCGTCTCCAGGTCGACACCGTGCTCCGCCTTGTGGGCCAGATGCGTCCGACCGTCCTTCATCTTCGCGATCTTCGCGTCCGGGTCCTGCGGAGACGTCCACTCTTCATTCGACGTCTTCCGGCCCTTCCGCGAACGGTCGAAACGCGCCAACTCCGCCCGCGTCGGCGTCGCAATGCCAGATGCCTCCGCCAGCCCCCGCACGAACGCGTCGTACGAGTCCCCCGTATCCCGACGCTCGATGCTCCGCATCGCCGCGTTCGCTTCCAGCGTCGTCGCGTCCACCCCGATCGTCTTCCCCTTCACCAGACCCGCTTCCGACAACCGCTCCAGCACCCACGTGAACACCGCCGCGTGCGTCTCCACGTCGATCAGACGCCGAGTCCGTGACAGCGTCGAGTGGTTCGGCGTCGCCTCCGTCACGTCCAGATCCAGGAAAGCCCGCAGGCTCAGCGAATCCGCGACCCGCCACGCAATCGCGCGCTCCGATGACAGACCCTCGAAATACCCGATGAACAGAAGCCGGAAATACCGCCCGGGTCGCAGACTCGGACGACCCATTCGCTCCGCGTAGAAGACCGCACACAACCCCTCCACGAAAGCGTCGAACCTGGATTTCTCCAGAATCCGATTCAGCCGCTCGAAGAAGGGATGCCCCGCACTCTTGGGAAGGTCCTCTGCCGTCACCCACATCGGTGGCGCCGGTCGAGCCGCCGGCCTCTTGCCCATCGCCATGCTGTGAAGTCTACGACACTACAACCACTCAGATCGACCCGATCGGCCCGAATTTGCCGACTTTTTCCACGGGCTGTTGGTCCAGTGCATGTCAGCACCGGCCGCCTCCATGCGGGCCTCGTCGACGGCCATCTGGATGGCCATCGCAGCCTTCGGCTGGATACTGAGCGACGTGGTGTCCATGATCGGGAGGTCCACAATCCCCATGCTGGAGATGGTGTCCCGGCCGTACATCGAGTCGCCCGCCACCTCGGCGTCCAGGATGAGCCTCTCCGGATGCACGTCCGAGTCCATCTCGATGACCAGTGAGACCATTTCGCTCATCGTGTCTTTCGACCCGCCGGGGATTTCGATCCGGTGGTCAGACATGAACTCGTAGTCGGACGTGTCGGCCGCCCCGTCCATCATCGACGGCGACAACGCAACCATGACATCCTCGTCGGTCACCGGGGGATCCGCGTCGTCCGGCCGAACCGCAGTCAGCGTCAGGTAGACCATGTCGCCTTCCGAGACGGAGTCGACCGCCATCCCGTTCTCGTCGGTCACCTCGGCGGTGATCTCCGGCAGCATATGGATGTCCGCCACATCGACGTCCAGCGAGGCCCACTCCGTGACGTCCGGTTCATCGTCATCCCGGGTGGCGCCGGTATATAGGGCACTACTCTCATCATGTCCGGCTTGCGGTTCCCGTCGTTGTCATCGAAGTGCAGATAGATTCTGCTCTTGGTGTTGACCGTGCTGGTTCCCACTCCCGCGGCTTGCTGGTTACCAATAACGACCTGGGTTCCATCCCGGGTGAACGCGTGGACATCACCGCCGGAGCGCGGACCCACTCGCTGGCTTCTACCGGAGAGGAAATCGCCTCTGGCATGATCACGAAGGCGCATCGTCACCACTGCGTAGTCGTCTTCGTGCGGGGGAACCGCGCGGAGGCGCACCCGTGTCTTCCCGCCTTCGACAGCCGGATCCAGTCGCTCCAGCACGTAATCCTGTGTTTCGCTGTCGACAATCTTGATGGCACTCTCAGCCACCACAGCGGAGTCAGCAGCCCGTGGACGAAGTCGGTTCGCTGAGCGGGCCTGTTCAAGCAGCTTGGGGACGAGCGGCTGAGCCCCAGGGGGCGACCGGAGCCCATTTGGCCCTCCAGAGGCCGTTCGACGCCCCCAGTGAGGCAGCCCGAGAATCGCCGAAAGAGCCCGCCCCTGCAGGCTCCGGGGCGTACCGACGCCCGTCAGGCGGCGCAGCAACAGACCCAGGTTGCAGCCCGCCGCCTGGACCAGCACCCGCTTGACATTCTCATGGCCGCGCACCCACACCCGACGCAGACCCCCGGTCTCATACTGGTGAGCTCCACCAGTTCCCCCCGGCAGCGTTGGAGACGACGGCCCCGGTCCCCGCGAATACGCCGACGATCCCATACAGCGCCGCTGCGCAGCACGCTTCTCCGGCGGCGTCTCACCCGTCTTCTTGTCCTGCCAGCCGGCTCCCGATGTAGCTGCGTACACCAAGGTCGTCGAGCGCTCGCGTCGCTGTTACCCCTTGTCGGCCACCACCTCTTCGACGCCCTCACCGTCAGGCTGAACCGCCTCCACCTGTCCGGACGTCTCCGGCAGCGTCGCCGTATCCCCTCCGACCGGAACCGTCGCGGAGCGCTCCCGTCTCCACGACACCGTGCTCCGCCTTGTGGGCTGCGTCTATCTTCGCGATCTTCGCGTCCGGGTCCTGCGGAGACGTCCAAACGTCTTCCGGCCCTCTCGAAACGCGCCAACTCCGCCCGCGTCGGCGTCGCAATCCAGATGCCTCCGCCAGCCCCCGCACGAACGCGTCGTATCCCCCGTATCCCGACGCTCGATGCTCCGCATCGTTCGCTTCCAGCGTCGTCGCGTCCACCCCGATCGTCTTCCCCTTCACCAGACCCGCTTCCGACAACCGCTCCAGCACCCACGTGAACACGCCGCGTGCGTCTCCAGTCGATCAGACAGTCCGTGACAGCGTGAGTGGTTCGGCGTTCCGTCACGTCCAGATCCAGGAAAGCCCGCAGGCTCGCGAATCCGCGAGCCACGCAATCGCGCGCTCCGATGACCCCTCGAGATGAACGCTACCGCCCGGGTCGCAGACTCGGACGTAGAAGACCGCACACAACCCCTCCACGAAAGCGTCGAACCTGTTTCTCCAGAATCCGATGTCGAAGAAGGGATGCCCCGCACTCTTGGGAAGGTCTTGACCCACATCGGTGGCGCCGGTCGAGCTCTTGCCCATCGCCATGCCTACGACACTACAACCACTCAGCGACCCGATCGGCCCGAATTTGCCGACTTTTTCCACGGGCTGTCAGGGGAATTGTCAAGCGATGCATGGAAGTTCAGCCATACTCCTTCATCCTCAGCATCACGATCGCCGCCTGTCTGCAGGACGAAAGTCACTTCTACTGTTTCTTCGACTACTGTTGGACCAGTGTTCCCCGGCACGCGAACCCGCTCTATTGCGGTCAAACCATCTCTTTCCTGCATTGGGTGGTTGAAGGAGACATCGCCAGATTCATGAGTATTGCGAAGATAACGGCGATGAGGCAGAGACCGAGACGCTGAGGTATCCGACGACCGTTGGATGTCAACTTGAACCTCCGCCCATTCCGCCGGGGCGTAACCAGCGACTTCCTTACTCAGGGTGACGGTGATTTCCGCATCCTCACCTTCCCGCACTGACGACGGAACGCCATCCCCAATGTCCACTATCGAGAATGGACGTCCCGGTTCCCGATCGCGGATATTGATCGTATGGTCGAGGTTCGCAGATCCTGGTCCGTCGGGCACTCGAACAAACTCGTTCGAGGTGTTGTAATACCCTGCCCGTATCGACAGTGCAACGCTTTCGTCATCTCGGTCGACATCGGCGATCGCTTCCATCGTGATCGCAACTTTGGCTTCACGAAGACTATTGAATACTCCGTAGCCTTCCCCGATGGGCTGACGGTCGGGATCGTCGGGATCGGGGATGAAGCGATAGTCCTCAGGCTCAGCCGTTGTCCCACCCGCACTACCTCTGGCTCTGGCTGAGATTCTGACATATGCACGCGTCCCACGGGGGACGTCGTTCTTCGCATGAACGATCACTTCAATGGCTACGCGTTCGCCCTCGTAGAGGGTCTTGGGGATGTACGGCCATATCGTGCTCTCGGGGTGAAAGTCGATAGTAAAGTGAGGCTCGTCCGGCGTCCACTGCGCAGCCGCCTGCCCCGCCCCCAGCGCAAACACCACGCCAAACACCGCCAACCACGTCAACGCCCGGCAACTGCCCCTTGCAAGACTTGCTCCCATACGCATCCCGCACTCTCCCTTGTAAAATCGCTTTCTCGCTTGGCAACGGGGGATCTGGATCAGTCCGCCCTGTTTTGGCGTGTACAGGCGGTTCAGACGGGCGTCGAAAGCCGCGTTTTCGCCCGGAATACGGGCAAAAACACGATGGCGGACACGGCGGCGGAGGGCTCTGTCCCCGCGCCGGCTTTTCCACCATTAATGGGAGGTGAATTGGGGGGTAAATTGGGGGGATCGAAGCCGCGACCCCGCGAGCGGAGGCCGCGAGGGCGGCGTCTCGACGACGCGCTGTCGGCGAATTCGCGCGCGGGGTGACCGGGGCGGGCCTCGCCGGATCCGGTGGGCGCCTGACGGTCTTCGTGGGGGGCGCGGGTGTGACTGCGATGGTCTGGACCGCGACGCGCGGCCGACCGGGCGGCCGAAAGCCGGATTCGACTGATCACGAGCGATCAAACGGTGCTCGCGCCGCTTGTCCCCGCTTCATGAGACGCGCCGTTCGACTGGTTACTCGTGTGCCAGGTGTTGCCCGCGGCCGGGCAGAGGGTGGGTCGAGGCGAGCGGCGCGGGGGGGCAACGAGCCCGGCCGTAGCCGGCCGTCGGGCGGCAGCGTCAGCGGCAGTGCCGGTGCAGCACGCCCGCGTAGTAGTCGCGGAGCGCTTCGCGGGTGCTCAGGAAGGCCAGATCGTCCCAGGGGATCTCCGCCTCGCTGAAGGTGCGGATCTCCAGGCTCTCGTCGTCATGTACGAGTCTTCCGCCGGTCGCGGTGGCGGCGTACACGATGATGACCGGCGGCCGCTCGGGGTAGGAGTAGATGCTGACGAGGCCCTCCAGCCGGATGTCGAGCCCCGACTCCTCGCGGGCCTCGCGGATGGCGGCGGCCGAGACCACCTCACCCCGGTCGACGTAGCCGCCGGGGAAGACCCAGCGTCCGTAGCCCGGCTCGATGGCCCGTCGCACCAGCACGATGCGCCCGTCCTCCACCGCGATGATGGCGCCGGTCGCGACCTTCGGGTCCAGATAGAGGACGCCGCCGCATCCCGAGCACACCGGGCGCTCGGGCTCGCCCGGCTTGAGCCGCTTCGGGACGAGCCGCTTTCCGCAGGCGTGACAGAAACGGTAGACGCTGGCGATGGGGTCGGGGTGCATGACGTTTCCTGCCGCCGGGAGTCGGCGCCGCAGAACGACGCGAACTCCGGCAGGGTCGATTGGGCGCCAGGCGGAGCAGGCGACAATGGGCGGGTCGGGCCTGCCGCAGGCCGGCAGTCGGCGCGTGGACGGCGGCCGGTGGCCGGCGGCGGCACGGTGCGCGGCCTTCGACCCGCCGTAGCGCCGCCGACCGCTAACGTATAATCGCCGGCGATGGCCATCCTGAAGGTCGCGCGAATGGGCCACCCCGTACTCCGGCAACGGGCGGAGCCGCTCGACCCGCGCGAGATCGCCACTCCGAGAATCCAGCGGCTCATCGACGACATGTTCGAGACCATGCACGACAGCCGGGGCATCGGCCTCGCCGGTCCCCAGGTGCACGAGAGCATCCGCCTCTTCGTCGCCGGGATCGACGACCCCGACGGGGGCATGCCCCCGGTGGTCGTCATCAACCCCGAAATCACCCCCGTCGGCCCGGCGGTGGAGGAGGACTGGGAGGGCTGCCTCAGCATCCCGGACATCCGCGGGCGCGTCCCCCGGGCGGCGAAGATCCGGCTGCGCGCCCTCGACCGCCACGGGCGGCCCCTCGCCCTGACCGCCGACGGTTATCCCGCCCGCGTCCTCCAGCACGAGACCGATCACCTCGACGGCGTGCTCTTCTTCGACCGGATGACCTCGTTCGAGAGCATCACGTTTCTCGAGGAATACGGCCGCTACTGGGCTCCCCGCTCCGACGACTGAACGGCCCCGCGCCGTCACTCGCTGCGCCGCCCCCGCCGCTGCTCGACCGCCCGCTCCCCCGCCAGCCGCCCCAGGTCGACCGGCGTGTGATCGACGAACCGCATGGCCGCGGCGATGGCCCGGTGGCCGGCCTCGTCGGCGATCAGGCGGTGCATGCGCTGGCAGACGCGACGGTACGCCGGGTGGCCCTGCGGCGTCGTCCGCAGCTCGATGACGTGCATGGCCTCGCGGGCGTTCATCTGCATCCGGTAGCGGATGCGGCAGGCCATGGGCGCCGCGTACTGCGCCACCGTGGAGGACAGGTCACGACTCATCGCGGCGTGGAGATCGGCGCTGCGCTCCATCACCCGGCGCCAGTCGTCGGCGGCCCCCATCTCCTCGACCGCGGACGGCTCGACGTAGCCGTGGTCGGGCGACAGCTCCTGCCACTGCACGGTGAGGAGCCGATGGCGCTGCAGGTCGCGGAAGGCACCGTAGTCGGACAGCACGTCGAAGCAGTAGCCGGTCCGCTCGAAGGCCCGCCCCGGCCGGTGCCGCCGGTTCTCGCGGTCGCCGACGCAGGCGCGAAGCACCATGGCCCGGTCGCTTGCGCTCATGCGGCGCGCGATCTCCACGAGCTGGCTCTCGGACTGGTGCGACGACTCGTACAGCGCCGCCGCCACGACCTTGACCTCTCCCTCGGGGTCGAAGTCGGTCAGGGCCACTTCGTCGGGCGCGGCGGCGGGCGGAGGCCCCGCCGCCAGCAGGCGCCGCGCGGTCTCGCCGGTCTCCCGGCGCCGTTCGGCCAGGTAACGGCTCCAGCGCAGGCCGCGATCCGCGCGGTCCACCCGTTCCAGGAAGGCGGGAATCACCCGCCGCAGCTCGACGAGCATCCGCTCGCCGCACGCCCGCGCCTCCGCCAGCGGGTGCCCGTGCAACCGCAGCAGCAGTCCCTCGAACGCCTGCGCGGACGCGAAGACGCCGACGTTCGACCGGGTGGCGGCGGGCAGCAACCCCCGCAACACATCGAGCGCCTTCGCCCGGATGACCCGCCTGTACACCACCTCGGGGTCGCCCGCCGCGTTGGGATGCCGGCGTCGGAACCACGCTTGCGCCGGCCCGATCCAGCGCCGATACGTCTCGAAGGCGTCGTCGAGGGTGGCCACGTACCGCTCGCGCAGCCCGTGCCCGTCGAGCTCCGCGGGAACGAGGTAACGCCACCGCCCGCCGGGCCGGTCGTCGTAGGGCACGAAGCGGGTGGACTGCTCCAGATACGAGGCCAGCCGGCCCCGTTCGAGCACCTTCGTGAGCACGTTCGAGACGCCCTCGCAGGCGATGTGGGCGGCCCCGAGCTGGGCCACCGAGTCGTCCCCGTAGTCCCACAACATGCGGTGGTACAGGCGGTTGGCCCGCTCCACCCCGACCGCCGCCCCCGAGACGGCGCCGCCTGCGTCCACCACGTCGAGGAACTCGTCGAGGAGGAGCCGCCGCAGCGACTTCGCCGAGCGCGAGTAGCGGGCGAAGAGGGCCCCCTTCACCACCTCGGGCAGGTTCCGCAGGGCGAAGACGGGGTCGTCGAGGTTCGTGAAGTAGGACGCGAGGACGCGCTGCTCCTCGGGGGTGAACTGCTCCTGCGTGGTTCTCTCGCCCATGCGCCGCAGCCCCCTGTGTCCATGCACCCGTTCCCGGCTCGTGCAGTCGGCAGGCAAGGGGCACCGCCCGCGGACTCGATCCGTCGGACCCGACCCGACGCCTCCCCCGGTTCGGATCCCGACCTCGCCGGCTATCGCGGGTCGGAAAGCCCCGGCCGGCCCGATCCGGCCCCCTCCCGCGAAGTCGCGTTGGCGCGAAACCGCCCACGGGCCTGACGCGGAGTATACTCAAGATCGTTGGGGACTCGGCGCCGAGCCGCCGGGAGGGGTGGGATCTTGGCATTCAGGCCGTTGACCGAACATCACGCCATCGCGGAGGTGGCCTTCGCGCTTCGGGTTTCCCCTGGGGTTACCCACGAGGATCGGGAACAACTGAAGAACGCACACGACAAGTGGCGCGCGTTCTTGCCCGGTCTCAACGAGGGCACGGCCATCACTCTCGATGTGTCGAGCCCCAGAGATCCAACCCCGCCACCCCCCGTCCCACCTCTGCAGTTCACACGTTTCAGACCGGACGGTCAACTCGATTGGCGTCTGCATATCCTGAACGAGCACATCGTCGTCAACTGCATGGCCTACACGCGCTGGCTGAACATCTGGGCGCAAGCCAGAAAGCTGTTCGCCGCCGTTGGCGACGTGCTGCCCGACGGCAGACAGTTGGCGTCCATTGGTCTCCAGTACATCAATTTCTTTCGCTGGGACGGAGCGCCAGAGGACTACGACGCCGCGACGCTACTCGACCGGGAAAGCCACTTCGTACCTTCGAGCTTGTTCGGTCGCGGACGGTACTGGCATCTGCACCAGGGCTGGTTCAGCTCCGTCACCGAACCTGTAGTGGGCCGTGTCCTCGATCGCATGCATATCGATGCGATTGACGACAACGGGAAGCCAGTCGTCAAGTTCGATAATTTCCATCGGTTGGACCTCGGTTCGGATGCCGGTCTGAATCTCGGACGAGCCTTCCGGGCGCAGTCCAACAGGGTTGACGTGTGCTTTGAGTCGCTGCACGACCGAGGTAAAAGGTCGCTCAGCAACTACCTGACGGAGAAAGCGGAGGGGAGCATCAATCTGCATGCCCAGTGAGTCTGAGCGCATGGCGAACAGTCCGTTTGCTGGAGTCACGGCAGGTGCGATGACCTTCGCTCTGTGGTCAATTGCTTCGCCCCCGCCAACGGCCGTTGGCACTGAGGGTCGGGACACGACGCCAGTTACCGACCATGCACGAATGGCGACAGCATCCGACCGACTCGCGTCGCCGGCAGAGACTCTGGAGATGACCGGGGGGCGCACCGTGCCTGCCGTGACGGTCCGTTCACTTGGAACGACGGCAATAGACGAAAGGAACAGACTCAGGGAGAAGATCCGGTCCAGCCAGTTCGACGTGGTCGCGGACCCGGGCACGACCGGTCCTTCGGCGGACGCGGTCAGCGACGCGCTGCTATTTGTGGATCTACTTCCGGCAGGCTCACCAATGCCGCACGTCTCCATCGCCGAAGACGGGGAAGTTAACTTCTGTCGACGCCGCCCCGGCCTGTTCATCGACATCGGATTCTACGGCGACGGACAGATTCACTACTATGTGAGAGTAGAGGCGGCTGGCATCGATGTCCACGGATCGGAACCGTTCGACGGCCGCTCGATGCCGCGCAGGCTCATGGTTCCCATCACGACCGACTGATAGCGTGACCGCCCCACTCACGACGGCATCCGAAGCAGGACTGGAATGCCCGGACGAGTCTATCGCTCAGTCCGCGAGCTCACCCGGACCTGTGCTTGATGGAGAACGGCTCGGGCGTTTCGTTCGGGATGACGATGTGATGGAGGATGGGCACTTGGCGCCGGCAGCATTCCCGATCCGCGACATGATGGACGCACAGCGGCGGGGAGTCTCGGTGGCCCGGCTCGACCACATGACGTCGGAGGACATCCAGCAACGGTTGGTCGCACCCGCGCGCAGGTTCACTGGTTGCGCGGTTACCGTGACCCGGCTCTTGCGAGCGCTGCGCAGCCCGGACGGCAGGCGTTCGATTTGTGTCGTGGACGACGCGCAGGTGGGGTTCGATGCGCATGCGCTGGTGCGGCTGGCGTATCGCGAAGGAAATGACAAGGCCTCGGTTCGGCGTCTGCGAGAGCGACTGCTGGCGCAGTTCGAGTGTCGGGTTACGATGGCGTAGGGCCGCGCTCGGCGCCTCGGAGACGGCCGGCATGTGGCAGGGATCGCTCCATTTGGTACGGCGATTACGGAATGCATCCCCACCCGGGGGCGCGGTTCCCCTGCCGGTCGGCCGTTTCTTCCTGCAATCGCGGCAAACCCGGTGAGGAGATCGTGCAGATCACGCGCATACCCGGCTTCAACCCCGGGCCCTTCACCGGGGCCGGCAACAACACGTACCTGCTGTCGGGGAGGACGCCGACGCTCGTGGACGCCGCGACCGGCGAGGCCGCCCACCTGTCGGCGTTGGCGGGGTCCCTGGGGACGGACCGGCTCGCCCAGGTCCTGGTCACCCACGCCCATCCCGACCACGCGGACGGCAGCGGCCCCATCGCCGCCCGCTGGCCCGACGCCGCCTTCCGGAAGATGCCGTGGCCGGAACGCGACGCGCTCCAGGCGGTGCGGTGGACGCCGCTGGCCGACGACGAGCGGGTTCCCGCCGGCGAGGGCTCGCTGCGGGCCATCCACACGCCGGGTCATGCCCCCGACCATCTCTGCTTCTACGAAGAGACCAGCGGCACGCTCTTCTCCGCCGACCTCGTCGTGCCCGGCTCGACCGTAGTCATCCCCGCCTCGCGCGGCGGCAGTCTCTCGCAGTATCTGGCGTCGCTGCGGCGCGTGCAGGCCCTCGCCCCCGCCCGCATGCTCCCCGCCCACGGCGAGCCCATCGACGATCCGCAGGCGGTGCTGCGCGAGTACCTGGAGCACCGACAGCGCCGCGAGGACCAGATCGTGGCGGTGCTCCGGACCGGGGTCGGGCGGCCCGAGGACATCGTCGATCGCCTGTACGACGGACTCGCGCCGGCGCTGCGGGGCATGGCGCGCGAGAGCGTGGTCGCGCACCTGATCAAGCTCGCGGAAGAGGGCCGCGCCCGTTCCGACGGGCCGGAGTGGGAGATCGCCTGAGTCGGAGGACGAGTGCGCCCCGCATCTCGCGTCGGGGCCGCGTCGCGAGAGCGTCAGGCTCACGAGCACGGGCTCGTGACGCCGTGACTCGGGCCCCTGACGAGAGACGGACGGGAGACAGGAGAACATGGAATTCGATGTCGAAGGCCACCTCGGCGCGACCACGCGAACGGTGTCGGCACTGGAGCGCGACGGGAAGCCGGCCCGCGCGGTGACGCTCTCCCGCGGCTACGACACGACGATCGACGACCTGTGGGGCGCGGTGACGGGCCGCGAGCGCATCGCGCGCTGGTTCGCACCGGTCAGCGGCGATCTCGAGCTCGGCGGCCGCTTTCAGGTGGAGGGCAACGCCGGCGGCGCGATCACGGCCTGCGAGCAGGGGTCGCATTTCGCCCTCACGTGGGAGTTCGGGGGCGAGGTCAGTTGGGTGGACGTTCGGGTCTCGGACGACGGGGCGGGTCGCGCCCGGCTCACCCTCACGCACACCGCGCACCTCTCGCCGCACTGGGACGAGTACGGGGCGGGGGCGACCGGCATCGGCTGGGAGATGGGCCTCCTGGGGCTCGCGCTCCATCTCGCCGACCCGGCGGCGCCGAAGCCGGACGAGGCGGCCTTCGCGGCCTCGCGGGACGGCAGGGCGTTCATCGTCGGCAGCAGCGACGGGTGGGGGCAGGCGGCGGTGGCGGCGGGCGAAGACGCCGAGGCCGCGCGGGCCGCGGCCCGGCGCACGACCGCCTTCTACACGGGCGAACCGGCCCAGCCGGCCTGAGCGGAGCCGACGGCCGGCGTGGCGCGAGGAACGAGCCGGTTGCGGCTCGGCGCGGGGACCGGCGGAAGGGCATACGTCGGCGACGACGACGGGAGGATCGCAGGTGACCGACAACCCCAAGGGCTACGCCAATCCGCAGTTGCTCATCACCCCGGCCGAACTGGAGGCTCGCCTGGCGGCCGGGGCCGACGCGCCGGTGCTGCTCGACCTCCGGCAGGCGGAGGCGTTCGCGGTGGGACACGTTCCGGGGGCCGTGCACCTCGATCTGTTCGGCATCAGCCTGACCGACACCGACCCCGCCCCCCTGGCCGCGTTCCTCTGGATGATCGGCCACCTCCTCTCGTCGCGGGGCGTCGACCCGGAACGCACGGTGGTCGTCTACGACGAGAAGTCGGGCATGCGAGCGGCCCGCGCGTTCTGGTTCCTCGAGTACTTCGGCCACCCCGACGCGCGGCAGCTCGACGGCGGGTTCGGCGCGTGGGAGCGCGAGGGACGCGCGGTGACCCGCGAGGCGGCGTCCCCGAAGGCCAGCGGCTGGATGGTCGGGCGGTCGGACGACCGGCTGGCGACGTGGCGGCTTCTCCGCGACCGGCTGGGGGCGGCCGACCTGGCGGTGCTGGACACCCGCACCGACGGCGAGTACTACGGCGCGACGGTCCGCGCCAGGCGGGGCGGCGCGGTGCCCGGCGCGGTGCACGTCGAGTGGACCCGCAACCTCGGCGAAGACGGCGCGTTCAAGCCCGCGGCCGAGCTGCGGACGATGTACGAAGAGGCCGGGGTGACCCCGGACAAGGAAGTGATCAGCTACTGCCAGGGCGGCTACCGGGCCGCCCACGGCTACCTCGCCCTGCGCCTGCTGGGCTATCCGCGGGTGCGGAACTACATCGGGTCGTGGAAGGAATGGGGCGACCGGGAAGACCTCCCCCTGGAGGTCCCCGCGCCGCCCGCCCGGCCCCGGTCCTAGCCCGCCCACCGTCGCCTTCGGCTCCGCTGGGCGCCCAACCAACCTGCAGGAGTCCGCGCCGTTCTACGGCGCAGATTCCTAGTTCAAGCTCGCCAGTCTCCGGCGCAGCGCCTTCACGTGCCCCCAGATCTCCTTGCGCTCTTCCCGGCGCTCGGCGTCGGCGGTGGCGCCGGCTGACGAGTACCGCAGGTACGCCTCGAGATCGCGCAGCGCCTGCGCGTAGTCGTTGACGTAGTAGGACAGCAGTCCGCGGTCGCGCAGCTCCTGCAGGGCCGAGGGTTCGATTGCGAGCAGGAGGTCGGTGATCGCCCGGCCCTGGGGGAACGACCGCATGCGCACGTAGAGCCGCTTCAGGTTGCCGAGCATGCGGACGAGAATCTGCTGCTTGGTGGCCGGCGCGAGAAACCGGGGGTCGAACTCGACACCGTCGCCGGCGTGGCGCCGCAAGAGCGAGCGGCAGTCGGTTTCCGACAGGATGGAGCCGCCGTGGAACGGGTCCACGAAGACCGCGCTCCGGTGGTCCTCGTCCGACCCCAACGGAAACCGCAGCAGGAAATGGCCCGGGAAGTTCACTCCATCAACACGGATGCCGGCGCGGCGGGCCACCTCGATGTAGACCACGGCGAGGGTGATGGGGATGCCGGTCCTGCGGTCGAGCACCTGGTTCAGGAAGCTGTTTCGCGGGTCGTCGTAGTCGCCGGTGTTCCCGAGAAAGCCCTCGTCCTCGAAGAGGAACCGGTTGAGGGCGTCGATCGTCCCCCGGGGGCCCTCCCCCGGGGACGCCGCCAGCCGGTCCGCGGCGGCGCCGCCCATCGCCTCGAGACGCGCCAGATAGGGGATGGGGTCGAGCCGCGGATAGCCCAGACGGGCGATGAGCAGGGCCGGCGCGGCCAGGTCCGGGTCGGGGCTCGCGGCGGCGTCCGTGAACCGTTGCACGACGTCGGCTGGCAATATGCTCATGGCGGCGTCACCGGCAGGCCATTCTCGCCCGTGCGGCGATTCCCTTCAAGAAGCGGCCTGACTCTCGGGGCGCTCGCTCCCTCAGGCCGCAGCGCAGGCCGCACGCAGGGTCTCGGGGGTGACGTCGGCGATGGTCGGGACCACCACGTGCGCGGTCCCGAGCCGGCTCGCCGCATAGGTCTGCGCGACCCCCACGCACCGCAATCCTGCCGCGAGCGCCGATTCGATGCCCCACATCGAGTCCTCGACGGCGACGACACAGCCGCCGGCATCGAGCGCGGCCGCCGCGACGTGCGGGCGCAACAGCGCCAGCGCCCGCAGATAGGGGTCCGGGGCGGGCTTCGACCGCGGCGTGTCGCCCGACGCGACGACGGCCCGAAAGTGATGGCGCAGACCGGCCGCGGCGAGCACCGTCTCGATCTCGGGGGCCAGGGCGCCCGACGCGATGGCGATGGGCGTCTCGGCCGCGACGCGGCGAACGCAGTCGGCGGCGCCGGGGAAGAGGCCCTCGCCCTCTCCGGCCAACGCCTCGAACCGTTCGCCCTTCATCCGTATCAACTCCGCCAGGGTGGCCGCGTCGAGCACCCGCCCCTGGTCGCTCCACACGGTGCGGAAGACGCCGACGTCGTCGAACCCCAGGTAGCGGTCGTAGTAGTCGGCGACGCCGAGGGTCATCCCGCGATCCGCGAGCACGTCCTGATAGGCGCGCAGGTGCAGCGGCTCGCTGTCGGCCAGCACGCCGTCGAAATCGAAGACGACGCCGGCCAGCGGCCGGCGCGGCGCCACGGCGCCGACCCCTTCAGGGTTGGTCAAGGGGCGGATTCCTCGGGCGGCGGCGGAATCACGCCGATGCCGAACCCGGTGTAGCCCGGCGCGAGCCGCTCGCCGGCGGGCACCGGCGCCGTCAGCCAGTTCTCGCGCGGGGGGTACGGACAGTCGTACTCTTCGTTGTAGTAGCAGTACGGGTTGTAGGCGCGGTTGAAGTCGAGGTCGTAGAGACCGCTGGCGGTGCGCGGCAGGTCCATGTAGCGGCCCCCCGCATAGGTGTCGGACTCGTTGGTCGGGTCCTTGAACATGATGAAGAGCGAGTCGATGGACCGCACCGGCGCCTCGGCGAGGGCCGACAGCCGCATGGGCTCGCCGTCGAGGGCGAACTCGAGCACCCCGACGCGCTGCATCGGGCGGATGACCCCGGTCGAGGTCGGGATCTCGTAGATCGGCTGCTCGGGCTCCACTGCGAGAGCGGCGGGGACCCGGTAGACGGCGTCCGGGTCGTAGTAGTGGAGCGGCAGCAGTTGCCCGCGGCGCTCGATGCGTATCGGCGAGTCGGGCGCCTCGCGGAAGAACTGGTCCTTCATCTCGCGCGACTCCTCGAGATCGGAGAGCCAGAACGACTCGTCGGGCGGCGGCGCCGAGCACGCGGCGAGGGCGGCGAGGGCGGTCACGGCGGGAACAAGGCGCAGAATGTGTCGTGCCATCATGCGTTCACCGTCAGGCGAGCAGCGTCATCCGAGGCGGCCGCCGACTCGCCGATACCCAACGACACGCGGCGGCGCGCGAACCCGTCGTCACGCGCCCCGGACAGACCGTCACGCGAATACATATCCTGCCCTGTCCACGAGGGCGTCCGCAAGCCGCCTCCGCATGGCGACGGTGTTGACGGGCGTGACCCTGAGCAGACGCCGCAGCCCCGCGAGCTGCAGGCGCAGGGTGTCGCCCTCGGCCATCGCGGCGAGCGCGGTGCGGGCCGCGGCGCCGATGCGCTCCGCTGCGCCGTCGACCTGGATGCGGGCGGCGTCGGCCTGGAGCGCGGCGGCGCCGGGCGCGTCGTCGGCCGCCTGCAGGGCCCGCACGACGGCGCTCTCGGCCGCGTAGGTGTCGATGACGACGTCGGCGGCGCACGACAGCACCTCCTGCTCGTCGGTCAGCTTCCGCCCATAGCGCTGCATGGCGAGGCCGAGCACCATCACCGCGGTCTTCTTGAACGCCGCGACCGCCGCGAGCTGCTCGCCGAAGGGCGCGTCGGAGGGCGCCGACAGCGCCGGCGGGCTCATCAGCTCGTCCTGCAGCCCCTTCGCGGCGGCGACGAGAGGAATGCCGCCCCCCTTCAGCGCGCGCCGAATCAGGGTGCCGGGAATCAGCAGGCGGTTGATCTCGTTGGTGCCCTCGAAGATGCGGTTCACCCGCGAGTCGCGGTAGTGGCGCTCGGCCGGGTAGTCGCGGACGAACCCGTTGCCGCCGTGGATCTGCACGTTCTCGTCGAGGACGTAGTGCAGCATCTCGCTGCCGGCGACCTTGAGAATCGACGACTCGACGGCCAGTTCCTCCAGCGTCTCGCGCAACGGGCCGGGATCGGCGGGGTCGTGCCCGCCGAGGGCCGCGTCGAGGAGCCCGGTGGTGCGGTAGATCATGCTGTCGACGGCGTAGGCCCGCGCCGCCATCTCTCCCAGCTTGTGCCGGATGGCGCCGAAGCTCGCGATGGGGACCCCGAACTGATGCCGCTCGGCCGCGTAGCGCGCCGCCTCGCCGATCGCGAGACGGGCGCTGCCGGCGGTGGACACCGCGAGCTTGAAGCGCCCGTAGTTCAGGGTGTTGAACGCGACCTTGTGGCCCTGGCCCACCTCGCCCAGCACGTTCGCAGCCGGCACGCGGACGTCCTGCAGGATCACGGGGGTGGTCGACGAGCCGTGCAGGCCCATCTTGTGCTCTTCGTTGCCGGTCGACACCCCGGGCCAGGACCGCTCCACCAGAAACGCGGTGAACTGCTCGCCGTCGACCTTGGCGAAGACGACGTAGAGGTCTGCGAAGCCGCCGTTGGTGATCCACATCTTCTCGCCGGTCAGCGAGAAGCTGCCGTCGGCGTTCCGGACCGCGCGCGCCTTGGCCCCCAGCGCGTCCGACCCCGAGCCCGACTCGCTGAGGCAGTAGGCCCCGACCCACTCGCCGCTGACGAGCCGCCCCAGGTACGCCTCCTTCTGGGCGGGGGTGCCGAAGCAGTGCAGGGGCAGGACGGCGAGGCCGGTGTGGGCCCCGAACGTCGACCCGAAAGACCCGCTGTAGCCGATGCGGGTGCCGACCACGACGGTCGACGCCTTGTCGAGGGCGAGGCCGCCCCAGGCCTCGGGCACGTCGGTGCCCAGCAGACCGAGGTCGCCGGCGCGGCGGACGAGGCGCCGGGCAAGCTCCCAGTCCTTGGTCTCGAGCTGGTCGTGGTTCGGCGCGATCTCGTTGTCGATGAACTCGGCCGCGGTCCGGTCGATGAGCCGGTGCTCGTCGCTCAGCCGCTCGGGGGTGAACGCCGAGCCGGGCGCGGTCTCCTCGAGCAGCCACGCGCCGCCGGTGACGCGGGAAGCCGCGGTCGCGAGTGTCGTCATCGGAAAGACCTCCTGTCGGACCGGCGCCTGCCCCCGATCGCCCCTGAGCATGAGCCGGGCGTCTGCGCCGTACGACGTCATCGCCGCCCGCCGTGAGCGCCGGCGGCGTCGGTCGCGGGGCGGCGGCCCGACGCGCGGCGCCACGCTACTCCGGTCCACAGCCTGTGGGCTACGCCACGCGCTCGAAGATGCCCGCCGCGCCCATGCCCCCGCCGACGCACATGGTGACGAGGCCGTAGCGGCCGCCCCGACGCCGCAGCTCGTGGACGAGCGAGGTCGTCAGCTTGGCGCCCGTGCAGCCCAGCGGGTGGCCGAGGGCGATCGCCCCCCCGTTGACGTTGAGCTTCTCGGGGTCCAGGGGCAGATCGCGCAGGCAGGCCAGCACCTGGGCCGCGAACGCCTCGTTCAGCTCGACGAGATCGATGTCGTCGAGGGTGAGCCCGGCCCGCTTCAGCGCCTTCCGGATGGCGGGCACCGGCCCCACCCCGAAACGCTCCGGCTCGACCCCGGCAGTGGCGTAGGCGACGAACCGCGCGAGCGGCTCCAGGCCCGCCCGCTCGGCCCGCTCGCGCGAAGTGAGCACGACGGCGGCGGCGCCGTCGCTCATCTGCGACGAGTTGCCGGCGGTCACCGAGCCCTCGACGTGGAACGCCGGCCGCAGGCCGCCGAGGACCTCGAGGGAGGTGTCGCGGCGCGGCCCCTCGTCGGCGGTGAACGCGACCGTCCGCACCGCGGGGCGGCCGCGGCCGTTGCCGTTGGCGGGCTCGGCGACCCGCACCTCGATCGGCACCAGCTCCTCCTCGAAGCGGCCGGCGTCGAGCGCGGCCACCGCCCGCTGGTGGCTGCGCAGGGCGAACGCGTCCTGCTCGTCGCGCGAGACCTGCGCCTCGCGGGCGTGGTTCTCGGCGACCAGCCCCGTCGAGAGGTAGACGTCCGGATAGTCCTTCATGAGGCCCGGGTTCGGCGCGACCTTGTGCCCGCCCATGGGGATGAGGCTCATCGACTCGGTCCCGCCGGCGACGACGGTGTCGGCCCCGCCCACCATGATGCGCTCGGCCCCGTAGGCGATGGCCTGCAGGCCCGACGAGCAGAAGCGGTTGACGGTGATGGCCGACGCCCCGATGGGCACGCCGGCGCGGAGACTACTGATGCGGGCGACGTTCATGCCCTGCTCGGCCTCGGGCATCGCGCAGCCGAGAATCACGTCCTCCACCTCGCCCGGTTCGATGCCGGGGGCGCGCTTCAGCGCCTCGGCGATGACCGTCGCCCCCAGCTCGTCGGGCCGGGTGGTGCGCAGGGCACCCCGGGGCGCCTTGCCGACCGGGGTGCGAACCGCCGACACGATCACTGCATCGGTCACGGGCCTCTCCTTCGCGTCGCGTCGCGCCTCATGCATCGAGACGAGAACGGGCCTCCACTAGTTCCTGAGCGTCTTCCCGGTCTTGAGCGTGTGGCGAATCCGGTCCAGGGTCTTCGCCTCGCCGCAGAGGCTCAGGAACGCCTCACGCTCCAGGTCCAGCAGGTACTGCTCGGTCACGGTCGTGGCGTGGGGCAGGTCGCCCCCGGTCATGATGCGGGCCAGCGCCCGGCCGATGCGCGCGTCGTGATCGCTGATGGCGCCGCCGCGCCGCGCGAGATGGACGCCCAGATCGAGGGCGGCGCGGGCCTCCTCGCCGCCGACGCGTATGGCGGTGCGCGGGTCGGGAGTCCGATAGCCCGCGCGGACCCGCTCGAGCACCATCGCCTTGGCATCGGCCATCAGGCGCTCCCGGTCCATGGTGACCGCGTCGACGTCGCGCAGGAGCCCGAGCTGGCGGGCGTGGGCGGCGCTCGTCGACACCTTGCCGAACCCCATGGTCTCGAACGCCTGTCGCAGGCGCGGAATGGGGTCGGTCCCCGGCAGCGTGGCGTCGAGAGCCCGGACCGTCAGCTCCTTCGTGCCGCCGCCGGCGGGAATCAGCCCGACCCCGACCTCCGCCTGCCCCAGGTAGGTCTCGGCCGCCGCCTGCACGCGGTCGCCGTGAAGCACGATCTCGCAGCCGCCGCCGAGGGCGAGGCCGGCCGGGGCCACCACCACCGGCGTCGGCGAGTACCGCAGTCCGATGACCGCCTTCTGGAAGCTGCGGACCATCAGGTCGATCTCGTCCCAGTTGCCCTCCTGCGCCTCCAGGAGCAGCAGCATGAGGTTGGCCCCGGCGCAGAAGTTCACGGCGTCGTTGCCGACCACCAGCCCCGCGAACCGCTCGGACGCCTCGGCCACCCCGCCCGTCAGCATCTGCACGGTGTCGCCGCCGATGGTGTTCATCTTCGAGTGGAACTCGACGGCCAGCACCCCGTCGCCGAGATCGACGAGGCTCGCCCCCGCGTTGGCCTTCACCACCCCGCCCCGCCGCCGCGCCACGGTCAGGATCTGCAGGTCGGGCGCGGCCGGCGGCAGGGGGGCGCTGCGGACCCGCCGCGGCTCGTCCGACCGCGGAGCGAGCCCCGCCCACTCGCGGGCGGCGGGAGAAAGGTCGGTCGCGCCGTCAGCGGCGCAGGCGTCGAGCACCGCATCGACGCCGATGGCGTCGAGCAGCTCGAAGGGACCGAGGTCCCAGCCGAAGCCCCACCGGAGGGCGCGGTCGACGTCGTCCGGTGAATGGGCGACCTCGGCCGCGACTTCCGCGGCGTAGAGCAGCGTGCGTCCGAGGGTCGCCCGCAGGAACTCGCCGACGCGGTCGCGTCCGAGGAACAGGGTGCGGATGCGCTCGCCCGCGTCCTCGATGGCGCGGGCCGCTTCGAGGGCGCCCAGCTTCGCCGGCTGCCGCGGCCGGTAGGCCATGGTCGCGGGATCGAGGGTGAGGATGGCGCTGCCGGCGGCTCCACGCTCCTTGCGGTAGAACCCCCGCCCCGCCTTCTCGCCGATCCACCCGCGGCCGACGAGGTCGGCGACGAGCGGCGGCAACTCGAACGACCGACGTTCCTCGGGCCGATCGAGCCGGGCGACGAGATCGGCGGCGACGTGGGCGAGGATGTCGACGCCCGCGATGTCCATGGTGCGGAACGTCGCGCTCTTCGGCCGCCCGATGGCGGGGCCGGTGATGGCGTCGATCTCCTCGATGGTGTAGTCGCCGGCCGCGAGCCGGGCGAGGGCCGATGCGACCCCGTGGAGGCCGATGCGGTTTCCGATGAAGCCCGGCGCGTCGCGGGCGACGACCACGCCCCGGCCGAGCTGGCCGCTGACGAACGACGAGACCGCGGCGACCGCCGCGGGGTCGGTGTCGGGCGTGGGGATGACCTCGACGAGACGCAGGTAGCGGGGGGGATTGAAGAAATGGGTGCCCAGCCACCGCCGGCGGAACTCGGGGCGGCGGCCCTCGGCGATGGCCGCGATGGGTATGCCGGAGGTGTTCGAGGTGACGACGGCGTCGGGCCGCCGGCAGGCCTCCACTCGTTCGAGCAGCGCCCGCTTGGCGTCGATCTTCTCGACGATCGCCTCGACGACCCAGTCGCATCGGCCGATGGCCGGCAGATCGGTGTCGAACCCGCCGAGCCGGATGCGCGCCCGGACGTCTTTCGTGAAGAACGGGTCCGGCTTGAGGGCGGCGGCGTGCTCGAGCCCCCGGGCCGCGGTGTCCGCGTCGAGATCGAGCAGCAGCACCGGCCAACCCGCGTTGGCGACCTGGGCCGCGATCTGGGCGCCCATGGTGCCGGCCCCCAGCACCGCGACGGAGCGGATGGTCTGCATCTGCGGCTTCATCCCGTCAGGAGAAACGAGCGCCGGCCGGCGCCGGCCAATCGAGGAGAGGACAGTTGGAAGAGGATTCCGCCGGACGCTGAACGAGCCCCCGGCGGAACAGCAGACAGACGGCCGGGGTGGAACCGACGTCGGAAACCCCGCGTCGATCGCACCCGACTACGGCAGTTGGCTGAGCACGGCCTGGGCCTGCGCCCCCTCGGGCGAGCTCGGGTCGAGCTCGACCGCGCGGGCGAAATGCGCCTTGGCGCCTTCGATGTCGCCCTGGTTCAGCCTCACCAGCCCCAACTGGAACACCGGCAGCACCCAGTTCGGATCGGCCGCCGCCGCCCGCTCGAACCACTCTGCGGCCTGGTCTGTCTCGCCGCGTGCGAAGGCGGCCGTGCCCTGGTTGTAGTAGTCCTCGCGCGCGGCGTCCCCGCTGCTGATCAGGGCCTGGACGGCGTCTGGATCACCCATCTGGGCGCGCAGTCGGGCGATCTGGGTGTCGATCTGCGCACGCATCTGGGGGGCCGCGGTGGCGGCCGCTTCGTAGGACTCGATGGCCTCATCGTACCGCCCGAGCTGCGCCTGGGCCGTGCCGATGTCCAGATACAGTCCCGATATCGTCGGGAACCGCTGCTGCAACGACTGGGACCCGCTGAGGACGGTCTCCCAGTCCCCGTTGTCGCGCGCCCCGTCAATCACGTCCAGCTCGGCCTGGATGCCGTCGAGGAACGTGTTCCGCTCGGCCCGGCTCATCCCGTCGAGCAGCGACTGGTCCATCTCGGCCATCAGCGGATGGGGAATGGCCTCCAGCTCGATATTGACCGGCGCGTTGCGGCCGAACCGGACGGTCACGACACCTGGCGAAGCCTGATAGCCCTCCGCCTCGACGGTGATGTTCCAGGTCCCGCTGGGGAGGCCGAGCAGCGTGTACTCGCCGCTCTCGCTCGTCGTCTCGTCGCGCGGATCGTCGGGCTGGGCGTTGCCCAGCGGACTGTGGCCGTCGAGGCGGACTACGGCGCCGGCGACAGCATCGCCGGTCTCGGCGTCGGTGACCCGACCGAACAGGATGCCTCCCTGGGCGAAGGCGGTGGGAACCAGCAGGGCCATGCCCACGATGACGGCCAGCGACGAGAAGATCATCTTGCGCATCTGAAACTCCTGACTCCGGCGCGAAGCTCCCCGCTACGGCCGGTACGATCCACAGCACGAAAGCCGCCGAGGCCGCGCGTGCCCGACGGCGCAGACTCCTATTGCCCCCCGTCGAGCGCGCTGATTGCGGCCAGCGCGGCCCGATTCGCCGGATCCGCGGCCAGCGCGGCCCGGTAGGCGCCCCGCGCCCGCGCCGGCTCCCGCTTCGCCCGCCACGCGTGGCCGATCGCGAGATGCACGGTGGTCAGGGCCGGCGCCACCTCGAGGAGGTCCTCGTAGGCGTCGATGGCGCCGTCGTAGTCGCCGCCGTCGAAGAGACGCTCTGCGCCTCGAAGGCGCGCGAGGATGTCGACGGACTTCACCCCGGCGAGCACGCCGTACTCGGGCGGGATGGGGTTGAACGGATCGGGCTCCAGGGTGAATTGCACGCGGACCGGCTCGCCGGAACGCCGCACCGCCGAGTAGCCCTGCTCCTCGCGGAAGCCGTCGGCCTGGATCACGAAGAGCCAGTCGCCGCCCGCGAGGCCGATGAAGGCGAAGCGGCCGGAGTTGTTGGTGGTGGTGGTCCGCGTCTGCGACGTCTCCAGACTCTCGGCGATGATCCGCGCGCCGCGTATCCCGTCGCCGCCCGCGTCCCTGACCACGCCGCGCACGCCTCCCTGCGCCGCCGCGGTCGACGCCATGCTCCCCAGCAGGAGGACGGCGAGCACCGAGCGCAACGAATACAGTCGTCGATCAACGGTCATGACAGACTCCCCCGCATCCCGATTCAAAGCGCCGGGCCACCCAGTATAATCCAAATCCGTGTCCGGCAATTCCCTCGCCTCGCCCGCGGCGCGCGGGTGCGTCCGCGTGCTCGCGGCAGCGTGCCTCTGGCTCTCCTGTCACGCTTCGGCGGTCTCCGCCGCCGTGGACCCGGCGCGCCTGTCGCTCATCGCGACCCTGATCCAGCAGGCCGTGCAGGACGGACGCCTCCCCGGCGCGGTGGTCGTCGTGGGGCACGAGGGCGAGATCGTGTACGAGCGGGCCTTCGGAGCGCGGTCGCTGGCGGGAGAGACGCCCGAGCCGATGACCGTCGACACGGTGTTCGACCTCGCGTCGCTGACCAAGGTCGTCGCCACCACCACCAGCGTCATGATGCTCGTCGAGGAAGGCCGGCTGCGGCTGCGCGACCGCGTCGCCGACCACGTACCGGGGTTCGGCAGCCAGGGGCGGGAGGCCGTCACCATCGCCCAGCTCCTGACGCACACCTCCGGTCTGGCCCCCGATCTGCCGCTGGAGGAGGCCTTCGAGGGGACCGGGACGGCGATCGCCCGCACCATCGCGCTGCCCCCCGCCGCTGCGCCCGGCGAGCGGTTCATCTACAGCGACCTGAACTTCATGTTGCTCGGCGAGATCGTCAGGCGGGTCAGCGGCCAGACCCTGGACCGGTTCGCACAGGAGCGGATCTTCGAGCCCCTGGGCATGGTCGAAACCGGCTTCGCCCCGCCGGCGCGGCTCGTGCCGCGGATCGCGCCGACCGAGGCGTGCGCGCCGCTCGCGTGGCCGTGCGGCGGTCCCGGCGCGACCATGCTGCGGGGGCGCGTGCACGACCCGACGGCGCGGCGCATGGGCGGGGTGGCCGGCCACGCGGGGCTGTTCAGCACCGCCGGCGACCTCGCGCGGTTCTGCGCGATGCTGCTCGGCGGCGGCGCTCGCGACGGCGTCCGCCTGCTCGCCCCGCTCACGGTGACCCGGATGACCCGGGTCTCCACCCCGCCGCATCTCGCGGACCGGCGGGGGCTGGGATGGGACATCGACTCGCGGTACTCCTCGAACCGGGGCGACCTGTTCCCCGTCGGCTCGTACGGCCATACCGGCTTCACCGGCACTTCACTCTGGATCGACCCGGCGTCGGAGACGTTCGTCGTGTTCCTGTCGAGCCGCGTGCACCCCGCGGGCGGCGGCAACGTGACGGCCCTGCGCGGCCAGGTCGCGACGGTCGTCGCCTCGGCCCTGCGCGATCCGCCCCCGCCGCCCCGCGGCCCGGTGTGGACGGGGATCGACGTGCTGCGGGAGGCGGGCTTCCGGCGGCTGTCCGGCCGGCGGGTGGGCCTGCTCACGAACCGGGCCGGCCGCGCCAGGGACGGCGCTTCCACGATCGACCTCCTCGCGGAAGCGCCCGAGGTCGAGCTGGCGGCGCTGTTCAGCCCCGAGCACGGCATCCGCGGCGAGCTGGACGGGCCGGTGCCGTCGGGCCGCGACCCCCGCACGGGGCTGCCCGTCCACTCCCTCTACGGCGAGACGCGCCGTCCGACGGAGGCAATGCTGCGCGGCCTCGACACCGTGGTGGTCGATCTGCAGGACGCGGGGGCCCGGTTCTACACCTACGCGGCCACCATGGCCTACCTGCTCGAGGCGGCGGCGCAGCGCGGCCTGCGGGTCGATGGTGCTCGACCGGCCCAACCCCATCGGCGGCGCCGTCGAGGGCCCGCGTCTCGACCGGGAGTCGCTCGGGTTCACCGGCTACTTCCCGTCGCCGGTGCGGCACGGGCTGACCCTGGGAGAACTGGCGCGGCTGTTCAACGAGGAGCGGGAGATCGGGGCGGACCTGGAGGTGGTGGCCATGCGGGGCTGGACCCGCGCCCACTGGTTCGACGAGACCGGCCTGGCGTGGGTCGACCCGTCGCCGAACCTGCGCAATCTCCACCAGGCGCTGCTCTATCCCGGCATCGGCGCCATCGAGGGCGCCAACCTCTCTGTCGGGCGCGGCACCGACACCCCGTTCGAACAGATCGGCGCGCCCTGGATCGACGGCCCCGCCCTGGCCCGCGAGCTCGACCGGGCCGGCCTGCCCGGCCTGCGGGTCTACCCGGTCGCATTCACGCCCGACCGCAGCCGGTTCGCCGGCGAGCGCTGCCACGGGGTGTTCTTCATCGTCACCGACCGCGAGGCGCTGCGGCCGGTTCGCCTCGGCCTCGAGGTGGCGGCGGCCCTCCACCGGCTGCACGGAGACACGTTCGATCTCGACGCGACGGCGCGCCTGTTCGGGTCGCGGGCGATGCCGGCCCGCATCCGCGCCGGCGACCCCACCTGGGAGATCGCGGCCGGCTGGGACGACGGCGCCGCGGCGTGGCGGCGTCTCGCGGCGCCCTACCTGCTCTACGAATGACGGCCCGCCGGCGCCGCGCGGCGGGTGCGGCCATCGCGGGGATGCTGGTGCTCGCGATGGCGGGCGACGTGCACCCCGACGTGCCGGCCCCGGCCGCGGCGACCTCGGCCGGGCGCAGCGGGTGCAGGCACTGGTGTTCGGCGCGGCCGGCGCGGCGGCGCTGGCGTGGGCCGCCGGCCGCGGCGCGCCGCTGGACGTCGAGAGCATCCTCGCGCAGAACCAGCCGATCCTGTCGATGCTCGCCGCCGTCACCGGCCTGCGCCTGCTGAACCCGCCGCCTCGCCCCGACGAGCCCGAGCTGCCGCGGGGGTTGGGCGCCTACCTGCGCAGCATGGTGGGGGTGCACGCCTTCGGCGCGATCATCAATGTCTCGGCCGTGGTCATCATGGCCGACCGGTTGGCGCGGGTCCGGCCCCTCGCGCAGAACCAGGCGCAGTTGCTCAGCCGGGCGTTCAGCGCCGTCGCCTTCCACTCGCCGTTCATCGGCGGCGTCGCGCTGGCCCTGGCCTACACGCCCGGCTCGAACCCGCTGGTGTTGATGGCGTTCGGGCTGCCGCTGGCTCTGGCCGCGTTCCTGCTGCTCTCGTGGTACGCCTGGAGCGGCCGATGCGAGGACATCGCGAGCTTCCGGGGCTACCCCGTCCATCCCGAGGACCTGCGGGCGCCGCTGGCCCTCGGCGCGGCGGTGCTGACCGCCGCCGCCCTGACGTCCGGCTACTCGGTGCTGTCGCTGATCACCCTGCTCGCGCCGGCCGTCGTGGTCGTCGCGCTGCTCCGGCGCGGCGGCGTGCGGGGGCTGCGAGCAGCCGTGGACGACTACGTGAGCGTCCGCGCCCCCGAGATGGGTGGCGAGCTGGCGCTGTTCCTCGGCGCCGGGGTCATGGCGGCGGGCCTCGTGGCGGCCTCCTCGGCGGCCGGGGACTGGCTGTTCTTCGACCGTCTGGACGCCCTCCACGCGAGCCTCCTGGTGCTGGCGTGCATGGCGACGTCGGCCGCCTGCATCCACCCCGTGGTGATCGTCGGGGTCGTGGCGCCCCTGGTGGAGCGGATCGATCTCGACCCGACGTTCCTCGCAGTGGCGCTGGCGATGGGCTGGGGCCTGGGGTGCGCGGTGAACCCCCTGTCGGGCGTCAACGTGATCCTCTCGAGCCGGTACGGGGTCAGCAACTGGCGCCTCGCCCGCGGCAACCTCGCCTTCGCCGCCGCCTTGTACGGCGTCGCGGTGGGACTGCTGCACGTCTATCAGGCCGTCCGACCGTAGGACGTCCGCTCCGCCGGCGCGCCGGCCCGCCCCCCTCTGCGACCGGGAGCCCTTCACTCCTCTCCGTCCCGACTTGCGCGGGCAGGGACGATGTGCAAAGCTACCGACAGGCGGCGATGCGGGACGGCGAGACATGCGCCGGACCGGGCTGCCGACGAATCCGACTCGACCTCTGGAACCTGTCCAAGAGTGGCGGAGGAACGGAGTGGCCCGTAATCCCGCCGGCGCGATACCCGGCCCCCTCGACGCGTTGTTCCGCAGGAAGCTCTCGCAGGAACGCGGGAGAGCCATGCTGGCACCGTACGAGAAGGCGGACAACCGTCGCAGTGTGCTGCAACTGGCGGTCACCCTGGCCTTGTACGGCGCGACGTGGGCCGTTCTGCTCTGGAGCGCGGAAGTCAGCTACTGGCTGACTGCGCTCGTCGCGTTGCTGGCCGGGGGGCTGATGACGCGGCTGATCATCATTCAGCACGACTGCAGTCACGGCTCGTACTTCACGTCCCAGCGGGTGTGCAACGTGGTCGGCCGGGTGGTCGCGGCGCTGGTGCTGACGCCCTACGACTACATGAAGCGGATTCACGTCGGGCACCACGCCCACTCGGGCAACCTGGACCGGCGCGTGAGCGGCGACATCCCCACGATCACGGTCGACGAGTACCGCGGGCTGGGGTGGCGGAGTCGGTTGGGGTACCGCCTGCAACGGAACCCCTGGGTGCTGATGGGTGTTCTGGTTCCGGTGCAGTTCCTGCTCGTGAACCGTTTTCCCGCGCACGCGCCGCGTTCCTGGGCGCGCGAATGGCGCTCGGTGTGGTGGACCAACGCCGCCCTGGCGGCGGTGCTGGCGGGCTTCTGGCTTGTCGGCGGCACTGAACGTCTCGTGCAGGTCGTGATCATCCAGGGCCTGATTACGCTGTATGCCGGCGCGTTCTCCGCCCTGATTACCCACACGCAGCATCAGTTCGAGGATGCCTACTGGCGCCGGGCGGGCGAGTGGGACTTCTTCGACGCCGGGTTGCGAGGTTCGTCGTGGCTGGCCCTCCCGAAACCGTTGCAGTGGCTGACCGCCAGCATCGGCCTGCACCACGTGCACCATCTGAGCACGCGCATTCCGAACTATCGCCTGCAACGCTGCCACGACGAGAATCCGACCCTGTGGTCCGCCCACCGAATCACGTTGCTGGAAGCGTTCAGGGCACTGCATCTGGCGCTCTGGGACGAACGGCGCGGCAAGTTGATTTCGTTCGGCGAATTCCGTCGCGAGTACGGCGCGCTGGCCCAATCGATGACCGCCCCGAGCCATTGAGCCTGGTGGACCGATGGCGGCGTGCGCGCTCCGCACTGCCCCGGTCGCCGACGCGTATCGCCTGCGCTCGTCGTCGGAGACATCGATCACACTGGACCAGCGCCGCGGCGGCGGGCCGTCTCGGGCGCCGGTTCGTCACGAGCGCGCGCGGATGAGTGGTTGCCCGCCTGGGGTACCCGGGCGGCACGGCGGCCGCCGCGGGGTCGATGACGGTGGTTGGGCGACATGGCCATGAACGGCGGCATCGAATGGCTGGCGCGCAACCCCGTCGCCGCCAACCTCCTGATGGTCCTCATCGTGGCGGCCGGCCTGATGGCGGCCACGGAGATCGTCGACGAGGCGTTTCCGCAAGCCGATCTGGACATGATCGGCATCGACGTACCCTATCTCGGCGCGGCGCCCGAGGATGTGGAGACCGGGGTCGTCCTCCGGGTCGAGGAGGCCATCCAGGACATCCAGGGCATCAGGCGTATCCAGTCGACGGCGAGCCCGGGCATGGCGTCGGTCTGGGTCGATCTCGCGCTCGGCGCCGACGCCCAGCGCGTGCTGGACGAGGTCACCACCGCCGTCCAGGCGATCACCACGTTTCCCGCCACCACCGAAGAACCGATCATCCGCAAGCCGCTCGTCCGCAGTCAGGTTCTCGTCATCGCCATCTCCGGCGCTGTCGACATCGCCAACTTGAAGTCGATCGCCGAACGGGTGCGCGGCGAATTGCTCACCCTGCCGGAGGTCAGTCAGGTGGACGTGGCCGGCGTCCCACCCTATGAGATCTCCATCGAGGTGTCGGAGACGGCGCTCCGCGCGCACCAACTGACATTCGACGATGTGACCGAGGCCGTTCGGCGTTCCTCGCTCGATATTCCCGGCGGCTCGGTGCGCAGCGAACGCGGAGACTTCCTGCTGCGCACCATCGGGCAGGCCTACCGGGGAGCCGAGTACGAGGACCTCGTGCTGCTGGCCCGGCCCGACGGCACGCGCCTGTTGCTGGGTGACGTGGCGACCGTCGTCGACGGTTTCGCCGAGACGGAACAGGTCGCCCGCTTCGACCAGGCGCCGGCCATCATGCTGTACGTCTTCCGGTCCGGCAGCCAGAGCACCACGGAAACGTCGGCCGCCGTGCACGACTACATCGACCGCGTCCGCCCGCGGCTGCCCGACGGCATTGCGCTGACCATCTGGCAGGATCAGTCGCTGGCGGTCGACGATCGACTGGCGATCATGCTCCGCAACGGCGCCACGGGGCTGGTTCTCGTTCTCATCGTGCTGACGTTGTTCCTCGAGATTCGGCTCGCCTTCTGGGTCAGCCTCGGCATCCCGATCGCGTTCCTCGGGGCCATCGCGCTGATGCCGGGGCTGGGCGTGTCGATGAACATGGTCTCCAGCTTCGCCTTCCTCCTGGTGCTGGGGATCGTCGTCGACGACGCCATCATCGTCGGCGAGAACATCCACCGCCATCAACGAGAAGCAGGAGACGGTCTGCGCGGCGCGGTGGCGGGCGTGCGGGAGATTTGCAGGCCCGTCATCTTCGCGGTCCTGACGACGGTGGTGGCGTTTCTGCCGCTGCTGTTCGTGCCGGGCATCGCGGGGGACATGTTCGGGGTCATTCCGCTCGTCGTCGTCCCGTGCCTGCTCTTCTCGCTCATCGAATCGCTGGGCATCCTGCCCGCCCACCTGGCGCACGCCCGCCGACGGCGCACGGGCGGCTCCTGGTTCCGGTTTCAACAGCGCATCGCAGACGGGCTCGTATGGGTCGCCCGGTCGGTCTACGAGCCGATGCTGGAAGTGGCGTTGCGCTGGCGGTACGTCACCGCCGCGATCGGGATCGCCGCCCTGACGCTGACCGCGGCCCTCGTCCTGGCCGGCTGGCTCACCTTCCGCTTCTTTCCGTCCGTCGAGGCCGAGTTCATCACGGCCAACGTGACGATGCCGCCGGGTACGCCGATCGAGGCCACCTTGCAGGCGGTCGCGCAATTCGAGGCCGGCGCCTCGCGGTTGCGCGCCAGGCTGGAAGAAGAGACCGGCCAGGACCACTTCCGGCACGTGGCGACGATCGTCGGCGACCAGCCCCTGGCGGCGGGCAGCGCCAGCCCCGTAGGGCGAATGGGCGCCGCCGCCAACGCCCCGCACCTCGCCGAAGTCACGGTGGAGCTCACATCTCCGGAGTATCGTTCGTACACGAGCGAGGAACTCGGCATCCTGTGGCGCGAGCAGACCGGTCCCGTCCCGGAAGCCGAGTCGGTGGCCGTCATCGCCTCGCTGATGACCTCGAGCGCGACCGTCGACGTGGAGCTGGCCGGACCGGACCTGGACGCGCTGCGCGCGGCCGCCGCGGCCGTCTCGGGCCGGCTGGCGGAGTATGCGGGCGTCTATGAGATCTCCGATTCGTTTCGCTCCGCGAGGCCGGAGATGCGGCTCGACATCCGGCCCGCCGCCGAAACGCTGGGGTTGCGCCGGCAGGATCTCGGCCGCCAGGTGCGGCAGGCATTCTACGGCGAGGAAGCGCAGCGCATCCAGCGCGGTCGGGACGACATCCGCGTCATGGTGCGCTATCCGCGCGACGACAGACGTTCGCTCGGCAATCTCGAGAACATGCGCATCCGCACGCCGAACGGCGGGCAGGTGCCGTTCGGTCAGGTGGCGCGGCTCGAGGCCGCGCGCGGCTTCACATCGATTGCGCGCGTCGACGGTAACCGCACCATGGATGTGAGCGCGTCGGTCGACCCGCAGGTCTCATCCGCCGGGGAGATCGTCGCCGATCTGCGCGCTCGTGTGCTCCCCGACGTGCTCGCCGACTTCCCGAGTGTTCACCACAGTTTCGAGGGCGCCCAGGCCGAGCAGCAGGACACCATGGGCGCCCTGGGAACCGGGTTCGCCCTCGGCCTGATCGCGATCTTCGGGCTCCTCGCCATCCCGCTGCGATCGTACATCCAGCCGATCATCGTCATGGCCGCCATCCCATTCGCCTTCGTCGGCGCACTGTGGGGCCACCTGCTGCTCGGAATCGCCTTGTCGTTCACCTCGGTGTTCGGCCTCGTGGCCCTGACCGGCGTCGTCGTCAACGACAGCCTGATCATGGTCGACTTCATCAACCGGGGGCGCGGCCAGCCGTCGGGCGCCGGCCTGGCGCAAGCGATTCGCGAAGCAGGCAGCCGGCGGTTCCGCCCCATCCTGCTGACGTCGCTGACCACGTTCGTGGGGCTCGGTCCGATGATGCTGGATCGGAGCCTGCAGGCTTCGCTCTTCGTGCCGATGGCCGCGTCGCTGGCGTTCGGTGTGCTGTTCGCGACGTTCGTAACGCTCTTCCTGGTGCCGACCTCGTACCTGATTCTCGACGATCTGCAGCGTCTGCCGGGGCGGTTGTCGGCATCGTTCGCGCCGGGCGCGGGGCGCGCGTCACGGATGCCGGACCGGTCGCGGCCCGGATCCGTCACCTGATTCAGAGAGGAGATCCTTGCAGTTCCAAACCGTGTTCCGTGAGAAGGCGTTGGCCCGACGTGCGGAGCGGGAGGCCATCGACGCCAGGCTGCAGGTTACCGCGCCCCACGAGTGGCTGCTGGTCCTGGGACTGGGCGTGGTGCTGGTCGCGGTGCTGATCTACGGCCTGATCGGGCGGGCGGAGCACGGCCTGTCCGTCGAGACGGTGCTGGTCCAGCCCGGGGAGCGCGTCGACGTGGTGGCCGGCGCGTCCGGCGTGGTCGTCGATGTGCTCTCGGAGATCGGCGACACGGTGGCGCGGGGTCAGTCCATCGCGCGCGTGCAAACGCCGGAAGCGGAGAGCTGGGAGGGCGTCCTGCACCGCCTTCGCGAGTCGTTGGAGAACCCGGCCGCGGCCGAAGGCATCCGCGCCCGCGCCGAGACCGCGCAACGCGGGGCCGACAACTTCACGACACAGGACATCGTGGCTCCGCATGACGGCGAACTCGTGACGCTCGCCCTGGCGGCGGGCCAGCGCGTCGCGGCCGGCGAACTCGCGGCCCGCATTCGCACCGCAGCGGTCGGCCCGGCGGCGGCGATCGGGTTCGTCACGCGCGAGGAGGCCATGCAGCTCGCGCCCGGCATGCCGGCGCAGGTGCGTCTGGTCGCGCCGGGCGCAGGCGCGCCGCAAGTCCTGGCCGCGCGCGTCGAGCGCGTATCCCCCCGCGTCGTCCCCCCGCCGCCGTGGCTGACCGAGTTCGGGCTCGAGCCGCCGGTTCGCGCCCATCTGTTGCGCGCGACACTGACGGACGCAGAACCGCCGCCGGTCACCGATGGCGCCACCGGCACGTTGCGGATCGTCCTCGGCCACCGTTCATTCGCCTCGCTGCTCTTCGGGAACGGCGGCGACTGATGGGCTTCACGGTCCCCAAACGCCGGCGCCGCGTGCGCACGCCGACGCTGCTGCAGAACGACCCCGCCGAGTGCGGCGCGATCAGCCTCGGCATCGTGCTCGCGTTCTTCGGCCGCTGGGCGCCCATAGAAGAGCTGCGCGCCGCCTGCGACGTGACTCGCGACGGCTGCGACGGCGTCGATATCCTCCGAGCCGCCAGGCACTACGGTCTCGAACCCCAGGGCTGGCGCAAGGAGCCCCATCAGCTCCATGCCATGCGCATGCCGCTCATCCTGTTCTGGGATTTCAGCCACTTCCTGGTGCTGGAGGGCTATTCGCGCGGCCGCTACTACATCAACGATCCCGGCGGCGGGCGCCGGACGGTCGACGAGGACGAGTTCGACAAGGGGTTCACCGGCGTAGCGGTGAGTTTCGAGCCGGGCCCGAACTTCGAGCCGGGCGGGCGCCGCCCCGGCATCGTGCGCCGGCTCTGGCCCTGGTTGCGGAACGGCAAGGCGCCCCTCGCCTTCGCCGCCACCTGCGGGTTGCTGCTGTCGTTGACGGCGCTGGCCCTGCCGCTGCTGCTCAACGTGTTCGTCGACTACGTGCTGAGTGGTCGGGAGCCTTCCTGGGGAGGAACGCTGGTCATCGGCGCGGCGGTGGCGGCCGGGCTCGTCTACCTGCTCACGTGGCTCCGGGAGCGCTGCCTGCGCCGGCTTTCGGCGCGGCTTTCTCTCGGTCGCGCCGACCACTTCATCAGTCACCTCTTTCGACTGCGCACGCAGTTCTTCGCCCACCGCTACGCCGGCGATCTGACCGCGCGGATGCAGTCCATCAACGAAGTCGCCGCGGTGGCGACGGGCCAGTTCGTGGGCGTCGGCATCGAACTCGCCACCAGCCTCCTGTTCGTGGTGCTGATGGTCGTCTACGACCCGATGCTGGCCGGGGTGGTGGTCGCGCTGGGGGCGGCGAGCGCGCTGCTGACCCGAGCCGTGACCCGCTCGCGGATCGAAGAGAACCGCCGGTTGCAGCTCGAGGCGGGCCACATGCAGGGCGCCGGGATGAACGGACTGCGCTCCATCGACATGCTGCAGGCGGTGGCGGCCGAGAACGACTTCTTCGTCCACTTCACCGGCTATCAGGCTCGCGAACTCCTGGCCCGACAGCGCTTCACGGAGCTCGGCCACGTGAATGCGGCGCTGCCGGGTCTGTTCCTGATCACGGGCAACGCCGCCGTGCTCGGCCTGGGCGGCCTGCGCGTGATGGCTGGCGACATGACGCTGGGCGCGATGATGGCCTTCTACATGTTGGCGGCGAGTTTCCTGCTGCCGATCGGCCGGTTCGTGCAGTTCGCAGACCTGTTCCAGGTGCTCGAGGGCCACCTGCAGCGCCTCGACGATGTCTTCGACGCGCCCGAGGACGCGGTCCTGACCAGGAACGACGAAGAGGCGGCCGAACGGCCGGCGGTGTTCGCCAAGCGGTTGCGACTGACGGGCCGGGTGGAGTTGCGGAACGTGACGTTCGGCTACAAGACCACCGAGGCCCCCCTGCTCGAGGACTTCAGCCTGGTCGTCGAACCCGGCCAGCGCGTAGCCATCGTCGGGCCGAGTGGTTCGGGGAAGTCGACGCTGGCGTCTCTGGTGACGGGGACCCATCGGCCCTGGTCCGGCGAGGTCCTGTTCGACGGTCAGCCCCTCGCCGAGGTGCCGCGCGATCTCCTGACGGACTCGGTGTCGCTGGTCGACCAGCACATCTTCCTGTTCGCCGGTTCGGTGCGCGACAACCTGACCATGTGGGATCGCGAGACGCCGGATCAGGCCATCGTGGCCGCGGCCAGGGACGCCGACATCCATGCGGAGATCACCGCCCGGCCCCAGGGCTACGACGCGCCGGTGCTGGAGGGTGGGCGCAACTTCAGCGGCGGCCAGCAGCAGCGTCTCGAAATCGCCAGGGCGCTGGTGTCGAATCCGACCGTCCTGATTCTCGACGAGGCGACCTGCGCGCTCGATCCGGTCGCCGAGCTGCGTATCGACGACGCCCTGCGCAGCCGGGGCATCACCTGCCTGATCGTCGCCCATCGCCTGAGCACGATCCGCGACAGCGACCTGATCGTCGTGCTCGACCGCGGTCGGGAAGCGCAGCGCGGGACCCATCAGGAACTGATGGAAGACGTCGACGGCCTGTATCGTCGACTCATGGAGGCCGAGCAGTGATGGCCGAAGCCCCCGGAAGGCAGCCCCTTCCCACCGCCGGGCGGCGCTCGGACGCCGCCGCCGAATGGCTGGCGGATTTCGCCCTGGCGCACGGCACGCCGTTCGCCGGCGGCGGCAACCGGCCGGTCGGCCTCGACGATCCCGATGCCTTGTGGTTCATCACCCGCGGTTCGGTGAACGTGTTCGTGGCGCGCGAGCAGAACGGCGAATTCGTCGAGTTCAAGCAGCTCCTTCGCGCCGGGCGCGGCCGTCTGCTGTTCCCGACCGAAGAAGGGCCGAACGCGCTTGTCGTCAAGGGGCTCCCCGATTCGGAACTGCGGCGCGTGTCGCGCGACGACCTCCTGGCGGCGGACGAGGACGGCGCCATCGTCGATCAGGTGGATCTCTGGATCGCAGAAATCCTGGCCACCGTGGCGCTGGACGTGACCCATCGGCCACACACCGAGTGTTTTCTTTCCGACGGCGACACGGTGGACCTGGACCCCGGCGCGGTCGTTTCCACCAAGCGCGGCGTCGTCTGGACGTCGAGCGGGGACGACGGCCTCGCGTTCCTGGGCACGGAGGAACCCGGCCCCACCGGCCTCGTGCCGGTGGCGCCGGGCAGTTGGGTCAGCGTGTCCGGGTCGACCAGGCTGCGGGGCGCGTCATCCCGGGAGTTGCATCGCGCGGGGCACCTGTTGGCGGCGCTGGCCGATTTCCATCGCCTCGCGCTGGCCGCCGACGACCTCAACCGCCGCCTGTTGCTGGCCGACGCCGCCAACCTGCGCGCCGCGCAGACGCGCTACCGCCAGGAGAGCGAAAATGCGGCGCGGCGAAGACTCTTCGACATACTCGACCCCCGCGGCCCCCAGCCGAAATCGAGCGGCGCCGCGTTGCAGGAAGCGCTGGTCCTGGTTGGCCGCCACGAGGGCATCCGGTTCCGGATGCCGCCGGCCCCGCAGGGCGGCCACGCCCCCGAGAGCGGTCAATCCCTGGACCGCATTCTGAGCGCATCGGACGTGCGCGGGCGCGAGGTCGTCCTCCGCGCCGGCGATCGCTGGTGGCTCGGCGACAGCGGCTCGATGCTGGCGTTCCGGCGCGAGGACGATGCGCCGATCGCCCTGCTTCCGGGCCGATTCGGGCGCTACCGCATGGTGGACCCGGCAACGGGACGGGCGCAGCGCGTCAACGCCCGTCGGGCCGCCTCGCTGCACGAGAATGCGATCTTCTTCTATCAGTCGCTGCCTCCCGACCGGCCGTCGGGCGCCGGCGACCTGGCCCGGGTCGCGTTCCGCCGGTGGAAGGGCGACGTGTTCAGGTTCGTGACGGCGGGACTGCTGGCCGGTCTCGCCATGCTCGTGCCCGCGGTCCTGCTCGGCGTCTTCGCCGACGAGGTGGCGCCGGCGGGGCGCGTGGACATGCTGGCCTGGCTGACGGCGGGGATGCTGCTGCTGGCGCTGACGGCGGCCCTGCTCCAGGTGCGCGAAGGCACGGCCTTGATGCGTCTGGAAGGCCGCGTCGCCGCGCGCGTCACGGCGGCGCTGTGGGACCGGATGCTGGACCTGCCGGCGACCTTCTTCCGCGGCTTCATGTCCGGCGACCTGGGCATGCGTGCCATGGCGTTCCAGGGCCTCCGCGATCAGGTGTCGGGCGTGGTCATGGGGGCGCTGCTGTCGACCGTTTTCCTGCTGCCGACGTTCGTCCTGCTGTTCGCCTACGACGTCGCGATGGGTTGGCTGGGCCTTGCCGGCGGCCTTGTCGCGCTGGCCGTGACCGTCACCCTCGGCGCGCGGCAGGTACCTCATCACCGACGGCTGGTCGCCGCGCAGCGCTCGCTGGCCGGCGTCCTGCTGCAGTTGATCGGCGCCGCGCACAAACTGCGCGCCACCGGGAAGGAGTGGACCGCGTTCACGCGGTGGGCGCGAGACTACCGGGAGCAGACGCGCAGCGCCATGAACGTGGGCGCCCTGAACGAGCATCTGGTCGCGTTCACGGCCACCGCGCCACTGCTGGCCACCGCCGCGCTGTTCGCCGTGGCCGTCCAGATGGGGCCCGCCACCTTGTCCGCCGGCGCCTTCCTGACCGTCTACGCCGCCTACATGGTGTTCATGTCGGCGATCACCGCGCTCGGCCACGCCATGTCCGGGGTGGCCGCCGTCGTGCCGGCCCTCGAACAGGTTTCTCCCATCCTCGAAGCGGCGCGGAAGAGCACCGTCGGGGACGCCATCGTGCCGACGCTGCGCGGCGGCGTCCGCCTGGACAGGGTGAGTTTCCGCTACACCAGGAGCGGCCGTCCCGTGCTGCGCGACATTTCCATCGATGTGCAGCCGGGCGAGTTCGTCGCCCTCGTCGGCGGTTCCGGCGCCGGCAAGAGCACCGTGCTGCGCATCGTCCTCGGTCTGGAGAAGCCGTCGTCCGGCGTCGTCTACTACGACGGTCACGATCTCGACCGCATCAATCGACGCGCCCTGCATCAACAGATCGGCGTGGTGACCCAGGACGCTTCGTTGCGGCCCCGGACGGTTTGCGACAACATCATCGGCATAGCCACGGACCTGACGCTGGACGACGCGTGGCGCGCCGCCCGCCTCGCCGCCGTCGACCGCGACATCAGGTCGATGCCGATGGGCATGTTCACCGTCGTCACCGAGAACTCGGCGGTGTTCTCCGGCGGGCAGGTCCAGCGCATCATGCTGGCGGCGGCCCTCGTGCGGAGCCCGCGCGTGCTGCTGCTCGACGAGGCCACGAGTTGGCTCGACAACAACACGCAGGCGACGGTCATGGAACGCATCGAGGAACTGGCCGTCACCCGCATCGTCATCGCGCACCGGCTGTCCACCATCCGCAAGGCGGACCGCATCTATGTGCTCGACGAGGGGCAGGTGGCGCAGCAGGGCACCTTTGCACAACTGATCGAGACGCCGGGCATCTTCCGTGACCTCGCGAACCGCCAGATGACCTGAAGGCGCCGGGGGCGGTCCACCCGTCCATTTTCCGCGCCGCGCGCCGCCCAGGCGCAACGCCCGGCACGTTCCCCCCGCGAACTCGTCGAAGCGCCGGCCGGCCCGACGCCCGGACGCCCCCGGTCGGCAACCCGTGGCGGTCAGGCGCAGAAGGGAAGCCCCGGTCGGCGGAGAAGACCGGCCGGATCGACGGCGCGCTGAAGCCGGACGAGACGGGCATGGCGCGCCTCGCCGAAGTGCGCCCGCCAGGCGGCGGCATCGTAGCCGGTCGCGCCCGACGCGTACGCGCAACCGCCGAGGTCGCGAATCACGCGATCGGCGGCGTCGAGACGGGCGCGGGCCTCGAGCGCGTCCGCGCGCCGCTCGAACACGGGCAGCACGGAGTACGAGAAGAACCGGTCGCCCGGGGGCCGTACGAACGCAGGCGCATCGATGGGCGCGCCGATGAAGAAGCAACCCGTCCAGCCCGCGGGCGGGTCGGGAAGCCAGTCGAGGGGCACAGGCGGACGGGCGAGGAATCGACGGAGCGCCCCCCACGGCAGGAACCAGTCGCGCCAGGGATGGAAACGCTGTCTCGGAAACAGGTCGTCCGGCAGGAGGCCGGCGCGGCCGATGTCGTCGGCGTCGGCGGCGAATTGCGCCTGAACGCAACCGAGACCGAAAAGGAGTTCGAGGGGCGAGGGTCCGGGCGGATCGTACTCGACGCCGACGCGGAACACCGCATCGCCCAGGCGCGGCCGAAGCTCGAGACGCAGGTGGCCGTAGCGATGGTCCGCATACAGGCGCTCCACATCGTCGGCGAGACGATCCATGTCGACATAGCGCAGGTAGTAGTAG
Source organism: Vicinamibacterales bacterium (assembly GCA_965199675.1). GTDB lineage: Bacteria > Acidobacteriota > Vicinamibacteria > Vicinamibacterales > UBA8438 > JAJEEA01. Next base: position 38,401 of record CBDATI010000015.1, on the reverse strand, counting down.
CGAATACGCGATGGGCACCGGCGCAGCCGCAGCCACGCCCGCGTGATCACCCCGAACTGGCCCTGCCCGGCGCGCACCGCGTCGAAGAGCTCTCGCTCGGCCTCGCGTGAACACGTCACGAGATCGCCGGCGGGCGTGACCACTTCGAGGCGCTCGACGTGCCCGACCTGCGCGCCGAAGCGCACCGAAGCCGTTCCGAAACCACCGGCCGACAACGTGCCGCCCACGGAGGGAAAGGCGCTGTCGGTGAGCACGGGCACGGTCAACCCGGTTCCGTGCAGGGCGTCGATGACGCCGCCCCACGGCTCGCCGCCGCCGACTTCGAGGATGTCCCCCGGGTGGAGCGTCACCCCGCAGAGACGCGAAGTGTCGATGACCAGCCCCTCGCGCAGGACGGTGTGGCCCGACTGCGAGTGTCCCGCGCCGCGCACCGCGACCGCGAGCCCGTCGGCGCGGGCCGAACGAAACGCCAGCGAGACCTCGCGGGCGGACGAGGGAAGAGCGCTCCTGGCGGGAGCGCCGTCGACGAGACCGCCGAAATCGCGCGCGTGCGCGGGCGGAGGACTGTCGTGCGAAGAGCGGGAAGACGAGGTCATGATCGCAGACGGCGCGACGGCCCACCAGGATCCCGACGCCGGGCTCAAAACCCGCGCCGCGGGTCGCTACTGAAAGTACTTCCGGAATCTCACCACGTCGCGCATCGCGCCGTATCTCTTCATGTGCTCGGCGTACCGTTCGGCATAGGCTCTCGCGTAGCCCTCCAGAGTCTCCAGAGTCGTTTCGCCGGCAGGCTCGCCATGCAGGCTCTGGCCGATGGCGCGACCCAGTGCGCGCCCGGCCCAGAGGCCGTAATGAATGCCCTCCCCGGTGAACGGGTTGATCATCGCCGCCGCATCCCCAATCAGCGCCAGTCCCGCCCGCGGGGCCAGCGGCACAACCTGCGATCCCAGCGGCAGCGGGTGAGTCCTGACGTTGCCGAGGTCTCCGATCTCGACCCCGTTGTCACCCAGGTACTCGACGTACTCGTCCATGTACGACGCCAGGTGTCTGCCGGACCGCTTGTACTCACGCGCGTGGATGATCACGCCGACGTTGGCCTTGGCGCCCGCCAGCGGGAACGTCCATCCATAGCCGGGCATCAGGCTCTCGAGGAAATCCACCCGTATGGCGCTCCGATCCAGTCCTGCGGCCTGCGCATAGCCGCGGAGCGCGACCGCGGTGTGCGCCCTCTGCTGGCGATCGACGCCGGCAAGCCGGCGGACGTTCGACGACGCGCCGTCCGCACCCACCAGAATCCTGCAACCGATCTCCGTCGGCGCGCCTCCCGAACGCCGCGCCAGGGTCAGACGCCAGAGTCCCTCGGCGTCGTCGAACGCGGCGTCCACGAATCGGTGTCCCGAGTAGTCGGCGGCGCCCCGTTGCACCGCCCCCTCGAACAGATGGTTGTCGAACACCTCGCGCTCGACGATGTAGTGCTCCTCCTGGAACTTCCCGTCGAGGCCGAAGTTCGTGACCCCGGCCGGGATGGTCTGCAGGGACCGGCTGACCACGGGCCTGCCGTCGAAGACCGAGCCGAGATCCAACTCGCGCAGTACCGCTGCACCCTCGACCCTGATCGCATCCCCGCACGCCTTGTCTCTCGGGAAGACTTCCATGTCGACCAGCGCGACCCGCAGGCCCGGCGAGGTTGTGAGCGCGCTGCAGGCGCACACGCTGCCGGCCGGTCCCGCGCCGATGACGGCCACGTCCCAGGCTTCGATGTTGGCTGCCACTCGAACCCCTTCAGATCCCGCGAGCGCCGCGCTTCCGGGCCGCGCTTCGCGACTACCGCGTTCGTTTCCCTCGGCGACGAGCGGCATCCCGGATGACGCCGGCGTCGTGCAGCGCGTCGATTTCCGCGTCGTTCAGGTCCAACTCCGCGTTGAGCACCTCGTCGGTGTGCTCGCCAAGCCGGGGCGGGCGCTTCATCGCGGCGCACGCCGCCGAAGACCCCGGCGCGAACCCCAGCATCCTCACCCTGCCGTGCACCGGCAGATCGAGCTCGTGAATGAACCCGCGCGCGGCGAGGTGACGGTCCCGGTGCAGATCAGCGGTGTCCAGACACGCCGAACAGGGTACGCCCGCGCCGGCGATGGTCTCCATCGCGTCGTACTTGGTGCGTTCGCGGATCCAGGCGCCGATCTCCTCGCGCAGCGCGTCAGCGTTCTGCAGGCGCCAGCGCTGGCTGCCGAAGCGCGGATCGGCGGGCAGGTCGGGGCGATCCACGGCCCCGCACAGGGCGCGCCAGTGACCCTCGGTGAGAGGTTGGAGATAGATGTAGTCGTTGACGCCGAACGGCTTGCACGGATACAGGCCGGCCGGCGGCAGCCCCAGCGTGTTGCCGATGCGCGGGGCCGCCTGCCCGCGCATCATCGAGCGGCCGAAGAAGTGCGAGCGCAGGTAGTACGTGACGGCCTCCTGCATCGACAACTCGATGAACTGCCCTTCACCGGTCCGCTGCTTCTGCGTCCACGCCGCCAGCACCGCCAGCGCCGCCTGCAGGCCGGAACCCGAATCGGCCATCGTCGGACCGGGCATGAGCGGCGGCCCGGCCGCCTCGCCGTTGACGGAGAACGCCCCGGCGGCGGCCTGCGCCGTCGGATCGACACCGTCGTAGCCCGCATGCGGGCCACTGACGCCGAAACCCTTGATGCGGGCGTAGACGAGGCCCGGGTTGACGGCGGCGAGCGTCTCGTAGCCGAGGTCGAACCGTTCGATCACGCCGGGACCGTAGTTCTCCACGAAGACGTCGAATGCCGACGCCAGGCGCAGCAGCAACTCGCGACCCTCGCGGCGGCCGAGGTCCACGGCCAGGCTGCGCTTGTTCGCGTTCCAGGCGCAGAAGAACGCCGCGTAGCCGCTGGAGCCGTCGCGGCCGAACACGCGGGCGGCGTCGCCTCGGCCGGGCGACTCGATCTTGACCACGTCCGCGCCGAACCACGCCAGCACCTGCGTGCAGGACGGGCCCGCCTCGTACTGGGTCATGTCGAGGACCTTCATGCCATCCAACGCCGGCATCTCGCAAACCTCCGGGCGCTCGGCGCGTCAGTCGAATTGCGGCGGGCCGCCGATCACCCCGGCGTCTCGCAGAGTGTCGAGTTGCGAATCGTCCAACGCGAGCTCGGCGCGAAGCAGGTCGTCAGTGTGCTCCCCCAGGCGGGGCGGGGGCTCCACCGGCACCTGCGATCGGGACAGGCGCGGCGCAAAGCCCGGCACGCTCACCTTGCCGTGCACCGGCAGGTCCATTTCCTCGATGAAGCCGCGCTCGGCCAGGTGCCGGTCGCGAAGCAGCTCCGCCGTGTCGAGACAGGCGCTGCTGGGGATGCCGGCGGCGCCCAGGACCTCCATCGCCTCGAACTTGGTCCGTGCTCTCGTCCAGGCGCTGATCTCCTCGTACAGCGCCCGATGGTTCTGGATGCGCCAGGGCATGCTGTAGAAGCGGGGGTCGACGCGCAGTTCCGGGCGGCCCATGGCCGTGCACAGCAAGCCCCAGTGGCCCTCTGTCATCGGCATGAGATATACGTAGTCGTTGGGACCGAACGGCTTGCAGGGATAGAGGTCGCCCGGGGGCACGTCGCCCGCGTTGCCGCTGCGCCGTGCCGCCCGCTCCCCCCAACGCGAGCCGATGGCGCCGCGCCCCCGCACGAAGAACGTCATGGCCTCCTGCATCGAGAGGTCGATCTCCTGGCCCCGGCCGGTGCGCAACTTCTGCGCCCAGGCAGCCAGCACGGCCACCGCCGCGACCATCCCGGCGCCGGCGTCGCCCGTCGATCCGGGTATCGTCGGGGGCCCACCCGGTTGTCCGTTGATCGAGAACGCGCCGGCCGCCGCCTGCGCGATCGGCTGCTGGACCGCGAAGCCGGCGTACGGGCCGCTGTTTCCGAAACCCTTGATGCGGGCGTAGATCAATCCCGGAGCGACGGGGCGCAGCGCCTCGGGATCGATGCCGAGCCGCTCCATCACGCCGGGCCCGAAGTTCTCGACGAGGACGTCGAACTTCGGCACGAGGCGCAGGAACAGGGCGTGGCCCGGGTCGCTGCCGATGTCGATCGCCAAGCTCCGCTTGTTGGCGTTCCACGCGCAGAACAGGGGCGCGTACGCCTCGTTGCGGGCCGCACCGCGCGCCCGGTCGCCGCGCCCGGGCATCTCGACCTTCACGACGTCGGCGCCCAGCCAGGCCAATGCCTGCGTGCACGCGGGGCCGGCCTCGAACTGCGTCAGGTCGAGGACCCTCATGCCGTCCAGTGCAGGCAAGACTCCGCTTCCCCCTCTGTCGGCCGCGCCGCCGTCAGCCGTCGAAAGGACGGACATCGACGGCCGCGTAGGCCTTGGCGGCGATGCGTCCGGGCGCGACGACGACCTTGACGTGGTTGATGGTCTGGAGAACCCGGTAGACTCCGCCGGGGCCGAGCAGCCGCCCGGCGCGCGGCCACGCCCGCAGGCCCTCGGCCTTCGCATCCACGCACCACCCCTTGTTCGCCAGCCGCTCGATCATCGGCCGCCAGCCCGTGCGGTCTATGCGCGACCACGGTAGCGGATGAAAGAGCTCCAGCCCCAGGCGCGGCAAAATGCCCGACGCCGTGACATCGAGGCCGAGCACGGCTCCGGGCCGCGTGAGGTCGTCCGTCGCCGCGATGACGGACATGACCGCGTCGGGAGAGCCCGGCCAACGCAGTCGTGCGAGCAGACCGGGAAGCTCGGCGGTGTCGATGCGATGCACGACGAGGCGCACGGCCCGCTGCCGCCGTCCCGGCAACACGCCCGCCTGGGCGACGAAGCTGGCGCCGGAGAGGGCGTCGTACAACCGCTCGACCTGACGCAGCTCCGCAGTGTCGGGACGCCAACCGGCCGCGGCCCAGAGTGCGGCGACGGTCTCCGACGGATCGGCGTGGAGCTTCCGCGCGGCGTCTGCGGATGGGGTGCGGGGCAGGAAGAAGATGCCCGGCACCGGCGGCTGCTCCGAGAGCGCATCCGGTACGTCGTACTCGAGGACGACATCCCCGTGCCGGCGTGGGAGAAACGAGGCGGCGTCGTCCGCATTCCGGACGAGGCAGTCGCCGAGGGCGGCCACAGCGGTACCGGGCGGCGCGGTTGCACCTTCGCGAATGTAGTGCGCGGCAAGCGCAGAGCCACGCACCGGGCATACACAGAAGTCGGCCTCGGCCGATTCCCGGTCGAGGCCGAACTCAAAACCGAACCGCTCGTCGATCGCGCCGAGGGGCAGCCGCTCTGCCACCTTCTGGAGACGTTCCCATCCATCCCCCCCCAACAGGGCTGGTGGGAACATCCGCCTCATTCCTCCGAGAAAGCTCCCGAAGGAAAGGCGCGGGCGAGCGTCGGACTTGTCAGACAGGGGGTGCACCCGGCTCCGATGCGGTCGCGACGCTGCCAGCGCCCAGCGAACTGGCGTGGCAATGACCGGTCACGCGGATGAGGTTGGGGCTGCATCTCTTGCAGGCAGCCCATCCTCACCCTGCGACCTGTACCGGGCGGCGCGGTTGCACCTTCGCGAATGTCGTGCGCGGCAAGCGCAGAGCCACGCATCCGCCTCATTCCTCCGAGAAAGCTCCCGAAGGAAGGCGCGGGCGAGCGTCGGACTTGTCAGACAGGGGTGCACCCGGCTCCGATGCGGTCGCGACGCTGCCCAGCGCCCAGCGAACTGCCGTGGCAAATGACCGGTCACGCAGATGGGGATGGGACTGCATCTCTTGCAGGCAGCCCATCCTCACCCTGCGACCTGTCCGCCTTGTCGAACACAGGCGGCCACGCTTACATGCTGTCGGATCAGACCGGCGAGCACCAATCCATCGCGTTGCCGCCGCCGGCGACGGCGCGCATATCCTCTTCGGCGAGCTTGGCCGAGGGCGGAATCACGAAGTGGGAGGTCGTGGCGGTGTCCTCGTGCACCTGGATGTTGAGACCCTCCGGAACGGAGAGGTCCAGCTCTTCCTCGATCACCGCGCGGGGATCGGCGAGCAGGCGGGCCCGGAACTCCTCGTTCTCCGCCGCCTTGTTTCGGGCGTAGGCGTAGAAGTCATCAAAGGTCTGAAACGACTGAGCCATCGGCGTTCTCCTTCCTCTACGAGAAATGAACGAAACGAGCTGGCCACGACCTGTTCGAGACCAGCATCGCGCTACACATGTAAGTAATACAGGTTTGCGGGTTGCGCAAGGTTTTTTTCAGGAAATCGCCCGATCAAGCAGGATGAACTTGGTAGAGCATCCAGTACACCACGACGCCGGTCACCGAGACGTAGAGCCAGATGGGCAGCGTCCAAAGGGCGAGGGCGGCGTGTCGGGCGTCGTCCCGGCGCAGGCCGCGACGCAGGGTGACGATGGCCAGGGGCAGAATCGCGGCGGCGAGGACGATGTGGGAGACGAGGATCGTGAAGTACGCGAACCGCACCGCCCCCTCGCCCGTGAAGGGGCGCGAGCCCACCTGGGCGTGATACACGAGGTACGAGACCAGGAACAGCGCCGAGGTGCCGAATGCGGCCAGCATGCAGCGCCGGTGGAGGTCGATGCGGCCGCGCCGGATGCACGCGTAGCCGGCGAGGAGCAGGGCTGCCGCGATGCTGTTCAGGGTGGCGTTGACGGCGGGAAGCTGAGTGACCTCGAACATCGGCTTGACCCCCGGAACGACCGATACGGCAAAAGCCGTTCAGGCCGGGTCGGCGAGCAGGAGCATCCAGACGAGCGGCAGATAGACGAGCGTGGCCCGGAACAACAACCGCGCCTGCGACGTCGTCCGACCGGCCGCGAACCGGCACGCGAGGACGAGCAGACCGGCCCCGAGCAGGCCCGCCCCGGCCGCGTAGACGGCGCCCGCCGCGCCCAGCCAGGCGGGGGCGAGGCTGACCGGCACGAGCAGCGCGCTGTAGACGAACAGATGCCGCGCGCTGCGGCGACCCGTGTCGTCGATGACCGCGAGCAGCGGCAGGCCGGCCCGCCCGAAGTCGTCGCGGTACAGCCAGGCCAGCGCGAGAAAGTGCGGAAGCTGCCAGACGAAGACGAGGGCGAACAGGGACCACGCGCGGGCGGTCAACGGCGCCGCCGCGGCCCAGCCGATGACCACCGGCAGGGCCCCGGGGACCGCCCCCACGAGGACCGCCCAGTGGGTCCTGCGCTTCAGCGGCGTGTAGACGGCGGCGTAGCTCACCAGGGTGGCCAACGCGAGCGCGGCGGCGAGGAGGTTGGCTCCGGCCGCGATCTGCACGAGGCCGGCCAGGACCAGCAGCAGCGCGAACCCCACCGCCTCGGCCGGCTGCAACCGCCCCGCCGCGAGCGGACGGTCCCGGGTACGCGGCATCCGCTCGTCCAGGTCGCGCTCGGCGATCTGGTTGAGCGCGGCCGCCCCGCCCGCCACGAGGGCGGCGCCGATGGTGGTGTGGGCGAGCACCGACAGGTCCACACCGGCACGGGCCGCGAGGTAGCCGACCCCGGTCGTCACCACGACCAGCGAGTTCAGCCGCGGCTTGGTGAGGGCGACGAGATCGGAGAACCGATTGGTCGACGCCAGGACCGCGCCCGTGCTCGCCGCCTGCCTCCCGCGCATCATGCGGTCGCTCTCGTCGCGGCCCCTGGTTGGATGGGAGAGGTTGCCTGCGAATCCGGCCGGACATCCGTCGGGGGACGGCGTCCGACCGGCCGATGAGAAGGGGGAATCCGGCCTACGACACCGGGAAGGTGAACGACACCTCGGCGGTCCCGCCCGTGGTGACGGTCACGTTCTGGGTCTGGGTGCCGAGCGCCTCGTGCCACGCCTCGAGGACGTAGTCGCCCGGCGGCAGCGTGCTGATGTCGAACATGCCGTCCTCGCCGGTGACCGCGAAGTACGGATGATCGAGCACCCCGACGTACGCGTTCATCCAACCGTGCACATCACACCGGAAGGGGACCATCACCTCGACGTTGTCGAACGTCCGCTCGAACTGCATGCCCTGGATGGGCTGCCCCATGTTGAACTCTTCGTTCGCCGCGGGAATCGCGTGGATGTTGTGCAGGGTCGCGTCGCTGTTGACGATGTTGAGGGTCTGGCCGACCTGGATGCCGAGGACGTGCGGGATATAGCGGCACCCCTCCTGGTTCAGGGTGACGACCTCGCTCGGGGTCGGGAAGGTCATGTCCCCGAGACCCTCCCTCACGTACACGAAGACGTTGCCGAGATGACCGTCGCTGCCGACGTAGGTGCTCGACATGGTGTTCGTGGCGGCCATCACGCAGTTCGGGTCCGAGTTCATCATGAGCTCTTCCGCCGCCGGGAGCTCGCCGTCCACCATCACCATGCCCGAGACGTCGCCGGCCGTCGACGGATCGAAGACCGGCGCCGCCGGCTCGGCCACCGCCGCCGGTTCGCCCTCGCCGCCGCCACCGCAGGCCGCCGCGGCGGCGACGACGAGAACGGACAGAATCGACCACAAATTTCGCTGTTGCATTGCTCTGACTCTCCTGCGAACCCTCGTGTGAATTGCGGATCGAAGCGGGCCGCACCGCATGCGCCCGATCCGGGGAACAAACGGGAAGAATGCTCCGTTCGGAGGGCCCGGCGCCCGCACTCCGGGCCCCTCCGAAGGGCCTATTTGTATCACAGGCGGCCGGGCGGCGTAAACCGCCGGCGGCGGACCCCGAACCGGCAGCGGCCCGGTCAGGACACGTCGCGCAGCTTGCGGGTCACCCTGTCCTCGATCCAGTGCGGGTCCCACCATTCGACCGGGGTGATGGGCTCGCCATGCAGGAGCATCGTGAAGTGGAGGTGATCGCCGCCGGCGAGCCCGGTCATGCCGCTCCGCCCCAGCTCGTCGCCGAGGGCCACGGCGTCGCCGACGTCGACGCCGATCGACGACAGGTGCGCATAGAGCGACTGCAGCCCCAGGCCGTGGTCGACGATGACGCAGTTGCCGTAGATGCCCAGATAGTCGGCCCAGATCACCCGGCCGGCGTTGGCGGCGACGATCGGCACGTTGGCGGTCACCGACAGGTCGAACCCGAGATGCACCTGCTGGTCGACCTCGCGTCCCTCGTACACATAGGTGCGGTGGTCGCCGAAGCCCGACTCGACCTGCGAGTTGGCCAACTGCCGAAAGGGCTCGGACCAGAGCCGCTCGTCGGCGGTATCCGCCGCCAGCTCCCGGATGCGCTCGGCGTTGAGGCGCCGGAGGGGTCCGTTGACGGCGAGGTACTGTTCAAGGAGTCCGGCGTCGGGCGGGAGGGGAATGGAGGCGATCTCCTCGCTCCGAGCCATGATGTCCGGCACCACCCGAGCCAGGAAGCGGTCGCCGACGGTGAGGCGCGAACGCCGGAACCGGCGCGGGAAGACCCGATGGTCGAAGTCCGCCTCGGTCTCGTTGCCGGCCCCGTCCCGGGCGTACAGGCGAATCCGCGCATCGAGTTCCTGCTCGTGCAGCAGCGCGAACAGGGCCACCCGCAGGGTGTCGTCGGGACTGTCCACGCCCGCTGCCGATGCAGGATAGCCGCGATAGGAACGGTCGCCGACCCGGACCCCGGACTCGGCGTCGGGCTGGTTGACACGGTAGACCACCAGCTCGGCCCCGCCGTGGTTCACGAAGTGGAACGAGGACGCGATGGACACCCGCGGAGGGGTGAACCGCGCCTCGACGTCGCGGCGGACGGCGGCGGTGCGCTCCCGCAGGCCGAACAGCCGCGCGTGGGTCGCCTCGACGAGAACCGCCGCCGAACCCTCCGCGAGCTGCCCATAGGCCTCCCGCGTCAGGCTGCGGTTGATGCGGATGCGGGCGCCCGCTTCCTGCGTGATCCGGGAGTCGTCGGGCGCGTCCAGGGAGAAGATGGGCACCGTGACCCCGTTCTGCTCGATGGCCGCGGTGACGGCGGTGAGCTCGGCGTCGCCGGGGTCGACGGTGGCCTCGAACTCGACCTGCCGGCCGATGAAACGGGCCGGTTCGTGAATCTCGATGGCCGGCCCGGAGCCGCGGCCCGCCGCGACGTAGAGGCCGGCCCCGAGGGCGGCGACGGCGACGAGGGCAAGCGCGGCCACCAAACGGATCACGGCCGTATTATAGAGCAAAATGTGCAGCGCCGTGCAGAAACGTGCACCCGACCGGCTCGGAGACCGCCGTGCGCCGTTCCGCCGAGCGCGCCGCGACCCGACGTCGATGGAACTTCCGCCGTGGGTGCACGACAAGAAATGACGCGACGACGGCGGGGGCGCGACGTGGGCGCCACCGCGGCTCGTAGTGGCGCCGAAGCCCCGCGTCTGCACGCGTTGCGGCGCGATTCGCGGCCGGAACGCCCGCCAATCGAACATCCCGACGGGGCCGGGACCGACCATCCAACAATCCTGTCGTGCACCCTTCCGCCGCGGAGGCGTTGACCCGCCGGGAGGCGCGTTGGTAGGATATTGGCGAGCCTCGTTCGAGGCGGCCTCCAAGTGTGTGGCGGTATCGTCTAGGGGTTAGGATACGTGGTTCTCAGCCACGGGACCGGGGTTCGAATCCCCGTACCGCTACCAACCATCCACCAGTTCGCGTTGAAGCCGGTTGCCTGAGCGCGGTTGCGCGCCATGGCGATCCACCGGGTCCGGACCGTCGACGCCCATGCCGCCGGCGAACCCCTGCGGCTGGTGACGGCGGGGTTCCCCACGCCGGCCGGCGCGTCGATGCTCGACAAGCGCGCCTGGGTCCGCGAGCACTGCGACTGGCTCCGCACCGCGCTGATGCACGAGCCGCGCGGGCACGCCGACATGTACGGGGCGGTGCTCACGGAACCCTGCAGCGACACCGCGCACGCCGGCGTGCTGTTCATGCACAACGAGGGTTACAGCACGATGTGCGGGCACGGGGTCGTCGCCGTCTGCACCATCGCCCTCGAGCGCGGGCTGATCGGCGTGCCGGGAGAGCCGCCGGTCATCGTGCTGGAGTCGCCGGCGGGCCTCGTGCGCGCCCGCGCGGTCCGGGCCGCTCCGACCCGGGACGACCCGGCGCCGACCCGCGTGTCCGCGGTCGCGTTCGAGAACGTGCCGTCGTTCGTGTACCGGGCCGGGCTGCCGGTCACGGCGAACGACCGGACGGTCCCGGTGGACGTGGCCTTCGGCGGCGCCTTCTACGCCATCGTCGACAGCGAGGCGGTCGGGATTCCCTTGCGGCGCGAGTCGCTCTCGGCGCTGCGCCGCACCGGCATGGACATCGCGCGGGCGGTCGAGCGCGTGCTCGCGGTGAGCCACCCCCTGAACGGCGGTCTCCAGGGGGTCTATGGCACGATCTTCACGGGGATGGCGGAGGGCGAGGCGGACCTGCGGAACGTCACCATCTTCGCCGACCACCAGGTCGATCGCTCCCCGTGCGGGACGGGCACGGCGGCGGTCATGGCGGTGCTCGACGCAATGGGGCTTCTGGACGCGCAACGCCCGTTCGTGCACGAGAGCCTGGCCGGCACCCTGTTCCGCGGGCGCCTGCTGCGCCGCACCACGGTCGGCGAGCGCGAGGCCATCGTGCCCGAGATCGAAGGCTCGGCCTGGATCACCGGCGAGCACACCTTCCTGATCGACGACGCCGACCCCCTCCGGAACGGATTCCTGCTGTAACCACCGCAGGAGCCCGCGCCGGCCTACGGCGCAGACTCCTGCCGCGCCAGCCCGCGGGCAGCGGCGAGGAAACGGTCGAGCCGCCGCTCGTGCTCGGCGAGAATCGGATGCGACCAGGCGGCGGTGAGCATCCGGTACACGGATTGCTGATACCAGACCATCTCGTCGATGCCCGTCGTGAAGGCGTCGATGAAGACAGGACCGCGGCTCTCGATCCCGGCCACGAGGCACGAGAGGTTGTGAATCTTGTCGGCCGAGGCCACCGCGCGGGCAGCGACACGCGGGCTCGCCCGCAGGCGCTCGATGTACGCCTCCTTGCGGGCGCGCCACGGCCGCGTCCGAGGCGGCTCGGTGACGTCCTCGACGACGGCCAGCACGTGGTCTCCGAAGCGACGACGGATGGCCTCTGGATCGAGAGGCGTGTCCTCGAGCGTGTCGTGCAGGATGGCGGCGACGACGGTGTCCTCATCGAACCCGAACTGCCCCGCGATCAGCGCGACCGAGAGCACGTGCGTCGCCTCGAACCCGCGCCCCGCCTTGCGGCGTCCGAGGCCGTGGGCCTCGAGCATCGTGGTGATGGCCGACTCGATGCGTGGCGAGTACATGCGGAAAGCGGCGGAGTGGGCTCGAGCCCCCGAGGGGCCCGCCAGCCTACGCGGGCCCGTTCGTGGGCGGCTCGAAACAGGAGCGGCCGACACGGCGCGCGCCGCATCCGGTCGCGGGGTCGCCCGAACCCGGGTCAGTCGCCCGGCGCGATGTAGCTGCGGCGGGCGCGGGCGGTCGTGCCCCGCCGCTTGATCCGGACGTCGATCTCGTGCACCTGACCGTCGCGGGTCGGGGGCACGAACCCCAGGACGTACTGGCTGTGCAGCTCCTGGGCGACCCGCGTGAACGTCGGTCCCAGGTCGTCGGTGTCGTCCAGCTCGAAGTACCCGCCTCCGGTTTCCTCCGCGAACGTCCGCAGGCGGCGGTCGGGCCGGCTGCGCACCCGCCGCACCCCGTTGAAGTAGTCGCTCTCGAGACCGATGGTGTAGATCATCACCTCTTCGAGCTGGGCCATCTCGAGCACTTCGCGCCAGCCGATCTCGTTCTGCGTGTCCTCGCCGTCGGTGAAGACCAGCACCACCTTGCGCCCCTCGATGCCGGCGAGGGCCTCGATGCTGGCCCCGATCGCGTCGTAGAGGCGGGTCGGGTTGCCGAACTGCAGCCGGTCGAGCTCGCGAATCAGCGCGTCGCGGTCGCCGATGAAGTCCGACTCGGGCAGAATCTGGATCTTGTCGTTGAACGCGCCGACCCTGGCCCGGTCGTCCGGGAGCATCCGGATGATGAACTGCTCGGCCCCGGCCATGAGGAGGTCGAGGCTCGGGGTCATGCTGGCGCTGGTGTCCAGCATGACGACGACGGTAATCGGCCGCACCTCGTTCTCGAAGAGAACGATCTCCTGCGCCTCCCCCTCGTCGACGATCAGGAAGTCGTCCTGGAGCAGATCGGGAACGAGGCGTCCGTTCCGGTCGGTCGCGGTGACGTAGAGGTCGACCAGCTCGGTGCCCGAACGGAAGACGGGAACGTCGTCCTGCTGCGCGACGGCCGGCGCCGCGCCGACGAGGGCCGCGAGAGCCAACACCAACGAGGTTCGTGCAACCATGAAGCGAGCTTACAACCTATCCGCGAATCGCACAAATCGGCGGCGCGGCCGGGCAATCGCGCGTCCCGCCGCGCCGGCGGGCGCCGCCAGCCCGCCTCCAGGCGTCCGCGCCGTTCCACAACGCAGACACCTACACCAGCTTCAGGCCGGGCACGTCGCGGAAATCGTCGGGGTTCAGCGTCCAGAGCGCTGCATCGCCGACGATGGCGCAGGCAGCGATCGCGAGATCGAGATCGCGGCCGCGGGGACGAGGCAATCGCGCGTACAGCGCGGCGGCCTCGGCCGCCGCCTCGGCGTCGAACGGCGCCGCCTGATGGCGCGGAAACAGATCTTCCTGCGCGCGCAGCTCGGTAACCGTTCGCGGTCCGCGCAACCACTCGTACAGGACGATCGTCGACAGGCGCACCCGATGACCTTCCTCGATCAGCGCGCGCAACCCGTCGAAGGCGTCGCGGGGGCCGGTCAGCGCACCCACCAGGGCCGACGTGTCAAGATGGACCGTCATGGCCGGAACGGCGAAGCGACGACTCGCGGCGGGACCGACGTATCTCGCGGTTCTCGCCCGCGACGCTCTCCCGCGTGCGCGTGACCGGTTCGTCGCGCAGGCGGTCGAGCACCTCGAGCATCCGCAGGCGCTCGGCCTCGGTCAACCGGTCGGTTCGCGCGTCGTACTCGGCGACCGCCTCCCGGACGACGAGGCTCTGCGGCTTGCCGAGCCGCTCGGCCGCGCGGCGGATTCGGCGCACGGTCGCGTCATCGAGGGAATAGGTGACCTTGACCATACCCGGGCAATACTACCATACCCCCGATACTGGCAGACGAGACCGTCCGCGACCAGGCCCGGGTCCGTCACCGGCGGAAGAACCAGACCGTCTCTGCGTCGAGCACCCGCGCGAAACGGCCGCCCCGGTCGCACAGTGCGGTCCACTCCTGCGCCGTGTAGACCAGCAGATCGACCGGGACCGGCAGGGTCTCGGTGCGCCAGTCGCGAGCCCGTTCCGGGAAGGGGCGAGAGCTGTGCGAGACGACGGCCACGAAATCGAGGTCGCTGCCGAAGCCCGCGTCACCGCGGGCGTACGAGCCGAAACAGCCGAGTGCCTCGAGCTCGGGGCGCCGGCGAGCTTCGGCCGCCGCCCAGACGCGCGCGCCGGCGAGAACGGCGTCACGCGCCGGCCAGCGCTTGACGTACGAACTCCACGATGTCAGCGGCATGACCGAGCGCCTGTTCGCTCTGGAACGGGCCGTAGTACTCGAACGACGACCCCGTGACGTGTCCGTTGGGGTAGCGCGCCGGCACGTAGAAGGCATCGAGGCTGCGCGCCCGCTCGACGAGCGGGTCCGCCACCGGCTCGGGCAGCGCTTCGAGCAGCCGCAGGACGGAATGCCCCCAGGCCTCCTGACCGTGCGCCAGGTGCAGCGCCTTGACCGCCTGCTCCGCCGCCTGCTGCGCCGCGAAGCAGGCCCAGTCGTGATCGCCGGCGGCGCGGGAGCGGCGCGCGTGATCGAGGTCGTGCTCGCCTTGGCGGAACCGGTCCCGAGCACGGTCGGGCATGCCCCATCATACGCCGCCGCGAGCCCGCCCCAGGCGCCGGTCTCCGCTTGATCGATACGGCCAGGCATCCCCGCCTGTCAGGCCGACCCGGTCGCTCGCCCACGTCCCGTCCAATTGCGTCGCCGCGAACGGGCGCCGCCGCTACTCGACGGACGTGACGTCCCGGATCAACGCGTCGACTGCTGCCCCGCGGGTGGCGTGGAACGCCGTCGCGAGGGCGGTGATGGCGGCGGCGATGACAGCGCCCGTCACCTCGGCAGGTCCCGGGGGGCGACTTCGAAGAGGTGCGGCTCGGCCAGCGCCCCGAAGAGACTCGCGACGACCACTGTTTGAGGAGTAACGGAAAGATCCAGTCCCGCGTTCGAGGACTCCAGAAGCAATACGCCAAAGGGAAGTGGAAATTTCTGAAGATGGTCGGCGACCGACTCGGCGGAATGTCTCGAATCGACAAGACCGACGAAGCGGGAAACGTCCCGACACCATTGGTCGACAACGCGACGACATTGTCATGGTTGCCGTCGCACCACGAACAAAATGGCGACAGCACGTACAGCAGAGTCGGCATACCACTGGTGAAATCGATGGCCACATCGACACCGTTCATGTCACGGGCCACCAGCACGGACGGGATCATGGTGCCAGGCCTGATTCCGGGGCGCTCGATTGATGGTTCACTCGGCGTGCCGCCCAAAAGAACAGCATGGTGAGCATCGCAAGAGCGACGACGAGAGCAACGACCCAGCGCTGATGATTGTCAGTAACGGCAACAGGCACAGTCACTGCGCTGTCATGGCCCATCCCTTCACGATATGAGTACTGTCCTCTGCCCTTTGTTCGGCGCGACGCGGCCAGGCCGATTACCGCACCACCGAAACTGGCGGCTATAATACCGGGGGGGAGTCAAGAGCCAACGAGCACTTTTTTTGCGGTTTGTAGATTACGCGTAGACCCACATGACCAACAGAACGACATCCGCCAGTCTCGGCGATGAGTCGAGCAGAACCGACGAGGCGCCTCGGGGCAGCGACCTCCGCGCCCGACTCGAGGCGCTGCTCGACGAGCGCATCCTGATCATGGACGGGGCGATGGGCACCATGATCCAGCGTCACGACCTCGACGAGGCGGCCTTCCGCGGCGAACGGTTCGCGGGACACGGACAGGACCTGAAGGGCAACAACGACCTGCTCGCGCTGACCCGGCCCGACGTCATCGGCGGCATCCATCACGCGTATCTCGAGGCGGGCAGCGACATCGTCGAGACCAACACGTTCAGCAGCACCGCCATCGCCCAGTCGGACTACGGTCTCGAAGGGCTCGCCTACGCGCTGAACGTCGAAGCGGCGCGTCTCGCCAAAGCCGCGGCCGATGACTGGACCCGGCGGACCCCCGACCGGCCGCGCTTCGTGGCGGGGGCCATCGGGCCGACGAACCGCACCCTCTCGATCTCGCCCGACGTGAACGACCCGGGCCTGCGCGCCAGCACCTTCGACGCCATGCGCGACGCCTACGCCGAGCAGGCGCGCGGCCTCCTCGACGGGGGCTGCGACCTGCTGCTCGTCGAGACGATATTCGACACCCTGAACGCGAAGGCGGCCCTCGTCGCCATCCAGGACGTGTTCGACGCGCGCGGGGCGGCGGTGCCCCTGATGATCTCGGTGACCGTCACCGACCGCAGCGGGCGCACCCTGTCAGGGCAGACCATCGACGCCTTCTACGTCTCCATCCGCCACGCCAGGCCGCTGAGCGTGGGCATCAACTGCGCCCTCGGAGCCCGCGACATGCGGCCGTACCTCGCCGAGTTGGCGGCCATCGCCGAGTGCCGGGTGAGCTGCTATCCCAACGCGGGGCTGCCCAACGCCTTCGGCGAGTACGACGAGACGCCGGACGAGACGGCGGGGCTGCTGAGCGAGTTCGCGGAGTCCGGTCTCGTGAACATCCTCGGCGGCTGCTGCGGCACCACCCCCGAGCACATCACGGCCATCGCTCGCGCCGTCGACGGGACGCCGCCGCGCACGGTCCCCGCCGGGGGGGCGGCGGGCAGCCGGTTCAGCGGGCTCGAGACCCTGACCGTCCGGCCCGACGGCACGTTCCTGATGGTGGGCGAGCGCACCAACGTCACCGGGTCGGCGCGGTTCGCCCGCCTCGTCAAGTCGGGCGACCTCGCCGCCGCCGCCGATGTCGCCCTCGACCAGGTGCGGGGCGGAGCCAACCTCATCGACGTCAACATGGACGAGGCGCTGCTCGACTCCGAGGCCACGATGACGCGCTTCCTCAACCTCGTCGCGACCGAGCCCGAGATCGCCCGGGCGCCGGTGATGATCGACAGCTCGAAGTGGTCGGTCATCGAGGCGGGGCTGAAGTGCGTGCAGGGGAAGCCCGTCGTGAACTCGATCAGCCTGAAGGAGGGCGAGGACGACTTCCTCGACAAGGCCCGGACCGTCCGGCGCTACGGCGCGGCGGCGGTGGTGATGGCGTTCGACGAGGACGGACAGGCCGCCACCACCGACCGCAAGGTCGCGATCTGCCAGCGCGCGTACCGGCTGCTCACCGAGCGGGCCGGGTTCGACCCCGGCGACATCGTCTTCGACCCGAACATCCTCGCGGTCGCGACCGGGCTCGAGGAGCACGACGACTACGCCGTCAACTTCATCGAGGCGACCCGGACCATCAAGCGGACCTGCCCCGGCGCCCTCGTCAGCGGCGGCGTCAGCAACCTCTCGTTCTCGTTCCGCGGCAACAACCCCGTGCGCGAGGCGATGCACTCGGCTTTTCTGTACCACGCCATCGCCGCCGGCATGGACATGGGCATCGTCAACGCCGGCCAGCTCGTGGTCTACGAGGACATCGAGCCCGAGTTGCTGACCCACGTCGAGGACATCGTCTTCAACCGCCGCCCCGACGCCACCGAGCGAATGGTGCGGTTCGCGGAGACCGTCAAGGGGACCGGGACGACCCGTACAGAAGACCTCGCCTGGCGGCAGGGCACGGTGAACGAACGGCTCTCGCACGCGCTCGTGCACGGCATCGCCGACCACGTCGAGGCCGACGTGGAGGAGGCGCGGCAGGCCCTGGCCCGCCCCCTCGACGTCATCGAGGGGCCGCTGATGGACGGCATGAAGGTGGTCGGCGACCTCTTCGGGGCCGGCAAGATGTTCCTGCCGCAGGTGGTCAAGAGCGCGCGGGTCATGAAGAAGGCGGTCGCCCGGCTCGAGCCGTTCATGGAGCGCGAGCGGCAGGCCGCCGGCGCCCGCGCCACCTCGAAGGGCAAGGTGGTGCTGGCCACCGTCAAGGGAGACGTGCACGACATCGGCAAGAACATCGTGGCGGTCGTGCTGCGGTGCAACGGCTACGAGGTCGTCGACCTCGGGGTGATGGCGCACTGCGACACCATCCTGCAGACCGCGGTCGACGAGGACGCCGACATCGTGGGCCTGAGCGGGCTCATCACGCCGTCGCTCGACGAGATGGTGTTCGTGGCGAAGGAGATGCAGCAGCGCGGGCAGGAGCGGCCGCTCCTGATCGGCGGGGCGACGACGAGCCGCCAGCACACCGCGGTGAAGATTGCCCCCGCCTACGACCGGAGCACGGTTCACGTGGCCGACGCCTCGCGGGTGATCGACGTGGTGTCCGGCCTCCTCAACCCGGCGCGGCGGGACGAGCTGGACCGCGCCAACCGGGCGGACCAGGCGACCCTGCGGGCGCAGTATGCGGCGCGCCGGGACCGGCCGCTGCGGCCCTACGCGGAGGCGCAGAAGGACCGGTTCGGGGACGACTGGGCGGCGGCCGACCTGCCGGCGCCGGCGTTCCTGGGGCCGCGGCGGCTCGACCCGATCCCCCTCGCCGCGGTGACGCCGTTCATCGACTGGACGTTCTTCTTCGCGGCGTGGGAGATCAAGGGACGCTTCCCCGCCGTGCTCGACCACCCCGCCTACGGCGAACAGGCGCGCGTGCTGCACGCGGACGGGACCGCGCTGCTCGAGCGGGTGGTCGGCGAGCGGCGCCTGACCGTCCGCGCCGTGTACGGGTTCTGGCCGGCGGTGAGCGACGGCGACGACATCGTCGTCCTCGAGCCGGATGCGACGACCGACGACGGGGCCGAGCGGCTTCGCCTGCCGATGCTGCGCCAGCAGGAACGTCAGCCCGAAGGCCGGGCCCACCGCTCGCTCGCCGACTTCGTGGCCCCGCGCGGCAGCGGTCGGCTCGACCATGTCGGGGCGTTCGCCGTCACCGCCGGCGTGGGCGCCGACGCCCTCGCGGCCGAGTACGAGCGCGACCACGACGACTACCGCGCCATCATGGTCCAGGCGCTGGCCGACCGGCTGGCGGAGGCCGCCGCCGAGTACCTGCACGCCGAGGCCCGGCGTCAGTGGGGCTACGGGGCGGGCGAGCGGCTGACCCACGAGGACCTGCGGCGCGAGCGGTACCGGGGCATCCGCCCCGCCTTCGGCTATCCGGCGTGCCCCGATCACAGCGGCAAGTTCGCGCTGTGGGACCTCCTCGAACCCGGCGCGATCGGCATGGGGCTGACGGAGAGCGCGGCGATGACCCCGGCGGCCAGCGTCAGCGGACTCTACCTCGCCCACCCCGGGGCGCACTACTTCTCGGTGGGGCGCATCGGCGCCGACCAGGTGGAAGACTATGCCCGCCGCAAGGGGATGACGCCGGCCGAGACCGAGCGCTGGCTGCGGCCGCTGCTCGGGTGATTCCAGACGGCCGGCGACGACAACGACCGTCAGGGCCACCGTCCCGCCGCGCCGCGAAGGATGCGCCGAGGCGGACGGCGTTCGCGATGGTGTCGGCCTGAGCGGGCGTGAAGTCTGAGCGCACCTCTCCCCCACGCCCCGCCTCCTGGCGGACGCCGGGGAGACGGGTCAGGTCGCCTCCGGGTCGGGCCGCCGGCGCGATGCCGTCAGCTCGTCCAGCTCGTCGAGCGAGCGGGGCCAGTCGCTGCCGAGGAGCCGCGACAGCGACCGATCGGCGAGCAGTCGGCCGCCGGTCTGGCACCTCGGGCAGTAGTTGGCCTCGTTGCTGGCGTACACGATGCGCTGGACCGGCGCCCCGCACGTGGGACAGGGCCGACCGTAGCGGCCGTGCACGGCCATGCCCTCGTGGAACGCGGTGACCTTCTCGGGAAAGCGGTTGCCGGTCTCGCGGCGCAGCCGCTCCGTCCACCCCGCGAGGGTCTCGCGGGCCGCCTCGAAGAGCCGTTCGATCTCCGCGTCGCCGAGCCGGCGGGTCCACTTCAGGGGCGACAACCGGGCGGCGTGCAGGATCTCGTCGGAATAGGCGTTGCCGATGCCCGAGAACAGCCTCGGGTCGGTCAGGGCCCGCTTGACGGTGTGGTTCTCGCGGGTCAGCCTCGCCCGGAACGCCGCGGGTTCCGCCTCGAGCACCTCCAGCCCGCCGGGGTCGTGCCGGCGCAAGGCGGCGGCGTCGCCGGCCACGTGCAGAGACGCGCGCTTCGTGCCACCCTCCTCGGTGAACAGCACCGTGCCGCCCGGGAAGTCGAACGCGGCGAGGCCTCGCCGCCGAGGGATGGGTGCGCCGGGCGGCCGCCAGCGCAGCCGGCCCGCGATCATCAGGTGGATGATCAGCGACAGGCCGCCGTCGAGGCCGATGACGATGCGCTTGCCGAGCCGGTCCACCGCCCGCACGGGGCGGGACTCGACCGCCGCGAGGGGCGGGTCCACCGAGCGCAGCACGAACGGACTGCCGAGCCGCACCCGCCGCAGCGGCCCGCCCACGATGCGCGTCCGCAGTTGCTCCACGTACACCGTGACGTCGGGCAGCTCGGGCATCGGTCGGTCGGGCCGCCGGCAAGTGGCATTCTCTACGGCGATGTACCCCGCGCCGCGGACGCCGCGCCGGGCGCGGGTGGGGCTCGGCGCAGCGCGGGTTCCGCCAGGGGCCCCCGGCGGGGATGTATGATCACGGATTCGCCGATGGAGTATCACATCAGACAGTACGGGCTGCAGCAGGGCGCCCTGGAGATTCAGTATATCGAGGAGTTCTTCGGGGAGTTCCCGCGCCGCAAGACGTCGTCCGAGGTCGTGGCGAGGCTGGGCGACCGCGATCACCAGATCGTCATGGCAGAGGCGCCGCTGCCCGACGATCCCGGCACGGTGGCGCCGGTGGCGTTCAAGGTGTCGCACGAGCTGCGCCGTCACGAGACCGACACCAAGCTCGCCGACCTCGTGGCCCGTCTCGACGACTGCGTCCGCTTCGACGGCCGCAAGGTCCTCTACAGTTGGATCGGAGGCACGCGCCGCGACTGGCGGGGCCAAGGGTTCTTCCGGGCCCTGACCGAGCAGCAGGAGTCGTGGGCCCTCGACAACGGGTTCGACGAAGTCGTCGTCAAGACCAAGAACCGCTTCTACGCCATGCGCAGCACCCTCGACCATCTGGAGTTCGACGTCATCAAGCTCGAGATCGATCCCGACGACCCGGGAGCGTCGAAGGTGTACCTCAGCAAGCGGCTCGGACGCGAGGTGGTCGACCGGCACCGCAGCACCCGAGCCGTCGTCAACGTCGGATAGGAAACCTGCGCCGAAGAACGGTTCAGACTCCTGAACCGGCCTGCCCGGCTTGCCCTGACCGCGCGGGAGCCGAAGGCAACGACTGGCGTGCCGTTCGGGACCCGGGGCCGGAGCGGCCTCCGCCGCAGGCCGGCGCCGCCGTATCGTCCAACCGCGTACGGACGGCGTAATCGCGACGTATCGCCCGATGAG
This sequence comes from Vicinamibacterales bacterium, assembly GCA_965199675.1. GTDB lineage: Bacteria > Acidobacteriota > Vicinamibacteria > Vicinamibacterales > UBA8438 > JAJEEA01. The sequence continues at coordinate 16,880 of CBDATI010000015.1, read as the reverse complement.
CCGTCCCTCTCCCGCCGCCCTCGTCGGCGCGTTCGCCGCCGTCTACCTCATCTGGGGCTCGACCTATCTCGCCATCCGCTGGGGGGTGGCCGAGATCCCGCCGTTCCTCATGGCCGGGGTGCGCTTCGTCGCGGCCGGCCTCGTCTTCGCGGCGTGGGGCCTGAGGCAGGGGGCGGCGCGGCCGACCGCCCGCGACTGGGCGATGACCGGGCTTGTGGGCGTGCTGATGGCGGCGGGCGGGAACGGCGGGGTGAGCTGGGCCCTCCAGCGCGTGCCCTCGGGGCTCGGCGCCCTCCTCGTCTCGATGGTGCCGTTCTGGGTGGCTCTCGGCGACTGGTGGCGACCCGGCGGCGAGCGGCCCGGCCGACGCGTGGTCCTGGGGCTCGCGCTGGGGTTCTCGGGGGTCGCCCTGCTCGTCAATCCGGCCGAGGCGGCCGAGACGCGCGACATCGACCCGGTCGGCGCCGGCGCCATCGCCCTCGCCAGCCTGCTGTGGGCGGCGGGCTCGGTCTGCTCGCGCCACGTCCCCCAGCCGCAGTCGCAGGCGCTCTCGTCGGGCATGCAGATGCTCGGCGGCGGCGCCGTCCTGCTGGCCCTGTCGGCGGCGGCCGGAGAGATGCGGGGGCTGGACTGGGGCGCCATCTCGCCGGGCGCGTTCGCGGCCTGGGCCTACGTCGCCGCCTTCGGGTCGGTGGCCTACGGCTGCTATCTCTGGCTGCTGAAGGCGTCGGTCCCCGCCAAGGCCGCCACCTACGCCTACGTGAACCCGGTCATCGCGCTGGTGCTGGGGTACTTCTTCGCCGGCGAGGCCCTGTCCGCGTGGTCGATGGGGTGCTCGGCCGTCGTGGTCGTCGGGGTGCTGCTGGTGGTGTCGAAGTAGCGGGACGGCGGGCGAGGACCATGGGCGTCGCTCTTCGAACCGGCGTCACGGAAGTCGGTGCACTCGGCTCGCCCTGGTTCCCCGGGGATCCAGCCTGTCGGCAGATGTCCCACGCATCGGCTCGGGAACGCAGTACGACATGTCGATCATCATCCCGCCCGCTTCGGGCGCGCGATGCGCCTCTCGTGCTTGAGGTCCTGCCGGTGATCCACGCTGGGTGGCTTGCCGTCAGAGCATTCACACGCTGATCGGTCGGGATGTCCTGCGCCCGGGCATCCTGAACTGCAACGGCAGCGGATACTTCAGCTTGGCATGGTAGACCCGCCACGCGAGGTCGGCGGGAGACTCGTCCTGCCGACCGACTGAACCGGCGAACGACGGTCAGCGCGCCAGCTCCGCCCGACGGAAACAGTCGGCCAGGTGGTCGTTGACGAGCCCGGTGGCCTGCATGAACGCGTAGCAGATGGTGGGGCCGACGAAGCGGAACCCCCGCCGCTTCAGGTCCCGGCTCATCGCCCGCGACTCGGACGTCTCGGCCGGGACCTCGGCCATGGTGCGCCACCGGTTCCGCCGGGGACGTCCATCGACGAAACGCCAGACGTAGCGGTCGAAGCTGCCGTGCTCGTCCTGCACGCCAAGGAAGGCGCGGGCGTTGCCGACGGCCGACTCGACCTTGAGCCGGTTGCGGACGATGGCAGGGTTCCCGAGCAGGGCAGCCACCCGCCGGTCGTCGTAGAGGGCCACCACGGCGGGGTCGAAGCCGTCGAACGCGTCCCGGTAGCCCTCCCGCTTGCGCAGGATCGTGATCCAGGCGAGGCCGGCCTGGGCCCCTTCCAGGACCAGCATCTCGAAGAAGCGCCGGTCGTCGTGGACGGGGACGCCCCACTCCGAATCGTGATAGCGCCGATAGAGCGGATCGGGGCCGGCCCAGGGGCACCGGGTGGTCATTGCGCGTCCGCGAGGCGGTCGCGGGCCTGCTCGACGTCCCGGTGAAAGACGAAGAGCGCGTCGGCCGTCTCCTGCTCGTCGGTGAAGTTGTAGGTGCGCCCGCCGCGCCGCTTCACGGTCAACCTGTGTTCGAGATAGTCGACGGCGTGCTCCTCGAGGTCGGCGAACGGGATGGAGAAAGCGTCGTCGCCGTCCGTCTCGTAGTGGAGGCCGACGAGGTCGGCGCGCAGGGTCCCGCGGCACGAGCCGAACCGGTGCCGATGGACGACCGCGACCCGGGCGTCGAGCCGGACATCGCGGAATCGCACGTCGATCGCGACGGGCTCGTCGCCGATCTCGATGTCCCGGGCGAAGCCCTCGTAGCCCTCCGCCGACACGTTGAGGCGGTGGGACCCCGGCTCGAGCTCGACCGCCTCGAACGGGGTCGTCCCCAGGAACCGCCGGTTCAGGAACACCGACGCGCCGGGCACGTCGCTCGAGACCCGGAGCAGGGGCTCGAGCCGCGACGCGGGGGGCGGCGGGGCCGGTTCCGGCTCGGGCTCGGGCTCGCGGGCCGGCTCGGGCGCCTCCGCGACGAGGGTCGGTTCGGGCTCGGGCTCGGGTTCGGGCTCGCGGGCCGCCCGCCGCGGCGGCGGGTCGGACGCGCGTTCGACGGGGGCGCTCTCCCCGAACGACGGTAGCTCCGGCAGCCAGTCGGGCGGAGCCGTCCACAGGTAGTAGCCGCCGCCGGCGAGGGCGAGCAGGACGACGAGCAGATAGCGTCCCCTTCGGGACGGGGCCTCGGTCTCCGGTTCCTGCAGCAGTGACATCCGACCGATCGTACCCGAGGTGGCCCCGGGAGCACTATCCCGACTGCCAGGCCGCGCGTTCGTGCATAATCCACTCGTCGACCTGTTCGGGGCGGCGGGCGGATGCAACCCCGTACGACCTGGGAGATGGACCGTGAAGCGACCCATCCTGGCCATGGCGCTGCTCGTGCTGTCCGGCCTGCCGGCCGCGGCCGGGGCGCAGCCGGCGCAAGAACTGTTCGTGACCCCGCTCGGCCTCGAGGAAATGCGGGACCGGCAGGCGGTGGTGGAGACGACGGCAGGGACGTTCGTCATCGACCTGCTGCCCGAGGCCGCTCCCAACCACGTGGGACTGTTCCTGCAGTCGGTGGACGAGGGGACCTACAACGGCACTGCGTTCCACGCGATGGTGGCGCGCGGCATCGTCCAGGGCGGCGACCCCATCAGCACCGACCCCGCCCGCCGCGACGAGTACGGCCGCGGCGGCCTCGGGCTGGTGGCGTCCGAGCCCAGCGACGAGCGGCACACGCCGGGTACGGTGTCGTCGGTCGGGGTGCCGGGGAACCCCGCCAGCGAGGGGCTGCAGTTCCTCATCTGCGTGGTCGCCCAGCCCGGTCTCGACGGCCGCCACACCATCTGGGGCCGCGTGGCGGAGGGGCTGCCGGTGGTGACCCGCATCTCCGAGACGCCGGTCGACGCCCAGGGCAAGGCGACGGAGCGGATCGAGATCGTGTCGGTGTCCATCCGTGACTGGCAACCGCCCCCGCCGCCCCCGTTCACGACCGAGACCGTCGACGAGCTCGCCGCGTACCGTGCCGTCATCGAAACGAGCGCGGGACCGATCACCCTCGAGATGTTGCCGGACCGCGCCCCCGGACACGTTCGGAACTTCCTGCGTCTCGCCCAGGCGGGGGTCTACGACGGCATGGCGTTCCACCGTGTCGCCCGCGGGTTCGTCATCCAGACCGGCTTCGTGCCGAGCCGCAGCACCCCCCTGACCGAGGAGCAGCGCAGCCTGATCACCACCCTCGAACCCGAGTTCAGCGACACGCCGCACGTGAAGGGCATCGTGTCGATGGCGCGCGGCGCAGACCCTGCGAGCGCCGACACGTCGTTCTTCATCGTGACCGCCCGCGCCGGCGCGCTCGACGGCGTCTACACCGTTTTCGGGCGGGTCGTCGACGGCATGGACGCGGTCGACCGCATCGAGGCGACGCCGGTCGACGGCGAGACCCCGCTCCAGCGCGTCGATGTCACCCGGGTGCGGATCGAGCAGATCGGCCGGCCCTGATCCGTCGTGCGTGTACCCGCCCACGCCCGACTGGCTGAAAAAGCGGACGCCGCCGGCGCCGAGATGAATGGCGGAACGGCGGGCGCAGCCGTGGCCCACCGCGGCCCGCGGCCGTCACGCGGCGTCGGCGCGCGCCAGCAGGCTCGTCGCGATGCGGGCGTAGTGGCCCACGGCGGCCCGCAGCTCGTCGATCTCCACGTACTCGTCGGCAGTGTGCGCCAGCAGGACCGACCCCGGCCCGAAGAGGAGCGGCCGCCCCCACGCCGAGAGGAACGGGATGTCGGTGGTGAACCGGAAGACCGCGCTGTCGAACCCCGGCACCGTGACCAGCTCCACCGGCGGCACTTCGGCCACGTCCTCCAGGGCGACCCAGCGCGCGAGCGGTTGCAGGGCCGCCCGCACCTCCGCGGCGGGGCCCACGGTGCGGAAATTGACCTCCGCGCTCGCCGCGGAGGGCACGACATTCGGGGCGATCCCCCCGTCGAGCAGGGTCACCGTGTAGCTCGTGTCCCCGAGCTTCGGGCTGGCCGGCAGCGGCAGCGTGCGCAGGGCCACCAGGGCGTCCACCAGCTTCTCGATCGCCGACACCCCCTCCTCCGGATGCGAGGAATGGGCGGTCTTCCCCGTGGCCGACAGCCGCACCCGACAGACTCCGCGGGTCGCGACGCCGAGGCGGCTGTCGGTGGGCTCGCCGTTGAGGAGGTAGCGCGAGCCCCGCGGCGTGCGGTTGGCGGCGAGCGCGCCGTGGCTGCCGCGTTCCTCCCCCACGACCAGGAGCAGGCCGACCCGGGTCTCCCCGGCGGACCGCAGCCGTTCCAGCGCCCCGATCTGCGCCGCCGCGATGCCCTTCGCGTCGCAGGCCCCCCGCCCGTGGAGCCGGCCGTTCTCCTCGCGGCTCGGAAAGTGCGGCGGCACGCAGTCGAGATGCGTCGACAGCACCACCTCCGGCGGCCCGAGGGCGACGTACAGGTTGATACGGTCGCCCTCGACCGGCTGCTCCTCGACCTCGTACCCGCGGTCCCGCAGCCACCCCGCCAGCCACCGGGCCACCGGGCCCTCGCGGCCCGTCGTCGAGTCGATGTCGATGAGCGACCGGGCCAGATCGACCACGTCGAAGGGGTGCGCCTCGCCGGCGCCGTCGCTGGGCGTCATCCAGTTGCTCCGTGGTGCTCGTCCGATGACCGGGTCCCCGATTCCGGTGGCGGATCCTGCAAAGGCCATGCGGTGCGCCGCGTCCGCACGCCCGCGCCGCCGTACCGCTGCGGCGGCAAGCGGACCGGACAACATTCTGTGCACAGAACACCGGTTCCATCAATGCGCGGGGGGACGGGACGTGCGTCAACCCGGCCCTGTCGCTGGCCATCGTTGCCCCGCCTGCTTCCGCCTGGCGACGTGAAGTCCGCGGCGTCCCAACCCCGAGAACCTCGCCGATGAGCTGGTGGCTTCGCGAATGCCGACGGCGGCGCCGTCCTTGTTCCTCGAGTCCCGGGGCGAGGGCGTGCGGAAGATCCTCCAGGACGGCGAGGCACATTCCGGCCGGCGCCCGGAGTATGCGCTGTTCGGTGACGAACTCCGGCCGACGTTGTGGGCGAAGTGCGCGCCGGCTGACGACTGACTGCGGTCGCCGCGCCGCCCCGGCGTCAGTCCGCCGCCGCCTGTCATCCAGGCCCGTCGTCCGTCGGGCCGCCGAGCGGGGCGCCGCGGAGGAAGTCAATCAGGGACTGGTGCCGCACGCCCTCGAGGTCGGCCGGCTGGTACGGGTCGAGGGAGAGCAGCACGCGGGGATACGCGTCGCGAACCGCGGCGAAGACCGCGAGCTCGCGCTCGATGGTGGCGCGCGATTCGAGCAGATAGGCGACCTGTACGTAGCGGCGGGCGGATCGGCATTCCGCGACGAAGTCGATCTCGCGCGATCCCGCCACGCCGACCGTCACCGTGTAGCCACGACGGCGGAGCTCGAGGAAGACCAAGTTCTCCAGGATGCCGCCGATGTCGCTCTCGCGGTAGCCGACGATGCCGTTGCGCAGTCCGATGTCGCCCAGGTAGTGCTTCTCGTTCACCTGCAACAGCCTTCGGCCCTTCAGATCGAAACGTGGAACCGGCGTCAGCAGGAACGCGTCGCTCAGGTGCGCGAGGTAGTTGAGCACCGTATCGACCGCCGTCGTCCTGCGCCGGCTCTTCAGGAAGTCGGCGATGCGCTTCGCGGACACGAGACTGCCGACGCTGTCGACCGCGAACCGCATGATCGCCTCGAACAGGGCGACGTCGCGGATGCGGTGACGGCGGATCACGTCCCGGATGGCGATGGTGCTCACCATGTCGGCCAGCATCTGGTCGACCACCACGTCGCTCAGGTCGGTGTGGAGCAGTCCGGGCAGACCGCCGATGCGCAGGTAGAGCCGGAACAGCTCGGCGTCGTCGGACGGCGGGCCGGGACGCTGCCGGTACAGGTCGCCGAACTCGGCCAACGTCAGCGGAAACACTTGCAGCGTGATGTAGCGGCCGGCTATCAGCGTCGCGAGCTCGGCCGAGAGGAGCGTGGCGTTGGAGCCGGAGACGACGACCTCGGTGCGGCCCTCGCCGTTCAGCGAGGCGACCGCGCGTTCCCAGTCGGCAATCTGCTGCACCTCGTCGACAATCACCACCCGCGGCTCGCCCCGTCGCGAGGTCGACTCGACGTGGTCGATCAGATCGCGCGCGGTCCGCAACGATTCGAACGCGAACGACTCCTTGTCGACGTAGACGACCTGCCGCTCGTCGCGCAGCGAGGCCGCGAACTGCCGCAGCAGTACGCTCTTGCCGGCCCGGCGGATGCCCGTCACCGCAGTGATTGCGGGGGCATCCAGGAACTGCCGGAGACGGTCGAGGTAGTGCCGACGCCGAAGCTCCATTTTCAGATACAGGCGAACAACAGTCTAGAATGGCAGGGAATTTCGATCATAAACGAAATATGACGATACAGCCCCCCTCCCACGCTTGACATCTGGTCCCCTACCTGGCTAAAAAGAGTCCTCCTGAGGAGCCTGCCGATGCCTGTCGTCAACGTTCACGAAGCCAAGACCCAACTGTCGCGACTGCTGGCGCAGGTCGAGGCGGGCGAGGAGGTCGTCATCGCCCGCCGGGGCCGGCCCGTCGCGCGGCTCGTGCGCAGCCAGCCCAAGGGCGAGCGGCGGTTCGGTGCCATGAAGGACCAGATCGCGATCACCGACGCCTTCTTCGAACCGTTGCCGGAAGAGGAGTTGAAGCTGTGGGAGGGGGGATAGAGGGTCGTGCGGATCCTGCTCGATACTCACGCTTTCCTGTGGTGGATGGCGGGCGATCCGCGCTTGGCGGCGGACGCGCGGCGCGCCGTCGCGGCGGATGAGAACGACATCCTGGTGAGCGCGGCCTCCGCTTGGGAAATCGCCACGAAGCATCGCCTGGGCAGGTTGTCCGAGGCCGATGCGCTGGCCGGCGACATACGCGCCGGCATCGCCAGCCAGGGCTTCGCCGAGCTGCCGGTCAGCGTCACCGATGCCGAACGCGCCGGACGATTGGCGATAGAGCCCGACGACCTTGACCCCGTCCGCCTGCGCCGAACACGCGGCCGCACCGGTTTCGAGCCGCCGGGGACGAGCCGCGCGACTTACCGCAGCCAGGCCTCCAGCTCGGCGCCGGCGTCGGTCTTCTCGTCGCGATACTTGACGATGACCGGCGTCGCCAGCGCGAGCCCCCACTCGCGGCCGGCCTCGGCGGTGACGGCGCGGGCGCCCGGCACGACCACCGCGCCCTCGGGAATCACCACCGGCGCGCCGTCCGCGGGGCGGATCACCCGGCGGCGCGGGAGGTCGTAGACGGGGGTCGAGCCGGTGAGGACGGCGCCGGCCCCGATGACCGCGCGCGACTTCACCACCGTCCCCTCGTACACCCCGGTGCTGCCGCCGACGAGCACGTCGTCCTCGATGATGACGGGCATGGCCCCGATGGGCTCGAGGACGCCGCCGATCTGAGCGCCGGCGCTGACGTGCACGCGTTCGCCGACCTGGGCGCACGACCCCACGAGAGCGTGCGAGTCGACGAGGGTCCCGGCCCCCACGAAGGCCCCGATGTTGATGAACATCGGCGGCATGCAGATGACCCCGGCCCCCACGAAGGCCCCGTCGCGGACGGACGATCCGCCGGGCACGAGCCTGACCCGGGAGGCGGCGTCGAGCCGCTTCAGGGGCAGGGTGTCCTTGTCGAGGAACGGGACCGCGGGATCGGACCCCGGGAACGCGGCGATCCCGCCGCAGCGGAAGCCGACGAGGATGCCCTGCTTGACCCAGCCGTGCACGCGCCAGCCGGCCGGCGCGTCGGGGTCGGGGGTGGCGGCCCGGACCCGGCCGGCGGAGAGCGCGGCCCGCAGGGTCGCGAAGGCGGCCCGCGCCTCGTCCCGGTCGGCGTCGGCGCCGGCCGCATGCAGCCGTTCGATGGTCGCCTGGAGCGAATCGGTGTCCGTGGTCACTGTCGAGGGTCTCCGTGTTCGGTCGCGCCGGCCGCGTGCAGCCGTTCGATGGTCGCCTGGCGCGAATCGGCGTCCGTGGTCACTGTCCGAGGATCGCGGTGTCGGGCCGCGACGTGCCGTCCACATCCGCGCGCCGGCGCGCGGCGCGGCGTCCCGGCGGCATGGTGCCGCGCGTGGTTTGCGTCGGGGGAAACCGGAGCCGCGCCGGGAGCTCTCACGCGGGCGCTCCGCCGGTCTCCGGGCGCGGCCGGGCGGCGGCGCCGAGCTCCAGCTCCTCGAGCACGCGGACGATCTGCTCGAGCGACGCCGGGCGCGGGGGCGCCATGGGCAGCCGGTAGTGCAGGTCGAGCAGCCCGAGATGGGCCATCGCCGCCTTGACCGGGATGGGGTTGGACTCGACGAAGTTGACCTGCATCAGCGGAAGCAGCCGCGCGTGGAGCCGGCGGGCGGCCGCGAAGTCGCCGTCCCGGGCCAGGGAGACGAGCCGGGCCATCTCGGCCGGGACCTCGTTCGAGGCGACGGAGACGACCCCGGCGCCCCCCACCGCCATCAGGGGCACCGTGAACAGATCGTCGCCCGAGAGCACCGCGAAGTCGGCGGGAACGGCGCGGCAGACCTCGCACATCTGCGCCATGTCCGCCGAGGCCTCCTTCACCCCGACGACGTTGGGCAGTTCGGCGAGGCGGCAGAGGGTGGCGGGGTCGACGTTGCACCCGGTCCGCCCGGGGACGTTGTAGACGACTATCGGCAGCGCCACGTTGTCGGCGATCGCCGCATAGTGGCGGTACAGCCCCTCGGGAGTGGGCCGGTTGTAATAGGGCGTCACCGACAGGATGCCGTCCGCCCCCGCGCGCGCCACCTCGCGCGCCTGCTCGACGACGGCGCGGGTGTCGTAGCCGCCGGCCCCGGCCAGCACCGGCACGCGGCCCGCCGCGGTCTCGACCACCAGCTCGACCACACGCCGGTGCTCGGCCGCCGAGAGCGTCGGGCTCTCCCCGGTCGTGCCGCACGGGCACAGGAAGTGGACGCCGCCCTCGATCTGCCGCGCCGCGAGCGCCCGCACCCGGGGCTCGTCGACCGCCCCGTCCGCGGTGAACGGCGTCACCAGTGCGGTGCCGCAACCCGACCAGTCGCGTCTCATCCCCGAAGTCCCCGCGTTTCGCACATCGAGAACCAGCCCCGCCGACCCTGCGCAGCCGACGCCGCGCCGCGGCCCGGCCGCTCGCGTCTCATCCCCCGAGCCCCAGCACGTCGCGCATCGAGAACCAGCCCCGCCGACCCTGCACCCAACGCGCGGCCTCGAGGGCCCCGCGGGCGAACGTGTCGCGATCGCGCGTGGTGTGCGTCAGCGCGATCGACTCCACCGGGCCGTCGAACGCCACCGTGTGCATGCCCGGAGCCGAGCCGGCCCGGCTCGAGGCCATGTCGATCGGGCCGCCGTATCCGCGGCCGGTCATGGCGTTCCGCATCGCCAGCGCGGTGCCGGAGGGGGCGTCGAGCTTGGCCGCGTGGTGCAGCTCGTGGATGTAGGCCCCGAATTCGGGCCGGTCCGCGAACAGCTCGGCCGCGCGTTCCGCCAGGGCCAGAAACAGGTTGACCCCGAGCGAGAAGTTGGCGGCGGCGACGACGCCGATCCCCGCGTCGGCCGCGACCTGCCGCATCTGCGGCTCGACCGCCGCCCAGCCGGTGGCGCCCACCACCACGTTCACGCCGTGGTCCGCGAGACGCGGCAGGTTCTCGGCCACCGCGTCGGGCACCGAGAAGTCGACGGCGACGTCGACGGCGGCCACCGCGTCGGCGGTGATGCCGCGGCCGCCCGCGTTGTCGTCGATGTCGAGCCGCCCCGCCACCGTGCACCCGTACGACGCGCTCAGCCGGTCGACGGCCTTGCCCATCCGGCCGTAGCCGATCAAGAGCAAACGCATGAATCCAGGCTACCCCTCGTCGGCGCCGCCGGCGGCGCCGCGGATGACCTTGCGGATGATCGTCACTGCCTTCGTGGCGTCCGACTCGCTCTCGAACGTGAGGGTCGACGAGAACCGCCGGTCGACGACCCCGGCCTCGTAGTCGCGCACGCCGATGCCCGCCCACGCCACCGCGTTCGCGACCTCGTAGGCGAATCCCGGCCGGTTGTCTCCCTGCAGCAGCACCGCGGTGGACGGCATCTGGCTGAACCCGGCGGCGCGGGCCACCATGGCGGCCCGCCGGCCGTCGCCGGCATAGACCTCGACCACGTTGCGCTTCGTCCGGCCCGGCGCGGCCCGGACCCTGATCACCTTGAGGTCCGCCCCGTGCTGAGCCAGCGGTTCCAGGGCCGCGGCCAGGGCGCCGGCGCGGCGGGACACCTCGGTGCGCCAGAGCTTGACCTTCTTGACCTTGATATCCATATGACAGCAGGGCGCATGAGCATGGGCCGAGTGCCCGCCGGCGCGCCGCAGCCGCCGCAATTATAATCCTCGGGGTGCTTCGGGGCGGCCCGGCGCCGCGCGGGGACCGGCCGCCGATTCCCATCCGGGCGCGGAAACGACGACCGAAGCCGGCTTCGGACGACCCTGCCCGCCCGGCGGCGCGGGCGAACGAAGGCGGAGACGAGAGCGCCACCATTGCGGATGACGACCTGCCGCCCGGCGGCGCGTGCGCACGAAGACGGAGCCGGGACGGATTCCGACCGGACCCGCGGGGCGGCCGTCGTCCCCCGAGAGCCGGCGCGACAGCGAGACATGAACGAGTTGCCGAATCGGATGCGCGTGATCGAGATGACGGAGCCGGGCGGACCGGACGTGCTGGCCATCGGCGAGCGGCCGGTCCCGGCCGTCGGCCCCGAGGAGTTGCTCGTGCGGGTGGCGGCGGCCGGCGTCAACCGCGCCGACACCATGCAGCGCCGCGGCAACTACCCGCCGCCGCCCGGCGCCTCGGACGTGCTGGGCCTGGAGGTGTCGGGCACCGTGGCCGCGGTCGGGGGCGCGGTGTCGGGATGGACGGTCGGCGACCCCGTCTGCGCCCTGCTGGCGGGCGGGGGCTACGCGGAGTACTGCGCGGTGCCCGCGCCCCAGTGTCTCCCGACACCGGCCGGCGTCGAGCTCGTGGACGCGGCGGCGCTGCCGGAAGTGACGATGACGGTGTGGACGAACGTCTTCGACCGCGCCGCCCTGCGTCCGGGCGAGACGCTGCTCGTGCACGGCGGTTCGAGCGGCATCGGCACCATGGCGATCCAGCTCGCTGCCGCGTTCGAGTCGCGGGTCGTCGCGACCGCGGGGTCCGCGGAGAAGTGCGCCGCGTGCATCGCCCTCGGGGCCGCGGCGGCGGTGAACTACCGCGAGACCGACTTCGTCGAGGCGATCCGCGCGGCCACGGAAGGGCAGGGCGCCGACGTCGTTCTCGACATGGTCGGGCAGGCCTACCTGCAGCGCAATCTCGCGGTCCTCAAGACCGAGGGAAGGCTGGTCATCATCGCGTTCATGAGCGGGCCGGTCGCCGAGATCGACCTCGCGACGCTGATGACCCGCCGGCTGACGGTCACCGGCTCGACGCTGCGGGCCCGCAGCGTCGAGCAGAAGGGAGCGGTGGCGGCGGCGGTCCGCGAGCGCGTGTGGCCGCTCGTCGAATCGGGCCGGGTGCGCCCCGTCGTGCATCGCCGGTTCCCGCTGGCGCAGGCGGGCGAGGCGCATCGGCTGATGGAGTCGAGCACCCACGTCGGCAAGCTGCTGCTGGTGCCCTGACGACGCCTCTGCGTCGGCCCCCCTGCCCGGCGTTTCGCGCGGGTTCGGGCCGCCGCAGGCCGCCGGGGGGTCGGGAAGACGGCGTGCGGTATACTCGCCGGGTTCACTGCGGCAACATGAAGGGAACTCAACGATGGCGCGTGTTTCGAGAGTCGGCCGGAACCAGCCATGTCCGTGCGGCAGCGGCAGGAAGTACAAGGCGTGCTGTGAGCGCAAGGAACGCCGGCTGAGCCCCACCGCTTGGCTCACCATCGTGGGGGCCGCGGCCGTGGTGCTGGCCGTGCTCGTGTTCAGCTTCTCCTCCGCCAACCGCGCCGCGAGCGGCATCTGTCCGCCCGGCCAGGTGTGGTCCGTCGCCCACGGACACTGCCATTAGCCAGGCGGGAGCTCTTGCCGGCCCTGCAACGGTCCTGAACCCGCAACCAGGCCGCCGGCCCGAGGCTCGACAGGCCGCCGCGGGCCGGCCGGGACCGCCGGCGTTGTCTCTGCGCACGTCCCGGGTGTCATCGGGGGACGTTGACACCCGGCGGGGGCGCCAAATAGGCTGGCGCCATGGACTACGTGCAGCTCGGACGCACCGGCCTGCGGGTTTCCCGCCTCTGCCTCGGCATGATGACCTACGGCTCGCCGAGCTGGCGCGACTGGGTCCTGCCCGAGGAGGCCGGCCGGCAGTTCGTGCGTCAGGCCCTCGACCACGGCATCAACTTCTTCGACACCGCGGACATGTACTCCCGCGGCGTGAGCGAGGAGATTCTCGGCCGGGCGGTCCGCGACCTCACCCGCCGCGACCAGGTGGTCGTGGCCACCAAGGCGTACTTCCCCATGGGCGACGGTCCCAACGACCGGGGCCTGTCGAGGAAGCACCTGTTCGACGCCGTCGACGGCTCGCTCCGGCGCCTCGGCATGGACCACGTCGACCTCTACCAGATTCACCGCTTCGACCCCGAGACGCCGCTCGAGGAGACTCTCGACGCGCTGAACGACATCGTTCGCTCGGGCCGGGCGCGCTACCTGGGGGCGTCGAGCATGTTCGCGTGGCAGTTCGCGCGGGCGCTGCACACCGCGGATCGCCGAGGCTGGGCGCGCTTCGCGACCATGCAGAACCACTACAACCTCGTCTACCGCGAGGAGGAGCGGGAGATGCTGCCCCTCTGCCGGGCCGAGGGCGTCGGGGTGATCCCGTGGAGCCCGCTCGCCAGAGGGTTCCTCGCGGGCAACCGCAAGCCCGAGGCGGAGGGCCCGGCGCCGTCGAGCCGAGCGCAGAGCGACGACTTCGCGCGCAAGCTCTACTTCACGCCCGCCGACTTCGAGATCGTCGAGCGGGTCACGACCCTGGCGGGGCGGCGCGGCGTCGCCCCCGCCCAGGTCGCCCTCGCCTGGCTGGTCCGGCAACCGGGGGTGACCGCCCCCATCGTCGGCGCCTCCCGGCCAGAGCAACTGGACGAGCTCGTCGCCGCGCTGGACATCACGCTGGACGAGGAGGAGTGCGGCTTCCTCGAAGAGCGCTACGTGCCGCACGAGGTGCTCGGTCATTCGTGATCGGTCCGGGCCGGCGCCCCTCCCGCAGCGACGCCGGCCCGCCGGCCCGGAAGACCCGGATCCGGACCGCGGCGGGCTCGGTCTTCCGCGGGCCCCGCAGCGACGCCGGCCCCGCGGGCCCGGAAGACCCGGGGAGGTAGCCAGGTAGCCATGCCGAATGCGACTCGCCGGATCGGGATCCTGACCGGGGGCGGCGACTGCCCGGGGTTGAACGCGGTCATTCGCGGCGCCGTCAAGTCCGCCGCGCGCCTCGGGTCCGAGGTGGTCGGCTTCCGGCGGGGCTTCGAGGGGCTCGTCGCCCCGGTCACCTACGTGCCCCTCGACACCAGGAACACGTCGGGGATCATCAACCGGGGCGGCACCATCCTGGGATCCACCAACACCGGTCGCTTCTCGGCCCGGGTCGGCATCGACGACCGCCGCGACCTCGACCCCGAGCTTTTCGGAGAGGTCAAGCGCACCATGAGCCAGCTCGATCTCGACGGGCTGATCTGCATCGGCGGCGACGGCTCGCTCTCGGTGGCCCAGCAGTTCCACGAGCACGGCATCCCGGTCGTGGGCGTGCCCAAGTCGATCGACAACGACCTCTCGGCCACCGCCTTCACGTTCGGCTTCGACAGCGCCGTCGCCTGCGCCACCGACGCGATGGACCGCCTGCACACGACCGCGGCCAGCCACGACCGCATCATGGTTCTCGAGGTGATGGGACGTCACACCGGGTGGATCGCGCTGCACGCCGGCATCGCCGGCGCGGCATCGGTCATCCTCATCCCGGAGATCCCGTGGACCTGGGAGAACGTGTGCCAGAAGATCCTGGAGCGCGACACCCAGGGCAAGCGGTTCTCGCTCGTCGCGGTGGCCGAGGGGGCGGAGCTCCCCGGCGGGGGCCTGGTGACCCGCGAGGCCCCGACGCCGGGACAGCAGGTCCGGCTGGGCGGCATCGGCCAGATCGTCGCGCGCGAGCTCGAGGAACGGCTGAAGCGGGAGACGCGGGTGGTCATCCTGGGGCACCTCCAGCGGGGCGGCCCCCCCACCAACTTCGACCGCGCCCTCGCCACCCAGTTCGGCGCCCACGCCGTCCGCCTCATCTTCGAGCGCCGGTTCGGAGAGATGGTGGCCTACCACCCGCCGGCGGTGAAGGCGGTGCCGATACAGGACGCGGTGAACCAGATCTCACGGGTCTCGCCGGACAGCGCCGGGGTCGTGGCGGCGCGGGCGCTGGGGGTCAGCTTCGGCGAGTACCCGCCGAACACGTCGCCCGTGGTCAAGGCGCTGCGTCACACGGAGGAGAAGCCGGCGCTTCCCACCGCCCCCCCGCCCTCCCGATCGGCCTGACGGCGGGAACCGAGTCGGCCGGACCGGGCCGGAGCGCCGCCGGCACGAAGCGCGGCCTCCGCCGCGAGCCTCCCGGGTTCGCGGCCGGACGTCCGCGGCGCAGACGGCTCGGACGCCCGCAGGTTGGACGGGTGCCGGGGGAGCCCGGGCGACGATGGGCGGGCCGGCCCGGCCTCACGACCGCAGGTACGAGGCGCCGTTGACGTCGATGATGGTCCCGGTCGTGAACTCGGCGCCCGCCGACGCGAGAAAGACGACCGCGTAGGCCACTTCGTCGGGGGTCGCCACCCGCCCCATCGGGCTCTGGCGGCGGACGGCGTCCCCGTCCGGGCCATCGAGGAATGCCGCGGTCCGCTCGGTAGTGACGAACCCGGGCGCGACGGCCCCCACGAAGACGCGATGCGGGGCCAGCGCCCTCGCCAGCGACTGACTCATCGCGTTCATCCCCGCCTTGCTCGCCCCGTAGGCGGGAGCCTCCGGCTCGCCCCGGAACGCGCCGCGTGAAGAGACGTTGACGATGCGCCCGCCCCCCTGTCGCATCATGTGCTGCGCCGCGCAGTAGGCCGCGTTGGCGGCCCCCAGCAGGTTCGTCTCGAGGGTCCGGCGCCAGCGCGCCTGCCACTCGGCGTACGACACTTCGGCGACGGGATGGGGCTCGTGAATACCCGCGTTGTTGACCAGCACGTCGAGCCCGCCCAGCCCGGCCGCGACCGCGTCGACCATCCGCCCGACCGCGGCCCCGTCGCCGATGTCGGCCTCCACGATCAGGTGCGGCCCGCCCGGCAACCCCGCCCGCGTCCGCTCCGCCGCCGCCCGGCGGCGGTGACAGTGCACCGCGACCCGCGCGCCGCGGGCCGCGAACTGCCGGGCGACGGCGCGGCCGATGCCCTGCGACGCCCCGGTCACCAGCACCGCCTTGCCCGTGAAGTCCATGCCCTGCCTCTCCGCCATGCGCCCCCCCGTCCTGAGGCCCGCGCGCGTTCGGCGCGGCTCCGCCGACGTCCGGGGTCTAGTGCTGCGTCACGGCTGAACGTCCTGGTCCGCCGGCGCTGATTTCATTGCGGGCTGTTCACCCATGCCCGTGTCCGAATATTCACGCGTGACGGACCACTAGGGACGCCGGGCGATCGCCGCGTAGTCCTGCTCGGCGAAGATCAGGCGGTTGAGGCGGTCGGCGTTGTGGTTGACCGTCGCCGCCACTTGGCAAAGGGCGGCACCGCCCGGGGTGGCGGCGAGCGCCGGGTCGACCGCGGCGTGCTGGAGCTTGGCCTCGTCCGGCACCGGCGCCCGGTAGTCGATCGTGACGTCGACGAAACCGCTGGCGCGCAGGAGGTACTCCAGCGTGTCGGGGTGCAGCGGGTGCCGGTGCGTGATGTCCCGCACGTAGGCGCTGAAGAAGGCGGTCCACGACGCCGGGTTGATCGTCTCCACCACGATACGGGAGCCGGGGCGGAGGATGCGGTGCGCGTTTCCGAGAACCTGCATCAGGTAGTCGGCCTCGAGGTGCTCGACGACCTGGGCCGAGAACAGACCGCCGATCGACTCGTCGGCGAGGGTCCGCAGATACGCGAGCGCGTCGGACCGGGCGGCCTCGAGCCCCCGTTCCCGGCAGCGATCGACCGCCTCCGCGTTGGCGTCGACACCGCGAGCGGTGATGCCTTCGTCGCCCAGCAGGGCCAGGAACTCGCCGCGGCCGCAGCCGACGTCCAGCACGTCCGATGCGCCCTCGAAGTACGGTAGATACTCGCGTTGCCGCGCCGCTATCTCCTGGGATGCCCCGCGAAACACGTCCTCGAAGCAGATGTACTGATAGGCGTCGAGATCGGTGTCCGCGGGGACCGGTCCGGTGGAGACGGCCCGGTCGGCGTCCGGCGGGCCGGGAGGCGCCGGCGGCGGG
>CBDATI010000014.1:0-22995 GCA_965199675.1 Vicinamibacterales bacterium | reverse complement strand
CGCGGCGACGGGCACGGAGGTCACGGGGACGGCAGACCGCCCTCGATGTTCCACTTCGATTGCGACGACGGCGATGGCCCTGCGGTGGACCATCCGACGGGCAGCGAGCCGACCGCGAGCGGGCAAACGCCCGAACCGGTGGCGGAGCGGCCGGACGGCGGCGGGCTCGACGGCCGGTCGCGCGAGCGTGCGCATGGGCACGGCGCACGCGTGGCGGACCGGATGGCGAAGCGCCTGGAGCTGGACCCGGAGCAGACGGAGGCGCTCTCGGTGCTCGTGGAGGATGCCATGACGCAGGGACGAAGCTACTGGGCGGGCGCCCGGGACGAGTTCTGCGCCATGCAGCGCGACTTCCATCAGCAGGTGGCCGAGCTGCTTCGCCCCGATCAGATGCAGCGGTTCGACGAGATGCGCGCCGAGCTGCGGGAACGCGGCCGCCGGCACGACCATGATGACGACCACCGTGACGACGACGGGCCGGGAAGTCGGCCGGCCGACCGCGACGAGCAGGGACGATGACGATGGACGAACCGGGAAACCGTCCGGCAGATCAGGATCCGGCTGCCCCGGCGCCGGGAGTCGAGCCGACGCCGAAGACCCCGCCAACCGCGTACGGGGTGCTGCTGCAACACCGCCGCGTGCATCCGATCATCCGATTCGCGGTGGAGCGTCGGGTGACCATGTTCATGGCGACGCTGGGCGTGCTGGTCCTGGGCTGGCTGTCGCTTTCCCGGTTGCCGCTCGAGTTCCTGCCGATGTTCGAGTCGTCCAGCATCTCGGTGGAGATTCCGTATCAGTCGTCCTCGCCGGAGGAGGTGGAGCGGTCCATCATCTGGCCGCTCGAGGACAGCCTGGGCACCATCAACGGCGTCAAGGTGCTGAGTTCGAGGGCGAGCGGCAGTTCGGCATCGGTCGACGTCGAGTTTCAGGAAGGCACGGACATGGAGCTGGCGGCGGTCGACGTCCGTGACCGGATCGACCGCGTCCGCGACCAGCTGCCGGGTGACATCGAGCAGATCTTCGTGCGCCGGTTCCAGAGCACGGACATCCCGGTGCTGCGCAGCAGTCTGAGCGCGCCGTGGACGCAGGAGGAGCTGAACGACTTCGTGGAGGACGTGCTTCTGCCGCGTATCGAGCGCCTGGACGGCGTGGCGCAGGCGCGGGTGCGGGGCATGATGAGCCGCGAGCTCCGCATCGAGCTGCTGCCGGATCGCATGGCCGCCCATGGCGTGGACGTGCGCGAGCTGCGCCAGGCGCTGCAGAGCAACCACGTGAACGTGTCGGGGGGCTACCTGCGCGAGGGCAGCCGCCGCCTGCTGGTGCGCACGGTTGGCGAGTTCCAGAGCGCGGACGAGATTCGCCGGATGCCGATTCGGGCAGACGGCCTCCGGGTGGGCGACATCGCCGACGTGAAGTTCGGCTATCCGGACAAGTACGAGTACAGCTTCCTGAACGGCGCCGAGGCGATCGCCATGGCGGTGAACAAGAACTCGGACGCCAACCTGCTGGCCGTCGTCAACCGGGTCAAGGGCGAGCTGGAGGCCATTCAGGCGACTCCCGAGGGCGAGGGCCTCGAGGTACGTCACTTCCACGACGCCTCGGTCGACGTGAACCAGGGGCTGACCGAGCTGAGCCGCAGCGGCCTGATCGGCGGCGGCCTGGCGATCGTCTTCATGTTCCTGTTCCTGCGCAAGTTCCGGACGACCCTGCTGGTGGCCCTGGCGGTGCCGCTGTCGCTGGTGATGACCTTCGTGATGATGTATCTGGGCCGTCAGGCGGGCGTCACCGACATCACGCTGAACGTGATGAGCCTGATGGGGCTGATGCTCGCCATCGGCATGCTGCTCGACAACTCGATCGTGGTCATCGAGTCCATCTTCCGCCACCGGCAGGAACTCGGCGACGACGCGAGGGAGTCCGCCCTGCTGGGCACCAGCGACGTGGCCATGCCCATCATCTGCTCGACTGCCACGACCATCTGCGTGTTCGTGCCGCTCATCTTTGTCGGCGGCGGCGGCGGTGGCCGCTTCGCGAGCTTCATGGGCGACATAGGCACGACCGTGGTCGTGGTGATGCTCGGGTCGCTTCTCATCTCGCTCACCGTGGTGCCGATGATGGCGGCCATCCTGCTCAGGTCGGAGAGCAAGCGCCGGTTCCGGCTGCTCGACCGGATCAGCGAGATGTACGGCGCGACCCTGGGCTTCACGCTGCGCCCGCCCCCTTCCTGTTCACCGTGGTCATCGGGTTCATGCTCTGGGGCTCGTGGCTTCTGTACGAGAGCATCGAGCGGAGCTTCAACCAGCCGTCTCAGGGGCGGTCGCTGACCGTGTTCGTCGAAACGCCGCGCCAGATGGGCATGGACGAGCGCCTGGAGCTCTACGACGAGGTCTACGCCCTTCTCGACTCCCGGCGCGACGACTGGGAGATCGCGGACATCGCCCATCAGGTGCGGCGCGGGGGTGGGCGTTCGCGGGGCTTCGGCGGCGGCAACCGGTTCGAGATCTACCTGAAGCCGGAGGAGGAGTCGGAGCTCTCCACCCAGGAGGTAACGGACATCATCCGCGAGGCCATGCCGGAGCGGGTGGGCGTCCTGTTCAAGCTGGCCCAGACCGAGTTCGGACCGCCGGGCGCCGGCAGATCCAGCGTCGACGTCGAGCTGATCGGGGACGACGTGGGCATCCTCGAGCTGCTGGTGCCGCGCATCACCGACCGTTTGCGGCAGATTCCCATCGTCGGCGACGTGGACAACTCGTTCGAGAGCGGCGACGACGAGATCCGGCTGTCGGTGAATCGCGAGCGCGCGCTGCAGGGCGGCCTGTCGAGCCAGGCGGTCGCGATGACGGTGAACAGCGCCCTGTCGAGCCGCTCGCTGGCCTGGTTCAAGACCGCCGAGCGCGAGATCGGCATGGTCATGCAGTACCGCGAGGAGGACCGCGAAACGCTTGACCAGTTGAGGAAGATGCCGGTGCAGGTGGCGGGCCCGGGCGAGGAATCGGCGCCGATCACGCTGCCGATATCCAGCCTGGCCTCGTTCGCGATGGAGAGCGGCCCGTCCGAGGTCGAGCGCGAGAATCGGCGCGCGGTGGTCGAGATCGAGGCCACGGCCGCCGGCGGGGTGCCGGGGTTCATGCTGCGGCGTCCGGTCCAGATGGTGCTCGCCGACGTGCCACTGCCGTCCGGCTACGAGTGGTCGCTGGGCAGGCGCTTCACCGAGGCCGAGCAGGATGCCGCTCGGGCGGTCCTCGCGTTCATCCTGGCCGCCGTGCTGATCTACATGATCATGGCGGCCCTGTTCGAGGACTTCCTGCAGCCCTTCACGATCATGCTGTCCATTCCCTTCGCCTTCATCGGCGTCGGGCTGATGATGTACCTGGCCGGTCAGCCGCGGTCCGACTCCTCGAACATGGGCCTGTTCATCCTGGCCGGGATCGTGGTGAACAACGCGATCGTCCTGATCGACCACATCAACCAGCTGCGTCGCAGCGGGCTGAGCCGCCACGAGGCGATCGTGGTGGGCGGCAAGCATCGCCTGCGGCCCATCCTGATGACGGCGGTCACGACGATCCTCGGCCTGTCGCCCATGGTGGCGCCGTTCTTCCTGCCCGAAGTGTTCGGGCAGCCGGAGGGGAGGGCGGCCTACTGGGCGCCGGTCGGGCTGGTCATCCTGGGCGGACTGACCACCTCGACCTTCCTGACCCTGCTGGTGACCCCGACGGTCTATTCCCTGGTGGACGACGCGAAGCTGTTCCTGCAGCGAGTGGTGCGGACGGCCGTGGCCGAGCCGCGTGGAGAGATGACATGAGACGAACACGACTTGCACGCGCGGGCCAGCTGGCCGGCCTCGCCCTTCTGGCCGGTACGGTCGCGCTCGGCGCGGTCGGCTGCGGCCAGTCGAACGCGGAGGCCGGCAGCGAGAACCCGAGAGGTGGGCAGGGCGGTCCTCCGGGCGGCGGACGCCCCGGCGGAGGGCGCGGCGGTCCGCCGGGAGGTTTCCCAGGCATGCCGGGCTTCGGCGATCCGTCGGCCTCGGCCGCCATTCCGGTCAAGGTCACCAGCGTCGGTCGTCGTGACATCGCGGACTACCTGGAGACGAACGGCTCGCTCGAGGCCGAGAACGAGGTGGACATCGTGGCCCGGACGACGGGCCCGATCGTCGAACTGAATGTCGAGGAGGGCGACTTCGTGCGCGCCGGCGAGGTTCTGGCGCGCATCGACGCGGCGGAGATTCTGGCGCAGCTGGGCATCGCCCGGGTCGCCCTGGCCGACGCCCAGCTCGCCTGGAACCGGGCCGAATCGTCGTTCCGCGAGGAACTCATCAGCCAGGAGGCCCACGACGCCGCGCGATCGGCTCTCGACAGCGCTGCCGCGCAGATCGTCGGCACGAAGATCCTGCTGGAGTACACGGTGATCGAGGCGCCGTTCGACGGTCTGATCATCGAGCGGGTGGTCAAGAACGCGGAGTACGTGTCGAACGGCGCGAGGCTGTTCCGCATCTCCGACTTCGACCCGCTGCTGTGCCCGATTCAGTTGCCGGAGAAGGATCTGCCGCGCCTGGCGCTGGGCCAGCCGGCCCATCTGACGGTCGAGGCCTTCCCCGGCAGGCGATTCCCGGCCCGCGTGCTCCGCATCAGTCCGGTGGTCGATGCGGCGACCGGCACGGTCAAGGTGACGCTTGAAGTCGAGGGCCAGGGCCAGCTGCGGCCAGGGATGTTCGCCAGCGTGTTCGTCGAGACGGACGTGCACGAGAACGCGATCGTCGTGCCTCGGCAGGCGCTGGTGCTCGAGAGCACGTCGGACCTGGTGTACGTCGTCGAGAACGACGGTCAGGGCGGGTCGCTCGCGCGGCGCAGGGCGATCGAGATCGGCTACGAGGAGAGTGACGACCTGGAGGTCCTTTCCGGCCTGGCCGAGGGCGAGGACATCGTGATCATCGGTCAGGACGGCCTCTCGGACCAGACGCCGGTGATGATCCTGGAGCGGGAAGGAGAGCCGGCATCCGCAGCATCGGCCGCGCCCGCCCTTGCCGCATCGGGCCCCGGCGGTCCTCCGGGCCAGCGGCCGCCCGGCGCAGCCGCAGGCCCGGCTCAGGCTGCTTGGCCGCCTGGCGGCCGTCCTGCCGGTCCTGCCGGCGCAGGTCCCGGTCGCCCCGGCGGCCCGCCCCGCGGCTTCTTCGACCCCTCGCAGCTGACGCCCGAACGCATCGAGATGATTCGAGCGCGGATGAAGGAACGCGGCATGAGCGAGGAGCAGATCGACCAGGTGATCGAGCGGATGAAGAGGGGCGAGGGTCCCCCGGGCCGACCGCCCGGCGGCGGCCCTCCTGGCCGTCGGCCGCCCGGCTGATCGCCGCGCCGCTTTCGCAGGTCACCCAGGCAGTACTTCCCCATGCGCATCGTCTCGTTCGCCACCGACCGTCCGGTCACCGTGTTCATCTTCGCCCTCGCGGCGGTCGTCTTCGGCGGCGTCGCCTTCAGGGACCTGGCGGTGGACCTGCTGCCCGACATCACCTATCCGTCGCTCACCGTCCAGACCGAGTACGAGGGCGCCGCCCCGGTGGAGATGGAGAACCTGATCACGCGACCGGTCGAG
Organism: Vicinamibacterales bacterium; assembly: GCA_965199675.1. Lineage (GTDB taxonomy): Bacteria > Acidobacteriota > Vicinamibacteria > Vicinamibacterales > UBA8438 > JAJEEA01. The sequence continues at coordinate 17,406 of CBDATI010000014.1, read as the reverse complement.
GATGCGGTCGGGGTCGTGAACGGCGTGAACCGGGTCATCTCCAGTTCCAGGGCGGACATCAGCGAGGTCACGCTGGAGTTCTCCTGGGGCACGAACATGGACTTCGCGTCGCTTGACGTGCGCGAGCGGCTCGACCAGGTGCGCCTCCCCATCGAGGCTCAGCGGCCCGTGTTGCTGCGCTACGACCCGTCGCTCGACCCGATCCTGAGGATGGGTCTCGCCGGAGGCGACGACGACCTGATCGCCCTGCGCCTGCTCGCCGAGGAGGACCTGAAGCGCAAGCTGGAGCGCATCGAGGGCGTGGCCGCGGTGGTGGTCAGCGGGGGTCTGGAGGAGGAGATCCAGGTCGAGATCGACGAACGGCGCCTGAGCTCGCTCGGACTGACGATGAACCAGGTGATGAACCGCCTGGCGCAGGAGAACGTGAACCTGACCGGCGGCCGGCTCCGCGACGGCCAGGTGGACTACCTGGTGCGCACGATCAACGAGCTGCTGCGGCCGGAGCAGATCCGGGAGATCGTGGTCGACCGCTCCCAGGGCGCCATCGTGCGGCTGGAGGACATCGCCCGCGTCTACCAGGGCGCCAGGGAGCGCGAGGTCATCACGCGCATCGACGGCTCGGAAGCGGTGGAGATCGCGGTCTACAAGGAGGGCGGCACGAACACGGTCACGGTGGCCTCCGCGGTGCTCGACCGGGTCGCCGAGCTCGAGGAGGAGCTGCGCGAGATCGACCCGCAGCTCGAACTGACGGTCCTCGCCGACCAGTCCCGCTACATCCGCGACTCGGTGACGTCGGTGATCGAGACCGCCCTGATCGGCGGCTCGCTGGCGATCGTGGTGCTGTTCCTGTTCCTGCGCAGCGCGCCGAAGACGGTGATCATCGGCATCTCGATTCCGGTGTCGGTGGTCGCCACCTTCTTCCTGATGTACGTGTTCGGCGTGTCGCTGAACATCATGTCGCTGGGCGGCATCACGCTCGGCATCGGGCTCCTGCTGGACAACTCGATCGTCGTCCTGGAGGCGATTCAGCGCCGACGCGACCAGGGGCTCGGCGTGGTCGCGGCGGCGCGTGAGGGTGCTTCCGAAGTGGGGCGGGCGGTCATCGCCAGCACGATCACGACGGTGTGCGTCTTCGTGCCCATCGTGTTCGTGGAGGGTGTGGCGGGTCAGATGTTCGGCGATCAGGCGCTGACCGTCACCTTCTCCCTGCTGGTGTCCCTGGGCGTCGCGCTGACCGTGATTCCGATGCTCGCCTCGCGCAAGTTCTTTCAGGCCGGCGCCAGGGTCGAGAAGGTCGAGTCCGTGGGGCGTTCCAACTTCCTCACGCGTGCGTTGGGCAGGCTCTTCGACGCGGTCGGCGTGGTGCTCGCGATGGTGGCGGCGACCGTCGTGCGCGGCGTTGCGAGAACGATGGCCACCATCCTGCGCCCGTTGCTCGCCGCGTTTGATGCGCTGCTTCGCGGCATCACCGCCGTGTATGCCGGCGTCCTGCAGGGCGCCCTTCGCCATCCTGTCCTGGTGGTGCTGGTGGCGGTCGCGCTGCTCCTCGGCGCCGTCCAGCTGGTCGGCTCGCTGGGCAGCGAACTTGTGCCGGAGCTCATTCAGGGCGAGTTCTACGTCGATGCCGAGCTGGCGCCCGGCAGCAGGCTGGAGGTCACCGATCGGCGACTCGCTGGCGTGGACGCCTTCGCCCGCGATCTGCCGGGGGTGAACTCGGTGTACAGCGTGGTGGGCACCTCGAACGAGCAGGGCGGCGCGGCGGGTGAGCGACGTGAGAACATCGGCCAGGTGAACGTGCGGCTTGACCCGCCGGTGGACCCCGAGCGCGAGGAGATGGTCATGAGGCTCATCCGGGACCGGATCGACGCCGAGAACGCATCGTTCTCCGGGCTGTCGAACGCGGCGGGAGCGGCCGCGACGGCCGCGTCCCCCGACGCGGCAGCCGGGCCTGGCGGTCTCGACGAGTCCCTGAAGTACCGCTTCGGGCGCCCGACGTACTTCAGTTTTCGCAGCCCGGTCGAGGTCCAGATTCGCGGGCACAACCTGTCGCTGCTCGAGGCGCTGGCCAACCAGGTGGCGTCGCGAATGCGCCAGGTCGACGGCCTGGTCGACGTGAAGGCGTCCACCGAGGGCGGCAACCCGGAACTGCAGATCATCTTCGATCGAGAACGGCTGGCGGCGCTGGACTACACCGTCGCCGAGCTCGGCGGAATCATCCGCTCGAAGGTGCAGGGCGACATCGCGACCGACATCGTGCGCGAGGATCGCAACATCGAGGTGCGCATGCGTACCGACGAGCGCTATCGCGACTCGGTGCGCGACCTGCGTAACCTCAACATCCGCCAAAGCGGCGCCACGCCCCTGCCGCTGTCGGCGGTGGCCGAGGTCATCGAGACAGAGGGCCCGGCCGAGATCCGACGCAGCGACGGCGCCCGGGTGGCCCTGATCGAGGCGAACATCGTTGGCCGCGACCTTGGCAGCGTGTCGGAGGACATCGAGGCCATTCTGGACTCCACCAGGTTCCCGGTCGGCTTCGACTACACCGTCGGCGGCCAGCGCCAGGAGATGGACCGCTCCTTCGACAGCATGCGGCTCGCCATCCTGCTGGCCGTGTTCATGGTCTACCTGGTCATGGCGTCGCAGTTCGAGTCGCTGCTGCATCCGTTCGTCATCCTGTTCGCGGTGCCGTTCTCGATCATCGGCGCCATCGGCATCCTGTACCTGACGGCTACGCCTGTCAGCATCGTGGTCCTGATCGGCGGCATCCTGCTGGCCGGCATCGTGGTGAACAACGCGATCATCCTGATCGACTACACGAACCGTTTGCGCCGCGAAGGCAGGGAGAAACGGGAGGCGCTCCAAAAGGCCTGCCTGGTCCGCCTGCGCCCCATCCTGATGACCACCTCGACCACCGTCCTGGGCCTGCTGCCGATGACCCTGGGCCTCGGCGAGGGCGCCGAACTCCGCACCCCGATGGCGCTCACGGTCGTGGGCGGCCTGCTGACCTCGACCCTGCTGACCCTTGTCGTTATTCCGGCGCTCTACCTTCTGCTCGACTTCCGCAGAAGCGCCCCGGCACCCGAGCCCGCCTCAGGCTAGCAGAGTGTCGGGCTTGCCAGCGGCCGAAGGACGCTGGTTGACGGACAGCCTGCTGGCGGGGTCGGTGCCGAAGGCCAGCCGCGACGTCCGGGACGCGGCTGGCGGCCAGGGCGCGTCCTCTGCGGCCCCCTGGGAACCTGATGGCGGCCTGTCTAGCGGCCTTCGGCGGGGAAGGCGGTTTCCAGGTCGCTGACCGTCCACGGGGCGACGCGTTCCTGCGTGCGCTCGCGGATGCCGGCCACGGTGGCCTCCTCCACGGCGCTGGCGGCGTTGCCCCAGCTGCGGCGGACGTAGGTCAGCAGCGCGGCGATCGCGCGGTCGGGGAGACGCGGGTCGGGGGCGAAGCCCGGCATCATGTCGTCCCAGGTTTCGCCGTGGACTTCGATGGGACCTTCGAGGCCGTGCAGGACGATCGCCGAAAGACGTTCCGCAGAGCCCGTGACCCACCGCGAACCCACGAGGCTGGGCCCCAGGCCGTCCTGCCCGCGGCCGTCGGCGGCGTGACAGGACGAGCAGGCGCGGTAGTGGCGGCGCCCGGCATTGAACAGGGCCGCTTCCTCGGCGGTCATCGGGGGCGGTCCGTTCGCCGCCGTCTTGACGGGCGCTTCCGGAGCGGCGGCATCGTCGCCGCGGCCGGCGGCAAGCGCGACCTGGGCATGGAACGGATCGTCGGCATTGGCAGTCACACGCTCGCGGAGCGCGGACCGCGCCCAGTCCGCTTCACGGGCGAGGGCGCCGAGGCTGAGGAGCGCCTGGGTGCGGACCTGCACGGACGGCGAGTCGAGCAGCTCGACGATCCGGCCTCTGCCGTCCGGGTGCGCGGAAAGCAGTTGCTCGCCGGCGCGCAGGCCGTGCACGACCAGCCACGGGTCAGACGCCTTGAGCGCCGCCAGTGCCGTCTCGACGTCGAGTTCGTCGCGGCCTTCCAGGGCCCACAGGGCGTGCGTGCGCGCCAGCGAACTCGGGTTCCCGAGGGCAGTCTCGCGCAACGCCAACCGGTCCGCGTCGTCAAGCGCGCCCTCGACCAGGAGGCGCTGGGCGGTGTCCCGGTGCCAGCCGTTCGCGTGCGCCAGCGCGGCGATGCGGTCGGCCGCGGTGGCGAGGCTCGGCGGCTCGCGGCGGACCGGCGCCGGCTCGCGTCCGTTTCCTTCCCACACCACCCGCCAGATGCGTCCCATGCCGAGCGGACGGTCGAGGCCGTGCTCCAGGATGTACTCGCGCAGGTAGCTGGTCACGTAGCGGACGTGCTGCAGGATGCCCCGGTACATGTCGATGACGTAGAGCGCGCCGTCAGGGCCGACCTTCGCGTCCACCGGGCGAAAACGCTCGTCCGTGGAGGCGAGGAACTCGCGCTGCACCCACTCCGGGTCGCCGTGGAGGCGGTGCTCGGCGACCAGGGTGGGCAGGCCGTTCGCGACCGGGCCGGGGGCCAGGTCGAAGTGGGCCACGACGTTGCCGGCCGGCTCCGGCACGAACGCGTCGCCCCGGAAGGTGGCCGGGAACTGGTCGCCCCGGTAGATGGTCAGGCCGCTCACCGAGGTGGTCACGGCGAGCCTGCCGTCCTCGCGCAGCATGCCCTTCACGTAGCCCCGGTTGATGCCTGGATTGACGCGGATGGAGTGGACCGCCTCGTCCAGGACCAGCCGTTCGCTGGCGCCGTGCCCGCCGCCGCGCGTCTGATGCGCCGGGTCGAGCAGGGCGTAGTCGGCGGGTATCAGGTCGGCGAACAGGTAGCGCGAGTTCGTGTTGTAGTAGAGGCGGCCCATGTCGTCCTGGGCGATGCCCCACTGGCCGCGGAACAGGGTCTGGTCCACCTCGACGGACAGGCTGTCCGGCCCGTGCCGGAGGCGGAAGCGCCGGTCGGACTTGGCGTTGTAGATCCAGTTGTCCAGCGCCTGCAGCAGCCCGTTCTCGGTGTGCTCGAGCAGGTCCGGATCCGGGTCGCCGTAGTCGATCAGGCGCTCGCGCTCGCCGCAGCGGGGCAGGCCGTCGGGCGCCTCTTCGCTGCGGCAGAGCCAGAGGTTCGGCGGCTCGCCGATCAGCACGCCGCCCGCCACCGCGGCGACCGCGCGCGGGCTGACCAGCCCGTCGAGATAGACGCCCGAGCGGTCCGTTGCGCCGTCCCGGTCCGTGTCCTCGAGCACGACCACCCGGCCCACCGGTTCCTGTTCACCCTCGCCGTCGACCGTCGGCATGAAGCCGCGCATCTCGACCACGTACAGCAGGCCGCGCTCGTCCCAGGCCATGGCCACCGGGTCCTCGACCAGCGGCTCGGCCGCGACGAGTTCGACCCGGAATCCGGACGCGATCCGCAGGGTCGCCATCGCCTCTGCGGCGGAGAGGGGAGGCGCCTCCGGCACCTCGAAGCGCCGCCACACCTGGTCCATGAGGTGGCCTTCGCGGTCGCCGCGCTGGGCTGCAGCCGGCAGGGCGGCGGCGATGAACGCCAGGAGCAGCGCTCCCTTTGGGACGAGTCGCCGGGCCATGCGGTGAAGTAGCCTAGCCGACATGCCCGACAAGGTGTCGACCGCCGACCGGGACGACCTGCGCGTCGGCCTGAGGATGGCGCATCCGCCCGACCCGGCGACCCTGGCGGCGGAACGACAGCGCCTTCGGGAGCTGGACGGGGCCTCGCGGCCTGCGCGCTGGCGCGCCTTCGCCGGGCTGGTCGGCCCGGGCTACATGCAGAGCGCGATGACGCTCGGCAGCGGCACGGCGGCCTCCGCCCTGTTCGCCGGGGCGGTGTTCGGCTACCAGCTGCTGTGGGTGGCCCCGCTGGCGATGCTGCTGGGCCTGGTAATGCTCTCCGCGGTCGCTCACCAGACGCTTTCCACCGGCCAGCGCCCGTTCGATGCCATGCGTCGATTCGCGGGAGCGCCGCTCGCCTGGAGCTGGGCTGTCGGAGCGCTGATCGCCTCGATCGTCTGGCACTTCCCCCAGTACGCGCTGGCGTCCGCCGTCCTGGTCGATCTGGGTGACGCGGTGGGCCTGGAAGGGCTGCCGCCGTCGCTGCTCGGCTTCGTCGTCCTGGGCTGGGCGATCCTCGTGTCGTCGCTCTACGGACGGAAGCCGGAGCTCGTCCGCGTCTACGAGCGCCTGCTGCGCTACGTGGTGTGGGCCATCGTCCTCTGCTTCGCCCTGGTGGTCTTCCGCACCGGGATCTCGGACTGGGGAGCGCTGCTGCGGGGCTTCGTCGGCTTCGCCGTGCCCGGCGAACGAAGCGGCGTGCTGGGCGTGACGGTCATCCTGAGCGGCCTGTCGGCGGCGGTCGGCATCAACATGGTGTTCCTCTACCCGTACTCGCTGCTGGCTCGCGGCTGGTCTCGCGAGCACCGCTCGCTGGCGCGGTTCGACCTGTGGACCGGCACCTTCGTTCCCTACGTCCTTGCCGCCAGCCTGATGCTGATCGCTGCGGCGAACACGATCCACCTCGACCCGACCTACGACGGCACGCGACTGGGGCCGGTCCAGGCGGCGCAGTCGCTGGCCGCGGTCGCCGGCCTCGCCGTCGGCCGCGTGGTCTTCGACCTCGGCGTGCTCGGCATGGCGCTGTCCACGATCACGCTGCACATGCTGGCAACGGGCTTCGTGGCGTGCGAGCTGTTTGGCTGGCGCTTCGGCGGCCGCAGGCACCGCCTGGCCATGCTGCTGCCCGCTCCCGGCGTCCTGGGCCCAGTGTTCTGGGGCGACATCGCGGTCTGGCTCGCGGTGCCGACGAACATCGTGTGCGGCCTGTTCCTGCCCGCCGCCTACATCGGCTTCGTCGTCCTCCAGCGTCGGCGGGGCTACCTTGGCGACGACATGCCTTCGGGCACGCGCGGCTGGCTGTGGTGGGGCGCCATGGTCGGAGTGACCGTCTTCCTGACCGCGTTCATGGCCTGGTACGTCCTGACTCAGGGTCCGGGCTACATGGGTCGCCTCTTCGGCTGACTGCGGGCGTGTCCGGTCCGCTGCTCGAACTCCGGTCGGTCGGCATGCGCTTCGGCGCCGTCGAGGCCCTGGATGCGGTCGACCTGGAGCTTCTGCGGGGCGAGGTGGTCGGCCTGATGGGCGACAACGGGGCCGGCAAGTCGACCCTGCTGAAGATCGTCGCCGGCAACTTCGCGCCCACGGCCGGCGAAGTCCGCTGGAGCGGTGGGCCGGTCGACCTGTCGCCGCTGTCGGCCCGCGAGCTCGGGATCGAGGCGGTGTACCAGGACCTTGCCCTGTGCGACAACCTGTCGGCTTCGGCCAACGTGTTCCTGGGCCGCGAGGTCAGCCGCCGCGTCCTGGGCGTCCTGCCGGTGCTCGACCACGCCGCCATGCGTCGCCGGTCGGCCGACCTGTTCGCCGAGCTGGGCTCGGACACGCGTCCCGACGACCTGGTGCGACAGATGTCAGGCGGCCAGCGCCAGGCGGTGGCCATCGCCCGTGCGCGCCTGAGCTCGCCGCGGCTGATGCTGCTGGACGAACCGACGGCGGCGATCAGCGTGCGGCAGATAGCCGAGGTGCTGGAGCTGATCCGCAGCCTGCGCGACGGCGGCGTGTCCGTTCTGCTGATCTCGCACCGGATGTCCGACGTGTTCGCGGTGGCGGACCGGGTCGTCGTGCTGCGACGGGGCCGCAAGGTAGCGGACAAGGCGACGGCCTCGTCGTCCCCCGAGGAGGTCACCGCCCTGATAACGGGCGCTCTGGAGGCCGCGTGAACCGCCTGGGTCGCACTCCGCAGGCGCTCTGGGTGGCGCTGACCGTCTTCGGTCTCGCCGCCGTGATGAGTATCGTGTCGGCGCCGTTCGCGAGCGCCGACAACATCTTCAACGTCAGCCGCAACTTCGCGTTCATCGGGATGATCGCCCTGGGGCAGACGGCGGTCATCGCGACCGGAGGAATCGACCTCTCGGTGGGCTCGGTCATGGGGCTTGCCGGCATCGTCACCGGCCTTGTCCTGGGTTCGGGCCATTCGCTCCTGCTGGCTGCGGCCGCAGGGCTCGGCTGTGCGCTGCTGTGCGGCCTGGTGAACGGCGCGCTCGTGGCCTACCTGCGGCTTGCCCCGTTCGTGGTCACGCTCGGCATGCTGAGCATCGCCAGGTCGCTGGCGCTGGTCATCTCGAACAACAGGATGATTCACGACTTCGGGCCGGACGAGGAGCTTGTGCTGGCACTCGGCGGAGGCCGCTTCCTGGGCGTTGCCAATCCGGTCTGGCTGCTGCTGCTGGCGGCGCTGAGCGCGGCCGCGTGGTTCCGCTGGAGCCGGCTGGCCCGCCACGTGCTGGCGGTGGGCGGCAACGAGACGTCGACGCGGCTCGCCGGAGTGCCGGTGGCGCGGGTCAAGCTGTCCGTCTACGTGATGAGCTCGCTCCTTGCCGGGGTGGCGGCGGTCCTGATGATCGGCTGGCTGGGCGCGGTGACGAACGCCTTGGGGCAGGGCTACGAGCTGCGCGTCATCGCCTCGGCGGTCATCGGCGGCGCGAACCTGATGGGCGGCGAGGGCGGGGCGTTCGGCGCCGTGGCCGGCGCGGCCCTGATCGAGCTGATCCGCAACAGTCTGCTCCTGCTGGGAGTGGACCCGTACTGGCAGGGCGCGTTCGTCGGCGCGTCAATCATCGTGGCCATGCTCGTCGAGCGGATCCGGCGTGCAGGTCAGCCGGGACACTGACATCCGGCGCATTCAAGCCGGAGTTGAAGGAGGCTGGAGACCATGCAGGAAACGAACGGGCCGCATCGGCGCCACGGACGAAGGCGCCCGCCTCGAGCGCCGCTCTCGCAGGAACTGGCTGCAGGCGGAAGGCGACGGGGAGCGAAGCTGCTCTGCGGAGCGGTTCTGGCGGCCGCAGGTCTTGCGGCGTCGGGGTGCGCGGAAGGGGAGGCGGGCCTTACCTTCGCGCTGGTGCCGAAGGCCATGAACAACCCGTTCTTCGACCTGGCTCGGGACGGCTGCATGCAGGCGGCCGCCGACTTCGATGGCGTCGAGTGCCTGTACGTCGGCCCCAGCGAGCACACGGAAGCGGACCAGATCCAGGTCGTGGAGGACCTGATCACGCGGCGGGTGGACGGGCTGGCCGTGTCGCCGTCGAACGCAACCGCGATGGCGCGGGCGCTCGGCCGGGCCCGCGAGGCCGGCATCCCGACCATCACCTGGGACTCCGATCTGCTGGCCGAGGACGCCGGGTTCCGGCAGACATACATCGGCACCGAGAACCGCGCCCTTGGCGTCGAGCAGGCGGCGATCCTCGCCGAGCTGAAGCCTGAAGGCGGCAGCATCTGCATCCAGTCCGGCGGCGCCGCCGCGATGAACCACAACCAGCGGATGCAGGGCCTGCGCGATGCACTTGCCGGCGTCACCTCGGATGCGCCCCCCGGCGACCGGCTGACGGGCCAGAACCGCTGGACCGAGGTCGACGCCTGTCCGCTCTACACGAACGACGACTTTCCGCTCGCGGTCCAGCAGATGACCGACGTGCTGGCCTCCGAGCCGGATCTCGACGTGTTCGCCATCACCGGCGGCTTCCCGCAGTTCGTGGACCAGGCGTACCGCCAGGCGGTCGAGCCGTATCGGGAACTTATCGAGTCGCTGGACCTGGTGATCGTCGGCGCCGACGTTCTGTCCATGCAGCTGGATCTGCTGGCCGAGGGACTGAGCCACGGCCAGGTGGGGCAGCGTCCCTACGCCATGGGCTATCGCTCCATGGAGGTGCTTCTCGACCTGGTGAACGGCGAGACGGTCGAGGATCCGATCCACACCGGCCTGGACGTCCTGACCGGCCCGGAGGACGTGGAGGAGTTCAGGGGCGCCCGTTAACCGAATGGCGGCGATTTCCGGTCGCTGGCCGGTCCGGTCCGCGCCGGTTCTCCAGCGTTGCGACGAACGACCGCAGACTCGGCGAGATCTCCAGGGGCCGCCGGCGCCGCCAGTCACGGTGCCAGCTTTCTCTATCGCCGCCCGAGCTGTTGTCAGCCCTCGGCTCGGCCCTCCGGGTCGGTGACGAGCACGTCGCGCACGACGTAGCTGCCCCTGCCGGTCGCCTCGTCGCGGACGCCCACCGCGACCGTGAAGTTCCCGGGCGGCAGGGGAACGTTGACCACGACCGTGCTGGCCGCGGCTGCCTGCACGGCGGCCTCGGTCACGGTGAGGGTCTTCTGGCGCATGGGCGTGCGGCGACCGTCCTGATCCTCGGCCACGAGGAAGATGCGGACGGCGCCGGCTGCGCCCGCCGGGCCGGGCAGGGTCGTCACGGCGGTCGTCGGCACCGTCACCTCGACGGGCAGGGAGGGCTGCTCGGCCTCCTCGGCGACCGAGACCTGGCCGAAGTCGATCTCGATGCCAAGGGGGTTCGTCTGCTCGCCCAGCCTCAGCGCGGCGAACAGACGGTCGGCGAGCCGTCGGTCGTCCGACTTCAGGATGTAGGAGCGGCGGAAGCGGACGCGCAGGCTGCCCTGCTTCTTTCCGGCGAGCCGGACGTCGACCTGGCGAATCGGGCGGTTCCGGTCGTCTGGCGCACGGTAGCCGAGCGAGTAGTAGGTGCCGAAGTCGGAGGCGATGTCCTCGAGCGCGTGGGCCGGGTTGGAGTGGTTGAAGATGGCGCGGCCGCCCGTCTCGCTCGCGAGCAGGCTGAGCGTCGCCTGGAGGTTGTCCACTCGCAGGCGGTCGTTCTCGCCGCTGGGCCTGAGCACGGACGCGAGCTGCGCGTTGCCGCTTCCGGCGAAGTCGCCCGACTCGGAGAGCGACCCGGCGAAGGTCACGTCGGCGGCCGAACTGGCGCGCACGCCTCCGGCGTCCACCGGATAGATGGTGACCCGGTTCGCGTTGCTCAGCGAACTGAAGCGGTTGAAGCGGCTGGTGTCGTCCCACTCCCGTTCGAGTGCGTACGTCTCGCTCTGACGATCGACGCAGATCTGGCCGAGATGGTGAAACAGCTCGGCGCCGGGCCGCTGGGGCATCCCCTCGCTGACGTGGACCAGCGCCTTCGGCCCCGGCAGTCCGCCCAGGGCCGTGGTCAGCTCGGCGAGCGTCGACAGCGACGTGCCGGCGCGGGACTGCACCCGGGCGGCGTACTGCGTGGCCGTGCCCACCATGGACGGCCAGACGTCGATGCAGGGAATGCAGCCGGGAGCGCGCGACGTCGAGGACGGCTGCACGCAGGTCTCGTACGCGTTGCGGATCTCGCTCAGGGCGCGACGACGGAGGGTCTCGTCGTCCTCGACGCTGGCCGGCGCCTCGTCTCCGAGCGCCTGCAGGGCGCCGATCAGGTCGCGCGGGTCGGTCGTGAAGGGAGTCCGGATCCGGAGCTCCGGTTCGCCCGTGGCGAGCAGGAAGCGCACGTTGCTGTCCGGGTCGTTCCTTGCCTCCAGGAAGGCCGCCAGGTCGTCCTGAATGCGCCGCAGGCTCGCCTGGCTGGTGCGATGCCGGTCGACGTACAGGGCCACCAGCAGCGGGGCCTCGAACTCGTCGAGGTCGCCGGCCTCGTCGCCGTCGAGCCACTCTCCCGCGTCGCTGGTGGCGTCGAGGAAGTTCGTGATTTCGACCCGGCGCCCGTCCTCGAAGACCTCGAAGTCGGCTGCGGTCAGCCCGGCGACGGGGCGGCCGCGGCGGTTCGTGACGTGAACGTCGATGTTCACCACGTTCACCTCGACCCGTTCCGCCAGAGTCGCCGCCGGGGCGTCGGCGGGACCTTCCTGGGCGCTGGCGGCGCTCGTCGGAAGCCAGGCCGGCCACGAGAAAGCGAGAAGGGCGGCCGAGAGCGCCAGATTCCTGCCGCGCGGCGACCACCTGCTGCGAAGCTCGGCCGGGCGCCGATGATCCGGAGAACGACGGGCCGGCGGCGTCACCAGCCGGCTGGCCGAGCACGATCGGGAACCCGCCTGCGCTGCACGATGGAAGGTGCGATTCACCCGGCGAATATACTGCCGCAGATGCCGAGTTCGTGGAGGAAGCGCCGGGCATGAGACCGCGGTCCTCGGCGGCTTCCGCCGCGGCCGGAGTGGGCGCCTTCCTGCTTCTGCTCGTTGTCCCGGCAGCGGCGCAGGTGTCCCGGTCCGAGCCCGAGTACACGGGCGCGGACCGGGTCGAGGAGTGGTCCGGCCGTCGGATCCTGGTGGTCACGCCGCATCCGGACGACGAGACGTTCACTTCCGGCGGCACCCTGGCCATGCTGGCGGCGCAGGGCAACGAGATCCAGGTCGTCGTCTACACCACGGACAACGCGGGCTCGCGCGACCCGGAGATGACGCGCGAGCGTCTGAAGGCGATTCGCCGTGCCGAGGAGGAGGAGGCGTGCAGGATCCTCGGCATTCCGAAGGAGAACATCCATTGGCTCGGGCATGACGACGGGATGCTCGAGTACGTGGACCGACGCGAGCTGACCCGGCAGGTGGCGCGCGAGATCCGCCGGTTCCGACCCCATGCCCTGTTCTCGGTCGACCCGGGCTCGCCGACGGAGCAGTACCACAAGTCGGATCACCGCTCGGGCGCAATCATCACGGTCGACGCGATTCGAGCCGCTCGCTGGCGCCTCTACTTTCCGCAGCTCGAAGCGGCCGGCTTCGAGGCCTGGAGCGTCCCTCTCGTGTTCTTCTACTATAGCGCGAGCCCGAACTACACAGTCGACATCACCGACGTGGCGGAGCAGAAGGCGCGCGCCTCGGCGGCTCACATCAGCCAGTTCGGTTCCCTGGTCGACCGCTACGATCCGACCATCGTCGAGGAGCAGCGCAAGGTGTGGGCGGCTCGACTTCTGGAGCGGGCGGAGCGCGAGAATGGTCGGATCGTGGAGCGATTCCGGCGTTCCGAGGCTTACTGAGTGGCGGACGCTGCGGCGACCGAGGCCGCGCTGAAGCTGAGCGTCCTGGATCAGTGCCCGGTGCGCGCCGGGAGCACGCCGGCCGACGCGATCGCCGAAGCCGTGGACCTGGCGCGGCTGGCCGACCGGCTCGGCTATCGGCGGTACTGGCTGGCCGAGCACCACAACTCGCACTCGCTGGCCTGCGCCGCGCCCGAGGCCCTGATCGGTCATGTCGCTGCCGCCACGTCGTGGATTCGGGTGGGGTCGGGCGGCGTCATGCTGAGCCACTACAGTGCCCTCAAGGTGGCGGAGGTCTTCCGCATGCTGGAGACTCTCCATCCGGGCCGCATCGATCTCGGGATTGGCCGGGCGCCGGGATCCGATCGATTCACCGCCCATCTGCTGGCCCATGGGCCGGGCCGGCTGGGCGTTCAGCACTACCCCGAGCAGGTCTCGGATCTTCTTGGCTACCTGGGACGCGGGCACGAGGACGAGCGGCTGAACAGCGTCCGGGCCATGCCTCTGGGCGACACGCAGCCCGAGGTCTGGCTCCTGGGTTCGAGCCTCGGCTCGGCCCGGTTCGCGGCCTGGTTCGGCTGCCCATTCAGCTTTGCCCACTTCATCCAGCCCCGGGACGCGGAAGCGGCGCTCGACCTCTACCGCAGCGAGTACCGGCCTTCGGAGCGACACCCGGAGCCGCAGGCGAGCGTCGGCGTCAGCGCGATGGTCGCCGACACCGACGAGGAGGCCCAGCGCCAGTCCATGAGCCGCTTCCTGTGGTGGACTCGGTTGACTCGCGGCCAGCCGGGGCCCTTTCCGAGCCTGGAGGAGGCCGACGCCCACGAGTTCACGGACGAGGACCTGGCGGTCGTGCGGCGGATGGGGGCCCGCAGCCTGATCGGCGAGCCTGACGCCGTGGCAGCCCGTGCTCGCGAGCTCGCTGCACGGCTGGGGGTGGAGGAGCTGGTCGTGCTGACCATCTGTCCGGAAGCCGCTGCCAGGGCGCGTTCGTACGAACTCATGGCCCGGGCGACGGGAATTGCCGGAGCGCGGGTTGACAGCGCGGGCCGTCCGCCGGAGGATCCCGACGTTCAAGGAGGGCCACGACGATGACCGTTGCAGAACCACGTCTCGCGCACGACGAACCGACCACCGCGGTCGGTCGGGAGCTGTTCGCCGTCGGCAGCGGCAGCCTGGACTGCCGGGTCGCCGACCTGTCGCGGGCGGACGCCGGGCGGCGGCAGATCGAGCTCGCCGAGCACGAGATGCCCGGCCTGATGGAGCTGCGCCGCCGCTACCGCGAAGAGCAGCCGCTTGCCGGCGCACGCATCACCGGCAGCCTGCACATGACGGTTCAGACGGCGGTCCTGATCGAAACGCTGGTCGACCTGGGCGCCGACGTGCGCTGGGCGTCCTGCAACATCTTCTCCACCCAGGACGAGGCGGCCGCCGCGGTCGTCGTCGGGCCGCCCGCGAACGGCGGAACGGCCGGCGAGCCGGCTGGCGTGCCGGTGTTCGCCTGGAAGGGGGAGACCCTGGCCGAGTACTGGTGGTGCACCCTGCGCGCCCTGGACTGGCCGGGAGAGAGCGGTCCGAGCCTGATCGTCGACGACGGCGGCGACGCCACGCTCCTGATTCACCGCGGCGTCGAGTACGAGCGGGCCGGAGCCGTGCCGGACTTCGACGCCGACAACGAGCCGGAGGAGTGGGGCGTCATCCTCGAGCTGCTGCGGCGGGTGCGGACATGGGATGGCGCCTACTTCACGCGCCTGGCAGGCGGTCTGCGGGGCATCAGCGAGGAGACCACCACGGGCGTTCTCCGGCTTCACGAGCTCGAGGCGTCGGGCGATCTCCTGTGCCCGGTGATCAACGTGAACGACTCGGTCACCAAGTCCAAGTTCGACAACGTGTACGGGTGTCGACACTCCCTGATCGACGGCCTGAACCGCGCCACGGACCTGATGCTCGGCGGCAAGGCGGCCGTCGTGTGCGGCTACGGCGAGGTGGGCAAGGGCTGTGCCCAGGCGCTTCGCGGCCAGGGCTGCCGGGTGGTCATCGCCGAGATCGACCCGATCTGCGCCCTCCAGGCCGCCATGGAGGGCTACCAGGTGGCTCGGCTCGAGGACCTCGTGGAAACCGCCGACATCTTCGTCACCTGCACCGGGAACCGCGACGTGATCACGGCCGACCACATGGCGCGGATGAAGGACAAGGCCGTGGTCGGGAACATCGGGCATTTCGACAACGAGATCGACATCGCCGGCCTCAAGCGGATCGAGGGCGTCAGGCAGCGCCGCATCAAGGATCAGGTCGACGAGTGGGTGTTTCCAGACGGCCGGGGCCTGCTGGTCCTGGCCGAGGGGCGGCTGCTGAACCTGGGCTGCGCCACCGGTCATCCGAGCTTCGTCATGTCGACGTCCTTCGCCAACCAGGTGCTGGCCCAGATCGATCTCCACCGCTCGCAGGCATCGCGGGAGAACCGGGTCGAACTGCTGCCCAGGCGCCTGGACGAGGAGGTCGCGCGCCTGCACCTCGATCATCTCGGCGTGCGGCTGACCCGGCTCACCGAAGACCAGGCGTCCTACATCGGCGTGTCGGTGGACGGCCCCTTCAAGCGCGACGATTATCGCTACTGAGGTCGATCAGGCAGGCGAAGCCGGGCCGAAACGGGTACCGGCCAGCGCCGGATGAGGGTGCAGAAGTCGTTTCATTTCAGTAGGATCGACCTACTCATGAGAAACTTCGAACGTGCCCCTGCAGTCGCCCTCCTGTTGCTGGTCGCGGTCCTGTCGGCGCCGGCGGCGTCGGCGGCAGCGGTCGAGCGCTATCACCCGGCCATTGACCCCGAGACGTTTCCGCTGCCAGCGAGCCTCGAGCCCGCGGTGGGCTTCTGGCGGGACGTGTTCGCCACCTGGAGCAGCGACCAGGTCGCCATCCACCACGAGCGCCACATGGACGTGGTCTACAGCGTCGTCGACCTGGGCGACATGCGTGCTCTGGGATCGAGCGAGATCGAAATCGACCGGACGCGCATCCGCCGGGTTCGCGCCGAGATGAACCGGGTATCGAAGGCGCTGCGGGATCTGGCAGCGGGAAAGCCGACGGCGTCCCTGCCCGAGGACCTGCGCTCCATCCCGACGCGGATGGAGCACGTCGAGGGAGGCAGGGCGAAGTACCGACGCGCGGCGGGCATGGTCCGCTCGCAGCGCGGGCTGCGCAACCGCTTCGAAGAGGCCATCGAGATCTCCGGCATGTTCATGCCCGGGATCGGACGGATTCTGGAGGAGTACGGGCTTCCGCAGGAGATCCGCTGCCTGCCGTTCGTCGAGTCCATGTTCAACTACCGCGCCCGGTCGAAGGTCGGGGCTTCCGGCGCCTGGCAGTTCACCGCGGCCACCGGGCAGGCCTACCTGCACATGGACGAGGCGGTGGATGCCCGGTCCGACGTCCTTCTTGCTGCCGAGGGCGCCGCCCGCAAGCTCCGCCAGGACCACGAGTCCCTGCTTGCCTGGCCGCTGGCGCTGACCGCCTACAACCACGGCGCCGGCGGCATGTCGCGCGCGGTCAGGCGGACGAAGACCCGCGACATCGGCATCATCGCCGCGACCTACCGCTCGCGCACGTTCGGCTTCGCCTCGCGCAACTTCTACCCGGAGTTTCTCGCCGCGGTCATCGTCTACCACGATCGGGACAAGCACTTTCCCGGCGTCGAGCCCTTCCCGGAGGTTCGCTTCGACGTCATGAACCGCGACCGCTACGTTGCCCTGACCGATCTCGCTTCGGCCACCGGCGTGGACATGGATCGGCTGGCGGAGCTGAATCCGGCGCTTGACCGGTCGGTCCTTGCCGGTTCGCTGCTGGTACCGCCGCGCTACCCGTTGCGGGTGCCGCTCGGGAGCGCCACCAGCTTCGAGCGGGCCTATGCCGACCTGCCGTCCGGCCGCAAGCCGGACCGCCAGGCAGCCTTCGGCTACCGCGTGAAGCGGGGCGACACGCTGGGCGGGATTGCCCGTCGCTTCGGTACCTCCGTGTCCCGGATCCAGGCCGCGAACCGGTTGCCGCGCGCCGACCGCATCTACATCGGTCAGCGTCTGCGCATCCCTTCGCCGGCGTCCGGACGCTCCGCGCCGCCGCCAGTACGCCGCGCCGCCGCCGAGCCGGCCCCCGTCGCGGCCCCGGCGCCGACTGCCGTTGCGGCAGCCGGCCAGGCAGAGCAGGTACGGGGCGAGCGTGTCGTCCACGTCGTGGCTCCTGGCGAGTCCGTGGACAGGATCGCCCGAAAGTACGGCGTCACCGTGCGTGCGATGGTCGCCGCGAACAACCTGCACCGCCCGGACGTGATTCACGCCGGCCAGCGTCTGCAGATTCCGCCGAGCGGGCGGGAAGTCGTCTACCGCGTGCAGCGCGGCGACACGCTCAGCCAGCTCGCCCGTACCTTCGGCACCTCGACGGACAGGATCCGCAGGGCGAACGGGCTGCAGGGGAGCCGCATCGTCGTCGGCCAGGCCCTGCGCATCCCGGCAGGATGAGCGGCTTCCCGGGCCGCAGC
>CBDATI010000013.1:0-9917 GCA_965199675.1 Vicinamibacterales bacterium | reverse complement strand
CTCGGCGCCATCCATGCCCAGGAGGAAGCGCGATGCGCCCAGCTCCTTGCGGAACGCCTCCCACATGTCGCCGGTGCTGAGGTGGAAGCGCTCGCGGCGCAGCATGAACAGATTGGCGTCGCGGCCGGCGAGCACGGTGTGAGTGTTCGAGAACAAGCGGATGCGGAACACGGGGCCCAGCCGTCGGTGCTGCGCGGCGAAGAATCCGGTGGCGTCGCTCATCAGGTCGAGCGCGTTGCCGACGAGCGGGCGACCCTGCGCGGCAGGCGGCTCCGGTAACTGCGCATCGGCGGCCGGGCGCCACAACGGCCTGACGACGCGGGACAGCTTCGCGACGGCCTGCCCGATCAGGTCCATCCGGCTCAGGAGCGCGATGCGTTCACGCGCGGCGGCCAGTTCGGAGGCCGTCATCACGACCGGGAACACGCCACAGGCCTCCGCGAGGCTGGCGACGGCAATGTCGGCGGGGTCCGGGATCTCGTCGTCGAACAGCACCCGCATCAGCCGAAGCCTGACGTCCTCGCGCCTCGCCTCGTCCCCCGAGGGGTAGCGGCGCGTGCGCGCCACGGCCTGACTCAGGGCGAGGAACCCGTCCACGTCGGGCGCGAGCAGCACGCCGCGGTCGACGAGCCGCGCCGTCGCCTGTTCGCGGATCTGCGGGCCGCGTTCGGCGGTGCGTTCCACCCAGAAGATGGGGTCGTGCGACTCGGTCGCGGCGGCGATGTCGGCCAGCGTCGGATCGAGCAGGTCGTCGTCGAGCGGTGTTCCGTCGGTCAGCACCAGGGTATCGAGATCGGTGTCGATGCGACCCGCGTGTTCCAGATCCATCAACACGGACCCGGCGAACGCGAGGCTCAGGGTCCGCGGCGCCACCGGCAGCAGTTCGCCGTTGGGTTCATCCAGGAGAAAGAGCAGCAGTTCTTCAGCGAATCGCATGATGGGTTGGTGGCCGTGGCGCCGGCGAAGTCGAGGATGGGAGCGCGAATCTCCAACGTGTCCGATCGGGCTGACGCGGCGGACGGTGAGCCGCCGCGTCTCGGCCCCCGGCGAGGGGCGGGCGGCCCGCGTTCCGGGAGCGATGGGCCAAGCCGCTCCATGGCGCCCGTGAGCCGCATCTCGGCCCCCCGGCGAGGGGCGGGCGGCTCGGGGTTCTCGGTCCTTGTCACCGCCGGGTCCGCGCGCCTGGCGGGCTGCGCATCGGACAACGCAGCGCCGGGTCAGGGCGCGATTCCCCGGACGGCATGGGACGGCACGGCCGCCGCCGACGGCGTCCCGGAACATGCCGGCGTATCCGCGAAGCGCGCTCGCTGATGATACTCCCGGAATGAGACGAGTCTGTCCTGCTCTTCATCCCAGAGCGCCAGATGCAGACTCCGCAGACCCTCCCGCCACGTTATTCGCCGCGCGCGTTGCAGCTCGGGATTCTCGTCGACGCAACGCTGCAGCCGATAGTTCGGGATGCGGAAGCTGAGGTGGTGCACATGGTGCAGCCCGATGCTCGCGGTGAGCCACTGCAGCGGCCTCGGCAGGACCAGCCACGACGACCCCTGCAGGGCCGCGTCGTGGAAGTCCCAGGCGCCGCGGCGGCGCCAGTAGGCGTCCTCGAACTGATGCTGTACGTGGGTGAGCCATCCGGCGAACGCGCAGGCGTACGCCATGAGCGTGACCTGAATCAGCACGATGGGCCAGACGCCGACGGTGAACCAGGCGGCCGCCAGCAGCGCCCCCAGTGCGGCGTTCGTCCACCATACCGACCGCCATTCCCGCTTCCAGGCGCGTGGCATGTCCAACGGAAGGCGCTGCACCACCAGGAAGGTGGAATGTGGTGGCGACGCCGATCAGCAGCACCGGATTCCGGTACAGGCGGTACAGGAATCGCCGCCACGGCGTGCGCGCCCGGTACTCCGCCGCGGTCAGCGTACCGATGTCGCCGAACCCGCGCGCGTCCAGATCGCCGGAGTGCGCGTGGTGCCGCGCGTGGTTCGTCCGCCAGTAGTGGTAGGGCGTCACCGTCAGCACCCCGATGACGAAACCCACCGCGTTGGCGAGCCGCTGCGAGGTGAAGTACGAGCGGTGCCCGCAGTCGTGCTGAATGATGAAGAGCCGCACGACGAGGCCGGCGGAGGGTGTCCCGCCGATAGTAGAAGGTCGGTGACGACGGGACCCTCACGTTACCCTACCTTCTGCAACTCGGCAAGGGCATCTTCCTCATCGAGGTGCGCCTTCAGCATCCAGAGATGCTGGTAGCCGGTGATGCGCCGGAAGTTCTTCTCCGTCTCCCGGAACGTCGTCGCCGCCCAGCGCACCGCCATCTCCCCGTTCCGCCAGCGCGTGACCCGCCGCGTGTGCTGACGAACCCCCGCGTGCGACGAGTCGATGATGTTCGTCGTCGTCAGGCACCGGCGCAGCGGCAGCGGCAGCCCCAGGCGATTGACCGTGAACATCTCCGCGAGCCCTTCACGCAGGCTCGCCGCCGCCGACGGCCACTCCCGCTCCAGCCAGGAGGCGTACTGCTCCAGCTTGCGCTCGCCCTCGTCCGCCTCCAGCTTCCACGCCGCCCGCAGCGTCGACCGCGCCTGGTCCTGCTGCGACTTCGGCAGGTGGCCGAGCACATTGCGGACCTTGTGATTTCTACACCGCTGGACCGGATTCTGCCCGCCGAAGACATGACCGATGGCGCTGCGCAGCGCCTTGGCGCCGTCGATCACGAACAGGCGCCGGCGGTCCGCCCGCAGGCCGCGCTCGACCAGCGCCTCGAGCAGGGCCGTCGCCACCGTCGCGTTCTCCGACCCGCCTTCCCGGAGCCCCGGCACGTGCTTGCGCCCCGTCGCGTCCACGCCGACGGCTGCGAGCACGTGGTAGTCGCCGAACACGATCCCGTCGACGTAGACCACCAGCACGTCCAGCTCGCTCAGGTCCCGCTCGGCCAGCTCCTCCAGAACCCGCGTCCCCGCCTCGATGGTCTCCCGCGAGACCGCCGACTTGCTGATCCCCACCTGGTCGGCCATCTTCGGCAGCACCCTGGCGTAGCGGCGCGTCGACACCCCGTTCATCACCAGCTCCAGCATCCGGTCGGCCAGCCCCTGGTCCGCCTGCAACGCCGTGTAGGCCGGGACCTCCACCTCGCCCGACTCATCGGCGCGCCGCCGCTTCTTGCGCAGCCGCGGCTTGGCGACCCGCAACTGCCGTTCCTTCAAGGCGACCCGGCCGCCCTGCACGCCATGCCAGTACACCGCCCGGTCAGGGCCGCGGCGCCCCTGCGCCTTCGGTCCCGCCACCTGTTCGGCGCTCATCTGCAGGACCGCCTCGACCGTCGCCCGCCCCATCACGTCGATCACCTCGTCGATGGCGCGCTCGCCCTTCTCCAGCAGCTCGACGAGCGGCATCAGCAACTGCCCGTCCTTCGCCAGCCAGTCCGCCAGCTCCCGGCTGCTGGCCGTGGATTCCTCGCCTACGATCCTGTACGCTTGCTCCTTCACGGTGGCGTCTCCTTTCTGTTGACCACCCGACCAATATCACGGTCGGGCAGGAGTCGCCACCGACTTTCCACTACGCCCGGGTCACCCTCAGGCCGGCGGCCGGCAGCGCCACGATCGCCGTGAGCCAGTAGCCGACCTCCAGGCTCCAGAACAGGAGTGGCCACGCTGCGGCATACAGCAGGAACGTGATAGCGAGTTGCCGCGCGCTGCGGCGGTTGTCGGGGCCCTCGTAGGGCGCCACGATGTTCCGCCAGCGGGAGCCGGTTGCGCTGCGCCGGGCCGGGTTCGTGGCGGGCTCGCTCGGCCCCGGGTCTCGCCGTGCGGGCGCACCAGCAGGCTGCGCCGGGTTCGTGTCGGGCTCGTCGGGCCCGGGGGTCGGGGCGTCGCCGGCGGCGGGCGCGCGTTCGGCGCGGCTGGCCCCGTCTGGATGCCGCTTGCGCAGGACAGCGGCGACATACCGGATGCGTCCGTCCACGAACCCGCGGTGAATCGCCGTACCCTCCACCGCCGTGAAGTGGCGCAACAGTCTCTTGAGGAACCACGGGACGTGCTGCCCAATGAGCGCCACCTTCAACGCGTTGGTGGTTCCCAGGGCCCTGACCACCTGCGTCGTGATGTCCTCGGTCTCCACGAGCTCGAGCGACGTTTCCTGCAGCGCGCGGTGGAAACCCTCGATCTTCGACGGCTCCCAGTAGGTCGCCACGCAGAAGCGCCCGCCGGGTCGGAGCACCCGTTCGACCTCCCCGAAGAAGGACGCGAGCGATGGGTAGTGGTGACACGACTCCACGTTCAGCACCACGTCGAACGCCGCGTCCGGCAGCGGCAGGCGCTCTGCGTCGCCCTGCCTGAAGCGCAGGTTCGGTCGAGCGTGCATCGTCTGGCAGAGCGCAATCGCGTCGCCGGCCTGGTCGACGCCGACCATTGACCGCGGCTCCTGCGTTCGGGCGATCCACTCGCTCCCGCCGCCGCGGCCGCAACCCACCTCCAGCACGTCCTTGCCCGCCACCGGGCCCGCCGGCTCCAGCGTACGCGCGTACATCTGGATGAAGCAGCGGTGCGGTTCGTCCTCCGGCTGCAGCGCGGGGCCGGCGTGCCCGTCGGCGTAGCCGTAGTTCATGAACCGCCAGTCGGCTGTCGGGAACCGGCGCGCGAGGAATCCGTAGAGCACCTTCCACCCGAACTTCCGGGTCCGGGAGGCGATGGCGCCGACCGCGGACGACGCCATCACCGTGACGCGCGGGCCGGCGCCGCCACCACGGCGGGTGGCGTCGCCGTCTCTGAACGTCCCGAGGAGACGATCCATCAGCAGCCCCGTGACCGGGCCGCCTATCGCGTAGTTCCGGCTGCGGGAGAAGTCCTCGAAGCGGCCGTGGTGGATGGCGTGCCAGGCGCGACAGCGCCGGAACCACGCGAACCGAGTCAGCCACGAGCGGGGGTTGTCGTACTCGTGGTGGTAGTAGTAGGTGCACGCGGCCAGCAGAGCGCACTCGGCCACGAAGGTCCAGGCCACCCACGGCGTCAGGACGACGAAGTAGAGCAGGCATCCGAAGCCGATCATGAGCGTCCACACCGTGTGCCCGAGCACGTCGAGCATGTACTGCCGGCGGTCCGAGCGGTAGCGGTCCCGTTCGTGGTGGGCGGCGAGATGGACGCGGTAGAAGTCGACGCCGAGGATCCGCTGATGCTGGAGATAGTGAATGCACCACGCGATGAACGTGTTGACGAGATGGCCGGCCACCAGGACTGCGGCGAAGTTCGGTGCGGTGAACTCGATGTGAAGCATGGGCTGCTCTCAGAGTGGCGGTTGCCGGTCAATGGGTCGAAGGGGTGAGCGCGTGACCGGCGAGTCAGGCCGGCCGATCAAGGGGTCGAAGGGGTGAGCGCGTGACCGGCGAGTCAGGCCGGCCGATGGGGCACCGAGCGACCGGTGCGGGCGGTTCGCACGACGTCGTCGCCGCCGCGTCTCCGTGGACTGGAGGGGTGGCGCGGGTCGGACTGCGCTGCGCCGAGCTCGGCCAGCGCCTCGACGCACGCCGCCGCGGCGTCGCGGCCCGCCTCGATCGCCCGCAGCGCCGCGCGCGTTCCCAGGCGCAGCCCCCCGAGCGCCGGCGTGACCAGGACATCTGCAGCGTTCGCAGATCCGGACCGGCGGCGGCGACGGTGATGGAGCACGGAACTCGCCACCATGGAGAGGGCGCCCGGCGCCCGATCGAGGTCGCGGTGGCTGCGTCGGAACCTCGCCGACAGGCGGGCGGTGACCGCCGTGACCGTGCGCCCGACGCGCCCCGGCGACGCCCCGACCGCCGACTTCGCCGGCGCGCCTGCATCGACCGGGGGACAGTCGGCGAGCAGGTCTCGCCAGAGCCCTGCCTCGGTGCTGGCGGTGGCGACCGCGCGACGCTGGTCGGTCCCGGACAGGCGCACGCCGATCACGATGTCCGCGCCCAGCGCCCGGCAGGCGGAGACGGGGAGGGGATTGGAAAGGCAGCCGTCCACGAGCCAGCGGTCAGCGGCCCTGACGGGCGGAAACAGAAGCGGGAAGGCGCCCGACGCCAGCACCGCCTTTGCGACCGATCCGGTCCGCAGCCGGTATTCCCGGCCGCTCGCCAGCTCTGTCGCCACGGCCGCGTAGCGGACCTGCAGGTCTTCGATGACCTGTCCCCGAAAGTGCTGGCCGAGTTCGCGCAGGAGCTTCTCGCCGAAGAGGCTGTAACCGGGCTTCACGCGCACGTAGTTCAGCGTGCGCCCGAGGGTCAGGCCGCGCGCCCAGTTCTCGATCAGGTCGAGCTTGCCCGCCGAGTGGTAGGCGCCCACGAGCGCGCCCGCAGACGTGCCGCAGACGACGTCCGGCACGACGCCGGCTTCGACGAGGCCTCTGATTACACCGATGTGGGCCCAACCGTGGCTGGCCCCCGAGCCGAGCGCCAAGCCGACGCGCAGCTTCCGTCCTCCCACCGTCACACGAAACTCCTTCCCTGCGCGATCCGAGGGACCCCACCGGAGTCGCGCTCCCCAACCGCCGACAACATCATCAGGGCACCGAGGGGCGGTTGAGAAGGGAGGCCGCCGCCGGAACCGGGTAGCGGGATCGCCGGGTGGTTGCGCGGGCCGGCTACCTGTCCCGATCGGTAGTGGAGTGCCGGGAGAGGGGTGGGGGTAGGGCCGAGGTCACCCGGGGTAGTCAGCATCCGGCGGCATCGACCGCGGTGCTACCTGCCTGCACCCGCCACCACCCGCGGCCGGCGCAGGGCCGACAGCGCAGCCGAGCGGACGCGGTCAGAGCGCGCCGGCAGGGCCGGCTCTCGTGGGGCGACGGCACGGGGACCGCCGCGAGAACCGGTCTGCCCGGCGGTCAGGTTCTCTGTGCGGAAGCGGCTGGCGGTGGGGAATCGCCGGCGGCTGGCGCGCCGGCGGCATGCAGCAGGCCCGTCTCGCGCGCGCGGCGTACGGCGTCGCGCCTCCCGGCGACCTGCAGCTTGCGATAGAGCTTCTTGAGGTGGTAGCGCACGCCGTCCTCGCTCACGCCGAGGCTGTTCGCGATCTCCTTGTTCCGGAGACCGCGTTCGAGCGCCGTGAGCACCATCATCTCGCGGGGCGAGAGGGCCGCGGCGTCGCGTACCGGCGGATTCACGTGCAGCGCCACCGACTCGGCAGTCCGCAGGATGCCGGGGTCGTTGACCATCGCGGGCAGGTCCTCGACCACGCCGCGGACGCCGCCGCGAACACGGACCAGCGGCCGATAGTAGGGCGCCTGCTCCACTGCGCGCAGGTACTCCTCGAGCCGCTCCACCGCTCGCTCGCGTCGTCCCGCGCGCTCCTCGACGAGGATCGCCAGGGCGAGAACCCGCATCCGGGTGCGCATCCACCCGGCCGCCGCGGAAGCGCCGCCCACCCGGTCGGCCAGATCGGCCGCAGCCTCGAGCGCGCCCTGCTCGGTCAACAACCGGATGCGCGCGCAGGACAGCGCCTCCATCTCCCGCCACGGCTGACGGCAGAGATCGAGCAGCTCCGGCGCCCGTGACGGCAGTGAGTGGTCCCGCCACGCCCGCTCAGCCGCATCGACCTGCCCGGCCTCGACCAGATACAGACACAGCAGCGACGCCAGGTACCGCTCCATGCCCTCGATGCCGGCGTACCGCACCCGAGCCAGCGCCTCGTGGAGCAGCTCGAGGCTGCCCTCGGCCTTTCCCCGTGCGAACCGCAACTCGGCCTCGACGGCGATCGAGGCGGCGTCCACGTCGAACCAGGAACCGCGCGGCCACGGGTAGGTCACCGGACGCTGTTGGAACGCCTTCTCGCGGTTCCGCTCCACGTCGAGCTCGGTCAGCAGGACATCGCAGTTCCCCGCCAGGCAGGCATCCCCGCCGAGATGACGCTTCGCGACACGCCGCGCGCGGGCGTACGCGCCGACGGCGGCCTGGACCTGCCCGTGCGCCATGGCGGCCATGCCCAGATAGAGGGACATGAACACTTCGCCGTAACGGAATCCGCGCCGCTCGAAGAAGGACAGAGCTTCGAGCCCATGGCGCCGGCTCAAGGCGAACTCGGCCGCCTGGTGATGCACGACGCATTTCAGCGTGCTCCAGCCGCACTGCACGTCGAGCCGGCGGCTGGGATCCGGCGAGCGGGGAAGGTCGGATTCCTCGACGCCCGTATCGCGGATGCCCGCCAGGAGCGTCCTCGTGAACAGGCTGTCGACGACCAGCCCGGTGTCGTCACCGCCGTCGCGGTCGCGGGTGAAGCCCTCCGTCCTGTGCTCGACCGCTGTGTACAGGGCCCGCGCCTCCATGAATTTCGCCTTGAATGCGAGCACGGCAGCGTGCAGCAGCCCCAGCCGTGGATACGCATCGATCACCGCGGGCGTCAGGTAGCGGTCGGCCCGGAACAGCCGTGACGGTCCCTCCCGCTGCCACACGCGGAACGCGCCCTCGCGCTCGAGCAGATCGCCGAGGAGCCGTCCGTCGCGCGTCTCGTTGGCGTGACGCAGAGCCCCCAACAGATCGCCCCGGCGCGACATGGCGTGCGCAATAGCCACGTGGAGCTCCCGTTTGCGCTCCGGATTTCTGAGCAGGAGCTGCTCGGCACAGTAATTCTTGATGAGCGGGTGCAGGCGCCGGTGCGCTGCGCCCTCGCGCTCGCCGGCCACCAGGAGACCATCCAGCGAGGAGAGCGCCACGATCCGCCGGCGTGCCTCGCCCGAGCCCAGCACACCGTCCACCAGTTCCGGATCCAGATCGTCGAAGACCGACAGTTCGAGGAGCGGGGCGATCTCCCGCTCGGTCAGATCACCCAGCAGGCGCACGCCGAGGAAGTTCGTCGTGACGAGTTCGTCGCCGGTGATGATCAGACCCGGTTCGGTGGACCGCATGGTGCGGCAGATCTGCAGCGCGACGGGCCATCCATCGGTGCGCTCCATGACCGTGGCCAGGTCCCCTCGGGACAGTTCGCCACCGAAGAACTGCGCCACCTCCGGCATCGAGAAACGGAGGTCTCTCGCCTGGATGACCTCCGCTGCTCCATCGAGGATCGCGCCACTCAGATCGAAGCCCGGATTGGCGCGCATCGCCAGCGCGATGTGCAGGTTCGGCGGGTGGGCCCTCAGCAGCAGGTCCACCAGAGGCACCGTCTCGCGAGGCAGCCGCTCCACCTCGTCGAAGGCGAGCAGAAAGGGCGCGGCGTGTTCCTGCATGGCATGGGTCAGCAGTGCCGCCGTGCGCGAGGCGCTCTGCCCCACCGGCCCGGCATGTCCAGACGGCAGATCGACCCCAGCCGCTGAGAGAGCGCCGACGAGATAGGCCCCCAGGTCGCCCACCGAATCGTTGGCGCCCACCGTCACCCAGGCGACACCGACTCCCTGCTCCCGTCTGCGCCTGGCGACATCGGCCAGCAGGACCGTCTTGCCGAACCCGGCGGGCGCTCTGAGCACGGTGAGGCGACGCTGGGTCAGCCCCCGCGTCAGCCGTCGCACGAGCGCCGGACGGCAAAAGTAGTCCTGCCGCGGCGCGGGCAGCTCCAGCTTGTTCCTCAGAAGGGCAACCGATGCGTCGGCCGATGTCAAGGACCTCCCCTCCTCGCGACCGCGCGCTTCGCGCGGGCACCCTGCATGTAGCCAGAAGCGCCGGAACGAATCGCTCCGACGGGTCGGCGCCGGTTCACCATCCATCCTCGACACGCCACCGCCGAGAGCGGTCGCCCCGGTCGCCCGTCCGGGGCGAGACCGAGAGTGGGCCGGCGTCGAGGCACGCGGGGCGCTGGCGCGCCGCTGCGCGTCAGGTCCGCTTGCATTACCAACATGGTACTAGCCCAGACTCTTCGAACAGCACGAATTTTCACAGTTGAACCGAGTTTTTCGTTCACTGCCGGCACGCCCAGGCCACGATGTCCGGGACAAATTCGCGACGACCTGTCCATGCCTCGTGGTCCGAGACGGAGCCTCGC
>CBDATI010000012.1:0-7466 GCA_965199675.1 Vicinamibacterales bacterium | reverse complement strand
GCTCGCCGTCACCAGAGGGCCCCCGTAGGCCTCGGCCCCGGTGGGTGGCCGCCCCGCCGCCGACAACTCGGGCCAGTCGCCGAGGGTCACCTTCCACACGATCTCGCCCGCGTTCAGGTCGATGGCGTTCAGGGTCGCCCACGGCGGCTTGATGGCGGGGCGACCCTGCTGGTCGAGGAAGCGGCGGTAGCCGGCGAAGACCCATTCGGACTCGCCGGCAACCTCATCGCGGGCGCCGACGCGGGCGATGGGATCGTCCGAGTCGTAGAGGTACGCGAGCAGCGCCGCGCGTTCGCGCTCGGACAGATGGGCGTGCGAGGGCATGTAGCCCCGTCCCTCGTCGATGACGGCGCGGGTCTCGTCGCGAGTCAGGCGGCCGGGCAGGTCGTTCACGGCCGGGTAGACCCCCAGCTCGTCGCCGGCGCCGTCCACGCCGTGGCACTGTACGCAGTGCAGGCCGTAGACGCGGCGCCCGGTCCCCGCCGGCGTTCCCTGCGACCCGGCGGGTATCTCGACCATCGCCCCTATCCAGGGCATGTCGTTCCCGTTCACGTACATGATGCCGGTGTCGGGGTCGACAGCCGCCCCGCCCCATTCGCCGCCGCCGTCGAGGCCGGGGAGGATGATGGTGCCCTCGCGGCTCGTGGGGACGAACTGCCCGCCGCTGCGCATCCGCCGCAGGCGGTCGAGCACGTAGCGGTGCGCCTCGGGGGAGATGTCGGTCACCTCGTCTTCGGTCAGGCGCTGTCGGGTGAACGGCGGCGGCCGCACCGGCAGCGGCTGGGTGGGCCAGGCGACCTCGCCGGGGATGTCGGAGGGCGGGAACGGCCGCTCCTCGATGGGGTGGATCGGCTCGCCGGTCTCGCGATCGAACACGAAGACATGGGCCGACTTGGTGATCTGGGCCACCACGTCGCGCCGTCGGCCGCCCTCGACGATGGAGAGCAGGTTGGGAGGCGCGGGGAAGTCGCGGTCCCAGATGTCGTGGTGCACGGCCTGGAAGTGCCAGACCCGCTCGCCGGTCGCGGCGTCGAGGGCGAGCAGGGTGTTGGCGAACAGGTTGGCGCCTGCGCGGTCTCCGCCGTAGAAGTCGGGGGTCGCCGAGCCGGTGGGGACGAACACCAGGCCCCGTGCGTGGTCCACCGACATGCCCGCCCAGTTGTTGGCGGCGCCCACGCGCAGCCACGCGTCGGGCGGCCAGGTGTCGTAGCCGTACTCGCCGGGGTGCGGGATGGTGTGGAAGATCCACCTGACCTCGCCGGTGCGGACGTCGAAGGCGCGGATGTTCCCGGGGGCGGCGGGGTTGGTCTCGGCGTTCCGCGTCGGCAGGATGAGCAGGTCACGGTAGACGACCCCCGGCGTGTTCGAGATGACGAACAGGTCCGACACGTCGCGGCCGGCGTCGAGCCCGTCGTGGAGGTCGATGCTGCCCCCGTCGCCGAACGTCTCGATGGGGACCCCGGTGTCGGCGTCGAGCGCGAACAGCTTCGACCCGCCGCTGGCGAAGAGGCGGCGGTCGTCGCCGTCCGCCCACCAGGTGACCCCGCGGCTCGTCCCGCCGCGGCGCACGGAGGCGCCGTGCGCGAACGGGTCGAACTCCCAGCGCCGCTCGCCGGTCGCGGCGTCGAGCGCGAAGACCTTCGTCACCGGCGAGACCCCGTACAGCACCCCCTCGACCACGATGGGGCTGGTCTGCATCTGGGTCCGGTTGGTCTCGGTGTCCGCATCGCCGGCGTTGTACGTCCAGGCGACCTCGAGCCGCCCGACGTTGTCCCGCGTGATCCCGGCCAGCGGCGAGTACTGGCTGCTGCCCGGTCCCAGGTACACCGGCCAGTCCACGTCACCGGGCGCCTGGGCGCCGGCGGCGGGGGCCAGCCCCAAGCCGAGGACGAGGGCGGCGCAACAGCGGGGAAATGACGGTGTTTCGGGCATGCTACGACTCCCGTGAACGCGAATCGGCAGGACGCTTCAGCGCCGGCGTGTCGGTGCGCGGCGCCGCCCGCGCCCGGGCGATCATCACGATCAGGGATCGTAAGACACGAAACGAGGTCATTGG
The DNA here is from genome assembly GCA_965199675.1 of Vicinamibacterales bacterium. GTDB lineage: Bacteria > Acidobacteriota > Vicinamibacteria > Vicinamibacterales > UBA8438 > JAJEEA01. The sequence continues at coordinate 5,410 of CBDATI010000012.1, read as the reverse complement.
CAACAATCCGCGAGACGAATTGTCGATGCCGGGCGTGTGGGTCGGTGCGTTGAGGGGCAGTTCCGGCGCGAACACCTGAACCGTAACGGGCGACCGGGGTAGTTTGCCACGGGGCGCGTATTGGTGAACGATGTAGTGCATGTCCACTCGCACGAACCGCCGGATTCTGCTGAACGCCCGTCCCGACGGGTTCCCCACCGAGGCCGATTTCCGCATGGTCGAGGCGCCGGCGCCGGAGCCCGCCGCGGGCGAGATGCTCGTGCGGACCATCTACCTCTCGCTCGACCCCTACATGCGCGGCCGCATGAACGGCGGACCGTCCTACGCGGCGCCGGTCGAGCTGGGCGACGTGATGACCGGGGGGACGGTGGGGCAGGTGGTGGCGTCGCGCCACGACGGATTCGCCGAGGGCGACTTCGTGCTGGCCGGGGCCGGGTGGCAGGAGTACGGCCTGTCCGACGGCCGCGGCGTCCGCAGGCTGGACCCCGGCGTCGCGCCCATCTCGACCGCCCTCGGGGTTCTCGGCATGCCCGGTCTGACCGCCTATGTCGGTCTCCTCGAGGTCGGCGAACTGAAGGCCGGCGATGTGGTGGTGGTGTCCGCCGCGTCGGGGGCGGTGGGCGGAGTGGTCGGGCAGATCGCCCGCATCAAGGGGCACCGGGTGGTGGGGGTGGCCGGCGCGCAGAAAAAGTGCGACTACGTCGTGAACGAACTGGGCTTCGACGCGTGCGTCAGCCATCACAGCGAGACCCTGGCCGATGATCTGCGGGCCGCCTGTCCCGACGGCATCGATCTGTACTTCGAGAACGTGGGGGGCAAGGTGTTCGACGCGGTGCTGCCGTTGCTCAACCTGTTCGCGCGGGTGCCGGTGTGCGGGCGCATCGCCAACTACAACGCGACAGCGCTGCCGGACGGTCCCGACCGGGTTCCCCAATTGATGGGGCTGACGCTGGTCCGGCGCCTGATGATCCGCGGCTTCATCGTGTTCGACCACGCACGGCTCGAGCCCGACTTCAGGCGGGACGTGAGCGGCTGGATACGCTCGGGCGAGCTGAAGTACCGCGAGGACGTGGTCGAAGGGCTCGACTGCGCGGTGGGGGCGTTCCTGGGGCTGCTGCGCGGCGAGAACTTCGGCAAGCTCCTCGTCCGGGTGTCTCCGACGACCCGACGCGGTGATCATGACGGCAAGCCCCCCGTCGAATTCGCGCCGCCCGCCGGCTCCGACGCGGCCGGTCCGTGGTCGAACGGCGATGGCAGCCCGCCTGAACCGCGTTGTTTCTTCTCCCTCGCCGCGCCTCGTCAGGCGGGCGCGTCGGCCGTCTGCCGGCGCCCTCCCGGCGCGGTGCAACGCGGGGCTTCGCCGCGGGCTGCTGACGCTCGCCGGGATCGGCCGGTTCCCACGGCTTCCCGTGATGGCGGCGCGATGACCGGAGGTCCTTCCCGTCGGTTCCCTGACGCGCTCGTGCTCATCGGCGGGTTGATCCTGCTGGCCCAGGCCGCGACCTACGTGCTCCCGGCCGGCGAGTTCGAGCGCGAGGGCCGGCAGGTGATCCGCGGCACCTACCACGCCGTCGAGGCCGAGCCGCTGCCGCCGTTGACGTTCCTGACCGCGGTGCCCGCGGGGCTGGCCGACGCGGCCGACGTCATCTTCTTCATCCTCATCGTCGGCGGCGTGTTCGGGGTGCTGCGCGCCACCGGGGCGGTCCACGCCCTGATCGGTCTCGCCATCGCGTGGCTGGGCGGGCGGCCGGCGCCGCTCGTCGGGGGCATGATCACGCTGTTCGCGGTGGGGTCGTCGACCGTCGGCATGGCGGAAGAGTACATGCCCTTCGTCCCCCTCCTCGTCACCATGTGCCTGGCCCTCCGCATGGATGCGGTGGTGGGTCTGGGCATCATCTACGTCGGGGCCGGGGTGGGTTACGCCTGCGCTGCCCTCAACCCGTTCACGGTGCTGATCGCCCAGGACATCGCGGGGGTCGAGTTGACGTCCGGCTTGGCGGTGCGCTGCCTGCTGCTGGGGGTCTGCCTCGCCGTGGGCGTCGACCACGTCCTGCGCTACGCGCGCCGGGTCCAGGCCGACCCGTCGCGGAGCCTCGTTGGCGACGTGTCCTACGCGAGCGGGTTCGAGCTGCCCGCCGACGTGCGGTTCACGCGGGCGCGGATGGGGGTGGTGGCGGTGTTCCTGGCCGGGGTGGCGCTCTTCGTCTACGGCGTCAGCGCCTGGCAGTGGTATCTGACGGAGCTGACCGCGGTGTTCCTGGGCATCGCCCTCGCCGGGGCGGCGGTCGCTCGCCTCGCCCCGAACCGAGTGGCGACGGCGTTTCAGGCCGGGGCGGCCGATCTCGTCTCGACCGCCGTCATCGTCGGCTTCGCGCGCACGATACAGGTGGTTCTGACCGAGGGGCAGGTCATCGACACCATCATCAACGGCCTCGCGACACCGCTGCAGGCGCTGCCGGGCCAGGCCGCGGCCGTCGGCATGCTCGCCGTCCAAACGGTGTGCAACCTGTTCATCCCCTCGGGCTCCGGGCAGGCCTACGTCACCATGCCGATCATGGCGCCGCTCGCCGACCTGACCGGGCTCACCCGGCAGACGGCGGTGCTCGCCTACCAGTTCGGCGACGGGTTCACGAACATGGTGGTGCCCACCAACGCCCTGCTGATGGGCATGCTGGCCCTCGCCCGGATCCCCTATCAGCGCTGGCTGAAGTTCGTCGCTCCGTTGCTCGTGAAGCTGTACGTGGTGGCGATAGCGGCGCTGATGCTCGCGGTCCGGATGGGGTACTGACGGGGCTGCGCCACGGCGGCATGACGCCGGCGGTCGCCCTCGTGCCCTCAATCTCCGCGTCGACGCCCGTTAACCGTTACAATGCATGATGGGGCCGGTCGTCCGGCACGAGGAGAGCTTCATGAGCACGAACAACCGGTTCTTCGGCATCGTTGCGGTGGCGGCGGTCGCGGTGATGACCGGGTGCGGGGCGCCCGGCGAGCCGGGCGGGGCGCCCGGCGCGGTCTTCGACGCACGGCCCGACACGATTCAGCTCGTGGCCGACCCCGCGGTGCTGCCCGCGCTGGCCATGCAGACCCTCGACGGACGGACCATCACCACCGAGGACCTGCGGGGCAAGGTGACCCTCGTGAATTTCTGGGCGACCTGGTGCGGCCCGTGCCGGGCGGAGATCCCCGACCTGATCCGGCTGCAGGAACACTATCCCGATCAGCTTCAGGTCATCGGCGTGTCGGAGGACGAGGGGCCGGTGCAGGTCGTGGAGAGTTTCGCGGCCCAGTACGGCATCAACTACCCGATCGTGATGACCACGCCCGAGCTGGACCAGGCGTTTCCCGGCGTGATGGCCCTGCCCACATCGTTCATCATCGATCCCGACCTCCGGGTCGTGCAGACTCACGTCGGACTCGTCAACCCCGGGATCTTCGAGCAGGAGACCCGCTTCCTCGCCGCCATCGACCCCGACATCACCGTGGACCTCGTCGAGGAGGATCGCCACGGCCGCCTCGTCAACGCCGCCCACGCGACGGAGATCCCGGGCCTCGACCTCACGGTGCTGACCCCCGAACAGCGAGTCACCGCGCTGCAGCGGTTGAACGAGGAGAACTGCACCTGCGGGTGCCAGCTCACCCTCGCCCAGTGCCGCATCAACGACTCCGCGTGCGGATTCAGCCTGCCTCTGGCCGAGGAGGTCGTCGCAGAGATCACGACCTCCCTGTAAGAGCGTGAACTCACCGTCGTTCAGATCGCGGCCGTCGCCGGCGCGTTCGGGGCCGTAGCCGTCCGAGGACTGTCGATCTGGGCTTGATTACACCATCGTGGCGCATGACCTTAGGCGTGCCCAGGTCGAGACCCTCGTCCGGCGGTGTTGGCGCGCATCTCTTCAAGACCGCCTCGACGGCGACCCGGCTGGTCGCCATCGAAGTCAAGAGCGGACCGCGGAGGGCGGACAAGCACGGCATCGACGCGTTCTCGTCGCGTTTCGGACCCGCCCGGACGCTGATCGCCGGTGAAGGCGGCATTCCCCTCAACGAGTTCCTGTCGGCGCCCGCCGGCCACTGGCTGGACGAGCCGTGAAGAGCGTCCGCGTACCGCGAACGTGCACGCCGGTGTCAGAGCAACGCGGAGCGGGCCCGGGCGTCGACCATCGTCCCGCAGGACGGCAAGCAGCAGATCCGCCACGGCCGCCGCGCGCAGGACTCAGGAACCGGCCGCGTTGGCGGCGACGGCGGCGGCGAGAGTCGTGATTGCCTCGGCGAGCATGCCGGACAGATCGTCCAGGGCGCCGTCCACCTTGACCGACTCCGCGAACGCGCCGTCGGAGACCTGCAGCAGCCGGGCGGTGAGGCGGAGCCGTCCGCCGACGTGCTGGTAGCCGCCGGTGACGAGCCAGTCCGCGCCGCGGGCGGCGGCGACGGACAGGGCGGTCGGTCCGTCGGTGGCGCCGGTGTCGAGGGTGAGGAGGGCGATGCCGGGGACCCCGGCCATCCGCCCGCCGATCTCCGCCGCGATGGTGTCGCTGATGGCGTCGTCGGCGGGGTTGCGCGAGATGTTGGCGAACGGGGAGACGGCGATCTGAATCGCCCGTCCCGCGGGCGGGGTGGGAACGGGATCCGGGGCGGCTGCGGCCCGCGCGGCCGGAGCGGCTGCCGTCCGCGGCCCCGGGGCGGCTGCGGCCCGCGGACGGGGGGCGGGAGAGGCCGCCGCCATCCGCGGCGGGGCTGCGGCAGGCATGTGACCGGCCAGCTCGGATCGCAGCGCTGCGATCAGACGGCTCGTCAGGGCGTCGCGCCCGGAGACGGTGCCGTCCACGCGGACCGAGCCCAACAGGTCGCCGGTGGCCACGTCCACGACCCGCCCCGTCACCCGGAGCTGTTCTCCGACCCGCTGGTAGCCGCCCCCCGCGAGCCACGTGGCCTGGCTGGCCGTCGCGCGCTGGAGGGCGTTCGACTCGTCGCCGGGGCCGAGCAGCACCACCTCGAGGCCCGCGGCCCGCTGGAGGGCGACGCGGAGCACCGCGCGCATTTCCTCGCCGATGACGTTGTCGGCGGGGTCGCGCGACACGTTGCGGAAGGGGAGCAGGGCCACCACCGGCCGGGGAGTGGCCGTCGCGGGCGGGGCGTCGGCGCGAACCGGTCTCGCGGCGGGCGCCGGCGGGCGGGCGTCGTTGCGGGCCGGCCTCGCGGCGGTGGGCATGGGCGTCTCGCTGCCGGCGCTGCGCCCTCCGGGTCCGCCGGGACGCCGCATCGGCGGGGCGCCGGTCGCCGTGGGCGCACCGGATGCGTCCGACGGCGCGATGCGGGCGTCGTCCCGCCGGCCGGATCCTGCCGGTCGAGGCGCGACGGCCGCGGTCGCGCCGTCGGCGGCGCTCCGGGGCGCGGGTGCGCGTCCGCCGCCGAAGCG
>CBDATI010000011.1:0-30880 GCA_965199675.1 Vicinamibacterales bacterium | reverse complement strand
CGGGCCCTTCGTGTTCTTGTTGACCTCCTTGATGACGGCCCGCACGCGGTCGCCGGTCGTGTAGTTCTCGGCCCGGGACTGCTCGCGCCGCGGCAGCAGGGCCTCGACCTGTCCGATCTCCACGATGATCTCGCCGCTCTCGAAGCGCTTGACGAGGCCGTTGACGACTTCTCCCAGGCGCTGGCCGAACTCCTCGAAGACGTTCTCCCGCTCCGCCTCGCGGACCTTCTGGAAGATGACCTGCTTGGCGGTCTGGGCGGCGATGCGGCCGAGCACGTCAGTCGGCTTGGGGAACTCGATCTCCATGCCCGCCTCGGCCTCGTCGCCGTACAGCTCCTGTGCTTCGGTCAACGCGATCTCGGTCGCGGGGTCGGAGACCTGCTCCACGATCTGCCGGACCGCGAACAGCTCCACCTGCCCGGTCTCGGGATTGAACCGGGTCCGCAGGTTCTCGTCCGCCTTGTAGTACTTGCGCGACGCCGTCAGCACGGCATCCTCGATGGCGGTGACGATGATGTCCGTCTCGATGCCCTTCTCCTTGGCCAAGGCGTCGATGGTCTGTTGCAGCACGTTGTTCATGGCACTTCCCTGCAACGGTCCCCGGTGGATCGCGTCCAGGCAGCGGCGGGTCCCGATTCGCCGGCCCGCGTCGTCCCGGCCATTCGCCGGCCGGCGGCGGTCTCGGCCGGCCGGCTTCCGGACGCGCGGAGCTTACATCTCGACCTCGAGACGGGCCCGCGCGACGGCCGCTTCCGGGACGATGCGTGTCGTCCCGCCATCCTCCATCACGATCGTCCGGTCGCGGACCGCCACGATGCGCCCCGCGACGAAGCGCTGCCCGTCGACCGGCTCGGACGTCACGACCCGGGCGCGGCGGCCGACGAACCGCTCGAAGTCGTCGAGATGCCGCAACGGCCGGTCGAGCCCTGGCGACGATACCTCAAGGGTGTACGCGTGATCGAACGCCACCTCGACGTCGAGGATCGCGCTGAGGTCCACGCTCACCGTCTCGCAGTCGCTCACCGTTACGCTGTCGCCGTGCTCCGTGCCGGCCAGCGGCGGCGGGAGGCGATCGATGACGATGCGCAGGACCCAGCCGATCGACTCACGGCGGAACTGCAGGTCGAACACCACGAGCCCGTGGCTGTGCGCGACCCGCTCCGCAATTGCCCGGATTTCCCCGATCCGGGCGGCCGACGATCCGGAAGGTCCCACGACGATCCGTCCCGGAAAAACAAAAAGTGGGCCGCGAACGCCCACTCGGAGTCACTGACGAGAACGTAACCGAGCAATCATACCACGAACCGGCCGGCACACCCGGGCCACACCGGTCGGGCCCGTGGCGGGGTCGTGGACGCGGCCCCGACGCCCGCCACGGGGCCGGACGTCGGGCCGCGTCGGGCGCGGAAGCGGCTCCTCGCGGCCCGGCTTCCGGCCCGATGCACCTCCCGCCTCACTGCTCCGACTGCCCCTCCAGATATCGCTCGTTGCGCAACGCGTGCTCGATGGCGTAGTTCCCCTCGTGGCAGGCGAACTCGTAGAGGACCCCGGTGCCGGGGCTCGGGCGCATGAAGACGCGGGCTGTCCACGGCCGGGTCCAGGTGGCCGGATCGTCCAGGGTGTACTCGTACTGCAGAAGCTCGGGCCCCACCCGGGTGAACCGCTCGATGATCGTCACGTCGGCCGTCGAGCCGCCGACGCCTCGCGAGAGGTTGGTGGTCTCGACCACCAGCGTGTCTCCCTCCCAGCGGCCGCGCGAGCTGCCCATGGCGGTCGGCGGACCGACCCGGCTCGGGGCTGCGCCGCCGATCGGGATCAGCCGCGTGTCGTGGTGCATCTCGATCTGGATGGCGACGTGGTCGGTGCCCTGGAAGATCTGGTAGGTGCTGTTGTAGCCCCGCCCGCTCAGCAGGGCCCCGCCGCCGCGGCAGCGAATCGCCGGATCGATGCGGGCTATCTCCTCCCCGAAGGTCAGTCGCCGATCCGGCAGCGGCGCGTTGCGCGCCTCCCGCCGCCGCCGGTCGCGCTCCTGCGCTTCGGCGGTCCGGGCCGGCAGGCGTCCGTTGGGCGGATCGACAATCAGGGATGTGCGGTTCTCGAACCAGCGGCCGCTCATCCAGAACTGGTTGTAGCTCCCCGTCGACCGCCGCCGGGCCGGCCGGGCGGCAGCCGGTTCCTCTGCCGCGGGGGGCTGCAGGGCGGACAGCGCGCGCCGGAACGGTGTCTCGCCGAACACCGCGTCGCCCCCCACCGCGGAGTACTCCGTCGCGTGGGCGGCCAGAGCCGCCACCTCCTCGTCGGTGAGGAACTCCCGGTCGCCCAGCGCTTCCGGCCGTTGCAGCGGCGTCGCCGAGTCGCTGGCCCAGACACCGCCCAGATCGGGCCGTCCGTCCGCCGTCCGCGGCGCCGTCCAGCCGTCGGGAGCCTGCCCCGCCGCGGCCGCCGACGCGCCCATGATCGCCGCCGCCGCCAGTGCCGTGATGGACTGCCTGCGCATCTGCACTCTCCCTCCGAATGAACCCCGCGAACCTGTTCGTGCGGCATCACCCGCAATCGAAATCAACATAATCCCCTGGGCCGGATAAGGCAAGGGTCGGAAGAGGGAACCTCGGTCTGGAAGCCTCCCGATGGCGCCCCCCCCGCCTGACCGACCGGCGCCGGTTGCCGGCACGTGCGTCACGGCAGTTCGGTGCCTTCGTCGAGGATGGCAGGTGCCGGTCGTAGACGAACAGCCGGTTGCGGAGCTTGTCCGTCAATTGCTCCGCGCTGCATGCCGAGTTCGCTGAATCCGAATTCTTGAACAGCCGGCGCGTTGGCCGGCAATCGGACAACGTCGCCCTCGCTGGGTACATGGAGGCCTTGGCGCAGGAGCTCGCCACGGGGCTGACGGCGGTGGCGAGAGCCCGTCGTCGCCGTCGAGACCAGAGGCTCGGTTCTACTCGCCGCCCCGGTACAGCGAACCGCCGCCGAGCTCGTGGTACACGATGGGGACGAAGTCGTTCGCGGTCCATGTCGCCTCCTGTCCCCATCGGGCGTCGTAGGCGGCGGTGGGCGACGCGGCCATCACCGCGTCCAGCGTGCGGCCCTCGGAGATCAGATCGCGCACCCGGTCGTGGACATCCACGATCATGTCGAGGAACTCGATCATGGCGTCCCGGCCCACCACCCGGAGGCCGTGGCCGGGGATGACCCGCGTGTCCGGCCCCGCGAGGTCGATCGCCGTCTCGAGCGCCTCGATGGTGCCGGCGAGCGTGCCGCCGTTGTAGACGTCGATGATGGGATAGCTCGTGGTGCGGAAGACGTCTCCCAGGTGCAGTACGTCCGACTCCGGGAAGTGGACGAAGGTGTCGCCGTCGGTGTGGGCGGGGGGAGCGAGGAACGCGCGTACCTCCTCGCCATTGAAGTGGAAGCTCACCGTGTCGTTGTAGGTCACGACGGGCCGTGCTCCCGGCGGTGGCTGCGGCGAGAAGCCCCCGCCCCGACGCGGGGTGCGGAGCCGGTCGAGCATGCGGACCCGGAGGTTGTCGTGCGCGAAGATCAGGACGTCGGTCGCCGCCAGCGGCCCGTTGCCGCCGATGTGGTCCGGGTGCACGTGCGTGTTGACGAGGAAGCGGATCTCGCCGTCCGAGACCGTCCGCACCGCCGCGATCAACCGCTCGGCGAGGGGCGCGAACAGCGAGTCGACGAGCAGCACGCCGTCGGGCCCCGCGAACATCCCGATGTTGCCGCCGCCACCCGGCCGCTGCACCATGTGCACGTTGCCGGCCACCGGTACGACGGTCAGCTCGACCCCCGCGAACCGGTCGCCGGGGTTCTGCCCGGCGGCGGCGAGCGCCACCGCGACACAACCGGCCGCCGCGAGCGCGGCCGCCCATCGACGAGGATGCCTGGTCATCTTCTCAACTCCCTAGAAGTCGATGGTCCCCGGCGCGCGCGGGCAGGGGATGACATCGCGGATGTTGGCCATGCCGGCGACGTACTGCACGAGGCGCTCGAAGCCGAGCCCGAACCCGGCGTGCTCGGCGCTGCCATATCGGCGCAGGTCGCAGTACCAGGACAACTCCGAGCGGTCGAGGCCCAGCTCGTCCATCCGCTGCTCCAGCACCGGCAGCCGTTCCTCACGCTGGCTGCCGCCGATGATCTCGCCGATGCGGGGGGCCAGCACGTCCATGGCCGCCACGGTCTCGCCGTCGTCGTTGACGCGCATGTAGAACGGCTTGATGGCGCGCGGGTAGTCGGTGACGATGACGGGGCCCCCGCACACGTGCTCGGTCAGGTACCGCTCGTGCTCCGAGGCCAGCTCGCGGCCCCACGCGTGGGGAATCTCGAAGTCGACGTCCGCCTTCTGCAGCGCGTCGGTCGCCTCGGTGTAGGAGAGGCGCGCGAACGTCGACTCGGCGAGGTCGCGGAGGGCGGCTGGCGAGGCGGCGTCGTAGTGCTTCTCGAGGAACGCGAGCTCCGCCCCGCACCGCTCGAGGGCGGTCCGGCACATCGCCTTCAGGAAGTCCTCGGCGAGAGCCGCGTCATCGTCGAGGTCCGCGAACGCCATCTCCGGCTCGATCATCCAGAACTCGGAGAGGTGTCTCGACGTGTTGGAGTTCTCGGCCCGGAAGGTCGGCCCGAAGGTGTAGACGTCGCCGAGGGCCATCGCCATGAACTCGGCCTCGAGCTGACCGCTCACCGTGAGGTGGGCGGGCCGGCCGAAGAACTCCGCCCCGTCTGAAGCCGGCGCCGCGACCCGGAACATCTCGCCGGCTCCCTCGCAGTCAGACCCGGTGATGATCGGCGTGTGGGCCCAGACGAACCCTCGCCCCTGGAAGAACTCGTGCACCGCGGCGGCGAGCACGTTGCGGATCCGGAAGACGGCGCCGAAGGTGTTGGTGCGAGGGCGGAGATGACCGATGTCCCGCAGGAACTCGAGGGTGTGGCCCTTCTTCTGGAGCGGGTATTCGGCCGGCGCGGGCCCGAGGACCTCCAGCTCGCTCACCTGCATCTCGATGCGCTGGCCGGCCCCCGGCGACGCCTTCGTCGCGCCGCGGACGCGGACGGCGGCGCCGGTCAGCACGCCGTCGAGGGCCTCGAACGCGGGCGTGCCCGCGTCGGCGATCAGTTGCAGGGTCTCCTGCGACGAGCCGTCGTTGATCGCGAGAAAGGCGAAGCGCTTGGCGGTTCTCTTCGTTCGGACCCAGCCGCAGACGGTGATCGGCATCTCGGAGGGTGGTGACGCGAGGACGTCGCGAATGCGTTGTCGTTTCATCGGACGATATCCGGCTCCTATTGTCTCCGAAGTCGTCTCCCAGGTCGCCGGGCCGGGGTCAGCCGAGCTCGGGCACGTGCGGCGACAGCAGCTCGCGGAGCCGTTCGAAGCGCGGGTAGGCCGCCAGGGTCCGGCGCAGATGGGCGAGGGTGCGCGGCACGGGCTCGGCGAAGCGACGGCGCCCCAGTCTCGCAACCTGGTGACCGAACGTGCCCAGGGCCTTCAGGTGCCGCTGCACCGACATCAGGTCGAACCGCGCCTGGAAGTCGGGGGTGCGCTGGGCGGGCACCGCGTCGAGGAACCGGCGGGTCAGCGCGGCGGTCAGGTCGTCCGGCAGGTCGACATAGCAGTCCCGGAGCAGCGAGACGAGGTCGTAGGTGCCGGGGCCGAGCCGGGCGTCCTGAAAGTCGATGACGACCAGCCGGCCGCTCCGCACCATGAGGTTCCGGCAGTGGTAGTCGCGGTGGCACAGCACCCGCGGCTCGGCCGACAGCTCCTCGGCGATGGCTGACAGCTCGCGCTGCAGCGCTTCGGACGCGGCGGGGAGCAGCGTCGTCCGTCGATGCGCCTCGAGGAACTCCGAGCGGAAGAAGTCGAGCTCCCAGGTGAGTCTGGCGGTGTCGAAGGCGATGGTGAAAGGGAGAGTGCCCTCGTCCCGGAACGCCGCGCCGCGGGTCTGCAGGGCCGCGAGGTGGTCGATCGCCTCGCGGTACAGCGGGGCCGGGTCGCGGTCGGGGCCGCCGTCCATCCAGCTCTGCAGCGTCTCGTCGCCGAGGTCCTCGACCGCGAGGATGCCGAGGTCCGGGGCTTCGTCGAGCACCGCGGGCACCGGGATCCCCAGCCGGCGGAAGAGCGCCCCCACCACCACTTGCGGCAGCGAACCGGCGGCGAACGGTTCCGGGTGCAGCGCCAACACCACCGGCGGCCGGCCGGCGGGAGCCACCCGCACGTAGGCGCGGCTGGAGGCGTCGCCGTGCAGGGTCTCGACGCGCGTCGCCGCCGGGGCCAGATCCGCGCGTCGCAGATACTCGGCGACCCGCTCGGCGAGGGGGCCGCTCAACGTGTCTCCAGACATGGGTCGGTGATTCGTCCACGGGGACGGGGGCTCGTCCGCGAATCTGTGCCGGTCACTCGCGCCCCGTCGGGTCGGTTTCCGGGCGACTCACGGTTCGCCGAACTCGCCCGCGACCGCTTCGCCGAGGTCGGCGCCATCGGCAGACGCGGCAACCGGGGGCCCCGTCCAGATGCCCGCGGTCTGTCCAGCGGTGCGCCGTTCCCCGGTCGCGAGTCGGTACGCCGCGGTCGAGGCGGCTCACAGAGGCGCCATTTGCAGGTCGCCGAGCCGCGCCTCGTGCGCCGGGGGCGTCGATTCGCCGCGCGGGCCGGCGCCGGCCCGCGCCACCGCCTGTCCGTCGAGGATGGTGCCGGCCGGCACCCGCACCCCGTCTGCGAGGACACAGCCGGTCACCACGCAATCGGCCCCTACCGTCACATCGTCCCACAGGATGGAGCGTTCCACCCGGGCGGTGGGGTGCACCTCCGAACGGTCTCCGGCCGAGAACGGCGAGCGTCCTTCCGCCGCCGCGACCGCCTGCACGGTCGCGGCGTAGTCGGCCGGCGTCCCGATGTCGTGGAACGGCCCCGGGACCTCGTGCACCGCCATCGGTCGCCCTGACGCGAGCAGGGTGTCGTAGAGCCCGCCCACCGTCGCCGCGGGCGCCCCGTCGGGGAGGTCCCGGAACACCGCGGCCTCGACGATCTGCACGCCGACGAAGAGCCACGGTGCGTCCGCGCTCCTGGCGGCGCCGGCGCGGGCGAACCCCGCGACCCGGCCGCCGCGACCGGCCAGCACTGCGCCGTAGCGGCGCGGCGCCGGATGCACGGTCACGGCCAGCGTGGCCACCGCCCCCGAGGCGCGGTGCCGGTCGAGGAGGGCGGCGAAGTCTACCGGGCACAGGGTGTCGGCGTTGACGATGAAGAACCGGTCGTCGAGCAGGGGCAGCGCGTGGCGCGGGCCGCCCGCCGAGCCGAGGACCATCCGTTCCCACGAGTAGCGGACGCGGCAGCCGAGTGCCGCGCCGTCGCCGACGACGGCGGCGATGGTCTCGGGCCGGTGGTGGAGGTTGACGACGACGTCGCGGATGCCGGCCCCGGCCAGCGTCCGGAGCTGCCGGCAGATGAGCGGCGTTCCCGCGACGGGCACGGCGGCCTTGGCCCGGGAGAACGTCAGGGGCCGCAGGCGGGTGCCGAGGCCGGCGGCGAGGACGAGGGCGGGCGGCGGCGGGGTGGTCACGGGATGTCGAACACCATGTCGTCGGTGGCTGCTCCCGTCGCGGCGCAGTGCGCGCGGAACAGCGCCAGGTACGAGTCGAGGATGAAGTCGGCCGGTTTCCGTCCCAGGGCCGCGGCCATGGTCAGGATGTCGGGTTCGCTGCCCTCGAGCTCGACGAAGGTCCCGATGGGCGTTTCGTCGATCGCGATCACGAGGTCACCGCGCCGGAACTCCTCGCGATACTTCTGGTAGCGGAACCAGACGCGGAAACCGATCCGATCGAGCACCTGCAGCAGCCGGTCGCCGTCGCCCACCGCCGTCTCCAGCTCTTCCCGGACCTTGGTGGTCCCCAGCCGCGGGGCGCCCTTGAAGGTCACCCGGGCCGCGTCGCCGTCGATGCGGACCCGCAAGGTGCAGGCGCGGTCGGCGAGCGGTTCGTGTTCGCGGTCGAGCAGGCAATCGTTCTGCAGGCGCCGCGCTCGCAGGGGCTGCGCGCCGGCCTCGACCACCGCCCGCCGGGCCGCATCGGGGGTGTCGTACCGGAGCTTGATCTCGCGCTCTACCGAGGTGGTCATGACGCCGCTTCCCGCCAGGTGAACGAGCACCCCTTCAAGGCGGGGCGGCCGACTCCCTTGCCGAGCATCAGCACCTGATGGGTGCTGCCCAGCCCGCCGGGCGCGAGCAGCGTCTTCAGAGCCAGCCGATGGCGGAGGGCGCCGGCCGTGTCCGCCGCCGCGTCGTCGTCGTCGAGGGCCCCGAGGCCGAGGAGGAAGCGGGTCTGGTCGACGAATCCCAGGGTCTCGAGGCCCTCGTCGCGCGCCGCGAGTTCGATCGACGTGAAGTCCACGTGCGACGTGATGTCCCGGTCGCCGGGTTCGGCGAGCCACGCGGGTTCGCCCCGTCGGTCCGGGTCGGCGCCGGGCGCGTCCACCAGGTGGCGCTGGAACGTGGTCAGCGTCCCGCTTGCATGGTGGCCTGCGTACAGCTTCCGCGCCGGATGGCCGTAGTCGATGAGGACGAGGAACCCCCGCGTCAGGCGCCGGGCCGCGGTGCGCACCCAGTCGACGGCGGCGAGACTGACCTCGCCCCGCCACCCCGGCCGCGGGGTCACGCCGAGCCGCTCGAAGTAGCGCGCCAGGGCCGGGCTCGACGGCGGCCCGGTCGTTTCGACGAAGCGGCCGCCGTCCGCGTCGACGTATATCTCCTGCAGGCCGTCCACGGTCATGGTGACGGCGTGGGTCGGCAGGGCGTCGAGCAGCTCGTTGGCGGCAATCACGCCGGAGATCCGGTCCGGCAGGTCGGCGGTGCTGGCATGCAGGCGGTTCCGGTGTGGACCCAGCGTCGCCGGATGCGCCGCCCGCGCGGCCGGGCTCGTCTCCACCAGGGTCAGCCGCGCCGCCGCGTACAGGGCGGGGTGCGTCGATGCGGCCGCGTCGAGCACGTCGCGGGCGAGCTGGCCGTTCCCGGCCCCGACCTCGACGAGGTCGAACCCGGATCCGCCTGCGGCGGTGTGCACCCGGCGCATCTCGTCGAGCTGAGCGGCCAGCAGGGCGCCGAACTGCGGGCCGACGTCCACACTCGTGTAGAAGTCGCCGTCCCGTCCCGTCCGCCGGGTCGCCCGGGCGTAGTAGCCCAGCTCGGGGTGGTACAGCGCCATCTCCATGAACGCCGCCACCGTCAGCGGTCCGCGGTCGCGGATGCGCCGGACGATCAGGGCCTGGAGCGCGTCGCCCATCGCAGGGTCTCGGGACGCCCGGACTCTGCGCCGTTCCGCGGCGCAGAGTCCGGGCGCGTCGGCAAGGCGGGAAGCAGAGGGAAGCCGCGGCCCCCTACTCCCGGGTGATCCGCACCAGGCTCTGCCCGTCGCCGCGGGTGACCCGCAGAAACGCCGTGCCGCCGTCCTCGATGCGATTCAGCTCGCGCAGGGCGTCGGCGGCCGTCTCCACCGGCACGCGGTTGACTGCGGTGATCACGTCGCCGGGACGGATGCCCCCGGTCTGCGCCGGCCCGCCCGGCTCCACCTCGCTGACGACGGCGCCCTGCGCGCCCCGCGGGAGGTCGAGCTGCCGCGCCGTCTCCGCCGTCAGGTCCTGGACGTTCATGCCGAAGCCGGTGCTGACGTCCTCGACCTCGACGGCGGCCCGCCGACCCTCGCTTTCCAGATCCAGCTCGCCCACCGTGATCGGCACGGTCGTCGGCTCGGCGTCCCGATAGACGCCCAGCTCGACCCGCGTCCCCGGCTGCGTGCCGGAGACCTTGCGCTGGAGATCCGCGACGTTCTCCACCCGCTCGCCGTCGTAGCCGACGATCACGTCGCCCAGCTCGAGGTCCGAATCGTCGGCGGGCCCGTTCGGCTCGATGGCCGACACCATCGCGCCCATGGGCTCGCGCAGCCCGTGATACTCGAGGTCGCGGTCGGAGACCTCGATGATGTTCACGCCGATTCGGCCTCGGGTCACGCGGCCGGTGCGGAGCTGGGGCAGCAGGTCCCGCACCGTGTTGATGGGGACGGCGTACCCGATGCCGAGGTTGCTCGGGCGGTCGCTGACGATCGCGGTGTTGACGCCGATGACCTCGCCCCGGAGATTCAGCAAGGGGCCTCCCGAGTTGCCGGGATTGATGGCGGCGTCGGTCTGGATGACTCGCTGGGGTCTGCCGCGGACCTGGTAGAACGGCCGGCCCACCGCGCTGACCACGCCGACGGTCACCGTGTGCCCGAGGTCGAACGGGTTGCCGATGGCCATCACCCAGTCGCCGGGCCGCATCTGGTCCGAGTCGCCGAACGTCGCCACCGGCAGCGGGCGGTCGGGCCGCTCGATGAGCTCGAGGAGGGCGCTGTCGGTCAGGCGGTCCCTGCCCACCACCCGGGCCTCGTAGGACTCGTTCTCGTCGCCGAAGAACGAGATCTCGATCCGGGTGGCGTCCGCCACCACATGGTTGTTGGTGAGGATGAGCCCGCTGCGGTCGATGACGAAGCCGGTGCCCGCCGACTGCGTACGACGTTCCGTGTTCTCGTCCGATCGGTCGCCGAAGAAGCGCCGGAACAGCTCTTCCTGGTCGCCTCCGAAGAACCGGTTCAGGTCGCGGGCCGGTCGGCGCGACTCGATGGTGATGTTGACGACCATCGGGCTCTGGGCCTCGGCGATGTCGCGGAACGTGTTCACCCCGAGCTGCCCCGTGATCGGCTGGCTGTTGGTCTGGGGCAGGGCCAGCGCCGCCGGCGCGGCGTTGAAGGTCTGCGCCGCCGAGTCCGACACCAGATCGAGCCGGGCCGAGAGCACGAGGCCGATAGCGACCGAAGTGACCGCGATCAGCATTCCCGGAAAGAGCGTGTTCCTGCGTGTAGCCATCCTTGCCTCCACACCGCTGTTACCCCAGGGACCGGATCTCGTCCTGCCGCGGGCCGGTCACCGTCGCTGTCTCCGACCCGACATAGAGGTTGATCTCGGTCCGGAGTCCGAAGTCGTCGAAGTACACGCCGGGCTCGATGGTCACCCCCGTGCCCGGCAGCAGCCGCCGCTCGTCGTGGGTCTCGAAGTCGTCGAGGTGCACGCCGTTGCCATGCACCTCCTCGCCCAGGTTGTGCCCCGTCCGGTGCACGAACCGGTCGCCGAGCCCGGCCGCCCCCACCTGGTCGCGGACGGCGCGGTCGACCTCCCACCCGCGCAGCTCGCGCCCGTTCGCGACCGCCCGCTGGACGAGATCGACGGCGGCGTCCCGGCCGTCGCGGATGACCCGGAAGGCATCGGCGTAACGGGCGGGTACGGCGGCGCCGGTGTAGCCCATCCACGTGATGTCTGCGTAGACCGCGCCCGGCGTGTCCTTGCTCTTCCCCCACAGGTCGAGCAGCACCACCTCGCCGGCGCCGATGCGGCGGTGACGCCCCGCTGTCGGCAGGTAGTGCGGGTCGCCGGCGTTCTCCTGTGCGGCCACCACCGGCCGCGAGTCGCTCACCAGCCCCGCCTCCTCGAACCAGCCGGCCATCGCCTCCTGCACGTCGAGTTCCGTGAGAGGGCGGCTGTCCCGGAGATGCCGGGCCACGAGGTCGAAGGCCCGGTCCTTGATGTCGTGAAGCGCGGCGGACGCGGCCCGGTGCGAGGCCAGGGCCTCCGCGTCCCACACCGCCTCGAACCGCTGAATCAGGTCGCCGGAGGAGCGCACCTCGACCCCGAGGGCGCGGATCGCGTCGACGGTGCCGGCGTCGACCCGGGACACGTAGGGTATGGCGCAGCCCGGCGAGTACTCCATCGCCACCGCCGCGCAGCCGGCCACCAGCCCGCGCAGGCCGGCGTCGAGGGTGTCGTGTCCCGCGTAGCGGGTCTTGGCGCCGGGAAGGTGGTCGAGACGGTCGGCCTCGATGGCGTGGACCAGCCCCCGCGGCGGCCCCGCGGCCGGGACCAGGTAGTACCAGCGCCGGGTGGTGAGCTTGGCCGACGCGTCGAACCTCGCCACCCGCCGCGCGATCGGATTCGATCCGTGAAAGTCGTACAGCAGCCACCCGTCGAGCCCGTCGTCGCGCAAGGCGCGCTGGACGGCGGCGATGTCCAGGCTCATGGCGTGCAGTATAGCAGCGGCCCGATCCGGGCCCGGAGGGGGCGTCCACGTCATCTGATGGTATGGACGCTGCAACCGCCTGGAAGGTCGGCGGTCGAGGACGAGCATGGTCCGCCGAGCCAGCCGTCGGCGCCGAACTCAGGCGAGTTCGAGTCCCCAACCAACGAAGGCGCCAGACGGATGATCGAATCCGCCTGGCGCCTTCGGCAGGTCGTCCTGCCCAACCGGTTCACCGTTCCCGCCCGATCCGGGGGGCGGCGGGGGAGGCGTACACCGGCTCCCCGGCGGGGAAGCCCTAATCGTTCTCGGCGTCCTCGGCGTCCTCGCCTTCGAGCGGCGTCGGTTCGTCCATCTCCTCGAAGAGGGTCGCCTCGATCACGCCGTTCTTGTGGCTGAACTCGTAGTTGCTGCGGGACATGCGGCGGTCGCGAGGAATCCGTATCTCGACCTCGATGATGTTGCCGGGGAGGAACGGCTGCTGCATGCGGAACGAGCCGCCGGTCACCGTGTCGCCGCCGCGGTCGTACCAGAACTCGTCAACCGTGAACCCGGCCAGCGCGCCCGTCGAATTGTTCTGGATGCGGAACGTGGTAACCATCTCGCGCCGCAGCCGCCGCGAGCGCGGCTGCAGATAGCCGACCTGTCCGGGGCCGCGGATCGTCGCGACGAGATTCGACTCGCCCTGGTTCTCGAGCGCCTCGCGCAGATTGATGGGGACGGCCAACGGCCTCTCCTCGGCCTCGACGACCTCCTCGCCGCCGCAACCGAAAGACATCCCGATCGCCACGAAACAACCGAACAACGCCGTGAGTCTCAGGCCTCTCATTGAACTGACCTCCGGATGCGCATCACGCAGTCTGCAAGGGCGAACCAGATTATAGGGCGGCTCGCCGGAAACCACAACAGAAACTCACATTTCGCCGTTCCAGTCCTCGGGGTCGGCGTGGCTGGTGCGGAATATCTCCAGGTGCCACTTGCCTCCGCCCCACGGCTCGATGACCTCCGCCGCGACCACATCGACGAGGATCTCGGCGAAGGCTCGCCCGTCGGGGTCGCCCTCGAGGTGATACGCGGGCTCGTCCCACCCGAACGTCGGGTAGAGGACCAGCGTCAGGAACAGGTCGTAGCCGTCGTCCACGACCACCAATTGGCCGCAGGGGCGCTTCAGCGTGGAGTGGTAGACGAGGTACTTCTCGGCGCTGTGCGCCCGGATGTACCGCTTGACCGCGAACTCGCGGGCGACGACGTCCTCGACCGCGACCTTCTTGTCCCAGCAGTCGCGGCAGTACTTGGCGTCGCCCCGCGGTTCGGAGACGTCCTTCGCACCACAGAGGGCGCACCGGGCCTGGGCGGCCGAGCGGGGAGCCATTCCTGCAATTCTAGCAGCAGTCCGCGCCGCGCGGCGGGCGGGGTCCGGGAGAGCCGGCCGGGGGACCGCCGCCGCGCCCCGGGAGGCCCGCCGGGGGCGCGCGGCTGGTAGACTGGAATCATGAGCGCCCGACCGGGGCATCTCGGCATTCGGCATCTCGCGCTTTTCGCGAAGGCGTTCGACGAAATGCGGCGTTTCTACGTCGAACGGCTGGGCTTCGCGGTCGAGTGGGAGCCCGACGCCGACAACGTCTACCTGACCTCGGGGACCGACAACCTCGCCCTCCACCGCGCGGGTCCCGGCGCGGCGGCGGAACCCGGCCGGCTCGACCACCTCGGGCTGCTCGTGCGGCATGCCGCCGACGTGGACCGCTGGGCCGCGTACCTCGACGAGCACGGTGTGCCCCTGAAGGCCCGGCCGCGCACCCACCGGGACGGGGCGCGGTCTCTCTACCTCGAGGATCCCGACGGCAACACCATCCAGATCATCCACCATCCGCCCATCAGCGGCTGACGGCCCTCAGCGCGCGGCCCAGCCGAGCTTCTCGCGCAGCACCGCGTAGTAGGGGCGCGCGGCGGCCCGGATCATCCGCAGCGGGCGCGGAGCGGTTTCGACGACGACGGTGTCTCCGGGCGCGAGCTCGAAGCCGGTCTGGCCGTCGAAGCTGGCGTACGCCTGCGCGTGCGGCTTCGCGAGGTCGGGCTGGATGCGGATGGCGGCGCTCTCGGGCAGCACGAGGGGGCGGTTGGCGAGCATGTGGGGGGCGATGGGAGTCAGGATGACGGCGTTGACGAGGGGATGCACGATGGGTCCGCCGGTCGAGAGGTTGTAGGCGGTCGAGCCGGTGGGGCTGGCGACGATCAGGCCGTCGGCTCGGAGCTGCGCCACGAACTGGTCGCCCACCGATACCGACAGGTCGATCATGCCGGACAGCGCGCTCTTGGTGATGACCACGTCGTTCAGCGCGACGCCTTCCCCCGTCGTCGCGTCGCCGCGGTCGGTGCGCGAACGCAGCATGCGGCGCTCGTCGACGCGGGCGCTGCCTTCGACCACCGACGAGAGCGCCTCGAAGAGCTCCGGCAGGGTGATCTCGGTGAGAAAGCCGAGTCCTCCGAAGTTCACGGCGAGAATGGGCGGATCGGCGGCCGACGCCGCGATGAGGCGGGCCATGCCGAGGAGCGTGCCGTCGCCGCCGAGCACGAGAATCAGGTCGGAGGCGTCGGGGAGTCCCGCCGCGTCGGCCGTGTCGACCGCGGCCAGCCCGGCGAGCGCCGCCGTCCGGCGTTCCACCACCGGCTTCAGGCCGCGGCGCTCCAGCCACGCCGCGACGTCCCGGACCACCGGGGCCGCCGCCGCGAGACGGGTCTTCGCAACGATGCCGACGCGGGTGACCCCGTTCACGGCGGAGGAGGTGTCGGCGCCCATCAGGGTTCGCGCGCGGTCCGCAGGTGGAGGAAGAACTCGCGGTTGCCCTTGGTGCCGGTGATCGGCGACGGGGTCATCGCCACGCGGCTCAATCCTACCTCAGCCGCGGCGGAGGCGACGCCGGCGACCACGCGCTCGTGCACGTCGGGGTCCGTCACGAGCCCGCCGCGCCGGACCTCGGACCGGCCCGCTTCGAACTGAGGCTTGACGAGCGCCACGAGGTCGCCCCCCGGCGCGAGGAGGGCGGGAAGGCGGTCGACGAAGCGCGCGATGGAGATGAACGACACGTCAACGGTGACGACGTCGAACCGCCGCAGGTCGTCCGGGAGGTGCTCCGGGGCGACGGCGCCGATGTGGACGCGTTCGAGGACCCGGACGCGGGGGTCTCGGCGCAGCCGCCAGTCGAGTTGACCGCGGCCGACGTCGAGGGCGACGACGGCGCGGGCGCCGCGCCGGAGCAGGACGTCCGTGAACCCGCCGGTGGAGGCGCCGACATCGAGGGCGGCGGCGCCGACGGGGTCGATGCCGAAGGCGTCGAGAGCGTGGGCCAGCTTCACCCCGCCGCGGCCCACATAGGGGTGGTCGGGGGCGTCGAGGGTCACCTCGGCGTCGGTCGGGACGAGGGCGCCGGCCTTGGTGGCGGGGCGGCCGTCGACGCGCACCAGCCCCGCGAGTACCGACGTCCGTCCCCGCGTCCGCGAACTCACGAGGCCGCGCTCGTGCAGCAGCGAGTCGAGCCGGATCCGCTGCGGCATCAGGGGCGGTCTCCGTTCGCGGCGTCGATCACGACGTTCTGGACAGCACCCATTCCGCGATGTCTCCGAGCCGCCCGCGGAGCCCGGCCGACGAGAGGGCGTCGCGGGCCGCGGCGACGCCCGCGGCGGCGAGCGAACGCGACCGGGCGAGGCCGTGCATCGAGGGATAGGTGGGCTTGCCGGCGGCCGCGTCCTTCCCTGCGGTCTTCCCGAGCTGGGCGGTGCTGCCCTCGACGTCGAGGATGTCGTCGACGATCTGGAACGCCAGTCCCAGGTGGCGGGCGTAGGCGTCGACGCCGCGCACCGCCGCCTCGCCGCCGCCCGCGAGGATCGCTCCGATGACGGCGGCGGCGCTGATGAGGGCGCCGGTCTTGCGCTCGTGCATGTCGCGGAGCGCTGCCTCCGGCGCGGCTGCGGTCGGCCTCGCGGCGGGCCCGGTTCCCGCTGCGGCCAGGTCCAGGGCCTGGCCGCCCACCATGCCGGCCGCCCCCGCCGCCTCGGCGACGCGGGCGATGGCGCGGATCTGGCGCGCCTCGAAGCCGGGCGGAGCCAGGGGCGGGCGGCGGGCCAGCAGGGTGAAGGCCTGGGTCAGCAGGGCGTCTCCGGCCAGGAGGGCGAGGCCCTCGCCGAACACCACGTGAGAGGTGGGGCGCCCCCGCCGCAGGGTGTCGTCGTCCATCGCCGGCAGATCGTCGTGCACGAGCGAGTAGGTGTGGATGAGCTCGATCGCGCAGGCGCCGTTCCGGGCGAGCGCGCGGGCGTCGTCGCCGGGGGACGGACCCGCCGCCTCGGCCGCGGCGAGGGTCAGGATGGGCCGGAGGCGCTTGCCGCCGGCGAAGACGCTGTAGCGCATGACCTCCGCGACCCGCGGGGGGCACGCGGGCGGCGCCGGGATGGCTTCTTCGAGGGCCGCCTCGACCTCCCGCCGGCGGGCGTCGAGGTACTCGTCGAAGGGGATCCCGCTGGTCACGTCCCGTCGTCCTCCGGAACGGCGGCGAGGGCGTCGGGGGCCGACCGCCGCTCGCCGCGCTCGGTCAGGATCTCGACGCGGCGCTCCGCGTCCTCGAGCCGGGCGTGACAGAAGCGCGACAACCGCACCCCCCGCTCGAACGCCTCGAGCGACTGCTCGAGGGGCAGGTCGCCGCGCTCCAGGGTGTCGACAATCGATTCCAGCTCCTTGAGCGCCGTCTCGAAGTCCTTGATGTCGTCACTCATGATGTGTCGAGCCTGCAGCCCGGGCGAGCGTCCACCCCGCGTCACCCCTCGCGGGTCGCCGCTCCCGGCCGATTCGGGGTTTCCGCCGCGGGCTGCGTGCCGGTGACGGTGCAGTCGAGCCGCCCGCGCTGGAGCCCCACGACGAGGTCGTCGCCCACCGCGACGGCGGCCGCGTCCCGCACGATCTTCCTGCGATCTTCCCGCCAGCAGATGGCGTAGCCGCGTCCCAGGACCCCGAGCGGGCTCAGGGCGTCGAGCCGTCCCGACAGCTCGGCGAGCCGGCCCTGTCCGCGTTCGCGGTGCCGGACGAGGGCGGCGCCGAGGCGGCCTTCGGCGGCCACGAGCCGAGTCCGCGCCGCTTCGAGGCGCCGCCCCGGCTCGCAGGCCTCCAGGCGTGACTGCAGGTTGCCGACGCGGCGCGCCCCGGCCGCGAGTCGGGTGCGGGCGATCTGCCCGACGGCGTGCGTCAACCCCGCCACGTGGCGGCCGCGCATGGCCAGCCGCGCCGGCCAGCCGGCGAGGCCCGGCCGCCGGTCGAGGTCGAGCAGCCGGGTGCGGCGACGGGCCGCGGCGTACCGTACCGCCGTCCGAAGCCGCTCGCCCAGCCTGCCGATACGCTCGACGAGATCGCCGCGGCCCGCCACCACCATCTCGGCCGCCGCCGAGGGCGTGGCGGCGCGGACGTCCGCCACCATGTCGCTGATGGTGACGTCGATCTCGTGGCCGACGGCGGAGATGACCGGGACCGCCGCCGCGGCGATGGCCCGCGCCACCGGCTCCTCGTTGAACGCCCAGAGGTCTTCGAGCGAGCCGCCGCCCCGCCCGACGATGACCACGTCGACCCCGTCCTCGCGGGCGAGCCGCCGGATGCCCCGGGCGATCTCGTCGGCCGCGCCCTCACCCTGCACCCGCACCGGGCGCAGCACGACGTGGGCGGTGCGGTGGCGCCGCCCGAGGACCTGCAGGATGTCCCGCACCGCGGCGCCGTCGAGGGAGGTCACGACGCCGATCTGCCGCGGCAGCACCGGCAACGGGCGCTTCCGCTCGCGGGCCAGGAGTCCCTCCGCCTCGAGTTTGCGCTTCAACTGGTCGAACGCGAGCTGCAGCGCCCCGAGACCCTGCGGCTGCAGGTGCTCGCAGGCGATCTGGTATTCCCCCTTCGGCGCGTAGACGGTGATCCGGCCGCGGGCGACGACCCGCAGTCCGTCCTCCGGCTGGAAGCGCAGGTAGCGCACCGCCGACCGGAACATCACCGCCCTGATCTGGGTGTTCTCGTCGCGCAGGGTGAAATACAGGTGCCCCGTCTTCTTCCACAACCGACAGTTGGCGATCTCGCCCTCGACCCAGACGTTGGCGTACGTCGACTCCAGCAGCGTCCGGAGGCGGCCGGTCAGCTCGGTGACGGTCACGATCTGCCGGGCGGGCCGGCGCCCGGGCGGCGCCGTGTCGAACGGCAGGGTGGGGTTGGCGCTCACGAGGGGCCCGGCGCCGGCGGCGCCTCCAGGTCGGCGGGGGTCAGGTTCAGCCGCTCGATGGCCGTCGCGCATCCGGTGGCGGCGTCGGCGGTCACGAGCACGCCGTGCAGGCGCGGGTCGCCGCGGGCGGTGTCGAATCGTCCGGGCAGCGCGGTGAGGAACCGGCGCAGTACGACGCCCTTCTCGACCCCGAGCACCGAGTCGTGGGGCCCGGTCATGCCGACGTCGGTGATGTACGCGGTGCCCTTCGGGAGCAGCCGCTCGTCGGCCGTCTGCACATGGGTGTGGGTGCCCACCACCGCCGTCACCTCGCCGTCGAGGTGCCAGCCCATGGCGATCTTCTCGGACGTCGCCTCGCCGTGGAAATCGACCAGGATGACGCGGGCGGACTCGCGGACGGCCTCGATCTCGCGCCGCACCACCGCGAACGGGTTCTCGAGAGGGGCCATGAACACCCGCCCCATGACGTTGATCACCCCGACCGGCTCGCCCGACCGGGCGGTGACCACCACGTGACCGGCGCCGGGGACCCCGGCCGGGTAGTTGGCGGGCCGGATCAACCGCGGCTCGAGCTCGATGTAGTCGAGGGCCTCCTTCTTGTCCCAGATGTGGTTGCCGGAGGTCATCACCTCGATGCCGTGGTCGCGCAGGCTCTCGCCGATCGCGCGGGTGATGCCATTGCCCCCGGCCGCATTCTCGACGTTGGCGACCACCAGGTCGACGTCGTGCCGTTCGACGAGCGCCGACACGCCCCGCCGGGTCAGGGCCCGGCCGGCCTTCCCGACGATGTCGCCGATGAACAGGATCTTCATGGAATCAGGGTGGCCGCGGAACCGGTGCGGAGACCGCTCGAGGCGCCGATTCGCTCATGATCGCACAGGATTGGTCGTTCGCCGAAGGCGTTATGTGAGCTAAATGTAGTCATATTTGATTATTGACATGTGCTTAGTTGTCGATCCATACTGTCTGAGCCTTGAACGGTCCCGCGGCCGTGCGCATCAGGATCGCCTTGCCGGCCACGACCGAGAAAACGAGAGCCGAGATGCCCACATCCCCGATCGTGTCAGAACCGGGGCCGATGGCCGCGGTCGACGCCCGGGACATCGTGACGGTCGAGGATCCCCACGGCGGGCTGACCGTCTACTTCCAGGACCGGCCGACTCACTACCTGCTGGACGGCGAATGGTATCGGGCGGTCCCGCTCCCGGGGCGTTCCGCGCCGGTTCCCGTCCCGGACCGGGCGCGCGGGTGATCTCCTCGCCCTCGCCGATGGACTGAAGCGAGTCCGCGCGGCGGCCTCACCCGGTCGACGCGGCGGGGCCTCTTGGAGTACGATCTGACGTCATGGACGACGATTTCGACAGCTTGTCGGAAGACCGGGACGAATCGACCGCGGTTCCCCGGCTCGTTCCGATGCCACGCATTCCGGACGAGCCCATGCCGCCGGTGGAGAACCGGTTCCTGTTCGTGGACGTGGCCGCGCAGCGCGCGAAGCAGTTGCGGCGCGGGGCCCTGCCCCGGCTCGAGCCGTTGCGGCCCGACCCCGAGACCGGCGAGCGTCCAGACGTGCCGATCCGCCTCGAACGCGTGGCCATGGAGGAAGTCGAGCAGGGGCTCGTCGTCTACGAGCTGCCGGAGGCTATCTCGTGAGTGACATTCAGTCGATCTTGCTGGGGTTGCTGCAGGGGCTGGGCTTTTCGACCGTCTTTCTCCTCGTCGTGTTCGTCGGGTTCTGCGTCCTCGTCGGCTTCACCAAGCTCCGGCCTGTCGACAAGCGCAGCCGGGTGGTGCGAAGTCTCGACGACAGCCTCGGCTCGGGATCGCGTTACCTGCCGCCGAGCGTGCCGCGGGGGCCCGCCGACCAGCTCAAGACCCCCGAGCTTCTGGAGCAGTCGACCACCGGTCAGGAGTGACGGGCTGTCCGCCCGTCGTCCCGGGCATGGGCCGCCTCAGGCGGGCCTGACCGCGGGCCCCGGCGCCTCGCGCCACCACGGCGCCTCTTCCTCGTACGCCGCGCCCACCCTGACCAGTGTCTCTTCGTCGAAAGCACGCCCCACGAGCTGCAGGCCGACGGGGAGTCCTTCGTCGTCCCGGCCGCACGGGACACTGATGGCGGGCAGCCCGGTCAGATTGGCGCTCGCCGTGAACACGTCCCCCACGTAGAGCTGCAGCGGATCGTCCGAGCGCTCGCCGAGCCGGAACGCGGTGGTCGGAGCAGTGGGCATGGCGACGGCGTCGACCCGCTGGAACGCCGCGTCATAGTCGTTGCGGATGAGCGTCCTGACCTGCTGCGCCTTCAGGTAGTACGCGTCGTAGTACCCGGCGCTCAGCGCGTACGTACCCAGCATGATCCGGCGCTTGACCTCGTCCCCGAACCCGTTGTGGCGGGTGCGGTCGTACATCCTGTCCAACGCCGCGTTCTCCGCGTCGAGGGGCGCCCGGTAGGCGTAGCGCACGCCGTCGTAGCGGGCCAGGTTCGAGCTGGCCTCGGCCGGGGCGACGATGTAGTAGGTCGGCACCGCGTATTCGGCGTGGGGCAGGGCGACGTCGACGATGGATGCACCCATGCCTCGCAGCGTCTCGACGGCCGCCTCGAACGCCGAGGCGACTCCGCCGTCGACTCCGCTCTCCAGGATCGCCCAGGGCACGCCGATCGTCGGCCGCCGCAACGGCCGGGCGGCGGCCGCGTCCAGGGCGGGGACGGTCTCGGCGGCCGACGTGGCGTCCCTCGGGTCGGGACCGGCGATTGCCTGCAGCAGGGCGGCGACGTCGGCTACCGTCAGCCCGAACGGACCGATCTGGTCGAGCGACGAGGCAAACGCCAGCAGCCCGTAGCGGGGCACCCGCCCGTAGGTCGGTTTCAGTCCCACGACGCCGCAGAACGAGGCCGGCTGACGGATCGACCCGCCGGTGTCCGATCCCAGCGCCGCCGGGGCCATCCGGGCCGCCACCGCCGCCGCCGAGCCGCCGCTCGATCCGCCGGGCACGCGGCCCGGGTCCCACGGGTTGCGGGTCGGGCCCGTCACCGAGTGCTCGGTCGTGGACCCCATCGCGAACTCGTCGCAGTTGGTCTTGCCGATGACGACCGCGCCGGCCGCGGTCAGTCGCTCGACGACGGTCGCGTCGTAGGGGGGGACGTAGTCGGCGAGGATGCGCGACGACGCCGTGGTCGGGAGTCCGCGGGTGCAGATGTTGTCCTTCACCGCGATCGGGACCCCGAGCAGGGCCAGGTCCGGCGCGTCGGGCCCCCGCCGGTCGAGCTCCGCCGCCCGCGCCAGGACCGGGTCGGCCGCGGTGTGGTTGAAGGCCCGCAGGTCCCCGTCGCGGGCCGCGATGCGGCCGAGAAACTCCGTGCACACGTCGACCGCGGTCGCGCCGTCGCGCAACGCAGCGCGGACGTCCGCGATGGTGGCGAGCGAAGAGAGGCCCATCAGCCGATGACCTTGGGCACCCTGAACAGCCGTTCCCCCCCGCGGTCCGGCGCGTTGCCGAACGCGTCGTCCACGGACATCGACGGCCGCGGCTCGTCGTCGCGCATGACCGGGGTCGACGTGACGGGGTGGGTGGTGGCCGCGACCCCGGCGGTGTCGATGCCGTTCAGCCGCTCGAAGTAGGCGAGGATATCGCCGAGCTGGCGGGTGAACCGCTCAGCCTCCGACTCGGTCAGCTCGAGGTGAGCGAGCCGCGCGATGCGGTCGACGTCGGTCCGCGTCAGGGTGTGGGGCACGATGGGAAATGGTAGCAGACCTCGGCGGTGGCGCGGGCGTCGAGCGGCGGTGCGAGTCGACAATCTCACGGCGCCAGGGGCGACGCTGGCGCCGCTACGTGAACAGGAACTTCCATGCCTCGCGAGGGTTCCCGGTCGAGGCGTCCGCAACCTCGATGGTCACTTCGCCGGGTGTCGGGCGCCTGCGAAGCATGCGTTGATGCTGCCGCAGTGATGATGGTGAATCCCCACGACCTCTGTCGCCGCTGCGTTTCACTCGCCGGTTGCGGTTCTCCGCGGGTGGCGTCAGTGGGCCGTGTCCGCCGCCGCGTCGATGAACCGGTCGAGCACCTCGCGGACGACGCGGTTGTCGGCGCCGGTCAGGTTGATCAGGCCGACGACGACCACGCGGGTCTCCGGTTCCATCACCATCAACGACGTGCCGCCGACCGATCCGCCGGAGTGCGAGAGCAGGCGGCGGCCGTCGCCGCGCGTCTGGATGAACCACCCGAAGCCGTAGCCCACGCCCTCGCCGTCGCGGGTCCGCTGCTCGGTGAAGAGCAGGTTCCGCGACGACCGGGACAGGAACCCGTCGTCGAGATGGGCGTTGGCGAAGCGCAGCACGTCCTCGGTCGTCGAGAGGAAACCGCCGCCCGCCCACTTGTAGCTGTTGTCGACGAACGGCGCGTTCACCACGCGCCCTTCGCCGTCCCGCACGTAGTAGCGGGTCCGGCCGGGGATGATCGGGGTCACGAAGTCGGCGACGGTGTCGCGCATGCCGAGGGGACGGAAGACCGCGTCGCGCATGTAGTCGAGGAACGTCTGCTTCGCGGCCCCCTCGACCACCGCGCTGATCAGGTTGAAGCCGTGGCTCGTGTACGAGAACGCGGTGCCGGGCTCGTGCAGCAGGGGATCGTCGGCGAAGATGGACAGCCCGTCGAGCACCGTCGCGTAGGGATCGCGGATGAAGTTCTCGTTCCCCCGGTAGTGGCGGATCCCGCCCAGGTGACCACCGAGCTGCCGCGTCGTGACCGGATGCGACTTCTCCGGGAACGACGGGACGTACCGCTGCACCGGCGTGTCGAGGTCGAGGCGCCCGTCCTCGACCAGGCTCGCCACCGCCGCCGCCGTCAGCGACTTCGAGATGCTGCCCACGCGGAACTTCACCGACCGCGACATCGGGACCCGGTGCTCGAGGTCGGCGTAGCCGAAGCCTTCCGACCACACCGTCGCACCGTCGACCGACACCGCGATCGCGATGCCGGGATAGCCGCGCTCGGCGATGTCCGCGCGCACCAGCGCGCGCGCCTCGTCGACCACCTCGGCGTAGTGCAGCGGGGCCGGCGCCACCGCAGCCGGCGCCACCGCGGCCGGCGCCGCCGATTGGGCCGGGGCCAGTGGGGCGCACAGGCCGGCGAGCACCACGGCGACGGCGACGCGGCGACCCCGCTCCATGGCGGAGGCCGGGGTCGTGAACGAGCGGGCGGGGCCTCTCATCGTCATCTCCTCGTCTCGGGCGCGGCGCTTGCCGCCCGCCCGCCAATCGTCGCCTTCGACTTCGCTCGACGCCCTGCCGACCCGCCAGGACCGGCGCCGTTCCCCGGCGCGGGCCTCGAGGCTGGAACCACGCTGTGAAGTGGTCGTCTCGAACGCTGCCATGGGAGAAGGTCGGATGCGTGCATGTCCGGGTTCGGGGGTCGGCGCGGTGGGCTACAGCGCGAAGATCTCCTCGACCGGCAGACGGAATGCGGGCAGCAGGGGAGCCCCGTCCAGCGTGTCGCCTTCGGCCAAATGTCGCGGCTTCCGGCGGGGCAGATGAATCGTCACCGACGCGTCCGACGGATCCACCACCCACACCGCGAGGACGCCGGACGCCAGCCAGGCGGCCACCTTCTCGGCGACCTCCTTGCGGGTGTCGCCGGGCGAACGCACTTCCACCGCCAGATCCGGTGGGCCGTCCCAGAACGTCCGGGGGCGGCCGGTCGCCGGGATCCGTTCTCGCCGGACGAACGCGATGTCCGGGGCGAGCACGGTGTCGGGCCGTCGCTCCAGGACGAAGCCGGTCTCGGCGCCGCAGACGACGCCGAGGCGCTCCGTCTTGACGTGCTGCCCGAGAGGCACGGCCAGGTTCATGATGACGGCGCCGTGGTCGAACCCGGCCGGGGTCATGCGCCGGAGTTCCCCTCTGATCAGCGCATGGCGGTAGCCGTCGTCCGGCATCCAGAAGAGCTCGTCCGCCGTCACCGTCCGGTCCGGCGTGATCGCCCTTCCCGCTGGTTCATGCATGACCGGCGGTCCTCCCGTTGCGCGCGACCCGCGCGCCGCCCGAATCCGGGTCCCCGCCACAGTCTACCGCGATTCCGCTGCCGCCCTCCGCCCCGCGCGCCGGACAGGATGCCCTCCATGGCATGGTTGTCCGAACCCGCCGATGCGGGGGTACGCGAATCGTTCACGCGGCTCCGTCACCACGGTCGGCAACCGAATCTCGGCCGCGGCGCGGCGTAGATCCGAACAGGCCACGCAGATCCAGGAGGGAGCTCATGATCCGGAGCGAAGAACGCGACGATATCACTCCGCTTTGCCCGCACTGCAGCGAACCGCTGGGCGCCGTTCTGTACCGGTCCCTGTCCGGGTTTCTCGGCAAGCGCTACGTGTACTTCTGCGCCGGCTGCCACAAGGTGCTCGGCGTCTCTCACCGAAAGGGGTTCTGGATGGGCTGACGATCTCTCGACCCGCCGGCGACAAGGCGGGGAGGAATGGAAAGATGCCGGGCCGGACGGTTCCGACCCCTTCCGGCCCGGACAGCTTCCCTACACGCCGGACAGGAGCGGCAGATGGCCGGTGCTGTCGCCGAACGCCTCCACGTCCACGCCGAACTTGGCCATCAGGCTCAGCGACAGGTTCGCGAGCGGAGTGCCCTTCGGGTAGACGAGGTGCCGGTCGCCCTTCAGCCCGCGCTCGGGTCCGCCGACCACCACCACCGGTACATCGTAGTTGTTGTGGATGTTGCCGTCGCTCATGCCGCTGCCGTAGAGCACCACGGCGCTGTCGAGCAGCGTCCCGTCGCCGTCGGGCACCGACTGCAGGCGATCCAGGTAGTACGCCAGGGTGTCGACGTGGTAGGTGTTCAGCTTCGTGAAGTCCTTCATCTTCTCGGGGTTGTTGCCGTGGTGCGACATCGAGTGATGCGCTTCGGGCAGCCCGATCTCGTTGTACGAACGGTTGATGTTCTCGCGCGCCATCATGAAGGACGTGACGCGGGTGATGTCGGCCTGGAACGCGAGCACCTGCAGGTCGAACATCAGCTCGGCATATTCGCGGAACGTCTCCGGCACGCCCACCGGCCGTTCCGGGACGGCGAAGTCGCGGTTGGTCGACTCGGCTCGGGCGATGCGCTGTTCGACGTCGCGGATCGAGTCGAGATATTCGCCGAGCTTGGTGCGGTCGCGGCCGCCGAGCCGGCTCGACAGGGCCGCGATCTCGCGGGTCAGCCCGTCGAGGATGCTGCGGTCTTCCTCGACGCGGCGGCGACGCTCCTCGGCGGTGTCGCCGGCGCCGAAGAGCCGCTCGAACACGAACCGCGGGTTCGTCTCCGCCGGCAGCGGCTGGGTCGGCGTCTTCCACGATATCGAGTTCATGTACGCGCACGCGTAGCCGTGGTCGCAGGCGCCGACGACGTCGTTGCGGTCGACCGACACTTCGAGCGACGGCAGCTTCGAGTCGCGGCAGATCAGCGCCGCGATCATCTGGTCGACGGTCGTGCCCGCCTCCACGTCCGCGCCCTCGGTCTGCTTCGGGTGCACCGAGCTCATGAACGCGGGGGCGGCGCGGGGATGCTGGCCGCCGGTGTCGCCCTGGTCCGTCGCGGGGTAGTTGTCGAGCCCGCTCAGCACCAGGGTGTGCCGGCGGAAACGCTCGAGCGGCTGGAGGATGGGCGAGAGCTCGAATCCCGCGCCCTCGGTGGGCGGCGTCCAGTCCCACATGTTCATGCCGTTGCCGACATAGACCGCGGCGAACCGCGGCGTGCCGGGCGTTCGCGCCGACAGGGCCGGCGCCATCGCGTCGAGGAACGGCAGGGCCAGGGTGGCCCCCATGCCGCGCAGGAATGTCCGTCTCGGCAGCGCCTGCTTCGTGATCAACATGGAATCGCTCCTGACGTTCGGGGCGCCCGCGCCGGCTTCGCCCCCTTCTGGGACTCGAAAGGGTGCGATTATACAACAGCGGCGGTCGCCGGCCTCACCGCCGATCGCCTCCACGAAGTGCGGATCGGAGGGCGTGATGACCTCACCTCGTGGATCATCCCTGCGGCGTCTTCGCGTGGCTCCGAGAAGACACCGCGTGGCTCCGAACATCGCCTGGCGCGCCGGATGGGCGGGTCTGCGCAGGGTCGGTCGTGCTGCGGGTGACGAGAATCTCGGTCGTGGTCGGTCCGATGTCCAGCGCCTCGTGGCGGTCCTTGCCGCGCGTGTTCATGGTGATCGCGGCGATTCGGCGAGCCGCTCAGCCGTCGGCCACCTCGAAGGCGGTGACGTTGCGGGTCTCGCGGCTGAACTCGATCCCGACGAGATGGATGGGCTCGCCCCTGCCGCGGTACTTGTCGGCGTAGCCGCGCGCGCGCAACTGGGCCAGGGCTGAGCCCGGCGGGGAGAGCTCGGCCACCTTGAACTCGAACAGGTAGACGTGCCCGCCGGTGCGCACCGCCATGTCCAGCCGCCCGTGGCTGCTCGAGTCCTCCACCGTGATCTCGTGCCCCAGGGCCGCGAAGTACGAGTAGCACACGCTGGCGTAGAAGCCCTCGTAGCGCGCGATGTCGTTGTTCGTGTACCACGCGTACGGGATGCTGGCGAAGAAGGCGTGGAACAGCGCCTGCAACCCTGCGCAGTCGTGCGTCTCGAGCAGGCGCGACAGGCGCAGGCGGTTGGCCAGTGCCTGGCCGGCGTCCTGCACGAGGTGACGCAGCAGCACCGCGTGCAGGCTCTGGCGCACCTCCCGGTTCGGGTAGCCGAGCCGGTACAACGCCGTGCCGCCCAGTTCTTCCTGGGCCTCGATGGTCAGGTAGCCGGTCTGGAACAGCAGCGCCTCGGCGCCGATGTGGTCCACGTCGAACGCCGACAGCAGCTCGGCTGTCCCCACCGTCTCGCCGAGGGTGACGGTCGACACCCGTCGCCGGAACAGCGTCTCCACCAGGAAGGTCGGCGTTCCCGTCTCGAACCAGTGGGCGGCGAACTCGCGGCGGTCGAACAGCAGCAGTACGTCGAACGGGTTGTACACTTTCTCGGCCCCGAGCCAGTTGTAGCCGTTGTACCACTCGCGGATCTTCTCGCGGTCGAGGCCCGGCAGCTCGGGCGCGAACACGGTGTCGAGGTCGCCTTCGGTGTAGCCGCAGACGGCCGAGTAGCGCGGGTCGAGGGTGATGTCGCGGAGGTTGTTGAGGCCCGAGAACAGGCTCACCTTGGAGAATCGGCTCACCCCGGTGAGGAAGGCGAACCGGATGTCGGCGTCGACGTCCTTGACGACCCCGTACAGGCCGCGCAGGTAGTCGCGGTTGGCGCGCGCCGTCTCCGGCGCGTCCAGTGCATCGAGAATCGGCTTGTCGTATTCGTCCACCAGCACCACGACACGGCGCCCGGTCTGCTCGTGCAGGGTCTCGATCAGATGCCGGAACCGTTCCGGCGCGGTGGCGTAGCGCGAGCCGATGCCCGCTGTTTCCGCCGCCCGGTCCAACTGTGCCATGACACTGGCTTCCAGCCCGCCGGGCTCGCGGAAGTGGCCGCCCCCGAAACTCAGCCGTACGACGGGATGGCGGACCGACCAGTCCCAGCGGTCGTGGATGTGCAGGCCCGCGAACTGCGCCTCCCGCCCTTCGAACAGCTCCTTCAGCGTGTCGAGCAGAAGGCTCTTGCCGAAGCGCCGAGGGCGCGAGAGGAAGTAGTGCCGTCCCCCGCTCACCAGCCGTTCGATGTACGGCGTCTTGTCCACGTAGTAGCAGTCCTGCTCGCGCAGGTCGCGGAACGTCTGCATGCCGATGGGCAGCGTGCGCCTTGTCATGACGAACCGTCCATGGGAACCTGCACCTGAGTGTCCGTCAGGGAGCGCGCGTGAGGAAGTCTGAATTCTACGGGACCGGGCGGGTTTGTCGGTCGTTCCCGCGACGGGGTGGGGGATCGAGAATCCAACCGTCGACGGTTGGCACGGCAGGGTTCCTTTACGTCAACGGTTGGGCGAGGGGGGATCCGTCCAACACCCGATGGATCTCAGCCTGTTCTCGATGGCGGTCGCTACCGCCGGCTTGTGGGCCTCCGCCTGGATCCGCACCTGGAAGGACTGCGCCGTGCCCTTCTCTCCGCGATCGAACAACTGTCCATCGAGCACAAACGGTTCCGGCGACTGCTTGATCCAGGCCTGGCAGGCATTCCTTTTTCCTTTCCAGCCGAAGGGTCCCAACTTGATGGAGGTGATGCCGGAGACCGACGAAATGTTCATGAAGACATTGCGAGCCGGCAGAGGCACATCACGGATATCCTTGACCGTCGTTCCCCATATGGTGGCGTGAGACTTCCCGCAGGAGATGGGCACGCTCGTCGCGGTTGCCAGCGGGCTGGACACCGTCTCGCGAACCGCGTTCGGCAGCTTCCGCAACTCGTCGTGCGAGCGCCACGCCTTCAGGACGTCCGCCGCGGCTTCGGCGTAGGTGGGATGATCTTTTCTGAACCGGTCCAAAACCGTCGTGACCGTTCGGTCTATGGTCGTAGTGGGAATTTCCAGACGCATCCGGCGATTGCTTTTCCGGAGGCTCTCCATGACCGACGGCAGGACGAGACGCGGAATGACGATGTCGTCGCGACCGGCTCGCCGGCAAGCATCCTGGATCGCGGTCATGAGCTTGCGGCGATCGAACGCATCTCCCCGCGGTGCTCCAGAACTGATGACGCGCCAGTTGGATTCGGCGCGAAGCAGACCCAATAGATCCTTCGCACCCTTCAGCGGATTGTCAGTTACGACGTCTGCGTAGAACGCCAGCATGCGGTTCTGCAGATGATTCGGGTCCGACACGACCACGGGCCGGCCCTTGCGGTGCGCATGCACAGCCCCGAGTCCGGCGCCGATAGACTCGCGCCACATGTTGATGAGCAGGCCGTCGGCGCTCTCGATGCTGCGTATATCGGCTTCAACCACCGCGTGCGCGTTGGCTTCCCCGTCCAGCAGATTCCCTACCGGATCGATAAAGTCGAAGTCCTTGTTGTACTTCTCCTTGATCGACTCGCGCCAGAGCCGCATCTGGGCGTCATTGCACCCGCTGATGGGGCCGGCCAGGTACACCCGGAATTTCTGCTTCGGCATAGCAGCCCGTGGACGAAGTCGGTTCGCTGAGCGGGCCTGTTCAAGCAGCTTGGGGACGAGCGGCTGAGCCCCAGGGGGCGACCGGAGCCCATTTGGCCCTCCAGAGGCCGTTCAGACGCCCCCAGAGGCCCATGAGGCGTTCGATCAGCCCGAGAATCGCCGAAAGAGCCCGCCCCTGCAGGCTCCGGGGCGTACCGACGCCCGTCAGGCGGCGCAGCAACAGACCCAGGTTGCAGCCCGCCGCCTGGACCAGCACCCGCTTGCGGACATTCTCATGGCCGCGCACCCACACCCGACGCAGACCCCCGGTCTCATACTGGTGAGCGAAAGGCCGCTCCACCAGTTCCCCCCGGCAGCGTTGGAGACGACAGCCCCGGTCCCCGCGAATACGCCGACGATTCCCATACAGCGCCGACTGCGCAGCACGCTTCTCCGGCGGCGTCTCACCCGTCTTCTTGTCCTGCCAGACGCGCCGACCACGCGCCGGCTCCGCGATGTAGCTGCGTACACCAAGGTCGTCGAGCGCCACCAGCGTCGCGTCGCTGTGATACCCCTTGTCGGCCACCACCTCTTCGACGCCCTCACCGTCAGGCTGAACCGCCTCCACCTGCTCCGCCGCCTTCGTCAGCGTCTCCGGCAGCGTCGCCGTATCACCCTCCGACGCGTCCTGAACCGTCACCGACAGGAGCGCTCCCGTCTCCAGGTCGACACCGTGCTCCGCCTTGTGGGCCAGATGCGTCCGACCGTCCTTCATCTTCGCGATCTTCGCGTCCGGGTCCTGCGGAGACGTCCACTCTTCATTCGACGTCTTCCGGCCCTTCCGCGAACGGTCGAAACGCGCCAACTCCGCCCGCGTCGGCGTCGCAATGCCAGATGCCTCCGCCAGCCCCCGCACGAACGCGTCGTACGAGTCCCCCGTATCCCGACGCTCGATGCTCCGCATCGCCGCGTTCGCTTCCAGCGTCGTCGCGTCCACCCCGATCGTCTTCCCCTTCACCAGACCCGCTTCCGACAACCGCTCCAGCACCCACGTGAACACCGCCGCGTGCGTCTCCACGTCGATCAGACGCCGAGTCCGTGACAGCGTCGAGTGGTTCGGCGTCGCCTCCGTCACGTCCAGATCCAGGAAAGCCCGCAGGCTCAGCGAATCCGCGACCCGCCACGCAATCGCGCGCTCCGATGACAGACCCTCGAAATACCCGATGAACAGAAGCCGGAAATACCGCCCGGGTCGCAGACTCGGACGACCCATTCGCTCCGCGTAGAAGACCGCACACAACCCCTCCACGAAAGCGTCGAACCTGGATTTCTCCAGAATCCGATTCAGCCGCTCGAAGAAGGGATGCCCCGCACTCTTGGGAAGGTCCTCTGCCGTCACCCACATCGGTGGCGCCGGTCGAGCCGCCGGCCTCTTGCCCATCGCCATGCTGTGAAGTCTACGACACTACAACCACTCAGATCGACCCGATCGGCCCGAATTTGCCGACTTTTTCCACGGGCTGATAGGCTCA
>CBDATI010000010.1:42500-399918 GCA_965199675.1 Vicinamibacterales bacterium | reverse complement strand
CAGCTCGACCAGGAACACCACCGGAAACTCCAGCCCTTGGCGGCGTGAACGGTCATCAGGTTGACCGCATCGAAGGCGTCGACCACCGCATTCGACACGTCACCGGAGAGGCGGTCGACGTGCTCGGCGATCCGGGCCATGGTGGCGAACCCGCGATTCTGGACGCGGCGGACCAGCCCGCGCAGCTTCTTCAGGTTCTCCCGCGCCTGCACGAGGCGCGGCCCCTGCAGCTCGAAGGCGTAGGCGCAGTCGGCGAGAACGCGGTCGATCAGCTCGGCGGGGGGAATCCGGTCGACGGCGGCGACCCACCGGGGGACGCTCGCCCGCAGGCGCCTCACGAGATCCCGGTCCAGCGGATCCAGCGGTTCGAGGGAGGACTCGGGCCCGCCCGGGTACAGGGTCTCGGCGAGATGACCGGCCAGCGCGGCCAACGTGCGATCGGTGACTCCGACGAACCTCGAACGCAGCAGGGCCGCCGCCCGGAGCTCCGAAGCGGGGTCGGCGAGGAACCGGAGCAGGGCGCGGCAGTCCTTGATCTCGTCGGCGTCGAAGAACCCAAGGCCCTTGTAGACGCAGGCGGGAATGCGGCGCGCCTCCAGCGCAGCCTGGAACTCCCGGTGGGTCTCGCGCGACCGGAACAGGATCGCGATGTCGCTCGGGGCGGCGCGGCGAACCGTGCCGTCATCGCGGCTCCGCACCGGCGTCCCGTCCAACAGCCGGGCCACCTCGCCCGCGACCCGCTCCGCGCATGCCTCGAGGCGGTCGGCGAGTACCAACCCGAGGGGCAGGCCCGCAGCGGGTCCGGCGGCGGCCGCCCGCGGAGGCGCCGGCTCGGGCTCGACGGGAAACCGGTCCCTCGCGTCGTACCTGAACCCATCGCGGGGACGATCGGTCTTGTCGACGGCGCCGAACAGGTCGTTGACGAACGCGAGCAGGGGCGGCACCGCGCGGAAGCTGTGGGAGATCGACCTGCGCACCCCGCCCTCCGGGCGCAGGGCCCCGATCGAGTCGGCGGCGTCCTCGATGACCGCGGCCTCGGCGTCGCGGAACCCGTAGATCGACTGCTTGCGGTCGCCGACGACGAACACCGAGGGAGGCACCGGCGCGTCGTGCACGAGGCCGAGCCCCTCCCCCACGACTTCACGAGCAGGGACACCAGCTCCCACTGGGCCCGGCTCGTGTCCTGGAACTCGTCGACGAGCACATGGTGATAGCGCGACTCGAGGCGGTACCGGCTCTGGGCGAACTCGTCCATGCGGCGCAGCAGGTCCAGGGCACGGGCCAACACGCCCGAGAAGTCGAGCACGGAGCGGGCGGCGAGCTCCCGCTCGTACTCGGTGACCGCGATCGCGAACATGCGCTGCACGCCGCGCGCGAGCACCACGTTGAGATCGCGGTCGAGCGCGGCCAACGCCTCCGCCACCGCCGGTGCGACGGCTCGCGCGAGGTCGCAGTGCCGCCGCCACGCCGCGGGAGACCGGCAGTGATCGACGCGGAACGGCGCGAACCGGCGGCGCGGATCTCCCCGGCGGTCAGGAAGTACTCGCGGATGCGGTCGAGCAGGAGCCGCAACCCCGCGGGCTCGGACCGGGCCTGTTCCTGGAGCCCGGGAAGCGCGCGCGCCAGGGCCCGGAACCGGGATGCTCGAGTGGACCGTCCGCCAGGAACCGCTCCAGGCCGCCGTCGACCCCGTCCAGGAGGCGGCCAAGCCTCGTCGCCGCGTCGCGGCACGCCCCCTCGGCCGTCATCCCGCGGGGCCCGGCCATCAGGAACCGCTGCAGCGCCGCGGGCGCCACCAGCCGCCGCTCCAGAAGATGGGCGAGCGCCGTCCGCACCCGTCCCGGCCCCAGGCGGGCCAGCACCATCGCCACCGCGATGTCGTCGGCGGCTACGGCGCTGCAGATCGCGAGGGTCCGGTCCAGGGCCTGCTCGACGAGCCGGGGCGCCTCGGTCTCGTCCGTCATCCCGAACCCCGGGTCGAGATCAGCCTCGAGGGGAAACTCGCGCAACAGGGAGAGACAGAATGCGTCGATTGTGCTGACGGCGATGTCCCCCAACCGATCGCGCAGCCCCCCGCCAGCGGTCCCGGCCGACGGGCGGGCCGTCGGCCGGGAGCCGGAGCTGCCGGATGATGCGGTCCCGCATCTCCGCCGCCGCCTGCCGCGTGAACGTGATGGCGAGTATGTTGGACGGGTCCACCCCGGCCCGCAGGAGATTGACGTAGCGCGACACGAGGACGGTGGTCTTGCCGGTCCCCGCCGAAGCCTCCAGGACGACATTGTTGGCGGGATCGACGGCGAACGCCCGCGCCGACGCATCGCGCAGGACGCCCGGGGAGCGGCCCGGTCGGATCCGGCGGCCACCCGAATCCTCGGGCCCATCCCCGAACAGCGGCAACTGGCGCTCACTCGTCACCGACATAGTCCTTCCTGCATACCGTGGGATAGTCGCAGAAAGCGCAGCGGTAGGGCTCGGCGGGGCGCACGGGAAACCGCCCCTCCTCGATACCGTCGACCGTCTCGAGAAAGCGCCGCTGGCCTGCCCGCCGACGCCTCCGCGATGGCCTGCCGGCGGTTCAGCGGAACCCAGATCCGCGGCTCGCCGAACGCGACGTAGCCCGCCTCGGCGAGCCGCCACTCGCGCCCGTGACGGCCTGCGAGCGCCTGCTCGGCGCACCGTCCGTAGACGGGAAGCTGCAGTGAGCGGGCACGATCGGGCGCGTGACCGGTCTTGTAGTCGACGACCCGCAACTGCCCTCCCTCGATCAAGTCGACGCGGTCGGCGGTGCCGCGCAGCCGCACGGGGCGGGGCCCGGCCGCCCCGTCGAGCCGATGCACGCCGTCGAGCCGGACCTCCAGCAGCCGATCCACCACTCGGCCCGGACGATCCGCCTCGAGCATCAGCAGACGGTCGAGGACGCCGACGCCGGCCGGCGAGCCCAGCAGGCGGACCCCGCTCCACCGCCCGGTCGCGGGGCGGCAGCTCCGCCAGCTTTTCCTCGACGACGGCGGCGGCGAGCGCGCGGGCGCGCGGGAACGACTCCAGGTCGACGGCGCCGTCGCCCTCGTCCTGCCACCGCTCGAAGAACACCCGCAGGACCTCGTGCACGAAGCGACCGCGCGACCGCGGGCCCAGAATGACCTCGTCGTCGGGCTCGTCGCCGAGCCGCAGCACCGTCGATGCGAAGTACTGGAAGGGACAGTTCAGGTAGCGCTCGGCGGCGCTGACCGCGTAGACGGCGGGGGCCAGCGGGCCGGTCTGCCCGCCGACCCGGGCGTCCGCCTCGGCCCGGCGCCTTTCGCGCAGAGCCAGCCACTCGGCCGGCTCGTCCGCGAGCGGAACCGCGGCCGGGACCTCGGCGAGCCCCGCGTCCGCCGTCACCCGGCCGGCGGGTGGAGACTCGACGCCGACCTCGACATCCAGTTCGGCGAGGTCCTCGAGCAGCGGCGACCCCGCCACCACCGCGTCGTCCTCGAAGGCGACGGTGGACACCGTGACTCGACATGCCGCCGACCCCACCAGGTCGCGGAAGGCGGCGCGGGCCGCCCGCTGCCGGTCGACCTCGCGCGGCCACCCGAGTCGGTACAGGAGCGCCGCCGGGTACAGCGAGCTGGAGCGCGCCAGATCGGGCCACTCGCGGTCCACGAGACCCACCAGGCAGAGATTGTCGAACGCGCCGTACCGTGCCGCCCGCGCATCGGCGAGCACCACCGCGCCGGGGCCGAAGGGGGCACCGGCGGCGCCGGCGGGGGCGGCGAAGGTCGCCGCTTCGAGCAGGCGCCGCAGGGTGGACGTGATCGCAGCCAGTTCGACGACCGGATCGTCGTGGCGAACATGGGCGTCCCGCCAGTCGCGCAGGACGGCGAGCACGGCGGCTCGCGCCCGCGACTCGCGCGACGCCATCTCGGCGTCGTCCGGAGGGGGCGGGCGGCGCCCGTCGGCGAACCGCAGCAGACAGTCGATCAGGGCGCTCGCCGGACCCGGCCGGGTCAACGCCTCGAGATCGTCGGCGGCGACCGCCGCGGCGCGCGCGGCCCGGACGGCGAGGGCGCGACGGCCGCGGCCGTCGGGACCGGCCCAGCGCACCGCGAGCCGGCGGAGCGGGTTGCCGGGGCCGGCCGCGTCCTCGTCGTGGCCGCCCACGTACCGCGCATCGCGGAGGGCCTCGTCCAGAGCCGATACCGCCGACGGGTCGAGAAACCCGTCCGCATCGGAGAAGTGGAAGTGCGGGGACCGGAGCAGCTCGACGGTGGGGCGGCGCGCATACCCGGACGACACGAACGACAGCACCAGGTCGATCGCCGAGGCGAAGGGCTCGGAAGCCAACGGCAGCGTGCCGGTCACCTCGTGGGGAACCCCGGCCGAGGCGAACAGGTGGCGGGCCGCATAGAGATACGGCAGCGGCCGCTGGAACACGACCGCGGTGCGCTCGGCGGCGGGCCGGCTCTTCACCTGCCTGACGACGGCCAGCAGCTCCTCCTCGCGGTCCCGCCACGTGAAGTAGCGCTGCCTGGGCGCCGCATCCGGCGCGACGAGACGCGCGCGCGCGCCGGGCGCCGACGGCGCCGCCGTCTCCTCGATGCCCGGCAGCAGGTCCGCGAGCCGCTCCCGATAGCCGGCCGCCAGCAGCGACGACGTCGACACCACGTCGAGCCGGACGAGGCCGGGAAGACGGGCCAGCAGGTCGAAGTCGCCGGACCACAGACCGTCGGGACCCGATGCCCGGTCGGCGACCGTCAACACCACCTGCGGCACCGGACGGCGCAGCCCACGCGCGAGGGCCGTGGCCCGCACCCCGTGCTCGTCGATCCGGTCAGACGCCGCGACCCGACGCTCGTAGGCCCGGAACATCCCGGCGAGAAACCGTGTCTGGCGCAGCATGCGGCGGGCGCCGCGATCGAGGTCCCGGCTCGGCTCCAGCGTCTCGACGAGCATCCGCTCGAAGGCGTCGACGTCCCTGCGGTTGCGGCGCAGCTCGTCGTACAGCCCGAGAAATTCGTCGACCAGACCCGGCCGCAGGTTGAACGGCGGCTCCGCGCCGGACGCCCGCGTCTCCTCGGCCGCGGCCCGTCCGCACACGAGCCGCTCGACCGCATTGAGCCGCGGCGGGGCCGCGTCCAGCCGACGATGCAGCTCGGCGTAGAGCCCGTCGCGGGTCACCAGGGGGGGAAGCACGAACGCTGCCCTCTGCGCCAGCAGCCGCTGCTCGAGGGTCCACCGCAACTGTCCGGCGGCCGCGCGGGACGCCACCAGAACCATCGATCCGCGCAGGTCCAGGGGCCGGTTCCAGTCGAGACAATCGGCGATCGCCCTGCGGAACGACGGCAGGTCGGGCGCGCTGAACAGGCGGATCCGCGGCGAAGCGGTCACGGCAGGACGGTGCGCCCGGGGGTCCGCGTGGGGACGATTCGCACGGACTGTGGAAAAGCTGTGGAATTCATGTACACAGCGTGTGAATTCACCAGTGGAAGAACAGTTTTTTCCGCCCCGTCCAGGGGCATGATTCCCCGGCAAACCGGGAGGTGTGGATCGGTCTTCGTACCTTCCTTCGCTTGATCGACACCTCCAGCCGGCTACAATCCGTGTCTCACTGTCGCACTTGCGAACTCATCGTTTCAACTCCCAACGACCGTGCCCGCTCAACGCTTCGAACGCGCCATCAACGACCGCCGTTACGTCATCGAGGCCGCCCCGGTCGACCCGGCCCGGTGGCGCGCCTATCTGGTCGGCGTGCCGGGCGGACCGACGGCGCTGATGCCCTTCTACGGCGAGACGCCCGAGCAGGCGGTCGAGCGACTGGCCGACTGGCTGGCCCTCGCTCACCGCTCGTCGGCGCTACGGTACGGCCCGAACGGCCGGTCAGCCGGGAACTGAACCCCGCCCCGGCCGGCGAGGCGCCGTTCCGGAGCATGGGCGACGTTAAGCGATGTCAGGAAAGATCGAAGAAGAGGAGGGGTGGTGGACCAGACGGGGGTCGAACCCGTGACCTCGTGAATGCCATTCACGCGCGCTCCCAACTGCGCCACTGGCCCAGCCGAGTTCATTCTATCCGGACACCGCCCGGCAATCAACCGACGCCGGGCGGCGGGGCGGGGCCGGCCAGGGGCGGCGCAACGCCGAAACACCGCCGATAGTCCTCGGGTGTATCCACATCGGTGAAGGCGCCGGGGTCTTCGACGGCAACCACGCACCCCTCCGCCTCGTGCGCGCGCACCACCGGCTTGGCCCCGCGCGCCGGATCCGCCCGCCGCAGATCGCGGAAGAGCCGGCGATCGAACACCACCGGATGGCCGTGCCTGCCGTCCCGTCCCGGACGCACCAGCGGCGCCCCGGTCCGACGGTGGGCGTCCAGCACCGCCCGTACCGTCTCGGCCGAGATCAGGGGGAGATCGACCAGGGTGACGAGCATCGCCCTCACGCCGGGATGGTCGACGACCCCGAGCGCAACGAGGAGCGAGGAGAGCTGGCCCCGCTCCGGCCGCGGATTGCGCACCACCCGGACCATCGGCCGCAGGAGGGAAGCGCGACCGCCGACCGCAGCGTGGTGATGGCCGGTCACAACCACGACGTCGTCGACCCCGCCCGACCGCAGCGTCGACACGATCCGTTCCAGGAAGGTACCGCCTCCCGACCCCGCGG
The DNA here is from genome assembly GCA_965199675.1 of Vicinamibacterales bacterium. GTDB lineage: Bacteria > Acidobacteriota > Vicinamibacteria > Vicinamibacterales > UBA8438 > JAJEEA01. Next base: position 393,279 of record CBDATI010000010.1, on the reverse strand, counting down.
GGAGGAGCGCCTTCGGACGGCCCTGCATGCGGGACGACGCCCCGCCGGCCAGCACGACCCCGGGAATCACGTTTGCAGTTCCTCGCTGCTCATCGAGGCCCTCTGCCGCGCACCGAGGGCTCTCGCCGGGTGGAGACGCCGTCGGCGGCCGGTCCGGCGGCGCCGGCCCGACGCGTGGACTTCCCCCGGAACTCCGAAGGCGGGCCGGCTTCGGCCGCCGAGCGCCCAGTATTGCAACTCCCCGGCGGGAACACTACAATCCGGCCCATGGACCACCCCGACGTCTCCGTTCGTTGCCAGCGATGCGGTGCGCCGATGGAGCTGCGGGATCCCGGCCCCGAGGATCCGTGGCAGCCGCAGCAGTTCTGGGAATGCCCGGCCTGCAATCGGCACTTCTGGACCACCTATCCCCCGGCGAAGCCCGCAAAGCCCGCGAAGCCCGCCCCCAAGACGCCGGCCCCTGCCAAATAGTATCGCGGTCGGCGGAGCGGCGACGCCCTCGCACCCCGGGACGAGGCCTTCATCCCGCTTGCGGGAATGCGCCCAACCGGCGGTGCTTGACTTCTACCGACAAACGTCACTAGACTTGCGCCTTTCGGTGCAGAGCCGATCTTGAAAGTCGGACGCACCGAAAGGCGTGGTTCTGTTGCACATGAGGACCTCGCAACCCGCCCTCATCGGGGGTAGCGGGTGGTTCTGGCGGCCACTCCGGCCTGCGATGGGGAGTGTGTCCGTCAGGTCCCGACTGGTCGACGAGGCGTCTGGGCACCGTCGCGGCGGTTGGGATTCGGCATCGAAGGAGTTCGCATGCCCAGCGGTACTATCGCACGTCTCTTGATCGACAAGGGGTTCGGGTTCATTCGCGACGAGGGGGGAATCGAGCACTTCTTCCACCGCAGCGCGGTGCGCGGAGCAGTCTTCGAGTTGCTCCGGGAAGGCCAGCGGGTCGAGTTCCAGACGGAGGAATCGAGCAAGGGCCCGCGGGCCGGCGAAGTGCGTCTGATCGAGGGCTAGCGCTTCGCCCGCGCCGTCCCGACGACGGGACGGCTCCTTGCACGACCTGGTCGGTTTCGAGGCACGGCCGCACGTCTTGCAGCGCAGCGCCCGCGGTCTTGGTCGCCGCGTGCCGCATTGACGTGCGGTCTTTGGGTTGGTCTGTACCGCTGACGCCCTCCTCGAGACCGTCGCGCCGTCAGCCCGTCATACGGACGCGGTTCGCGGTCGACGCTTCGGGTCCGGGATCCGCGCTGGCAGCGCCCGCTTCCGCGTCGACCACCGGCGCCGAGACCGGCGAGGAAGCGAACGGGGCCCGGTGGCCCTCCCGGTCTTCAAAATCGGTCGCCCCCCGCCAACGCGGGGGGGCTGGGTTCGACTCCCAGGCGCTTCCGCCAACCTCGGGCCCGTCGTCGCCAGCCTGCCGGGAGTCTGCGCCTCAGAACGGCGTGGAACTTCACCGGCGGTCGGTTGGGCGCCGAGGGTAAACCCAGGCGGCAAGTGTCGGGGGAGCGCTGCGGCTGCGTCAGTCAGCCGGCCAGGAGGGTTGCGACGGCCGTCTCCGTATCGCTGAAGTCCGCGAGTACTTCGTGGGCCCCCGCCTCGCGCAGCGCCGGCTCGTCGTAGGAGCCGGTGGCCACCGCCACACACCGGGCGCCGGCAGCCGCCGCGCACTGCACATCGAGGGGCGTGTCGCCGATCACGACGACGTCGCCCGGCCTCCGTACCTCGACCCGGACCCTGCGGGCCCGCTCGACGGCAATCGGCACCAGGGCGTCCCGCACCGGCGCATCGTCACCGTAGGCCCCGAAGGCGAAGTAACGCCAGAGGTCGAAGTGCTCCAGCTTGATGCGCGCGGGCCGCGCGAAGTTGCCGGTGACGAGCCCGCACCGCACCGCGTCGTTCCCGGCGAGAGCATCGAGCAGCCGGGACACGCCGGGCATCAGGCCCTTCCGGGGTCCCGGAAAGTGGATCTCCTGGGCGAACAGCTCGCAGTAGCGTCGGTGGAAGCGGGCCCGCGCCGCCGCGTCGACGGCTACCCCCGCCCGCCTGGCCGCCGCGGTGAGAATCAGCTCGTCGGTCCGGCCCGCCACCGGAATGTCGTCGAAGCCGCGCGGCACGCCGAAGAGCTCCTCGAACGTCCTCGTCAGCGCGCGGTATCCGGCCCGCCCCGACAGCAGCAGCGTCCCGTCGATGTCGAAGAGGAGAATCCTGGAGAACACCGGCGCTACTCAGGCCCCGAGGTCGCGGTTGACTTCGGCGACGATGCGGGATGACTCGTTCAGGGCATGCACGATCGCCCGCAACGCCGCCGCGCCCACGGCTATCGCGAGCACGCCCAGGAAGGCGTGCACCCCGGCGGGAACGACGCCGGTGTCGACGCCGCCGCCCACGATGGCGACGAGCATGGTCGAGGCCATGGCCAGCGTCGCGAGCTTGAACACCGGCCCCCGCAGCGCGGATACACGGGCGACGGCGTCAGTCTCCAGCCCACCCTCGGCGACCGCGTCGCGGATGGCGCGGCCCTTGCCGATGAGGTAGAACATGGTCATGGAGTGCGCCAGCAGGGTCATCAGCGTCACGAAGATCGCGAACGTCGCATGACGCAGGATCTCTTCCGGGGCGGCTGCGACGTACCCCAGGGCGAAGCTGACGAGCAGGCCGGCGAGCGACAGCACCGATGCGGTGATCAGGGCGGCGGACATCGGCCGATCATGATATCAACGTCCGGCGGCGGAGAGCCTGGCCGATGAGCGCCGCGCCCTCGGCCTTCGTCGTCCGCTGGCTTTCTCGAATCCGCGCCACTCTGGGACCCCGGTGCGACGTCCTCGACGTGGCGACGGGGGCGGGGCGGCATGCTCGACCCGCCGCCGCGGCGGGGTTCCGGGTCTACGGCGTCGACCGCGACCTCGGACGGCTGCGCCAGGCCCGCGCCGGCGGGTCGACGGCGCGGCTCTGGGTCGCGGACCTGGAGGTGTCACCCCTGCCCCGCGACCGGTTCGACGTGGTCATCTGCACCAACTACCTGCAGCGGTCCCTGTGGCCGGGTCTTCGCGGCGCCGTGCGGCGCGGCGGCTTCGTGATCTACGAGACGTTCACGATCGCCCAGACCGCCCACGGCACGGGGCCGCGGTCGCCGAATCACCTGCTGCGCCCCGGCGAACTGCGGGGGGTCTTCGCCGACTGGCGGATCCGGCACGACGAAGAGCACCGGAACCCGACGGCGGTGGCGCAGGTGGTGGCGAGGAAGCCCTGACGGGGGGGAACTGTCAGCCGACGGGGCGGCCGCGGCGCGGCCGGTCCTGGCCGACCAGCGCCCGGTACTCTCTGATGAGCAACTGCAGGTGTTCGCGCTCCTCGTCCGCAAACTCCAGGAAGATGCGCTTGCCCTCGGAGTCCTCGAAGCGCTGGCCGTACCGCTTGAAGAACCGGTGGGAAGCGCGCTCGCAGCGAATGCCGATCATCAGCGCCTCGCGGTCGTCGACCACCCGCCGCAACCGTTCGGCCCCCTCGGCGAACAGCCCGTCCGACGCTCCCTTGAAGTACAGGAAGGTGGGGTACGACTCGAGCTCGGGATCCTCCGTCCGGAGCTGCTCGTAGCGGGCCTCGAGCGTCGCCAGGTGCTCCTTTTCCTCGGCCGCCAGGCTCTCGAAGACCTTGCGGGCGCGGACATCGCGGACAAGCCCGGCCCCCCGCGTGTAGAACTGGAGCCCGCTGCGCTCGGTGGCGATGGCGATGCGCAGCGCGTCTCGGGCGAAGACCGTCTCGGTGGCGGCGGCGGGACGCGACGGACGCTGTCCCTTCTGACAGTCGTCGCAGGTGCCGTAGATCTGCACGACGCTCTGCCGCGCCTGGAAGCCGCGGGCCTCGGCGATCTCGGCCAGCAGCACCTCGACGTCGGAGCTGAGGAACTCGGACGACCGGTTGCAGGACTTGCAGATGAGATGGAAGTGCCGGGGATGGCGGTACGAGTGCTCGAACCGGAAGCGACCCTCGCCGAAGTCGACCTTGCGGGCGATGCCCGCGTCGACCATCCACTGCAGCGTGCGGTAGACCGTGGCCCGGCTGATGCGCTTGTCCTCCTTGCGCATCAGGTCGACGAGGTCGTCCGCGCTCAGGTGGCCCTCCTGGCGCAGGAACACGCTGACCACGAGGTCGCGCTTGCCTGAGCGCTTGCCGCCGGCCGGGCGCAGTCGTTCGATGTACTCTGTTTGCGAGTCCATGGCCAACCCGGACGCGCGCCCGCGCGACGGCGCACGCCGGTCACCCGCGGTCGAGCTGGTGGGGTTCGTCCGGGGGCGACCGGTACGAAAGGTGGCTGCTTCGCCCTGCCGCGCCGTGCGCGGGTCTAGACGTTGAACGACGAGCCGCACCCGCAGGTCGACTTCGCGTTCGGATTCCTGATGGTGAATCCCCCGCCGGTCAGATTGTCGACGAAGTCGACCTCCGCGCCCGACAGGTATCGGATGCTGATGGGATCCACGTACAGGTTGATGCCGTTCGACTCGAAGATCCTGTCGGCCGAGAGGTCACCGTTGCCCTCTTCGATCATCAGGCCGTATTGGAAGCCGGAACATCCACCGCCCTGCACGAAGACCCGGAGCCCCGCCTGCTCCTTGTTCTCTTCCGCCATGAGCGCGGCAATCTTCGACGCCGCGGTCTCGGTCACCTTGATCAGCTCTGCCATCCCAGCGTTCTCCCCGCGGCCCCGTGCAGTGGAGCCCGCATTTGAGTATACGCGCGACGCGGGCGGCACTTCAACCGCCGCGGCCGCCGCGGCACGCACCGGCGCCGCGCACCGGCGCCGCCCGCCCGCTGCTTTCCACCGGGGCCATGCCGTACAATGAACGGAAGGTCAGGCGTCTGCGCGGTGGAGTGTCGCGGATTCCTGGCGGGTCGGTTGGGCGCCGAGCCGAGCCGCAGGCGGCGGTTTGGCGGCCACGTTTCCTCCGCCTCCCGACGACCACCCGTGCGCTCGACAACCCACGACCCCGACGCGCTGGTCCGGCTCGCAGAGACCCGGTGGGCGGCGATCGCGGCTGCGCGGTCCGATCTCGCGCCCGCGATCGCGGTGCAGCGGCCCATGGTCGTCCGCACCATCCGCGCCCTCGACCGCCTGCGCCTCGAACCGCCCGCGCTGCGGCTCACCCCGCAACGGATCGCCGAGAAGCTCGCGGCGGGCGAGCCGTTGATGCGGGGCGAGGCGGCAACGCTACCGGTGGCCCTGCTGACGCCGCTCGTGCTCGCGGCCTGCGACGACCTCGCGGCGGGGGGCGCCGGCGACGTCGCGCGCCGGGTGCGCGGCTGCCTCGATGCGGGACGGATCGACATGGGTTCGCTGCTGGCCGCCTCGTTCGACCGCAACCAGCACGCCATCCGTGTGAGGGCGCTGCACGAAGGAATCGCCCCGGACGTGCTCTGGCTCGCCGCCGAGCTCGCGACCGGACCCGCCGCCCACGTCACGGTCGAGCTGCTGGGGGCCGGCACCGGGGACGCCCTCGCCGCGCGGGAACGCTGGCCGCACGGTCACTGTCCGGCGTGCGGATCGTGGCCGGCGTTCGCCGAGGCGGCCGACGGGATCGACCGGCTGCGCTGTTCGTTCTGCGGGCTCGACTGGCCGGCGAGCGCCGACCGGTGCACGTACTGCCAGGCCATCGACCCCGCCCCGACCTGGTTGACCGCGGCGCCGGGCGCGGCGGACCGGGCGGCCGCCTGCACCGGGTGCGGCGGCTATCTGAAGTGGCTGGAGCCCCCGAGCGCGACGCCGTTCGAACTGCTGGCGGTCGAGGACCTGGCGTCGGCGGCGGTCGACGCGCTGGCGGCGGGACGCGGGTTCGGCCGGCCACCGCTGCCGGACCTCGGCGGCCCCCACCGGTTGCCGTGCGAGGGGCTCGAACCGGACGGGAACCCCCCGGCCCCCAAAGAGGCTCGGGACGAGGCGGCCGGCGGCGCTCCGGAGCAAGGCTCATGACCAACCGCATGCACCGGGCAGCCGCGATCGTCTCGCTGCTCGCGACGCTGGGCCCGGCGGCCGGCGCGGCGCAGAACCTGCCCCACGCGCGACTCTTCCCTCCCGAGGACCTGGGCCTCCTCGAGACCCCCGACCGCGCCATCTGGCAGAGGCCAGACGAGATCATGGACGCCCTGAACATCGCCGACGGGGCCACCGTCGCCGACGTCGGCGCGGGGGCCGGCTGGTTCACGGTGCGGCTGGCGCGGCGGGTCGGTCCCAACGGCCGCGTCTACGCCGAGGACATCCAGCGGCCGATGCTCGAGGCCATCGACTATCGCGTCGACCGCGAGGGCCTCACCAACGTCCGGACGGTGCTCGGCACGCCCGAGGACCCGAAGCTGCCGGACGGGCTGGACGCCGTCCTCATCGTCGACGTCTACGCCGAGGTCGCCAACCCCGTCTCGCTGCTGAGCGACGTCGCCCGGGCCCTCGAGCCCCAGGGGAGGCTGGGGATCGTGGACTTCACCAAGGAGGGCCACGGCCCCGGCCCGCCGATGGACCAGCGAGTCGACGCCGACGCGGTCGTCCGGGACGCGCGAGCCGCCGGCCTCGAGCTGCTGTCCCACGAGACCTTCCTTCCCTACCAGTTCCTGCTGGTCTTCGGGCTCGCGGCACGGCTGGCCGACCCGGCCGGCGAACCGGAGCGCCAGACGACGCCCGTGCAGGGCGCCGGCGGACGGGAGGCGCCCCCTGACGAGACGCCACGGGGGGGATGATCGGTTCGGCGGGAAGCGACAGATGCACCACCGCTCGAACACAGCGGGGACACTCGCCACGGGCTCGCAGCCGACGGCGAGCGAGGAACAACCAGGGTCGCAGGGTCTCTGCGGCAACCGGCCCGCCGTGCTCACCATCGCCGGCAGCGACTCCGGCGGGGGGGCCGGCCTGCAGGCCGACCTGAGGGTGCTGGCGGCGCACGGCGTCCACGGCGTCACCGCCGTCACCGCCGTCACCGCCCAGAACCTGCACGCCGTCACCGCCGTCGACCCCGTCTCGCCCCGCATGGTCGCGGCCCAGATGCGCGCCGTGTTCGACGACTTCCAGATCAGGGCCGTCAAGACCGGGATGCTCGCCACCGCCGGCGTCGTCGAGGCGGTCTGCGAGACGCTGGAAACGCATCCAGCCCCCCCCCTCGTCGTCGATCCGGTCATCGCCGCCACCAGCGGCCGGCGGCTCCTCGACGAGGACGCGGTGGCTGTCGTGCGCGACCGGCTGCTGCCGCGCGCGCGGGTGGTCACCCCCAACCGTTTCGAGGCGGAGGTGCTGGCCGAGCAGCCGGTCGCCTCCGTGGCCGACGCCCGGCGCGCCGCCGCTCGCATCCGGGCGCGGGGCGCGGCGGCCGTCCTCGTCACCGGCGGCCACTTCGACACCGACGAATCGGTCGACGTGCTCGACGACGGGGGCGGCGTCGTCGAGCTGCGCGGCCCCCGGCTCGACGGCCGGCAGACCCGCGGCACCGGATGCACGCTCTCGGCCGGCATCGCGGCGGGGCTGGCCGCCGGACTGCCCCTGGCCGAGGCCGCCGCCCGCGCCAAGCGCCGCGTCGAGGAGGCCATCCGCAGCGCGGCCGGGCCGGGGCACGGGCCCGGGCCGCTCCATCATTTCTGGCGAAATGAGCGACAATAGTGAGTTCATGCCGACTCCGCCGTACGCGGTGACGACCGCGCCGCTCGACCTCGACGCGCTGGTGCGCACGGTCGGCGCCGAGGCCGCCGCGGACCCGGTCGGCCCCGGCGCCGTCATCACCTTCGTGGGCGTCGTCCGCAACGCGAACGCGGGGCGCCGGGTGCTTCGATTGGAGTACGAAGGCTACGAGCCGCTCGCGGTGCGGGCCTTCGAGCGCATCGGCCGGGAGGTCGGCGACCGCTGGTCGGTGCGGCTGGCCTTGCACCACCGGCTGGGCAGGCTCGAGATCGGCGAGGCCAGCGTGATCATCGCGGTGGCGTCGCCCCACCGCGCCGATGCGTTCGCCGCCTGCCGCTACGTCATCGAGCGCATCAAACAGATCGCGCCAATCTGGAAGCACGAGTTCTTCGAGGGCGGCGATGTCTGGATCGAAGGGGCCAGCGCCAACGCAGAGGACGAACAGGCCCGCGAGACCGCCTACCGCCTCGCGACGGGCGAAGGCGGTGCGCCGGCGGTGACGGCCGGCTGACACAGCGCCATGCGCATCAACGTCCGTCTGTTCGCCCGGCTCCGCGACATCGTCGGGGCGGGAGAGATCGCCAGGCAGGTTCCCGACGGCGCCACCGTCCGCACCGTCTGGGACGAGCTGACGGGCGAGTTCCCGGCGCTGCGCGCCTATCAGGAGACGATCTCCGCCGCCGTCAACGCCGAGTACTCGCGAATGGACGCCGCCGTGGGCGACGGCGACGAGGTGGCGTTCCTCCCGCCGGTCTCGGGGGGCTGACGCGCGGCCGCCGGGGCCGCGTGGGGAGTCTCACCGGCGCGAACCCGGCGGCGCGGACGGCGCGGACTGCTGCGACCGATCCGGAGCATTCGAGGAGCATTCGTCCGCCATGTTCGACAAGCTGCAGACCATCGAGACCCGATACGACGAGCTGATGAGCCTGCTCAGCGACGGCGCGGTGCAGTCCGACCCCAACCAGTACCGGACGCATTCGAAGGCGCTCTCGGAGATTCAACCGATCGTCGACAAGTTCCGCGACTACAAGACGGTGTCGTCGGAGATCGGTGAGACGCGGGAGCTCGCCGACGGCGCAGATGCCGAGCTGCGGGAGCTCGCCGAGCAGGAGCTGGCCGAGCTCGAGGCCCGCCGCGAGGACCTGCTGGCCGAGATCCGCGTCCTGATGGTGCCGAAGGACCCGAACGACGAGAAGAACGTCGTGCTCGAGATCCGCGCCGGCACCGGCGGCGACGAGGCCGGCCTGTTCGCGGGCGATCTCTTCCGCATGTACAACCGCTTCGCGGAGCGGCGCGACTGGAAGGTCGAGATCCTGTCCATCAACGAGAGCGGGGTGGGGGCCATCAAGGAGGTCATCGCCCTCATCGCGGGCGGGCGCGTGTACAGCCAGCTCAAGTACGAGAGCGGCGTCCACCGCGTGCAGCGGGTCCCCGCGACCGAGGCGAGCGGGCGCATCCACACCTCGACCGCCACCGTCGCGATTCTGCCCGAGGCCGAGGAGGTGGACATCGCCATCGACCCCAAGGACCTCCGTATCGATACGTTCTGCTCGAGCGGCCCCGGGGGCCAGAGCGTCAACACCACCTACTCGGCAGTGCGCATCACCCACCTGCCGACCGGCCTCGTCGTCTCGCAGCAGGACGAGAAATCGCAGATCAAGAACAAGGCGAAAGCGATGAAAGTCCTGCGCTCGCGGCTCTACGAGATGGAGCAGCAGCGCCGGCACGACGAGATCGCCCAGGACCGGAAGAGCCAGGTCGGCACCGGCGAACGCTCGGAGAAGATACGCACCTACAACTTCCCGCAGAACCGGGTGACCGACCACCGTATCGGCTTCACCACCCACCGCCTGACGGAGATGCTCAACGGCGACATCGCCGAGATGAGCGAGACCCTCACCACCTACTACCGGGCCGAGGCGCTGAAGGCGGCCGAGGCGGCGCCGGGCACGGCCTGACCGCTCCAACGCACGCCTTGGCACCATGCACCCGTCATTTCCTGCTGGAACATAGAGGAGGCATCATGCTCGCAGCCCGCTGGTTGTCGTTGCGGTTCGTCGCCGGCATCGTCGCCGCCGCCGCCGTGGTCGCCGCCGCGCCCCCGGCCGCCGCCCAGCCCGACCGCATCCGGCCCGTCACCGACGCCGAGCTCGAGAACCCGAGCCCCGACGAGTGGCTCATGTGGCGCCGCACCCTCGACGGCTGGGGCTACAGCCCCCTCGACCAGATCGACCGGGACAACGTCGGCGATCTGCGGATGGTGTGGTCGCGCGCCCTCGGCCCGGGACGCCAGCAGGGGACGCCGCTGGTCCGCGACGGGGTGATGTTCATGCCGAATCCGCAGGACATCATCCAGGCCATCGACGCGGTGACCGGCGACCTCGTCTGGGAGTACCGTCGCGACCGGCCCGACGACCTCGGCGACTACATGATCGGCACCCTCATCGAGACCAACCGCAACGTCGCGATCCACGGCGAGCTGATCATCGACACCACCATGGACGACCACATCGTCGCCCTCGACGCCGAGACCGGCGACGTGGTGTGGGACACCGAGATCCTCGACTACACCGTGAACCCCGCCAACCAGACGTCGGGGCCGATCGTCGCCGGCGGGAAGGTGTTCTCGGGCCGGAGCTGCGACCCCCGCGGAGGGCCCGACGGCTGCGTCATCACCGCCCACGACGCCGCCACCGGCGAAGAGCTGTGGCGGCGGCGCCTCATCCCCGCCCCCGGCGAGCCGGGCGACGAGACGTGGGGGGCGGTGCCCTACGAGGAGCGCCGGCACGTCGGCTCGTGGATGGTGCCGAGCGTCGACCCCGAGTTGAACCTCGTCTACGTCGGCACCTCGGTCACCTCGCCGGCGCCGAAGTTCCTCCTCGGCGGGACCGACCTGACCCACCTGTACCACAACTCGACGCTCGCTCTCGACGCCGACACCGGCGAGATCGTCTGGTACTACCAGCACATGAACGACCACTGGGACCTCGATCACCCGTTCGAGCGCCTCCTCGTCGACACCGCAGTGCGGCCCGACGCGTCGGCGGTAGCGTGGATCAACCCCCGCATCCAGCCCGGCGAGGAGCGGCGCGTCGTCACCGGCATTCCCGGCAAGACCGGCATCGTCTACACGCTCGACCGCGAGACCGGCGAGTTCCTGTGGGCGACGCCGACCATCGTCCAGAACGTGGTGAGCGGCATCGACGGGGCCACCGGCGCGGTGACCGAGAACGCGGAGCTCATCTTCACCGCGGCAGGGCAGCAGGTGCTGGCCTGCCCCCACGCGAGCGGCGGCAAGGACTGGGAGGCGGGCGCCTACTCGCCGCGGACCAACACGATGTACATGCCCCTGCGGAACGTCTGCTCGCGGATGATGGCGATGGCCGCCCCCGATGAGCAGGACGAGGCGCGCCGGCTCTACGCCATCGCGTGGCGCCCCGAGATCGCCCCCGGCACCGACGACGTGGGCAGCGTACAGGCGATCTCGGCCGAGACGGGCGAGGTCGTGTGGAACTACCAGCAGCGCGCCGCCACGATGGCGCTCGCCGCGACCGGCGGCGGGCTCGTCTTCGGCGGCGACGTCAACGGCCGCTTCCGGGCCTTCGACGACGACACCGGGGAGATCCTCTGGGAGATCAACCTCGGCTCACCCGTCTCGGGCTTCCCCATCACCTACGCGGTGGACGGCCGTCAGTACGTCGCGGTCAGCACCGGCTCCGGCCGCTTCCTGGAGCTCACGCCCGAGCTGCGCCCGAGCGCCAACAACAACCTGTTCGTGTTCGCCCTGCCGGAACGGCAGGCGGTGCTCCAGCCGTGATCCGCGCGCATGCTGGAGATGGCATAGACCATTAGGATATAAGCGCAGGGTACACGTACCGACACTTCTCAGGACCACGGAGCAGGACTCATGCCCATTTGTCTCAGAACACTCGCCTCGGTGCTCGTGATTCTCGGTATGGCGGCGGTCGCCGGCGCCCAGGGTCGCGACATTCTGCCGCCGGTGCCGACGCCGACCGACATCAAGCCGGGCAGCATCACCTGCGACGAGTGCCCGTATCCGGCCCCGAGCAAGTATCTCGACATCGATGTCTACAGCCAGGACGTGCGCATCTCCTATATGGACATCGCGCCGACCGGCACCGCCAACGGCCACGTCGTCCTGCTGATGCACGGCAACAACTTCGGCGGCTTCTACTTCGGTGACATCATCGACGGGCTGACCGACGCCGGATTCCGCATCATCGTCCCGGACCAAATCGGGTACGGCAAGTCGTCGAAGCCGATCGCGCCCTACAACTTCAACACGCAGGCGCGCAACACGCAGCTCATCCTCGAGCACGAGGGGATCGACAAGGTCATGGCCGTCGGCCACTCGATGGGCGGCATGCTCGCGACGCGGTTCACCACGCAGTATCCCGACTCGGTCGAGCGGCTGGTCATCTACAACCCCATCGGCCTCTCAGACAACCGGTTCAATCGCCCGATGACGCCGGTCGATCAGATCTACGAGCGGACGCTCCAGACCGACTACCAGAGCACCCGCCGGAGTCTCAGCCGGTACGTCGGGCACGACCCGTCGGCCTGGAACGACAAGTTCGAGCTCTACACCCGCATCCGCTCGTCGTGGACCCTCAGCGCCGACTTTCCGCGCCTCGCCATGGTGCAGTCGATCATCAGCCAGATGCTCTATCAGGACCCGGTCGTCTACGACTGGCCGCATATCCACGTGCCGACGCTCGCCTTCGGGGGCGCGGAGGATCTGCTGCTCGGTCCGGCGGAGGTCTTCCAGGAGCGAATGCAGGTGTTGGCCGACACCGTCCCCAACGGAAACGGTCGCATACTGCTCTTTCCGGGGCTGGGTCATGTGCCGCACCTGGAACGGCCGGACATCATCGTGCCCGCGCTCGTCGACTACCTGATGGAAGGCGTTGAGTAGCGCGGTTCCGCGCGCTCGATGAAGGCGCCTCGATGCGGAGGCCCAGTTCGCGGAGGGCGGCGTCGAAGATGCCGGGCCAGCCGCGGTTGGCGGCGGGGCTGGCCGGGCTGGGGTGAGGGGCGGACCCGCACCGCGCCTGCGCGGCGGCGGCGATGGGGGCGGCGCGACGGGCCGCGAACTGGCCGATGCCCACGATGAGGGCGCAACGCAGGTGCGCCGCGACCGCGGCCAGCGCCTCGTCGCACGCCGCGAACAGCGGATCACGCTCTGACCGGGGCAGCGTGTCGGGGGTGATGTTGCGTCCCGTGGCGCCCACGAAAGCGAGCGGACAGTAGTTCCAGACGAAGGCGCGCCGGAAGAACGGTTCGGGGGCGCCGAAGCGCGCCTGCGCCCAGCCCCAGAAGCGCGCGCCGCTCACCTCCCCGCGCGCGATGTCGAAGCCGCGCACGGGGCGCTTCGGATGCTCGCGGGCGGGACGCTCGACCGGCGCCTCGATGCCCAGCCAGTCCCGGACCATCGCCACGTCGCCGAACGGCACGCCGGTCTGGGCCATCCCGAACGGACCGGGGTTCATCCCGACGAACAGCACCTCGCGCGGTTCGACCCCGTACCGCTCCAGGTACAGCCGGTGCGGCGCCCAGGCGTAGTCGAGCGGCGCGTAGACGCAAGCCACCGGCGGGGCGAACCGCAGCCCGCGCGTGCGCTTGCGGAGCCGTTCGGCAATCGACACCAGCCCGGACCCGGATGCGGTGCGGCGCGTCATGGTGGTGACATCAGTCCGGCCGCGACATGGTACGCCACCGGCGGCGGCGACCCGGCTGCGGGGACGCGGCGCGCGTCCGTCTCCGGGCGCCGGGAACGCTGACGTTACGGAGCCGATGATGAACGTGATTTGGCACTACCCGGCGGGACCGGAACTGGCACGCCGGCTCGCGGCCCTCGACGATCGCGGACTCTCGGTCGAGGTCTGCGAGCCCGCAGACCTCGACCGGTTCCGGGCGCTGCTGCCCAACGCCGAGGCGATATGGCATCTGCTGGAGCCGCTGACGGCCGAGACCATCGCGTCGGCCCCGCGGCTCCGGCTCATCCAGAAGATAGGCGTCGGCGTGAACACCATCGACCTCGCGGCGGCGCGACGGGGCGCCGTCGCCGTCTGCAACATGCCGGGAACGAACACCCAGGCGGTGGCGGAGATGACCCTGCTGCTGATGCTGAGCGCCCTGCGCCTCGCGAACCGGCTCGACGCCGTCGCGCGCGCCGGCTGGCGCCTGCCGCCGGCGTTCCAGGACCAGGCGGGCGAAGTCGGCGGACGCACCGTCGGGCTGGTGGGTTACGGCGCGGTCCCGCGCCACCTCGCGCCGGTGCTGCAGGCCATGGGCGCCCGCGTGCTCTACGCCAGCCGCAGCCCCAAGCCCGACGCGGTGGGCGAGCGCGCGACGCTCGACACCCTGCTCGAGGCGAGCGACGTCGTGTCGCTCCACGTCCCCCTCGCGCCGGACACCGAGCGGCTCATCGATGCCGGCGCAATCGCCCGCATGAAGCCGGGCGCGGTCCTCGTCAACACCGCCCGCGGGGCGCTCGTCGATGAGCCGGCGCTCGTCGAGGCGCTGCGGTCGGGCCGCCTCGGGGCGGCGGGGCTGGACGTCCTCGAGACCGAGCCGGCGGCGGTCGGCAACCCCCTCTTCGGCCTCGACAACGTCGTCTGCAGCCCGCACGTGGCGTGGCTGACCCGCGAAACGCTGGCGCGGAGCCTCGCCGTCGCGGTGGAGAACTGCCGGCGGATCGAGGCCGGCGAAACGCTGCTGCATCGGGTCGCATAGTGGCTTCTGGCGCAGGCAGGCGCCATGGGTCGAAACAGGGGCCGGGTCGATGGACGACCTGCCGCGGCGCGGTCATGAGAACGCCATGCCGAAGCGCGGCCATGAGAACGCCGTGCCGTTCACCACGCTGGTTGCGCAACCCCGGTCACGGCGTTCCGGCTGCGACGGCCACGGCCGCTGCCCACCTCGAAGGACGTGCGGCAACCACCCCGACCCGCCCCCGGCCCTGTCGCGGCGCGGGCACGGTAGCGGACCGTAGCCGACGCCGCCTCCCGGCGGGCTGAAGTATCATCGCACGGGTCAGGCCCCCCCCGGCGGAATGCCGACACCGGCGGTGATCGCCCCACGAACGACCATGAGACCAGACACCGGCCGGCGGAAGCGCGTGACCGCGGCCCTCGTCCCGAGAGATCGCCACACCGCCGCGCGGGCGAAGCCGCCGCATCGGCAGCGGCGGGACCCGCCGCTGCTTCCGGTTGCCACCGTCGACCTCGCGGCCCCCAGACCCTCGCGCCGGTCGGGGACATCCTGGAGCTCGACCGCGCTGCTTCTCGCTGCGACCCTCGGCCTCGCGGCCCCGACCCCGGCCCAGCCCGTGCCCGGCGAGCCCGCCGAGTTCGTCGTGGTCGAGCCCGGCGTCGTCATCGACGGCCCTCCCCCCCCGGCCCAGCCCGCGATGATCACCCGCGACGGCGGGCAGGCGACCATGCGCGCCATCCCGCTGCTGGCGGGCATCCGCGTCGACGGGCGGCTCGACGAGCCCGTCTACGAGAAGGTGCCGCCGGTGTCCGACTTCATCCAGCAGCTTCCCGACGAGGGCGCGCCCGCCACCGAGCGCACCGAAGCGTGGGTGATGTTCGACGACGAGAACTTCTACGTTGCAGGACGCTGCTGGGACAGCGCGCCGCCGAGCGAGTGGGTGGCGACGGAGATGCGCCGCGACGCGTTCAACATGCTGAACAACGACTTGTTCGGCTTCCTCATCGACACGTTCTACGACCGGCGCAACGCGCTGCTCTTCTACGCCAACCCCGCCGGCGGCTTCGTCGACCAGGCGATCACCAACGAGGGCAATCCGAACCGCGACTGGAACCCGGTGTGGGACGTGCAGACGGGGCGGTTCGACGGGGGCTGGACCATCGAGATGGTGGTGCCGTTCAAGTCGCTGCGCTACCGGCCGGAGCGCGATCAGGTGTGGGGCATCCAGATACGCCGCACCGTCATCCGCAAGAACGAGTGGGCCTACCTGACCCTCATTCCCATCTCCGCGGCGGGGTTCGGGGGGCGGGGCGGCGTGTTCCGCGTGTCGGCGGCGGGCACCCTGGTGGGGCTGGAGACGCCGCCCGCCGGCACCCACATCGAGATCAAGCCCTACGCCATCGGCGGCGCCACCACCGACGTGAACGCGCCAGTCGGCCAGGGGGCCCGCCACGGCGAGATCGGGGTCGACCTGAAATACGGCGTCACCCAGAACCTGACCGCCGACTTCACCGTCAACACCGACTTCGCCCAGGTCGAGGTGGACGAGCAGCAGGTGAACCTGACCCGGTTCAACCTGTTCTTCCCCGAGAAGCGCGAGTTCTTCCTGGAGGGGCGCGGCATCTTCGACTTCGCACGCGGGAGCTTCCGCACCGCCCGCAGCCTGCGGCGGGGCAGCGTGTTCGGCGGGGGCGACGCGCCGACCCTGTTCTACAGCCGCCGCATCGGGCTGGAAGGCGGCGAGGTCGTGCCGATCCTCGGCGGCGGACGCCTGACCGGCAAGATCGGCGCGTTCGACGTGGGGGCCCTGAACATCCAGACCGGCGGGCTGGCGACGCAACCCGGCGACCAGACGATCCCCGACGCCGCCGCCGCCAACTTCACGGTGCTGCGGCTGAGGCGCGACCTGCTGCGGCGCAGCAGCGTCGGGGCCCTCGTGACGAGCCGGTCGGTCTCACGCGACGGGAACGGCTCGAACCAGGCCTTCGGGGCCGACGCCAGCTTCTCGTTCTTCGACAGCGTGAACTTCCTCGGCTACTACGCGCGGACCCGCACCACCGGGGTGACGGGGCGCGACGCCAGCTACCAGGCGCGGTTCGACTACGGCGCCGACCGCTACGGCTTCGAGCTCGACCACCTCGTCGTCGAAGACGACTTCCGCCCCGAGGTGGGGTTCGTGCGCCGCGACAACTTCCGGCGCACGTCGGTCTCGGGCCGCTACAGCCCGCGGCCGCGGTCCATCGAGTCGGTGCGCCAATTCGTGCTCGAGGCCAGCCTCGACTACTTCCTGACCGCCGACGCCGGCCGGCTCGAGACCCGCCAGCAGCAGGTGGCGATGCAGACCGAGCTCGAGAACAGCGACCAGTTCGGGGTGCGGGTGAGCGACAGCCACGAGCTGCTGCAGAGGCCGTTCAGTCCGAGCGGGGGAAGTGTGGCGATTCCCGTCGGCGGCTACGACTTCACCGACGTGCGGCTGACCTATGCGCTCGGCCCGCAACGGCTGCTCAACGGGCGGGTCGAAGTGGCGACCGGCGGCTACTTCGACGGCAAGCTCACCTCGGTCGATCTCAGCCGCGGGCGCGTCGACCTCTCGCCGCGCCTGTCCATCGAGCCCAGCGTCTCGTTCAACTGGATCGACCTGCCCGGCGGATCGTTCCGCACCGACCTGATGCTCGGGCGCCTCAACTACACCTTCTCGCCCCGCATGTTCGTGAGCGGCCTGTTCCAGTACAACTCCACCAACGACACCCTCGGCACCAACCTGCGCCTGCGGTGGGAGTACTCGCCGGGCAGCGAGCTGTTCGTCGTGTACACCGAGGAGCAGGACATCGACCCGCTGCGGCCCGACCGCTACGCCGAGCTCCGCAACCGGGGGTTCGTCGTCAAGGTCACCCGGCTGTTCCGATAGGCGTCGGCGGTGCGGGACTACCCCACCGGCTGCGCATCCAGCAGCCGGACCTCCGCGACGAGCGGCGTGTTGGGCGGCACCGAGCCGAACGCGCTTCCCGCCGCCGCATAGGAGGCGGGAATGACCAACCGGCGCAGCCCGCCGACCCGCATGCCCACGATGCCCTGATCGAACGCGGCGTTGACCTGGTTCGCCCCGAGGAAGAAGGTGTAGCCGTTGCGGACGTTGAGTTCCCGCCCCTTGTTGTCGGCCTGGTCCGAATCGAAGGTCCAGACCAGATAATCGATGATCACCCGGTCGCCGGCCGTCGCCTCCCGGCCCATCCCGATCTCGAGGTCGTAGACCTGCAGAAAGCGCACCTCGGTCGGAAGCAGCGGGTTCGAGGTGCATCCGGTCACCGCCAGCATCAGTAACGCCAGCGCGCCGATCACAGCCGCGCTCCGTCGAATCGTCGTGCCCATGCGCTCCCGCCCCCTCCTCGCCGGTCACGGCGACGCGCGGCCTCACCACGGACGGCCCAGCATCGCCGCTCCCCGATTGTTTCACGGGCGGCGAGGTCGGCGCGACCTTGGCCGCCGCCGGTGATAAGCTCAGCGCGTGCCCATCAGTCACCCGACCGTCGCACGACTCCTGACGGGCGCGGCCCTCGCCGCCCTCTCGACGGTGGCGGTCTCCGCGCACGCCGCCCCGCAGAACGACACGGACGCGGGCGACGAGGGGCCGGGCCCTCCGCCGCTGTATCAGGAGCTGCGAGAGGCGGAGATCGCCTACGCCGGCGACATTCGTGGCGGCCGCTTCCGGGTGGACCGCTTCGAGCTGGAGCTGGAGGAGGGACGGCTGTATCTGGTTCCCGAGATCGACGGCGGGCTCTCGACCGCGGTCTTCGTCGGCGACGGCCGGCTGCGCGGCTACCCGCCCGATGCGGTCGAGCACCACCAGCTCGAGCGGTTCTCGGACGAGCACCGGGTCGACGAGGCCTTCGACCGGCTCGTGCTGTGGGCCGGCGACGACACCGCCGAGGGGCTTCGCGCCCTCGCCGACCCCGCGCGCGAGCGCCGGCGCGACACCGAGCGCGCCAACCGGCTGCTGAGGGACCGGCGGCGCCGGCTGCTGCGCGAGCAGCGCATCAACCCCGAGAGCCGGATCCTCCACGACCGGTGGCGGCAGGCGACGGGCACGCTGCCGCCCGGCCGCGCCTACCGGCTCCTCGCGATCGACAGCCGGGACCACGGCTGGCTGACCCTCGTGGTCGAGCCGCACGAACCGGAAGAGGTAGCCCTGTACCGCTACGAGAACCGGCGCAGCGCGTCCGACACGTGGATGCGTTTCCACGCCCTGACCGACTATCGACCCGAGGTCGCGGACCGCGCCCTCGATCCGTTCCCGATCGACCCGGATCGCCTCGACGACGACGAGGCCACCGGCGTGGCCCTGGGGCTGCCGGCGCGGCCGGTCGAGCCGCACCGGGAGGGCTGGACGCCGCGGGCGCGGGTGCCCCGCACCGAGATCGATCTCGCCCTCGACGGCGACGGCGACGCCCGCGCGACGGCGGCCCTGCTGATCGAGCCGCTCGAGCCGACGCGGGGGCTCCGGCTGCAGATCAGCGCCACGCTGGAGGTCACGGACGCCCGTTGGCGCGCCGACCCCGCCGACCGCCCGGCGGACGCGAGCCTGCTCGCCAGGGACGCCGCCGACTCCGGCGCCGACCCTGCGGACCCGACCGGGTTGACGGGCGAGCCGCTCCCCTTCGCGCAGGAGCGGCACGAGCGGACGTTCGAGGACGACCGGTTCGAGCCCTGGGTCACGGTGGCGCTCCCCCGCACCGTCGGCGCGGGGGAGCAGTTCGTGCTCGAGCTCGCCTACGAGGGGGCGCTCGTCGACCGGCTGCGGCAGACTCGCGACTTCGTGCTCCTCGACACCCTCGACTGGCGGCCGCAGCACGCCGACAACCGCACCAGCACCGTCGAGACGACCTTCCGGGTGCCCGACCGGTACCGCATCGCGAGCGGCGGCGACCTGGTCGACGAGCGGGTGGAGGACGACACCCGCATTCAGCGCTGGAGGACGCACGGGCCGGTCGGCGGCATGGCCTTCCACTACGGCGAGTTCGAGGTCACCGAGGTCGAACGGGCCGCCCCTCCGGCCGTCTCCATCTACGCCGACCCCAACCACCGGGGGTTCGCGCCGGGCAGCCGAGAGAAGACCATCGCCGACGTCACCGGCGCCATCGCGCTCTTCACCGAGTACTTCGGGCCGTTCCCCCACCCGTCGCTGCTCGTCACCGAGACCGAGACCCTGAGCGGGCAGGCCTTCCCCGGCCTGCTGTTCCTGTCGTATCAGGCGTTCGGCGACATGCACACAGGAGAGGCGGAGTTGTTCCGGGCGCACGAGGTGGCGCACCAGTGGTGGGGGACCGGGGTCGACTGGTGGCGGGACTACCGCGACCAGTGGATGGTGGAGGGCTTCTCCCACTACGCGGCCGCCCTCTACACGCTGTACGGCCTCGACGACCCCGACCAGTTCGCCGACGTGGTCGACGCGTGGCGCCACGACGTGCTGGGCGAGGGGCAGATGGGCCAGGGCATCGGGCTCCGGCACTACGGCTTCCGCCCCGAGGCGCTGCGGTGGAGCGACGGGCACGAGGCGGGCCCCCTCGTCGTCGGCTACCGGCTCGTCTCGACGAATCCGCGCGTCGGCTCCCTCGACCACCGCATCCTGATCTACGAGAAGGGCGCCTATGTCCTGCACATGCTGCGGTCGATGCTGCTCGACTGGGAGACCGGCGACGACTCCCGGTTCAGGGACCTGATGCACGGGTACGCCACCGCCCGGCTGGGACGCGTGATGTCCACGCGCTCGTTCGAGGAAGCCGTCTCCGCCGCGTTCGGCGAACCGATGGACTGGTTCTTCGATCAATGGGTGTACGGCGTCGACGTCCCCACCTACCGGGCGGACCTCACCGTCGGTCCGGTCATCGACCAGCCCGCGCCCTTCGTGCTCGTCGGCCGCGTCCGCCAGGAGAACGTGCCGGACGGGTTCCGGATGCCGGTGCCGATTCGGCTGACGTTCGACGACCATCCGCCGATCGTCCGCCACGTTCTCGTGGACGCCCCCGAGGTCTCCGTCGAGTTGCCTCTGCCGGCCCGGCCCGCGGACATCGAGTTCAACGCCGGGCACGCGGTGCTGGCCAGGGTGCGCTGAGCCGACCCTTGGGGCCTCAGGCGTCGTCCCGGTGTTGACAACCGGGGGTGACCGACCGACAATCGTTCAGATCGTGCGTGACGTGCAGGCGGCCAAGGCGTTCGTCGAGAAGCACCGGCGGCGGCGCCAGAGCAACAAGGTGCTGCACGGCCATCCGTCCCCTGTGCACTGGACCGAGCACGACGTGCCCATGGACGCCGTGCTGCGGGCCCGGGATCGCACCAACCGCGAGATACCCAAGCGCATCAACCTGTACGTCGCCACCCCGTACTGCCTGCCCACCGATCCCGACCGTTGCGGGTTCTGCCTCTTTCCGACCGAGATCTACACTGGCCAGCGTCAGCTCGACGAGTACCTGGGTTATCTGGAGCGCGAGGGCGACCTGTTCCGCGACCACTTCGCCGGCGCCGAGCTGGCCAGCATCTACTTCGGCGGCGGGACGTCGAACCTCTACAAGCCCCACCAATACGCGCGGCTCATGGAGATCGTGGGGGGCGTCTTCGACATTCCTTCCGACATCGAGATCACCCTCGAGGGCATTCCCCAGACCTTCAGCCACGACAAGCTGCTCGCGATGAAGCAGTGCGGCATGAACCGCATCAGCATGGGGGTGCAGCAGCTCGACGACGAGCTGATCAAGGCGAGCGGCCGGCGTCAGCGGGCCGACCAGGTGTTCCGGACCCTCGATTCCTGCCGGCAGCTCGACCTGCCGATCAGCGTCGACCTCATCTTCGGCTGGCCCAACCAGACCATCGAGCAGATGGCGCGCGACCTCGAGACGATCGCCGCGACCGGCGTCGCGCACATCACCCACTACGAGCTGAACGTCGCCGGCCGCACCGACTTCGCCCGCAACCGCCGGGGCGAGCTGCCCTCCCAGGAGGAGAACCTGGCGATGTACCGCGCCGGCAAGGCGGTGCTCGAGGCCCGCGGCTACACCCAGGTGACCCCCTACGACTTCGAGCGCCGCGACTCGGCGGTGCCGAGCTCGTACCTCTACGAAGAGCTGTTCCGCAAGCCGTTCGCATCGAACGGGAACGGCCCCATCGGGTTCGACGCCTGGGGCTGGGGCTACGCGGGCATCTCGTTCTTCTTCGGCACCCCGCAGTCGCCGGGATGGGCGTTCATGAACCACGTGCGGGTGGACGAGTATTACCGCTGCATCCGCGAGCGCCGCCATCCGGTGATGCGGGGCTACCACTACACGCCGGCCGACCTGCGGCTGCACCTCCTCTTCCAGGAGATGCAGGGACTCTCGGTCGACCGCGCGGCCTACCGGGACCTGCTCGGCCGCGACGTCGTCGACGAACACGCGGCGGCGTGGCGGGCGCTCGACGAGATCGGGTGGGTCACGGTCGCGGACGACGCCGTGCGTGTGCAAGGCGACGGCGTCTTCTACCTGCCGCTGATCCAGAACATGCTGGCTCACGACCGGCTGGAGGAGATGCGCAGGCATCGGCCGGCCCAAGCCGCGGCGCAGGCGGCCCAAGCCGCGGCGCCCGCGTGAGGCCGCCCCCCCGCTCCCGGTAGCGGTGTCCGAGTCACGCGCTGCGACGCCTTTCGGGCGCTCGCCGCCCCGGGCGCTCCACCACGTCGAGCCTACGACGTCAGGCGCTCCAGTCGCAGCAAACGCATGACCGGCGCGGACGCGGCGCGCGAGGCGGCCAGGTCCACCTCCAGCTCCGCCATCCAGTCGTTGTGCTCCTCCACGTCCACCAGCATCTGCTCCACGCGCCACGCCGCGCCGTCGTCCGACGGCCGGGCGACCGTGTGCCGCCGGTTGCGGCCCTCGGGGTCGAGGCGCAGGCCGCCGTTCTCGGCCGCGAACGTCTCCCGCGCGCGGGACAACCGCTCGGCCGTCCATGCCTCTCCGACCCCGTCGAGCGTGCTGTCGAGGACCTCGAGCGCGGCCTCGTCGTCACCGGTCGACCACGCGCGCAGCAGCGCGAAGACGCGAGCGCGGATGGCGGCGGTGAAGGCGCGCGCGTCGAGAGTCACGTCGACCGACTCGTCGCGGCCGGACACAGCCGGTTCGGGTGCGCCCTCAGGTGCGAGCTCGAAGTCCGGATCGCGCATCCGCTCCCATTCGTCGAGCAGGCTCGAGTCGACCCTGCGCACGAGATCCCGGAGATAGAGTTCCATCTCCACGACCTCGTCGGTCTTCACGCCGTCGGGCACCGTCTGCCGCAGCACCTTGTAGACGCTGGCGAGGTGCCGCAGCAGCAGTCCCTCCATGCGTTCGAGGCCGTACTCCCTGACGTAGTCGGCGAACGACAACCAGGTCTCGAACATCTCGCGCGCGATCGACTTGGGCCGGATGTTCTCTTCGCCCACCCACGGGTGACGGTCGGCGAAGTCGTTGAACGTCGCGTAGACGAAATCGGCGAGCGGCTTGGGGTACTCGAGCTTCTCGAGCTCGGCCATGCGTTCGTCGTAGTCCAGGCCGGCCGCCTTCATCTCGGCCACCGCCTCGGCCTTCCGCTTCGCGAGCTGCCGGTGCAGAATGGCGGCCGGGTTCTCGAGGATGCTCTCCACGAGCGTGAGCAGATCGAGGGCGTGGCCCTCGGCGTCGGGGTCGAGCAGCGGGATCGTCTCGATGAGGTAGAGCGACAGCGCCTGGTCCATCGAGAAGTCGTCCTGGAGATCGACGTTCACCCGCACCCGCGACCCCCCGGGGGTGGGGGGAACGATCTCGACGACCTTGCGCGCCACCAGCGACCGGAAGAGCTGCCAGCCGCGGCGTCGATGCGCCCGCTTGGCGGCGTCCGATTCGTGGCTGTCGCGCACGAGCCGGCGCATCGCCGCGCAGCCGTCGCCGGGGCGCGACAGCACGTTCAGCAGCATGCCGTGCGAGACCGCGAAGCGCGATCGGAGCCGCTCCGGGCGGGCGCGCACGAGCCGCTCGAACGTCGCTCCGTCCCAGGGCGCGAAGTTGCCGCGCGGCGGCTGACGCCGCACCACCTTCTTGCCCGCCTTCGCCTTCTCGGCGAGCCGCCGGTTCTCGATGACGTGCTCGGGGGCCTGGGCCACGACGTAGCCGCGTTCGTCGAAGCCCTTGCGCCCGGCGCGCCCGGCGATCTGGTGGAAGTCGCGGGCCGAGAGCACCGCCGTCTTCTCGCCGTCGTACTTCGAGAGGCGGCTGAAGAGCACGGTGCGGATGGGCACGTTGACCCCGACCCCCAGGGTGTCGGTGCCGCAGATGACCTTGAGCAGGCCCCGCTGCGCGAGCTGCTCGGCGAGCACGCGGTAGCGGGGCAGCAGGCCCGCGTGGTGGATGCCGATGCCGTGCTTCAGCCACGTGCGGACGCGAGGGCCGTAGGGCGTCGAGAAGCGCACGCCTTCGACGGCCGCGGCCAGCGCCCGCTTCTCGGCCCGGGTCGCGATGTGCAGGCTCGTGAAGCTCTGCGCACTCGCGGCGGCGTCCTTCTGCGTGAAGTGGACCACGTAGACGGGCACGCGGTCCGTCTCGACCAGCCGCTCCACCGCCTTCGCGAGCGGCTCCTCGGAGTAGGCGTACTCGAGCGGCACCGGCCGCTCGATCGAGGTCACGGTCACCGTCTCCCGGCCGGTGCGCCGCGTGAGCTCCTGCTCGAAGAACGACACGTCGCCGAGCGTCGCCGACATCAGCAGGAAGCGCGTCCGCGCCAGGGTCAGCAGCGGCGCCTGCCACGCCACGCCGCGGTCACGGTCGGCATACCAGTGGAACTCGTCCATCACCACGTCGTCCACCGCCGCCTCCTCCCCCTCGCGAAACGCGATGTTGGCGAGGATCTCGGCCGTGCAGCACAGCAGCGGTGCGTCGCGGTTGACGGTGGCGTCGCCGGTGGCGAGCCCCACGTTCTCGGGCCCGAACTCGCGGCACAGGGCCATCCACTTCTCGTTGACGAGGGCCTTGATGGGGCAGGTGTAGACCGAGCGCCGGCCGCGGGCGAGCGACGCGAAGTGCAGCGCGAACGCGGCCAGCGACTTGCCCGATCCGGTCGGGGTGTTCAGGATGACGTGCCGGTCCTCGAGCAGGGCCAGAATCGCCTCCTCCTGGGCGGGATAGAGGGTCAGGCCGAGCCGGTCGACGTAGTCGAGGAAGCGGTCGAGGAGGTCGTCGCTGGACGTCTCGCCGGTCGGCAGCAGGTCGAACAAGGGCGCGGTCATGCCGGAGATTGTCGCCCCCACCGCGCCGTTTGCGCCAGCGGACCGTTCAACGCCGTGCATCGTCCGCGGGGAATCCGGGACTCCGCGGCGCCGCCGGCGCGAGATCTCGGGGCGGCTGACCGCCATCACCGCGGCATCGTGAACGTCGCGCGGCGCCGTCGGCCGCCCTCGCCCGCCGCCTCAGACAGGTCAAGCGGGACGTGTCCACAAATTGAAGTCATACTTTCAGATTACACACGGTACCCGGAAACGCCCGTGGTCCAACGCACGATTGCCCCGCCGCTCGAGGATCTCTTTCGTCGACACGGAGCTTCACGCGCTGTCCTTCGCGGTTCAACCTCGAGGTCACGCCGGGTCAGTGCGCGTCGCCGCCGGCGCGGTCGACGGCTCCGGCGGCGTCGAGAATGCGCTGGGCCGACGCGATGACGGGACGTTCGATGAGCTTGCCGTCGACGAGGAGCACGCCCCCGGCGTTGGCCTCGTAGGCGGCGACGATGCGCCGGGCCCACGCCACCGCGTCGGGCGGGGGCGAGAACGCGGCCTGGATGATCGGGACCTGGGTGGGATGGATGGCGGCCTTGCCGGTGAATCCCAGGCGGCGGGTCGCGCGCGCCTCTTCCTCGAGCCGGGAGGGCGCCCCCACGTCCATGAACGGTGTGTCCATCGCGTCGACCTCGGCCAGCGCCGCCGCCGCCACCACACGGGAGCGGGCGTAGAGCAGGGCGTCCCACTCGATGGCGCAGCCCAGCTCGGCCGACAGGTCGACGGCCCCGAAGAAGAGGACGGCGATGTCGGATGAGGCCACCGCGATGTCCTCGACGGCGGCGAGTCCGGGCGCGGTCTCGATCTGCACGACCAGCGGCAGGCCGGGAAGGGCCGGCGCGAGTCGGCGCTCGAGGGCGCGCACGGTGTCGGGGCCGCCGACCTTGGGCACCATCAGGGCATCGGGCCGGACCCCCGCCGCGAGGAGGGCGGCGAGGTCGCGCTCGCCGAGGTCGGACTCGGGCTCGTTGATGCGCAGGACGACCTCGGCGCGCACCGCGGGGCGGTCGGCGAGCAGGGCCAACGCCTTGTCGCGCGCCTCGTCCTTCTGCGCGAACGAGACCCCGTCCTCGAGATCGAGGCAGACGGCGTCGGCCCCGGTGGCGACCGCCTTCGCGAACCGGTCGGGCCGCACCGCGGGCACGAAGAGGACCGAGCGGCGGACACGCCGCCCCGGGGTGGCGTCGCTGGGGGTTGGCATGATTTCCTCTCTGCGGGAGCGGGCCGGCAACGGCGGGGAACCGGCATCGCGAACGCCGGCGGGCGCCGGGCCGACGCGGAGCGCCCACCGGCGTTCGGGCCGGCGCGAATTCGCGGACCCGGTGAGGGGTGGCGCCGCCATGGTTCCCTCGGTCCGCGTGAGCGACCTCCGACGCCCTCAGACCGGCGCCGATTCGCGGACGAGCTCGGGCAGCGCCGACACCGCGGGCTGCCGCTCGATGTCGCGCAGCCACGCCAGCGCCGCGGCGGCGGCGGCCGGCGACACCGCGCGCGTTGCGCACGCCAGGAACTTCGCGTCGAGTTCGGCCGCCGAGGGCGGCCGGTTCGGGTAGCCTCGCGCGCCGCGCACCCGCCGCGCGCAGCGCCGGCCGTCGGCGAGATGCACGGCCACCACCGCCTCCGTCAGCGGCGGCTGGTCGACGCCCACCGACGGATCGACGCGCATCGCGACTCGGGGCAGCAGCGCCCACACAGCCGGGTCGGACACCCCGCCGGCTCGAACGTCCCGAGGTCGACGCGGCCGTGGGCGACGGCCGCGGCGGCGCAGAAGTGCATGCTGAACTTGCCCTCCAGACCGGTCCGCGGCCGGTCGTGGATGAGCACGGTGGGGGTGACCGCGTCCACCCCGATCTCCACCGCCTCGACGTCGTCGCCCGTGAACCGGTGCTCGTCCCGCAGGTCGAGGAGAGTATCGATGGTGGGGTGGGTGGCCGCACACGACGGGTAGAGCTTCACGGTGATGCCGCCGTCGATGATCTCCCAGGCGCGCCCCAGTCCGTCCGCCGCGGCCCCGAGGTCGCTCGCGCGGCTCTGCATGGCCACGAGCAGGCCCTGCGCGCCGTCGACGGCGCGCTCGGGAGCGGTGAACCCGGCGCGGGCGAGCATGGCGGCGAGTACCCCGTTCCGTCCCGCCAGTCCCGCCTGGAGCGGCTTGACCATGGTGCCGAAGCTCTCCTTGAGCCCGGACGCCTCGGCGGCGGAGATGGCGAGCGTGCGGACGGTGGTGGCGGCGTCCTGCCCCAGGAGCCGCGCCGCCGCGGCGGCCGCCCCGAGGGTGCCGACGGTCGAGGTGGCGTGCCACCCCCGCTCGTAGTGGGTGGGGTTCATCACCCGCCCCAGCACCGCCTCGACCTCGAACCCGACGCAGTAGGCGTCGAGCAGGGCCGCCCCGCCGGCGTCGGCGAGCTCGGCCGCGGCGAGGCCCGCCGCCACGAGCGGGGCGCTCGGATGCGCCATCGACACGAAGCACATGTCGTCGAAGTCGAGCGCGTGCGCGGCCGTCCCGTTGGCCAGCGCCGCCCACCCCGCGCCGGTGCGCGCGGGCGCGCCGAGGACGCCGCACCGCGGCGCGCCGCCCTCCTCGTCGGCGAGGCTGCGCACCATCCGCGCCGCGGGCTCGACGGACCCCGCGAGGGCGACCCCGACGGTGTCGAGAACCGCGTCGCGGGCGGCGCGCCGCGCCCCCGGGGGCACCGCGCAGTCGGCCACGAACTCGCCGAAGCGGGTCAACGCCGGCAGGGTCTCGTCAGTCATGCTGTCTCCGTTGGTCGGCGGCGCCGACACTCTGCTTGCGCGAACGCCAACCACCCGCGGCTCGGCCGGATCCCGGTTCATCGAGCAGGGTGGCGCCCTTGCCGCCGCCTTCCTCCCGACCCACGGCGGACCCCGCCCACGGCCGCGAGGCGCTCAGTTGCCGTAGAACTGCGCGATGCCCGCCAGTCGCTCCTGAATCCGTTCCTCCGACCACCAGTTGCCGTTGACCATCACCCCCCCGCGCCGGGCGACGTTGGCGACGTCGTCGATGGGGTTGGCGGTCAGCAGCAGGAGGTCGGCGCGCCGGCCGATCTCGATGGTCCCGAAGTCGTCGAGGGCGTCGAAGTACTCGGCGACGCGCCGGGTCGCGGCTTCGAGCACCGCGTAGGGGTCATCCCCACCTCGACCCACAGGGCCATCTCGTGATGCACCGAGAAGCCGGGCACGCTGAAGATCTGCGGCGAATCGGTCCCCAGCACGATGGGGACGCCGCCCTCGTGCAGAGCCCGCAGGACCTGCCGCCGCAATGCCGCGACCCGCCGGTTCAACTCGGGGTCGGCGGCGGCGGCGCGCTCGTCCACCACGCGCTCCCACTGCTCCGACCGTCTCCGGGGGCATGTAGCGCACCTCGGGGCGCGCGGCGCGCAGCTCGGCGGCCGAGCGGTCGCCGAAGAAGACGGTCTCCCACAGCACCATCGTCGGCACCGCCCAGGCCCCGGCCGCACGGGTGTCCTCGACGAGCTGCGGCAGCCGGGTCAGGTCCACCCGGTCGATCAGCTCGCCGACCCCGAAGAGCCCGCGCCCCTCGGCGGGAAGCTGCCCGTCCGGCACGAGGGCCTCGATGGTGTTGTCGAGGTGGTCTATCGAGACCTGACCCGCCGCGAGGGCGCCCCGCAGCCCGACGGCGTCGGGCACGTGGCCACCGAACGGCAGGCCGACCTCGCGGGCGGTCGCCGCCACCGCGTCGAAAACATCGGGAGCCAGCCCCTCGTGCACCTTCACGAGGTCGTAGCCGAGCTCGTTGTACTCGCGCACGAGCTGCTCGCCCTGCGCGGGGGTGGGTGACGCGCCCCCCGCTCATCGACGGGCTGCCGACGAAGAGGCGCGGCCCCAGGAACTGGCCGCGAGCGATGCGGGCCCGCAGTCCGAGCTGCGACCGCTCGCCCTGCATGCCCCGCACGGTGGTCACGCCGTTGGCGAAGTAGAGAAAGAGCAGGTTCCGCGCGTCGGACTGCACCATGCGCGGACCGGGCAGATGCCCGTGCATCTCGGCCAGCCCCGGCATGAGGTACATGCCCCCGGCCTCGACCACCTCGACGCCGTCGGCGATGTCCACCTCGTCGGCCGGGTGCATCGATGCGATGCGCCGGTCGGTCACCACCACCGTCCGGTTCTCGACGACCCGGGGCGCCCCGGGCTCGGTCATCGGGATGACGTTCACCCCGACGAACGCCAGGTCTCCGTGCACGGCGGGCAGGGGATCGACGCACCCCGCCGCGGCCCCGAGGGCAGCGAGCACCAGCCCGGCGGCGACGGCCCGCAGGCCGCCCGCTCTCGCACGAAGGTCCTGTCGGGAACCCCTCCCGCGCATTCCGTTCGACTTCACGCGAAGGCTCCGGCGGCAATCGGCCGCCCCCATCATGCGCGCTCTCACGCCACGGTCCTTCCCGGAATCGGCCATCAGGCGGCGGGCGCGGCGGGCCTGAACCGCTTCGGCACATGCCCCCGCTTGTAGACCATGAACGTCCGCTTGAACTCGATCACGACCTTGCCGTCCTGGTTGAACCCGGTCGACTTCACGGTGACGATGCCGACATAGGGCCGCGACTTCGACTCGCGCTTCGACAACACCTCGCTCTGCGAGTAGATGGTGTCGCCGTCGAAGACGGGATTCGGCAACCGCACCTCGTCCCACCCCAGGTTCGCCATGACATTCTGCGACAGGTCGATGACCGACTGCCCGGTCACCACCGCGAGGGTGAACGTCGAGTCGACCAGGGTCCGGCCGTACGGGGTGTTGGCGGCGAACGCGTGGTCGAAGTGGATGGGGTTGGTGTTCATGGACAGCAGCGTCGCCCACGTGTTGTCGGCCGCGAGCACCGTCCGCCCCAGGGGATGCTCGTAGAGGTCGCCGACCTCGAAGTCCTCGTAGACGCGCCCGGTCCATCCTTCCTTCACTGGCATCGTGACTCCCTTCAGGCTCCCATCATAGTCCCGACCGCCCCCCGCCCGCGCGACCCTGCCTCGGCGGCTCGCGGCGAAGGTCCCCTGCTGCCGGCGAGCGGCGCTGCCTCGCGTCTGAGCCCGCCAACGTCGCGTTGGGCGACAATTGCCGCCGGACAGATCCACCCGCCGGCTGGCGGCCGACGCGCCTGCGCGTCCGTCGGTCGCCAGCCGGCGACCGGCGTCCTCCTCACGCCCGGTCAGGAGAACGCCTCGTCGCTCTCGATACAACGCGAGCCTTCGCCGCCCGCGATCAGACCATCCCCGCCGCCCGCCAGCCCGCGATGGTGGCGGGATCGAACCCGAGGTCGGCGAGAATCGCGTCGGTGTGCGCGCCCAGCTCGGGAATCGGCCCCATGACCGGGTCGACGCCCTCGATGGTGGCCGGGGGCAGGGTGGCCGGCAGCGGCCCCACCGACGTCTCCACGTCGCGCCAGCGACCGCGCGCGGCGAGCTGGGGATGGTCGGCGAACTGCTGCACCGTCCGCATGCGCGCGTTCGCGATGCGCGCCGTCTGCAGCCGGTCCACGATCTCGGGGGTGTCGAGCTCGCCGAAGACCGCCTCGATCTCGGCGTCGAGGGCCGGGCGGTTCGCCAGACGCAGCGCGTTGGCGGAGAACCGCGGGTCGCGGGCCAGCGCCGGCCGGCGCAGCACCTGGTCGCAGAACGCCCGCCACTCGCGCTCGTTCTGGATGCCGAGGTACACCACGTCGCCGTCCCCGCCCGCGAACGGCCCGTAGGGGGCGATGACCGCGTGCCGGGCTCCCGAGCGGCGGGGCGGGGTCCCGCCCGAGGCGTAGTAGAGGGGATAGCTCATCCACTCGCCCAGCGCTTCGAGCATCGACACCTCGACCACCGTGCCCTCGCCGGTGCGCGCCCGCATCAGGAGGGCGGTGAGCACCCCCGAGTAGGCGTACATGCCGGCCGCGATGTCCGCGACGGAGATGCCCACCTTGACCGGCTCGTCGGGGGTGCCGGTGATGGACAGCAGCCCCGCCTCGGCCTGCACGAGCAGGTCGTAGGCCTTGCGGTCGCGGTAGGGACCGGTCGAACCGTACCCCGAGATCTCGCACACCACGAGCCGGGGGTGCGCGGCCCGCAGCTCGGTCGCGGACAGGCCCAGCCGCCCGGTGGCGCCGGGGGCGAGGTTCTCGACGAAGACGTCGGCCTCTTCGAGCAGCCGCCGCAGCACCGCCCCGGCCTCGGGGTGCTTCACGTCGAGGGTCAGCGACTCCTTCGACCGGTTCAGCCAGACGAAGTGCGACGAGAGCCCCCCCGCCGCCGCGTCGTAGCTGCGGGCGAAGTCGCCGACGCCGGGCCGCTCGATCTTGATGACCCGGGCCCCGAGGTCGGCGAGCTGCCGGGTGGCGAACGGCGCCGCCACCGCCTGTTCGAGCGACAGGACCGTGACCCCGTCGAGCGGTCGCATCAGAATGACCGGGGCAGGTCCAGCACGTGCTGGCCGATGTAGGACAGGATGAGGTTGGTCGAGATGGGCGCGGTCTGGTAGAGCCGCGTCTCGCGGAACTTCCGCTCGACGTCGTACTCCTCGGCGAACCCGAAGCCGCCGTAGGTCTGCATCGTGACGTTGGCCGCCTCCCACGAGGCGTCGGCCGCGAGCAGCTTGGCCATGTTGGCCTCGGCCCCGCACGGCCGGCCCGCGTCGAACAGGTCGGCCGCCCGCCCCCGCATCAGGTCGGCCGCCTCGACGTTGACGTGGGCGCGGGCGATGGGGAACTGTATGCCCTGGTTCTGCCCGATGGGGCGGCCGAACACCACCCGGTCGCGCGCGTAGCGGCACGCCCGCTCGACGAACCAGCGCCCGTCGCCGACGCACTCGGCCGCGATCAGGATGCGCTCGGCGTTCAGCCCGTCGAGCAGATAGCGAAACCCCTTGCCCTCCTCGCCCACCCGGTTCTCGACCGGCACCTCGAGGTTGTCGAAGAACACCTCGGTCGTGGCGTGGTTGATCATCGCCCGGATCGGGCGCACGGTCATGCCGTTGCCGACGGCCGTCTTCAGGTCGACGAGCAGCACCGAGAGCCCGTCGGTGCGCTTCTTCACCGCTTCGAGGGGGGTGGTGCGGACCACCAGCAGCATCAGGTCGGAGTGGTCGACCCGCGAGATCCACACCTTCTGCCCGTTCACCACGTAGCGGTCGCCCCGGCGCACCGCCATCGTCTTCATCTGCGTGGTGTCGGTCCCCGTCGTCGGCTCGGTCACCCCGAACGCCTGCAGCCGCAGCTCGCCGGCGGCGATCTTCGGCAGGTAGTGGCGGCGCTGCGCCTCGGACCCGTGCCGCAGCAGGGTGCCCATGATGTACATCTGGGCGTGGCAGGCGGCGGAGTTGCCGCCCGACCGGTTGACCTCCTCGAGGATGATCGACGCCTCGGCGATGCCGAGCCCCGACCCGCCCAGCTCTTCCGGTATCAGGGCCGCGAGATAGCCGGCCTCGGTCAGGGTGCGGACGAACTCCTCCGGGTACGCCTCGCGGGCGTCGAGCTCGCGCCAGTAGACGTCGGGGAACCGGGCGCAAAGCTCCCGCACCGCGGTTCGAAGATCGGCATGCAGATCGGCGTTGGCCACGACAGCTCCGTTCTCGGTGTCAGGGGATCGGCGCCCGGGAATCGGGTCCGAGCGGAGAGGAGTGCCGCCGGCGGTCGATTCACGATCTCCGCGCAATCGGAGGGAGCTTCAGCGACCGGTTGCGGCTGGCGGGTTCGTCAACTCTCTTGCCTGGCCGCAGGTGCGGGGCAGCTCCAGACGCTCGAGGCTCGAGTCGTAGCTCCCCGGACGATAAGGCCGCACATCCGCCCCGCCATCGTCTATCCACGGGCCATGGAGTTCTATCACGCATGACACGAGCCGCGGGAAAGTGGTGTTCAACGTATCGACCGAACCGCCGAGATTCTGAACCGTCCCGTTCAGCATGTTGACCATGCCAGAAAGGGTCTCGACGGTGCTGCTCAGCGCGTTCAACGCGCCGACGGAGGTCTCCAAGCCGCGGACCGTCCCTCCGAGATCCCCGACCGTCTCCCTCAGGTCGTCGACCGTTCCACTCAGGCTGTCGACTGTTCCATTCAAGCTGTCGACCGCTTCGTCCAGCGGTTCGATCGCCGCGTTCACAGTAGTGTCGACTGTTCCATTCAAGCTGTCGACCGCTTCGTCCAGCGGTTCGATCGCCGCGTTCACAGTAGCGGTGACGTGCTCTGTCGTCGCCAGGGTCGAAAAATACCAGGCCGCGGCGCCGATGCCGCCGAAGACGCCACCGATGAACGTGAGCACAGTCACGATCAACGCGAGTACGGCCGCGTTGCCACGAATCCAGTGAGCAGCTCGCTCGATTCTCTCCACTGCTCATCAACTCTAGCACACCGGCCAGTCCTCGGAACTCCCTGCACCTCCCTGCACACGCCTGCGCTGACTGCTGCTGCCGCTTCCGAGCCGGTGCCGCCGCGTGGCGGCCGGTCAGCGACCGGAACTCGCTGCACATGCCTGCGCCGACTGCTGCTGCCAGCTGTTGCCTGCCCGCCCCCGTATAATCGGTACATGCCGGTCACCACCGGTTCGGCGCGGCTGGCGGCGCATCTCGGCGCCCGGGCGGCGGGACGGCGCATCGGCCTCGTGGCGAACCCCGCCTCGCTGGACGCCGAACGCCGTCACATCGTGGAAGTCGCGACCGCCGCGCCGGAAATCAACCTGACCGCCCTCTTCGGCCCCCAGCACGGGTTCCGCTCGGACGTGCAGGACAACATGATCGAGACGGACCACGCGCGGCATCCGCGCCTCGGCGTGCCGGTGTACTCGCTGTACGGCGAGACCCGCACCCCCACGCCGGCGATGCTGGCCGAGATCGATCTGCTCGTCATCGACCTGCAGGACGTCGGCACCCGCGTCTATACCTACATCCACACGATGACCAACTGCCTGCAGGCGTGCGCCGCCGCGGGCGTCCCGGTGGTCGTCTGCGACCGGCCGAATCCCATCGGCGGCGCCGCCGTCGAGGGCCCGATGCTGCGGCCGGGCTACGAGTCGTTCGTCGGGCTGTTCCCGATACCCCTGCGCCACGGCCTCACCATCGGCGAGCTCGCCCGCCTGTGCAACGAGGCCTTCGAGCTGAGGGCGTCGGTCGAAGTGTTGCCCGTCGCGGGCTGGCGACGCGACCTGTACCACGACGAGACGGGCCTGCCGTGGGTGCTGCCGTCGCCGAACCTGCCCACCCTCGACAGCGCCATCGTCTATCCCGGCATGGTGCTGCTCGAGGGCACGAACCTGTCGGAGGGCCGCGGCACCACCCGCCCGTTCGAGATCGCGGGCGCGCCGTGGCTCGACGCGCACCGGCTGGCCGCGGCGATGAACGGCCTCGACCTTCCAGGGGTGTGGTTCCGCCCTGCCGAGTTCCAGCCCACGTTCCAGAAGCATGCCGGCGAGAGTTGCGGCGGCTGCCAGATTCACGTGACCGACCGCGCCGCGTTCCGGCCGGTCGTCACCGCGGTGGCCTTCCTGCAGGTCTGCCGCCGCCTCGACCCGGACCGGTTCGCGTGGCGCGAGCCGCCCTACGAGTACGAGACGGTCATTCCGCCCATCGACATCCTGTCCGGTTCCGACACGCTGCGCCGTTCCCTGGACGACGACGTGCCCCATACCGCTATCGCCGAGGAGTGGCGGGCTGACCTCGACGGGTTTCGCAAACTGCGCGAGGGCTACCTGTCGTACTGACTGACACGCCGACCCGACCATCGAACGCCCACCGGAAGCAGCCCGCCCCTGACGGACATGGCCACTCCCCCTCCCCCGCTCGAATTCGAGCACACGATTCCAATCGTCGCGCGGCCCGAAGCGGTCCTCGGCGCGTTCTTCGATCCCTCGGCGCTGCCGGTGTGGTGGGAGACCGTCCGCTCGGTGACGACGCCACGCCCCCTCGGGGTCTACGCCGTCGAATGGGACGCCACCCCGTTCCGCGACGAACTGCTCGGCACCCTCGGCGGCGTGTTCTACGGTACGGTGATGGACTACCGCCCGGGACGGGCTTTCTCGCTCGCCGGCGCCTACTGGCTGCCGCCCGACTCCCTGGCCTTCGGCCCGATGGCCCTCGACGTACGCTGCCGTACGCGGGGCGCGTCCACCCGCCTGCACGTCCGGCAGAGCGGTTCCGACGAGGGGCCGCGCTGGGAGCGCTACTATCGCATCATCAGCACCGGCTGGGAGACCTCGCTCCTCGCCCTCAAACACTACCTGGAGCGCGGACGCCAGCCGCGGAGCCGGACCCGGCAACCGGCCGCGGTCGGCGCCGGCCGGTCGGAGAGACGGCGATGACGGGGACGGCGGGTTCCGTCGTCGTCGTGGGCGGCGGCGTCATCGGCTCCAGCATCGCGTACCACCTCGTGCGCGACGGCCATCCCGGCCCCGTGACGGTGATCGAACGCGACGCCACCTACGCGCGCGCCTCGTCGTTCCTCGCCATGGGCGGCATCCGGCAGCAGTTCAGCTCGACCGTCAACATCCAGCTCGCGCAGTACGGCGCGCGGTTCTACGCCGCGTTCGACCGGGTCATGCGGGTGCCCGGACACGCGCCGCGCGCCGACTTCCGCCGGCGCGGCTACCTCTTCCTCGTCGACGAGGCGCGGTCAGACCGCTTCGCGGCCCGGCTCGAACGGCAGCGCCGCCTCGGGGCGCAGGTGCGGCGTCTCGAGGTGGACGACATCCGGGCGATGGCCCCCGACCTGCGGCTCGACGACATCCGCTTCGGCGTGTTCGGACCCGACGACGGCTACGGCGAGCCGCGCGAGGTGCTCGCGGGGTTCCGCGCCGCGGCGGCCGCGGCCGGCGTCCGCTACGTCGCGGCCGAGGTCGTCGACCTGACGCGGCGGGCGGGCCGGGTCGCGGGGGTCGTCCTCGACGCCGGCGAGCGGATGGCGGCGGACGTCGTCGTCAACGCGGCGGGGCCGTTCGCGCGGCGGCTCGCGGCGATGGCCGGACTCGAACTGCCGGTCGAGCCGGTTCGTCAGCACCTGTTCCGCTGCGCCCTGCCGGCGCGGCTCCCGTACCGGCTTCCGATGATCGTCGATCCCTCCGGGGTGCACTGGCGGCACGACGACACGGACGAACGCCCTGGGCCCGACCGCCTGGTGGTCGCCTGCACGAAGCTCGACGAGCCCCCCGGCGAGAACTTCGCCTGCGACCACTCCCGCTGGGAATCGGATTTCCGGCCGCCGCTCCAGGCGCGGATGCCCCGGTTGGCCCCCATCGAGATGCTCGAGGGATGGGCCGGACTCTATGCCATGACCCCCGACCACAACCCCTTGCTCGGCGAGCACCCCGCCGCCCCCGGCCTCGTCCTCGCCAACGGGTACAGCGGTCACGGCCTGATGATCGCCCCCGCGATCGGCAAGGTCCTGTCCGAGCTGATCCGTCTCGGCCGGACCGAGACCGTCGACGTCGGCTCGCTTCGCACCCGATCGGTTCGAGCGCGGCGAGCCGGTGCACGACGAGGCGATGGTCTGATTCCATGGGATCGCGATGCCGGGAATCGATGACTACCTCGCGTCACTGACGCCGGAGGACCCGCTCCCGGGTCGCGCCGCGGCGGAAGCGCGGGCCGAGGGCCTGCCCGTCGTCGGCCGCACCGTCGGGCGGTTCCTCGAGGCGGTGGTGCTGGCCGCAGGCGCCCGCCGCGTGCTCGAGATCGGCGCCGCGAACGGCTACGCCGCCCTGTGGCTCGCCCGTTCCCTGCCCCACGACGGCGGGCTCTTCTCGATCGAGGTCGATCCCCGCCGAGCCGCAATGGCGCGGACCCATCTCGCGGCGGCGGGCCTCGGCGACCGGGCCCACGTCATCGTCGGCGACGCCGCGCGCATGGTGCACAAGGTGGCCGGCCCGTTCGACGTGATCTTCAACGCCGGCGACGAGGGGCGGCACGCGCCCCCGCTCGACCGGCTGGCGGCTCTGCTGCGGCCGGGCGGCGTCCTGGTCGTCGGCAACCTGCTGGGATCGGCGGGGGCCGCGGCCGGGCTCGCGGAGTCACCCGGTCGGCCGGCAGAGGCGGTGAACGCGGCCGCCGGCCGCCACCGGCGGCTGGCGGAGGATCCTCGTTTCGTGACCAGCTTCCTCCCCGTGGGGTCGGGCCTCGCACTGTCGGTCAAGCTCCGATGACGCGCCGCGGGACGAACTCCGGACCGGACGGGAAGGAACCTCCATGACCGTCGACACGGAACTGCCCCGTCCCGGCCGAGCCGCCCCCCGGATCGGTCGGGCCGCGATGATGCGCGGCCCGATTCCGGCGGCAGCCGGGCGCAGGCGGAACCGGTGCTCCCCATGACCATCGAAGATTGGCTGCGCGCCGCCACGGAAGACGCCGAACGGCGAGGGCTGCCCGAGCTGACGCCGCGCCTCGCCGCGCTGGCCGCGGCCACCCGGCAGTTGCGCGGCGCGTCCTGGAACCGCGAGGCGGCGCCGCCGCCCACCGCGCCGCCCACCCCGGAAGAGCCGTGACGACGTCCTTGTGCGATCGGCCGCTGCACCGGATCGCGGCTGCGATTCAGAGTCGCGAGGCCTCGGCGCCCGAGGTCCTCGACGCCGCCCTCGAGCGCATCCGGGCCCGCGACGGCGACCTCAACGCATTCACCACCGTCCTCGAAGACTCGGCCCGGGCCGAGGCCGCGGGGGCGGAGCGTGAGATCGCGGCAGGCCGGTACCGCGGGCCGCTGCACGGCGTCCCCGTCTCCATCAAGGACCTCATCGACGTGGCCGGCGTGCCGACCACCGCCGCCTCGCGGGTGCCGACCGGTCCCCCGCCGGCCGCCGACGCGCCAGTGGTGGCGCGGCTGCGCGAGGCCGGCGCCGTCATCATCGGCAAGTGCAACCTGCACGAGTTCGCGTTCGGCACCACCGGCGAGGACTCGGCGTTCGGCCCCGCCCG
Source organism: Vicinamibacterales bacterium (assembly GCA_965199675.1). Taxonomy (GTDB): domain Bacteria; phylum Acidobacteriota; class Vicinamibacteria; order Vicinamibacterales; family UBA8438; genus JAJEEA01. Next base: position 355,698 of record CBDATI010000010.1, on the reverse strand, counting down.
CCACCCCCTCGACCCCGACCGCTCGCCCGGCGGATCGAGCAGCGGCTCGGCCGTCTCGGTGGCCGCGGGCATGGCCTGGGCCTCCGTCGGCACCGACACCGGGGGGTCCATCCGCATCCCCGCCGCCGCCTGCGGCGTCGTGGGGCTGAAGCCGACCTTCGGCGAGGTGCCGTGCGACGGCGTCGTCCCCCTCGCGCCGAGCCTCGACCACGCGGGTCCGCTCGCGCGCTGCGTGGCCGACGTCCGTCTCGTGTTCCGCGCGCTGCGGGGGACCGACCCCGCCCTGCCCGCCGCTCGCGAACCGGTGACGCGGCGGCTCGGCTGCCCCCGGCCGTTCTTTCTCGACCGCCTCGACGCCGAAGTCCGCGCGACCTTCGAGCAGGCCGCGGAGCGGCTGCGCGATGCGGGGTGGGACGTGCGCGACGCGCCCGTCGGGCACGCCGAGGACACCCCCGCCGTCTGCCTTCACCTGCTGCTGCCGGAGGCCGCCGCCGCGCATGCGCACGGCCTCGACCGCCATGCCGACCGCTACTGCGCCGACGTGCGGCTGCGGCTCGAGCTGGGACGCTACGTGATGGCCGAGGACTACGTCCGCGCCCAGCGCGGGCGGACCGTGCTCGCCACCGCCGTCGACGCGGCGCTCGCCGGCTGCGACGCCCTCGTGCTGCCGGCCCTCGCGCTGCCGGCGCCGCGGCTGGGCGCCGCGACAGTCGAGATCGACGGGCGGCCGGAGCCGCTGCGGCCGCTCACGCTCCGACTCACCCAGCTCTTCAACGCCACCGGGCACCCGGCCGTCTCGATCCCCTGCGGATCGACCGGCGGCGGACTGCCGTGCGGCCTGCAGCTCGTCGGGCGGCGGGACCGCACCGACCACCTGCTCGACGTCGCGGAGGCGTGCGAGGCGGCGCTGTCCGACTGAGCCGTTACCGCCCGTCGGCGCCCCCCGCACCGCTCGGGGACCCCGCCGCCTTCCGGCGGAGCGCCTCGTAGCCGCGGTCGCCCCCGTCGCCGGCCTCCACCGGCAGACCGGCGGGACCCCAGCCCTCGGCCGCCACCTGCCCGCTGGCGGGGTCGCGGCGCCCGCCGAACCCGCCGTCGACGTTCACCGCCGTCCCGTAGCCGGCGCTCGCGAGCAGTTGCGCCGCGCGGGCCGAGCGGCCGCCCATCTGGCAGCCGACGAGCAGCTTCGCGTCGGCCGGAAAGCGCGCCTGCATCACCGCGAGAAAGTCGGGGTTCGGCCGCATCTGGCGGGTCGCCGGGTCGAGGTGCAGCAGCGGCACGCTGCAGGCCCCCTCCGGATGCCCGTTCTCGAACTCGGGCACCGACCGCACATCGACGTACGTGTACCCTTCCTCGGTCTGCAGGCGTCGAGCCTCGCTCACGCCGACGGTCGTCATGCCCATCGCGACTCCTTGGTGCACGGGTTGGCGTTCAGTTTCTGGGAACCGGACAAGTGATCGAGAGGTTCTTTCACGCATGGGAGCGGCGCATCGCCGCCGCCACCACGAACCGGGTGGTGCGGCCCTTCGAATGGGGCCTCGACTGGGTGGACCCCGGCGGCGACCCGTCCGTCGCCCCGGCGCGGCGCCTGGAACAGGCCGCGGCGGCGGCCCTGTCCGCCCCCGACTGGTTCGCATCGGCGCCGTGCCCCGGGTACGCGCTGCGGGGCGATCGACTGACCTTCCCCAGCCAGATCGAGACGCCGCACGCCGCCAACAACACCGTGCACGCCCGGTACTTCCCGGCCGACTCGGGCGACCGCGGCCGGGCGGTGCTGGTCCTGCCGCAGTGGAACGCGGACGCGGAGGGACACGTCGGACTGTGCCGCTTCCTCGTCCGGGTCGGCATCAGCGCCCTGCGCCTGACCCTGCCCTACCACGACGCCCGCATGCCGCCAGAGCTCGAGCGCGCCGACTACATCGTCAGCGCCAACGTCGGCCGCACCCTGCAGGTGAACCGACAGGCGGTCCTCGACGCCCGACGCGCCGTGGCGTGGCTCGACGCCAGCGGCCACGACCGCATCGGCGTCCTGGGCAGCAGCCTCGGGTCGTGCCTCGCCTCGCTCACCGCCGCCCACGAGCCGCGGATCACGGCGGCGGCCCTCAACCACGTGTCGCCGTACTTCGCCGACGTGGTCTGGGACGGCCTCTCCACCGAGCACGTGCGGGCCGGTCTCGAGGGCGCGATCGAACTCGACCGGCTCCGTCGCCTGTGGCTCCCGATTAGCCCGCTCCCCTACGTCGACCGGCTGCACGGCACCCGGGTGCTGCTGGTGTACGCGCGCTACGACCTGACGTTCCCGGTCCATCTGTCCCGCCGGTTCGTGGCCGAGCTCGAACGCCGCGGCCTCCGTCCCCGGGTCTTCGCGCTGCCGTGTGGACACTACACGACCGGCGAGGCGCCGTTCAAGTGGCTCGACGGCTATGTCCTGATCCAGTTCCTGCGGCGCAACCTGTAGACGCGCGGCCGCGGGCAGGGGCGCCGGAACTAGCTAGAGATAGCCGAGGAGACGCCGGACGGCCTCGTAGATGACCGCGGCCAGCTCGCGGACGAGAGGAGTCACGTCCTCCTCGCTGACCGCGTCGGCCACGGTGACGGGATCGGTGAGCAGGAGCCAGATCGTGGCCCCGGCCACCGTGACCGCCAGCACGCCGACGACGCCGACGATGCTCACGCTGATCCGGGCGAGACTCCGCATGGACGTAATCCCGGACACCTGTCCCTGGGACGCGAAATCGCGGGGAGTGGTCTACCCGAGCCACCCTCAGGGCACCAGGACCACCTTTCCGAACTGGGCGTGGTCCTCCAGCCGCCTCTGGGCCTCGGCCGCCTCGTCGAGGGGGTAGGTCCGGTCGACGACGGGCGCGAAACGACCGTCGAAGAACAGCTCCGCCGCCTCGAGCAGCTCCCCCTTCGACCCGACGTAGCACCCCATCAGCGAGATCTGCCTCGTGAACAGATGCCGGATGTCGAGCGCCCCCACGGGACCCGTGGTGGCCCCGCAGGTGACGAGGCGCCCTCCCCGCCGCAGGCTCTTGGTCGACTGCTCCCACGTGGCCTGCCCGACGTGCTCGAAGACCACGTCCACGCCCCGGCGGTCGGTGAATCGCCGCACCTCGCGGGCGATGTCCTCCCGGTAGTGGTCGATGACCTCGTGGGCCCCCAGCGCCTTCGCCCGCTCGATCTTCCCGGGCGAGCCGGCGGTGGCGATGATCCGGGCGCCCTGAGCCCGCGCCACCTGTATCGCCGCCTGCCCGACGCCGCTGCCGCCGGCGAGGACGAGGACCGTCTCTCCCGGTCGCAGTTGCGCCCGGGTGACCAGCATGTGCCACGCGGACAGGAACGTGAGGGGGAAAGCCGCCGCCTCCAGGAAACCGATGCCGTCCGGAATCGGCACCACGTTCTCGACGGGAACCGTGACGAGCTCGGCATAGCCCCCTTCCGACTGGTGGCCGACGAGGCCGAAGCTCCGGCACAGGTTGTCCTGACCGTTGAGGCAGGCGACACACCGGCCGCAACTGATGCCAGGCTGCAGGAGCACTCGCACCCCCTCGCCGACCCCGGGGGCCTCGCCCCGCACCACCTCGCCGGCGATGTCGGTGCCGGGGCAATGGGGCAACGGCACGCCGGGGATGCCCCGGCGTTGCCACAGGTCGAGGTGGTTCAGAGCGCACGCCCGCACCCGCACCAGCACCTCGCCCGGCGCCGGCTCCGGATCGGGAATCTCCTCGCACCGCAGCACGTCGAGGCCGCCGTGCTCGTGGAAGCGGACAGCCTTCATCCTCGCGTTCTCCCCGGCGGGGCGCCCCCCCGCTCCTCCACGCGTTGCGGATCGCCGAGCGACAACGTGGCGAGCCCCCGTTCCAGGCGCGCCACGGGCCCCACGACCACGACGACCGCGCGGTCGGCCCGCAGGTGACTCGACGCGGCGGCGGTCACCGCCGCCGCGTCGACCGCCGCCACTGCCGGCACGAACCGGTCGTGCTCGTCGGCCGGCAGATCGCATTGCACGATCTGGGCCATGCCCCGGGCCACCTGCCCCGCCGTCTCGAACCCCCGCGCGAACCCCCGGGTCAGGGCCGACCGCGCCAGTTCGAGCTCCGGGGACGTCGCCGGCCGGCCGCCGCCGATCCCGTCCATCTCGTCCAGCACCTCGCGGATCGCCTCGACCGTGGCGTCGGCCTGCACGCTGCCCTGCATCACGAACGGACCCGGCCCCCGCCGGAACTGGAACGCCGTCCGCACGCCGTAGGTGTAACCCTTCTCCTCGCGCAGGCTCTGGTTGAGGCGGCTCACGAACTGCCCGCCCAGCACCATGTTGAGCACCTGCAGCGCATGATAATCGGGAGTTCGGCGGGCCGCCGACACGTGGCCGATGCGCAGCTCCGACTGCACCGCCCCGGGGCGGTCGACGAGCACGAGCCGGGCCGGCGGCGGCCCCGGGGCCCCGACGGCGGGCGCGGCATCGGGTTCCGACACCTCCGCCTCCCGCGGCGGCAGGGCCCCCACCGCCCGCTCCGCCATGTCGGCGAAGGCCTCGTCCGGGAAGGGCCCGGTGGCAATCAACGTCGCAGCGCCGAGACGGTACCGCTCGTGGTGGAAACGCCGGACGTCGTCGGCGGTCATCCGCGACAGCGCTTCGTCCGTGCCGATGCCGAGGTGCCCGTAGGGATGATCGCGGTACAGGGTCTCCAGATAGACGCGCTCCGCGACGGCAGCGGGCACCGCGCGCATCTGTCGCACCCGGCTGCGCCGGAGGTCGCGCACCCGATCGACATCCCTGGCCGCGAAACGGGGGCGCGTCACGATCTCGAGGAGCAGGGCCAGCCCCTCGGGAGCATGGCGCTCGAGGGTGGTGAGGGACACCACCGTCGCGTCGGCGCCGACGTGCACCGCGAGCCGCGCGCCGAGGCGGTCGAGGGCGCCGTGCAGCTCGAGGACGGACCGAGTCTCGGTGCCCTCGTCGAAGAGGTCGGCGGCAAGGGCGGCGAGGCCCGGCTGCCCCGGCGGATCCGCGGCGGCGCCGGTGCGCCACAGCAGCAACCAGTGGACCACCGGCGGACCCGGATGCCGGCCGGTGTGCAGGGCGATCCCCGAGGCCAGACGCTGCCGGGCCACCGCGGGAAACCGCACCGCCGGGGCCGGACCCGGCAGGGGCAGCCGCGACCTGTCCAACCCCGCCGTCACGAGACCTCCGCCGGGGCCGAGCCAGACAGCCCCCGCGACGCCGCGCCGGCCGGCACGATGCTGAGCGCCACCCGACCGGCCGGCGTCAGCCGCCGGGCGAGCGCGCGCACGTGCCCCGCGCCGGCCTCCCGATAGCGGGCGAGATCGCGGCTCAGGAAACCCGGATCGCCGGTATAGACGTTGTAGGCGTTGAGCTGGTCGGACCGGCCGTTGAAGCCGCCCACGGTCTGGAGGCCGTACACGAACTGCGCCTCCACCTGGGCGAGGGCGCGCTCGAGCTCGCCCGTGTCGGGACCGTCGGCGGCGAGGGCCGCGAGCTCGTCGCCGATCACGTCGTCGAGTTCGGCGAGGCCGCGGCCGGGGGCGGCGGTCGCGGTGATGCAGAACCAGCCGCTCAGCTCCCGCGACCCCTGGGCGGCGCTGACGTCGGTCGCGATGCGGCGGTCGTGCACCAGCGTCCGGTACAACCGCGAGGTCTTGCCGCCGGCCAGGACATGGGCCAGCAGGTCCATCCCGGCATCGCCCTCGTCGAACAGCGCCGGCGTCCGCCACGCCAGATACAACCGCGGCAGCTCCACGCGGTCCTCGAGCAGGAGACGTCGTTCGTCCGGCGGCGAGACGGGCGTGTCCGATGGTGACGACCCGTTCCGCGGCCGCTCCGCGCCCCGCCCCGGCGGCCCGGCGGGAATCTCCTCGAAGTGGCGCCGCACCGCCGCCATCGCCGCTCGCGTCTCCACGTCGCCGGCCACCACCAACGAGGCGTTGTCGGGGTGATACCAGGTGCGAAAAAAGGCGCGGGCGTCCTCGAGGGTGGCGGTTCGGAGATCCGCGACCTCCCCGATGGTCGTCCAGTGATAGGGGTGGTCGGGCGGGAAGAGGGCGGACATGAGGGCCATCAACGCCAGTCCGTAGGGCCGGTTCTCGTACTGCTGCCGGCGCTCGTTCAGGACCACGTCGCGCTGGTTGTCGAACTTCTCGGCGGTCAGGGCCGGCAGCAGGTAGCCCATGCGGTCTGACTCCAGCCACAGGGCGAGATCGAGGGCGTTCGCGGGTACGACCTCCCAGTAGTTCGTGCGGTCGCAGCTCGTCGACCCGTTGACGGCCGCCCCGGCCTGCTGCAAGGGCGTGAAGTAGTTCGCGTCGTGGTGGAGGGAACCCTCGAACATCAGGTGCTCGAAGAGGTGGGCGAGCCCGGTCCGGCCCGGAGACTCGTTCCGGGAGCCGACGTGATACCACAGGTTCACGGCCACGATCGGACACCTGTGGTCCTCGTGCACGATCACGTCGAGGCCGTTGTCGAGCGTCTCCCGGGTCCATTCGAGCAGCATGATGACCTTGGTGCGGAGCGCCGCGCGGGCGGCGACGCCTGGCCGGTCCCGGCCCGCCAATCGCCGCCGCGCGAATCCGCCTCGCGCCCCAACCGTCTCCCTACTCGCCCATGAGCTGGACGACGAAGGGCCGCCGCCGGGGGCGGGTATCGCATTCGAGCAGCACGACCTGCTGCCACGTGCCCAGGATCAGCTCCCCCCGTTCGAACGGGATGGTGAGGGAAGGCCCCATCAGCGCGGCCCGCACATGGCTGGAGCCATTGTCGTCTCCCCACCGCGCGTGGTGGGCGTAGTCGGCGTCGGGCGGCGCGAGCCGGTCGAGGAGCCGGTTCAGGTCTGCGATCGCCCCCGGCTCGCACTCGATGGTGGTCACGACCGCCGTCGACCCGACGACGCTGGTCGTCGCGAGCCCGCTCGACAGGTCGGACTCGGACACCACGCGAGCCACCAGGGCGGTGATGTCGTGCACGTCCCCCTGGCCGGTGGTCTGAACATGATGACGGGTCGTCGTGACCATCGGCACCATCATACTGCGGCCGGGGCCGTGGTACGATCGCGCCCATGTCCAGCCGCCCGCCGTTTCGCCTCTCCGTGATCGCCGTCCTCGCGGCGGCCCTCGCCGCCCCGGTGGCCGCCCAGCCGGCGCTGCGCTACGACCCGCCGGCCGAGTGGGTCGAGGAGCCCGCCGCCTCGCCGATGCGGGTCGCGCAGTTTCGCGTGCCGAGAGTCCCCGGCGACCCCGAGGACGGCGAGCTGGTGGTGTTCTACTTCGGCGGGAGCGGCGGCACGGTCGAGGCCAACCTGCAGCGCTGGATCGGCCAGATGGAGCAGCCGGACGGCCGCTCGTCCTTCGAGGTCGCGTCGACGACCGCGTTCGCCGCGAACGGGCTCGACATCACCCTCCTCGACGTGCCGGGAACGTACGTGGCGGCGGTCCGCCCGGGGGCGGCCGAGCGCTTCGACAAGCCGGACTTCCGACTGCTCGCGGCGGTGGTCGAGACCCCGGCCGGCCCCTACTTCTTCAAGCTGACGGGACCGGCCCGCACCATCGCCCGCTGGGACGCGGCATTCGGGGCGTCCCTGCGCGAGATCCGGGCGGAGCCGGCGCGCCCCGGCCGCTGATGGCCCCGCCGCGAGCCGGCGGCCGTCGAGACCGCTGCCAATCCGTGACCGCGGCCGGCGCTGCGTCTCGCTGAACGTTCGAGCTCGCGGCGCGGATTGCCCCAATGGTTGCGGGCCATGAACCCATGTCCGGGTCCGAAGATCGATACGTGACGGACCGGGCCCCGCGGGGATGCCCCCGCGCCATCAGCGTAGCCAGAGCTGCTCGTCGGTCTCCACCCGAAACCGCGCCCAAGTCTCGAACCGCGCTGACCGTGGCCGGCAACCGCCGGCGCCGCCGGCTAGGCGGGACTCGCGGGCGGAGGCAGGGGCGGCGACGGCGCGGCTGGGGGCGGGATGGGCGGCGGCGGCCCCGCGGTGGCCGCTGCGGGGCCGCCGAACCAGTTCAGGATGACGGCCCCGGAGCCCGCGGTCCAGGCCAGGTACTCGACCAGGAACCCGGTCACCCCGAGAATCACCGCGAAGAAGCGGAACGGCCCGCCAATCAGGTCCAGCGCGTCGCCGAAGAGCGCCGGGGCCATCAACAGCACCAGGCCGACCCAGAACAACGCGAAGTCGGACTGCCGCCCCCGGGCGAACAACCGGCTGACGAGCTGGACGACCCCGGTGAATCCGAGCAGGAGGACCACCAGGGCCGCCACCACGACCAGGGGCATCAACGCCAGCAACGGAATGCCGATGAGAGTGACGATGAGCACCACGCTCCCGATGATCAACAGGGGGAGGAACAGAAGCTGGGCGCAGAACCCGACGACGCCGGCCTTGACCGGCTCGCGGGTCACCCGGTCGGCTACGCGGCGCGCGCTTCCTGACGCGACCAGCAGCACCAGCGACCCGAGCAGACCGAGAAACGCGAACCGGACGAACGTCTCGATGAGGTCGCTCGACGAGCGGTAGGGCGAGCCGTAGAACATCGTCGGGCCCGGCCACCGGAATCCGTTCCCGAAGCCGCCCAGGTCCAGGTCGAGGCTTCCGAAGCTGACCTCGTTCAGATCCCCCTCGAAGCGGGCGTCGGGATGCCGTGTCACACGGCCGCCGACGACGGTGACGTCGCGGCGAACCACGGCCTCGCGTCCGAACTCGACCGACCCGCCGATCACGACGACCTCCCGGGTGACCTCTCCATCCACCCGCAACCTGCCCCCGATCACGACCACGTCGCCGACCAACCGCTCGTCGGCGGGCACGTGAACGTCGCCGCCCAGGCGCACGATGTCGCCACGCACGGTGCGGCGGTCCGTCACCGGGTCGGCCGACTCGGCGACCGAGGGCGGCGCGGCCCGGGGCGGCGCCTCGTCGTCGACATCCCCGGCGTCGGTATCGCGGTTGGCGGCCGCGGCGGCAACGGGGACGGTGGCGTCCCCGGCGCCGGAATCCGCGGCGGGGGCGCCGGTGTCGTCGGCGAGAGCGCCGGCGTCGTCGGCCGCAGCGCCGAGAGCATCAGGAGGGTCCGGGGCATCGTCAACGGCGACCGGCGGCAACCCCAGGACGGATCGCTGCCGCCCCGCGTCGAGACGCCGCAACCGGAGCAGCGGCGCCGCGGCGCCGCCGAGCGCATCGGTCAGCCCCTGTACGCTCAACGGGCCGTCGCCATCGATGTAGACGGCCTCGCCCCGGAGCTCGATCAACGCGACGCCCCCGCCGTCGCGCGGCAGCAGCCCCACGCCGCCGCTCGTCGGGAGCACCCGGTACGCGGCCTCCACTTCGTCCCGCAGTTCCTCGGTCCCGGGAGGCTGCGCGAGCAGCGGCGCTCCCGCCGCGAGCACGCCGATGAGCCCGAGGCAAGCGCCCCGTTGAGGTCGACCGGTCCCTGAGGCGAACGGCATTGCGCCCCGTCCGACGGTACCCCTGATCATCGCCCCGCCCCTTTGTCGTTCGACAGCAGCCGATGCAGCGTGTAGAGCGCCGCCACACCGACGATCTCGATGAAGACGATACCCGCCCCGACCCCCGGCGTGGTCAGACCGGCGCCGATCGCCCGCGCAATCTCCGCGGCGAGGCTCCAGGCGTCGAGGCCCTGCTCGAGCCCGCCAACGATCCAGACGAATCCCTGCACCGAGAAGTTCAGCAGCCGGACGATCTGCCGGACGAGGATCGGCCACAGCCAGACCACCGCCGCCCCCAAGTCCGAGCATCCCGGCGGCGATGGAGAGGGACACCCGCACCGCCCGGGACGCCCGGGCGGGCACGCTCGGCAACGACCGGGCCGCCCCCTCCTCGTGTCGCATGGTCATGACTCATACGCAGACGAAGGACCGGTATTCGCGGAACGGCATCCGCCGGCCGAAGAGGACGCGGCGCAGCGGACGTCAGCGCAGCCCCAGGCTGAACTCGGCGATCAGCTTGCGATGGAGTTCGCTGGTCCCTTCGCCGACCTCGAGGGTCTTGGCCTCGAGCAGCAGCCGGCCGACCTCGTACTCCGCCGAGAACCCGTAGCCCCCGAAGATCTGGATGGCGTCGAGCGCATTCTGCGTGGCCGCCTCGCTCGCGGTGAGCTTGGCCATCGACGCCTCCATCGAGCAGCGCTCCACCCCGGCGTCCTTCATCCGGCCGAGCCGGTAGACGAGCGCCCGCGCCGCCTCGGTCCGGCAGATCATGTCGGCTATCTTCTGCTGCACCATCTGGAACTCGCCGATCGCCTGTCCGAACGCGCGGCGCTCGCCTGCGTAGGGCAGGGTCAGGTCGATGGCGCGCTGCGCCTGACCCACGCAGCGGGCGGCCACCGAGAACCGCCCGGTGTCGAGAGCCGAGCCCAGAATCGGGAATCCGCGGCCCACCTCGCCAAGGAGGGCGCCGCCGCCCACCCGCACGTCCGCGAAGTGGACCTCGGCGATGTTGTCGCGCTGCAGGGTGCGCATCGGTAACGGGGCGATCGAGATGCCCGGGGCCGACGGCTCGACGAGGAACATGGTGACCCCGCGATGCCCCCGCTCGGGATCGACGGTGGCGGGCACGAGGAACACCCCGGCCTCGGCCGCATGGGAGATGAAGACCTTGCTGCCGGTGAGCGTCCAGCCGTCGTCGACGGCGCGGGCGCGGGTGCGCAGCGACGCGAGGTCGGTGCCGCCGCCGGGCTCCGTGAGGCAGGCCGACGCCAGGATCTCGCCGGCGGCGAGCGGCGGGAGCCACCGCTGCCGTTGCGCCGGGGTCCCGAACTTGAGGATCACGCTGCCGACCAGCGAGTTGGCGACCGACACGGCGGAGGCGACCACCCAGTCCACGCGGGCGAGCTCCTCGCAGACGATGCCGTAGGTCACCACGTCGCTGAACGAACCGCCGTACTCCTCGGGAATCAGGGGCGCGAGATAGCCCAGCGGGGCCAGCCGGGCGATGAGCTCGCGGGGATAGCGCCCGTCTCGCTCGTTCCGCTCGACGGTGGGCAGGATCTCGCGTTCGGCGAACTCGCGCACCGCCGTCCGCACCTGCCGCTGGGTGTCGCTCAGGTCGAAGTCGGCCATGCGCCGGAGAAGACTGGTCTGGGTCATAGGGACAGGCGTGGCGGGCGAGGAGCGACGAAGGGCCCGGAATCCCCATTCTATCGCGGCGCCATCTCACGCCGGCGTCAGCCCCGCCCGCCGCGAGGCCCTTGCGCCACCCCGCAATGTCGTCATACGCCGCGCACGTTGGCCGACCTCCGCTTCGAGTGGGACGAACGCAAGAACGCGCAGAATCGACGCAAGCACCGTGTTTCTTCGAGGAGGCCCAGTCGGTGTTCGTCGACGAATTCGCGCTCCTGATCCCCGATCCCGACACGTCGCATTCGGAAGAACGGTTCATCTTGTTGGGGACTCAGCGACATGGCCCGGACCCTGATCGTCTGTCACTGCGCTCGGGCGGGAGGAGACTCATCCGCATCATCTCGGCCCGCAAGGCCAAACCACGCCGAGCGGCAGGCGTACCGGCACAATCCCCTACCAGACCCTCATCAACCTGTACCTGCGCGACGAACCGCAAGAAGCTCGCCGTGCTGTGGGAGGCGCCTCGCCCCGACCGCCGGGACGGCCGACATTCCCGGAAACCAGCCGGTCAACTCGGCGGGGTCTGCGCCTCGAAGAACGCCGCGTGCAGGGCGCGCACCGCGGCCGGCACGTCGCGTTCGTCGATGACGAGGCTGAAGTTGGTGCGGGCGCTGCCCTGCGACACCATGCGTACGTTGATCGACCGCAGGGCCGTGAAGGCGGTGGCCCCGACCCCCGGCGTATCGCGGATCGCCTCGCCGACGAGGCAGACGATGGCCTGGCCGCCGGTGTGCTGCACGTCGGCGATGCCCCGCAGCTCGCCCACGAGGTCGGCCAGCCGGTCGGTGCGGTCGATGGTCAGCGACACCGCCACCTCGGACGTCGACACCACGTCGACGGCGGTCTCCAGGCGGTCGAAGACCTCGAAGATGGCGGCGAGGAAGCCGTGCGCCATGAGCATCCGGGTCGACCGGACGTCGATGACGGTGATGCCCTCCTTGTAGACGATCGACTTGACGGTGAGGGCCGAGGGCGGGCACGCCGCGACGATGAGGGTGCCCTCGGCCTCGGGCTTGCGCGAGTTCAGCACCCGCACCGGGATGTCCCGTTCGACGGCGGGCAGCATCGTGCGGGGATGCAGCACCCGGCCGCCGAAGTAGGCGAGCTCGGACGCCTCGGCGAACGAGAGCCGCGGCAGAGGGCGCGCGTCGGGGACCACCGACGGGTCGGCGGTCATGACCCCGTCGACGTCCGTCCAGATCTGGATCTCGTCGGCCCGACGCCTGCGCCCGTGATGGAGGCGCTGAAGTCGGAGCCCCCGCGCCCCAGCGTCGACGGGCGCCCGTCCGCCGTCCGGGCGATGAAGCCGCCCATCACCGCCACCCGCCCCCCCGCCGCGTGCGGCCGGACGAGGCGCGCGAGGCGCGCGTTCGTGGGTCCGAACCGCGGCACCGCCTCGGTGAACCGGTCGTCGGTCACGAGCACGTCGCGCGCGTCCACGTGCACGGCGTCGAGACCGCGCTGGACGAGCAGCCGCGCCATCACGAGGCTGGAGATGCGCTCCCCGTGAGAGAGCGCGGCGTCGGTCAGCCGCGGGCGCGCCCCCTCGTCGCCCGCGGCCAGCTCCGCCAGCGTGCCGTCCAGCTCGTCGCAGTGCGCGTCGACGAGGCCCTCCAGACCCGCCACATCGGCGACGACCGGCGCCGCCGCCGCCAGCAGGTCGCCGCGCAGGGCCGCCACCCGCCGCCGGGCCGCCGCCAGCTCGCCCCGCGCGGCGAGGTCGACGGCGGCCACGAGCCCGTCCGTGGTCCGCCCCATCGCCGACACCACCACCACCGGCGCGCGCGGCGCCCGATCCGCAATCAACCCCGCGACTCGGGTCAGCGCGTCGCTGGTCGCCAGCGAACTGCCGCCGAACTTCATCACGATCATCGATGCGCTTCCGTCTCCGTCACGCCGGGCGACCCGCCGCCTGCACGCGCCCGGTCTCCGCGATCGCCCGTTCGGGGAACCGGATGTCCTTCTCCGCTGCCCGACGCGCTCGATTCGCGGCCCCGGCCGGGCGGCGGCGGCTGATATAGGATCGGGCGACGGTTCGCGGTCCGGACATCGACGCCCGGACCGCCGCATCCCGTGGTGGTCGTCGGGCCGAGCGAAGCCGCAGACAGCGGTATCGGGGCGGAGTCATACCTCATGATTACCGAAAGCGCGTTCATCGCCATCGCCGGCCTCGTCGCCGTGGTCGCGCTGCTCTTCCTGCTGATCACGCGTTTCAACTGGCACGTCTTCATCGCCCTGCTCGTGCCCATCGCACTGTTCGCGCTGATTCCCGGCCTCGACACGCAGGCGTTCATCGACGCCTTCGAGCAGGGCTTCGGCCGGACCATCCAGGGCATCGCGGTCGTGATAGTGCTCGGGTCCATCCTCGCCGAGGCCCTCAAGCATACCGGGGGCATCGAACGGATCACCGAATCGATGATCCGGTGGGTGGGCGAGGCCCGGATGCCGCTGGCCCTCACCCTGAGCGGCTTCGTCATCGGCCTCGCCATCTTCTCCGACGTCGGCTACCTCATCCTCAACCCGCTCGTGCACTCGGCCGCCCTCAACAGCGGCCTCAACATGAGCGTGATGGCGACCGGGCTCGTGGGGGCGATGCAGCTCACGCACGCCATGGTCCCCCCGACGCCGGGCCCCCTCGCCGCCGTCGCCCTCGTGGGCGCCGACATCGGCCGCATCATCCTCTACGGGGGCGTCATCACCCTCGTCGCCTCGCTCGCGGGCTGGGTCTTCGCCCGCCTCGCGGGGCCCCGCATCGAGTCGCCGCCGTCGCGGGAGTTCGTGGGGCAGTCGTTCATCGAACAGGGGCGCGCGGGCGAGCTGCCGTCGACGTGGCGCGCCTACGCCCCGATCCTGATCCCCCTCGGCCTCATCGCCGGCCAGAGCGTGACCGCGTTCGCGCTGCCCGAGGACCATCTCGCCAACGTCGCCATGCGCTACCTCGGTTGGCCGGTCGTGGCGCTCGGCATCGGCGTGCTGCTCGCCTACCGGAACACGCGGGCGGACCAGGCGAAGGCGCGCACCGGACAGTGGATCGAGGACGCGTTGCGCGCGTCGGCGATGATCATCATGGTGACCGGGCTCGGCGGCGCCCTGAGCCAGATCCTGCGGGAAACGCCCGCCGTCGACGCCATCGCCGCCGCCGTCGCCGCCACCGGCCTGCCCGCGATCTTCCTGCCGTTCGTGCTCGGGGTGGCCGGCAACATGATCACCGGATCGACGACGGTCGGCGTGATCACCGCCGCCTCGGTCGCCGCCCCGATGATGGACACGCTGGGGCTGAGCCCGGAGGCGACGATGCTCGCGGGCGCGGCCGGCTCGATGATCATCAAGTACGTGAACTCGAGCTACTTCTGGGTCTGCGCGTCGCTGTCGCGCATGCCCCTCAAGTCGGCCCTGCTGTCCTACGGGGGGGTCACCTTCGTCAACGGCGTCACCGCGATGGCGATGGTGTACCTGTTGTGGGCGACGGGGTTGATCTGATGGTGCGCTGCCAGCCTCGACTCGCGGGATTGAGGGAGAAGACGCGATGAGTATCGACCGACGGGAATCGCTGCGGCGGTTCGGCCAGTTCCTCGGCGGTTCGCCCGTGGTTGGCGCCCAGGGCCAGCCCGGGGGCGGCGCGCCCCCGAACGACCGACTCGCCCCGGTGCTCGAACTGGTCAACGTGCCGGAGTTCGAGGCCATGGCCCGGCTCGTGCTGCCGCCGCGGCGCTTCGACGCCATCGCGGGCGGACACCGGCGCTCGTTCGACAAGATGACCCTGCGCCAGCGGCTGATGGTCTATGCCATGGACCTGGACCTGACGACGCCGCTGTACAGGGTCGACATGTTCACCCCCATCATCGTCGGGCCGATGGGCGGCCAGGACGCGCTGCACCCCGACGGCGAGCTCGCCACGGCGCGCGGCGCCTCGGCCGCGAGGGCGGTCATGGTCGCCACCGGGCGCGGCGGCCACGCCATCGACGAGGTCGTCGCAGCGAGCGACGAGCCGGTCTGGCACCAGCAGTACTCCGACGCGGCCACCCTGGCTGACGAGGCCGCGCGGGCGGTCGAGGCGGGCTGCCGGGCGGTCTGCGTGACGGTGGGCGTGTCCGAGGGCGGCGCTCCCGCACCGCCCGACTGGGGCGCGGTCGAGCGCGTCAGCCAGGCCGTTGACGTGCCGGTGATTGTCAAGGGTGTCATGGACGCGGCCAGCGCGGAGACCGCCCTCGACAGGGGGGCCGGGGGCCTCGTCGTCTCCAACCACGGCGTCGGCGGCGCCCTGCCCATCGACGTGCTGCCGGCGGTGGCCGACACGGTGGCCGGGCGCGTCCCGGTCCTCGTCGACGGCAGCTTCCGGCGCGGCACCGACGTGCTCAAGGGTCTCGCCCTGGGCGCGGCCGCGGTGATGGTGGCCCGGCCGCCCATGTGGGGCCTCGCCGCCTACGGAGCGGAAGGGGTGCAGACGGTGGTGGAGATCCTGCAGACCGAGCTGGCCAGGAACATGGCCGCGTCAGGCCGGCCGCGCATCGACATGATCGACCGCGAGCTGGTCCGGTTCGACCGGTGGTAGGTTAGCGCAGCGCCCGGTGGTCCGGTCGTCACTGCTTGCGCCCACCCTGGGAGACGGGACGAGACGGGAAGCCCGGCAACTCATCCCGGCCTCTTCATCGTGCCGCCCCGACGTCCTGCGCGCCGTGCAGGATCCGCTCGATGCGAATCACATCCACCTGAATTCGGTGGAAGACGAGGTGATTCCAGTGCACTTGCATGCGGATGCCGGGCCCGATGTCCTCACGCAACGGAGCGGCTTCCGGCGCACACACGCACGAAGGTAACGGCGCGGCGCGGGTTGGCAAGCGCGATGTAGTCGCCGATCTCCTCCAGATCGGTCTCGGCGACGGGTGAGACGACGATCGTCATCCACCGTCGCCACGGCCGACAAGACGGCGGTACTTCTGTTCGAGACGGTCGAGGACCGCCGCGGCGGGCGTGCCGGGCCCACCGTTCACCCCTGCCCTGATCCGGTCCCGCAGATCGCGAAGCGACAACGTCGGATCGCCCTCCCGGTCTTCCAGAAGCCGCAGTCCGGCGCGGACGACGTCGCTGGCGTCGTCGAAGCGTCCGGACTCGACCCGGCTGTCGATGAAATGCCTCGAAATGGTCACCGAGGACATGGCGTCGAGGCATGGTTCTCGACGGATACGGAATGGCGAGGGCATGTCGAGCCGCAGAGAGCGATGGGCGTGCCCGGCGCAGCACGCCCATCTCTCGGGCCCAGGTTCCCAAATCGCTACGCAGACCGCCTACTGGTCGTTGGTCTGCTGCAGGTACCGGCTGGCCTCTCCGTGACCGGGCAGGTCGTCCCTGCCCTGCCACGTGGACAGCAACAGGCTGTACTGCTCGGCCGCGGTGATGCTGTCGCCAGTCTGAGCGGCGGCGCGGGCCAAACCCAGCACCGACCGTACGCGGCCCGGCATCCGCTCCAGCGACGTCTCGAACTTCGCCGCCGCCTCGGCCGGCCGGCCGAGATCGAGCAGGATCTCGCCGTAGAGCTCGTAGGGCGGCTTGACGGGGCTGGCCGCCCCGTTGGGCAGCCGCATGCGGCCGGTCAGCGCCAGCGCCTCGTCCATGAGGGCGGTCGCTTCGTCCGCCTCGCCCTTGGCGACATGCACCAGGGCCGCCACCTCGCGGTACATGATCTGGTCGACGAGACTGCCGTCGGCGGCGATCGCCTTCAGCCGGGTCGCCGCTGCCTCGGCGGTCTCCAGATCGCCGGTCCTGACGGCGCTGATGCCGGTGGCGAGCAGCTCGACGGCCGGCGAGTCGTCGGTCACCGGCAGCACGTTCCACTCCTCGGTCTCGACCACGTAGCGCGCGTTCACGAGCGGCAGGGTGTTGACGGCGCGGGCCTGCCCGTCGCTCTCGCGGATGACCATCTCCAGCCGCTCGATCCAGGTGCGGGCCCTGTCGTAGTCACCGAGCTGCAGGTCGCCGTACTGGCCCCAGTCGAGGGGGTGCACGGTGTCGCCCACGCTGTCGCCCGGCACCCACAGGTCGCGGGCCGCGTCGTACGCGCTCTGGTTGTGGCCCGACACGTAGTCCCACATGCCGTGCTGAATGAAGATGTGGGTGGGCATGTGGCGGGCGTGGGCGACGGCCGGCGCGATCTCGGCGTAGCGCAGCGCCGCGGGCAGCGCGAGGGGCGCGTGGATCGGGTCGTCGAACGCGTGGATCACGTAGTGGGGGGCGCCCGGATGGTCGCGGTTGCGCTCGAAGACGGGCAGGGCGAGCGAACCGGCCCGCATCTCGTAGCGGAACGTGCGGTCGTCGAGGGCGCGGGCCCCGCTGAGGGTGGCCACCGCGGCGAAGGCCGCGACCTCGTCGTCTTCGGGATACTGCTCGGAGAGCCGCAGCATCGCCTCCATGTACGCCACCCGCCGGTCGTCGTAGTCGCCCTCGCCCCACAGAATCTCGACCGCGTTCAGGAAACCCTTCTCACGCTCGGTGGGGGCCTTGGCCAGCCGCTCCTCCCGCGTCGCGCCCAGGCGATTCAGCACCGCCCGGGGGTTCTCGTTGTCGGCCGGCGAGCCGAACAGCGGGTGGTTGTAGCACAGCGTCTCGCCCCAGTAGGCCATGGCGAAGTCGGGGTCGAGCCGCTGCGCCTCCTGGAACTCCGCGATCGCCTGCTTCCAGCCGAAGCTGTGGAGAATCGCGACCCCGCGCAGGAAGTGCTGCTGCGCCTCGGGAGAGCCGGAAGTCGGGAAGTCGAGCGAGCCGACGCTGTCGAACTGCGCCTCGGACACCGATGCGCCCGCGAGCAGGGTCAACGCCGCCGCGACGATGAACAATCGCTTCATCAGATGCTCCTGGATAATGCCCCTCGGTTCGCCAATCGGGCTTGCGCGCGCCGTTCTACCCGACGATCCGGGTGGTCAGAGGTCGAGTGGACATTATAGTGCCGGCAACGTGCCGGGGACGCCGCCGGGTCTCGGTCGAGGGTCATCGTGGTCTTCAGCGGGCCGCGGCGACGCGCGCGCCGGGGAACGCGGGGAGCAGGGCCGGGACCGCTGACCCCGGCAGGGGACAGGCGTGTAACCCGCCGGGGACAGGCCCGCGTCCATCGGACCAGCCGGCGGCGATGCCGGCTCCGGCCGTCCGGGGGGGCGCCGCCGCCCGCGGGAGACGAGGCCGCGTCCATCGAGGCCTCTTCTCGCCGCCGATCCGGCGACAGCAGAGGCCCGGCCCGCCGGTCCACCGCTCCAGGTCCTCGCACAGCTCTCGCCGCCGATCCGGCGACAGCGAGAGTCCGGGCCTGCGCACCCGCCTGTCTGCGGCGGCGTGGCGTGTCCGCCGGCGGCTGCTACAATGGCCGTGGGCGGAGCCGGAGGGCGGCGCCGTTCGAATCGAGCGGTGACATGGCCACGGGCGACCAGAGCTGGTACGTTCGATGCATAAGCAGGTTGGCGTGAGTCCATCGCGTCCTTCCCGGATGACCCGACCGTTGCCCAGCCGGCGGAACGCGCGTGCGCGCGCGATCCGCGTCGCCCTGTCCGCCTGTCTCGCGGCGGCGATGGCGAGCGGCGGCGCCGCGTCCGCCGCAGACGGGCCGGAGGCGGAGCCGATCGCCGCTGCGCAACCCGCGCCGACCCGAGACCGGCCCGATTTCCTGTTCGGACAGCCGCGAGGCATGGTGGGACTGTCCACCGGCCGGCTCCGGGCCTCGGCCGGCGGCGTCTTCGACTGGTTTCGCGACTACCTGATCGTCGGGTTCGACGCCAACGATGAGGCCATCCCCATCGGAGACCGGGCGTTCGACACGGTGCTCTTCCGTTTCGTCGGGGGCTTCTCGGTCACTCCGCGCGTCGATTTCGTGATCGACGTGGCGCCGGCGAGCAGGACTCTGGCCGCAGAGTATCGGGATTACTCGGAAGGCGGCCGGCCAATCGCGCAGTCGACCCGAGCGTGGCAGATACCGATCAACACCGGCGTGCGGTACTGGGTGCTGCCCCGGGGACGCGCCATCGGGCGGTTGGCGTGGGTGCCGAGCACGGTGGGCTTCCACGTCGGGGCCGGCGGCGGCGCACGGTGGTATCGGCTGGAGCAGTTCGGCGATTTCGTCGATTACGTGGACCTGTCGATCCATACCGACCGTCTGCGATCACAGGGGTGGGCGTTGTCCAGCCACGTCTCCGCCGGCGTCAGCATCAGGCTCACGCGACAACTGTTCGCGGTCGCCGAGGTGCGTCAGGTCTGGTCCCGACCGGTGGCGTCCGCCGTCTTCAACTTCGGCGAAGTCGACCTGAACGGCGTGCAGATGACCGGCGGCATCGAGTTCGTGTTCTGAGTCGTCCGTGGGGGCAAGGCCCCGCTCGATCGGAACGCGGGGTGTCACCTCGAACCGCCCGGCGACCGTGGTGAACGCTGTATTGCGCGAACCTGTCGAGGACACGGGGAGCCCGGAAGTCGGGGCCGCAGAACGGCGCAGACGCCGTGCCGGGGCAGGCTGGGCGTCCCGCGAAGCCGAATGCGACGGCTCGCGGGCCAGGGAATCCGGCGGACGGGGCGGCGCCCGCGGACGCCGAGGCCCCCACGCAGAACGAAGCACCACCAGGAGCATCATCCGTCGAGGTGAGACATGACCATGCCAATCGCGATCGGGATCCGTGCTTCCGAAGCTCGCCGGCTCGGCCGGACGGCCTCGTGGGCCGCGGGGGTCCTCGTCGTCCTCGCCATCGGGGCGGCCGCCTCGCCCGGGGCCGCACAGCCGTTGCGCGGAGAGCCGGCGGCATCCCCCGCGGTGGATCAGCGCTGGCTGCCGTGGTTCGGCTGCTGGCAGCTCGTCGAAGAGGCCGGCGCCCTGCCGGAAGCGGCGGGCGACTTCTCGGCTTTCGCAAACAGCGTGATGGTGTGCGTGACGCCGGCCGCGCCCCCGGCCCCCACCACCGACGTCCTGGTGACGACACTGGCCGACGGCGAGCAGGTGCTGGTGGAGACCCTCTCGGCCGACGGGGTGGAGCACCCCTTGGACCAGAACGAATGCCGCGGCCGGCGACGCCTGTCGTGGTCGGCTGACGGCGCGCGCCTGTTCACGCGGGCGGATCTGGCGTGCAGCGTCGGGGACGACGCCCGCAAGCTGTCCGCAGTGGGACTGATGGCGGACAGCCGAACCTGGCTCGCCCTGGAACTGGTCGAGGCCGGGGAGCGGGCCGCGGTCACCGCCAAGCGCTACCGCCGCACCGGCGACGTCACCACCCTGAGCGCCGCGCCGACCCTGACCGCCGATCTCCTCGCGAGGGCGAGGACGGCGGCGATCCGGACCGGCGACGCCGACCTGTCCGTCGACGCCGTCATCGAAGCCGCGGCGGCCATCGAGCCGGCGGTGCTGGAAGCGCTGCTGGTGGAGACCGGGACGTGGTTCGAACTCGACGGGCGCACCCTGATCCGGCTCGACGACGGGGGCGTGCCGGGAGAAATCACCGACATGCTGGTGGCGCTCTCGTTCCCGGACGACTTCGAGGTGCGCCGCTCCGCGTCGAGTGGCGGCGGCGGGGGCGGGGGCGGATTCCTCGGCAGTTGGGGCGGCTACGGTTACGACGCCTGGTATCCGTACTACGCGGCGCCGTTCGGCTACTACTACGGGTGGTCTCCCTATCGTTCGCTGTACGGGTGGGGCGACTACTACTACGTCGATCCGGGTTATTTCGGCCTGCGGGGATCATCCATCACCGACGTGTCCGACGTGAGCGGGGGGCGGGTCTACGAGGGATACGGCTACACCCGCGTCGCCACGCCGCGGGACGGAGGCCGCCGCGCACAGCCGCGGGGCGGCGGCGGAATCTTCGGCGGCGGGTCGAGCGGGGGGAGCTCGAGCGGCGGCAGCGGCGGGTCGAGCGGGGGCGGCTCCGTCAGCTCCGGCGGCTATACGTCGTCGGGCGGATCCTCCGGCCGCACCGCCACGCCGCGCGACTAGAGCAGCCGAGGCGGCCGCAGCGCCTCGGGGCGGATCGAGCGGCCGCAGCGCCTCGCCGCGCGACCGCTAGTGTGCTGTCCGCTCGTCATCGCGTGCAGCTCTGCTGGCCTCCCCGGCCCGTTCCGTGCGAGCCGGGGTTCCACCACTTGGCGGGACTGCGTCACGGCGCGCCACGCTCTGAAGACGCCGCCATCCCGGCTCGTCGAAGCTGCCCGTCGAACCGTTGCCCGGGCAGCGGCCTGTCGCCACGCTGCCGGCGCGGGCACGAGGAGACGATATCGTTGGCGGAATGAAGCCCGAAGCACGGGAACATGTCGCCACGCTGCCGGCACGGGCATGAGGAGACTGCACATGAACCATTCGCTCTGGGTGTCGGGGTGCTTGGCGTCAACGATTCTGCTGGCGGGGCCGACCGCGGCTCAGCCGCCGTACCGCGTCTTCGTCGACCGGGTCGGGAGCCCCGTAACGGACGGCGCGACCCGGCACGAATACGTCAAGTTGCTGACGCAGCGCGACGCGTGCGCGGGAGTCGTCGCGCCGACGTCGCGAGAGGACCTCGCCGACTTCACGATCTGGTTCGACTACGAGGCCCCCGTGCACTCCATGCTGTTGTGGGATGCAGACGGCAACCTCATCGACGAATCGGGTGGGGTCTTTCGGGGACGCAACATCGTCGATGACGTCTGCGAGGCCATCCGCAAGCACATCCGCAAGCACATCCGCCGCTGACTAGTCCCACTCCTTCTCGATGCCGTGACCCCGCTCGGGGTCGCCGTGCAGGGGCGTGACGAACCCGAGCAGGCATCCGTCCGAGCCGTCCCTCAGACGGTGGCAGCGCACCCGGATGGGGTCGCCGAGCAGCACGTCGTCGGGTTCGATCCCGTTCCGCCGAAGCCCCTGGGGGGTGGTGGCCTCCATCGCCCACAAGGTGGGCTCGGTCCCCTCGCCTTCTCCCGCCACCTCGAGAAAGATCCACGAGTGCGGGTTGATCAGATGCACTTCGCTGACCGTGCCCTCGAGGTGGGTGAAGTCGGCGAGCTCGTAGTTGCCGTGCGAATGATGGGCCCCGCCCGGCAGGGCGACGACCATGGCGCAGAGGAGCCCGAGGCCCCAGCATGCGCAGGCAGCGCGGGCGCCCCGCGTCGTGGGGGTCGAGAGCGGGGTCGAGGTCTTGACAGGCATCATCTGACTCGGGGAGGCGGCGGAAAGCCGTTGACGTACACGCGCTCGTAGCGGATGCCGTTGCCGCTCCCGTCCAGGAACCGCAGCGACTGCTGGAACATCTCGGGGCCCGGCCGGCCGGGAGGCGCCGTCGCCTCGAGGACATAGAGCCGGTCCTCGTGCATGTAGATGGCCGCGAACGTGCGCGACCCGTCGCCGTTCGTGAGCTGGAGATGGCGCCCCTCGACGAGGTCCACGAAGTTCCACCCGAAGAACGTCGGCGTCACGTCGCGCTGCAGAAGCCGCCACGTCGCATGGTCCATGGCGCCGCGGACATCGACGATCCACGACCCCACGCCGGTGTACGACGCGCCCGAGCAGCCGGTGTGGGCGTCGGGCGGGCAGTTCTTCGCGCGCTCGGTATGGATGCGCTCGGCCTCGCGGTAGTCGACCACGGTGACCGAGTAGCGGCTCGTCCCGTCGTCGTAGGCGTACACGCGGGCCGGAAACTCGCCCTCGTACTCGGAGACGTAGGCCATGGCCTCCACCGTCGGCTCGCCGGGAAGATTGACGGCGAAGAAGTCGTCCCGGCTGGCGTACTCCGCCCACCCCTGGGCGAAGAGCGGCCCCGGAGCGCAAAGGAGCAACGCAGTCGGCACGAGTCGCGTGAGACGCATGGTTCTGGTCCTCCGATGGCCTGGGACGCCGCCTTGCCACGGTCTCGCCCCATGCTGCCAGAAAACGGCGCCCCTGCACAGCACGAATTGCCGCGTCGCCGCCCGACGAGACGGGGGGGCGCCACCTGCGGGTGACAGGGACGGCAGGACGGCAAGAGACGTCAGGGGCAAGCACGGATTCGACCGGGGCGGACTGAACCTCTGAGCTCGGTCGCGGCGGAACGGCAACCCCGGTCAGGGCGCGGACGGCCCGCCCCTGCGCCGGCGCGACGACCCGCCGGCGCAGGGCGCCGTGCGCGAAGTGCGGCGCACCTGGGAAGCCGCAGTACGCCGCCCGGCGGGCAGGGGTGGCGCCGGCGCACATCGCGCATGGCCGACCCCGCCCGCCTACACCACCCGCGCGGTTCGAAGGGCCGCGATCTCCCGCGCCGAGTAGCCGAGCTCGCCGAGCACCTCGTCCGTGTGCTCGCCGAGGGTCGGCGCCCGCCGACAGACGCCGGGCGCCCCCGCGGAGAGCGAGAACGGCGTGTCGGCGACGGGAACCGGGGTCGGGGCGCCGGGAAACCCCAGCGCGCGGAGGAACCCGACCGCCGCCACGTGGGGGTCGTCGAGCGTCTGTTGCGGCGACAGCACCGGACCGGCGGGAATGCGGGCCTCCTCGAGCGCCGCCAGCGCCTCGGCCGTCGTCCGCTCGGCGCACCACTCGGCCATCCGACCGCTGATGATCTCGCCGTGGTCGCCGCGCGCCATGTCGTCGCGGAACCGGGGATCGTCCACCCAGTCGGCCGCGCCGACCAGCGCCGCCCACTTCTCGAACAGCGGCTGGCCGATGGTCTGGACGAGAATCCACCCGTCGCGCGTCCGGTGCGTGTCGGACGGGGCCGACACCTGGCTGCGATTGAGCGAGGCGACCCGGTCGGGCGTGTGCACCGCCTGCTCGATCAGCGCCGCATTGGCGACGGTGAGGGCCGCCCCGAGCAGTGACCCTCGCACCTCCTGGCCGCGGCCCGTCCGCTCGCGGGCCATGAGGGCGGCCAGGGTGCCGACCGTCGCCGAGAGCGCGGTCGCGAAGTCGACCCACGGCACGTAGCTCTTCGTGGGCTGGCCCGGCTGCCCCGACAGGTACATCGACCCCGACATCGCCTGGCCGACGCCGTCGAAGCCGACCTTGTCCGAGTACGGCCCTCCGGCCGCGAACGCCGACACGCTGGTCAGGACGACGCGGTCGTTCGCGGCCGCGAGCGACGCGTAGTCCAGCCCCAGCACCCGCAGGGCGGGGTCGGGCAGGTTCGCCACCACCACGTCGGCCCCCTCGACGAGCCGGCGCAGCACGCCGCGCCCCTCCGGCTTCAGCGGGTTCAGGGTCATGCCGCGCTTGTTCCGGTTGACCTGCATGAAGAGCGCCCCGTCGCCGGCCGGGGTCAGGGGCACGAGGAAGCGGTCCTCCCCGCCGCGGACCTTCTCGACCCGCACCACGTCGGCCCCGAGGTCGGCGAGCAGGGCCGCGCAGAACGGCCCCGCGATGTAGCGACCGAAGTCGAGCACCCGAACCCCGTCGAGAACACCTGGAGATGCCATGGTTGTTTTACGTTCATCACCGTATCAAGTAAAGTAGCGTTCCGTGCTCACGCCGCGCCCCTTCTGGGTCGATCGGATCGTGACGCTGTGGCGCTCGCGGAACATCGTCTGGCTCGCGGGCGCGCGGCGGCTCGGCAAGACGGTGCTGGGCCGCCAGATTCCCGAGGCACAGGTCTTCAACTGCGACCTGCCTTCGGTGCGAGCGCGTCTCGCGGACCCGGAGCTGTTCTACGCGAGCCTCACCGCTGACAACCCCATCGTCCTCGACGAGGTGCATCGCGCCGACGATCCATCCAGCCTCCTCAAGATCGGCGCCGACGAACACCCGGGCGTCCGCATCCTCGCCACCGGCTCGTCGACCCTGCACGCCAGCGCCCGCTTCCGGGACTCGCTGGTCGGCCGCAAGTGGCCCCTGCGGCTCGCACCGGTGCTGTGGCGCGAGTGCCCCGACTGGCTGGGCGCCCTCGACCTCGATCGGCGGCTTCTCCACGGCGGGTTCCCCGAGCAACTGCTGGCCGCCGCACCCGACCCCGCGTGGTTCGAGGAGTGGACCGACAGCTTCTTCGCCCGCGACGTCCACGCGCTCTTCAGCACCCGCAACCGCCCCGGCTTCCTGCGCGCGGTGTCGCTGGCCGTCGCCCGGAACGGCGAGCTGCTCGACCTCTCGTCACTCGCCCGGGACGCCGGCGTGAGCCGGCCGACCGCCGTCAACTACCTCGATCTGCTGGACGCCTGTCAGATCACCCTCCGCCTGCCGCCGTTCCACGGAGGCGGACGCCGGGAAATGGTCCGCCGACCGCGCCTCTACGCACTCGACACCGGGCTCGTCTGCCACTTCCGCGGCTGGACGGGCCTGCGCCCGACCGACCGCGGGCCGCTCTGGGAGAACCTCGTCCTGGACGAGCTGCTGACCGCCGTTCCCCGTAGCGCCCTCCACTACTGGCGCGACGCCGCCGGGCATGAAGTGGACTTCGCGGTGGTGACGGGGCGCGAGCGCGTGGCGGCGGTCGAGGCGAAGGTCTCACCCGACGCCCTCAGCGTGAGGTCCCTGCGGGCGTTCCGGGACGCCTATCCGGACGGCCCCAACCTTCTCTGCTGCCCGCTCGTGACCGAGCCCTACCCGAGGCGCTTCGCCGAGTTCACGGTGACCGTCTGCGCCCCGGTGCACGCAGGAGCCCTGCTCGCTCCCGCCCCGTCGGCATCGTAGCGTCGGATTGCTCAGCGTTCCGAGGTGAAGTCAGGCAGGACGCAGGCGCACGGTGCCGTCTCCAGCATGGCCCGCGGCTACGCGCCCGCGGCCTCGCGCGCAGGGTCGCGTACCGTCAGGACCGGACAGGGCGCCCGCCGCACCACCTCGGCCGCCACGCTCCCCAGCAGCAGTTGCTCGACCGCCCCCCGCCCGCGCGTGCCCATCACGATCAGCTCGGCCCGATGCTCGCCCGCGTAGCGCACGATGCCGTCCGCCGGCGGCCCAATCGTCACCGCCGTGCGCACCGGCAACGCCTCGTCCCCCTCGCCGGAGCACAAGCCGGCGAGCTTCGCCTTCGCCTCGTCGACCCAGCCGCGCTGCACCTCGGTCTCCGAGAACCCCCACAGCGCCTCGGTCCCCGGGCTCACGTCGGCGTCGGTCACCACGTGCAGCAGATGGAGGGCCGAGCCGCACCGGCGGGCCAGGTCCTT
Organism: Vicinamibacterales bacterium; assembly: GCA_965199675.1. Lineage (GTDB taxonomy): Bacteria > Acidobacteriota > Vicinamibacteria > Vicinamibacterales > UBA8438 > JAJEEA01. Next base: position 329,495 of record CBDATI010000010.1, on the reverse strand, counting down.
GGCGTAGGTGAGGGCCAGCCCCGACGCGTCGCTGAAGTCGGTCGCAACGAGAATGGTCTTCGGTGGAATCATGGTCGAGAAGGAGCGGCGCTCGGCGCGGCCACGAGCGTGTCGACCCGCGGCCGGTCAGGAACGACCGAGCCGCACCGGCGAGCCAGGTCTCTGGCGCAGGTGAGGGCCAACCCCGACGCGTCGCTGAAGTCGGTCGCGACGAGAATGGTCTTCGGTGGAGTCATGGTCGAGAAGGCGCGGCGCTCGGCGCGGCCAGCAGGCGGTCGACCGTCGGCCGGTCGGCCGGGCCGCGGCCGACATGGTGGAACCGCACCACCCCGGCGGGGTCGATCAGCACGTTGCCCCCCTGCCGCCTCGTATCGGCGCGCGGCAGGCGGGGGAACCGCCCGAGCCGAGCTTCACGCCAGTAGGCGCGGAAAGTCGCCGCCCCCCACAGATGCCGCAGTCGCGCCTTGTGCATCCCGTAGGCGCGATAGAGGCGGAGGTCGGTATCGACGAGCAGGGGCCAACGCAACCCGGTCTCGGCCACGTAGGCGCGGGCCGACGCCGCGTCCTCGAACGTCACCGCCAGGGGCTGCACCCCGAAGCGCGCGAGATCCGCCGCCGATTGCTGCAACTGCAGCAGATGCCGACGGCAGGGCAGTCAGCCCAGATGCCGATGTATCACCAGCAGCAGCCACCGGCCGCGGTACTCATCGAGCCCGTGCACGCGACCGTCCGTGTCGGGCAACTCGAACGGAACCGCGGGACGACCGACGAGCGCCGAGTTCATCTCTGTCGACATCGCTCCGCGCCGGGGCATCCAACCGACCGTCCTTGGAACAACGCCGCCGGTCGACGTGCTCGCGCCGCCCTCGACCGGCGGGCGAGACGCAGCTTCGGGCCGCCGTCTCTCAGTTCTTCACGTACTTGTGCAGCTCGGGCTTCACGGTGTCGGCCACGAAGATGTCCCCGTTCGGGGCCATCGTCATGTAGTGCGCCTCGCCGAACTCGCCGAGGCCCTTGCCCGGCTGTCCGTTGGCGCCCACCGCCTTGCCGTTCTCGTCCAGCTTGAGAATCTCGCCCGCGAACCCGCTGACCATGTACATCTGCCCATCGCTGTGGATGTGCAGGCCGCACGGCAGCCCCTTGTAGGCCCACTCGTCGATGTAGGCGCCGTCGGCGTCGAAGATCTGCACGCGCCGGTTCTGCCGGTCGGCCACGTAGAGCAGCCCCGCCGCGTCGACGACGATCGAATGCGGCGTGTCGAACTCGCCCGGCGCCGTGCCCTGACCGCCCCACGCCTTGATGAACGAGCCGTCGGGCGCGAACTTCACAAGCCGCGGGACGCCGCGGCCGTGACCCACCAGGACGAAGATCTCTCCGGCCGCGTTGACGGTCAGGTCCGTCGGCTCGGTCAGCAGCCCATTCTCCGGCTCGCCGGCCTCGCCGTGCGTGCCGATGGTCATCAGCACCTTGCCGTCCGGGTCCATCTTGGTCACGGTGTTCCCGTTGACGTCCGTGGTCCAGATGTTGCCGTCGGGGTCGAGCCGCATGCCGTGGGGCCGGAGGTACTCGCCCTGCCCCCACGAGCGCACGAAGCTGCCGTCGGGCTTGAACTCCATCAGGGGGTTGGGCCCGCGGTTGAAGACGAGCAGGGTGTTCTTCGTGGTCCAGACGACGCTCGACGGCGCCCCCATCTCCTGATCGGCGGGAATCTGGAGGCCGTGCGGCACCGGATGATAGCCGAGGTCCGGCGCGTCCTCCATCTGGGCCGGATCCGGCGCGTCGAGAACCTGGGCCCCGGCGACGGCGGCGACGCCCAGAGCGACGGCGAAAAGGGTCGCGAGCATCCGGAGCAGGCGGACTGACAGCATGGCGGCTCCTCGAAAAAGTGTCCTGCGAATCGCCCGCATTGTAGCACCGTCGCCCGGGGGCGGCGGGGCTTCGTTTGTCAACGCCGACGGCCGTCGACGCTCCGTTCGCGCGAACCCCGCGCCTTCGCTACTACCGTAACCGACGGCGGCCGGCGTCACGGGTCACGGATGGCGATGTACCATGGGGCCGAGTCGAGTACGGCCGAACCCGCGAACTCCAACGCGAGACGCACGACTACTGATACGGGCGAGAAATCAACTCGGTGGACTTCTCCCTCTGTAGAGGGATGCGGCTGGATCAGATGCGCATGCGGACCCTGCGGCTGCCGCTACCGGAGCCAGCCGGCTGACGGCGCCGACCGCGACCCAAGTGGATTTTCCAGCCGCTCAGCGCGCGGCGCGGAAGGACGCACGCCCCCCCGTGACCACCGATCGTCCGTTGACGCTCGACGTGACCGACTTCGGCCCGATTGCCCGGGCGTGCGTGGAACTGCGCCCGCTGACCGTATTCGTCGGGCCCGGCAACACCGGGAAGTCCTGGTTGGCGACGCAGGTATACGCCTTGCATCGGCACTTCGGCGTCGAGCACTGGGGAATCGATCTCTGGTTCCGTACGGGGTTGGCCCCCCCCGCCCTCCCGGCAGGCGCCAAGACGGATCTGGTGCGGATTGCCCAGCAGTTGACGGCCTCCCGCGGTGCGGAGCCGACATCGGAAGGGCTTGCGCTGACGCTCCCCATCGAGACGGCCATCCGGCTGTACCTCCGGGAACACGCGGGGCCGTTCGGCGATGAAGTCGAACGCTGCTTCGGACTCGCCGGCGACCGCCTGGTCCGCAAGGGCGCGGAGCAGGCGCGAATCCTGCTTCGTCTCGCAGTCGAGGGCGTCTCCGCACCGGCGGAACACGAACTGACTCTCGGTAACCGGGGCTGGACGTTCCTGCCGACCATCCCCGACGGTATCCGGATACGAGGCGACCGGCATCGCCAGTCGTTCGAGCCGTTGATCCCCGGGCGAGAATCCAAGCAGCACCTTGACCGGATGTGGCGCGCGGTCCAGGCGCTGTCTCTCCTGGTTCTGCCGGACCACCGAACTGCACACTATCTGCCCGCCGACAGGACGGGTCTGATGAACGCCCACAGCGCCATCGTCGGCACCCTGATTCGGAGCGCAACGATGGCCGGCAGTGCCAGAGCTGAAACCGAGCCGCCGCTGTCCGGTGTGCGCGGTGACTTCCTGCAGCAACTGGTGGAGATGGCGTCCGATCGGCGACGGCAATTGCGCGACGGCCGCGAACGTCTCGAAGAACTCGGGAAACGGGTCGAGGACGAGATTCTCCGCGGCGCGGTCAGGCTCGACGGCCTGCCCGGCGTCGCGCAACCGCAGTTCACCTACCGTCCGAGCGGATGGGAGTCCGGCCTGCCCCTGTCGAACACTTCCTCCATGGTGTCCGAACTCGCGCCGGTCGTGCTGTACCTGCGTCATTTGGTCGCCCGCGACGACCTGTTGATCATCGACGAGCCTGAATCGCATCTGCACCCCGCCATACAGGTGGCGTTCACCCGACAGATCGCCGAAATCGTCAGGGCGGGCGTGCGAGTCATCCTGACCACACACAGCGAGTGGGTGCTCGAAGAACTCGGCAACGTCGTCGGACGCGGCCGACTTGCCGATGGCGGCGCCGACAACGCGAACGCCGTGTCCTTGGATACCCGCGACGTCGGGGTCTGGTTGTTCCAACCTGCTGCTGACCGCAGCGGCTCGACCGTGAAGGAAATTGCCCTGGACGACGAGACCGGCCTCTATCCGTCCGGATTCGCCAACGTCGCGGCGGCCCTGCACAACGACTGGGCGGACATCGCAGGGTCGCCCGACGCCACACAATGAGTCTCGCCGAAGCGGTTCGGGCCCGAATCAGCGATCACGCCTGTCTGGTCGACGACATCCGCAAGGGCGGGTGCGACGCGACGCTGGCGGGCGCCCCCCAACCGCGGGTCATCATCGATCTCGACGAGAGTGGCGCCCCGTTGGGAGGGGCCACGGGCAAGTGCGACTACCTGTTCTTCGGCGACCCGGACCTGGTCGCGGCGATCGAAATCAAGGACCACGCGGCGCCGAATCTCGCCAGGGCCATCCGGCAGATCCAGGCTGGCGCCGACGCCGCGAACACGCTGACGCGGCCCGGAGTCACCGTCCGCTTCCGGCCGGTCCTCTTGTCGAAGGCCATGCGGCGCGACACGCAGAACGCGCTGAGAAAAAAGAGGGTTCGATTCGGCAGGCGCGAAGAGAGAGTGCGGCACCTGATCTGCGGGACGCCCCTGGTCGAGGCCCTCGGGTCGTAGTGTCCGTACGCCACCCCAGGGACACGGAAGCCGAGCCCTCCTGCAGTATCGGAGACCCCCGCGGCGTGCCGGGGCGGCTGAGACGCGACCCCGTTCGAGGCGGCCCGTCGCCGCTCTCGTCGTCGTTCAACCCTCCGTGGAGCATTGCACGTGCCGGCTTGCCGGTTCCGCCGTCTTGGACCGCCCGACCGGCGCGGTATACTGCCATGCGCCGACGCGTTCACATTCGAGAATCGCAGGAGAACACGATGAAGAAATGGGCTTTGCTGGTGGGAGCGGGGTTGTGCGCCGCCGCGCTGACGACCTCGGTCATGACCGCCGAGGAGACGATTACCGGCCGACTGGTCGAGGCCGCGTGCGGCGCGATGGCCGGGGCCAACCCGAGCCCGGAGCACGTGGCGTGCATGGTGCGCTGCGCGCAGCACGGCGATCCGATCGGAATCATGACCGACAGCGGGCTCTACAAGATCACCGGCGACTGGGCAGCGAGCCATCCCGACGAGCTGGCCGCCCTGATGGCGAAGCAGGTACGCGCCACCGGCGAGACGAGCGAGGCGGACGGCGAGTTGCTGCTGGCGGCGACGAAGATCGTGGCGGCGGACTGAGCGAACCGCCTCGACGGGCAGCGCGGTTTCCGGCGGAGAGCCCGCCCGGAAACCGCGCTGTACCTCCGGAATCGTCCCGCCCATGCACCCGGGAGCCGGCGCGCGTCTGCCGCGCCGAGGTCCGGGCCTTCACGCCGCGTCTGAAGTCCGAGCGTCCGTCTACTGGCCGGGCAACCGGAGGGAAGGCCGGGCGCCGAGCTCGAGCAGCAGGCGCTCCATCTCGGGCCACCGCTTGCCGGTGTTGGAGTAGAACACACCCTCGGCCATGATCAGGGGGGTCCACCCCTTCTCGTTGACGGCTTCGAGGTCGGCCCCCTGGTCGAGCAGGAATCGCACCAGGGGCTCCGACCCGCGGATGATGGCCCCGTGCAGGGCGGTGTCGCCGTTGGTGTCGACGGTGGTCACGACGTCGCCCAGCTCGAGCATCAGCTCGACGGCGGCCAGCGCTTCCGCATTCGTGCCGGGGCTCTCGCCCACCGCCCAGATGCCGACGCCGGCCGCGACCATCAGGGGCGTGGTGCCGTCCTCGTTCGGCAGCAGCGGGTCGGCGCTCAGGGACACGAGCAGGCGCATCAGCTCGACATCGGCGGCCTTGGCCGCGAGCAGGAACGGGGTCGCGCCCACCCGGTTCAGCACGTTGCGGTAGCCGCCGGCGGTGCCCGAACCGTCGCCGCCGCGCGGTTCCTTCGCCTGCCGCGCATCGAGGTCGGCGCCGTGGGCGGCGAGGGCGCGGACGAAGTCGAGGTCGGTGACGAGGCCGGTGGGAATGGGGGCGGGGTTGTTGAAACCGAGGTTGGGCCGGCGGGCCCACACGAGCTGGTGCAGCGCCGTCCACCCTTGGGCGGCCGCGTTGGCGTCGGCCCCCTGCTCGAGCAGCCAGACCCCGGTGTCGTAGTGGGCGTTGAGGGTCGCGAGGCACAGGGCGCTCATGCCGTCGGGCAGGGTGTCGTTCACGTCGGCGCCGGCCGCGGCGAGCGCCCGCAGCACCTCTCGCCGGTCGTGGCGGACCGCGAACAACAGCGGGGTGAATCCCCCGGCGGAGCGCGCGTTCACGTCGGCGCCGCCGGCCACGAGCTCCAGGACCGACCCGGTGTTGCCCTCGATGGCCGCCCACATCAGCGCCGTCTGGCCGCGCCACCGCTCGGCCGCATCGACCTCCGCCCCGTGTCGCAGCAGCGCCCGCACAGCGCCGGGCCGGCCGGCGCGGGCCGCCCGCATCAGCGGGGTCTCGCCCTCGGGGAGGCCGACGTTCGCATCGGCGCCCGCCGCCAGCAGCATCTCCACCATGTCGGCGCCGCCGTTGGTGGCCGCCACGAGCAGCGGGGTCGCGCCGTAGCGGTTGACCGCACCCGCCCGGGCGCCGGCCTCGAGCAGCAGACGGGCCGCGCGGAGGTCGTCGCGGTTGGCCGCCCAGTGCAGCGCGGTGGTGCCATCGAGGGACGGCTGATCCGGATCGGCGGCCCCCGCGAGCAGTGCGCGGACCTCGGCGACGTCGCCGGCCCTCACCGCGTCGATCAGCGGCGCCTCGACCCGCGCCGAGGCGGACGCCGCACCCAGGCACGCCGCCACCAGGAACGCCGCTGCGACCGCCGATAGACGCATCGTCTCCCCCTCGTCACGCCCCCGGCAGGCCCGCTGACACCTGCCTGCGCGCCATGGCCCCCGCCGATAGACGCATCGTCGCGCCCCGTCGGGCGCGGGCTTCAACCCCGACCGCGCGTCCGACTTCCGGGCGCGGTACAACGCACGTTTCCCACGGGCCGCCGAGCTCCGGGTCTGTGGCCGGCCGCACACTCGCGGACGATCCCGGTGGGGAACGGCCGCACCGCTCCCCGGCTCCGCACCCGCACCCGCCGGCAATCAGATGTCCGCCAGCTCCTTGATGCGCCCCGTCGCGTCGCCGAAGTTCCCGGCCGACACGCCGACCTTGTCGAGCATGCTGACGAGCAGGTTGTTCACCGGCGTGTCCTTCGGATAGCGCAGGTGCCGCCCGCCCTTCAGGCGCCCGGCGCCGCCGCCGACCACGATCTCCGGCAGGTCGAAGTGCGCATGGTCGTTGCTGTCGCCGAGCCCGCCGCCGTACATGACCATGGCGTGGTCGAGCACCGAGCCCGCCCCGTCCGGCGCCTTCCGCAGGCTCTCGAGCAGGTGGGTGAACAGGCTCATGTGGTAGGTGTTGATCCGCGCGAGCTTGTCGAGCTTCTCGGGGTCGTTCCGGTGGTGCGACAGCCCGTGATGCGGGTCGGGCACCCCGAGGTGGGGATAGGTGCGCCCCCCCAGCTCGCGGCCGAGCATGAAGGTGAAGACGCGGGTGATGTCGGCCTGCCAGGCGAGAGAAACCAGGTCGTACATCAGCCTGACATGGTCCTCGAAGTCGTCGGGAATGCCGACGGGACGGGCCAGGGCCGGCAGCTCGGCGTCGGCGCTCTGCGCCTCCGACAGGGTGATGCGCCGCTCCAGCGCCCGGATGGCGTCGAGGTACTGGTCGAGCCGGGCCCGGTCGCCGGCCCCGATCGAACGCTCGAGGTCGGCGAGGTCGGCGGTGACCGAGTCGAGGATGCTGCGGTCGCGCCGCATCTCGGCCACCCGCTGCTCCGTCGTGCCCCCGTCGCCGAAGAGCCGCTCGAACACCACCCGCGGGTTGTTCTCCATGGGCAGCGGCGTCGTCGGCGAGCGCCACGCGACGGTGTTCAGATAGACGCAACTGTAGCCGTTCTCGCAGTTGCCGACGAGCCCGTCGAGATCGATGGCGAGCTCGAGCGACGGCAGGGGCGTGTCGCGGCCGATGTACTGTGCCGCCAACTGGTCGGCCGTCGTCCCCGCCCGCACGTCAGACCCCTCGGTCTGCTTGGGATGCACCCCGTTCAGCCACGTCGAGCTCGCCCGCGAGTGCTCGCCGTTCCCGTCGCCGAGGGGCTCGGCCTGCCCGTGGGCGAGGCCGCTCACCACCGTGAGCTGTTCGCGGTACGGGGCCAGGGGCTGCAGAATGCGCGACAGCGCGAAACCCGGCCCGGTCTCGGCCGGCGTCCACTCCTGCATGACCGCCCCGTTGGGGATGTAGATGAACCCGAGCCGACGGACGGGACGCGCCGCGGTGCGGGCCTCCGCCGTGAGGGCCGGCACCATCGCGTCGAGCAGGGGCAGGGCGACGGTGGCGCCGAGGCCGCGCAGGAATGTCCGGCGGGGCAGCGACAGCTTTCGGATCATCATGACCGGGTTCTCCTCATCTGGAACGGCGGGCTCTTGACGACACCCAGGATGAGCGACGAGAAACGGTGTCCGTCGGCGGCGGCCTCGCGGGTGATGGCGCGGATGGCCGGCGCGTCGTGGTGCTCCACCCCCCGGCCGAGCGCATAGATCAGCAGCTTCTCGGTCAGGGTGGTGACGAAGAGGTCGGGACGGCCGAGGAGCGCCTCGCGCAGGCCCGCCGCCCCCTCGAAGACGGTGCCGTCCGGCAGCACGCCCGACGCGTCGATGGGAGCGTTGGCCTCGTTGCGGGTGCGGTAGCGCCCCACCGCGTCGAACTGCTCGAGGGCGAAGCCCGGCGGGTCCATCAGCCGGTGGCAGCTCGCGCACACCGGGTTGGTCCGGTGCTGCTCCATCGCCTCGCGCATCGACAGGGCGGCGCCGTCGCTCGTGGTCTCCTCGAGCGACGGCACGTCGGGCGGGGGCAGCGGGGGCGGCGTGCCGAGCAGGTTCTCGAGCACCCACTTGCCCCGCAGCACCGGCGAAGTCCGGGTCGGGTACGCGGTCGCCGCGAGGATGCTGCCCTGGCCCAGGAGCCCCCGGCGAGACGAGTCGGGCAGGCTGACGCGCCGGAAGCGGCTGCCGTAGACGTTCGGCATGCCGTAGTGCCGCGCCAGCCGCTCGTTGACGAAGGTGTAGTCGGCGGTCAGGAAATCGAGGACGCTGCGGTCTTCGCGCAGCACGCTGGCGAAGAACAGCTCCGTCTCGCGCTGGAACGCCCGCCGCAGGGCCTCGCCGAAGTCGGGGAACCGGTCTTCGTCGGGCGTCAGGGCCCGCACGTTGCGGAGATACAGCCACTGCCCCGCGAAGTTCTCGACGAGCGCGTCGGCCCGCGGGTCGGCGAGCATGCGGCGGACCTGCGCCTCCAGAACGTCGGGGCGGTGCAGCGTCCCCGCCTCGGCGAGGTCGAGCAACTCGTCGTCGGGGATGCTGCTCCACAGGAAGAAGGACAGCCGCGACGCCAGTTCGATGTCGGGGATACGGTACGGCGTGTCCGGCGCCACGCCGGCCGGCTCCCGCGCCACCCGGAACAGGAAGGCGGGGCTCGCCAGCAGCCGCCGCAGGCCCAGCTCGATGCCCGCCTCGAAGCCGCCCTCGTCGCGTCCCTGCGCGTAGAAATCGAGCAGCACCGCCAGATCGCGCTCCGCGACCGGGCGGCGGTAGGCGCGACGGGCCAGCGTCGAGAAGATCTCCCGCGCGCACGCGGCCTCGTCCGCGGCGTCCGGCGAGGCGGGGCGGCAGACGAAGATGCGGTCGCGGCTGGGCGTGCCCTCGGCCGGCCGCGCCCCGCTCGCCTCGAACGGACCGGCGACAGTGACGCTGCCGATGTAGGGCTGATACCGCGTGTCGCCCCCGGTGATGCTGGTGTACGGGCGCAGGAACGGCTGCCGCAGGGTCTCGGCGTAGGCGGAGGTCTTCTGATGGAACGTCGCCTGCACCGTGCGCGGGCCCGCCCGCACCGGCACGCGAACCTCCCACCCATTGTCGGCCGCCCGCTGACGGGCCAGGTACGCCTGATACTCGGGGCTGCTGCGCGCCGCCCCCGGCGGCGGCGGCTCGCCGACGGTGAACGTCTGCAGGGGCTCGCCGTCCAGGCTCACCTCGAGCCGGTGGGGGGTGTCGAACGGCTTGAGGGTGCCGCTGGCGTCGCGCGAAAGCTGGACGCGGATGGCGTACACCGCATCCTCCGGGAACGTGTACTCGAACCGCGTGCCGCCGCGGGTGCCGAACGGCAGCCCGTCGCCCCGGACATCCTGGGTCAGGTCGGTGACGAGGCGGAACGTCTCGGCCGTGGCCGACGGGGCCGGCCGCCCGATGGCGAGCCGGCTGATCTTCTTCGCCGCCGACAGGTAACGCTCGAGCAGGGTCGGCGAGATGCCGAGCACCCCCGCGATGTTGTCGAACCCGTAGCTGCCGTCGTCGGCCGGCAGCAGAGCCGCGACGTCGACGTCGAGAGCCAGCAGGTCGCGGACGACGTTGTGGTACTCGCTGCGGTTGAGCCGATGGAAGGTGTCGGTGCGGCCCGGGTCGGGGTTACGCGCCGCCGCCGCGTCGAGCTCGGTCTCGAGCCAGGCGGTGAACGCGTCGTAGGTCGCCGCGTCCGGGCGCGGCCGGGGGGCGGGAGGCATCGCCCCGGCCCGCAGCTTCCGGGCCACCTTCTCCCAGATCTCCGGATCGGCACCCACGTCGCCGACGTCGGCGGTGTCGAGGGTCAGGTCCGCGACCCGCAGCCGCTCGTTGTGGCAGGCGACGCAGTAACGGTCGAGCAGCGCCCGCTCGGCCGACGCGGCCCCGCCGCCGACTGGCTGCCCTGCCTCGCCCAGTCCGGGCACGCCCGAGGCGATGGCTCCGAACGTCAATCCCGCGGCCATCCACCGCAACCGGAGCCCTCGCATGTCTCCTCCCCTTCGCCACGCCCCACCGACGTCTGGGCCCAACGCGTCCTCGCCCGGATCCGCCCGTCCCCGCCGGCCGGGGCGGCGCATCTCTCACGCCCGCCAAGGCCCGGCCGGCTCTCTCCGCCGATTGAGGCAGCCTCTAGACGACGCTGTGCGCCGGCCTGGCGGCGGCGACGCAGTACACCCGTCCCGACGTGCGGCGTCGAGTCAGCCAGCAGGCCCGTCGCCGCGGCGGGGACGCGGGGTATCGAGGTCGCCTGCAACCGCCGCTTCGACGGTGGCCCGCGACACGCCTGCACGCAGAAGCGCCTCGACCAGCCGGGCCTGTTCCTGTTCGATGCCCTGTTCGATGCCCTGTTCGATGCCCTGTTCGATGCCCTGCTGGATGCCCAACTGAAGGAGCTGCTCGGTGTAGTCCATGGCGCTCGCACCTGCCGGCACTTGCCGGCACAAGAGTTCTGCGAACGACCGCCAACGGTCGCGCTGCAACGTCACGTGCAGGTATACCACGAAAGGCAGAAGCTGTTGGACATCACCCGGAGACGGCACGTGGGGCAGCCGCGACATCAGACGTACCGCTTCCTGCAGCGCCAACCAATTGTCTCGGCACACCGCCATCATCGTCAACTGGGCGATGCGTCCTCGCGGCCGGCCCCGCACCTCGTGGGGGTCCATCGTCGTCTGGTCGATGAGCAGATGTTCGAAACGCGGTATCCACGGCCAGCGTCGATCCGGACCCTCGAAGAACGACGCGAACTCCGTCGGACAGCTCCAGGGCATTCGACCCTGGAAGAAGACCAGCGGCACGATCGGCCGCAGGACCTGACCCCGCCGCCGGTCGCGGTCCCAGATCCGGCAGCAGTACGTCAGCAGCCGCAGTCGCATCCAGGGGTCCACGGTCGACTGGTGCTCGAGCAGGACGTAGAGCCAGGCCGGGTCTCCGTCCTCGCGCTCGACCGCGAACAGCAGATCCGACTCGAGTTCACGCAGCTCGTCGTCCACGAAACGGCTGTCCTGCACCTGCAGGCTGGGCCAGAGTACGGTGCGGGCGACCCGGGGCGGCAGATACGCCTGAAGCAGGCCGACGGCTTCATCGGGTTCCGAGAAGATGGTCCGGAACAGGTGATCGTGGGGTTGTGGCAAACCGTCGGGCATGACGCGCGATCATCGCACGGGCGGCGCCCCGAGGGGGGGCGCGAGGGTGACGAACGGGCCGCTCACCGAACGGAACGGCGCGCCTTCCGCCCGCGTCTTCGTGCTCGACCACCTCGCCGGACCACGGGGCGGGCAGTGGTTGGCGCAGGAGCCGAAACCGCGGTTCCGGTATGATCGGGTCCCAGGAAACATCGCCAATCAGACAGCCCATGAAGGAACACGCCATGAAGACCAGCTCACGCGCGCGGCTTGCCGTCTCGCTCGCCTTCTCGGCCGTGGCCGCGCTCACCGTGGCCGGCGGGCTCGGCGCTCAGCCCGACTTCTCCGAGGTCGAGATCTCGACGCACCACGTCGCCGGCACGGTGCACTACCTGGTCGGCCGCGGCGGCAACATCGGCCTGTCGATCGGCGACGACGGGGTGGTGATGATCGACGACCAGTTCGCGCCCCTCAGCGAGCGCATCCACGCCGCCGTCGCGGGCATCTCGAACGGCGACATCCGCTTCCTCATCAACACCCACGTGCACGGCGACCACACCGGCGGCAACGCCAACTTCGCGGCGATGGGCGTGTCCATCATCGCGCAGGACCGGGTCCGCAGCCGCCTCGCGGTGAACCGGCCGCGCGAGGCCCTGCCGGTGCTGACCTACAGCGACGACGTCACCATCCACCTCAACGGCGAGGAGGTGCGCGTCATCCCGATGCCGCCGGGGCACACCGACGGCGACAGCATCATCCACTTCGTGGACTCGGACGTCATCCACACCGGCGACATGTTCCGCACCGTGGCGTTCCCGGTCATCGACCGCAGCAACGGCGGCACCCTGTCGGGCACCATCGACTCGCTCGGCGTCCTCGCCGGCATGGCCGGGCCCGACACGAAGATCCTCCCCGGCCACGGGGTGATCTCGGGCCGCGACGACGTCATCGAGTTCCGCGACATGGTCATCGCCGTCGCCGGACGCGTCGAGGGTCTGGTGGAAGGAGGCGCCGGCAGCTACGACGAGGTCGCCGCGGCCGACCCGACGGCGGAGTTCAACGGCAAGTGGGGCGACCCCAACCGGTTCCTCACCGCCGTCTACGAGGAGATCGCCGGAGACTGAGTCCGGAGGCCGGGCCCGCATGGCCGGCTCGGCCTGGAAGCCCGCGGCGATCGGCATCGTCGAACGACCGGCGAGGAGACGCTCGGCGTTCAGGCGGTGTCGGGAGGGGGCGGGGGATCAGCGCGTCGTCGAAAGACCGCCGGGCGCGTCCGGCCCATCCGCACCGGGACCCGACAACCGGGCTCTGGCCGCCGGCTCCCGGCGCCGGTCGGCCCCGGCCCTTCGGAATCGGAGGTGACATGCAGGGTCTGCAAATGCGGCGAGCCGTCGCGGGCGCCGGGGCGGCGCTCGTCCTGTGGGCCGGCGCGGCCCCGGCCCAGGACGCGGCGACCCCGCGGGTGCTGTCGGCCCGCGACACGCTGCGCATCGCCCAGGTCGGCAGCCCCGCCCTGTCGCCCGACGGCGAGTGGGTCGCCTACACGGTGCGATCGCGCGACATGGACCACCCCGACCTCGAGACGGTCACCCACGTCTGGCGCGTGCGCGTGGACGGCGCTGGCAACCGCCAGCTCACGCGGGGGCCGAAGAGCGCCACCGCGCCCGCGTGGTCGCCCGACGGCGGCATCGTCGCGTTCCTCGCCGCCCGCGGCGACGCGGCGGATGCGAAGATGCAGGTGCACTTTCTGTACGCTGACGGGGGCGAGGCATGGCAGGTCACCGAGCACGACGAATCGGTGAGCTCGTTCGCGTTCGCCCCGGACGGCTCGGCCCTCCTGTTCACGTCGCGCGACCCCCTCCCGGAGGAAGAGAAGAAGCGCCGCGAACGCGAGGGCGACGCCGAGGTGGTCGACGCCCTGCACCGCATGACCCACCTCTGGCTGCACGACCTCGATTCGTCCGAGACGCGGCGCCTGACCGAGGGCGACTTCACGGTGCGCAACCCCGACTGGTCGCCCGACTCGAAGCAGGTCGCCTTCGAGACCCGGCCGAACCCCACCGCCAACGACGCCTGGCGGAGCGACGTCTGGGTGGTGGACGTGGCAAGCGGCGAGCGGCGGCTCCTGCACGAGAACGGCGGCAGCGACGCGGCCCCGCGCTGGTCTCCCGACGGCCGGACCATCGCCTTCGCCTCGAACGCGACCGCATCGAGCAACACACTGCACAACGAGCTCTACCTCGCCGACATCGACGGCGGGCCCACCCGCGTGCTCCTCGACGACGTCGACCGGCAGTTCACCACGCCCATCTGGTCGCCGAACGGACGGTACGTCTACTGGCCCACCGGCGACGGCACGTCGACCGGCCTCTTCCGGGTCAGCATCGAGTCGGGCGCCGTCATCACCGCCTCGGCCCCGGGCGGGCGGAACGGCGCGTGGTCGCTCTCGGACGACGGGACCCGGTGGGTGTGGGTGCGCACGAGCCCCGGCTGGCCCGGCGAGCTCTACACCGCGACGGCCGACGGCGGCGAGCCGGTCCGGCTGACCGACGCCAACGCGTGGCTCCGCGACGAGGGCGTGCAGCTCGGCGCGGTCGAGACCGTCCGCTGGACGAACAGCGACGGCGAGACCATCGAAGGCGTGCTGACGAAGCCCGTCGGCTACCAGGAGGGCCGCGCCTATCCGTTCATCGTCAACCCCCACGGCGGCCCCACCGGCGCGTCGCTCGAAGCCTTCAACGCCTCGGCCCAGTTCTTCGCCGGCAACGGCTACGTCGTCCTCCAGCCGAACTTCCGCGGCAGCACCAACTACGGCCAGGCGTTCGTGAACGCCAACATCGACGCCTGGGGCGTCACCGACTACGACGACGTGATGACCGGGGTGGACCACGCCATCGCCATGGGGTGGGCCGACCCCGACCGCCTCGTCTGCTACGGGTGGAGCTATGGCGGGTACCTGTCGGCGTGGATCGTCACCCAGACCGACCGGTTCAAGGCGGTGTCGCCGGGCGCGGGCCTCACCAACCTGTTCAGCATGTACAGCACCAACGACATCCAGGACTACCTGGCGTCGTTCTTCGGCGGGACGCCGTGGACCGCCACCGAGAACTACCGCGAGCACTCGCCCATCACCTACGTGGCCGACGTGACGAGCCCGGTCCTGCTGATGCACGGCGGCGCCGACACCCGGGTGCCCCCCGAGCAGTCGGTCGAGTTCTACCGGGCGCTGCGCGACCTCGGCAAGGACGTCACGTTCGTGCGGTTCCCGCGCGAGGGGCACGGCATCGTCGAGCCGCTCCACCAGATGGACCGGCTGCGGCGCTACGCCGCTTTCTTCGGCGAGCACGTGGACAACCCGCCCATCAGCGAGCGCCAGCCCCACGAAGCGGAGACCGGGGACGACAGCGAGGAACAGTGACGATGACCTTCAAGACGAAGCTCGCACAGTTCGTGTGGACGGTCCTGCCGGCGGTGGCGGCCCTGCTCCTGGCCGTGCTGTTCTTCGAGCTGGCGGCGAGCGGCGGGGCGAGAGGCTCGGCCCAGACCGCCCCGGCGAGCCAGCCCGGCCTGTATCTCGATCTGGACGAGATCCGGGCCATCGCCAACCGCGTGCGGGCCGGCCGCAGCCTGCAGCCGGCGTCGTGGCCGGGCGGCGCCCGCGTCGCAGTGCTGATTTCGTTCGACGTCGACAACGACACCATCACCATCGCCCGCAACGCCGAGCCGTCCATCGGCGCCATGTCCCAGGGCGAGTACGGCGCCCGGGTGGGCCTGCGGCGCGTCGTCGAACTGATGGACCGCCACGAGATTCCCGCCTCGTTCTTCATCCCCGCCGTCAGCCTCGTGTTGCGGCCCGACATGGTGGACGTCATCGCCGCCTCGGGCCGCCACGAGTTCGCCGTGCACGGCTGGATCCACGAGCTCAACAGCGCCCTCGACGCCGAGACCGAGCGCGACCTCGTCATCCGCGCCACCGACTATCTGGAGCAGGTCACCGGAAGCCGCCCCGTCGGCTACCGCGCCCCGTCGTGGAACTTCAGCCCGAACACCCTCGACATCATCCGGGAGCTCGGCTTCCTCTACGACAGCTCGCTGATGGCCGACGACCGCCCCTACGAGCTCATGCAGAACGGCGAGCCGACGGGCGTCGTCGAGCTGCCCGTGGAGTGGATTCTCGACGACGCCCCCCTGCTGAACCCGCGCGGCAACAGCTACTCGCCGCCGCGCGAGCTGCTGCAGGTCTACATCGACGAGTTCGACCGGGCCTGGGAAGAAGGCACGATGTTCCTCCTGACCACCCATCCGCACATCATCGGCCACCGCTCGCGCATGGTCATCCTGGAGGAGCTCATCGACCACATCAACGCGAAGGGCGACGTGTGGTTCGCCACCCACGAGCAGGTCGCCCGCTACGTCCGCGAGCAGGCCGGACTCTGAGCCGAGGGACGCCAATCCCCTCGCAGTGGCACGCATCGGAGACCGATGATGACCAGGTCCACCCCTCCGGCGGCTCCCGTTGCCGACCCGCCCGCCCGGGATGACCCACGCGGCGGCGACCGCGCCGCGGCCGAGACCGACTGGCAGCCCGTCGCGGTCCCCGTGCCCGACTTCCCCGGCTGCCGACCCATCCGGCTGACCCGCACCGACGTCGAGGACCACGACGGCCGCTTCGAGTACTGGGACGCCGCCCTCGAGACCGCCTGGGTGTGCGAACCCACCTCACCCTGGCACGAAGCCCCGTGCGGGCGGCTCGCGGGGCTCTCTGAGCGCATCGCCGCCGTGCGCGGGTCTGCGATCCTCTGCCTCGGCAACATGGACCTGGAGGTCAGCGACGCCGAAGGCCGGCCGCAGCGCATCATGCAGGCCGACCAGGTGGTGTACCTGCACCCCACGCCGGATCGCCTGCCGGGCCCGCGCTCGCTGGTGGTGGGCGAACATACATTTCCCGACGTGGTGCTCGAGGTGGACCACTCGACCGACGTGCGGCGGAGCAAGCTGGGGCTGTACGAATCGTGGGGCTTCCCGGAGCTGTGGGTCGAGGTGCCGGAACGACGCGCGGCGAGTCGGCCGCGGAGCCGACGACCGGGGCTGACGATTCACGTCCTGGAGGCGGGCCGGTACCGGACGGCGGCTTCGAGCCGGGCGCTGCCCGGGTGGACGGCGGCGGAGATTCACACCGCGCTGAACGAGGTCTCGCCGTCGGCGGCGACGACGGCGGTCCTCGAGCGGGTGGGCGGCGCGCTCGGCGCCCGAGAGGGCACGGGGCCCGACGACGACTCGCTGTTGCGCTCGCAGCGCCGGACCAGCCACGCGGCGGGGCGCGCGGCAGGGCGCGCTGAAGGGCATGCAGCGGGACGCGCCGAAGGTCATGCAGCGGGACGCGCCGAAGGGCATGCAGCGGGACGCGCCGAAGGGCATGCAGCGGGACGCGCCGAAGGGCATGCAGCGGGACGCGCCGAGTTGATCGAGACCGTGTTGCGTTCGCGTGGCATCCGGCTGTCGGCGGCGCTCGCCGGGTCGTCCGCGCTGGCGGACGTCGCGCCCGATGCCCTGCTCGCCGCCGCCGCCCGCTGCGTCGACGAGGACGACTTCTGGCGCCGCCTGCGACGCGAACTCAGCCCCTGACAACCGTGGTGGGAGCCCCGCGTTGCACCGCGCGGGGCGGGACGCCAGGTGGATCGCCGAGGCGCCTGACCAGGCGCGACGAGGGAGAGACCACATCAACGCGAACGGCGACGCGTGGGTCGCCGCCCACGAGCGCGTCCGCGGCGTGAGCGTGTTGCCGGTGGTGGTCGCGCGCTACGTCCGCAAGCAGGCAGGGTTCTGAGCCGGGCACACCGATCCCGTCGCCGCGACACGCATCGGAGACCGATGAATGACGAAGTCCCAGTCGCCCGCTCCGCCGCCGGGCGCTCCCGTCGCCGACCCGCCCGTCCGGGATGAACGTCGCGCCGGCGACCGCGCCGCGGCCGAGACCGACCGGCGGGCCGTCGCGGTCCCCGTGCCCGACTTCCCCGGCTGCCGACCCATCCGGCTGACCCGCGCCGACATCGAGGACTACGAGGGCCGGCTGGAGTACTGGGATGCCGCCCTGGAGACCGCCTGGGTGTGCGAGCAGAACTCGCCCTGGCACGAAGCCCCGTGCGCGAAGCTCGCGGGGCTCTCGACGTGGATCGCCGCCGTCCGCGGGTCGCCGATCTGCTGCTTCGGCCACATGGACCTGGAGGTCAGCGACGCCCACGGCCGGCCGCAGCGCATCATGCAGGCCGACCAGACGGTGTACGTACACCCCGCGCCGGACCGTCTGCCGGGTCCGCGCTCGATGGTGGTGGGCGAGCACGCGTTTCCGGAGGTGGTGCTCGAAGTGGACCACTCGACGGATGTGCACCGGTTCAAGTTCGGCGTGTACGAGGCATGGGGCTTCCCCGAGTTGTGGGTGGAAGTGCCGGAGCGCCGCGCCGAGAGTCGGCGCCGGGCCGCGGGGCTGACGATCCACGTCCTGGAGGCGGGGCGGTACCGAACGGCGACGTCGAGCCGGGCGCTACCGGGGTGGACGGCGGCGGAGATCCACACCGCGCTGAACGAGCTGAGGATGTCGCCGGCGACGGCGGCGGCGCTGGAGCGGGTGGGCGGCGTGCTCGGCGCCCGCGAGGGCACGGGGCCCAACGACGACCCGCTGTTGCGGTCGCAGCGCCGGCCCGCCCGCGCAGCGGGGCGCGCCGCAGCGGGACGCGCAGAAGGACGCGCAGAAGGTCATGCCGAAGGACGCGCAGAGGGTCATGCCGAAGGACGCGCAGAAGGTCATGCCGAAGGACGCGCCGAGGCGACCGAGATCGTGTTGCGCATGCGCGGCATCCCGCTGTCGGCGCCGCTCACCGGGTCGTCCGCGCTGGCGGACGTCTCGCCCGATGCCCTGGCCGCCGCCGCCCTCGGCTGCGTCGACGAGGACGACTTCTGGCGACGCGTGCGACGCGAACTCCGCCCCTGACCCGCGAACCATATCTACGGCCGCCTGTATGCCGCAAAGGCTCCCGGCCCGTCCCGCCGGGAGCCACCGGCGAAGTTCAACGCCGCCGGGGAACGCCCCGCCGGCGCGTTCCATCGAGGTACGCGCCCCAGTCGTCCATCAGGTGGCGTCGGCGCTCGAACAGGTCCGACCGCGCGTAGGCCGCCTCCGTCTGGTTGCGCACCGCGTGCGCCAGCGCCGCCTCGACCACCTCGCGCGGGTGATCCGTCCGCTCTGACGCCCAGTCACGGAACGACGACCGGAAGCCGTGCGGCACCGCCGCGATGCCCAGGTCGCGGACCAGCTTGGAGAACGTCGCCCCGTCGATGGGTCGGCCCCTGACACTCGGGAACACGAGGTCGGCGTCGGCCGGGGGCTTCGACCGTCGGCGAATCTGCGCGGCCTCGCGCAGCACCTCGACCGCCCCGCCGCACAGGGGCACGCGGTGCTCGCGCTTCGTCTTCATCCGCCGCTCGGGAACCGTCCAAACCATGTCCGCGAGGTCCATCTCGCCCCACGTCGCCAGTCGGACCTCGGCCGACCGCGCCGCCGTCAGCACCAGCAGCTCGAACGCCAGCCGCGTCCCCACCCACGCATCCGAGTTCCGCACCGCGGCCACCGCCGCCCTGGGAGGGGGGGACACTGCGGCGCCACGTTGGCGCGGAAGCGCGGCCCCGAACCCGCGCGGGGTGGGGAGAACGGGTGGCGGCAGCCCGTGGCGGACGGCGCTGTTGCCGGGCGAGTTGACCACCGATTCATAAGTCAACTAGAATCAGAGTCATGATTCGGCTCAACATGCACGAGGCGAAGACCCACCTCTCGCGTTACGTCGCTCAACTCCGGGAAGGCGACACGATCGTGCTCTGCCGCCGCAACGAACCGGTTGCCGAGATACGCCCCCTGCCACGGGCGCGCACCAGCCCGCGACCGATCGGCTTGGCGCGCGGGCAGTTCACGGTCCCGGACTCGTTCTTCGAGCCGCTTCCCGACGACATCATCGAGTCGTTCGAGGGGGGGCCGCTGCTGCCTGAGGAATGAGACTGCTTCTCGACACCTGCACCTTCCTTTGGTGGGCCGAGGGCTCTCCCCGGCTTCCCGAGCGCGTGCGGTCCGCAGTGTCCGACCCGACACACGAGGTCTACGTGAGCACGGCCTCGATCTGGGAGATCTCCATCAAGCACCACGTCGGCCGACTGCCCCTTCCCCGGCCGCCGGAGCGCTTTCTGCCCGAACAGCGGGACCGCCACGGCTTCCTCAGCCTGCCGATAGACGAGGCAAGCGTGCTTCAGTTGCACCGGCTGCCCCTGCTTCACAAGGACCCGTTCGACCGCATGCTCGTGTGCCAAGCCATAGAGCACGGCATGACCCTGCTCACGCCCGACCACCTGATCGCACAGTACCCTGTGCGGATCGCCTGGTAGCCCACAACCGAGTTCTCGGCCCGAAGGGCGATGACCGCTGATGCCCGGGAGTGCCGACGGCCGGCAATCGGGCCGCCCGGCCGCGTCCGGCTCCGCAACGCAGTGCGCCAACGGCAACGGGCCAAGCGCCGCCGCCGGCCGGGCTGCACGCCGGTCGTCCTGATGGCGCATGCTGACAGTGGCGCCGGTTGCCCCGGTTCGACCGCCAGTCCGGTCGGTTCGCGGAGGGTCCACTCCCGTGGCACGGTGCGCATCTCGGCGCGGCGGCTACGGCGCCGCGACGGGCACAACACCGGGACAACGCCATCACCCGGGCGGCCGCGGCGGACGGCGCGCCGGCTGCGGCGCCGCTCTACGGCCGCCTGTATGCCGCAAAGGCTCCTGGCCCGTCCCGCCGGGAGCCACCGGCGAGGTTCAACGCCGCCGGGGAACGCTCCGCCGGCGCGTTCCATCGAGGTACGCGCCCCAGTCGTCCATCAGGTGGCGGCGGCGCTCGAACAGGTCCGACCGCGCGTAGGCCGCCTCCGTCTGGTTGCGCACCGCGTGCGCCAGCGCCGCCTCGACCACCTCGCGCGGGTGATCCGTCCGCTCTGACGCCCAGTCACGGAACGACGACCGGAAGCCGTGCGGCACCGCCGCGATGCCCAGGTCGCGGACCAGTTTGGAGAACGTCGCCCCGTCGATGGGTCGGCCCCTGACACTCGGGAACACGAGGTCGGCGGCGGCCGGGGGCTTCGACCGTCGGCGAATCTGCGCGGCCTCGCGCAGCACCTCGACCGCCCCGCCGCACAGGGGCACGCGGTGCTCGCGCTTCGTCTTCATCCGCCGCTCGGGAACCGTCCAAACCATGTCCGTGAGGTCCATCTCGCCCCACGTCGCCAGTCGGACCTCGGCCGACCGCGCCGCCGTCAGCACCAGCAGCTCGAACGCCAGCCGCGTCCCCACCCACGCATCCGAGTTCCGCACCGCGGCCACCGCCGCCCCGACCTCGCCGTGGGGCAACGCCGCCCGGTGCCGCACCCGTGTCGGCCGCTTCGGCAACGCCGCCGTGATGGCGTCGCCGGCCGGGTTGTCCGCCCGGTAGCCCTGGGCGATGGCCCACTTCATGACCGTGCCGATGCGCTGACGCACCTTCCGCGCCGTGACGTGCTTGCTCGTCCAGATGGGCAAGAGCGCCGTCATGACGTCGGCCGTCGTCAGCTCGTCGACGCGCTTGTCGCCGATGTGCGGGAACACGTGGTCGCGCATGCTCGCCGCCCACTGCTGCGCCGTCTTGCTGCCGTCCCGCCACGCCTCGCGATGGATGGCGAGCACCCTCAGGGCGGCCTCGGCGAACGTCGGCACGCCGAGCGCCGTGCGCACGTCGCTGAGAGGATTGCCGCCCGCGCGCGCGAGCCGCCGATTGGCCAGCGCCTTCTCGTGGGCTTCGGCCAGCGGCACCAGGGCATAGCTGCCGAGGCCGAGGGCGCGAGACCGGCCCTGAATGACGAGCCGCTGCACCCAGCGTCGCGCCCCCGACGGGTCCACGTGCAGATACAGGCCGTTGCCGTCCGCATAGCGCCCGGCCTCGGCCACGTTGCGGCAGAACGCGGCGGTGAGGGCCTTGTCGGGGTGACGCCCCCGGCGCTTCGTGGCCCGAGGCTTCCGAGGCAGCGTTGGGGCCGCGCCTTCGCTCTTTGTTCCCGCATCGCCTGAACGTCCAAATCCCATTCCCAATTCGCCTCCGACGTGCGACGCGACCACCAGAACCTCTGCCCGACCGGCGCTCCCCCCGCTTCGGCCAGACGGGGCCTGTAGGCGCCCGGGCATCCCGAAATCGTCGAGCCCGCTCCAGCGCCAACCTACCACGCCGTCGCGCCAATGGCCACCGCGCGCCCGCCGACCGCCCCTGCCCCCCCGACATTCCCGCCAAGTGAACCGCGCGTTCCGCGCCAGCGTGACCGCCGGTCTCCCTCGAAGCGACCGCTTCCCCAGACGCCCCCCCGGCCCGGCCGCTCCTCCGCCCCAACCCTCTCTCAATCGCGGATGGAGCGCCACTCCACCCCGACGATCTGCCCCCCCTTCTCCTCCACGCCGTCGGCCGCAGGCCGCGCGCCGCAAGCGCCGCTTCTCATCGTCGCCCAAAGAGTATTCTATTCCATACCCCATTTATTGGCGTCGAAGCGCGAAAGTAACGCGCACAATCTCCCAAGAGCCGCAGTGGGCCGATCGCGCTCCAGTAAACGTCACGGCCCCGTCTCGCAGACGCGGCCCGCTCGCATGGCGCCGGCGAAAGTCCGCCCCTATGCGAGAGGACGACTTTTCAAGGGAGAGTGCGGGATGCGTATCGGAGCGAGTTTCGCAAGAGGAAGTTGCAGGGCGCTGACGTGGATGTTGATGTGCGGCGTAGTGTTCGCGCTGGGGACCGGTCAGGCGTTCGCCGATGTGACGGTAGAGGTCACGGCGCCCAAAGACGGCGGGAAGGTGGGTGAGGGCACTACGGTCGACATCAAGGTCGAGTTCACGAAGGACATCCTCAAGGGCACGGGTCCGTACACGTTTGAGGCCCGGGCATCGTTGATCGACAAAGGCAGGAACGAGAACACCACGCAGGAACCCCGGGACTACAGCTTCGCCGGCGACATGGACATGGGCAGCGACCGCGTTACTTTCGCGGAAAATGCCTCCACGACGACGGACCAGACGGGTCAGAAGAAGACGGCCATCATTCCACTGACTTTGCTGCATGATGTCGACGCCGAGGATGAGAAGATCGAGGTCGGTCTCCGGTGGGGCAGCGTGAACGAGATGGGCCAATTCATGGGGATTGTCCCGTTCGTTGTTGAACTTTGCGAGTGGCGGACTCCCTGTTTCCGCTCCGAAGTCGTCTATTCTACGCCACGTCAGCAACCGCGCCGTCGGGCGGGGCCAGCGCGTCGAGCCCGCCGACCAGATGGCGCAGGTCGCGGTAGCCGCGCACCCGCCGAAAGCGCGGTGCCGCCTCCACCAGCGCGCTCGCCACCCAACGCTGAATCATCTGGCCGCCGCGCCACCGTTTGACCCGCCGCGTGTAGCTCTCGACGCTCCCCATCAGGTTCTCGATGATGTTCGTCGTCCGCAGAGTACGTTCGAGGGCCCCCGTCAGACCGAGCCGCTGCACCGTCAGCGTTTCCTCGAGGCCCTCCCGGATGGACGCCGCCGCGCCAGGGTGGTCGCGTTCCAGCGACCTCGCCAAACGCTTCAGCACCCGCCCCGCCCGGTCCGCGGAATCCATGTCCCAGGCATCCCGCAACGCCTTGCCCACCGAAGCGTGCAGCCGCTCGGGCAGATGGCCCAGCACGTTGCGGAGCTTGTGCACCTGGCAGCGCTGCACCACCCCGCGGGAACCGAACACGTCGCTGATGGCTCGCCGCAGCCCAGCCGCCCCGTCGACGACGAACAGCAACGTCCGGTCCGTCGGCACGCCCCGCGTCACCAGGTCGCTCAACAGCCCCGTGGCCACCGCCGCCGTCTCCGTCGCGCCTTCGCGCAGACCGAGCACGTGTTTGCCACCCTCCGTATCGATGCCCAACGCTACCACCAAGCTGTGGTCTCGGAAGACCTTGCCGTCGATGCAGACCACACGCAGGTCCAACTCACCCAACGGACGGCTCAGAAACGCCCCCAGCCGCTTCGCCGACAGCGCCACGAAACGCCGAGACACCGCACTGCTCGACGTGCCCCGCTCCATCACCTCGGCCGGCGCCGGGTCCAACGTGTCCGCATACCGGCGCGTCGATACCCCGGCCGCGACCGCAGACAGCGTGTGCTCGTCCAGCGGGTCGGTCGCCGACGCCCAGCGGAAGCTCGGCAGCTCCACCTCGCCGTCGGCGCTGCGCACCCGCAGCCGCGGCACCCCCACCTGCCGGCCGCCAAGCGTTACCTGGCTCGCCGCGCTGCCGCCGCGCCACGCGGACCGCTCCTCCTGATGGCGCCCCTTCGGGCCGCACAGGTCTTCTCGGTCCCCCTCCATCATCGCCTGCAGAACCTGCATCCCGGTCGTGATGCACAAGCCGTGGAAGGCTTCCCGGACTCCCTCCAGCACGCCGAGCACCGGCAGCGGTACCTGAATCGTCGCAGCCCGTGAACTCGGGGGTTGGCTCGAACGCCTCCGCCTGTCATGCTTCGCCATGGGTGGCTCTCCTCCTGTTGATTGCACCCCTGTCCTACCACAGACAGGGACGAGGAGTCGCCACCCGCTTCAACTCAGTTCAACAGCCTCCGGGACATCCCCGAATTCATGCGCTTGGGCGACAAGAGGCTCATGCTGACTATCGCCGACGACGACATGCAGAATTACAAGCTGGAGTTGGCCAAGGATGAGGCGATGGAAGGAGAAGAAATCACGGTGAACGTGATGGCGGATCCCCCCCACATAGATGACGATGCATCCCTGAGCGTGCATGTCGACGATCCGAACTACCAGGTCGTGAACGCGACTGTCGACGTCGGCATGATGGATGGCATGCTGAAGAACACGAACTCCGTGACGGTGAAGGGACCCGTCAACGACGGGGACCGGATGGACGACGAGATCACGGTGACCCTCACGAAGCTGGGCATGGGGAGCTCGGGCCCGGCCGACACGTTGATGGTCACCGTCATGGACGACGACCATCTGCCCTACATCACCGCCAAGGCAGTCGCCCTCGACGACAAGGGCAAGGCGTTGGAGGACCAGCCCAAGGACGGGGTCATGTCCGTCATGGAAGGCCATAGTGTCAGGATCGACCTGACCGCCGTCTACAAGGACGCCAAGGGCATGGACACCAAGGACCCGGCGAAGGAGGACCTCGAGATCGAGCTGATGGCGCACGGCACTGCGGGCGCGCGAGACTACGATCTGTCGATGGACTCGGTGGAGATCGACATGGGCAAGTCGATGGCCTCCGTCACTCTGATGGCGCTCGAGGACGATGACATCGGCATGGAGATGCTGATGTTCGACGCCATGGTCGCGGGCGAAAAGATGAACGGCGAAGAGACCATGACCAGTATGGGCGTGCTCGAGCTGACCATCGAAGACGCCACCATGCCGATGGTCGAGGCCAAGGCCGACGCGTACGACGCCATCGAGATGGCTCTCGACGACATGCTGCACCCGGGCGACTCGGCGGAGATCATGGGCGGCGACCTGTTCGAGCCCGCCGGCGACATGGTCAGTGTGGCGTATGCCGCGACCTCCGACAGCGACGCCGTCAGCGTGTCGGTCAGCGGCGACACGGTGATGATCATGGCCGAGATGGCCGGCGAGGCCCACGTCACCGTCACCGCCACCGCCACCCCCATGGGCTCGTCGCTGATGGTCAACCAGACCACCTCGAACGTCGCCCAGATCACTTTCCCGGTGATGGTCACGAACCCCGACCTCATGGTCACGCTCACGGGCCCCATGGACATGAACCTCGTCGAGGGCATGGAGTACGAGATCATGGCCGAGGCCAACATCGCGATGGACATGGACACCGAGGTCATGATCATGCGTGACCGGTCCATGAGCGACGCCGGCGACGACGACTACATGGTCGACTCGATCATGATCAAGGCCGGCGAGATGATGGGCTCGACCATGCTGATGATCACCGACGACCACCTGCCCGACGCCGGCACCAACGACAACATGGGCGAGATGCTGGTGCTCTACGGCATGGTCGGGGACATGCAAACCAACGACCTGCACTTCACCATCTGGGACGAGGCGGTCCCGGCCCTGCCGGTCATCGCCCAGCTCCTGCTGGCGGCCTTCCTCACCGTCGGCGGCTACCGTCGCTACGGCCGTCGGTAGTCGATTCGGTCAACGGCTACCGGCGCCTCGCGGCGTCGGTGGCCGGTTCGGTCGGCGGCGTTCGCACTTTCCCTGACCCCTCTTCCCCCGACGCCCCGGGGGAGAGGGGTTTCTCTTTGCACGCGACGGGCGGCGTACACGGGACGTGACGCGAGGTGCAGGGCGGCTCCGAGCAGCCGATGCGGTAGGGCTCCCGCGGTCTGCCAGTCAACGGGAGTCACGGGCCTTGTGAACGTCGGCGTCCGCTGGCACGAGCCGAGCTCGCCCGACAGCCGCCCATAGCCTGTCGCCGGTTGCGGATCGGCGCGGCCCAAGCCGCCCAACCGTGCGCCCCAGGGCGGCTTGGCTGATTTCCCCCTCGGCGACGCATCGGGTAGCGACAACCGGCCCGGCCCGTTGTTTGCATGTTATCCTGGCATGCAGATGAGCAACGACGCGAAGTGGATCATTGGCTCCATGATCGTCCTCGGCGGCCTGATCACGGGCCTGATCTCGGCCCAGATCGCCGGCGTGAACACGCGCATCGACGACCTGCAGACCGAGCTCAACGGTCGCATCGACGACCTGCGGACCGAGCTCAACGGTCGCATCGACGACCTGCGGACCGAGCTGACCACCCGGATGGACGGCCTTGACGCGCGGATGGACCGTCTCGACGGACGAATGGACCGCCTAGAAACGCGCATGGGCAGGATCGAAGCGCGCATGGACGGGATCGACCAACGCCTGCGCAACGTCGAGATCGCCTTCGGCAGGGTCGCCCAGCGCCTGCTCACCATCGAGCGCGTCGTCCTGCCAGCCCCAGAGCAGCCAGACCGGTAGGTCTCCCCCGACTCCGCCAGTCAACAGAAAGTTCACAGGCCTTGTGAACGTCGGCGCCCGAGGCCACGAGCCGAGCCGGCCGATACCCGGCCGTATGGCTGCCGTCGCTGCGGGGTCGGCGCCGCCCCGCCACGGCACAAGCCGCCCAACCGGTACGCCCTCGCCGACTTGCCCGAACCCGCCCTCGGCGGCGCATCGGGTAGCGACAACCGGGCCGGCCCGCTGTTTGCATGTTATCCTGGCATGCAGATGAGCAACGACGCGAAGTGGACCATCGGCACCATGATCGTCCTCGGCGGCCTGATTACGGGCCTGATCTCGGCCCAGATCGCCGGCGTGAACACGCGCATCGATGATCTCAACGGTCGCATCGACGACCTGCGGACCGAGCTGACCACCCGGATGGACGGCCTTGACGCGCGGATGGACCGTCTCGAAGCGCGCATCGACAGGATCGAAGCGCGCATGGACGGGATCGACCAACGCCTGCGCAACGTCGAGATCGCCTTCGGCAGGGTCGCCCAGCGCCTGCTCACCATCGAGCGCGTCGTCCTGCCAGTCCCCGAGCAGCCAGAACCGTAATCGTCGAGAGAGTCGACCCGCGCTGGTTCACGATCGAGCGCGTCGTCCCCCTGCCCGCGCCCGCAACCGTCCGCCCGGTAGCCTACCCGCTGCGCTGCCCGGCTTGGGTTGATCAACGACAACTACTTCCGCCGGTCGCCGTGGGTTGCGGATGGGCTGGTCGCCGAATCTCCGCGGCGCTTGTGACGCTGCTCGTTTCTCACCGCAGGACGGGTTGGTCGCGGATGCGCAGGTCGGCGATTGCACGACAAAAGCGGAGGACAGGCACGGCGCTGGGCGGCAACCGCTGGGGCGGCGGAGAATGAGCGAGCGGCGCGGCGCGCGTTCGTGATGGCGGCGACGGTTGCCAGGTCGCGGGTCACCGCGAGCGCCGGTCCGGTCAAGGCAGGCCCAAAAGAAGACCCCCTCTCCCCCCGGGGTGTCGGGGGGAAGAGGGGGTCA
Source organism: Vicinamibacterales bacterium (assembly GCA_965199675.1). GTDB lineage: Bacteria > Acidobacteriota > Vicinamibacteria > Vicinamibacterales > UBA8438 > JAJEEA01. The sequence goes on along the minus strand of CBDATI010000010.1, from coordinate 301,828 downwards.
GGGAAAGTGCGAACGACGCCGACCGAAACCGGCCACCATCGCGGCGGTTCCGCACGGATTCCGTTCGAGCTTTCGGGACTGGGCGGCGGAAGAGACGGACCATCCCCGCGAAGTCGTGGAAGCGGCTCTCGCCCACGTGGTGCGGAACCCGGTCGAGGGGCCTATGCGCGGTCGGATCTCTTCGCCCGGCGCCGCCGGTTGATGGACGACTCGTCCGGCTACCTCGGCAACGGGGGCGGAGCATCCGACGGGCGTCGGCGGTTTGCGCCGTCGTGAGCGCGGCCGATGCGAAGAACGCCGGCAGACCGCCGAGGCGCCCGCCTGACAAGGCGTGAGAAGGGAAAAGCGGTGGTGGTAGCTGGCCGGCCTGCTGTCGGCGCCGATCGCCGGCATCGAGATCGTCTTCGGCACGGTCGACCAGCGGCTGCTCAATGGCGTCGGCCTTGGGCCGACGTGACTCGCTTCGGTCACTGACCCGCCAGCGGAAACGGTGTCGGTCCAGTCGTCGTTGCAGGGCCCACGAGCCGTTCGGGGAGACGGGCGAGAAGCGTGGAATCTCCGCCCTCCTCCCGCCGTGAAGTCATCGAGAGCATCCGCCCCCCGGCGGCGAAGCCCTCACGTTCGAAAGACCACGGGTCCACAAAAAAAGAACCCCCTCCCCCCCGGAGCGGCGGGGGAGAGGGGGCAAGGGAGAGAACGAACGCCGCCGAACGCTACCGCCGCAGGTAGCGGCGGTAGCCGCCGACGGCGAGGAACGCCGCCAGAAGGAGTTGCGCGATGACCGGCAGCGCCGGAACCGCAGCATCCCACAGGTTGTACGGACCCAGGTTGCCGATCTCCAAGCCGTCAACCGTGCCGTAGAGCGCCAGCGTCTCAGGACTGCCGGACCCGCCGTCGCCCGTGTTGTCTTCGGTGATCATCAGCCTGGTCGTGCCGGACATCTCGCCCGCCTTGATCATGATCGACTCGACGCTGTAGTCGCCGACACCGGCCGTGCTCGACGCCCGGTCACGCATGATCTTCACTTCGGTGTCCGCCCGGACCGCCTGGTTGGCCGTCGCCGTCAGATCGTAGGACATGCCCTCGACCAGGTTCATGTCCGTCGGACCCGACAGCGTGTAGTTGGTATCCATGTCGTTGTCTTCGATGGTGACCATCACCGACCCTGCCGCCATGTCGCCCACCTTGCCATGCAGCGTCAGGCTCTCCATGCCCTCCACATCATAGTCGTCGGTGGCCGTCAGCATTGTCGAGCCGGTCGCTTCGCCCATCATGATGGTGATCAGCGGCGGGTCAAGACTGTAGTCGCCCTCACCGGCCACGCTCGCACCGTCACGCATCAGCATCACCTCGACGTTGGCGTCCACCATCTTGTTCGCCGTCGCGGTGATATTGACGCCTTCTCCGCCCTCGGCAAGCGTCACCGTCGTGGGCGTCAACATGACGGACAGCGGCAGCACGCCCACCGTGACCATCTGCGTGACCGTGGCGTGGTCCATGTCGCCGCTGGTGTCGGTGGCCGTCACCGTGATGGTGGCGCTGCCGGTCTTCACCGGCGTCAACATCAGCGTCGCACCGCTGATGCTCGCCGTCACCATCTCCTCGGCCGACGACTCCGCCGTGTACTCGAGCGTCGGGCGCCCGATGGTCGTGAACAGGGCGCTCAGCTCGATCTCCGCAGCATCGTCACCCTGCAACCAGCCGCTCATACCGCCAGCCGCCGCGGTGGCTGCGGTGAACGCCGCCGCGACTTCGGCGGCCGACCTCGCACTGACGGTGGGGTCGTCGTCGATCACGGTGATGTCGATGGAGATGGGCGTGGCAATGCCGGCGCCGGCCGCAACCAACGTCACCGACGTGTTGTCGGCGTCGTCGTCCTGGTTCGCCGCCAGCGTCGCGCTACCCATGTCGCTGCCCATGGCGATGGTGATCATCGCGGGCACCGACACCGCGCCGGTGTCCCCGGTCACCGTCAACGACACCATGGTGTCCTCGGTGACATTCCGGTTCGCCTTCGCGGTGATCATGGTGCTGCCGCCCTCCATGACCTCCGAAGACTCGGCCTCCACCTCCACTATCAGAGTCTGCAGGACAACCGTCACGTTGGCCGTCACCGTCGCCACATTGCTGCTGGCCGCGTCGGTGGCCGTCACCGTGATGGTGGCCGAACCCGCCCCCATCGGCGTCAGGGTCAGGTCCTTCCCGCTGCTCATCGACCTGACGACTTCCTGGTTGCTCGAATCGCCCGCGTAGGCCACGGTGGCGCCCTCGTCGACATCGAACAGCGTGCTCATGTCGACCGTAGCCGCCATCCCGCCGACCATCCAGTCGCCGTCGCCCGCCACCGCCGCGATGGCCGCAGTGATCATGCCCTCGGCGCCCGCCTTCGCGCTCACCGTGGGATCGACCACCGGGGCCGCGTCGTTGTCCGCCACCGTGAGCTCCAGCGTCTGCGAGCCGCTGATCCCGGAGCCCGAGTAGACCACCGACACCGTCTCGCCCATCTCGTGCTCGTCGTCATCGGTGACCGTCAGCGTGGCGGTTCCGCTCATTGCGCCAGCCGCAATCGTGATCGAATCGCTGTCGAGCGTGGCGTCACCGACGACGGCCAGGCTGACCATGACGTCACCGTCTCTCGCATCGACCATCCGGTCCGCCACGGTCGCGGTGATCGTCGACGTCTTGCCCTCCTCGACCTCCATGGGGTCGGCCGTTACCGTCACCACCAAGGTATCCAGGGGCGCCTCGTCGACCGTCACGTCGAAACTGACCATGGCGCTGTCCGTTTCGCCTTCGGCATCAGAGGCCGACGCTCTGACCTCAAGCGTAGCGATTCCAGGACCATTCGGATGAATGCCGACATAGGCGCGTTCAAGATCCCCATCTGCGTCCGACACCCAGGTCCGCGCAACGTCGTCACGATCCGAACTATCCGCGCCGCCAACGAGAGTAGTGACGCCCTCCGCGAGCATGAACAGCTCCTTAAGAGCGACACGTGCCCTGTTGGAGTTATCGCCTAAGGGTTTGGCGTACCAAAGTCCCGCGGCATCTCTCACCTCATTTATCGCGGCTTCGACGGCAGCGTCCACTTCATCCTGCGACTTGGCGGTGATCAGGGGCATGTCCACCGGAGCATCATCGTTGTCCGTCACCATGATCTCGAACTGGATCGAGCCATCGATGCCGGGGCCGGTGGCGAACACGGTCAAGGTCTCATTCATGTAGTCGTCGTCTTCGCTGGCCATCAGCTCGACCGACGCGCTCATCATGCCGCTCGGGATGGTGATCGAATCCGCGACCATGTAGGCGTCTTCGTCGCCGACGACCGACAACATGATCATCCTGTCTTCGGTGACGGCCCGGTTCGCCGTCGCGGTGATCATGGTGCTACTGCCCTCCATGACCATGGTGGCGCCGTCGTCCATGACATCATCGGGGGCCACTTCCACCACCAGGTCCGCCAGAACAACCTTCACCGGGAAGGTGATCTGGGCGGCGTTCGCGAATTCCTGGCTGGGCGTGAAGTTCGACATCGTGGATATCGCCGTGGCGGTAACGGTGACATGGGCATCACCGTCATCTACCGCCGTCACCGTCACCAGGTCTGTGTCCTGGTTGTAGACGGCGGTCACTGCGCTGCCCTGGACCGAAACCGCATACGTCAAGGTGAAGCCGCCGGCGGCCATGAACAGATCGGCGACCGTAATCTGGGCGACATCATCCACGATCATGGGAGTGGCACCGAGCGCCGCATCAATGGCCTCTTCCGCACCCGTGTCGGGATTATCGGCAGGATACGTACCGTCCTTCGCCCATACCGACCGCATGGTGGCGTCCGTGATCTTGATCGAGACCACGGCACCATCACTCGTCTCGATCTCAGTTCCGTTTGCCGCCTCGCCCGCGACCTTGGCGGCGAACGAGAGCATCTCCATGCCGACATCCTGGTCTTCGGCCATCATCACCGTGACCGTCTCGGTCGACTCGCCCTCAGGGATCATCACCGAGCTTATCGACAGGTCGTAGTCCTGCGCATTGGCGATGCCCCTGCCGCTGCCCACCGGCTCCAGGGTGACAGTCAGGTCCTCCTTCGCCATCTGGCCTTCGATGGCCATTCCTTGCGCGTCCTTGTAGACGGCGGTCAAGTCGATCTCGACACTTTTGCCTTCCATGATGGAATGGACCCCATCCATGGGCTCGGGCTGTTCGTCTGCCGGCAAGCGATTGCCATCGCCATCTAGCACGAACGCTTCCGCCATGATTTCCGGCAGCTTGTGGATGTCCATCACGTCGACCGTGATGGAATGCACTATTTCGGCATCACCCGCGGCCCCGGCCCACAGATTCAGTGTGATTTCACCGTCCTCCCGGTCGCGGTCATGCAGTGCCTTTATATGGCCAACAGGGAGGTTTGGGTTGTTGGCCATGGAGCTTGCGCCCATCGTTTGTCCGGCCTTTTTGTCCTCAATGGTGGATCCGAACTCAAAGGCCCCCCCCGGATTATAATCTTCCAGCTCCAATGTGAACTGAGGCACAGTGTCTTCGTGTGTCCTCGTCGGATCAAAAACCAAGGCGATCTGTGAGGTGCCTACTGGAAGATAGTTGTGGGTGCCGGTGTCGCCTTCCTCCGTGATCGACTTCACCTTGCCTGCGAGTCGTCGGACCTCAAGCTCGTAAGTCTGATCCTCATTGTCATCGATCCGGTACGGGCGACCAAGTCCGCCGAGGATGTCGCGAGAATTCTTCACACCCGAGAGCGGGTCCACAACACTTTGCCACGTAACTTTCGCGGCCAACATAAAGTCGTCATCCTCCGCGTCGACGTCGTGGTTGATTGTAAACGTGTATCTGCCCGTGTGTGACCGCGAACTGCCAGCAGTCAACGCTCCTATCTCATCAACGGTAAAGCTCGTAAAGTTTCCAGCACCGTAGGCGAGACCGCTGAAGTCGTTTTGGTCTGCCATACCGGACTCGGGGCTCCTAAAGTTGGCGTTGCTTCGGGCTTGGAGGTCCACCGTCGCCGCGCTTAGTGGCACCGGCGTGGCACCAGCAGTGACCTTGAACGTCACTTCCGCAATGGCTTCGCTTCCCTCCATCGGATCGCCGTCAACCAACTTGATGCTGGTGATCTCGACCGTCTGCGCCGCGACCGGCCCCGCCCCCAGCGCGAACACCACGCCCAACAGGGCCATCCACTTCAACGCCCGGCAACTTCCTCTCGCGAAAATCGCTCCTGTCCGCATCTCGCCATCTCCCTTGCAAATCCGTCCGTCTGTCGCCAGCAGCGGGGGAAAACCGAACCACCCGCCCCCTGCCTCCCCCCGGTGTCTACTGCCGCTCCGCATCTCTGCTTCGTCCTCCGGCGTCCTGCTGCGACTTGAGATCGCGCTGGACTGCCCCTGCCACCCTGGCCGCCTCAAGTCACTCTGGAGCAGCGACTTGCGGCGGCGATTCGTCGTGTTCGGCGGGGCCGGATCGGATTCGGAGCAGTCCGCCCCCGCCTAACCCCGTGTCCACCCTTATCGGCCGCTCCGCATTTGGTCTTTAGCCCCTCCCACGCCCGAGTAAAAAACGCGCAAGCGTAACATGCACTACCGGGCGGCGCAACCCAAAAAACGGCGACGCCACGGCCGGCCGAACCGGACCAGACGATGCGCGGTCCGAGCCGGGACGCCAAGAACCCAGCCCCGGTGCGGGAGCGTAACACGCCCGAACGAGCCGGCGCAAGGGCGGAACGGGCTGCGGCCGTTTTTTCCGCCCGCGGTTCCAGCCCGGCGGCGCTGGGTCCTCGGCGGCGTGTCGGGCCGGGCCGAGAGCGAGCGACGGATCGCGGGGTGTCCGCGGGATAGCGCAACGGCGCAGGGCGGCGCGGACGACCCTAGCGCAGGGGCACACAGCGGGCGGGACCGACTCGCAGGGGAGCCTGCACACCCCCTGAGCGAGGCGCCGCCGGCCCAGGGGGCTTGGGAGCGACGACGATTACCTGTGGCTGACGGACCGCAGCCGTCGCCTGATCGAGTTCCGGACGGCCGCCTGCGGGAACTGCCTGCGCCCACATTCACGCATCAGGCCATCCTCGCCTTCCTCTACCGTCTGTTTCACGGCCACGTGGCGCGCCGCGGGGGTCAGGCACGCCGAGCTGGACGGTCTCGGCGCACGCCGGGGCGGGCGGTATAGACTTGTCGCATCGCCCGAACGCCGGAGGGTCCTCGACCCCGATCATCGAGGCGTACGGCACGCCGATTGCTTGTCTGGTTGCCGGCCGGGGCACTCCTTCGCCGCCACCGGCCGGTAAGGGACGGACGACGATGGACACGACCATCCTGGCGGAAATTGGCACGGCGCTCGCGCTGTTCGTGGCGCTGTGGCGGGTGCTGGGGAACCGGATCGACGCGCTGGAGCGGCACGTCGACAAGCGGTTCGTGGGGGTCGATCAGCGTTTCGAGATGGCGGAAAGCGCCAGCCGCGAGCGCTTCCAGATGGCAGAAAACGCCAGCCGCGAGCGCCTCGAGGCCATGGACCAGCGGTGGACAGAGCGCTTCGAGGCCGCAAACCAGCGGTGGACAGAGCGTTTCGAGGCCGAGAACCAGCGGTGGGCAGAGCGTTTCGAGGCCGAGAACCAGCGGTGGACAGAGCGCTTCGAGGTCGCGAACCAACAGTGGACAGAGCGCTTCGAGGCCGAGAACCAGCGGTGGACAGAGCGCTTCGAGACGGCGCAGAAGCACAACGAGACGGCCCACGCCGCCATCTGCCAGAGCCTCGCGAAGCTGGAGGGCAAGCTCGACAGGCTGGACGAGCGTAGCCGAGCCGACGCCGCGGGCCGGCACGAGCGCCGCGACACCCATTAGCGGCCGGTTTCGGCGACGTCTACGGTCACCTGTTCGGGCGGGAGGCCCGAACCGCGCAGCGCGGGTCGGCGGGCGGGTAGCCGGGTCCCGCGCGCATCCGCAGCCTTGAAGCGTTCGCCCGAGGAGCAAGGCGCCGGCTGAAGCTCGTCATGGACCCCCTCGCCCACACCCTGGTCGGCGCCACCCTGGCCCAGACCCGCCTGCGCGACGGGACCGGCGCGATGGCCGTCGCGGCCGGCGTGCTCGCGGCCAACGCCCCCGACGTCGACGCCGTCACCATGTTCGTCAGCCGCGACCCTGTCGCTCGGCTTCCGCCGCGGGTGGACACACGGCGTGCTGGCGATGGCGCTGCTGCCGCTGGTGCTGACGGCGGCGCTGCTGGTGCTCGACCGGACGGTGGCGCGATGGCGGGGGCGCGAGCCGGCGGCGCGGGCGGGGCCGCTGCTTCGGCTGACGGCGGCGGGGGTGTGGAGCCACCCGCTGCTCGACTGGCTGAACACGTACGGCGTCCGCTTCCTCATGCCCTTCGACGGCACGTGGGCGGCCCGAGGGGAATCGGCAGCGGGACGGACCGAGAACGCCCCGGCGGGACGGCGGCGGGCGGGGCTGCGGGGTATCCTGGAGGGGCGCCGGCGGCGGGGTGGGCCACGCGCATCATCTTCTGTGGCATCGCTGGCGCATCGGGGCGCGCCTGGGTGTAGCTCGGCCGCGGGATCGGCCAGAGCCCGTCGGCTGGGATGCGGCGTGTTCGTCCCAGGCGGCCGGGCCACGGGAGGGCGACCGCAACCCGGCTCGATGGGGAGAGAACGACGATGGACGCGACGACGTTGTCTGGCGGCACGTGGATTGCATGTAGTGTTGCCGGCCGGGACGCTCCTTCAGCCGGCGCCGGCCGGAAGGGACGGACGACGATGGACACGACCATTCTGGCGGTGATGGGGACGGGCGTCGCGCTGTTCGTCGCGCTGTGGCGGGTTCAGGGGAGCCGGATCGACGCGCTCGAGCGGCACGTCGACAAGCGGTTGGAGGCGGCCGAGAAGCGCTGGACCGAGCGCTCCGAGATGGCGGAAAGAGCAAGCCACGAGCGCTCCGAGGCCATGGACCAGCGATGGACGGAACGCTTCGAAGCCATGAACCAGCGGTGGACGGAACGCTTCGAGGCCATGGAGGTCCGATTCGAGGCGGCGGAAAGGCGGCACGAGACGGCCCACGCCGCCATCTGCCAGAGCATCGCGAAGCTGGACGAGCGGACCCGCGCCGACACCGCAGGACTGCACCAGCGACTCGACGCCCTCAACGGCAGGTTCGACGACCTCTACCGCCACTCGCGCGGGCCCGAGGCCCCCCGGACCGAGCAGACCGGACGACCCGCGGCCGAATAGCCAGCCCCGCGCCCGTCGCGCCCTCCCACCGCATCGGCCGGGCCACGGAATCGCGGCGACCGGTTCCGGGGAAGGACGACGACCTCGCCCGCACTCGACGGGCCCGCGGGGAGAGCGGCGGCAACCAGGCCGGGGGAAAGAGAAACGACGATGGACCGCGACGACGCTGACGGGGCGGCACGCCGATTGCTTGTCGTATTGCCGATAGTGTTGCCGACCGGGGGCGCTCCTTCGCCAGCGGCCGGCCGAAAGGACGACAGTGTTGCCGACCGGGGGCGCTTCTTCGCCGACACCGGCCGGAAGGGACGGACGACGATGGACACAACCATTCTGGCGGTAACGGGGACGGGCGTCGCGCTGTTCGTGGCCCTGTCGCGGGTTCTGGGGAGCCGGATCGACGCGCTCGAGCGGCACGTCGACAAGCGGTTCGAGGCGGTCGACAAGCAGTTCGAGGCGGTCGACAAGCGCTTTGAGATGGCGGAAAAGGCAAGCCGCGAGCGCTCCGAGATCGCGGAAAAGGCAAGCCGCGAGCGCTCCGAGATGGCGGAAAGGGCAAGCCGCGAGCGCTCCGAGGCCATGAACCAGCGGTGGACGGAACGATTCGAGGCCATGGAGGTCCGATTCGAGGCGGCGGAGAGGCGGCACGAGACGGCCCACGCTGCCATCTGCCAGAGCATCGCGAAGCTGGACGAGCGGACCCGCGCCGACACCGCAGGACTGCACCAGCGACTCGACGCCCTCAACGGCAGGCTCGACGACCTCTACCGCCACCGGCTCGGACCCGAGCCTCGGACCGAGCAGACCGGACGACCCGCGGCCGAGTAGCCCGTCGCCCCCCCTCTCGCCGCACCGGCCGGGCCACGGGAGAGTCGCGATAACCGGCTCGGGGGGAAAGCACGACCTCGCCCGCACTCGACGGGCCACGGGGAGAGCGGCGACAATCAGCTTGGGGGAAAAGGAAACGACAATGGACGCGACGACGATGGACGCGAACGACACTGCCGGGCGGCACGCCGATCGCTTGTAGCGTTTGCCGGCGGCGGCGCTCTCTCGCCGACACCGGCCGGAAGGGACGGACAGTGTGGCCGGCCGGAGGCGCTCCCTCGCCGATACCGGCCGGAAGGGGACGGACGGCCGGGGCTCTCCTTACGCCGACACCGGCCGGAAGGGGACGGACGACGATGGACACGACCATTCTGGCGGTGATCGGGACGGGCCTCGCGCTGTTCGTGGCGCTGTGGCGGGTTCAGGGAAGCCGGATCGACGCGCTCGAGCGGCACGTCGACAAGCGGTTCGAGGTGGTCGACAAGCGCTTCGAGATGGCGGAAAAGGCAAGCCGCGAGCGTTCCGAGATGGCGGAAAGAGCAAGCCGCGAGCGCTCCGAGATGGCGGAAAAGGCAAGCCGCGAGCGCTCCGAAGCCATGGACCAGCGGTGGACGGAACGCTTCGAGGCCATGAACCAGCGGTGGACGGAACGCTTCGAGGCCATGGAGGTCCGATTCGAGGCGGCGGAAAGGCGGCACGAGATGGCCCACGCCGCCATCTGCCAGAGCATCGCGAAGCTGGACGAGCGGACCCGCGCCGACACCGCAGGACTGCACCAGCGACTCGACGCCCTCAACGGCAGGTTCGACGACCTCTACCGCCACTCGCGCGGGCCCGAGGCCCCCCGGACCGAGCAGACCGGACGACCCGCGGCCGAGTAGCCCGTCGCCCCGTCATGGACCCCCTCGCCCACACCCTGGTCGGCGCCACCCTGGCCCAGACCCGCCTTCGCGACGGGACCGGCGCGATGGCCGTCGTGGCCGGTGTGCTCGCGGCGAACGCACCCGACGTCGACGCCGTGACCATGTTCGTCAGCCGCGATCTGTCGCTCGGCTTCCGCCGCGGGTGGACACACGGCGTGCTGGCGATGGCGCTGCTGCCGCTGGTGCTGACGGCGGCCCTGCTCGTGCTCGACCGGACGGTGGCGCGATGGCGGGGACGCGAGCCGACGGCGCGGGCGGGGCCGCTGCTGCGGCTGACGGCAGCGGGGGTATGGAGCCATCCGCTGCTCGATTGGCTGAACACGTACGGCGTCCGCTTCCTGATGCCCTTCGACGGCACGTGGTTCTACGGCGACGCCCTCTTCATCATCGACCCGTGGGTGTGGCTGCTCGCCGGCCTGACGGTAGTGCTGGCCTCGTCGGCGACGTGGACGAGCGCGGCGGGCTGGGTGCTGCTCGGTGTCGGCGGCGATGGCGGTGACGGGGCTGGTCATCGGGTTCGGCCGCTTCGCCGACACCCCCCCGCCCACCGCGGTGGCGTGGGGGGCGGGCCTCGCCGTCATCGTGTGGCTGCGGGTGACGGGGCGGGGCCGCGGCAGCCTGCCGCGGGTGGCGGCCGCGTGCCTCGCGGCGGTGGCCGTCTACGCGGGGGCCATGGCCCTGGCCTCGCGGTCGGCCGAGCGGTTCACGGCGACCGTGCTGGCCCGGCAGAACGGCGCCGCCCCCGTCGACGTGCTGGCCATCCCCGTGCCCGGCAACGTCTTCCGCCGCGGCATCGTCGCCGTCTACCCCGACACCTACCGCTTCTACGAGCTCGACTGGCTCGCCGCGCCGCCCCTGCAGCAGACCGCCGCGCCGGTGCCCCGCGGCCCCGAGGGTCCCGTGGTCGAGGCTGCCCTGACCGCCCCCCACGTGTGGGGCATGGCGGTGTGGAAGCGCTTCCCCGCCTACACGGTCAGCGAGACTGGGGACGGCTATGTGGTCACCATCTCGGACATGCGCTACACCCGCCGCCCCGGCGCGGGCCTCGGCGGCGCGACCGTGCACCTCGACCGCGACCTGAACGTGCTGGCGCGTCCCGCGGCCGGCGAACGGTGACGCCGCGCGCCGCGGTCGTCGGGAAAGTGACCCCGCACCGTGCGGTCGGCGGCGGCGGCGGCGCGCCCGAACCGGGCGAGCGAACGCTCGCCCTGACAAATGGTCGGCCCGCCTTCCGACAGGTAGCGCTGGCGGCGCGGACACCGGTCGTCGGAGTCGCTCGCGGGCCGCATCGCGCACCTCGAGCTGCCCCCGTTCACCGCCTTCGAGGCCGGGGCCTCTGGCTGCGGGCGGCTTTCCCCCGTCGTGCCTCGCCACCGGACGCCGACAGCCTGGTCTGGCGCAAGGCCTGCGTCACCACCTTCCTGGAACGGGCGACGCCGGGTGGCGGCTGATCCGCACGTCCGGCGCGGGTCCTGCGGCCCGTGGTCCGACGAGGCAGGCGGCGATTTGAACGAGCGGCGTCAAGCAGTCGCGGGTAAAATAGCGGTTGTTTTACCCACATGTACGAAAGATCTCTCGCCCGCGCCCTCGGGTCGACATCCCGCAGCGTGCTACTGCTCGGCCCCCGTCAGGTCGGCAAGTCGACGCTCCTCGCCTCGCTGCGGCCCGAGCTGACGGTGAACCTGGCGAGCCCCGCCGCGTTCCGAGACTACGCCAGCCGTCCGGAACAACTGGAGCACGAGCTGGACGCGGCGCCGGCGACGACGAGGACGGTGTTCATCGACGAGGTGCAGCGCGTGCCGGCGCTGCTCGACATCGCCCAGGTGCTCATCGACCGGCGGCCGCCCCGGTTCCGTTTCCTGCTCTCGGGGTCGAGCGCGCGCAAGCTGCGGCGCGGCCACGCCAACCTGCTGCCGGGACGGCTGCACGTCCACCACCTGCACCCCCTGCTGGCGAGCGAGCTGGGGGGCGACTTCGATCTCGGCCGCGTGCTCGCGCATGGCACGCTCCCGGGCATCTACGCCGAGCCCGACGACGCGACACGCGCCGCCGACCTGCGCAGTTACGCCGACACCTACCTGCGCGAGGAGGTGCAGGCCGAGGCTCTGGTTCGCAACGTCGGTGGCTTCGCGCGGCTGCTCGACCTGGTGGCGGTGTCGTCGGGACGCATCCTCAACCTGCATGCGCTCTGCAAGGACGCGGCTCTCGGCTACGAGACCGCGCGCCGCTACGTCGACGTGCTCGAGGACACCCTGGTCGCCTTCCGGGTGCCGGCGTGGAGCGGCTCCGACCGGGCCAGCCTCATCCGCCACGGCAAGCTGTTCCTGTTTGACGTCGGCGTGCGCAACGCGCTGCTCCGCCGGCCCCTCGACCGGCCGCTCGACGACGAGCGCGGCCTGCTGCTCGAACATCTCGTGGCCAGCGAACTGCACCGCCGCCTCGGCCCCCGTTGGCCCGAGGCGGCGCTCTTTCACTATCGCACCCGACACGGCGCGGAGGTCGATTTCGTGCTGGCGATCGGGCGCGAGCTGTGGGGCATCGAGGTCAAGGCGTCGCGGCGGGTGGACGGCAGCATGCTGAGCGGCCTCGCCTCGTTCGCGGCGCAGAACGACCGCGTCGAGCGTCGGATCGTCGTGTTCCTCGGACCCCGGCGACAGCATCTCGACGGCGCCGAGGCGCTGCCCCTCGACGAGTTCCTCGCCCTGCTGCCGGGCTGACCAGGCGATCAGTCAGCCGACCCGGACGGAGGATCGCCACGCTCGTCTCGAGAATCTCTCGCGCGAAAGTACCTGACAAGAGCAGAAACACCTGCCACGACGCTCGAGCTCCCGAGGATGCTGGCTACAACAACCTGGTTCCCGAACACGGCCACGACTACAGCACCCGTGATGGACGCCAGACCGATCGAGAAGCTGAGCCAGTGTGACCGCCTAACGTCCTGTCGAGTGGCCGCAAGCACCGTCTGATCGCACTCGATGCGGTGGCCCTGCTCCCGCTCGGCCATCGTGAGGATACGATCGGCGCTTCCGGCAAGGACATGTTCGTACGCTTCGATCATGGAGGGCGGGGGCAACGGGCCGGTGAATGACGACGCCTCAACCACGGCCGTGCGAAGCTCGGGCGAGAGCTTCTCAAGCACGGCCGTGGGTGGAAGATTGGGCGTGCGGGCCGTGGGGTCCGGCTCAGTCGTCGCCAAGGCGCGTCGTGACTTCTTCGCCATGCCGCCTCAGCGCAACGTGAAGATCGCGGCCGATCCGTTCAAGATCACGGTATCGAGCGTCTGCCGGATATCGCCAACGATGCTCGTCGGCCACGATGCCGATCTCGCCAGACAAGATGGTGAGTACCTGTGAGGCAGTGGGAGCCTGCTTGCGGAGCGACAGTCGATAGGCTGGAGGTCGCATCATGGAGGATCGTGGATGTAGCGCTGCGTCTGCGTCAAAATCAGTGTACTGCGAAGATGCTTGGCGCACAAGCCGCCAGATGTAGCACCTTGTGAGTGGGGCCACACAGGATGTGCTCTCCGCCAGCTCAGGCGAGGTCGCGCCTCCGCCTACGGCAGCCGCCCCGCGTTGAACTCGGCTTCGAGCTCGGTCTCCCAGCGCACGCGCTCGGCAATCTGGTCGCCGCGGGTCTGGAGGCAGTCGAAGCAGAGGCTGCCGGGAATGGCGTGGCCCTCGCCGTCGGTGGACATGCCGCGGGCCGCCATGAGGTCGCGCAGCCGGGCCGCGGTGTGCTTCTGCGCCTTGTAGAAGTCGGAGTAGCTGAAGCCGTCGGCGATGGCGAGCGGCGAGTAGCCGAGCGCGGTGCGGGCGTCGAGGTCGGCGCCCTGCTCGACGAGGTACTCGACGACGTTGTTGGCGCCGCGGAACGCGGCCCCGTGCAGGGCGGTCATGCCGCGGTAGTTCGCGGCGTCGATGGGGTTGCCGAGCTCGACGCACAGCTTCACCGCCTCGAGCACCTCGTCCTCCTGCCCGGGCAGCGAGCCGCCGTCCTCGCCGGGGTTCCAGATGGCGACGCCGGCCGCCACCATCAGGGGGGTGGTGCCGTCGGCGTTGGGGACCGTGGCGTCGGCCCCCGCCTTGACGAGCAGCCGCATGGCCTCGACGTCGGTGACTTTGGCGGCGAGGAAGAAGGGAGTGGCCCCGAGCCGGTTCAGCCGGTTGCGCTGGCCGTCCTTCATGCCGTTGGCAGTCATGCGGGCGTCGACGTCGCCGCCGAGCGCGATCATCTTGCGCAGCACGTCGATGCTGTCGACGGCGCCGCTGGGGATGGGTCCCGGGAACCCGAACCCGGTGTTCATGCGCCGGGTGCGCACGAGCTGGTGCAGGGCGTTCCACCCCGCGCCGGCGAGGTTCGGGTCGGCCCCACGGTCGAGCATGTAGTCGGCGAGGGCCCAGTTGGCGTTGGCCACCGCCACCACGAGCGCGCTCTGACCGTCAGACAGGGTGTCGTTGATGTCGGCGCCGGCCTCGAGCAGCACCCGCAGGGCGTCGAGGTGGCCGCCCCGGGCCGCGAAGGTCAGGGCGGTGAAACCGGTGGGCGGCGGCGCGTAGAAGAGCCGGTTGCCGGCGGCCGGGCGGCCCGCCGACTCGGTGCGGGCGTGAACGTCGGCCCCCAGCTCGGCCAGCGCGTGCACCGCCGCCGCGTTGTTGCGGGCCGCCGCCCACATGAGGGCGGTCTGGCCGCGGAAATCGTCGCGGGCGTTGGGGTCGGCCCCGCGCGCGAGGAGCACCCGCACGGTGGCCGCGTTGCCGGCGCGAGCCGCCGTCATCAGCGCCGTCTCGCCCCCCCGCAGGGTCGCGTTGGGGTTGGCGCCGGCGTCGAGCAGCAGCCGGACGACGGCGGCGTTGCCATTCTCGGCCGCGAGCGAGAGGGGTTCGACGCCGTAGCGATTGACGGCCGAGACGTCGGCGCCGGCTTCGAGCAACAGCCGCACCAGGTCGGCGTGGTCGCGGTGCGCCGCCCAGTGCAGGGCGGCGGCCCCGTCGGGCCCGGCCGCGTTCACGTCGACGGCGGGGTCGGCCACGAGTGCCCGCACCGCGTCGGGGTCGAGCGCCTTCACGGCCTCGACGAGCGGCGCGTCGCGCCGGGCCCCGGCCTCGGCGGGCGCCGCCGCGGCGGCCAAGCCGGCCGCGAGCAGCGCGGCGGCGAAGAGCACGGACGACGAGTACGACCTTCCTGCTCTGCCGACAGACATGACGACCACCTCATTGTCGAAACCGGGCCACGTTCTCGAGCCGCGGGGCGTCAATCGTAGCATGCGAAGCGGAATCCGTGGGTCCGGCTGGTCCCGTGGGTGCACGACAGGATTGTTGGATGGTCGCTCCCGGCCCCGTCAGGATGGTCGATTGGGCGGCATTCCGGGAGCGATCGCCGCCGCAACGCGCGCAATGCGGGCTTCGGCGCCACGGCATGCCGCGGTGGCGCCCACGTCGCGCCCCCAGCCGTCGTCGCGTCACTTCCTGTCGTGCACCCTGGTCCCGTTCCCCGCCAGGCCCGCCGCCGGGGTGGCCGGGCGGGCCCAAGCATAGAATGGCGTTCCCCCGCCGGCGCTTGCCGGCGAAGTCGAGCGTGTAGTACGGTGCGGTCCGGGGGGAGAGCGAGCGATGACGACCCGCGAACTCGTCTGGAACGCCATGTTTGCGGCCGACATGAGTCACCGTTATTTCCTCTCTCGCGCCGCCTCGAACAAGCGTGTGGACGACACCGTGCGAGTGCTGCTGCTCGTCCTCGCGAGCGCGGCATGGGCCAGCCTGGTCGCGAGCGTACCGGCCGCGGCGCCTTACCTCGCCTTTGCCACCGCCGTTCTGTCGTCGCTGACCGTCATCGTCCGGTTCCACGACCGCGCCTCGATGTACGCCGCCGCCGCCGGGGAATTCAGCCGTATTCTCAACGACTATCGCGAGTTGTGGCGTGATATCGAGTCGTACAGGGTGACGGAGGACGATGCCACCGAACGGCTCAGGGCGCTCAAGGCACGGTCGGAGGTCGCTACGCGCCCGCTCCTGAAGTCGAAGATCAATGCGCGCGTGCTGATGCAGTGTCACGAAGCAGCCGCACGGGTCGCGCGTCATGCCTGAGCACCGCACGGAGTTTCCTCCGATGCCGGCGCCGCCGCCGCCGCCGCCTCCTCAGCCACCGCCGCCTCAGTCGCCGCCTCCCCGGCGCTCCGAGAATCGGGCCGGATAGACGACCCGGCGCCGTCGTGGGCCAGCGGGCCGCTCGATCTTCCGCGACGCCTCGCGATGGGCGCATGTCGGCCGGAGCCCTCTCCGGCGGGGGCAGCGCAGTAGAATGCGGGCATGGAGAAGCGCAGGCTTCCCATCGGCATCCAGACCTTCCGCCGGATCCGCGAGGAGGGCTACTACTGCGTCGACAAGACCGCCTACGCCCGTCGGATCGCGGAGGGCCCCGGCGCGCGCTTCTTCCTGTCGCGCCCCCGCCGGTTCGGCAAGAGCCTGTTCATCGACACGCTCAAGGAGCTGTACGAAGGCAGCGAGCCGCTGTTCCGCGGGCTGGCCATCCACGACGGCTGGGACTGGTCGCGACGCCGCCCCGTAGTGCGGCTGAGCTTCGCCGGCGGCAACTTCAGGCGGCCGGGCGAGCTGCACGCGAGCGTCATGCAGCAGCTTGCCGCGTCCGAGCGGCGCGCCGGACTGCCGGCCTCTGCCCTCCCCTCGCCGGCGGGGCGCTTCGCGGACCTGCTGGAGAGGCTGCACGACGGGACCGGCGAGCGCGTGGTCCTGCTGGTGGACGAGTACGACAAACCGATCGTCGACGCGCGGGAGCAGCCGGAACATCCAGGGAATACGCCGGGGGAGACCCCACCCCCCAACGCCCAGGCGCGGGTCAACCGCGACGACCTGCGCGGGCTCTACGGCACCGTCAAGGACTGCGACGCCCATGTCGAGCTGGCCTTCTTCACCGGCGTCAGCAAGTTCTCGAAGGTGAGCCTGTTCTCGGACCTGAACTACCTCACCGACCTCACCCTCGATGCGCGGTACTCGGCCATCTGCGGCTACACCGAAGAGGACCTCGACACCGTGTTCGCGCCCGAGCTGCCGGGCCTCGACCGCGAGCAGATCCGCGCCTGGTACAACGGCTACAACTGGCGCGGGGAGGCGCGCGTCTACAACCCCTGGGCCATCCTCCACCTGTTCGCGAGCCGCGAGTTCAAGGCCCACTGGTTCGAGACCGCGACGCCGCGCTTCCTCGTCGACACGCTGCTGAGGCGCGGTTTCTCGGGCCCCGACCTCGAGGGACTGCACGCCGACGACGACCTGCTGTCGGCCTTCGACGTCACGTCGGCGGCGACCGAGGCGCTGCTGTTCCAGACCGGCTACCTGACGATCGCGGCGGAGGAGATGGAGGAGGGGTACTCACGGTACCGTCTGGGGTACCCCAACCGGGAGGTGCGGCGGGGACTCAACCGGGGTCTGCTCGACGCCCTGGCGCCGAACTGGCGCTCGGCGGGCAGCGGCCTCGCGCTGCGGCGGCTGCTCGCGGCCGAGGACTGGGCGGGCCTGGAGGCGCTGTTCCGGAAGCTGCTGGTGGGCATTCCCCACGACTGGCGCCGGCGGAACGACATCGCCCGCTACGAGGGCTACTGGTCGAGCGTCTTCTACGCGTGGTTCCAGGCGTCGATCGACGGGGTGGCGGTGGAGGACGCCACGAGCCGCGGGCGGCTCGACCTGGCGGTGGTGCTCGACGACAACGCCTGCGTGTTCGAGTTCAAGGTGACGGGGCGCGCGGCGCCTGACGGGCGAGAGGGCATCGCGAGCAGAGGCTCCGACGCGGCGGGCGGCGCGGCGCTCGCGCAGCTCAGGGCCCGCCGCTACGCCGACAAGTACCGCGCGCCGGGCCGCCGGGTGCACCTGATCGGCGTCGAGGTCGGCGCGGAGACCCGCGACATCACCGCCTTCGACGTCGAGCCCGCGTGATTCCCCGCCCGGCAATCAGTGCGCGGGTGGCGCCCGACGGATGGCGGGCCTCCCCGGGCTGGTGCGCCGTCCGAGACGTCACTGGATGACCGTGATGTTCGCACGGCCGGCGGCCTCGCAGACCCGCCGGAAACCACGTCCGCCGCCGAGCGGTTCGGCCGGGCCGTCCGGGCGCAGTCGAGATGAGTCGATCCGGTCGCCGAACAGGACGACGGCCCGGGCGGTGTCTCACTGGCGCGAGACCCACAGCAGCCCGTGCGCAGTCGATTGCGCTTCGTACAGGGCTTCGGCCCATCGCGCCGTCTCTCGATAGAGCCACTCGGGCGCCTCGAGCAGTTGCCTCCGCTTCAGCCGCCCGAGACGGTGCAACGCCAATCCCGTCAGGTCGACGAGCTGCAGATCGGCGTCGAGAACGAGCCGCGAAAGGCGGAGGTGCTCGAGGTCGGCGCCATGGATGCGTCCACCCGAGCCCCCGACGCCGCGGAACACGGTCTCGGACAGCGCGCCGTCGACCCCGTCGGCCGCATAGAGGGTCGGTATCGACTTCCCCCGATGGTTCCAAATGGGATGAAAGCGTCCCCGCCCGAACCCGGTGTTGAAGTCATTGGCGGCCCACTCGCTGCCATGCACCCTGTACAGGCGCCGTTCGGCGCTCCAGGTCGTCGTCGCCGGGTCGAGGGTGGCGGCAGGCGGCGGCTCGGGCAGCGGCTCCATCCCGCTCAGAACAGATCGGGGCACGTCACCTTCAAGGCGGCGTCCACGACGGCATCGGGATCGGTGTCCATGACATCGACCGGGCGTCGGCTGTCGGGAAGCCAACCGTTCGGCGTGGTGAACCAGCTCGCCACTTGCCACGGTCCTCGCTTTCCGAGCGCCTGCAGGACTTTGGCCACGACCGGCTTCGGCCGGCGGGTGTTGTCGAACTGGAAAGCGGGATATAGAATGCTTCCCCGATCCTCGATGCCGAATATCCCCCCACCACTCCCATATAGGTCGTGGACCTGTCGGGCATCGAGGACCTTGTAGCACCCGAGAAAGTCGGCGCGGAAGTCGGCGTTCCGGCAGGCCTGGTCGATAACCGCGGGATGCGGCCGGCCCGTCGGCATGGCCATCTCGATCAGGCGCTCCATTTCCTCGGCCCGCCACGCGTCTTCCTCGGCCCGCCACGCGTCCAGCCGCCCCTGCACCAGGAGGACCAACGCCTGAACCGCCTTCAGCTCCTCCTCATCATCGCTGGACACGAGCAGAGCGGGCTTGAATGCACGGGCCCTCGCCTGCTGCAGGTGTCGTTGCTTCGACGCCCCCCGGTCTGCCGGGGACACCGAGTTCAGCAGCGTCTTGTTCAAATCGCTGGCCAGCACGTCGCCCTCCCCGACCGATTCACCGACGACCTTGATGAGGCACGGGTCAGCCACGGCACACCTCCCAACCTTTCGCAGGCTTGACGACCCGCGGCCGAAGCGGGCCGGAAATCCAACCGCCGGCATCGTATCATGGATCGTCGCGGGCCACACGCCAGACTGGTGCGGGCAGTCGTCGGAGGTCGAAGGGCGTCGGAAATCGGGAGTGGCGCGGTGAGAGCAACCGCGGCCCGAGTCGGAGCTGCTGCCGGACCTCGACCGCGAGCAGATCCGTGCGTGGTACAACGGCTACAACTGGCGCGGGGAGGCGCGCGTCTACAACCCCTGGGCCATCCTCCACCTGTTCGCGAGCCGCGAGTTCAAGGCCCACTGGTTCGAGACCGCGACGCCGCGCTTCCTCGTCGACACGCTGCTGAGGCGCGGTTTCTCGGGCCC
The DNA here is from genome assembly GCA_965199675.1 of Vicinamibacterales bacterium. Lineage (GTDB taxonomy): Bacteria > Acidobacteriota > Vicinamibacteria > Vicinamibacterales > UBA8438 > JAJEEA01. Next base: position 282,111 of record CBDATI010000010.1, on the reverse strand, counting down.
CGACCTCGAGGGACTGCACGCCGACGACGACCTGCTGTCGGCCTTCGACGTCACGTCGGCGGCGACCGAGGCGCTGCTGTTCCAGACCGGCTACCTGACGATCGCGGCGGAGGAGATGGAGGAGGGGTACTCACGGTACCGTCTGGGGTACCCCAACCGGGAGGTGCGGCGGGGACTCAACCGGGGTCTGCTCGACGCCCTGGCGCCGAACTGGCGCTCGGCGGGCAGCGGCCTCGCGCTGCGGCGGCTGCTCGCGGCCGAGGACTGGGCGGGCCTGGAGGCGCTGTTCCGGAAGCTGCTGGCGGGCATTCCCCACGACTGGCGCCGGCGGAACGACATCGCCCGCTACGAGGGCTACTGGTCGAGCGTCTTCTACGCGTGGTTCCAGGCGTCGATGGACGGCGTGGCGGTGGAGGACGCCACGAGCCGCGGGCGGCTCGACCTGGCGGTGGTGCTCGACGACAACGCCTGCCTGTTCGAGTTCAAGGTGGCGGGCCGCGCCGCGCCGGACGCGCGGCCGGAAATCGCGGGCGGAAGCGCCGCCCCGGCCGGCGGCGCGGCGCTGGCGCAGCTCAGGGCCCGCCGCTACGCCGACAAGTACCGCGCGCCGGGCCGCCGGGTGCACCTGATCGGCGTCGAGGTCGACGCCGAAACGCGCGACATCGCCGCCTTCGACGTCGAGCCCGCGTGATCCTGCGCCCTGCGATCGGTGCGCGGGTGGCGCCACAAACGGATGGCGCCTGACGGATGGCGCGCAGGGAACCTACGTCAGGGAGCGTCCGGGGGAAACTTCTCGTTGACGGGCTTCGTCCGTACGTGTATATCCACCGTGCGTCTTGAAGTTCTGAGAGGAAAAATGGCGAAAGCACCCGAGAGCAAGTCCGTCGAACAGACAGCACTGCCGCAGCAGAACATCGATCGAGTCTTGCAGGAAGCTGCGAACCGTGGCCGAACTCCCGAGGAAAAGTTCGAGCAACGAGTGTCCTGGGCCTTCGGCCAGTATCCCGACGGCGCCATGTCCAAGGAGGAGGTCCGTGAACTCCTGAAGGAGAGTTGATGGTCCTGAGCGAGATTTGCGGGGAGGATGCCCCGGCGTACGAGATACTGACTCGTCAGAACCTCACTCGTCAGTACAGCTTTCTTGAGTCGATCATCGCAGCCGCCCTGACCGTGGGCCAGCCATTGATCTCGCGGACCGTGATCTGCGCGCTCAATCATCATGCGATATCGTGCTTGCACAGCCACGCGGGACAGTTCCGGCCCTGTGACGTGACCGTCGGGGCGTTCACGCCACCTCAGCACTACAGAGTGCCGACCCTCATGGATGACTTCGTCAACGAGGTCAACCGGCGGTGGGAAACCAGCGGTGCAATACAGCTCGCCGCCTATTGCCTGTGGCGGCTCAACTTCATCCACCCGTTCATCAACGGAAACGGCCGGACCGCGAGAGCGCTCTGCTACGGCGTCATCTGCCTCAAGGTCGGCGCGCTGCTGCCCGGAACCCCACTCCTCCCGGAGTTGATCCGCCAGAATCGCCCCGCCCTCATCGCGCATCTCAGAGACGCTGACGCCGGCGACATGGGGAATCTGACCAGCTTCGTGGGACAGTTGGTGGTTCAGCAAGTCGGTTCCCCGTCTCGTTGAAGGCGGAGACTCTCGCACTCGGCGCGAACGCCCCGCCGGCGTTGTCCGGCGGTCAGGCGCGATCTGCCCCCTGCTCGGCGCACCGTACACGCAGAAGGGCCGTGCGCCCCCTTGGGGACGCACGGCCCGAACCACGCGCCGGCTGCCCTGTTGGGCTCCGACACCCCGCTCCTACACCACGCTCCTACACGCCGGTCAGCGGGCCGGTGCTGTCGGAGATGCGGTCTACCTGCACGCCCACCTTCTCGAGCAGGGTGAGCCCGAGGTTCATGAACGGGGTGTGCATCTCGTAGACGAGGTGGCGGTTGCCGGCGAGCTGGCCGCAGCCGCCGCCCATGAGGGTGATGGGCAGGTTGTAGGGGGTGTGCTGGTCGCCGTCGCCCATGCCGGCGCCGTGCAGCAGGATGGCGTGGTCGAGCAGGGTGCCGTCGCCGTCAGGGGCGTTGCGCATCTTCTCGACGAGCCGGGCGAAGAGCTGCATCTGGTACTGGCTGATCTTGGTGTACTGGGTGATGTTGTGCGGATCCTGCTGGTGGTGCGAGACGGTGTGGTGCGCCTCGGGGACGCCGATGTTGGGATACGTCCGGCCGCTGGTCTCGCGGGCCATCTGCATGCAGCTCACCCGGGTGACGTCGGCCTGGAACGCGAGAACGAGCATGTCGTGCAACAGACTGACGTGCTCCTCGTAGTCGTCGGGGACGCCGGCGGGCTGGTCGACGGCGGGCAGCGGGGTCGATGCCTGGTTGGCCTCGGTGCGCTGGATGCGCCGCTCGATCTCGCGAATGGACTGCAGGTACTCGCCGACGGTGGCGCGGTCCTGGGCCCCGACCCGCTTCTCGAGGCGGTGGATGCTGTCGCTGACCGAGTCGAGGATGCTGCGGTCGGTGCGCATCTGGGCCAGCCGGGCCTCGACGCTGCCGCCGTCGCCGAACAGGCGCTGGAAGACGACGCGCGGGTCGCGCTCGTGGGGCAGCGGGGTCGTGGGGGTGAGCCACGACGTCGAGTTGCGGTAGGCGCAACTGTAGCCGTTCTCGCAGTTGCCGACCTGGTAGTTCGACTCGGTGGTGAGCTCGAGCGAGCGGAGGGCGGTGTCGGCCCCGAGCTCGTCGGCGGCGTACTGGTCGATGGTCTTGCCGGCGCGGATGTCGGCCCCCTCAGTGCGCTTGGGCAGGATGCCGTTGAGCCAGCCGCCGTGGGCGCGGGTGTGCACGCCGCCGCCCTCGTTGGGGCTGACGACGCCCGAGTTGCTGAGCCCGGTGACGATGGTCATCTGGTCGCGGAAGGCGGCCAGGGGCTGCAGCACCGGGGTGAGATCGAAGTCGTCCCCGCCGGCGCCGGCGGGGTGGAAGCTCCTGGGAAGGATGCCGTTCGGCACGTAGAAGAACGCCAGTCTGGGCACCGGGGCGGTCACCGCGCGCGCCGAGGCCGAGAGCGCAGGCGCCATGGCGTCGAGCAGGGGCAGAGCGACGGTGGCCCCGAGGCCGCGCAGCACGGTGCGGCGGGACAGCGACTTCTGGGTGACGATCATGACTGCGATCTCCTCATCAGGAACGGGTCACTGGTGACGATGCCGAGCACCACGCTCTGGAACCGGTAGTCGTCGGCCGCTGCCTCGCGCACGATGCGGCGCAGGGTCGGCATGTCGTAGTGCTCGAGACCGCGGCCGAGGGCATAGGTCATGAGCTTCTCGGTCACGGTGGTCACGAACTGCCGGGGGTCGCGGGCGAGGGCGTCGCGCATCTCGGCGACGCCCTCGAAGGCGCGGCCGTCGGGCAGCACCCCGGACGGGTCGATGGAGTTGAACGACTCGTCGACGACGCGCCAGCGGCCGATAGCGTCGAAGTTCTCGAGGGCGAACCCCGTGGGGTCGATCATGGCGTGGCACGCCGAGCACGCGGGGTTGGCGCGGTGGGCCTCGAGACGCGCCCGCACCGTGGGCCGCCTGGCCTGCGTCCGCTGGTCGTTCAGAGCCGGGATGTTGGGCGGCGGGTCGGGCGGCGGCGTGCCGAGCAGGTTGTCGAGAATCCACTTGCCCCGGAGCACGGGCGACGTGCGGATGGCGTGCGAGGTCAGGGTCAGCACGCTGCCGTGCCCGAGGATGCCGCGCCGGGGGCTCTCGGCGGGCAGGTCGACGCGCCGGAAGCGGCTGCCGGCGACCCCGGGAATGCCGTAGTGCTCGGCCAGCCGCTCGTCGAGGAATGTGTAGCCGGCCGTGAGCAGGTCGACGACGCTGCGGTCATCGCGCACGATGCTGTCGACGAAGAGCCGGGTCTCGCGCAGCATGCTCTGGCGCAGCGACTCGTCGAAGGCGACCGAGAAGGGGTCGCCGGGCCGAACCGTGGTCTCGAGGTTGCGGAGCTGCAGCCACTGCGCCGCGAAGTTGGTGGTGAGGGTCTCGGACCGCGGGTCGGCGACCATGCGACGCACCTGCCGCTCGAGCTCGCCGGGGTCGCGCAGGCGGCCCGCCTCGGCCGCCGCGAGGAGCGGCTCGTCGGGAATGCTGCTCCAGAGGAAGAACGAGAGCCGCGACGCGAGATCGAGGTCGGCCACCGGGTACGGCGCCCCGGGGGCGGCGTCCTCGGGGTCGACCTCGATGCGGTAGAGGAACTCGGGGCTGACGAGGAGGCGCCGGATGGCGAGCTCCACCCCGTCGTCGAAGCCGCCGGCGGCCCGGCCCTGGCGGTAGAAGTCGAGCAGCACCGCCAGCTCGTCGTCCGACGAGGGACGGCGGTAGGCGCGGCGGGCCAGCCGCGACAGGATCTCGCGGGCGCACGCCGGCTCGTCGGCGGCGGCCACGGGGCGGCACGTGAAGATGCGCTGACGCGACGGGGTATCGGCGGCCCCGGCGGCGTCGTGGGGACCGGTGATGGTGACGCTCTGCACGAAGGGCTGCGCGCCCGCGAGGCCGCCGGCGTTGCCGGCCACCCGCGGGTTCGGGAACGGCTCGCGGACCTGCTCGACGAGGGCCGACGGCTGCTTGTAGAAGGTCACTCCGACCTCGCGGGGGCCGGCCGGCACGGAGAGCCGAAAGTCGATGGTCGACGCCTGCGCGTAGGGGTTGTCGGGCGCGCCGTCGGGCTGCGGGCCGAGGGTGAACGTCTCGACGGGCTCGCCGTCGACGGTGACCTCGAGGTCGTGGCTCTCGCGCAGCCGCCGGGTGCCGGTGAGCTGGATGCGGAAATCGTAGCCCGCGTCCTGCGGGAACAGGTGCTCGATGTAGAGGCCGCCGCGGGTGCCGAAGGGCAGCGCCTCGACCCGGCCGTGCTGCGGCAGGTCCTGGGCCGCCTCGTAGGTGTCGGCGGACAGGGCCGGCGGCGGGCTGCCCACCGCGAGCCGGCTGATGGTGCGGGCCGCCGCGAGGTAGCGCTCCATCAACGCCTGCGACATCCTGAGGATGCCGCCGATGTTGTCGAAGCCGAAACTCGAATCGTCGGCGGGGAGGAAGTCGTCGGCGTCCAGCTCGACCGCCAGCAGGTCGCGCACGGCGTTGCGGTACTCGGTGCGGTTCAAGCGGTGGAACGTGGCGGACCGCCCGGGGTCGCGGGTGGCCGCCCACGCGCCGTCGAGCTCGCCCTCGAGCCAGTCGAGAAAGCCATCGAGGGCGGCGGCGGCGGGGCGGGGGCGCCCGGCCGGGGGCATGACGCCGCCCCGCAGCTTGCGGACGACCTTCTCCCACTCGCCGGCGTGGCCGCCGACATCGGCGAGGTCGAGGGTGTCGAGGGTCAGCCCCGCCGCGCGGAGCTGCCCCACGAGCGGAGTGGTGGGGCGGCCCGCGCCGTTCACCACGGTCGTGTTGTGGCAGGTCACGCAGTAGCGGTCGAGCAGCGCGCGGTGCGCAGCGACCTCGCCCGGGGTCGAGACGCCGGCCTCGCCCGGGGCCTGGGCCCGCGCCCCGACGCCCCCCGAACCGAGAACCAGCGTCGTCAGGACGAACGCCGCAATCCGCAGCTTCAGCATGATGTCGCCAAGTCGGGACCGACCGACTCAAGGCAAGAAGAGCCAGGAGAACCCGCGCCCCAAGGTCCGCATGCTAATATGCGGCAAGTGACGTGTCAACGAAGCCCCAGGGGGCCGCGAGGGAAGCGGACGGGGCATGATCGGGTTCGACACCTTGCAGGGTGGCGGAGACCCTCACCGACGCGGGCATCGAACCAACCCACGCCAAGGCCATCGTCGCCACCCTGAGCGAGGCGGTCGGCGGGCCAGCCCGAAGACCGATATCGACCCGTTGGCCACCGAGGCCGAACTGGGACGAGTTGCCGCCAAGCTCGACGTTCGCCACCAGGAACGACCTCGAACCGTTCGCGACCAAGGCCGAAGTGAGCGGCATCCTCACCGCCGTCACCCAGCCGCAGGCCACCATGACTTGGCGCATCGCGCCGGCTATCGGCGCGTTCGCGGCTCTCGTTCGGCCGATGCCCTGACATGCAGCTCACCAGACGCTCAGTCATCCGCGGCGCCGGCGCGGCGGGTTCACTGCTGCTCGCCGGGGGGCTGCCGCTGTGGGCACGAGGAGAACAGCCGCCCGCGGCACCGGCGCCGCCCGACTACCTGCGGCTGTCGTCGGCGCTGCTCGGGGTGGATGCGGTGCGGCTCGAGCCGGAACCCCGCGCCGGCGAGGCGCCGCTGGCGGACATCTTTCACGCGCTCTGCCGCGAGGCCGCCCCGGACGCGACGGCGGCGCTGCTCGCGGCCTGGCGCGAGGCGGGGGAAGGCGGCGCGGCGGCGGCGCACGGCCCGGCGGGGGCGGCCGCCGCCGGGCGCCTGCTCGCCGAACGCGGGCGCCCGCGGGAGGACGGCGTCGGCGCCCTGGCCCGGCTGACGATGCTGATGTGGCTCTGCGGTGCGTGGTACGGCGGGACGGAGACGGCGCGGGCGCCGGCGTCGGCCGCGGTCATCGGCCCCGACCACCGCACCGATTTCGTGGTCTCGGTGCGCGCCTACCAGAACGGTTGGATCTGGCGCTTCGCCCAGGCGCGGCCCATGGGGGTCGCCGGCGCGCCGGGGGCATGGGCCGAGGCGCCGCCGAGCCTCGCCGAGGTCATCGACGGCGCATGACGGCCGCGGACGGCCACCGCCGCGCCGCACCGGGACCGGCGGCGAGCAGAGTGAAGCCAGCCGAACGCGAAAAGAGCGAGCAAGGCCGGCCGATCGAGCGCGGTGGAGTCGAGGCGCCCGAACGCCCGGCGGTCGAGGCGAAACGGAGCAGACGGCCGACCGGGGCACGACTATCAGCCCGTGGAAAAAGTCGGCAGATTCGGGCCGATCGGGTCGATCTGAGTGGTTGTAGTGTCGTAGACTTCACAGCATGGCGATGGGCAAGAGGCCGGCGGCTCGACCGGCGCCCCCGATGTGGGTGACGGCAGAGGACCTTCCCAAGAGTGCGGGGCATCCCTTCTTCGAGCGGCTGAATCGGATTCTGGAGAAATCCAGGTTCGACGCTTTCGTGGAGGGGTTGTGTGCGGTCTTCTACGCGGAGCGAATGGGTCGTCCGAGTCTGCGACCCGGGCGGTATTTCCGGCTTCTGTTCATCGGGTATTTCGAGGGTCTGTCATCGGAGCGCGCGATTGCGTGGCGGGTCGCGGATTCGCTGAGCCTGCGGGCTTTCCTGGAGCTGGACGTGACGGAGGCGACGCCGAACCACTCGACGCTGTCACGGACTCGGCGTCTGATCGACGTGGAGACGCACGCGGCGGTGTTCACGTGGGTGCTGGAGCGGTTGTCGGAAGCGGGTCTGGTGAAGGGGAAGACGATCGGGGTGGACGCGACGACGCTGGAAGCGAACGCGGCGATGCGGAGCATCGAGCGTCGGGATACGGGGGACTCGTACGACGCGTTCGTGCGGGGGCTGGCGGAGGCATCTGGCATTGCGACGCCGACGCGGGCGGAGTTGGCGCGTTTCGACCGTTCGCGGAAGGGCCGGAAGACGTCGAATGAAGAGTGGACGTCTCCGCAGGACCCGGACGCGAAGATCGCGAAGATGAAGGACGGTCGGACGCATCTGGCCCACAAGGCGGAGCACGGTGTCGACCTGGAGACGGGAGCGCTCCTGTCGGTGACGGTTCAGGACGCGTCGGAGGGTGATACGGCGACGCTGCCGGAGACGCTGACGGAGACGCTGACGAAGGCGGCGGAGCAGGTGGAGGCGGTTCAGCCTGACGGTGAGGGCGTCGAAGAGGTGGTGGCCGACAAGGGGGTATCACAGCGACGCGACGCTGGTGGCGCTCGACGACCTTGGTGTACGCAGCTACATCGCGGAGCCGGCGCGTGGTCGGCGCGTCTGGCAGGACAAGAAGACGGGTGAGACGCCGCCGGAGAAGCGTGCTGCGCAGTCGGCGCTGTATGGGAATCGTCGGCGTATTCGCGGGGACCGGGGCCGTCGTCTCCAACGCTGCCGGGGGGAACTGGTGGAGCGGCCTTTCGCTCACCAGTATGAGACCGGGGGTCTGCGTCGGGTGTGGGTGCGCGGCCATGAGAATGTCCGCAAGCGGGTGCTGGTCCAGGCGGCGGGCTGCAACCTGGGTCTGTTGCTGCGCCGCCTGACGGGCGTCGGTACGCCCCGGAGCCTGCAGGGGCGGGCTCTTTCGGCGATTTTCGGGCTGATCGAACGCCTCATGGACCTCTGGGGGCGTCTGAACGGCCTCTGGGGGGGCAAATGGGCTCCGGCCGCCCCCTGGGGCTCAGCCGCTCGCCCCCAAGCTGCTTGAACAGGCCCGCTCAGCGAACCGACTTCGTCCACGGGCTGCTATCCATGCGCGAGACACAGACGCCGCGCTACGATGTGGCCATCGCGGGCTCGGGCTTCGCGGGGGCGAACATGGCCCTGCTGCTGGCCCGGGCCGGCCGGCGGGTTCTCGTGATCGAGGCGGGGCCGGGACTCGACGCCCTGCACGGCGACCACGTCGAGCGCTACATGCTCGCCACCTTCAAGTCGCCGTCGGCACCCTACCCGCCCGACGCGGGGGCGCTGGAACCAAGCCGCACGAACGCCCCCCGGCCGACCATCGAGGCGCTGGTCGCCGCCTGGGACGACCCGGCCCGGTCGTACTTCGAGCACGCCCCGGGATCGCTGCCCTTCGCCAGCACCTACGAGCGGCTGGCCGGAGGCACCGGCAACCACTGGATGGGCACCGCCGTCCGCATGGACGGGGCCGACTTCCGCCTGCGGTCGGCCTACGGCCGCGGCCTCGACTGGCCGCTGGGCTACGACGACCTCGAGCCGTACTACGGGCAGGCCGAGCACCTGATCGGGGTCGCCGGCGACCGGACCGAGCAGGAGGCGGTGAACGGCGTCCCCTACGGGGCCGGCTATACCTACCCCATGGCCCCCATACCGCCGTCGTACGGCGACCGCGTGGTGGCAGCGCGGCTCGACGGCGCGGCGCTGGCCGACGATGCGCCCGCTGCGGCGCAGCTCACGTCGACACCGGCCGGCCGCAACTCGGCGCCGTACCAGAACCGCGGCCCGTGCCTCGGCAGCACGAGCTGCGTGCCCATCTGTCCGGTGCGGGCGAAGTACGACCCGCGAGCGGCGCTGCGGGAGGCGATGGCCACGGGGCGGGTCGAGCTGCTGCCCCGCGCGGTCGTCGACCACGTGCGGACAGATGAGGGGGGACGGGTGACCGGCCTCCACTACCTGCGCTACGAGGACGACGGGGCGCCCGCCGCCACCGGACGGACGGGCGAAGGGGTGGCCCTGGCCGATGTCTACGTGCTGGCCGCCCACGCCGTCGAGAACGCCCGCATCCTGCTGAACACCGAGCGGGTGACGGGCCGGCGGGTGGCCAACTCGTCGGGGCTGGTGGGACGGCACCTGATGGACCACCCGGTCTATCTCGCCTGGGGTCTGATGCCGGCGGGGACCCCGCTCTATCCCTACCGCGGGCCTCTGTCGACCTCGGGCGTCGAGACCCTGCGCGACGGCCCGTTCCGCCGCCGTCGAGCCGCCTGGCGCATGGAGCTGGGCAACACCGGCTGGAACTGGCCCATCGGCGACCCCTACGTGACGGGGGCTGACTTCGTCTACGGGACCGACGAGAGCGGGACCAATCCCGGGCGGCGGGTGCTCGCGGGCCGGCCTTACGCCGACGCTGTCAACGACGTACTGACGCGGCAGATCCGCATCGCGTTCCTCGTCGAGCAGGAGGCCGACCCCTCGAACCGGGTCGAGTTGTCGGACACGTGGACCGACAACCTCGGCATCCCGCGGCCGCGCATCACCTACGGGATGTCCGACTACGTGCGGGCGGGCTTCGCGTCGGCGCGCGAAGCGGCCGGCCGTGTCTGGGCCGGCCTGGGGGCGGCGGAGCACACCGTGACTCGCGAGGCGGCGGCCAACGTGTTCCGCCACCGGGGCGAGACCTACAACTATCAGGGAGCGGGACACCTGTGCGGCACCCACGTCATGGGGTCGGCCCCCGGCCGATCGGTGGTGAACGACCGGCAGCGAACCTGGGACCACCCCAACCTGTACCTCGCCGGCTGCGGGTCGATGCCCAGCGTCGGCACCCAGAACCCGACCCTCACCATGCTGGCCGTCTCATGCCGCACGGCCGGCGACATCCTGGCGCGGCTCGAGTAGCGGGTCGGCGGGGGGCAGGGGTGCTGAGGGGAGCGACTACTCGCCGGGGCTGGGCGCCCCCGGCTGAACGGCAATCTCGACGGCTCGCAGCCGGTCGTCGATGCGGCGCAGGTCGACGCGAAGTTCGGCTATCTGGCTCGCGACATCGTCCCGGAGATCGTCCATGCGGTCGTTCATGGCGTCCATGCGGTCGTTCATGGCGTCCATGTGGCCGTTCATGGCGTTCATGCGATCGTTCATGTCGTTGATGCGGTTGCCCAGGCCATCCGATTTCGTCCAGAGCAGACCTGCCACCACCAGAACGGTCGCAATGACCCACCTCGCGTCGTGGCCGGGCAGCCAGGCGGCGAACATCTTCGAACCCGTGGCCATGCGTCGAACATAACACAGGACGCCGACCTTCGACCCAGGGGCGCGCCGCCGCCTGCGCGGTTCCGGGCATAATCAGACTGTGGGCATCGACGAAACGATCAACGCGGCGCTGCAACCGGCGGCCGAGGCGGTGGCGGGGTTCATCTTCTTCACGGCGCCGGTGATGGGGACCGACTTTCCCCTGATCGTGGCGTGGCTGGTCGGCGGGGGGCTCTTCTTCACCGTCTACCTCGGGTTCATCAACGTCCGGGGGTTCGGTCACGCGGTGCGGGTCATCACCGGGCGCCTCGCCGACCCCAACGACCCCGGCGAGATATCGCAGTTCCAGGCCCTGACCACGGCGGTGTCCGGCACCGTGGGCATCGGCAACATCGCGGGGGTCGCGGTGGCCATCTCGACCGGGGGCCCCGGCGCCACCTTCTGGCTCGTCGTGGCCGGTGTGCTCGGGATGTCGACGAAGTTCGCCGAGTGCACCCTCGGCGTGCTCTACCGGCGAACCGGCCCCGACGGCGCCGTGTCGGGCGGCCCCATGCACTACCTCGAACGGGGGCTCGGCGAGCGCGGCCGGCCCGGGCTGGGACGGGGGCTGGGCATCTTCTACGCGTGCACGATGGTGGTCGGCTGCCTCGGCATCGGCAACATGTTCCAGTCGAACCAGGCGACGGCGATGTTCGTCGACCTGACCGGCGGCGAGGCGAGCCCCTTCGCGGGAGCGACCTGGCTCGTGGGCCTCGCGCTGGCGGGGCTGGTGGCGGTGGTCATCATCGGCGGCATCCGCTCTATCGCCAACACCACGGTTCGGCTGGTGCCGGCGATGGCGCTGCTCTACGTGGCCCTCGCGCTGCTCGTCCTCGTGCTGCAGGCGGACCGGCTGCCGGGCGCGGTGGCGGCCATCTGGCAGGGGGCATTCGCCCCCGAGGGGGTCGCCGGTGGCATGCTCGGGGCGCTCGTCATCGGATTCCGCCGCGCCGCCTTCTCGAACGAGGCCGGCCTGGGCAGCGCCGCCATCGCCCACGCCACCGCCCGCACGCCGCGGCCGGTCAGCGAGGGCTTCGTGGGACTGCTCGAGCCGTTCATCGACACCGTGGTCATCTGCACCATGACCGCCCTCGTCATCATCACCACCGTCTACGACCCGGCCCTCGCCGCCGACGGCGTCAACGGCATCGAGCTGACCACCCGAGCCTTCGCCACGGTGCTGCCGTGGTCGCCGGTGCCGCTGGCGGTGGCCGCGATGCTCTTCGCCTACTCGACGATGATCGCCTGGGCCTACTACGGCCTCAAGGCGTTCACCTACCTCGCCGGCGATGGGCGGAAGCAGGACATCGGCTTCAAGGTGTTCTTCTGCCTCTTCGTCGTGGCCGGGGCCAGCCTCGACCTCGGCGCCCTCGTCGACCTCTCGGACGCCCTCGTGTTCGTCGTCGCCCTCCCCAACCTGCTCGGCCTCTACGTGATGGCCCCCGTCGTCAAGCGCGAGCTGGCCGCCTACCCGCCGTTCCAGGACGAGCGGCGGCCTCGCCGGTGACCATCCCGGAGGGGACGAGGCCGCCGCCGAATCACGGGCCCTGGATCCCGATTCGGCGATGCTTCGACCTGCCGAACGAAGAAGACTGCAAACTCGACTGAGGCTTCGTCGGTCAGTAGCGATCCGCAGCCCGACCACGGCCCAGCGGCCCGGAATGAGGAAGCCGCTTCCCGTATGGTCGCGGTCGAAGAGGTTCTCCACCTTGCCGTACGCGTCGACCCGCGCGCCCGGCCCGAGCCGCTCCCCGCTTGCAGTGGCGGGACCGCGTGGGATTCACACCCAGCTGCCCTCGACCAGCGGCAAGCGTCGGAACGCGGGGGACGATGGCAAGCGGCAAGGCCGGGGCGCCGCCGCGCGACCCGCGCGGACCGTCGGGCCGCCCCGAATCGCGCCCGGGGATCCGCTGCGCGGGAACGGCGGATCGCCGCGCCGGCGTCAGGCGCGCAGGTCGACGAGCCCGCGACCGACCGTCTCGCCGGCGAGGATTCGGTCGATGGCGACCGAGAGATTGTCGAGGGTCAGGGGGAACGCGACGGTCTCGAGCCGGTCGAGCTTCCACGGGCCGGCCAGCTTCTCCCAGATTTCGGCCTTGCGCAACAGGGGCAGCTCGACCGAGTCGATGCCGAGCAGGTTGACCCCGCGCAGGATGAACGGGAACACGGTGGCGGGAATGTCGGGCGAAGCGACGAGACCGCAGGCGGCGAGGCTGGCCCCGTAGCGGAGGGCCTTGACCGCGTTGAAGAGGATGGGGCCGCCGACGGTGTCGACGACGCCGCCCCACCGCGCCTTCAACAGCGCCCGCTTCGACCCCTTCATGAGTTCCTGGCGCCAGATGACGTCGCGGGCGCCGAGGTCGATGAGGTACTGGAAGGACGACACCTTGCCGGTGGCGGCGTGCACCTCGTAGCCAAGGCGGGCGAGCAGGGCCACGGCCACCGAACCCACCCCGCCGGTCGCCCCCGTCACCAGCACCGGGCCGTTGTCGGGCTGCATGCCCGCCGCCTCGAGACGGTCGACGGCGAGCGCCGCCGTGAACCCCGCGGTGCCCAGGATCATGGCCGACCGCGCGTCGAGGCCTTCGGGCATCGGCACCGCCCAGCCGGCCGGCACGCGGATGCGCTGGCCGAACCCGCCCGGCGTGTTCATGCCGAGATCGAAGCCGATGACGATGGCGGCGTCGCCGGGGGCGAACTGGTTGGACGACGACTCCACCACGGTCCCCGCCGCGTCGACGCCCGGCGTATGGGGATACGCGCGGGTGACGCCGGGATTGCCGATGGCCGACAGGGCGTCCTTGTAGTTGAGCGACGAGTACTCGACGTCGATGAGGAGATCGCCGGCAGGGAGGTCGGCGGTGTCGCGCTCTGCGACGCGCCGCGTGAACTTCCGATCGCCGGTCTTTTCGACCCGAAACGCCCGAAACGCCGTCATCCGCAAACTCTCGTGGTTGGCGTTCAGCGCCCCGGCGGGCGTTGACGCCCCCGCGCGTCCCACCCCGTTCAGTCGCCCCCAGGGCGCAGTTCCCAGAGCGCGTGTTCGTCGCGGCCGGCGCGCCCAGCCCCGATCAGTTACGCCCAAATCCGGCCTTCATGTCAAGAACATCCTCGTCGTCCGCCGGTTCCCGACGGCGGCAGCGCCCGCGGCGACGTCGGCCGACCGGCCGGGGCGCACGTCGCGACGTACCGGCACAGGCCGCCAAGGAGAGCGCTGTGCATGAGCGACACGCCCGAACGTCCCGACCGCGCTCCCGCCTCCCCTGCCGAAACACCCGCGCCTGGGCGCCCCGCCTCGCCGGCCGGCGCGGCGGGGCACAGATGGCCGCCATGGCCTGACCTGGAACCGACCGACAGACCGCGCGTCGCGGCCAGCGAGGCGGTTGCCGGGTGGACACCCACGGTCTCCGCCTGACCGCGACGATGCCACCGCGCGTCGCGGCCAGCGAGGCGGTTGCCGGAGACGTGCTGCCCCGCCGGTCGACCGGTCGACCCCGGTGGGGGCGCTGCCCGCCCCGCGCCGGCGCCCCGGGACGGCGTCACTCCCGCCGATCGCACGTGTCCGGCCAGCCCTGGCGGCAGGCGCGCGCGCGGAGGGCGTCGGGGGCCCGGTCGGCGACCGGGCCCTTGCTGCCCCGGAGAACCACGGGCCAGTCGTCGGGGGTCGGCGGGGCGCGCTCGAGAACGCCGGGGACGCCGGGGGTCCGGCCGACGTTCCCGCAGGCCGGCTCGAAGCCGAGGGCGCAGCCCTGGTCGAACCAGGCGGCGGACGCGGCCCGCGGGTCCGCCTCGCCGGCCGCGGCCGCCACCTCGGGCCGGGTCCGAAGCAGGACACCGATCTCGTTGCAGGCCCAACCCGAGCCGGCCGCGCAGTGGCCCGACAGGCGGGCCGCGAGGTAGGGGCACGCGCCGGGACGATCGTCGGCGCAGGCCCGCTGCCAGAACGGCAGCCACTGGCCGGGGTGGTGGTCGCCCACGCCCCCGGTGGCGCTCATGACCGCGAAGACGGCGGCCCACGCCGCCATGTACGCCAGGCGGCGTCGCCGCGGCGCGGTGGGCCGCGGTGGATCGAGGCGGCGGAGGGCCCGCGAGCGCGCCAGCCGGTCGAGGAGCCCGACCGACAGGTTCAGCAGGGGCACCGGCAGCAGCTTGTCGTAGAAGGTCGGCAGGCCGGCGCGGCCGAGCATGGCGTAGCCGGCCACGACCCCCGCCCCGTAGAGAGCCCCGAAAATCAGGCGCCCCGCCGCGGTGCGGGGGGCCGTGGACGGATCCGTGAAGAGAAGGTGCATGCCGAGGAAGACGGCGATGGGGATGTAGGCGTCATGGAAGTAGTAGGCGCCGGTCGCGGTGAAATAGGCGAGGCCGAAGAGCCATGTCGCGGCCACCGCGGCGAGGGTCATCGACGTGACCCCGAAGAGGTACTGGCCGGGCAGGGCGACGAGGAAGATCCACAGGTACATGTGGGGAGGGAAGAACTGGGAGACGGCGATGTCCCGCCCCCGGGTCAGATCGCTCGTCCCGGTGGCGAGGAGGGCGACGGCGAAGACGGCGAGGCCGAACGCGGCGGGGTTGAAGACGTGGGTCCGGCGCCCGTCGCGCTCCCATCGGATGAGAGACTTGGCCGCGAACGCGAACGCCACGAGCAGGAGCTGGAGGTGGAACCGGTCGTCGGCGAACCACAGGAACAGGTTGATGCTGAAGACGACGGGGACGGGACCGAAGCCGAGCCGGCCCGCCTCGCCCCGCGACCACGCGAGGAGAAGATCGAAGGCGTAGGCGAAGAGGACCTGGGCGGCGATGAGGACCGCCGCTTCACGGACGGGGGGCCAGTGCCAGCCCCAGTAGAGGAAGACCGACGCCTGCGCGCAAGCCTGAACGTAGTGCTGGGGCCGCAGGTCGATCTCGAGAGTCGGCCGCTGCCCGCGCCGGCGCGCCCACACCCCGAGGACGGCGGCCCACGCCACGAGCAGGAACGCCGCGCTGAACAGGGAAGCAGCGACGACGGCGTGCCGGCCGGCCACGGCGGGGACGCACGCCACGAGGCCGAGCGCAAGAACCGCCGCGAGCGCGAAGCCGAGCACCGGCGGGAGCGCGAGCAGCCGCCGCGCCGGCCCCACGTCAGGGGGCACGCTTCACCTCCTCGGGAGACGCCTCACCCGCGGACCGCGGCCGCCTCGGATGCTCCGGTCGCAACGCCGCGGGCCGAGCGAGAGATCGTCGGCGGCGCCCCGGGCTACGAGCCCCACCGATAGTTGATCCGGGCGTAGTAGTAGCCGCCGCTGAAGCCCCACGGCGTGAACTGGCTGTACGGCACCCCGAGGGCGTCGGCCAGCAGATCGCTCCGGTCCGAGAACGTGTCGAAGACGTTCTGCCCGCCGACGGCCACCGTCGCCCCTCCCGAGATCGGCACGCTGATCTCGAGATCGACGATGGGCCGCCCGCTCAGGATCGGCGCATCGGCGCCCCGGACGAACCGCGCGTCGAAGATGTCGACCCAGTCGCCGTAGTAGTTCAGCCGGCCGAGCAGACCCACCCGTCCCAGTCGCTGGTTGACGGCGACGTTCCAGCGCGTGCGCGGCACGCCGCGCTCGAGGGCGAGCACATCGCCGGGGCCGATCAGCGCCGACGGCTCGGTCATCTGGGTGTCGGTGTGGTTCATCGTGAAACTGAAGACCGTGGCGCCGGCGAGCGCGGGCGGCGTCCACGTGGAAACGATGTCCACCCCCTGGGTCCGCGTCGAGAAGTCGTTGATGAAGAATCGGAAGAGCGTCAGCGATTCGGCGGCCGTGACGCCGTCGGCGAACAGGAGCTCGCGATCGCGGGCATCGGTGCTGATGGGAGTCGACAAGGCAAGACGATCGGCGATGGTGACGCGGAAGTAGTCGGCGGTCAGGGTGAACGGACCGTTGTCGATCACCAGCCCCGCGGTGAGGTTGCGCGACGTCTCGGGTCGCAGGGGAACGCCGCCGTGGCGCCCGGCCGCCGCGAAGGTGGACGGGACGGTGCCGCTGTCGGTGAGCTCGAGTTGATCGTTGAGCGTCGTCTGCACGTTGATGGCGTTCTGCTGACCGGGCGTCGGCGCGCGGAACCCCGTGCTCAGGCCGCCGCGCAGCGAGACCGCGTCGCTCAGCCCGATGCGCGCCGACAGCTTGCCGTTCGCCGTCGCGCCGAACAGGTCGAAGCGCTCGAGGCGGAGGGCGGCGCCGAACGACCACCGTTCGTCGACGCTCCGCAGGTCGAGGTCGCCGTAGAGCGCGACGTTGCTGCGGTCCCACGTGCCGGCGGTATAGTCGGCGAACCCGGGAAAGCCGTTGGAGCCGGGGACGAACCCCTGCGCCGCGAACGGTCCCACCTCCCACGACGGCCGCCCTCCCGCCCCGACGGTGAAGCTCTCGTTGCGCCACTCGGCGCCGGCGGCGATGTTGACGATGTCGGTGGCGGCGTGGGAGACGTCGAAGTTGAGATTGACGTCCTCCTGGCGGTAGAGGCCCGGATCGAAGTCTCGCGGCGTCTCGGGGCCGAGCGAGGCGTTGACGGTGTTCCGGAAGAAGAAGTCCGACTCGTGGGACCCGAAGCTGGCGCTCGCATCCCAGGTCACGCCGCCGTCCGAGACCCGGCGAAGCCCCGCCAGCGCCGACATGTCGGTGACGACGCCGCCGAACTGCGGCGTGAAGCCGCCCGGGGCGATCTCCTGGAAGGAGAAGCAGTTGTCGTCGGCGAAGACACGAGCCAGCGCGTCGGGATCGGGCACGTTGTCGGTGATCTTCACGGCGGGGCAGTTGGCCGAACCGATGCCCCGCGCCGCGAGCAGGTCACCGATGAGCAGCGTCTCTCCGCTGTCGAGCGTGTAGATGTTCTGCCGCGTGTTGGGGTTCCGGAAGTAGAAACCTTCCGTCACCTTCTTCTCGGCGTAGTTGGCGTGGCCGTAGAACTGCACGCCGGTGGCGGTCAGGTGGCCGAAATTGCCGAACAGCTTCAGCTCGTCGTCGATGGTCGGATTGCCCCAGATCTGGGCCGGATCGGCCACCGCGGTGTTGCCGGCGGCGATGAGGGCGGCCGCGTCGGCCCGCTGTACGCTGCGGTCGGTCGGGTCGGCGTTGCCGTACTCCAGGCTGAGGTTGGCGAACCCGGTGCCGCCGAGCGGCAGTCCGACGTTGCCGGCGACGTTGTAGGCGTCGCCGTCGCCCGCGCGGTAGGTGCCGGTGTTCAACTCGAGAGTCCCCCCGGCCGCATCGTCCTTCAGCAGGAAGTTGATCACGCCGGCGATGGCGTCCGAGCCGTACTGGGCCGAGGCGCCGTCGCGCAGCACTTCGACCTGTCGCAGGGCGATCGACGGGATGGTCGAGATGTCCGGTCCCTGGGCGCCGTCGGTCACGCCCGCGAACCAGGCGAGAACCGACGAACGGTGACGGCGCTTGCCGTTCACCAGAACCAGGGTATGGTCGTGCCCCAGGTTGCGCAGGGTGGCCGGCCGGACCAGGGTCGCGGCGTCGCTGATGGGATGGGTGGCGACGTTGAACGAGGGAATCAGGGTCCGCAACTGGTAGTCGAGGGTGGTCGCCCCCTGGCTCATGACGTCCTGGAACGGGATGGCGTCGATGGGCACCCGCGATTCGGTGACCGACCGCGGCTGCGCGCGGCTGCCCACGACGACCACCCGCTCGGCCAGTTCCACCGCCATCTCGATGTCGAGCGCGGTCGTGCCCCCCGCCACCACCACCACGCCGCGGACGACGGTCTGAAAGCCGGGCAGGGTGAACGACAACTCGTAGGCGCCGGCCTCGAGGCCCCCGATGGTGAAGGCGCCGGCGCCGTCGGTGGCGGTCAGGACCGGGCCGCCGGTGGCACCGCGCGCCTCGACGGTGACGCCGGGCAGCACGAGGCCGGTCGTGTCCGTTACCGCCCCGGACACAGCGCCGTCCTGGGCGACGGCCGCCCCCGGAGACAACGTCCCGGCGAGAGACAGGAGGACAACGGCAAACGCACAGCGCACCTGCTGCATCGACATTCTCCCTTCCGGGCCGGTCGCGGACCATCGAATCGCCGCGCGGGAGTGGCGGCCAGCGCCGTCGAACGGAACCGCGGAGCGCAGCCTCGCGATACCGACTGGTCCTGGTTGGGGCTCGGCCGCCGATCCATCGAATCGTCGCGCGGGAGCGGCGGCCGGCGTCGTCGAACCGTACCGCGGAAGTCCGCGCCGTGGCAAGAGCGCAGCCTCGCGATACCGACTGGTCCTGGTTGGGGCTCGGCCGCCGATCCGTTGCGGGAGGCCGCGGGGACTCCGCGGCCTCCCTTCGATCAACGACGCTGCGAGCGTGGCGATCCGGACGCTACAGCCCCCATCCGAAGCCGATTCGGGTGTAGTAGTACGCGCCGTTGAAGCCGAACGGAGAGAACTGGCCGTACTGGTTACCCACGTTGTCGGCGCCGTAGGGGTTGATGTCGGGGTAGGCGTTGAGGATGTTCTCGGCCCCGATGGCGACGGTGGCGCCGTTGCCGAAGGGAATGCCGAGCTCGACATCGAGCAGCGCCTTGCCGGAATACGGCGGGTACAGCCACGAGTGCATCACGTCACCCGCGCTGGCCGCGTTGCGTCCGTCTTCGCTGTCCCAGTACGACCCGAAGTAGTTCAACCGGGCCATCAGGCTCCAGCGGTCGGCCGTGTGGTTGACGGTGAAGTTCCACCGGGTGTTGGGCAGTCCCTGCTCCAGCGTCGCGATGCGGAACTCGTCGATCACCGAGCTCTGGATGTCCTTGAGGGCGGTGTCGGTGTAGTTGTAGACGGCGCTGAACGTCGTGCGCCCCGCCACGAAGGTCGAGATGAGGTCGATGCCCTGGGTGGTGGTCGAGAAGTCGTTCAGGAAAAAGCGGAACACCGGGAAGTTGCGCGCCTCGGGGATACCCTCGGCGAGCAGGACATCGATCTCGCTGTCCGTCAGCCTGACCTCCTGCGACAGGGAAACGCGGTCGCTGATGTCGATGCGGAAGAAGTCGGCGGTGAACGAGAACGGCCCCTCGTCGAACACCGCGCCCGCGCTGTAGTTGCGCGACCGCTCGGGCTGGAGCTGCCCGCCGCCCCTCGCCTCCGCGACGGCGGACGTGGACGGGACCACGCCGTTGTTGGTCAGCTCCCCGTCGATGAACGCGGTGGTCACGTTGAACGCGTTCTGCTGCCCGGGGGTCGGGGCCCGGAATCCCGTGCTCACGGCGGCGCGCAGCGAGAACGCCTCGGTCAGTCCCGCGCGCATCGAGAGCTTGCCGTTGGTGGTGGAGCCGAAGTCGTCGAAGTTCTCATACCGAGCGGCGGTGCCGACCGTCCACCGCCCGTCGGGATCGTTGAATTCGAGGTCGCCGTAGAGCGCGGTGTTGCTGCGGTCCCAGACACCGGCCGTGGTGTCCTGGCGGTAGCCGTTGAACCCGTTCGACCCCGAGCTGAAGCCCTGGGCGGCATAGAGGGGCCGATCTCCCATGAGGCGGGATCGCCGGCGCCGATCGTGAACTTCTCCTGGCGCCGCTCGGCGCCGGCCGCAACGTTCACGATGTCGTTGACGGGGTACGAAACGTCGAAGTTGACATCGACGTCCTCCTGCCGGTAGATGCCGGGGTTGAACGAGGTCGGCGTGTCGTAGCCGAGCGAGGCGTTGACGGTGTCGAAGATGAACTGGTCGACCTCGCTGCTGCCGATGTTCACGCTCGCGTCCCAGTTGAAGCCGTTGGCCGCGAGGCCGCGCAGCCCGGTGACGAACGAGTAGTCGACGTAGTCGCCGCCGAACTGCGGGGTGAACCCGCCGGGGAACCGGTCGTAGAGGGTGAAGCAGTTCGGGTCGGCGTTGACCGCCGCGAGGGCGCCCGCGTCGGGCACATTGCCGACGATGGGAATCGCGGGGCAGCCCGGCCCCGCGTAGCCGTCGTTGGTCCCGTGCATCCGGTTGTGCTCTGCCAGACCGACGTTGCCCACGAGCAGTGTCGGCGTGCCGTCGACCACGGGGCCGCGGAACACGCCGCCGCGCGTGTGGGGGTTCCGGAAGTAGAACCCGCCGGTCACCTTGCGGCTCGCGCGGTTGGTGTGGCCGTACCACTGCAGGCCGTTGTCGAACAGGTGGCCGAAGTTGGCGAACAGCTTCAGGTCGTCCTCGACGAGAGGCGACCCCCAGACCTGGGCGGGGTTGCGGATGTTGCCGTTGCCGGCGTCGATGAGGCCCCGGGCGTCGTTGCGCTGGAGGCTGCGGTTGGTCGGCTTGGCGTTGCCGTACTCCAGGCTGAGGTTCAGGAACCCGTTCTCGCCAAGGGGCAGCCCGGTGTTGCCGGCGACCGAGTACGCCTGGCCGTGCCCCCCGATGCCGTTGCACGAGTGCTTGATGTCGCCGATGTTCGACCCGCACGAGGCGGTGTCGCCGGCGTTCGCGTCGAGAAAGGCGCCGGTGCGGAACTCGAAGGCGCCGCCCTGGCTGTCGTCCTTGAGCAGGAAGTTGATGACGCCGGCGATGGCGTCGGAGCCGTACTGGGCCGAGGCCCCGTCGCGCAGCACCTCGACCTGCCGCAGGGCGATGGACGGGATGGTCGAGATGTCGGGCCCCTGCGCGCCGTCGGTCACGCCGCCGAACCACGCGATGACCGACGAGCGGTGGCGCCGCTTGCCGTTGACGAGGATGAGGGTGTGGTCGTGCGAGAGGTTGCGCAGGCTGGCCGGGCGCACGAGGGTCGCGGCGTCGCTGATGGGATGCGTCGCCACGTTGAACGAGGGGATCAGGTTGCGGAGCTGGTAGTCGAGGGTCGTCGCCCCCTGGCTCATGACGTCCTCGAAGGGGATGGCGTCGATGGGCACCTGCGACTCGGTGACCGAGCGGGGCTGGGCGCGGCTGCCGAGGACGACGACCCGCTCGGCGAGCTCGACCGCCATCTCGACGTCTACCGTCGCGGTGGCCCCCGCCCCCACCGCCGCCGTGCGCACGACGGTCTGGAAGCCGGGCAGGGTGAACGTCAGCTCGTAGGCGCCGGCCTCGAGACCCTCGATGGTGAAGGCGCCGGTTCCGTCGGTGGCGGCGGTCAGGACCGGGCCGCCGGAAGCGCCGCGCGCCTCGACGGTGACGCCGGGCAGCACGAGGCCGGTGGTGTCGGTGACGGTGCCGGAGACGGCGCCGTCCTGGGCGAGGGCCGCCGCCGGGGTCAGGGTCGCCCCGGCGAGCGACAGGAAGATGACGGCGAGCGCCCGACGCGCCTGCTCCATCGGCACTTGCTCCTTCCGAACCCGGCCGCGAGCCCTCGCCAACCAGGATCCGTGTGTGGGCTATGGCGGCCGGGGCGCGACCGCCCCGGCCCATTCACCGACTGGCTCACGACATCAGATTCGCCAAGGTGACCGCGAGGGCTCCGACCTGGACCAGGCGCCAGAGCAGGCGCTCGAGGTCTACGGCCGGTTTCGGCACCAGCTCGACGATCACGAGCACTTGACCTCTCCTTGGGTAAGAGTTACTGTGGACGATGATCATCTGCCACCTCCTGGGGGTGCCAGGTGTAGTTGGCGACGGGGGGTGCAACCCCATCGCCGGCTCTGTTCCAGGAGACGCCTCGGTCGCTCATCACGATCGGGGCGTCTCGCCTACTGCGTCCTTCCGTATTCCTCCTATTCTAGCCCCTACAGGCCCCGCCCGAAGCCGATGCGGGTAAAGTAGCCGCCGCTAGAGCCGAACGGCGAGCCGCGACCGCTCCCTGCGGCCCGCGGCGAAGTCTGCGCGCGTTTTCGATGCGCGACTTTCGCCACGGGCCTCGATGACGATGTGGAACATGAAGCGGTCGAGCTGGGCCTCGGGCAGGCCCGGTCGGGCCCTACGAGCCCCAGCCGAAGCCGATGCGGGTGTAGTAGTAGCCGCCGTTGAAGCCGAACGGCCCGAACTGGCCGTAGCGGTTGCCCACGCCGTCAATCGCGTACGGATTCTCGTCCGGGTACGTGTTGAGGACGTTCTGGGCGCCGATCGAGAGCGTGGCGTTGTTGAACGGGAAGCTGATCTCGAGGTCGACCAGCGGCTTGCCGGGATACAGCGGATACAGGTACGAATTGGCCGCCCCCAGATGGTTGCGCGCATCTTCGCGGTCCCAGTAGGAGCCGTAGTAGTGCAGGCGGGCCATCATGGCCCAGCGGTCGGCGGCGTGGTTGACCCCGATGTTCCAGCGCGACCTCGGCAGCCCCAGGGTCAGCGCCGCGATCCGGTCGGCGTCGATATTCTCGGGGTTGAAGGCAGTGACCTCGGTGTCGGTGAAGTTGAAGATGCCGCTGAACGTCGTCCGTCCCCCGATCGCGGGCGGGGTCCAGGTGGCGACCAGGTCGAGCCCCTGCGTCCGGGTCGAGAAGTCGTTCACGAAGAAGCGGAACACGGCCAAGTTGCCCGCTTCGGCAAACCCCTCGGCGAGCAGGGTGTCGATCTCGGCCTCTTCGAGGGTGTAGTTCCTGCTGATGGTGAGCCGGTCGGACACGTTGATGCGGAAGAAGTCGGCGGTGAAGGTGAACGGCCCCGTGTCGACGACCGACCCGAGCGAGTAGTTGATCGACTCTTCCGGTTGCAGGGGCACCCCGCCCCGCAGCGCCGCGACCGGGGAGGTGGACGGAATCGTGCCGTTGTTGACCAGATCCTGGATCTCGTAGTCGAACTCGGTCGTCACGTTCAGGACGTTCTGCTGGCCGGGGGTCGGGGCGCGGAACCCGCTGCTGACGGCGGCGCGCATCGCGAAGACGTCGGTGAAGGCGTACCGCCCCGACAGCTTGCTGTTCATCGTGGTGCCGAAGCTGTCGTAGAAGTCCTCGATGCGGACGGCGGCGCCGAGGTTCCACTCGTTGGCGGTGCCGTGAATCTCGATGTCGCCGTACGCCGCGACGTTGGCGCGGTCCCAGGTGCCGGCGTTCTCGGGCCGGGTGCCGTTGTAGCCGTTGGAGGCGGAGCTGAAGCCCTGTGCGCCGTACGGCCCGATGGCCCACGACGCCGGGTCGCCCTCGCCGAGGTGGTACTGCTCGTTCCGCCACTCGAGGCCCCCGGCGACGTTGATCATGTCGCTGGCCGCGTACGACATGTCGGCGTTGAGGCTGGTCTCGGTCTGCTGCAGCAGGTTCGGCTCGAACCGGGTCGGGCTGTCGGGGCCGAGCGAGGCGTTGACCGTGTCGAAGATGAAGGTCTGCACGTGGTTCCGGCCGGTGCTGCCGCTGATGTCCCAGTTGAGCCCGGTCACCGTGCTCCCGCGCACGCCGGAGACCAGCGAGTAGTCGTAGACGTCGCCGCCGAACTGCGGCGTGAAGCCGCCCGGCAGACCGTCGGGCGCGCCGAGGAACGGCTGGTGGAAGGTGAAGCAGTTCGGGTTGTTGCGGACCTGGGAGAAAGCGGCGGGGTCGGGCGTGCCGTTGGTGATGTTGACGGTCGGGCAGTTCGCCGAGCCCATGCCCTGCGCCGCGAGCACGTCGCCGACCAGCAGCGTCTGGCCGCCGTCGACCGAGTACACGTTCCCGCGGTTGTTGGGGTTGCGGTAGTAGAAGCCGCCGGTCACCGTCTTGCTGGCGTAGTTGGCGTGGCCGTAGAACTCGGCCCGGTCGCCCCCGGTGCCGAAGTTGGCGAACAGCTTCAGGTCGTCCTCGATCAGCGGCGAGCCCCAGACGCGCGACGTGTCGCGCACGAACGTGTTGCCGCCGTCGATGACCGCCTGCGTGCCGCCGTCGTTCACCGCGCGGTTGGTCGGCTGGGTGCCGCCGTACTCCAGGCTGAGGTTCAGGAACCCCTCGGGACCCAGCGGCAGACCGGTGTTGCCGGCGAACGTGAAGCCCGGCGCGTTGCCGCCGATGCCGTTGCACGAGCGGCCGACGGCGCCGCACGTCGCCGGGTCGCCGTCGTTCCCGTCGAAGTACCGGCCGGTGCGGAACTCCATGCTGCCGCCCGAGCGCGCGTTCTTGAGCTCGAAGTTCATGACCCCGGCGATGGCGTCCGAGCCGTACTGGGCCGCCGCGCCGTCGCGCAGCACCTCGACCTGCCGCAGGGCGATCGACGGGATGGCCGACAGGTCGGGTCCCTGCGCGCCGTCGGCGACGCCGTTGCCCAGCCAGGCGATGACGGCGGCGCGGTGGCGGCGCTTGCCGTTGACCAGGATCAACGTGTGGTCGGGCGCCATGTTGCGCAGGTTCGCCGGCCGCACGATGGTGGCGGCGTCGCTGATGGGCTGGGTGTTGACGTTGAACGACGGGACGACCGTCCGCAACTGGTTGGTGAGGTCCACGTCGCCCTGGCTCGTGAAGTCCTCGGCGCGGATGACGTCGACCGGCACCGGGGAGGCGGTGACCGACCGCGGCTCCGCCCGCGTGCCGACGACGGCTACCGTTTCCTGGAGCAGCACGCCCATCTCGACGTCGAGGGTGACGGGAAGGCCGGGCTCGACCATCACGCCCGCGCGGACGGCGGTGCTGAACCCGGGCAGGACGAACGTCAAGTCGTACGACCCGGGAGGGAGCGCGTCGAAAACGAACCGGCCCGTGCCGTCCGTGAAGGCAGTCGCGACGTCGCCGCTGGCCTGGTTGCGCGCCTCGACCGTCACGCCGGGCAGCACGCCGCCGGTCGTGTCTGCGACGATGCCGCTGATGGAGGCGTCCTGGCCGTACGCGGCGCCGGGCGCGATGGCCACCGCGGCGGCGAGGGCCAGTGCAAGAAAGGGGACTTGGGCGGACTTCCATATACTCGTCATCGGCATAACTCCATGGCTGGCCGCACACGATGTCGGGCCGCGGCCGGGAACCTCCACCTAGTGGTGCTTGAGGATCGATTCTAGCCGGGGATCCGCCTGTGTTACAACAAGGGTGTTCGTGCGCCTTCGGTGACGAAGCCCAGCGGCCCCGACGGGAGGACGACGAGCATGCCGGTGCGGCAGGTCATCGACCGGGGCGGGGTGCCGGTCAGGGTCTTCACCGACGACGTCGACCACGCCTCGATCGAGCAGCTCGCGGCGGTGTCGCGGCTGCCCGTCGTGGTCGGGCACGTGGCCGCGATGCCCGACGTGCACGTGGGCATCGGGGCCACCATCGGGTCGGTCATCCCCACCCGGCGCGCGCTGATTCCCGCCGCGGTGGGGGTGGACATCGGCTGCGGGATGGCCGCGGCCCGGCTGACTCTCGACGCGGCGCGGCTGCCCGACTCGCTGCGCGGGGTGCGCGAGGCCATCGAAGACGCGGTGCCGGTGGGCTTCGCCGCCCACGACGAGCCGGTGGCGGACCCCGCGGTGCTGAACGGGCTGCGGCCGGGCCTCGAGCGTATCGTCGTGCGCCACCCGAAGGCCGGCGCCCTGGCGCGGGACGTGCGCGCGAAGTGGCCGCGGCAGCTCGGCACGCTCGGCGGCGGCAACCACTTCATCGAGGTGTGTCTGGACGAGACGGACCGGGTGTGGGTGATGCTGCACTCGGGCAGCCGGGGGACCGGCAACGCCCTCGGCCGCTACTTCATCCGGCTCGCGAAGCGCGACATGGAGCGGCATCTCGCGCGGCTCCCGGCCAGGGACCTCGCGTATCTGGAGGAGGGGTCGGCCCACTTCGACGACTACGTCGGCGCGGTGCGGTGGGCGCAGCGCTACGCCCTCGAGAACCGACGTCTGATGATGGCGCGCATCCTCGCGGCGCTCGGGACCCGCCTGCCGCCCTTCCGGGTGGACGGGGCCGCGGTCGAGTGCCACCACAACTACGTGGCCGAGGAGGAGCACTTCGGCGAGGCGGTCTACGTGACCCGCAAGGGCGCGATCCGCGCGGGGCGGGGAGAGCTGGGCATCATCCCCGGCAGCATGGGGGCGCGGTCGTACATCGTGCGGGGACGGGGGTCGAAGGACGCGCTCGACTCGTGCGCGCACGGCGCGGGGCGGCGGATGAGCCGGTCGCAGGCGAAGGCCGCCTACACGGTCGCCGATCTCGAGCGGCAGACGGCCGGCGTCGAGTGCCGGAAGGACCGCGGCGTCATCGACGAGATACCCGGCGCCTACAAGGACATCGACGCCGTCATCGCCAACTCGTCCGACCTCGTGGACGTGGTGCACACCCTGAAGCAGGTCGTCTGCGTCAAGGGGTGAAACGCCGTTGCGGGACGCGGACGGGCGGTTCGCAGGTCAGGAAGGACCGCCGGTGAACGGCTTCCGGCCCATGACCACCGACACCACCATGTGCAGGGTCCCCGCGAGCGCATCGACCCGCCCCGTCAGCCTATCGACCTTGCTGTTCACGACCAGCACGCCGACGGCGCTCACGAACGACAGCAAAGCTGTCAGGACTTCGAGCACTGACGCATCCATACCGCCAGCGTAACCGATTCCGACCGATGACGCCGTCGTCACGCCCGCGGTTGCGCCGGCGGCGGGCATGGGGGATGATCCGCAGCACGCTGACGGGCGGCGGAAGAAGGAGGCAGGGCGATGCGAACTTGTTGTGGCTGGCGATGGGCGCTGGCGGGCGTGGCCGGTGCGAGCCTGTTGCTGGCCGGACTCGCGTTCGGGCAGCCGGCGGAGCGGGCGTGGGAGCCGATTACCGAGGAACGGCTGCTCGACCCCGAGGACGGCGACTGGCTGAGCTACCGGCGAACCTACGATGTGACCGGATTCAGCCCGCTGGACCAGATCGACCGGGACAACGTCGCCGACCTGCGCCTCGTCTGGGCGTGGTCGATGCGTGACAACAGCCGCTGGGTGCCGACCCCGATCGTCGCCAACGGGCTGATGTACGTGTCGGAGGGGAGCGGCCGGGTGACCGCCTTCGACGTGGCGTCGGGCGACGTGGCCTGGGTGCATACCCGCAGCTACCCCGAGGACATCGCGCAGTCGCAGGCCCTGGGCCGCCACCGGGGCGTGTCGGTGCTGGGCGACACCGTCTACTGGGGCACGGCCGACGCCGCCCTGGTCGCCCTCGACGCGCGGACCGGCGAGCAGCGCTGGGAGGTGACGACCGGCGACTACAGCACCGGCCTCGGGCACAGCCATCCGGCGCTCATCGCCGACGGCAAGGTGGTGCTTGGCTTCGCAGGCGGCGACCGGAGCGGCCGCGGCCAGGTGGTGGCCCACGATGCCGAGACCGGCGAGCACCTGTGGACGACCTACACGGTGCCGCGGCCGGGCGAGCCGGGCTACGAGACGTGGACCGAGCGCGAGGTCCCGCCGCTGGGGGGCCTGACCTGGAACACCATCAGCTACGACCCCGAGCTGGGGCTGCTCTACCTCGGCACGGGGCAGCCGACGCCGTGGGCCTCGACCCTGCGCGGTCCCGGCGACGCCCTCTACACCAACTCGATCCTCGCGCTGGACCTCGACACCGGGGAGATCGAGTGGTACTTCCAGGTGGTGCCGGCCGACAACTGGGACCTCGACGCGACCCACGAGAGCATGCTCGTCGACCTCGTCATCAACGGGGTCGAGCGCAAGGCCCTGATCGAGACGAGCAAGATCGGCTGGGGCGTCGTGCTCGACCGCGAAACGGGCCGGTTCATCAACGCGTTCCGCACCGGCTACGACAACATCATCGAGGGATGGACGGACAGCGGCAGCCCCATCTACAACCCGGCGCAGATTCCCACCCTGGACGACGTCGACTCGGACAAGGTGTTCGAGGTCTGCCCCCACTTCCACGGCACCCGCAACCTCAACTCGCCGAGCTTCAGCCCCGAGACCGGGCTCTACTACACCGGCATCAACAACAGTTGCATGGACGTGACGTTCGTCTCGGAGGAGTACGTGCCGGGCCGGATCTACCGGGGCATGGGGAGCCGCGCGAAGATGGCGCCGGGCTACGACTACATCGGCGAGTTCGTGGCGTTCAACCCGGTCACCGGCGAACGGGCCTGGGAGTACCACCCCGAGAGCGGGGCGGCGATGACCGCCTCGGCCCTCGCCACGGCCGGCGGCATCGTGTTCGGCGGCACCGCCGACCGCCGGCTCTTCGCCCTCGACGCCGAGAGCGGCGAGCTGCTGTGGGAGACCCGGCTCAACGGCGACATCTCCGGAGCCCCGGTCACCTTCACCGTCGACGGGCGCCAGTACCTCGCGGTGGGGGCGGGGGGCCGGATCGGCCAGACCACCTCGTACGCGCGTTTCACCGGCATCACCCTGCCGCAGGGCAGCGGCGTCATGTGGGTGTTCGCGCTGCCGGAGTAGACC
This sequence comes from Vicinamibacterales bacterium, assembly GCA_965199675.1. Taxonomy (GTDB): domain Bacteria; phylum Acidobacteriota; class Vicinamibacteria; order Vicinamibacterales; family UBA8438; genus JAJEEA01. Next base: position 253,349 of record CBDATI010000010.1, on the reverse strand, counting down.
GCACCGACGACGGACGGTTTCAATTGACCCAGTTGTAGTAGGTCCAGATAGTGAGCGCCGCCGACGTCAGGAGGAGCGTCGCGGCCAGGGCGTGGCGACCGATGGTCGCGCTTCCGAGCAGCGGCACGGCGGCCCGCGCGCGGAGCCCGTCCATGATCTTGTACTCTTCCCATTCCCGCGGGGTCGACGACTTGGGGCCGAGCTCGGGCACGCTCGACCGCCAGCGTCTGGTGACCAGAACCGTCGCCGCGAACAGGACCATTCAATGTCAATTATTTACCTCGAATGGACGACTCGCGCGGACCGGGCGGAACGAGCGGACAGAGCGCGCGCCGCGCGGTCATGACCCTCGCCGAGCGGGTAGCCGAAGCGACCCGGCGGCTGGCGGCGGCGGGCATCGACCGGCGGGACGCCGCGTTCGACGCCGAGGTGCTCGCCCGCTACGCGCTGGACTGGAACCGCGCGACGTACCTGGCGCGGTGGCGGGAGCCGGCGCCGCCGGGTTTCGAGGACCGGTTCGGGGCGCTCGTCGCGCGGCGTTGCCGGCGTGAGCCGGTGGCCCGCATCATCGGCCGACGCGAGTTCTGGGGGCTCGACTTCGAGATCACGCCGGCCGTGCTCGTGCCGCGGCCCGAGTCGGAGCTGCTGGTCGAGACCGCCCTCACCCTGCTCGCGGACCGGACCACACGGTGGACGCTCGCCGATGTCGGCACCGGGTCGGGGTGCCTGGCGATCGCGCTGGCGCGCGAGCTGCCCCTCGCCCGGGTGACCGCGACCGACCTCTGCCCGGACGCCCTGACGGTAGCGCGGCGGAACGCGGCGCAGCACGGCGTTGCGAATCGGGTGGCGTTCCACCACACCGACCTCCTCGACGGCCTGGCGGGTCCCTGCGACCTGATCGTCTCGAACCCGCCCTATATCGCCGACGCCGACATCGGCGCCCTGGCCCCCGAGGTCGGCCGCCACGAGCCGGCGGCGGCGCTGCGGGGCGGCCCCGACGGCCTCGACACGGTGCGGCGGCTCGCGGCGGCGGCGGTGGACCGCCTGCGGCCGGGGGGGTGGCTGGTGATGGAGATCGGAGCCGGCCAGAGCGACGACGCCGCCCGCATCGCGCGGCGGGCGGGGCTGCGGGTGGTCGAGGTGCGCCCGGACCTGCAAGGCATTCCCCGCGCGGTGGTGATGCAGGGGCGGGCCGAGCGCGACCCGCTGCCAGCCCGCGCCGTCCCACTCGCAGGGCATTCCCCGCGCGGTGATGATGCAGGGCGGGCCGGCGGGCGGCGCCGGCGGCCACGCGCCGACGGGCGCCGGGTGATAGACTCCACCGGCATCACCGGGAGCCGACGACATGGTTGAGGACTGTCTGTTCTGCAAGATCGCCGCTGGAGAGATCCCCGCGAAGATCGTCTACCAGGACGACGAGATCGTGGCGTTCGAGGACATCAATCCGCAGGCCCCGTTCCACGTGCTCGTGATCCCCCGCCGGCACATCTCCACCCTGAACGACGCGGAGGTCGGCGACGACGGCCTGCTCGGCCGTCTCGTCCTGCGGGCGGCGCAGATCGCGGCCGAACACGGGCATGCCGCCGACGGCTACCGCACCGTGTTCAACTGCAACCGCGGCGCCGGCCAGACCGTGTTCCACATCCACCTGCACCTGCTCGCGGGCCGCAGCATGAACTGGCCGCCGGGCTGACAGCCAAGGACAGTGATCGATATAAAGTTGCCGATTACGCCCAAACGGTCAGCCCGTTTTTGCGGCACGACGCGCTCGGCACGTGGCAAGGTAATTGCCGTCAGCGCCCTCTAACAGCCCGTGGAAAAAGTCGGCAAATTCGGGCCGATCGGGTCGATCTGAGTGGTTGTAGTGTCGTAGACTTCACAGCATGGCGATGGGCAAGAGGCCGGCGGCTCGACCGGCGCCACCGATGTGGGTGACGGCAGAGGACCTTCCCAAGAGTGCGGGGCATCCCTTCTTCGAGCGGCTGAATCGGATTCTGGAGAAATCCAGGTTCGACGCTTTCGTGGAGGGGTTGTGTGCGGTCTTCTACGCGGAGCGAATGGGTCGTCCGAGTCTGCGACCCGGGCGGTATTTCCGGCTTCTGTTCATCGGGTATTTCGAGGGTCTGTCATCGGAGCGCGCGATTGCGTGGCGGGTCGCGGATTCGCTGAGCCTGCGGGCTTTCCTGGATCTGGACGTGACGGAGGCGACGCCGAACCACTCGACGCTGTCACGGACTCGGCGTCTGATCGACGTGGAGACGCACGCGGCGGTGTTCACGTGGGTGCTGGAGCGGTTGTCGGAAGCGGGTCTGGTGAAGGGGAAGACGATCGGGGTGGACGCGACGACGCTGGAAGCGAACGCGGCGATGCGGAGCATCGAGCGTCGGGATACGGGGGACTCGTACGACGCGTTCGTGCGGGGGCTGGCGGAGGCATCTGGCATTGCGACGCCGACGCGGGCGGAGTTGGCGCGTTTCGACCGTTCGCGGAAGGGCCGGAAGACGTCGAATGAAGAGTGGACGTCTCCGCAGGACCCGGACGCGAAGATCGCGAAGATGAAGGACGGTCGGACGCATCTGGCCCACAAGGCGGAGCACGGTGTCGACCTGGAGACGGGAGCGCTCCTGTCGGTGACGGTTCAGGACGCGTCGGAGGGTGATACGGCGACGCTGCCGGAGACGCTGACGAAGGCGGCGGAGCAGGTGGAGGCGGTTCAGCCTGACGGTGAGGGCGTCGAAGAGGTGGTGGCCGACAAGGGGTATCACAGCGACGCGACGCTGGTGGCGCTCGACGACCTTGGTGTACGCAGCTACATCGCGGAGCCGGCGCGTGGTCGGCGCGTCTGGCAGGACAAGAAGACGGGTGAGACGCCGCCGGAGAAGCGTGCTGCGCAGTCGGCGCTGTATGGGAATCGTCGGCGTATTCGCGGGGACCGGGGCCGTCGTCTCCAACGCTGCCGGGGGGAACTGGTGGAGCGGCCTTTCGCTCACCAGTATGAGACCGGGGGTCTGCGTCGGGTGTGGGTGCGCGGCCATGAGAATGTCCGCAAGCGGGTGCTGGTCCAGGCGGCGGGCTGCAACCTGGGTCTGTTGCTGCGCCGCCTGACGGGCGTCGGTACGCCCCGGAGCCTGCAGGGGCGGGCTCTTTCGGCGATTCTCGGGCTGATCGAACGCCTCATGGGCCTCTGGGGGCGTCTGAACGGCCTCTGGAGGGCCAAATGGGCTCCGGTCGCCCCCTGGGGCTCAGCCGCTCGTCCCCAAGCTGCTTGAACAGGCCCGCTCAGCGAACCGACTTCGTCCACGGGCTGCTAACTAAGAGTCCGGCTGCTTGCGATACGCCGGCTCGAGGCCCGCCAACATGGGATAGTGCTTGACGTTGAGAGTCTTCAACACCGCGTTCTCCACGCTTGCGGTCGCCGCGATGATGGCGTCGGCCAGACCCACACCGTGCGACCTGCCGTAGTCGCGCTTGTACAGCCCGCGGGGATGTCCCGGAGGCTGTTGAACTGAGTTGAAGCGGGTGGCGACTCCTCGTCCCTGTCTGTGGTAGGACAGGGGTGCAATCAACAGGAGGAGAGCCACCCATGGCGAAGCATGACAGGCGGAGGCGTTCGAGCCAACCCCCGAGTTCACGGGCTGCGACGATTCAGGTACCGCTGCCGGTGCTCGGCGTGCTGGAGGGAGTCCGGGAAGCCTTCCACGGCTTGTGCATCACGACCGGGATGCAGGTTCTGCAGGCGATGATGGAGGGGGACCGAGAAGACCTGTGCGGCCCGAAGGGGCGCCATCAGGAGGAGCGGTCCGCGTGGCGCGGCGGCAGCGCGGCGAGCCAGGTAACGCTTGGCGGCCGGCAGGTGGGGGTGCCGCGGCTGCGGGTGCGCAGCGCCGACGGCGAGGTGGAGCTGCCGAGCTTCCGCTGGGCGTCGGCGACCGACCCGCTGGACGAGCACACGCTGTCTGCGGTCGCGGCCGGGGTATCGACGCGGCGGTATGCGGACACGTTGGACCCGGCGCCGGCCGAGGTGATGGAGCGGGGCACGTCGAGCAGTGCGGTGTCTCGGCGTTTCGTGGCGCTGTCGGCGAAGCGGCTGGGGGCGTTTCTGAGCCGTCCGTTGGGTGAGTTGGACCTGCGTGTGGTCTGCATCGACGGCAAGGTCTTCCGAGACCACAGCTTGGTGGTAGCGTTGGGCATCGATACGGAGGGTGGCAAACACGTGCTCGGTCTGCGCGAAGGCGCGACGGAGACGGCGGCGGTGGCCACGGGGCTGTTGAGCGACCTGGTGACGCGGGGCGTGCCGACGGACCGGACGTTGCTGTTCGTCGTCGACGGGGCGGCTGGGCTGCGGCGAGCCATCAGCGACGTGTTCGGTTCCCGCGGGGTGGTGCAGCGCTGCCAGGTGCACAAGCTCCGCAACGTGCTGGGCCATCTGCCCGAGCGGCTGCACGCTTCGGTGGGCAAGGCGTTGCGGGATGCCTGGGACATGGATTCCGCGGACCGGGCGGGGCGGGTGCTGAAGCGTTTGGCGAGGTCGCTGGAACGCGACCACCCTGGCGCGGCGGCGTCCATCCGGGAGGGCCTCGAGGAAACGCTGACGGTGCAGCGGCTCGGTCTGACGGGGGCCCTCGAACGTACTCTGCGGACGACGAACATCATCGAGAACCTGATGGGGAGCGTCGAGAGCTACACGCGGCGGGTCAAACGGTGGCGCGGCGGCCAGATGATTCAGCGTTGGGTGGCGAGCGCGCTGGTGGAGGCGGCACCGCGCTTTCGGCGGGTGCGCGGCTACCGCGACCTGCGCCATCTGGTCGGCGGGCTCGACGCGCTGGCCCCGCCCGACGGCGCGGTTGCTGACGTGGCGTAGAATAGACGACTTCGGAGCGGAAACAGGGAGTCCGCCACTCGCAAAGTTCAACAACGAACGGGACAATCCCCAGCCCGCCGAGCCGCGCGATGTCGCCGCTGACGGGAACGACGCGAAAAAGCGCCAGGAGATTGTCCAGGAGAACCTGTTCGGCGCCGTCTGCGCCACCTCTCACTCCCGCGTAGAGTTCGGCGACGACGATGGTGGAGACCAGGATGTCGTGCGAGTCGTCGGTGACCAGGGATGTTGCCTTGCCGTACCCGCGCAGAGAGTCGATGACCACGTCGGTGTCGATCAGAAGCGGCTTCGACATGGTCAGTCGCGGTCCCATCCGCGCCGCAGTGTCTCGGGATCGGGAAGATCCGAGCGCTCGCGCCAGATTCCGGCGGCCGCCCGGAGTATCGCTTCCCGCCGGCTGCGGCTCGTCGCCTCGATGAAGCGGTCGACGGCCTCGCGAATCACCTCGCTCTGCCGCCTGCCGCTACGGTCGGCGATGGCGGCGAGTGCGGTGCGCTGGTCTTCCGTCAGATAGATCTGGGTTCGCACCATCCTTCGCGCTCGTGTTGGGCGTATACACCAGCATCATACACCCAACAGGACATCCGGCCCCGCCGCATGCACTACAATGGCGGGATTACCGATGGCTGACTGGAAGCACACCCTGAACCTGCCTCGAACCGACTTTCCGATGCGCGCCAACCTCCAGAAGACGGAGCCGGCGGTCATCGCGCGGTGGAACGAGATGGGGCTGTACGCGCGCATCCGCGAGCACCGCGCGGGGGCGCCGCAGTTCGTGCTGCACGACGGTCCCCCCTACGCCAACGGGAAGATCCACATCGGGCACGTACTGAACAAGGTGCTCAAGGACGTCATCGTGCGGTCGCGGACCATGGCCGGCTTCGACGCGCCGTACGTGCCGGGCTGGGACTGCCACGGACTGCCCATCGAGCTCAAGGTGGACCAGGAGCTGGGCGGGAAGAAACGGCAGATGAGCGTGGCCGACTTCCGCCGAGCCTGCCGCCGTTACGCCCAGAAGTTCGTCGAGCGGCAGTCGGCCGACTTCCAGCGCCTCGGCGTATCGGGAGACTGGGCGCGGCCGTACCGGACGATGACCCCCGACTACCAGGCGGCCATCGTTCGCGCCCTCGGCCGCTTCGTCGAGCAGGGGGTGGTCTACAAGGGCAAGAAGCCGGTCCACTGGTGTCTGCACTGCCGGACCGCGCTGGCCGAGGCGGAGGTGGAGTACGCGGACCACCGTTCGCCGTCGATCTACGTCGAGTTCCCGATGCGGGCGGCGGCGGCGACGGCGCTGGCCGAGAGGACGCCGGCCCTGGCCGGCCGCCCGGTCTCGGTGCTGATCTGGACCACCACCCCGTGGACCATCCCGTCGAACCTCGCGATCGCGTTCCACCCCGCCCTCGACTACGGCGTCTATCCCGCCGCCGCCGGCGAAGGGGCCGGGGACGGCGTCGTGATCATCGCCGAAGATCTCCGGGACGCAACCGCCGCCGCCATCGGCCGCGACCTGGGTCCGCCCCTGGCCACCCTGAAGGGGCGCGACCTCGAGGGCGCGGTCTTCGGCCACCCTCTCTACGATCGCGACTCCATCGGCGTGCTCGCCGACTACGTGACCCTGGAGCAGGGCACCGGCGCCGTCCACACCGCGCCGGGGCACGGCGCCGACGACTACGCGACCGGGGTCCGCTACGGCCTGGACATCTACGCCCCGATCGGGCCGTCGGGCCGGTTCGACGACGACGTCGAGGTGGTGGGCGGCGAGAAGGTCTTCGACGCCAACCCCAAGGTGGAGGCGGCCCTCGAAGAGGCGGGCCGGCTGTGGCACCGCGACACCGTGGACCACACCTACCCGCACTGCTGGCGCTGCCACCACCCGGTGATCTTCCTCGCCACCTGGCAGTGGTTCATCGCGATGGACGACGGCGCACTCCGTCGGCGCGCCCTCGACGCCGTCCGGCAGGTCGAGTGGTTCCCGGGATGGGGCGAGGAGCGCATCCACGGCATGCTCGCGAACCGCCCCGACTGGTGCATCTCGCGCCAGCGGTCGTGGGGGGTGCCGATTCCCGCCGTCTACTGCACGGCGTGCCGGGAGGCGGTGCTGACGACGACCCTGACGGAGCGGGCCGCCGCGGTCTTCGCCGAGCACGGGGCCGACGCGTGGTACGAGCGGGACATCGCCGAGTTCGTACCCCCCGACCTGCGGTGCCCGAAGTGCGGAGGGGCCGAGTTCGAGCGCGAGCGCGACATCCTCGACGTGTGGTTCGACTCGGGGTCGAGCCACGAGGGCGTGCTCTGCGACCACCCCGAGCTGGCGTGGCCGTACACCGTCTACCTCGAGGGCAGCGACCAGTACCGGGGCTGGTTCCACAGCTCGCTGCTCGTGGCCCTCGGCACCCGCAACGCCGCCCCCTACCGGCAGGTGATCACCCACGGCTTCGTCGTCGACGAGTCGGGCCGCAAGATGTCGAAGTCGATCGGCAACACCGTCGAGCCGCAGACGATCATCCGGCAGAGCGGGGCGGAGATTCTGCGGCTGTGGGTGGCGATGGTCGACTACCGCGAGGAGGTGCGGATAGGCCGACACATCCTCGATCGCATCGTCGAGGCGTACCGCAAGATCCGCAACACGCTGCGGATTCTCGCCGGCAACCTCTACGACTTCGATCCCGCGAAGGATGCCGTCCCCCCCGGCGAGCTGCCGGAAGTCGACCGGTACGCGCTCGCGCGCTACGGGGAAGTGGCGTCGCGAGTGCTCGCCGCCTACGAACGCTACGAGCTGCAGGCGGTGGTGCACACCGTCAACAACTACCTGACGGTGGACGTCAGCGCGTTCTACGTGGACATCTCGAAGGACCGGCTCTACACGCTGGCCCCCCGGGCCCCCGGCCGGCGGGCGGCCCAGACCGTGCTGCACGCCATGGCCGAGGGCGTCACCCGGCTGCTCGCGCCGATCCTGCCGATGACGTGCGACGAGCTGTGGCGCCACCTGCCGGGGACGGACGCCGACAGCGTGCATCTCGCCGACTTCCCCGCCGACCCCGGGGCGCTCGTCGACCGCGGCCTCATCGCGCGGTGGGACCGCCTGCTCGCCCTGCGCGACGCGGTGAACGGCGAACTGGAGAAGCTGCGGCAGGACAAGGCGGTGGGGACATCGCTCGAGGCGGCGGTGACGCTGACCGCGGACGGCGGGCTCGCCGATCTGCTCGAGGCGCACCGCGACGACCTCGCGACGCTGTTCATCACCTCGGCAGTGACGCTGCGCACCGAGGCTGACGCCGCGGACGGGAGCGGCGGGGCCGTCCACCGCGACGCGGACGGCTGCGCCCGCATCGAGGTGAGCCGCACCGGCGGGGCCAAGTGCCCCCGGTGCTGGCGCTGGGTCATGTCCCCGGGCGCCGCGCCGGACCCGACAGAAGCGATCTGCGACCGGTGCACGAACGCGCTGGCGGACATGGCCGCGAGCGTGGCGTGAGCGGGCCCGCACCATGCCCACGATCGAAGAGACCCTGACGGAGATTCAGTCGCGGTCAGTCCTCGATGATGCCGTAGCGAAACTGCGCACGGCCGAGGTTGGCCCATGACCCCCGACAAGCGGCCGAACGAGGCGGCCGGCGGCGGCCCCGACGAGGCCGCCGAGTTTCCGAGCCGGAACGCGCTGGCGGCGGCGAGCACGGTGATCGTCGTCCTCGACCAGGTCACCAAGCAACTGGTGCGGGCCGGCATCGCCCTCCACGACTCGATCGAAGTGATCCCGGGGCTGCTGAACCTGGTGCACGTGCGCAACACGGGGGCCGCCTTCGGCTTCCTGAACCTCGCCGACCTGCCGTACAAGCGGGTGCTGATGACGGGGATGGCGCTGGCCGCCCTCGCCGCCGTCGGCTGGTTCGCGTCGCAGGTCGGCCCGCGGGCGGTGCTCGCGCGGGCGGGCCTCGCCCTGATCGTGGGCGGGGCCGTCGGCAACCTCATCGACCGGGCGCTGGTCGGCCACGTCGTCGACTTCGTCGATGTCTACTGGGGAAGCGTGCACTTCTGGGCGTTCAACGTGGCCGACTCGGCGATCACGGTCGGGGCCGGTCTGCTGATCCTGGACCTGATCCGGAGCCCCGACGATGTATCCACTGCTGTTTGAGCTCGGTCCCCTCAACATCTACAGCTACGGGGTGATCCTGGGCGGGGCGTACTTCCTGGCCCTGTGGTACGCCCTTCAGCGCGCCCGCCGCGCCGGCCTCGACGGCCAGCGCATCGTGGACCTCGGGATCGTGGGAATCGTCAGCGCCGTCGTCGGGGCCAAGCTGATGCTGCTCGTGGTGGACTTCGGCCGTTACGCCAGCGACCCGTCCCAACTGGCGACGCTGCTGACGGTGGGCGGGGTCTTCTACGGCGGGTTGCTGCTGGCGGTGCCGATGTGCTGGTGGTACATCCGCCGCCACGGCCTGCCCCTGTGGACCACGTGCGACATGTTCGCGCCGGGGATCGCGCTGGCCCAGGGGGTGGGCCGCATGGGCTGCCTGCTCGCGGGCTGCTGCTTCGGGCAACCGACGGATGCCCCGTGGGGCATCACGTTCACCAGCACCCTCGCGGCCGCCAACGTCGGCACGCCCCTCGGGGTGGCGCTGCACCCGACCCAGATCTACGAGTCGGTCGCGGTCCTCCTGATTCTTGGTGTTCTCCTCGCCGGCGAGCGCCGGTGGCGGGCGTTCCCCGGCCGAACCTTCTGGACCTATCTGCTCCTCTACGGCGTGGCCCGCATCGCCATCGAGCTCTACCGCGGCGACCCCCGCGGCATGGTCTTCGACGCCCTGCCGACGTCGCAGTTCGTGTCGGCCCTCATCGTGCCGGCGAGCATCGTCATGCTCGTCCGCCTCGGGCGGCGCGCCGCGGCGGAGACCCCGCGGGCGACGGCGGGCGGGAGGTAGCGCTGCGCCACCGATGCATTCCGACGAAGCCGAGCGCCTGGACGTCGGCGACGCGCATCACGGCGCTCGCCTCGACCACTTCGTCACCGCGGTCGTGCCCGAGCTGTCGCGAGCCCGAATCCAGCGCCTGATACGGGAAGGCCACATCCGGCTGAACGGGCGGATGGTCCGAGCGAGCCACGCCGTGCACGCCGGAGACGCGGTCGAACTGGAGATTCCCCCCGCCGCGCCTGCCGCCCCGGCGCCGGAGGCCCTGCCCCTGGCCGTGCTCCACGACGACGCGGATGTCGTGGTGGTCGACAAGCCGGCCGGCATGGTCGTCCACCCCGCGGCCGGGCACGACCGGGGGACCCTGGTGAACGCCCTGCTGCACCACGTCGCCGGACTCAGCGGCATCGGCGGCGAAGAGCGCCCCGGCATCGTCCACCGCCTCGACCGCGGCACGTCGGGGGTGATGGTCGTCGCGAAGCACGACGCCGCCCACACCGAGCTGTCGCGGCAGTTCGCGGACCGCGCGGTCGACAAGGAATACCTGGGACTGGCCTGGGGGCTGCTGAACGCGGGCCGGCGCATCGACGCCCCCCTCGGCCGCGACCCCGTCCACCGGAAGAAGATCTCGACCCGGGCCCGCCGCGCCCGCACCGCCGTCACCCGCATCACGGGGGCCGAGCGGCTGCGGGGCCTCACCCTGGCCACCATCGCCATCGCCACCGGCCGCACCCACCAGATACGCGTTCACCTCGCGAGCATCGGCCACCCCATCGCCGGCGACGCCCTCTACGGCGGGGTCCGCCGCCACCTCGCGGCCGACCACCGGGCGATCGGGTCGCTCGAGCGGCCGTTCCTCCACGCGTGGCGCCTGGGATTCAAACACCCTCGCGACGGACGGCGCGTGGCGTTCGAGGCGCCCCTGCCGCCGGACCTCGAGGCCGTGGTGGACGACCTGCGCGCGAAGCTCGCGCGGCAGGGACCGGCTTCCCGCTGATTGATGGTCCGTCACGTCTTCGGACCCGGACATGGGTCGATGGCCCGCAATCGTTGAGGAATTCAGCACCGCGGAGCCGACCGTCAGCCGTGACGCCGCGCCGGCTCGGGGCGGAGCCATGCGACGGGCGCGACCAACAGGTCACTGCACGGTGCCGTGGACCCCCGTGGCGTCGCCGCCGTTCCCGGCCACCGCGGGCCCCGCCGACGGAGGCTGCAGGACCAGCTCGAGCACCTCGTCGATGGTGGACACGAGGTGGATGGTCATGTCGCGGCGGAGGTCGTCGCTCAGGTCCTCGTTGACGTTCTTCTCGTTGCGCCTGGGCAGGAGCACCTCGGTCACCCCGTGGCGGCGGGCCGCAAGCACCTTCTCCTTGATGCCGCCGACCGGCAGGACGCGGCCCGACAGGGTGATCTCCCCGGTCATCGCGACATCCCCGCGCACGGGACGGCCCGTCAGCTCGGACGCCACCGCGGCGGCCATCGTCACCCCCGCCGACGGACCGTCCTTGGGAATCGCGCCGGACGGGACGTGGACGTGGATCTCGGCGTCCTGATAGAAGGCGGCGTCGACCGCATAGGCTGCGGTCTGGCCGCGGAACCACGAGAGGGCGGCGCGGGCCGACTCCTTCATCACGTCGCCGAGGTGCCCGGTCAGGGTCAGGCTCCCCCTGCCGGGCATGCGGGTCGCCTCGACGAAGAGCACGTCTCCGCCGGCCGGCGTCCACGCCAGCCCCAGGGCCACCCCGGGGTTGCGGGTCCGCTCGGCCACCTCTTCGTCCTCGAAACGCGGCGCCCCGAGCATGTCGCCGACGGTGTCGGGCGTAATCTCGACCGGCTCGTCCTTCCCCTCGGCGTGCCGCCGCGCCACCTTGCGGCACAACGCGCCGATCTCCCGCTCGAGGTTGCGCACCCCCGCCTCGCGGGTGTAGCCGTGGACGACGGTCCGCAACGCCTCGTCCGAGAACGCGATCTTCTCCGCCGTCAGGCCGTGGTTGTCGACCTGCCGCCCCACGAGGTGCTCCTTCGCGATCTCCAGCTTCTCATCCTCGGTGTAGCCGGGCAGCTCGAGCACCTCCATGCGGTCGCGCAACGGGGGGGCGATGGGGTCGAGCACGTTGGCGGTGGTGATGAACAACACCTCGGAGAGGTCGAACGGCACATCGAGATAGTGGTCGCGGAACGTGTTGTTCTGCTCGGGATCGAGCACCTCGAGCAGGGCCGACGAGGGATCGCCGCGGAAGTCCGCCCCCAGCTTGTCGATCTCGTCGAGGATGAAGACGGGGTTCTTCGACTCGGCGCGGCGCAGCCCCTGGATGATCTGCCCCGGCAGAGCCCCGATGTAGGTGCGCCGGTGCCCGCGGATCTCGGCCTCGTCGCGCATGCCCCCGAGCGAGACGCGGACGAACTTGCGGTCGAGCGACCGCGCGATCGACTTCGCGAGCGAGGTCTTGCCGACCCCCGGCGGGCCGACGAAGCAGAGGATGGGCCCCTTCATGGCCGGGTTCAGCTTGCGCACCGCCAGGTACTCGAGAATGCGCTCCTTCGCCTTCAGCAGCCCGCTGTGGTCTTCGTCGAGCACCTGCCGGCTGCGCGGGAGATCGATGACCTCGTCCGTCCGCACGTCCCAGGGCAGGACCACGAGCCAGTCGAGGTAGGTCCGCGACACGGTGTACTCGGCCGCCGCCACCGGCATGCGGGACAGCCGGTCGAGCTCGCGCATCGCCTCCTTCTGCACCGTCTCGGACATGCCCGCCGCCTCGATCTTCTCGCGCAGCTCCTCGATCTCCTTGGCGTGCTCGTCGCCTTCCCCCAGCTCCTTCTGAATCGCCTTCATCTGCTCGCGCAGCAGATACTCGCGCTGGCTGCGGCCGACCTCGGACTGCACCTCGGACTGAATCTTGGAGCCCAGCTCGAGGACCTCGAGCTCCTTGATGAGCACTCGGTTCAACTGCTCCATCCGCTCGCGGACGTCGAGGGTTCCGAGCACCTCCTGGCGGACGGAGGTCTGGATGGTGGCCAGGCTCGAAGCGATGAAGTCGGCGAGCTTGCCGGGGTCGGTGATGTTGCCGGCCAGCGCCTGGAGGTCGTCGGACAGCAGCGGGGACAGGGAGATCACCTGCCGGAAAGCGCCCTTGACGTTGCGTTGCAGGGCGTCGATGGCGAGACGGTCGGACTCTCGCAGGACCTCCTCGGCCGCCCGCACCCGGGCCCGGATGTACGGCTTCGTCGCCAGCACCTCATCCAGTTGCAGGCGCGACTGCCCCTGCACGATGAGGCGCAGAGTGCCGTCGGGCAGCTTGAACATCTTGTGGATGTGGGTCAGGGTGCCGATGGAGTACAGCTCCTCCTGGTTGGGCTCCTCGGTGCCGGGCTCGAGCTGGGTGAAGACGCCGACGAGGCTGCTCTCGGCGATGGCCTCCTCGATCAACTGCACCGAGCTCTCCCGCGCCACCGCGAGGGGCATGAAGGAGTTGGGAAAGAGGACCGTGTCGCGCAGGGGCAACACCGGCAGCTCGGAGGGCAACGACACCTGCACGGGGACGCCGGAACCGTCATCGAGCAGCTCGGGCTCGTCGCTCATCGTGTCGTCTCTCCCGGTTCCGCCGGAGATCGGGCCGCCGGGCGCGCCCACTCCCCGGATGTCCAGGAGAGTTTAGCAGCCCCGCCCCTGCCCCGCCCATCGTCGCCTGCGGCTCCGCTGGGCGCCCGACCCATGGCCGCGCCTTGACGCGCCCCCCCCGACGGCATGACGGTAGCCGTACGACGGTCCGCGCTCACGGCGAACCACCGTTCCCCGTTTGCGACATCCGTCGCGTCGGGAGGGGTTCCGCCTCGCCCCGGAGTCCGCGCCGGGCTTCGCCTCGTGCGAGAGCGCGCCGGCTCGCACGAGGGCCATCGCCGGACGGCCGCGGCCGCCGGATCCAGTCACGTGGATCAGTTCGACGGCGCGCCGAAGAGCGACACCGCCTTGCCGCGCATTTCGATCATCCGCTCGCGGTTCAGCTCGAGCTCGTGCAGCTCCTCGCAGTCCCGGCAACGCGCCGCGAACGGCAACGCCCTCAGCCGCTGGCCGGCTATCTCCTCGCCGCACCCGTAGCAGTAACCGTAGGTGCCCTCCTCCAGCCGCTCGAGAGCAGCGTTGATCTTGGTCACCGTCTCGGTCTTCATCTGGAGCAGGGCGAACTCGATGTCCTCGTGGATGTCCGCTTCCGGCATTCCATTCATGTCGGTCGGGCGGTGCCCCCCCGACCGCGTCGCGTCCGTGCGCACGTCGCGAATCTTGTCCTTCACCGCACCCGCGAGCTCGTCGCGACGCTCTTCGAGCATGCGGCGCAGCTCGTCGAACCGTGCTTCCGTCATGCCGCGTGCATGTGTGTTCATCGTGGCCCCTCCCAAACCCGACTGGAGTTGCGCGAATCGTTCCCGCCTTTCGACATCTCCGAGCGGCCCGCGCCGGTCGTGCGACCGCGAGCCCCGTTGTTGTTTAAGCAAATCAAATGCCAAGTCACCGCAACCGGTACGCAATCCGCCTCACCCGCTGAAACGAAGCAACTCGAGCTGGAATCCGTGCCGCGACAGGAGCGGATCAAGTGCTCTGTCGAGACCGATTCCAGCGCACTGCTGGCGCCATGGAAACTCCGCTCGCAATATCTAGACGACGATTCGCCCCGTACGGTTTCAACGAGCTGAGACGACTGTCATCGGGAGCGGACGCCGCGAACCCGCGCGGCGACGACGGAGGAGCCGGACCGGCGGCCGCGCCCCCCGGCCGGCTGGCTTGCGCGGGGGGGTCGTGGGGATGTAGAATGCGCCGGGTGGGCTCTCCCGGGAAGCGGAACGCGACGGGAACGGGGAACGGCGGCGCCGAACTCCGCAACCCCGTTCCGACCGGTGCGGCGGAGCTCCCGGGACCAGCCGACGCCGACGGCCGCGCCCCCGACCACGCATGAGCACACCTGTCTGTCCCCTGTGCCGGCGGCGCCGGGCGAAGCGCACGTGTCCCGCCCTGGAGCGGAAGATCTGCGCCGTCTGCTGCGGCACGAAGCGGTTGACGGAGATACGCTGCCCCGCCGACTGCCCCTATCTCGCGGCGGCGCAAAACCACCCCCCCGCGGTGGTGCAGCGCCGGCAGGAACGCGACGGCCGCTTTCTCCTGTCCATCGTGAGCGACCTGCGGCCGCGGCAGTACGAGCTGTTCTTCTTCTTGCAGCCGGTGCTGCACGGCATCGCCCGCGACGGCCGGCTGCCCATCGACGATCGCATCGTGCGCGAGAGCGCCGAGGCCCTGGCGAAGACCTACGAGACCGCGAGCAGGGGCATCATCTTCGAGCATCAGGCATCGTCGCCGGCGGCCGAGCGCCTGTCGCAGGTGCTCAAGCCCCTGCTCGACGACCCCCCGGCCGCAGGCGGCCCCCGGGTCGGCGAGCACGATGTGGCGTTGGTGCTGCGGTGCGTCGGGCAGGCCGCGGCGGGGGCCGAGGCGGCCCTCGAAGGCGGCGGCCGCGCCTATATCGAGCTGGCGGGCCGGCTGGCGACGCCGGCGGCCGGCCAGGCGCAGCCGGACCGCGGCAAGGAGACCGGCGACGAATCCCGCATCATCCGCGTCGCCCCGGATCGTTCCGCGTCGTCGTTGCCTGACGGCGCCTCTGGTATAATTCCGGGTTCGAGTTGGCGAAAATCGGAATAGACACCATGGCAAAGCGTTGCGACATCTGCGGGAAGGGCCCGGCCGTCGGGCGGAACGTCAGCCACGCGCACAACGTCACGCGGCGGCGGTTCGAGGCCAACATCCAGCGCGTGAAGGCGGTGATCAACGGCGGCGTCAAGCGCATCCGCGTCTGCACCCGCTGCATCCGCTCGAACCGGATCGTCAAGGCGGCGTAGCCGGCAGCCCCATGCCGCGGCAGGCCATCGAGACAGACGGCGCGCCGACCGCCATCGGCCCCTACTCGCAGGCGGTGCGGGCGGGATCGCTGCTGTTCGTGTCGGGCCAGATTCCTCTCGACCCCGCCACCGGCGAGGTCGTCGACGGCGATGTCGCCGCCCAGACCCACCGGGTCATGCAGAGCCTCGGGGCCGTTCTCGAAGCAGCCGGGGCGGGCTTCGACCATGTCGTCCGCACCACCATCTACCTGACGGATCTGCGCGCCTTCTCGGCGGTGAACGAGGTCTACGGCGGCTACTTCGACGATCCCGCGCCGGCCCGCGCGACGGTCGAGGTCGCGGCGCTGCCCAAGGGCGTCGCGGTCGAGATAGACGCCGTAGCGGACCTGGGAGCGCTCCCGGCCCGCTACGCCTGATGCCGCCCCGCGCCATCCGAGGCGCAGACTCCTACCCCGCGCTCATCACACGCTCGACCTCGATCACCCCCGCGACGGCGCGAACCACCTTGACGATGCGCTGGAGGTGCTTCAGGTCGGCGATCTCGATGGTGACGTTGATTCGTCCGTGGTGGTCGCTGCTGGTCGCCTCGATCTTGAGGACGTTGGTCCGGAGCCCCGCAATCTTCGAGGTCACGTCGGCCAGGATTCCCTGCCGGTCCTCGACCTGAATGCCGAGCTGGACCACGAAACCGTCCTCGTTGGCCTGCTTGTCCCACACGACGTCGATCCGGCGCTCGGGGTCGTAGAGGAGATTGAGGACGTTGGGACAACGGGCCGCGTGCACCGAAACGCCCTTCCCCCGGGTCACGTAGCCGACGATCTTCTCTCCCCGTATCGGGCTGCAGCACCGGGCCCGGAAGACCATCAGGTCGTCGAACCCGCGCACCTTGACCTTGTTCTCGCTCGGGCGCAGCACGCGGCGCACCACCGTGCCGATGGACCGGGCCCCGGGCTGCTCCTCGAGGTCGCGGGGAACCAGCTTGTCGAGCACCGACCGCGCCTGCACCTTGCCGTAGCCGATGGCCGCGAACAGGTCGTCGCCGCGCGCCACCCCGAACTCCTCGGCCGCCCGGCCGACCGACTCCGGCGCCAGCACCGACCTGGCGCTGAGATTGAACCGCCGCAGCTCCTTGTCGATGAGCTTCCGCCCCAACTCGACCGCGCGCAGCTTCTCCTCGGCATGGATGAAGTGCTTGATCTTGTTGCGCGCGCGGGAGGTCACGACGAAGTTGAGCCAGTCGCGGCTCGGGGTGTGGCCGGGAGCGGTCACCACCTCGACGATGTCGCCGCTCGCGAGCCGCGTGCGCACCGGCACCATGCGGCCGTTCACCCGCGCCCCCACGCACTGGTGGCCGACGTCGGTATGGATGCCGTACGCGAAGTCGATGGGGGTGGCCCCGCGGGGCAGGGCCTTGACCTCGCCCCTGGGAGTGAAGGTGTAGACCTCGTCGGGGTAGAGATTCACCTTGAGGTCGTGGATGAACTCGCCGGGGTCGCGCATCTCCTGCTGGAACTCGAGGAGTTGCCGCAGCCAGGCGAAGTGCGCCTCGTCGGGGTCGACGCCGACCCGCCCCTCCTTGTACTTCCAGTGGGCGGCAATGCCGTTCTCGGCCACTTCGTGCATCTCCTCGGTCCGGATCTGCACCTCGAACGGCACCCCGCCGTCGCTGACGACGGAGGTGTGGAGCGACTGGTACCGGTTGGCCTGGGGCATCGCGATGAAGTCCTTGAACCGGCCCGGCACCGGCGGCCACGTCTGGTGGATGGTCCCGAGCACGGCGTAGCAGTCGCGGACCGAGGTGGTGACGACCCTCAGCGCGATGAGGTCGTAGACCTGCTCCAGGGGAATGCGCTGCCGTTTGATCTTCTGGTGGATGCCGTAGAGCCGCTTGATGCGCGACTCGATGCGGGCGAACGGGATACGGGCCTCGGCCAGGGTCCGCTCGAGGGTCTCGCGCAACCGCTGGACCGCCTTCCGGGTGGCCTTGCGGCGCCGCTCGACCCACGCCCGCGTCGTCTCGTAGCTCTTCGGGTCGAGGTGCTTGAAGGCGAGGTCCTCGAGCTCGTCCTTGACCTTCTGCATACCCAGGCGGTGCGCGATGGGCGCGTAGATGTCGAGGGTCTCCTGGGCGATGATCAGCCGGCGCGCCTCGGACAGGTGGTCGAGCGTCCGCATGTTGTGCAGCCGGTCGGCGAGCTTCACGAGGATGACGCGGATGTCGTCGACCATGGCGAGCAGCATCTTGCGGAAGTTCTCCGCCTGCCGCTCCTCGCTCGTCGAGAAGGAGATGGAGCTGATCTTGGTGACGCCCTCCACGACGTGGGCGACGTCGGGGCCGAACAGCTCGCGCACGCGGTCGATGGTGGTCAGCGTGTCCTCGACGACGTCGTGGAGCAGCCCCGCCGCGATGGCCACGTCGTCGAGCCGCATGTCGGCAACGAGGGAGGCGACCTCGAGGGGATGGACGAGGTAGGGCTCGCCCGAGCGACGCTTCTGGCCGGCATGCTCGGCCGCCGAAAAATCGTAGGCGCGGCGGAGGAGGCCGGTGTCGGCGTGCGGGTTGGAGGCCCGCGCCTTGTCGATCAGGGTGTCGAAGCTGATCATCGGGAACTGGCGGCGATGTCGAGCAGGCTGTCGCGGGTCATCTGCCGGTCGTCTGGTCCGGGGAAGGTCGCGCCGGCCCGGACGCGACCGCGAGAGAGTATACCCGCCGTCGGAAGCGCGTCCCTTGACTTGACGTTTTTCGCTTCACTATACTGATTTGCCTTTCGTGGGCCGGCGCGGGGCGCTGTCTCCGGCAGCGTACGCCCCGTCGGGGAACGGCCGGGAACGCCCCGAGAAGAGATGCTCTCGGGACGGGCCGAAATCGGGCCGCCGGTGTCCAAGACATCGACGGCGACATCCGTTTGGCGCAGAGAGAAGTCACGACCGACGGTGATGAAGGGGACCGTTATGCAAATCCGATCACTCGCCATCAGACTCGTTCTCGTAGCCCTCGTGGCTGTGTCGACGACATCCTGCTACATGCTCGACCAGCTCCGGGCCCTGCGCGTCATCAAGGACGCGCACACCCAGTACCAGCGCAGCGACTACGTACTGGCGGCGGAGCTCTACGAGGAGGTTCTGGAGAACGACCCGGATCTGGTCGAGGCCTACTTCTACCTGGCCAACAGCTACGACCAGCAGTTCCGGCCGGCCCTGCGGGGCGAGCCGGAGAACGACGAGATGCTCGACAAGGCCATCGAGCACTACATCACGTCGGCCGAGCGTCAGACCTACCTGGAGTTGCAGACCCTGTCGCTGCAGTGGCTGGTGGAGGCCTACGGCCCCGACAAGGCGAACGACCCGGCGTCTTCCGAGATCGTGCTGCAGACGATGATCGGGACCGATCCCGAGAACCCGGACAACTACTACCGCCTCGCCCGACTCTACGAAGACTCGGGGCTCTACAGCGAGGCCGAGCAGGTGCTGATGGACATCACGGGCTCTCGGCCCGACGACCCCGCCGCGCAGTTGCAGCTCGCGGGGTTCTACAACCGCAACGAGCAGTTCGACGAGACGATCGCGGCCCTTCGCCGTCGCGCCGAGCTCGAGCCGGACAACCCGGAGGCCTACTACACCATCTCGACGTACTACTGGGAGAAGGCGTTCCGCGACTTCACCCTGGACGAGGATCAGGAGATGGAGTACGTCATGCTCGGCCTCGCCGAGACCGACAAGGCGCTCGAGCTGAACGCCGACTACGTCGAAGCCCTGACCTACAAGAACATCCTGCTGCGGATGCAGGCCAACTTGACCAGCAGCGTCCGCGAGCGGAACGACCTGATCGCCCAGGCGGACGAGTTGCGTGATCGCGCCGAGGAACTGCAGCAGCTCCGCTCCGGCGCCGGCGGCTAGCTCCCGCTGCCGGCGGCGCATTCCACCCGACGCGTCCACCCCTTCTTCAGGCCGGGCGCCGGTTCTTCGGAACCGGCGCCCGGCCTTTGCCGCGTACGACCCCGTGGATTGCAAGCCGGTTCGCGCCTCCCTCCCCGATGGCCTCACCGGCCGCTGGCGTTTGGCTCTTCCCGTCCCCCGACGAACCCCTTGGACTCCCCCAATCGCGCCGCGATGTCCCACCACCGGGCCTTGCACACCACAGCCCGCGGTGACCGACCAGGACCGAACCATCCGACACGAGCTCGACCGGGACCTGTCGTCGGGCCGCTCGCGCTACTCGCCGCGGCCGCCGGTTCCGCACAAGCTGGCGCCCTACACGGGCATCATCGCAGCGCGTCTTGAGGAGTTCCCGGAACTGTCGACGAAGCGGCTGTTCGACGAGGTCCGAGCGGCAGGTTATCCCGGCGGCTACAGCCGCGTCCGGGACTACGTTCGGTCGGTGCGTCCGCGCCGGGCAGCGACTTCCCGAAGGTGCAGTTTTCAGTTGCCAGAAGTGTGCAGTTTTCGGTTGCCATTGACACACCTCGAACGGGTCGACACCCCTCGGCAGACACCCTGCCCGCAAAAGCCCCGCCCCAACGCCGGTCTCCTCGGCGGGGAGAGCCGAATCTGGCGGGCGGATGCTCATCCAGACGGGGTCGACTGGCGCTCGAAGGGCGCGGATTTCTGGACAAGTTCGACCACAACACGTGTTGCCCGAAGCGCCACGCTCTCCGCGGGACGCAAAAAAGGCGCGGCATGCTCGCGCATGCCGCGCCTTCGTATTCCCCGGAACGGACCGTTTGGTGGTTCTACAGCGCGTCGGCCCCACCGGCCCGGCGCATCGCCTCGGTGACGATGCCCACCTTGGTGACCCCGGCGCCCTTGGCAGCGTCGATCACCTCGATGATCTCGCCGTAGCGCAGGCTGCCGGCGCCGGCGACGAACATCGTCTTCTCGCGACGCTGCTCGAAGATGCCGCGCAGCTCCGACTCGAGCCGCTGAATCGGCACCGGCTGCTGGTTCACGGTGATCACGCGGTCAGCCGTGTATTGCAGCACGATCTGGCTGGAGTCGACCGCCGACTGCGTCGAGCCCCGCGTCTCGAGCGGCAGGTTGATGTCGAGTCCACGCTGCGACAGTGGCAGCGCAGCGAGAAAGATGACGATCAGCACCAGCAGCACGTCGATGAACGGCGTGATGTTGATCTCCGCAGTAGACTGCGGCTTCTCGGCAGAGACGACGGCGTCAGCCCCGTGGTGCTTCTTGGCCATCGCGACTACTCTCCTCCGGCGGCAACCCCGCCGCTGCCAACCTTGCGCTCGGTGATGAGGCCGATGTCTTCGATGCCCGCACGCTGCAGGCGGTCGAGCACGGCCATGACATCAGCATATTGCGAGTCCTGGTCGGCCTTGATCAGCACGATCTTCTCGAACTTCCGCTCGAGCGTGGTCTGCACCGTCGTCAACAGCTCCTGCTCGGTCGTCTGGGTGCTGTCGACGTAGAAGCGGCCGTCTGCGGTCACCGCGAGGACGGTCTGCGTGTCGTTCTCGGGCTTGTCCGTCGTGTTCGCAGCCTCGGGAAGGGTCACGTCGACGCCCTTCTGCAACAGGGGCGCGATCAGCATGACGATGATCAGGAGAACGAGCATCACGTCGGCCAGCGGCGTGATGTTGATCTCCGAGTTCATCGCACCCTTTTTGTCGCCTACTTGCATACCCATGGGTGTATCTCCTCGGTCCGCTCTGGATTCATCGAAGGGTGGAGGCCCGGTCGCGGGACACCGCGACCGGGCCCAGCCCCGGCCCCGCGTGGCCGCGTTCCCCTAGTCGGCCTTCTTGATGAAGTAGTCGACGAGCTCGGACGACGAGTTGTCCATCTCGACGTTGAAGAACTCGATGCGCGTGGTGAGAGCGTTGTAGAACCACACCGCTGGAATCGCCACGAACAACCCGATGGCGGTCCCGACGAGCGCTTCCGCGATACCGGCCGACACCGCGCCGAGGCCGCCCGACCCGGTGGCCGCGATGCCCTGGAACGCGTTGATGACGCCCAGGGTGGTCGCGAGCAGGCCGACGAACACGGCGGTGGCTCCGATGGTGGCCAGCGAGCCCATGCCCTTCTTGAGGTCGGCCGCGGTGAGGGCGGACGCGCGCTGGATGGCCCGGCGCACGCTGTCGATCACGTCGTCACGACTCAGCTCAACCCCGGCGTCCTTCTGGAACTGATACTCCTGCAGTCCGGCCAGGACCACCTTTCCGAGGTGGCTGTACTTGTAGTTCTTCGACTGCGCGACGGCGATGGCGTCCTTGAGGTGACCGTCCTTCAGGTGCTTGGCGACCTGGGGCGCAAAGGCCTTCGACTGCTTTCCGGCCTGGGTAAAGGTGAAGAGCCGCTCGAAGAAAACGCCCATCGACCACATCGACATCAGCGCCAGCACGATCATGAGGGTCTTGACGGGAATACCCATCTGTTCCCAGAGCTCGAGAAGATCCATTGTGCCTCCTACCTGCGATTCACATCATCGAAAGCTGCGGTGCGCCGGACGACCGGCGGCACCGCCGCCCACAACACGTACCTTCGTCTCGCGCGCCGGCTACCGCAACTGGAAGTTCACCGTCACCGTCATGATGACGGGAACCGCGACGCCGTTCAGCAGCGTCGGCGTATACGTCCACTGCCGCACCGCCTCGATCGCCGCCTCGTCGAGCAGCGGCACCGAGCGCAGCACCTTCACGTCGGTCACCCGGCCGTCGGGACCGATGACCGCCTCTAGAATCACGACGCCCTGGACGCGCGCGGCCTGCGCCACCGGAGGATACCGCGGATTGACGTCGGTCACCTTGGTCGGGGCCTGGATGTTGCCGCCGACGCGAACCGGCTCGGGCGGCGGAGGCGGAGGCGGCGGGGCCTCGAGCAATCCACCGACGATGCCGCCCACGACGCCCCCCGCGATGCCGCCCTCGACGCCCGAGACGCTCGACAGGTCGAAGCCCGTCTCCGGCGCAATCTGGGCCGGCGCCTCGATGGGGGCGGCGTTGGGGTTGATGTCGACGACCGGCGCCTCGACCGCCTGCGCGGCCGGGGGCGGCGGAGGCGGCGGGGGTGGCGGAGGCGGCGGGGGCGCGGCCACGAACGCCATCATCGACGGCACCTGCGGCAGCGCCTCGGCCGCGAGCAGCGGCACGATGACGACGGCCGCGATCGCCACCACGTGCGCGAGGATCGAGACCGGCACCGTGTACCACTTCTGCGCGCCGATCTTGATCGACGGATTCGCGATTTCTCCGAACATCTGACCTGCCACAGGCAACCTCCTGCGCCCCTTCAATTGAGGGGATGAATCGCTCCACGATGAGAGAGACGAATTATATGCAGACACCAAAACCAGTGTCAACGCAAGTCCGAGCGCCGAAACCCCCGCGCCGCGGAAGTCCCGCGCCGTCACTTCCCGGCGCCGCCGCCAGCCCGCCGACCGTCGCGTGCAGCCCCCCGACGCCGCGGCCAACCCAACTCCGGGAGTCCTCGCCGTTCTGGACTCCTAGCGCATCCAGGCCACGACCAGCGGCACGAAAATGACCGCGACGATGGTCATCAGCTTGATGAGGATGTTGAGGCTCGGCCCCGCCGTGTCCTTGAACGGATCGCCGACGGTGTCGCCGATCACCGCGGCCTTGTGCGGCTCCGAGCCCTTGCCGCCGTGGTGACCCTCCTCGATCAACTTCTTCGCGTTGTCCCAGACGCCGCCCGCGTTGGCCATCATGAGGGCCATCAGCACGCCGGTCACGAGCGCGCCCCCGAGCAGCCCCCCGAGACCCGCCACGCCCAGCACGAAGCCCGTCGCCACCGGGGCGACCACCGCGAGGAGACCGGGCAGAATCATCTCCTTGATGGCCGACTGCGTGGAGATGGCCACGCACCGCGCCGAGTCAGGCTCGGCCGTCCCCTCGAGGAGCCCGGGGATGCTGCGGAACTGCCGGCGGACCTCCTCGATCATCTGGTTCGCGGAGCGACCCACCGCGTTCATCGTCAGCGCAGAGAAGATGAACGGCAGCATGCCGCCGATGAACATGCCGATGAGCACGTTGGGGTTCGTCAGTTCGAGCCCCAGTTGACGCGGGTCGAACGCGCCCGCCCCCCCGGCCTCGGCCACGTACTCGGCCGCGGTCGCCTGGAACGTCGAGAACAGGGCGAGCGCGGTGAGGGCGGCCGACCCGATGGCGAAACCCTTCCCCATCGCCGCGGTGGTGTTGCCGACGGCGTCGAGGGCGTCGGTGCGGTCGCGCACGAACGGCTCGCACCTGCTCATCTCGGCGATACCCCCGGCGTTGTCGGCCACCGGTCCGTAGGCGTCGACGCCGAGGCTGATGCCGAGCGTCGACAGCATGCCGACGGCGGCGATGGCGATGCCGTACAGCTCGCCGAGCTGATAGCTGAAGAAGATGGCGAAGCAGACGACCAGCACCGGGTAGCCGCACGACATCATGCCGACCCCGAGGCCCGCGATGATGTTGGTGGCGGGACCGGTCTCCGACTGCTCGGCGATGTGGCTGGCCGGCGGCATGTCCTTGCCGGTGTAGTACTCGGTGAGCTTGCCGATGACGACCCCGGCCACGACCCCGAACACCACGCAGCCCATGACCGGCCAGGGGACGGTGGTGACCGCGATGAGCCCCGCCGCGCCGACGAGAACGATGATCGACGCCACGACCAGCCCTCGCAGCAGCGCCCCCTGCACCTTGCTCTCATCGTCGGTGCGCACCGTGAACGTCCCCAGGATGGAGGCGACGATGCCGACCCCGGCCAGCAGCACCGGGAACACCGCGAGATCCGCCTGCAGGGCGAGGAAACCGCCTTCCCCCACCCCCCAAAGATCGGCGGCGGTGGCTGCGGTGAGGGCCCAGGCGAGGGCGACCGACGAGATGATGCTGCCCACGTACGACTCGAAGAGGTCGGCCCCCATGCCCGCCACGTCGCCGACGTTGTCGCCCACGCTGTCGGCGATGGTCGCGGGGTTGCGGGGGTCGTCCTCGGGAATGCCCGCCTCGACCTTGCCGGACAGGTCGCCGGCGACGTCGGCCGCCTTCGTGAAGATGCCGCCCCCGACCCGCGCGAACAGGGCGATCGACGACGCCCCGAGAGACAACCCGAGCAGCGACCCGACGGCCGACGGCCCGCGGCCGTCGAGGCCGCCGTACAGCCAGTAGAGCAGCGCGATGCCGAGCGTGCCGAGGGCGACGACGGTCAGGCCCATGACCGCGCCGCTCGAGAACGCCACGCGCAGGGCCCCGGCGAGGCTGGTCTGGGCCGCCGCGGTGGTCCGGACGGCGGCGCCGGTGGCGGTGCGCATGCCGACCCAGCCCGCGGTCGCCGAGAGCAGCGCCCCGACGAGGAAGCTGACGCCGACGAGGAACGAGTCGCCCGGCAGGAACAGCACGAGGACCCCGAACATGACGACGACGAACACCGCCAGGACGCTGTACTCGGTCTGCAGGAAGGCCATGGCGCCGCGGCGGATGAGAGCCGCGATCTGCTGCATGCGCTCGGAACCGGCGTCGTGAGCGTTGATGGCGCGGATGAGGAAGAGCGCGAAGAGGGCGGCGGCGATCGGCGCGCCGACCCCGAGGAGCACGTAGAGTGAGTTGTCCATTCTCGACCTTGGCGTTTCCGCCGTCCGGGTGCCGGGGAATCCGACGCGGGGCACACCCGCCCGACACCGCGGGAAATCGCCCGAAACGTCCTTGCTGCCGTCGACCCGCGGCCCATGACCTCGCCGCCGGGCGCGGGCTCGTCCAAGGACGCGCAAACCTAGCAGCCGGCCGTGCCGCTGTCAAGCGGGCCCGCGTCGGCGCGGCCTGACGGTGGCGTCGGGCGTTTCGCCGACGCGAGGCTCCTGCGCGCAACGGACCGAGGAAACCGGCGGAGCCCGGCGGTCGCGCCCGACCGGACGGTGCGGCTCCCTTCAGCGTCCGAACGCCAGTCCGAGGGCCAGAACGGCGGCCACGCCGAGCCGGTACCAGGCGAAGACGGCGAGCGAGCGCCGGGCCAGGTAGCGAAGCAGTCCGGCCACCGCCAGGTAGCCGACGACCCCGGAAGTGACGAGGCCCGCGAGGAGCACCGGCCCGTGCGCGGCGAGCCCTTCTCCCCCGAGCATCCGCGCCGCCTGCATCCCGCCCCCGGCGATGGCGGGAATGCCGAGGAGGAACGCGAACCGCGCCGCCTCGGGCCTGGACATCCCCAGCAGGAGGGCCGCGGTGATGACCGCGCCCGACCGCGAGACTCCCGGCACGAGGGCCGCCGCCTGCCCGCAACCGAGGACGAGGGCCTCGACGACGGACAGCGACGATGCCCGACGGGGGCCGGCTCGGCCCCGGTCCGCCCACAGCATCGCGATCGCGCCCGCCGCGAGCGCCGCCGCCACCACCGCCGGGCTGCGCAGACGGTCGATGTGCCCCGAGAGCAGCAGGCCCAGCGGCACGACCGGGACGGTCGCGAGCAGGATCAGCCGTCCCTCGCGGGCAGCGTCGCCGCCGCGGCACGCGAGGGCGCCGGGGGCGGCCGCGGCCAGCTCGAGGATGTCGCGGCGGAAGTAGACGAGCACCGCGAGCAGGGTGCCGAGGTGGCAGGCCACGTCGAACATGACCTCGGCCGTCCCCGCGTCCCAGCCGAACAGCTCGCGCACCAGAATGAGGTGGGCCGAGCTCGAGATGGGCAGGAACTCGGTCAGCCCCTGCACGATGCCGAGCCACACGGCGTGGACGAGGGACATGCGGCGGCGGGGTCGGCGGTCGCGGTCAGGCGCGGGCCCTCGACTTCCGGCTCCGCCGCTTGGACTTCGCGGCGGCCGCGGCCGCCGGCGCCGCCTGCATCCGCCGCGCGGCCCGGCGCTCGCTGATCACGATGGCGGCGGCGGCCGCGATGAAGATCGTCGAGTAGGTGCCGCTGAGCACGCCGACGAACATCGTGAACGCGAAGCCGCGCAGCACCTCGCCTCCGAAGACGAACAGGGCCAGGACCGCGAAGGCGGTGGTTCCCGACGTGATGATGGTGCGGCTCAAGGTCTGGTTGATGCTGGCGTTGACGAGCTTGTCGAATGCGTCGCGGCGCATGCGCCGCAGGTTCTCGCGCACGCGGTCGAACACGACGATGGAGTCGTTGACCGAGTAGCCGGTGATCGTCAGCATGGCCGCGACGACGTTCAGCGACAGGTCGAAGCCGAAGAAGGTCAACAGCGACAGGGTCACGAGGATGTCGTGCACGACGGCGATGATCGCCCCCACCGCAAAGCTGAACCGGAAGCGGAAGGCGACGTACACGAGGATGCCGAGCATCGCGAAGACGAAGGCGTTGATCCCGCGGCGCTGCAGCTCCTCTCCAATGCGCGGCCCCACGAGCTCCTGCCCGATGACCGAGAAGCCGCCGATGGCGCTCTCCTCCAGGGCGGCCACGACCGCGTTCGCGCCCTCCTCGAGGCTCGTGCCCACCTCGGGGCCGCTCTGCGGCAGCCGGATGAGTATCTCGTTCGCGTCGGAGTCGCCGTACTGCTGGACGACGCTCTCGCCGACCGCCCCGCCCACCGCGGCGCGCACCGCGCCCTCGGTGACGGGCTGGTCGAACTGCACGATGACGTTGGTGCCGCCCGAGAAGTCGATGCCGAGCGTCAGCCCTCCCTGCAGCGTCACCATCACCGCGCCGGCGACGATGACGAGGCACGACACGGTGACGGCGGGCCAGCGCCACTTGAGGAAGTCGAAGTTCGGGTTCTTGAAGATGGGCATACGCGCGTCGGTGTTCCGTGATGTTCAGGCCGCGGCCCCGCCGGCCGGCGGCGATGTGCTCGGGTCAGGCAAGGCGGGCCCGGATGGTTCAGATGCTCAAGGAGGCCTGCCGGCGGCGCGTCAGCACCGTCTCGAAAATCGTGCGCGACACGAACACCGCGGTGAACACGTTCGACACGAGACCGAAGAACAATGTGGTCGCGAAGCCCTTGATCGGCCCCGAGCCGAACTGGAACAGGAAGGCGGCAGCGATGAGCGACGCGATGTGGGTGTCGAGAATGGTCAGAAAGACGCGGTCGAACCCGGCCGCGACGGCCGCCCGGACCCCCTTGGCGGAACCCAGCTCCTCCTTGATGCGCTCGAATATCAGCACGTTGGAGTCGACACCCATGCCGATGGTGAGGATGAAGCCGGCGATGCCCGGCAGGGTGAGCACCGCCCCGACATAGGCCATGCAACCGAGCAGGATCAGCAGGTTCATCCCGACCGCAACGACGGCGTTGATGCCCGAGAGCCGGTAGTAGACGAGCATGAACAGCGCGACCGCGATGAGCCCCGAGGCCGACGCGGTGATCCCGGCGCGGACGGAGTCGGCGCCGAGGGTCGGCCCCACCGTCCGCTCCTCGAGATACGTCAGAGAGGCGGGCAGGGCGCCCGACCGCAGGATCAGCGCGAGGTCGGCCGCCTCTCCCGGCGTGAACGTGCCGGTGATGCGGCCCTCGTCGGCGATGCGCTCCTGGATGACGGGAGCCGAGTAGACGCGGTTGTCGAGGATGATCGCGAGGTTGCGGCCCACGTTGCTTCCGGTGAAGTTGCCGAACTTGCGGGCTCCCTCGCGGTTGAACGAGAAGCTGATCGCGGGCTGGTTGAACTCGTCGATGGTCGACCGGGCATTGCGCAGGTCGCGCCCCGTCACGGGAGCGACCCGCCGCACGAGGTAGTAGACGGTCGAACCCGGCGTCGCCCCGAGGGACTCGTCGGCTCCCGACACGACCTCCATGTCGGGCGGCACGATGCCGTTCCTCGCCTGCAGCAGCAGTTCACGCGACAGGGCGGGGCCGTCCTCGACCAGCTTGAGCTCGAGGAGGCCGGTCGAGCGGATGATCTCCTTCGCCCCCGCCACGTCCTCGACGCCGGGCAGTTGCACGAGGATCTGGTCGCCGGCCACGCCGTAGGGGGCGACGATGGGCTCGGCCACGCCCAGCTCGTCGACCCGGCGCTCGATGGTCTGCAGCGCCTGCCGCACCGACTCCTCGCGAAGCTGGCGCTCGATGCCCGGCAGCATGCGGAAGGCGTAGGCGCCGGGGCCGGCAGACTGCCTGCTGTAGCTCACCTGCAGCAGGTCGTCGGCGATGCCGCGGAACTCCTGGTCGCGGTCGGCGGGAACGCCCTCGACCCGGATCTCCGCCGGGGCCGACGCGCCGGCCGAGAGCAGGTCGATGCCGACAAGACCGGCCTGCTCGCTCAACTGCTCGGCGTTAGTCTCGGTCTCGACCCGCAGGGCGTCGTCGGTCTGGACCTGCAGCACGAGATGGACGCCGCCCCGGAGGTCGAGGCCGAGTCGAACCTGGTCCTCGGGCGGATAGACGGCGAACACGGCGGCGGCCGCCACCGCGACGATGGTCAACAGCTTCCAGCGCAAGTTCTTCCTCATGACTCAATCCGTCCTGTCGTCCGCCCGGCCCTGGGGCGACGCCGTCGGCGCCCCCCCGACCGGCGGCTACATCGACCCGGAATCCTGCACCACCGGCTCCTGCCCCTGATAGCCGCCGACGGCCGACCGCGACACCTCGATGCGCACCTTGTCGGCGACCTGGAGCTGAACCGACCGGTCGTTCAGCTTCGTGATGGACCCGTAGATGCCGCTCGTCGTGATCACCCGGTCGCCCACCTTGAGGGCGTCGCGGAACGCCTGCACCTTCTTCTGCCGCCGGCGCATCGGCAGCAGGATGATGAAGTAGAAGATGGCGAGGATCAGCGCGAACGGCAGGAACTGCGCCCACAGCGGCGGGTTGCCCTGCGCGGCCTGGGCGAAGAACGTCGGGAGGCCGGAATCAGGCATCGGTGATAGTCGTACGCTGGCGCACCCCTCGCCGCCCGCCGGCGCACGCGGCGCCGCCCGAGGGCGGTCAGGAACAGGGCCGGCGGGAGAACGTCTCGTGAAAACGTTGCCGGAACGATTCGAACGTGCCGAACAAGATAGCCTCCCTCATCCGGCGCATCGTGTCAAGGTAGAAGTGCAGGTTGTGCAGCGTGTTGAGGGTCCTTCCGGTCATCTCGCCGGCCACGTACAGATACCGCAGGTAGGCGCGGGAGTACCGCCTGCACGTGTAGCACGGGCACCCGGGATCGGGCGGGCGCGCATCGTCGGCGAACTCCGCCCGCTTGATCGACAGCGGCCCCTTGCGGGTCAGGAGCTGGCCGTTGCGGGCGTTGCGGGTCGGCAGCACGCAATCGAACAGGTCGATGCCCGCGGCCACGCACTCGACGAGGTCGTCGGGCATCCCCGTCCCCATCAGGTACCGCACGCGGTCGTCCGGCAACTGGGCCGCGGTGCCCGCCGCCACGCGGTACATCACGTCCACCGGCTCGCCCACACTCAGGCCGCCGATCGCGTACCCCTCGAACCCCATCGCCACCGTCGCGCGGGCGCTCGATGCGCGCAGTCGGTCGTAGACGCTGCCCTGCACGATGCCGAACTGGGCCTGGCCGGGGTTGGTCACCTCGCCGTGCAGGCGGCCGGGGTCGCCGCGAAGGGCGAGGAACCGCGTACGGCACCGGCGCGCCCAACGCAGCGTCCGGCGCATGGAGGCCTCGGCCTCGGCCTCGGACACGGGATAGCTCGTACACTCGTCGAACGCCATGGCGACGTCGGAACCGAGACGGGCCTGGATGTCGGTCGCACTCTCGGGCGTCAGCCGCTGCCGGCTGCCGTCGAGGTGCGACCGGAACGACACGCCGTCCTCGTCGATGGTGCGGCGGTCGCCGAGGCTGAACACCTGGTACCCCCCGCTGTCGGTGAGGATCGGCCGGTCCCAGCCGATGAAGCGGTGGAGGCCGCCGGACCGGGCCACGAGGCGGGCGCCCGGCCGCAGATGCAGGTGATAAGTATTGGCGAGCACGAGCTCGGCCCCGAGGCCGACCACGTCGCGGTGCGTCAACCCCTTGACGGCCCCGCGCGTGCCCACCGGCGCGAACGCCGGCGTGCGGACGACGCCGTGCGGCGTGCCGAACTCTCCCGCCCGCGCCTCCCCGTCGCGGTGCGTCACCCGGAACGAAAAAGCGCGATCGGACTGCGGCATCACCTCTGGGGCGCGCGGCGCCTGCCGTATACTACGCGGGTTCGACAGGACCTTGCCGGGCCAGGACCACATTGAGACGGCTTCGCATCGGTGTCATCTACGGCGGCCGCTCGGGCGAGCACGAGGTGTCGCTGGCCTCGGCCGCCGCCATCTTCGCCAACCTCGACCGGGAGCGCTACGACCCCGTCCCCATCCGCATCTCGCGCGAGGGCGGCTGGTCGGTGGCCGACCGCCCCCCCGCCGACGAGTCCGCGGCGAAGACCATCGGACAGGCCCGGGCGGCACGGCGGCCGGGGCACGGCGGCCACGAGGTGCACCCCATCGCCCGCCCCGGCGAAGAGACCCTGATGGTCGTCCGCCGCGCCGAGAGCCCACCCGCCACCGGGCAGCACGACGGGCACGATCTGGCCGGCACCATGATCCTGGACGCCATCTTCCCGATCGTGCACGGACCCTACGGCGAGGACGGCACCCTGCAGGGCCTGCTGGAGCTCGCGGACATCCCCTACGTGGGGGCGGGGGTCGTCGGGGCCTCGGCGGGGATGGACAAGGCGGTGATGAAGGCGCTGTTCGCGGCGGCCGGCCTGCCCATCGTGAAACACGAGACGGTGCTGCGCCGCGTCTGGCAGAGGAGCCGCGGGAAGACCCTCGCCGACCTGAGCGCGCGCCTCCGCTATCCCCTGTTCGTCAAGCCGGCCAACCTCGGGTCGAGCCTGGGCGTCTCGCGCGCCGCCGACCCGGCCTCGCTGGCGTCCGCCATCGACCACGCGGCGGAGTTCGACCGGAAGATCATCGTCGAGGAAGGGGTGGTCCCCTGCCGAGAGATCGAATGCGCGGTGCTCGGCAACGACGAGCCCGAGGCGTCGACGCCGGGAGAAATCGTCCCCGCCGGCGACTTCTACGATTACGAGGCGAAGTACCTGGACGAACGGTCCCGGACCATCATCCCTGCGAACCTCGCTCCCCACGAGGCGGAGCGGATTCGCGCCCTGGCGACGTCGGCGTTCCGCGCCATCGACTGCGCGGGCATGGCCCGGGTCGACTTCCTCCTCGACCGCGCCGGCCGCATCTTCGTGAGCGAGATCAACACGCACCCCGGGTTCACCACCATCAGCATGTTCGCCAGGCTCTGGGAGGCCAGCGGCGTCGGCTACCCGGCGCTGCTCGACCGGCTGATCGAGCTCGCCATGGAGCGTCACGCTGAACGGCGCGAGTCCCGCATCGGCGGCCCCTGACCACGTGCCCGGCGGGCGCGCCGCGACTTTGCGGTCGCGAACTCCCGCCGCCCGGCATGGGACTCCTGCGCGCCCCGCAGGCCGCGTGGGCGGCGGCTATTCGAACGGCGTCCGCCCGTCCCACACGCGGACCGAGTGGATGACGTCGCCGCGCTGCAGGCGGTCGACGACGTCCATGCCCCCGACCACGACGCCGAGCACCGGGAACCGGCCGTCGAGCCGAGGCTGGGGGAGCGCGGTGATGAAGAACCCGCCGCCGCCCGTGTCGGCGCCGTCGAGGGCGAGGCCGACCGTCCCCCGCAGATAGGGCCGGGGACCGAGCTCGTCGCGGACGCGGTAGCCGGGCCCGCCGTCGGCGCGGGCGCGGGGGTCACCGACGCGCACCGACCCGCCCGCCGCCACGTCGTCCACGAGCATCCCTTCGTAGTAGCCGGACCGGGCGAGGCGCATGAAGTGGCCGCTCGTCAGCGGGGTCTCGTTGACGACCAGCTCGATCTGAATGGTCCCGTGGTCGGTGGCGACGTACACGTGCGGCGAGACCGAGGGCCGCACGAGTTCGGGCGACTCGTACGTCCCGAGGGGCTGCGGCAGCGGCGACGACCGGATCTCACGGGCGGGATCGTCCGGCCCGCCGGGACCGGCGAGGCGCGCCGCGGCCCCGACCCGGATCGCCCAGTCGGGGTCGTCGAGCGCGTCCCGCAGCGCCTCGAAGGCAGGACCGCCGCCGATGCGGGCCAGTGCTTCGACCGCCGCCGCCCGCGTCGCCGGCGACGCCGAGTTCACCTCGTCGCGGTACGCGCCGGCGAGGAACTCGACAGCCCGGCTGCCGCCCACATCGCCGAGCAGCCGGGCCGCAGCCTCCCGGACGGCCGCGTTCTCGTCCGAGAGATGGCTCACCAGCACCGCGTCGAGACCGGGAGCGCGGACCGCGGCGAGGGCCTGCAGGACGGCGGGCACCACCCGCCGGTCCTCGTCATCGAGGAGCAGGGAGAGCCGAAAGGCGGCCGCGTCGGGGTCCGCGAGGGCCAGCGCACGGGCGAGATCGGCGCGGACCTGCC
This sequence comes from Vicinamibacterales bacterium, assembly GCA_965199675.1. Lineage (GTDB taxonomy): Bacteria > Acidobacteriota > Vicinamibacteria > Vicinamibacterales > UBA8438 > JAJEEA01. The sequence continues at coordinate 220,392 of CBDATI010000010.1, read as the reverse complement.
AGTGGGGGTCGGGCGGCAGGCCCGACAGGAGCAGCAGGAACGTGTCGGGATCGAGCCCGGCGAGGGTGGCCAGGGCCGCCCCCCGCACCGCCGGCGCACCGTGCGCGAGCAGCTCGATCGCGATCTCGACCGTCTCCGGCGCACCCACGGCGCCGAGGGCGTCGAGGAGAGCGGCGAGCAGGCCCGGATCGAGGTCGCGGGTCCGCAGCAGATCGAGCAACGCGGGGGCCGCCCCCGCGTCGCCGATGGCGCCGAGCGCCCGGACCGCGGACAGGACGACCCTCGGGTCCCGCCGGTCCCGGTCGAGGAGCTCGACGAGCAGGGGAACCGCCGTCGTGTCGCCGAGGGTCCCCAGTCCGCGGGCGGCCATCGCGACCCCCACGGTGCCGCCGACGCCGGCGAGGACGCGGAGGGGACGGGCCGCGCGGGGGTCGCCGACCCGCCCGAGGGCATCGGCAACCGGCCACCACCAGAGAAGGGGATCGCCCGACTCGGCGAGGACGACCGCAGCGAGCGCGTCGAAGTCGCCCAGCGCGGCCAGCGCGCCGACCCCCGACCGGAACGCTTCCACCCGGGGGCTCAACGGATAGCCCATCTCGTCGGGATCGACGTCGTAGGCCACCGTGACGTGAGCCGCAGTCATCGCCTGAATGGCGGCGCCCGCCTCCGGCGCCGGCAGCCGGCCGAGCGCGTGCGCGGCCCGCGCCTGCACGAGGGGCGACGGATCCTCGAGGGCGGCGATCAGGGGCTCGACGGCGGACGGCTCGCCGAGCAGCCCCAGCCCGAAGGCGGCGACGGCCCGGACGTCCGGCTCGGGATCGGAGAGGGCTGCGGCCAGCGCCGGCGCGCCCGCCGCCAGTCCGATCCGGCCGATGGCCTGCACGGCCCGATAGCGCACCGGACCGAACGGGTCCCGAGCGAGCCCGAGAAGGTCGGGAGCCGTCGCCGGGACGTAGCCGGTCGCGGCAGCCGGGCGGTCCTCGCCGACGCCGGTCGCCGGCGGGCCGGGAAGCGGCAACGCGGGATCGCGCATCAGCCGCTGATCTTCGAGCCACAGAATCCAGGCGAGCTTCTGGTCGCGGGTCGCCGGGGCCGACGTCCCGACGGTGGACGGCGCGGTCGCGCAGCCGGCGACGACGGCAGCGATGTACGCGGCGGCGACGAGCCTGGAGAGGCGGCGTGGACGGGAGAAAGATGGCAACATCGACTGCGCTGCGGCTGGGCGCGTGTACCATATCATGTGGTTCCCGACCGCTTCCCTCCGCCGCGGCGCTCCCGCGACCCCCTGGATCGGCTGATCGGCCTCGAGCGCTTCGGCATCCGGCCCGGGCTCGATACCATCCGGCGCCTGATGGCGGCCCTCGGAGACCCCCAGGCGGCCTACCCGTCGATCATCGTGGCGGGCACCAACGGCAAGGGCTCGGTGGCCGCGATGATCGACAGCGCCCTGCGCGCGGCCGGGTACCGGGCGGGTCGCTACACCTCGCCCCACCTGACGTCGATCACGGAACGGTTCACCGCCGGTGGAACCGCCATCCGCGAAGACGCGCTGCGCGAGGAGGCGGCCGGGGTGCTGCGGCAGGCCGACGCGCTCCTGCGCAGGGACGGGCTGCCGCACCCTCCGACGTTCTTCGAGGCGACGACCGCGATCGCGCTGTCGTGGTTCCGCCGCGCGGCGGTCGACGTCGCGGTGGTCGAGGTCGGACTGGGGGGGCGGCTCGACGCCACCAACGTGCTGACTCCGGCCGCGGGGGTCATCACGTCGATCGGACTCGACCATCGGGAGCACCTCGGCGACACCCTCGAAGCCGTCGCCGGCGAGAAGGCGGGCATCGTCAAGCCGGGCATGGTGGTGGTCACCACCGAGACCGCCCCGCCGGCCGTCGGGGTCATCGAGGATGCGTGCCGGCGGCGCGGCGCCCGGCTCGTTCGGGCCGCGGAGGACACCACGATAGCGCTGCAAGGGGAAGGCCCCCGCCCCCGGATCGAGGTCACCACCCCCCGGCGCCGCTATCCCGCGTTCCCCCTGGGCCTCGCCGGCGCTCATCAGCGATCGAACGCGGCCGGCGCCATCCGCCTGCTGGAGACGCTGGCCGGCGCCGGACTGCCCGTCGCGCCCGAAGCCATCGTCCGCGGGCTCTCGGAAGTGGCGTGGCCGGGGCGCCTCGACCTCATCCGCGTGCCAGGGCGCGGGGCGGTCCTCCTCGACGGCGCCCACAACCCCCCGGCGGCGGCGGCCCTGGCCCGGCACCTTGGCGACGCGTTCCCCGGGCGGCTGCCCATCGTCTGCGCGGTCATGCGCGACAAGGACGCCGACGGCATCATCGACCGCCTCGCCCCCCGCGCGAGCCGCATCGTCTGCACCGCGCCGCGCAACCCGCGGGCCATCCCGGCCCGCGCCCTCGCGGCCCGCGCGCGGGCCCGGGCGCCGGGGATTCCCGTGACCGCCGAGGACGACCCCGGCCGCGCCCTGGAGACGGCCTGGCGCACCGCGGAGACGGTCTGCGCGACCGGTTCCATCTTCCTGGTGGGGCAACTGCTCGCGGCGCTTCGCGAGCGACGCGAACCGTGAGGCATGCACCCCGCGAGACTCCCGGCGCGACCCCGCGGCGAAGCGCCGCACGGAAGACGCGCGGCGCTGGCGGATCGGCGGCGGCGCCGCCACGCACGCGCGCGCGGGAGCCGTGGTATTCTCGGACGTTCGGAGCGCCGGCGCCGGCCGCGCCCTTCCCCTCCATGAGCCGCCTTGTCCGCCTCGGAAACCGTGGTGAAACCGCGCGTTGCGCCGGTCGGGCGCGGACAGGCCTCCTGCTCGGGCTCGCGGCCGCCCTCGCGGCCGCCGCCCCCGTCGACGCTCAGGATCTCCCGGCCGCCATCGGCGGATCGAGGCAGTTCCACTGGGAGCGGGTCGCCCCCAACCAGTTGTGGCTGAGCGGCGAGGTCGAGATAGACGGCGGCGGGGGCGAGAGTTGGCGCTTCCATGCCGACGACGCCAACATCTACACCGACGAGTCGCTGCTCGTGGCGACCGGCAACGTCGTGTTCGCGAGCGAGAACGCCCGGCTCGCGGCGGACCGGGCGGAGTTCGACTACGAGAGCGGGACCGGCATGTTCTTCAGTGCGTCGGGCTCCACCGAGCTGGTCGAGGACATCGAGCCGAGCATGTTCGGCACCCAGGAACCGGAGATGCGGTTCTGGGGAGAGCTCATCGAGAAGACCGGCACGCGCAGCTACCGGCTGACGAACGGGGGCTTCACCTCGTGCATCCAGCCGACCCCGCGCTGGGAAGTACAGGCCAGCTCGGTCAACATCAACCTGGACGAGTACGCCCGACTGCGCAACATGCTGCTGCTGGTGAAAGGCGTCCCCCTCTTCTATCTGCCGTACATGTACTACCCCGTTCAGGCGGAGGACCGCGCCACCGGCTTCCTGATGCCGACCTACGGCGCCTCGACCGTGCAGGGGCAGTCGATCAGCAACGCGTTCTTCTGGGCGATCAACCGCAGCCACGACGCGACGGTCTTCCACGACTGGCTCACGACCACCGGCCAGGGGACCGGAGGCGAGTACCGCTACGTGCTGGGGGAGGGCCGCGGCAACGCCGAGGCGTACCTGCTGAACGAGAGCGAGGCCCCCGACCCCTTCCGCGGCGGCGAGGCGACCCTGCCGGCCCGCCGCAGCTTCAGGATGCGCGGCGATCTCCAGCACACGTTCACGGACGCCATCCAGGCGCGGGGCCAGGTCGACTACTTCTCGGACATCGAGGTGCAGCAGACGTATCAGCGGGACATCTTCCAGGCGACGAACAGCTCGCGCTCATACGGCGGCAACGTCACCGGCTCCTGGAACGCGTACACGCTGAACGGGACCGTCGATTTCCGCGAGACCTTCTTCGGACTCGACGACTCGTCGCTCCACGGGGCGGGACCCCGCATCGCGTTCAACCAGTCGGAAAGGCAGATCGGCACCCTGCCTGTCTACTACGGGTTCAACAGCGAGTACGCCAACCTGCTCCAGCAGCAGGGATTCGGCGGCACGGTGACCGACTCGGGGCTGACCCGCTACGACGTCAACCCGCTGCTCCGCGTGCCGTTCACGCGGTGGCCGTTCCTGACGTTCAACAGCTCGGTCGGATACCGCCGGACCCACTGGCGGGAGAGCATCGATCCCGAGACCATGGAACAGACAGGCTCTCCCATCTCGCGGTCGATGTTCGAGATGGCGACCGAGATCACGGGCCCGGTGTTCGTCAAGATCTGGGACACGCCCAACACCAGCTACTCAGAGCGGATGAAGCACGTCATCGAGCCCTGGATCTCGGTGGAGCGGACCACCGCCGTCGACAACTTCGAGCAGATCGTCAGAATCGACAGCACCGACTCGATCGTCGGCAACACGACGCGGCTGCGCTACGGCATCGACAACCGGCTGTACGCGAGGCGGGGCGAAAGCGGCGCGCAGGAGTTCCTGACGATCGGGGTCGAGCAGACCTACTACACCGACGAGCGCGCCTCGCAGTTCGACCAGCAGTTCCTGACCAGCTTCCAGCAGACGGCGCCGAGCAACCTCTCGCCCCTCGCCCTGACGGTGCGGGCGGCCATCGCCGACAACATGGACGGGTCGCTGCGGGCCGAGTACGACACGCACTTCATGGCCCTGCGGACCATCCGGGCCGATGCCGACATCGGGGTCGGGGGCTGGCTGCACCAGCGCACGGGATGGAGCCAGCGCCGCTTCGTCGAAGGGCTGTCGGGGTTCGACAACCGCGACTACCTCGACCACACCCTCAACTCGTTCACCAACGTCCGGGCGCTCGACAACAAGTGGGGGGGCGTCTACCAGTTCAACTACGACGTGCATCTCGGGCGCATGGTGCAGCAGCGGATGCTCGCGTACTACAACGCGCAGTGCTGCGGGTTCAGCGTCGAGTACCAGACCTACAACCTCGGCAACCTCGGCTTCTTCCGCACCCGGGCGGCGCAGGACAAGCGCTTCAACGTCTCGTTCACCCTGGCCGGCCTCGGCACCTTCGCCAACCTGCTCGGCGCCTTCGGCCCCGGAACCGGGGCCCGGCAGTACTGACGCGCCTCTCGCCGTGTCCGACACCATCCTCGTCACCGGCGCGGCCGGCTTCGTCGGCAGCCACCTGCTCGCCCTGCTGCGCCGCGCCGCGCCCGATGCGGGGCTGCTGGCGTGGCGCCGGCCGGCAGGCCGCGCCCGGAACGAACCGGCGCCGCCCCGGCCCGCCCCGGCCGGGGCGGACTGGCTCGACGTGGACCTGCTCGACGGCCCCGCCGTTCGACGGGCGGTGGCGGAGCGACCGCCGACCCAGGTGTATCACTGCGCGGGAATCGCGAACGTCGACGGGTCGTGGGCCGAGCGGCAGGCGACCCTGCAGGGCAACGTGACGGGCACCGAGCACCTGCTGGCGGCGCTCCGCGACCTGCCCGCCCCTCCCCGGGTGCTGATTACCGGCTCCGCGCTCGTGTACCGGCCCTCGACCGCCGCCCTCGACGAGACCGCACCCCTCGGCCCGGTCAGCCCCTACGGCGCGAGCAAGCTCGATCAGGAGCGGGTGGGGCTGGAGGCGGCTCGGGAGCACGGCCTCGCCGTCGTCATCACGCGGTCGTTCACCCACATCGGCCCCGGGCAGGCCCCCGGCTACGCCGCCTCGAGCTTCGCGGAACAGATTGCCCGCATCGAGGCGGGGCACGCCGACCCGGTGCTGTCGGTCGGCAACCTGGACGCGCGCCGCGACCTGACGGACGTGCGCGACACGGTGCGGGCCTACCGCGCGCTGATGGCCCACGGGACGCCGGGCCGACCCTACAACGTGTGCTCTGGCGCCGCTCACCGCATCGGCGACGTGCTCGACGCCCTGCTCGCCCTCGCCAGCGTCCCCATCACGATCCGGCAGGATCCCGACCGCCTCCGCCCCAGCGACAACCCGGTGCTGCTCGGCGACCGGTCGCGAATCACCGCCGAGTTGGGGTGGACGCCCCGGCGCCCCTTGCGAGAAACGCTGTCTGATCTGCTCGACTACTGGCGCGGGGTGCTCGCGGGAGAGACCCCGCCGTACTCCCCTTGACGCGCGCTGCCCGCCCGGTGCAACATGCACGCGTGGGCGAACAAAAGACGAACTTCAGTTCCGACCCCTCCGCATCCACGCTGTTCGACCTGTCGCCTCATCGGCCGACGACGCGGGAGGTCGCGGACCGGGTCCGAGAGAGCCGCGCCGGCGACGACGCGCGCCCCGCCGACCTGCCCGGCGCCGTCCGCCGGGCCGACGACGCGCGCTATCAGGAGGTGACCTGTCGCTCGGCCCTGAACCGGGTGCGGGGCATGCCGTTCGGCTGGACGCTGAACCCGTACCGCGGCTGCACCCACGGCTGTCACTACTGTTTCGCGCGCCGATACCAATCGCACCTGGAGCTGGACGCGGGCGACGAGTTCGCTTCGGTGATTCTCGTCAAGGTGAACTTCGTGAGGGTGCTGCGGCGCGAGCTCGCAAGGCTGCGGCGGCGTCCCCGGTTGATCGGATTCGGCACCGCCACCGACCCGTATCAGCCCATCGAGGGACGTTACCGGCTCAGCCGGGGGGTGATCGAGGCCCTGGTCGAGCGCCCGTCACCGGTCGGCGTGATCACCAAGGGACCGATGGTCGTGCGCGACGCCGACCTCCTGCAGGACCTCTCGGCACGGACCGAGTGCACCGTGCACGTGAGCGTGCCGACCGTCGACGACGACGCGTGGGCGGCCCTCGAGCCGGGCACCGCCCACCCCCTGCAACGGCTGCGGGCGGTGCGGGCCTTGGCCGACCGGGGCATCCGGGCGGGGGTGCTGGTGGCCCCGATCGTGCCGGGGCTGACCTCCCACCCCGCGAAGCTCGAGCGGACCGTCAAGGCCATCGCCGACCACGGGGCCCGGTTCTGCGGCGCCGCGGTCCTGCATCTCGAAGGGGGAACGCGCGAGCACTTTCTGCGGTTTCTCGAACGCGAGTTCCCCGACCTCGCCCCCCGCGTGGACCGGCTCTACGCCGGCAAGTACGCCCCGCGGCGCTACCGCGATCAGGTGCACCGGGTGCTCGGACTGATACAGCGGCGGCACCGGCTGGCCCCACGGCGCGGCGCCGCGACGAGAACACAGGCGCCGCCCGCTCCGGCGCCCCGGCAGCCGGGGCTGCTCTGACAGCCCGTGCGAAGGCGCCCGAGACCTATCGGGGCTCGAGCAGGCGCGCCACGCGCTGCTCGGTCGGGGGATGGGTACTGAACAGCGACATCACCCCGGCGCGGGAGAACGGCTTGACGATGAACATGTGGGCGGTCGCAGGGCTGGCGTCGAGGGGCGTCCGCCGCGCGCCCGCGTCGATCTTGCGCAGGGCCCGGACGAGCCCGTGCGGGCTGCCGACGATGCCGGCGGCGCCGCGGTCGGCCGCGAACTCGCGCGAGCGGGAAATCGCCGACTGGATGAGGATGGCGGCGAGGGGCGCGAGGATGATGGTGGCGATGAGGGCCAGAGGGTTACTGCCCTCGCCGTCGTCGCGGCTGCCGAGGCCGCCGAAGATCGCCGCGAACTGCGCCATGCGGGCGACCATCATGACGGTGGCGGCGATGGTCGCGGCCACCGAGCCGATGAGGATGTCGCGATGCTTGACGTGGGCGAGCTCGTGGGCGATCACCCCTTCGAGCTCTTCGCGGTCGAGCATGGCAAGGATGCCGCGGGTCGCGGCCACCGCCGCGTGCCGCGGGTTCCGCCCCGTCGCGAAGGCGTTGGGCGAGTCGTCGGGAATGACGTAGACCTTCGGGGTCGGCAGGCCCGCCCGGCTCGCGAGGTGCGCGGTCATCTCGTGGAGAGGATGCCCGGGCCCAACCTGCTCGGCCCGGTACATGCGCAGCACGATGCGGTCGGAGAACCAGTACGAGCCGAAGTTCATGGCGACCGCGATGACGAACGCGAACATCAGGCCGGTCGGGCCTCCGAGGAGCTCTCCGATCACGAGCAGGAGTCCGCTGAGAAGACCGAGCAGAACGACCGTCTTCACCGAGTTGCCCATGGGTTGCCGCTCTCCCTCTTCCGGTTGCCTTCAATCCACCGCGTCGCCGCCGAGGACGTCGACGGCCAGCGCCGCCACCAGCGCCGCCCGCCACGGCAGCGAGTCGACCTCGATGTGCTCGTGAAGGGCGTGCGGCCCCGCGCCGATCGCCCCCAGACCGTCGAGAGTGGGGGTGCCGACGGCGGCCGTGAAATTGCCGTCCGATCCGCCGCCGGTGGCGCCCTCCGACAGGTCGTGGCCCAGCCTGCCGGCGATGTCGCGCGCCCTCTCGTAGAGACGGGCCACCGCCGCGGTTCGTTCCAGGGGCGGGCGGTCGAACCCGCCGGTCACCTCGATGCGGGCGCCGCGCACGGTTGAGGTCCGGTTCCGGACGAAGTCGAGCACGCGCTCCATGTCAGCGGCCGTCGCGACCCGGACATCGACCACCGCGTGGGCCTCCTCGGCCACGACGTTGGGCAGGGTGCCGCCGGTCATCGTCCCGACGTTGATCGACACGTCGGGCGCCAGGCCGCGCACCCCCTGCAGGTCGACGACCTGAGCAGCCAGCTCGTGCACCGCGCTCGCCCCCTTGTCGGGCTCGACCCCGGCGTGAGCGGCAACGCCGTGGACGGCGACGTGGAACTCCGCGCATCCCTTGCGGGCGGTCTTGACGCCGCCGCCGGCCAGCCCCGGCTCGAGCACGAGCGCAGCCCGGCTCCTCCGCGCCTCCTCCTCGATCAGGGCGCGCGACGTGCGGCTGCGGCGCTCCTCGTCCGACGTCCACAGCATGACGATGCGCCCGGTCGGGGGCGACGCCTCGAGCACCGCGGCGGCGGCGAGCAGGCCCAGCGCGACGCCCGCCTTCATGTCGAAGACCCCCGGTCCGAAGAGGCGCCCGTCCCGGAACTCGAGAGGCATGCGCGCGAGTTGCCCGATCGGCCACACGGTGTCGAAATGGCCGAGCAGGAGCACCTGGCCCTCCCCGCTCCCGAACTCGGCCCTGAGATGGTCGCCGGCTTCCGCCCGGGAGCACCGGGTGACGGTCCCCCCGATCGCCTCCAGGCGCTGCTGCAGCTCGCGTCCGCAAGCGTCGACGGCGTCCTTGTCGCTCGTGGGAGACTCCAGACGCGCGAGGGCCAGAGTGGTCTCCAGGACCCATTCGCGCCGGGACTCGCAGTACGCGAGCAGACCCTGCTCGACCGCGGCGCGCGAGACGTCGAGTCCGGTGCTCATCCTCATTCAAGCGTAATCGATTCGCGCCGGATCGCAACGCCGCGGGGGAACTTCTCGCCGTGCGTCTCCGAAAACCACGTGGGGTCGAACTGCTTGTGGGACTCGTCAGCGGTGAGGCCCCGGCGCTTCGCTGCGGGGTCCCCGACGGGTTCGCCCGGGGTCGATCTTGCGCGCCAACCGGCCGAGCCGCATAATGTCCCACATGCGACTCCGCACGCTCATCGGCGGTTGTCTCGTGTCCCTGTTCGCGGCGTCAGCGGTCCTCAACACGGCGGCCGGCGAGCAACAGCGCCGGCCCGTGCCGCGGCCTTTTCCACAGCCCGGCCAGCCCGCGCCGCCCCCCGACGAGCTCCCACCACCCGCCGGGAACGCGACCGGCCTGACCGCGCAGGGGGTGATCGAGGCGCCCACCGCTGCGATGCTGGGGCTTCCCGTCTATCCCGCGGCGCAGTTCATCACGTCGTACGACGCGGGCCGCCGGCAACGATACTACCTCTTCGGCACCAACTCGGAGTTCGAAGCGATGGTGCGCTATTACCGCAACGTCCTCCGCGAGCGCGGAAACCGGGTGTTCGACGAGCCGCCGACCCACATCTTCGAGGTCGGGCGATTTCGCGAACGGGAGATGGCGTTTCCCCCGAGCGTGACCATCAAGGACTATGCCTGGAACGGTTCGGAGGGGTACCTGAATCCCGTCGGCGAAGAGCCGGCCCGCTTCCGGACCATCATACAGATCGTCCCGTCACCCCCGCAATCGCGGCGGTAGGCGTCGCGCATCAACCCGTCTTGGCGGTCCGCACGTAGACCTCGCGCTCCCGGCGGAACTCGGCCGACTTCTCCCTCATGCCCGCGCCGAGCGCGTCGGACGCGTCGATGCCCTTTCCGGCCGCGTAGTCGCGCACCTGCTGCGTCAGCTCCATGCTGCAGAACTTGGGGCCGCACATCGAGCAGAAGTGGGCGAGCTTGGCCCCCTCCGCGGGGAGGGTCTCGTCGTGGAAGGCGCGGGCCGTCCGGGGGTCGAGCGACAGGTTGAACTGGTCTTCCCACCGGAACTCGAAGCGCGCCTTCGACAGCGCATCGTCCCACGCCTGGGCCCGCGGATGCCCCTTGGCGAGGTCGGCGGCGTGGGCGGCGATCTTGTAGGCGATGACCCCCGCCTTGACGTCGTCACGATCGGGCAGACCGAGGTGCTCCTTGGGGGTGACGTAGCAGAGCATGGCGGTGCCGTACCAGCCGATCATCGCAGCCCCGATGGCCGACGTGATGTGGTCGTAGCCGGGGGCGACGTCGGTGGTCAGAGGCCCCAGGGTGTAGAACGGCGCCTCGTCGCACCATTCGAGCTGCCGCTCCATGTTCTCCTTGATCAAGTGCAGGGGAACGTGCCCCGGCCCCTCGTTCATGACCTGCACGTCGTACTCCCAGGCGATGCGGGTGAGCTCGCCCTGGGTCTTCAGCTCGGCGAACTGCGCCTCGTCGTTGGCGTCGGCGATCGACCCCGGGCGCAGGCCGTCGCCGAGCGAGAACGAGACGTCGTAGGCCCGCATGATCTCGCAGATCTCGCGGAAGCGCGTATAGGCGAAGTTCTCCTCGTGGTGGGCGAGGCACCACTTGGCCATGATCGACCCGCCCCGCGACACGATGCCGGTGACCCGGCGGGCGGTCATCGGGACGTAGCGCAGCAGCACCCCCGCGTGCACCGTGAAGTAGTCCACCCCCTGCTCGGCCTGTTCGACGAGCGTGTCGCGGTAGATCTCCCACGTCAGATCTTCCGGCCGGCCGCCGACCTTCTCGAGGGCCTGGTAGATCGGCACGGTGCCGATGGGCACCGGCGAGTTGCGGACGATCCACTCGCGGGTCTCGTGAATGTCGGGACCGGTGGAGAGGTCCATCACCGTGTCGGCGCCCCACAGGGTCGCCCAGCGCAGCTTCTCGACCTCCTCCTCGATGGACGACGACACCGCCGAGTTGCCGATGTTGGCGTTGATCTTCACGAGGAAGTTGCGGCCGATGGCCATCGGCTGGAGCTCGGGGTGGTTGATGTTGGCGGGAATGATGGCGCGGCCCCGGGCCACCTCGTCGCGGACGAACTCGGGAGCGAACCCTTCGCGCAGGGCCACGAACTCCATCTCCTCGGTGACGGCGCCCCGGCGGGCGTGGTGGAGCTGGGTGACCCCGGCCGTCCCCCGGCGGGGGCGGCGGCCGGCGCCCGGCAGCCCCGCCGCCCCGGGTCCGGCCGCATCCGGCCGCGCCTCGACGCCTCCGCGGCCGGTGATCCAGGCCTCGCGCAGCGGCGACAGGCCGCGCCGCACGTCACCGCCCTGGGGACCGCTGGTGTCGTAGACCCGCAGGGGCGGTTCGCCGCCGGTCAGCGCGATTTCCCGCATGGGCACGCGCACGCGGTCTCCATCGACCAGGACCTGACGCGAGTTCGGGAACGCGTCCTCGTACCGGACGACCGGCGACGACGGGAGGGTGGTCTTCTGCGCCATGAGCCGACTATAGCACGCGAAACCGCCGGCCGGAGCACGCGGGGGAACCGGAGACCGCGGGCCGACCGTAGTACAATTCAGAGTCGCCGCGCCGCGCCGATTCTCTGCCCCGCGTCGGAGTCCGCGCCGCGGGACGCGGCATCCTGCAAGGCGGTCCCCGACCCCCACAGGAGTCGGTCGGGACGGCAATCGAGCCCGGCGCGGACGGCCGGGCTCGGGACCGAAGGCCCGCATGAACCCTCTCACCGAACCGCCCCCGAGCCCCTGCGAGCGCCCCCTGTCGGAAACGGACCCGGCCATCGCGGCCGTTCTCGCCGACGAGACGGCGCGGCAGAACACCGGCCTCGAGCTGATCGCCTCGGAGAACTTCGTCAGCCGCGCGGTGCTCGAGGCGGCCGGCTCGGTGCTGACCAACAAGTACGCCGAGGGGTACCCGGGACGCCGCTACTACGGCGGCTGCGAGCACGTGGACGTCGCGGAATCGCTGGCCATCGAGCGGGCCCTGGCCCTGTTCGGGGCCGAGCGGGCCAACGTGCAGCCGCACTCGGGCGCCCAGGCCAACATGGCCGCGTACTTCGCCCTGATCGACCCCGGCGACACCGTCCTCGGGATGAACCTCGCCCACGGCGGACACCTGACGCACGGCCATCCCCTGAACTTCTCGGGCCAGCTCTACGACATCGTGCCCTACGGGGTTCGGCGCGACGACGAGCGCATCGACCACGACGAGCTGGACCGGCTCGCGCGCGAACGCCGCCCGAAGCTCATCATGGTGGGGGCGAGCGCCTACCCCCGGGTGATCGACTTCGCCCGCATCCGGGCCGTCGCCGACGAGGTCGGGGCGTACGTGGTCACCGACATGGCCCACATCGCGGGACTGGTGGCGGCCGGACTGCACCCCAGCCCCGTCCCCCACTCGGACATCGTCACCACGACCACCCACAAGACCCTGCGCGGCCCCCGCGGCGGCCTCGTGCTGTGCCGCGAGGAGCACGCGAAGGCGGTGAACCGGGCCCTCTTCCCCGGCATCCAGGGCGGCCCCCTCATGCACGTCGTCGCCGCCAAGGCGGTGTGCTTCCAGGAGGCGGCCGAGCCCGCGTTTCGCGAGTACCAGCAGCAGATCGTCAGGAACGCCGCCCGCCTCGGATCGGCCCTGCAGGAGGCCGGTTTCCGCCTCGTGAGCGGCGGCACCGACAACCACCTCGTGCTCGTCGACGTGTTCTCGCGCGGCATCACCGGCAAGGTCGCCGAGGCGGCGCTGGAACGGGCCGGCATCACCGTCAACAAGAACGCGATCCCGTTCGACGAGAACCCCCCGATGGTGGCCAGCGGCATCCGCATCGGGACCCCCGCGGTGACCACGCGGGGCATGGCCGAGTCCGAGATGGACGCGATCGCCGGCTGGATCAGCCGGGTGCTGGCGGAACCGGAGTCGGACGCGGTGGCGACCGAGGTGCGGTCGCGGGTGGAAGCCCTGTGCCGGAAGTTCCCGCTGTACCCGGACGGACGCTAGGCGTCTGCGCCGAGGAGACGGCGCGGACTCCTGGAGGACCGGTCGGGCGCGACGCCCGACCCGGCCGGTCGGACCGCGACCTGCAGGCAGGACAGACGCGGGAAGCGGAGCCGAAGGGCGGCGATTCCCGCCCCGCGGGGCGGGCCGGATCACGGCGTCGACCTCTGGTCGACGAGGTCGACGCCGCGTTCGCCGGGGACGGCCCCCTCGCCTCGGCCATGCCGTCGTTCGAGCCCCGGAACGGCCAGCGGGAGATGGCAACGGCGGCGGCCGGCATCTTCGAGGACGGCGGCGTCCTGCTGGCGGAAGCCGGCACCGGCACCGGCAAGACCCTCGCCTACCTGGCGCCGGCGATCCTGAGCGGCCAGCGGGTGCTGGTCTCCACCGGCACGAAGCAGCTCCAGGACCAGATATTCGACAAGGACCTCCCCGCCCTGCGGGAAGCGCTGGGCATCGACTTCACCGCCACCTACATGAAGGGCCGGGGGAACTACCTCTGCCTGCACCGGTTCGAGCCCCTTCGCGACGGCGACCCCCTCGGCCTCGCCCCCGACCGCGGCCACGTGGACGCCATCGCGGCGTGGGCCGAGCGCACCTCGACCGGCGACCGCGCCGAGATCGAGGAGCTGCCGGAGGACCTGCCGTTCTGGAGCGAGATCTCGGCCGCCTCGGAGACCTGCATCGGCGCCGAGTGCCCGCGGCATGCGGACTGCTTCATCACCCGGATGCGGCAGCGGGCGGCCGAGTCGGATCTCGTCATCGTGAACCACCACCTGCTGTGCGCCGACGCGGCGGTGCGCCAGTCGGCCTACGGCGAGGTCATCCCGTCGTACGCCTACGCGGTCATCGACGAGGCGCATCAGCTCGAGGACGTGGCCACGCACTATTTCGGCATCGCCGTGAGCAACTACCGGCTGGAGCGGCTGGTCGGCGACGGCCGGCGCTGGACGGGCCGCGATCTGGAGGAGGACGCCGAAGCCGCCCAGACCCTGCACCGGGCGCTGAACGAGATCGACCAGCGGGCGGCGCTGTTCTTCGCAGCGGTCCGGCTGCACGGGGCGAAGGCCGACCGCACCCGCCTGGACGCCGACCTGCTCGAGCCGGCAGCCGAGCCGGGGCGGCAACTCGCGAGCACGGCGCGGGCGCTGGAAGCGGCGTTGGAGTCGTTCCCCAACGCCACCGAGGACCTGCGCGCCCTGGGGCGCCGCGCCCGAGAGCTCGCCGACGACATCGACGTGCTGCTCGACGCCGACGACGACCGCCTGGTGTACTTCCTCGAGCGGCGGGGCCGCGGCACGTTCCTGCGGGCCGCCCCAATCGACGTGTCGTCCATCGTCCGCGAGCTGCTTCTCGACCGTCTGCAGGGCACCATACTGACGTCGGCGACCCTCGCCGTCGACGGCTCCTTCGACTACCAGCGGGCGCGCCTCGGGATCGGCGAAGCGGTCGAGCTGCGCCTGCCGTCCGAGTTCGACTACGCGGCCCAGACCGTGCTGTACCTTCCCCGGGAGATGCCGCCCCCCCGGTCGCCGGTGTTCGCCCGCGACGCCGCCCTGCAGGTCCGGGCCCTCCTCGACGCCACCGAGGGGCGCGCCTTCGTGCTCTTCACCAGCTTCGCCATGATGCGCGAGGTGCACCGGCTGATCGCGCCGGCCAGCCCCTACCCCCTGCTCGTCCAGGGGGACGCGCCGCGCCCGGTGCTGCTGCGCAGCTTCCGTACGACCCCGAATGCGGTGCTCCTGGCCACGTCGAGCTTCTGGCAGGGGGTGGACGTGGCCGGCGACACCCTGAGCTGCGTCATCATCGACAAGCTGCCGTTCGCGCCGCCCGGCGACCCCGTCACGGCGGCGCGGATGGAGTCGATCGCTCGGAGCGGGGGCAGCCCGTTCGACGAGTACCAGGTGCCGCTGGCGGTCCTGAGCCTGCTGCAGGGGCTGGGACGCCTGATCCGACACCGCCGCGACCGCGGGGTGCTGTCGGTGCTCGACCCCCGCCTGCTGACCAAGGGGTACGGACGCCGCTTTCTCGCCTCGCTGCCTCCTACCCCCATCGTGCGCGACCTGGAGCGGGTCAGGGCGTTCATGGCGTTGAAGTAAGGTGTAGACTCGTTGACAGAGTGCCGTCCTTCAGAGATTCGCGGCGGACAGCATGCGCCGGGGAACGGCGCCACGGCCAGGACAGAGTGCCGTCCTTCAGAGACTCGCGGCGGACAGCATGCGCCGGGGAACGGCGCCACTGCCAACGACACCCAGACCCGGGGCAGGGGTGGCGCGACGCCCGGCCTCGGCGACGGCGCGGCGACGCGGTAGCGTCCGGGTTGCCGGCGGCGATGCTCGGCGTCGTGCTGTGCCTCGCGCCTTCCGCCGCGTGGGCACAGCCGACGGGCGCGGTGGGCGGCCGCGTCACCACCGGAGACGGCCGGCCGGTGGCCGGGGCCACGGTGACGCTGGTCTCGCTGGAGT
The DNA here is from genome assembly GCA_965199675.1 of Vicinamibacterales bacterium. GTDB lineage: Bacteria > Acidobacteriota > Vicinamibacteria > Vicinamibacterales > UBA8438 > JAJEEA01. Next base: position 204,663 of record CBDATI010000010.1, on the reverse strand, counting down.
CGCAGGCGGCAGGCGTCGAGACCCTCACCGACGCCGACGGCCGCTTCCGGGAGCTCGAGCTCGCCCCCGGCCAGTACAGCATCAGCGCCGGCAAGGCCGAGCTGGGCGACCAGATCTTCCGCGTGCTCGTGCATCCCGCCGGCACGGTCGACGTGCGCTTCGTCCTCGAGGCGGGGCGGACCGCGGCCCCATGGCTGCGCGCGCTGCAGAACGACCAGACCGCGACCGCCGCATTCGCGGCGGGAGTGAGGGCCAACCGGGACGGCAACTACGACGACGCCATCGCGCAGTTCGAGACGGTGCTTGCGGTCACCCCGACCTGCGTCGACTGCCACTTCAACATCGGCGTGTCGCACAGCCGGCTGAACCGCTTCGACGACGCCGAGGCCGCCTACCGCCGGGCTCTCGCCATCCGGGCCGACTATGCGCCCGCCCACTACGGGCTCGCCGACATCTTCACCCGCCAGAACCGCCCCGAGGCGGCGGCGGCGTCGCGGGGCGAGGCGAACCGCATCGCGGTGCGGCGGCTCGCGGCGGGGCGCGCGGCGGCCCGCGAGACACTGAGCCGAGGCATCGCGATCTGGGACTCGGGCAACGTGAACGAGGCGGTGCGGCTGTTCCGAGCGGCGTCGCAGAACGACCCCACCCTGGCCGACCCCCACTACTGGCTGGGGCTCGCCTACGAGGCGAGCGGCGACCCCGCGAGCGCCCGGCGCTCGTTCGCCCGCTACGTCGGCGCCGCCCCCGACGGCGAGCACGCGGTGGTGGCGCGGGAGCGGCTGCGCGCCCTGCGGCGTTCGGGAGGACAGTGACCGACATGGAAGTTGCCAACTTCGTCCAGGGGCGGCCGTTTCTGCGCGATGGCGAGTTCGGCGCGCGGCAAGCGGGTGCTGTCACCGTCCCTGGTTGGCGCCCGTGGGGAGGCGCCGTCAGACAGCCGAGGCGCCCGACTGACTGACGAGGCGCGGCGAGGGCCCTCACCAACGCCTCGTCCGGCCGGCCTCGACCTCCCCGGACACCGCGAAGCATGGAGCTCGAAGCCGCCCTCTCGGCCAATCTTGCCGCCGTACGCCGGCGGCTCGACCGTGCGGCGGCGGCCGCGGGACGCCGGCCCGACGAGATCCGCCTGATTGCGGTCTCGAAGACGTTCGGAATTCCTCACATCGAGGCCGCAGCCGCGGCCGGTCTGCGCGATCTGGGCGAGAACCGCGTCCAGGAGGCGATGGACAAACAGGCCGCGACGACGGCGCTGCCCGTCCGCTGGCACCTCGTCGGGCATCTGCAGTCGAACAAGGCGCGCAAGGCCGTCGCCTTCGACTGGATCCACTCGGTGGACAGCGCCGCCCTGCTCGCGCGGCTCGACCGGGCCGCGGCCGAGGCGGGCCGGTCGCCGCAGGCCCTGGTGCAGATCGACCTCGCGGGGGAGGCGACCAGGCACGGGGCGCGGGAGGACGAGGCGCGCCGCATCGTCGAGGCGGCGGCCGACTGTCGGGCCGTCCGCCTGCGCGGGCTCATGCTCCTGCCGCCCTGGTCGGACGACCCCGAAGCGACGCGGCCCTGGTTCCGGCGTCTGCGCGCGCTCCGCGACGAGCTGCAGGCCGGCGCCCCCGAACCGGTCCGGCTCGACGAGCTCTCGATGGGGATGAGCCGCGACTTCGAAATCGCGATCGAGGAGGGCGCCACGATGGTCCGGGTCGGCACCGCGATCTTCGGACGCAGGGCGCGCGCCGCCGGCCCGTGAGGGGGCGGCCCAGGCAGCTCGGGCGCAGGCGAATACGCCGATCCAAGCGTCGCAGCCACGCGCCACGGCCCGGCCGAACACGGACTTGGGCGCGTAGCGGCCGACGGCCAGTCGCAGATCTCACGGCACCGCCATGAACAGGCGGTCCCAGCGGGTGCGGGTGAAGAAGTGGGCGGCGCGCGAGCCGAGCCGGCGCAGGGTGGCGCCGACGCCGACCTCGGCGTAGAAGTCGCTCTCGGACTCGTACGACCAGTAGAGCATGAACGCTCGGCCCTTGACGTACTCGACCGGCAGCGGCCCCCAGTAGCGGCTGTCTTCGGAGTCGCCGCGGTTGTCGCCCATCATGAAGAGGTGGCCTTCGGGGACGGCGGTCGGCCCGAACGTGCCCCGGATGTCGAGCGGGAACCGCCCACCGGGCCGCATCGCATCGAGATAGGGCTCGTCGATGGCTTCCCCGTCGATGAACACGCGGCCCTGCCGCGCCTCGACGGTCTCGCCGGGGAGGCCGATGACCCGCTTGATGAAGTCGCGCTCGGGGTCGTCGGGGAACTTGAAGACGAGGACGTCGCCGCGCGCGATGTCTCCCATCGGCAGCAGCATCCGCTCCAGTCCGCTCGCCGACGGGGCGTAGACGAACTTGTTCACCAGGAGGTGGTCGCCGATGAGCAGGTTCTCCTCCATCGACCCGGTCGGGATCTGGAAGGCCTGGACGACCCACGTGCGGACGAACAGGGCGAGGATGACCGCGATCACGATCGACTCGAAGTACTCTCGTGCCGTCGACTTCCTGAACGTCGTCTCTCCAGCCATGACCCCTCGCCCCGCTATCGCCGGCGGCGCCGCCGTCTACCGGTCGAATCCGCCCGCCGCCCAGCCAACCCAGCTCGCGCGCGCCATCCCGGCGCGGGCTACTCCGTGTCCACCGTCAGCACCGCGAGGAACGCCTCCTGCGGAATCTCCACCCGGCCCACCCGCTTCATGCGGCGCTTTCCCTCCTTCTGCTTTTCGAGGAGCTTGCGCTTCCGGGTGATGTCGCCGCCGTAGCACTTCGCGAGCACGTTCTTGCGGAGCGCCCTGACCGACTCACGAGCAATGATACGCCCCCCCACCGTGGCCTGTATCGCCACGTCGAACATCTGCCGCGGGATCAGCTTGCGCAGCTTGACGGCGAGGGCCCGCCCCCGGGTGTACGCCGAGTCCTTGTGCACGATGACCGACAGCGCGTCGACGGGATCGCCGTTCACGAGCAGATCGAGCTTGACGAGGGGCGACGTCCAGTAGCCGGTGACGTGGTAGTCGAGGGAGGCGTAGCCCCGCGACAGCGTCTTGAGCCGGTCGTAGAAGTCGAGGACGACCTCGTTGAACGGCAGCTCGTAGGTGACCATGACGCGGTTCGAGGCGAGGTACTCGAGCCCCTTCTGCACCCCGCGCTTCTCCTGGCAGAGCTGCAGGATGCCGCCGACGTGGTCGGACGGGGTCAGGATCATCGCGGTGATGACCGGCTCCTCGAGAACCTCGATGTTCCCGGCGTCGGGGAGCTTGGCGGGGCTGTCGACCTCGAGCGTCTCGCCGGCGGTGGTGGTGACCCGGTAGAGCACGCCGGGAGCGGTGGTCACGAGGTCCATGTCGAACTCGCGCTCGAGCCGCTCCTGGATGATCTCGAGGTGCAGCAGGCCGAGAAAACCGCAACGGAACCCGAAGCCGAGCGCCGTCGAGGTCTCCGGCTCGAAGAAGAACGAGGCGTCGTTCAGCCGCAGCTTCTCGAGAGCCTCGCGCAGGTCGCCGTACTGGTGCCCCTCGACCGGGTAGAGCCCCGCGAACACCATCGGTTTCATCTCGGTGAAGCCGGCGCACGGCTCGACCGCGGGCCGGGCCGCCTCGGTGAGGGTGTCGCCGATCTGGGCGTCGCTGACGGTCTTGATGCCGGCGATGACGAAGCCGACCTCGCCCGCGCCGAGCTCGGGGACCTCCTTCGGCTTGGGCGAGAACACCCCGACCTGCTCGACCTCGTAGTCCTGCCCCTGGGCCATGAGGCGGACCTTCGTCTTCGGCCTGACCACGCCGTCGACCACGCGGATGAGCACGATGACCCCGCGGTACGCGTCGTACCACGAATCGAAGATGAGCGCCTTGAGGGGGCCGTCGCGGTCGCCCCCCGGCGGCGGCACCCGCGCGACCACCGCGTCGAGCACGGCGCGGGCCCCCGCGCCCTCCTTGGCGCTGGCGAGGATGGCGTCGTCGGCCGCGAGGCCGACGATCTCCTCGATCTGGCGGGTCGTCTCGTCGGGCTGCGCCCCCGGCAGGTCGATCTTGTTGACGACGGGCACGATCTCGAGGTCCTGGTCGACCGCGAGATAGGCGTTGGCGACGGTCTGGGCCTCGACCCCCTGGGAGGCGTCGACGAGCAGCACCGCGCCCTCGCAGGCGGTGAGGGCGCGCGTCACCTCGTAGGAGAAGTCGACGTGGCCCGGCGTGTCGATGAGGTTGAGCACGTGCGGCACGCCCCCCTCGGGGGTGTAGGTCAGTCGGACCGCGTGGGCCTTGATGGTGATGCCCCGTTCTCGCTCGAGGTCCATCGAGTCGAGCACCTGGGCCTCCATCTCCCGGGGACGGAGGGCGCCGGCGATCTCGAGAAACCGGTCGGCGAGTGTCGACTTGCCGTGATCGATGTGCGCAATGATGGAGAAATTGCGGATGCGGCGCTGGTCCATGGAAGGACCGTCATTATAGTCCGGCGCAGGCGAGACCGCCCGTGACCGCCCGAAAACGGCCCGAGACGGCCCGGCGCGCTCCACCGCGGAACGACGGCGGGTCGGACGCGCCTCTCCCGTTGCCGGCGCCGCCGGTGGACGCCGGCATCGGCGGCAGGGCGGCCCTGCCGTCTACGCCGGCGGCGCCCGGCGCTCGGCCAGCGGCACGAACGGCTGCGGGTGCTCGGGCCCCACGTACTCGGCGCGGGGCCGGATGAGGCGGTTGTTCTCGTACTGCTCGAGGACGTGCGCGGTCCAGCCCGCCACCCGGCTCGCGACGAAGATGGGGGTGAAGAGATCCGCGGGGATGCCGAGCACGTGGTAGGTCGAGGCGGAGTAGAAATCGACGTTGGCGTCTATTCCCGTCTCCTCCTTCATCACCTTCTCGATGACCTGGGACAGCGCGAACCAGCGGGGCTGCCCCACCTGCTCGCCGAGCTCCCGGGACATCCGGCGCAGGTGAGTCGCGCGGGGGTCCTCGGTGCGGTAGACCCGGTGGCCGAAGCCGGGCACGCGCCGCTTCTGGGCCAGCATGCCCCGGACCGCTTCTTCGACCCGCCGGTCGTCGGCGTCGCCCCCGATGGCCAGCAGCATCCGCATGACGGCGGCGTTGGCGCCGCCGTGCAGGGGCCCCTTCAGCGCCGCCACCCCGGCCACGACGGCCGAGTGCAGGTCGGTGAGAGTCGCCGCCGCCACCCGCGCCGCGAACGTCGACGCGTTCAGCTCATGGTCGGCGTGGAGTATCAGCCCCACGTCGAACGCGCGGGCCGCGAGGGCGCCCGGGCGCTCTCCGGTCAACAGGTAGAGAAAGTTGGCGGCGTGCCCGAGCACCGGGTCCGGCGCCAGCGGCGCCCCTCCCGAGGCGATCCGGCCCAGCGTCGCGACCAGGGCGCCGGTCTGGGCCGTCAACCGCACCGCCTTGCGCCGCGACGCGGCGGCCGAGTCGTCGTCGGCGTCCGGATCGTGGTGGGCCAGCACCGACACCCCGGTGCGCACCGCGTCCATCAGGTTCCCCGGAGGCAGCGACCGCAGCAGGCGGACGACGGGCTCGGGGAGGGCGCGGTGCCGGGCCAGGTCGGTCTGCAGGTCGCCGAGCTCGGCCCGCGTCGGGAGCCGCCGCCGCCAGAGGAGGAAGCAGACCTCTTCGAAGGTGGCGTACCGGGCCAGATCGTGGATGTCGTGCCCGCAGTAGGCGAGCACGCCGCGCCGTCCGTCGATATGGCAGATGCGCGACGTGGACGCGACCACCTCGTCGAGCCCCGCCGCCGTCGAACGTGTGGTCATCGGTCCCGAAGGATAGTGGTCCGGGCGATGGACCGCAACTGCCCCCGCCCCGACGCGGCCAACGGCGGCGTCTGTATGATCGTGGACATGGAATCCGGGCGGCTTCGTTCTCTTCTCGAGCAGGTCCGCAACGGGGCGCTCGGCGTGGACGCGGCCCAGGCCGAGGTGACGGCCTCGATGCGGCGCGCGCCGTTCGAGGACCTCGGGTTCGCGCGCGTCGACCACCACCGGGCGATCCGCCAGGGCTTCCCCGAGGTCGTCTTCGGCGCGGGCAAGACACCCGCCCAGGTGGCCGAGATCGCGGCCCGCATCGTCGGCGCGGACCAGACCCTGCTGGTGACGCGGACCGACACCGCCGCGTTCGACGCCGTGCGGAAACGCGTGCCCGACGCGGTCTTCCACACCGAGGCCGGGATCATCAGCCGCGCCCGGGACGGAGAGGCGACCGGCCGCGGCGCCATCCTCGTGGTCTCCGGGGGCACCGCCGACCAGCGGGTGGCCGAGGAGGCGGCGGTCACCGCCGCCGTCATGGGCAACCGTGTCGAGCGGCTCTACGACGTTGGGGTGGCCGGCCTCCACCGGCTGCTGTCGGCACGGGCGCGTCTCGAGGCGGCGCGGGTCATCGTCGTCGTCGCGGGCATGGAGGGGGCCCTCGCGAGCGTGGTGGGGGGACTGGTCGCGGTCCCCGTCATCGCCGTGCCCACGAGCGTGGGCTACGGGGCCGGGGCCGGGGGCATCGCGGCGCTGCTCACGATGTTGAACAGTTGCGCGTCGGGAGTGGCGGTGGTCAACATCGACAACGGCTTCGGGGCCGCCGCCATGGCCAGCCTGATCAACCAGGGGCCGAGACCCCGCGCTTGAGCCCGTCGTGGCGCCATGATATTCTTTTTTGTTCCGAAGCTTGCGCTTCATACCCTTCGGGCGTCGTGGCCGCGGCCGCTCGGGAGATCAAGCCGGACGCCCCGCAGGACCCGGACCGGGTCAGTGTCCGTACAGCCGCCGGCGCCGTTACCGCGATGCACTCAGGAACCCGGACGACCCTCGAGTTCGACCGTGTGGTCGAGGCGGTCGCCACCCATGCCCTGACTCCGCTGGGTGTCGACAAGCTCGAGCAACTGAAACCGCTCACCGACCGGCGCGCCGTCCAGACCGCCCTCGCCCACACCACCGAGGGCGTGCGCTTTCTCGCCGCCAACGAAAGCGGGCTTCCCCTCGAGGCGCCGCGCGACCTCGCCGCGATCCTGTCTCGGCTCGCGATCGAGGCGCATCCCCTCGCCGCCATCGACCTGCGGAAACTGGCCGACTTCCTGCAAGCGGTCGAGCGGGCGTGCCAGGCCGTACGCGCCGCCGACGGCGGGCCCTATCCGGCGCTGACGGCGATCGCGAACGGCAGCGCCGCCTGGACGCGCGAGTGCGAGGACGTCGCCCGGAAGATCGACGCCGGCGGCGAGGTCAACGACGACGCGAGCCCGGAGCTGAAAGCGATTCGCGGCCGCCTGCGGAAGCAGCGCAACCGGCTGCGGGGGAACCTCGAGTCGTTCCTGCGGGGCCGGGAAACGGCGAAGTACCTGCAGGAACGGGTCGTCACCGAACGCAACGGGCGGTTCGTGCTGATCGTTCGCTCGGAGCACCGCACCGCCATCCCGGGCATCGTGCACGGCAGCTCGACGAGCGGGGCCAGCCTGTTCCTCGAACCGCTCAGCACCGTGGACCTCAACAACGAGATCGTCGCTCTCGAGCAGCACGAGGAGGACGAGGTCCGGCGGGTGCTGACGGGGCTGTCCTCGGCGTTCCGGCGCCGGGCCGCAGACCTGCGGCGGACCCTGACGGCGGCGACGGATCTCGACATGGTGCAGGCGCGCGCCGCGTTCGCGGCCGCAATCGGTGCGGTGGAGCCGCAACTCGCGGGCGACGAGACCTTCGAGCTGCGGGCGGCCCGGCATCCCCTGCTGATGAGCGCGGTGACGAGCCGGCTCGAGAGCCCCCCGAGGGCGGACGCGCCGGAGGAGCCGGTTCCCGTGGATATCGTGATGCGGCCGCCCGACCGCGCGCTGATCGTCACCGGGCCGAACACCGGCGGAAAGACCGTCGCCCTCAAGACGGCGGGACTGCTCGCCCTCATGGCCCAGGCCGGCCTGCACGTGCCTGCCGCAGAAGGCTCCGTGCTTCCGGTCTTCCGGTCGGTGTTCGCCGACATCGGCGACGAGCAGTCGATCGCCGCCAACCTGAGCACGTTCTCGGGACACCTGAGCAACATCGTGGCGATGGACCGCCGGCTCGCTTTCCCGGGCCTGATCCTGCTCGACGAGGTCGGCGCCGGCACCGATCCGGTGGAGGGCGGGGCCCTCGGGTGCGCGGTGGTCGAGCACTTTCGCGCGCGTGGCGCCCACGTCATCGCGACCACCCACGACGACGTGCTCAAGTCCTATGGCGCCACGACGGCGGGGGCGGCGGTCGCCGCGTTCGGCTTCGACCCCGAGACGTTCGCGCCGACCTACCGGCTGATCTACGGGTCGGCCGGCCGCAGCCTGGCCCTGGAGATCGCGGGGCGCCTGGGCCTCGCCCCGGAGATCATCGCGGCCGCCGCCGACCGGCGCAGCGCCCGGGAGGCCCAGCTCGCGGAGCACCTCGCCCGGATCGACACCGACCGCCGCGAGCTCGGCGAGCTGCGCGAGGAGCTCGCCGAGCGCGACCGGTCACTGACCGCGCGGGCCGGCGAGATGGCCCGGCGCGAGAGCGAGCTCGGAGAGCGCGAGGCGGCGGGCCGGAAACGGCTCGAACAGTCGCTCGGCGAGCGGCTCCGGAGCGCCCGGGGCGAGATCGACGAGATCGTGACCGGCCTGCGCGAACGGGTCGCAGCGCTGGAGCGGGAGGCGGCAGGCCGGATCGACAACCAGGAACACGCCCTGTCGACGGGAGACAGCGGGGCCCTGCGGGCGGAAGCCCGGTCGGCGCTGGAAAGCGTCGCCCGGAAGATGGAGGTCTCCGTCGAGGAGCCGCCCCCCGCCCCCGACTCACCGTCGTCCGACGTCGAGGTCGGGGCCTGGGTGACCGTGTCGACGCTCGGGGTCGACGGCGCGGTGCGATCGTTGCACGGCGCCAACGCCGACGTGGAGGTGAACGGCAAGCGCCTGCGCGTGCCCCTCGCCTCGCTGCGGACCGCAAGCGGACGCCCCAGGGGACCGCGGCGCCCCGACAGCCGGGTCGCCATCCGCGTCGAGGAACCCTCGGGCCCGCTGGAGGAGTTGAACGTCATCGGCTGCCGGGTCGACGAAGCCCTGTCTCGGGTCGAGAAGCACCTCGATCACGCCCTGATGAGCGAGACCCGCACCGTCCGGTTCGTCCACGGGCACGGCACCGGCCAACTGCGGCGCTCGATCACCCGGTTCCTCGACACCCATCCCTGCGTCCGGCGGGTGTCGGCCGCCCCGCCCGAGGACGGCGGCGGCGCCGTCACGATCGCCGAGCTGAAGGAATGATCCGCTGACATGGGCCTGTTCCCCCAGGCGTTCATCGACGACCTGAAGTCGCAGGCGGACATCGTGCAGGTGGTGCAGTCCTACGTCCCCCTGCGGCGGGCGGGGACGAGTTACGTGGGTCTCTGCCCCTTCCACGCCGAGAAGACCCCCTCGTTCAACGTGCATCCCGACAAGGGCTTCTTCCACTGTTTCGGGTGCGGCGTCGGCGGCGACGTCTTGAAGTTCGTCGAGCTTCAGGAGAGGCTGGGGTTCCAGGACGCGGTGCGCCACCTCGCGCAACGCGTCGGCGTCCGGGTTCCCGAGCCCGCGACCGATCGCGACGCCGCGGCGGAGGCCGAGCGCGAGACTCTCGTCGGCGTCCACGAGACCGCGGCGGCGTTCTTCGCGGCGCGTCTGGCGGAGGCGGGGGGCGAGGCAGCCAGGGATCACCTCACGGACCGCGGCATCACCCCGGACACCGCGGAGCGGCTGGGGCTGGGCTTCGCCCCGGCGGCCCGCGACCGCCTGACCGCGCACCTGCGCGAGCGCGGCTGCGCGGACGATCTCCTCGTGCGCAGCGGGCTGGCCGTCTCCCGGGACGGGGGGCCGCTCGTGGACCGGTTCCGGAACCGGCTCATCATTCCCATCGCCCGTGACAGCGGAACCGTCGTCGCGTTCGGAGCGCGGGCCCTGCACCCCGACCAGCCGGCCAAGTACCTGAACTCGCCGGAGACCGCCATCTACTCCAAGGGGCGTACCCTGTACGGGCTCCACCTCTCGAAGCGCGCCATCCGCGAGGTGGGGTACGCGATCCTCGTCGAGGGGTACTTCGATCTCGCGCAGGCGGTCCAGGCGGGGGTCGCCCCCGTCGTCGCCTGCTGCGGCACCGCCCTGGGCGAGCAGCAGGTCCGGTTGCTCAAGCGCTTCGCGCCGAAGGTGGTCGTCAGCTTCGACCCCGACCCGGCCGGGGCGGGAGCGGCGGTCCGGTCCGGCGAGCTGCTGATGGCGCAGGGGCTGCAGGTCAACGTGGCGGTGCTTCCCGACGGCGAGGACCCCGACACCTGCATCCGGAAGCACGGGGTCGAGCGGTACCGCGAAACGCTGCGCGCGTCGCGACCGTATCTGGAGTATGTGCTCGACCGCGAGGCGGCGGCGCGGGACCTCCGCCGCGGCGACCACCGGCGGGAGTTCGTCACCCGCATGCTGCAGGTGGCGGCGCGCATCCCGGACGCGGCCGAGCGCGACCGGTTCGCCGACAGCCTCGCGCACCGGGCGCGGATTCTCGAGGACGTCGCCCGTCGGGAGATCCGCCGGGCGGCAGTGGCGAGGCAGACGACCGTCGACAAACGCCGGGTGGCGACGGAGCGGCGCGTGACGCCGGCCGAGAAGGGGCTGATCTGGGCCCTGGCGCGGGACACCGCGGCGGCGATGGAGACCATCGTCGGGCTGGACGACGGCGACATCGCAGGCCTGGCCACGGAGCCGATTCTCGCCACCGCGCGCTCGCTGGCCGGCTGGCCCGGCGCCGCCGTTCACGACGCGCTCCGGGAACGCCTGAGCGAGGAGGAGACGAACTGGATGGCGCGGGTCGGGGCCAGGGACCGGCCGCCGGCGGCGGCAGCGGACTGCGGGCACGAGCTCAGGCGTCTGGCCTGCGAGCGCCAGCGCGCCGCCGTCCAGGACGAGATCGACCGATGCCAGCAGATCGGCACACCGTCGGCCCTCGCCGAGATCGACGTGCTCTGGCGGAAGAAGCTCGATCTCTCCGCCAAGCTGGAATCCCTGAGATGACCATTGCTCTCGAGGAGGAATGCCTTTGTCGCTAGAAGAAAAGTACGATGAGGTCAGGCAGCTCATCCAGATCGGCAAGGAGAAGGGCTACCTGCTCTACGACGAGGTGAACGAGCTTCTTCCGCCGGACATCACCACCTCGGACGAACTCGACGAGCTCTTCACGACGTTCGGCAACGCCGGCATCGAGGTCGTCGACTCGGAGCAGAAGTACCGGGAGGACAAGCTGCTCGATCGCCGCAGTGAAGGGTCGGACATCGAGCTGGACCTGACGCCGAGCGCGATCGACAAGACCAACGACCCGGTCCGGATGTACCTGCGCGAGATGGGCACGGTGCCACTCCTGACCCGCGAAGGGGAGGTCGAGATTGCCAAGCGCATCGAGCGCGGCAAGCTGTCGATCCTCAAGGCGGTCTCGCGAATGCCGGTCGTCGTCCAACGGGTCGTCGACATGGGCGACGAGTTGAAGAACGGCCAGCGCACCATTCGCGAGCTCCTCGTCTTCCACGACGACGAGATGACCGAAGAGAAGTTGCGGCGCCTGTCCCACTCCTTGCTCGATCGGATCGAGGGGATACGACAGGCCCGGCAGGAGGCCCGACACCGCGAGACGCTGCTCGGAGAGATCTCGAAGCGCGAGAAGAAGAAGTACCGGCGCGGTCGCCGAAGCGTGTTGCGGGCCCGGGTCGCACTCTCCCGGCTCGTGCGCGGGATCGAGTTCACGGAGAACGTCAAGCGGCGCCTGACCGACGGCGCGAAGGAAGCGGTGGAAGGCGTGCAGGCGATCCAGAGCGACCTGGCGCACGTCGATCGTCAGTTGAAGGCCAAGACGCCCCGACGGGACGAGGACCGCAGGCGGCTGACGCGACGCCAGCGGGAGCTGCGCGCGCGGCTGCGCGCCCGCGCGGAAGAGCTCCAGCAGCCGGCGCTCGAGATCGAGCAGACCCACCGCGCCATCTTCCGAGGAGAGCTGCTCGCGGAGATGGCCAAGAAGGAGCTCGTCGAGGCCAACCTGCGGCTGGTCGTGTCCATCGCCAAGAAGTACACGAACCGCGGCCTCCAGTTCCTCGACCTCATCCAGGAGGGCAACATCGGCCTGATGAAGGCCGTCGACAAGTTCGAGTACCGCCGCGGGTACAAGTTCTCCACCTATGCGACGTGGTGGATCCGCCAGGCGATCACCCGCGCCATCGCCGATCAGGCGCGGACCATCCGGATCCCCGTGCACATGATCGAGACCATCAACAAGCTGATCCGGACATCGCGGGCGCTGGTGCAGGAACTGGGGCGGGAACCGACGTCGGAGGAGATCGCCGAACGCATGGACATCCCCGTCGGCAAGGTCCGCAAGGTGCTGAAGATCGCTCAGGAGCCCATCTCGCTCGAGACGCCGATCGGCGAGGAGGAGGACAGCCACCTCGGCGACTTCATCGAGGACCGGGCGGAGGTTTCTCCCGCCGACGCGGTGATCAACCTCAACCTCAAGGAACAGACGGAGAGCGTGCTGCGTACCCTGACTCCGCGCGAGGAGCGGGTCGTCAAGATGCGCTTCGGCGTGGGCGACGGCAGCGAGCACACGCTGGAAGAAGTGGGCCAGAACTTCGCGGTCACCCGCGAGCGCATCCGCCAGATAGAGGCCAAGGCGCTACGGAAGCTGCGGCATCCGTCACGCAGCCGGCGGCTGCGCGCGTTCCTCGAGGGCACATAGCAGGAGCCGGCGCCGTGGACAGCGCGAACTCCTGGAGGGTCGGTGGGGCGTCGAGCGGAGCCGGAGGCGACGATTGGCGGACCAGCGCGACCCTGCGGCGGCGGACGGTTCGCCGTCCCGAATCGGGCCCATAGCTCAGCGGTAGAGCCGCCGGCTCATAACCGGTCTGTCCCAGGTTCGAATCCTGGTGGGCCCACCACCCGAAGGAGCACGTCCAATGCCCGTCAGCACGTTGCGTGTGTCGCCGGCACGCTCGACGAGCGCGCGAGCGGCGTGTCTGCCCCGCCTTCCCGGCGGGGTTTTTTTTGCCCCGAGCCGCAGCACCGCCTGGAGGCCTGACCCCCGATGTTGCCCGACCTCGAACGGTTGATCCGCCTGCAACGCCTCGACAACGCCACCGTCGAGACCCGGCGCGCGGTCGCCGCCATTCCCGAACGGATGACCGGACTCGAGGCGCGGTTGAACGCCAGCCGCACCCGGGCGGACGACGCCCGGCGGCGGCAGGAAGAGGGGCGGAAGAGTCGGCGGGCGTTCGAGAAGCGACTCGGCGAGGTTCAGGGCCGGCTGACCCGGTTCAAGGACCAGCTCATGGCCGTCAAGACCAACAAGGAGTACACGGCCATGCAGCACGAGATCGCCACCGCCGAGAAGGAGGTGGCCCGGCTGGAGGACACGATTCTGGAGCACATGCTGCAAGCCGACGAGCTCGACGCCGCCGTCGACGCGGCCGAGCGCGCTGACCGGGAGGAATCGGCGGCCGTCGGGCGCGAGCGCGCCGCGCTCGAGGAGGAGCGGACCGCGATGGAGCGGCGACTGGACGGCGCCTCGGGCGAGCGGGCGAAACTCACGGGGAGCATCGGCGCCGGGAACCTGCGGCTCTTCGAGTCGATAGCCGGCCAGCGCCAGGGTCTGGCCGTGGTCGAGGCCCGGGACGGGCACTGCACGGTGTGCAACGTCCGGCTGCGTCCGCAGGTCTTCAATCAGATCCTGCTGAACACCGAGCTGATTCGCTGCGAGAGCTGTCTGCGCCTGCTGTACCACGACCCGGACCGCGCCCCCGATCCGCCGCCGGAGGAGCCGGCGGCGGACCCGGCGCCGTGACCTCCCATCACCCCTGGCCGCCTTCGGCTCCGCCGGGCGCCAACCAACCTTGCCGGAGTCCGCGCCGTTTTGCGGCGCAGACTCCCTACCTCGCGCGTTGCCGCAAGAAGAGCGGCACGTCGCTCTCGCGTTCCGGCTCTTCTCCTGCGTCCCCGTCTGCGTCCCCGTTCGTCCCGGACGACGGCAACGGCAGCGTGATGACCGGCGGGCGCCGCAACGGCGACTCGGAGACCGACTCGGCGACGGTCGCATCGTCCTTCCAGTCCGCGTACTGCTGCAGGTCCACGGGGGTGTCGGCGGCCGCCCGGTCGCGCGTGGGGGCGGCGTCCGGCCCTCCGACCCCGGTCGCGATCACCGTGAGCTTGACCTCGTCGTCGAGATCGTGATCGATGACCACGCCGAAGATGATGTTCGCGTCCTCGTGGGCCGACTCGTGGATGATCGAAGTCGCCTCGTGGACCTCGGTCAGGGAGAGATCATGGCCCCCGGCGATGCTGACGAGGACCCCGCGGGACCCCTCGACGGTGGCGTCCTCCAGCAGAGGGCTGGAGATGGCCTGCTTCGCCGCGTCGACGGACCTGCTCTCGCCGTGGCCGACGCCGACGCCCATCACCGCCAGCCCCGCCCCGGACATGATCGCCTTGACGTCGGCGAAGTCGAGGTTGATGAGGCCGGGCTTCAGGATGAGGTCGGAGATGCCCTGGATGGCCTGCCGCAGCACGTCGTCGGCCGTGGCGAACGCCTCGGGCAGCGCCGTCGAGCGATCGGTGGTGGCCAGCAACCGCTCGTTGGGGATGGTGATCATGGTGTCGACGCACTCGCGCAGCTCCGCGAGGCCGCGCTCCGCCTGCAACTGCCGCCGCCGCCCCTCGAACTTGAACGGCTTGGTGACGACGGCCACCGTCAGCGCGCCCAGCTCGCTCGCGAGGCTGGCGATGACCGGCGCCGCCCCGGTGCCGGTGCCGCCCCCGAGACCGGTGGTCACGAAGACCATGTCGGCCCCGTCGAGGGCCGAGATGATCTGATCGGTGTCCTCGAGGGCCGCCTGCCGACCGACGGCCGGCGACGCCCCCGCGCCCAGCCCTTTCGTCAGCTTGGCTCCGATCTGCAGGCACAACGGTGCCTCGCTGTGGCTCAACGCCTGGGCGTCGGTGTTGGCGATGATGAACTCCACCGCGGTGACGCCGGAGCGCACCATCCGATTGACGGCGTTGCTGCCCCCGCCGCCGACCCCGATGACCTTGATGCGCGCCCCCAGCGCGTCGACCGGGTCGTGGATGGTCAGGCGCGGGCTTTTTGGGTCGGATGCGGGCTCTCGGCGCGCGGCCTCGTCACCCCGTGCATCCCTGTGCTCAGTAGCAGATTCCATCGACTCCCCCTTGTCCTTCCGCCAACGCGCGGCCGCCGCGGCGCGGGCGAGGGACGGGCGGCGTCTTCCGGCCGCCGCCCCGTGATCCCGTCATGCCCAACTGCGTCCTCGGGCCCGCCCCAGAAACCGGAACAACCCTCTCAGGCGACCGCTGAGGCTCCGGTCGACGCGCCACCAGCTCTCTTGTGTCCGCTCCTGCATCTGGCGGCGGTGCGCGTGCTTGACCAGCCCCACCGCGGTTGCGAACGCCGGGCTGCTGACGTGATCGGTGAGTCCGCCCACGCCGGCCGGGTACCCGCGTCTGATCGGCAGGTCGAAGATCTGCTCGGCGATCTCCGCCATCCCCTCCAGCAGGGATCCCCCGCCGCAGAGCACGATGCCCGAGTTCAGCGAATCCTCGTAACCGGCGCGCCCAATCTCGTCCCACAGCTTGTGGAACAACTCCTCCGCGCGCGGCTGCAGGACCCGGGACAGCACGCGCCGGGACATCTCCCGCGGCGGCCGACCCCCGACGCTCGCCACGTCGATGCGCTCGTCCTCGCCGACCATCGCATCGAGCGCGCACCCCTGCAGGCGCTTGATGCGCTCGGCATCGGGAATCGGCATTCGCAGGTCGACGGCGACGTCGTTCGTGAAGTGGCCGCCACCCAGGGTCACGACCGCGGTGTGCCACAGGCTGCCGCGTTCGAAGATCGCGAGATCGGTGGTGCCGCCGCCGATGTCGGCGAGGGCGACCCCGAGGTCGCGTTCCGCGTTGGTCAACACCGACTCGCTCGCGGCAAGCTGCTCGATGAACATGTCGGCGACCACCACCCCCGCCTGGTTCACGCAGGCGATGATGTTCTGGGTCGACGAGATGCTGCCGGTGACCACGTGCACATTGACCTCGAGACGCGAGCCGGTCATGCCGATGGGGCCGCTGATGCCGTCCTGGCCATCGACGACGAAGTCCTGGGCGAGGAGATGCACGATCTCGCGGCCCTTCGGCAGGGTCACCGCCTTCGCGGCGTCGATTGCGCGCCGCACGTCGCCGCTGGTGATCTCGCGATTCCGGTCGGCCACCGCCACTACCCCGCGGCTGTTGAACGCTCGCAGATGGGCCCCGGACAGGCCGAGGACGACCGAGTCGATCTCGGCGCCGGCGGTGAGCTCGGCCTCCTCGATCGCCCGCTTGATCGACTCGACCGCAGCCTCCACGTTGACGACGACACCGCCCCGGATGCCCTGGGCCTCGACGACGCCGACCCCGAAGACGTCCATGCCGCCGTCGTCGAGAGGCTCGGCCACGATGGCCGCCACCTTCGACGTGCCGACGTCGAGGCCGACGAGATGGTTGTCCCTTCGTGCCATGGCCCCCCCGTTCATGCCTCAACGACGCTGCGCAAAGGCGCCGACCGGCCGGCCGGCGCGGTATCGGCGACCTGCCGGTTCCAGGCCGGTTCCTCCGGCCCGGCCGAGCCGCGGCCCTGCGCCCGATCCCGGACATAGACCCGCGGGTCGAAGCGCAGATCGACCGCGTCGATGTCCCGGCCTTCCTTGCGCAGCAAGGGCGCCAGCTCGGTATAGAGCCGCAGCCGCGGGACAAAGCGCTCCGCACCCAGATGCAGCAGCGCCACGTCGTCATCGAGCAACACGACCGCGTTCCCGGAATCGGCGACGTCGATCTCGGAGACCGCATCGAGAAGGTCCGGCCGACCCGCCAAGTCTGCGAGCAGCCTCGCGGCCAGCGCCATGCGCTCGGGGTCGACGACGGACGCTCCCTCCCCCCCTTCCTTCTCCAGACCATCGACGATCGGGAAATCGAAATGCGCGAAGCGCGGCCCGTAACCATCGACGACCGCCCCGGACGCATCCAGAAGGAACAACCGGCCGTCGAACCGACCGAGCGCGACGGGCCGCCGCTCGGTCACGAACACCTCGACCGTCGACGGCAGCCGGCGGCGCAGCGTGCCTCCGGTGAGCCACGGCGATGCCGAGAGCCGCCGCCGGTGTTCATCCAGGTCCACGGACAGGATGGGCGCGCCGCGCAGACCCGGCATCAACGCCAGCACCTCCCCCGCCGACAACTGCTCGTTGCCGTGCACCACGATGTCGTCGACGGTGAGAAACGGCGCGCCGGGCACCATCCATCCGCCGACGGCCAGGCCGACGGCCAGGAGCAGGCTGCGGACGAGCCGCACCCAGTGCCGCCTGACGCCGTCCGCCAGCCTCGGCAGAAACGGCGGCGGGGGCTCGACCTCGTTCCCGGGCGATCGGGTGGACACCACGTCGAGTGACGCCATGGTCATTCCTCCCCCGCCCCGCCGGCCGCCGTCTCGATCGCCGCGAGGAGACGGCCGCCGACCCCGCCGATGGGCCCGGCCCCCAGTGTGAGCACCAGATCGCCCGGCTCGACCAACCCCGCCACGAGAGGTGCGACCTCGTCGAGGCCGCGGACGTGGTGCACGGGCCGGTCCGTGTCGCGGCGCACGGCGCGGGCGAGCCGCTCGCTCGTGACGCCGGGGAGGGGCGTCTCCCCCGCCGCGAAGATGTCCACGAGCACCACGACGTCGGCGGCCGCCAGCACCGCCGCGAACCGGTCGAGGAACCGGGCCGTCCGCGAGTACCGGTGGGGTTGGAAGACCACAACCAGCCGGCGGTGCGGCTGCCGGCGGGCCGTCGCCATCACCGCTGCGATCTCGGTCGGGTGATGGCCGTAGTCGTCGACCACCCGCACGCCGGCCGCCGTGCCGCGATGCTCGAACCGCCGGCCCACCCCGGTGAACCGCCGGAGGCCGGCCCCGACCGCTTCCGGATCGAGACCCAGCTCGAGACCCACCGCGAAGGCCGCGAGGCCGTTCAGCAGGTTGTGCCTTCCCGGTACCGCGATCTCCAGCTCCGCGGTCGCGGGGCGTCCGCGCCGACGGAACCGCACGCGACACCGCGAGCCGTCGGCGCCGCAGACCACCTCTCCGCCGACGACGTCGGCCGACCCGTCCTCCATCGCGTAGTTGACGACCCGCCGCTCGATGCGATGCCGGAGGCCCGCGACCCCGGCGTCGTCGCCGCACGCCACGACCGCGCCCGATTCGACGGTTCGGTTGGCGAAGCGGACCAGGGTGTCGCGCAGCCGGTCGAACGTCCCGTAGTGGTCGAGATGCTCCGGCTCGAGGTTCGTGAGAACCGCGACGCGGGGCCGCAGAGCCAGCAACGACGGTTCGCTCTCGTCCGCCTCGACCACGAAGTGGGGCCCGTTCCCGAGCCTCGCGTTGCTCCCGAAGGCGTCGACCCGGGCCCCCACCAGTACCGCCGGGTCCAATCCGCACTCGGCCAACATCACCGCCACCATCGACGATGTGGTGCTCTTGCCGTGCGTGCCGGTCACCGCGACCGTCGATCGCGACGCTGCGAGCCCCGCCAGCATGACGCCACGTTGCAGCACCGGCAGGCCGCGACGACGGGCCTCGGCGACCTCGGGGTCGTCGTCGGGCACCGCCGCCGAGGCGATCACGGCGTCGGTTCCGGCGACCCGGCCGGGGTCGTGGCCGATCCCGACCTCGACCCCGCACGCCCGCAGCCTCTCCGTGGCCGCTGACGCCGTCAGGTCCGAGCCGCTGACCTCGTAGCCGAGACCGCTCATCATTTCCGCCACACCGCTCATGCCGACGCCGCCCACGCCCACGAAATGCACCCGGCGGGCATCCGCGGGGAGGCCGTGGTCGGCCGCCGCCGATCCCGCTTCCTGCCGGCGCTCATCGGATGAATGCTCCGCCACCTGCTCACGCGCCGCTCGCCTCTCCGATCAGGCTCTCGACCCGGTCGACGATGACTGAGACCGCGCGCGGCCTAGCGAGGGCGCGAGCCGCCGACGCCATCCGCCGGCGCCGCCCGTCGTCCCCCGCGAGCGCGAGCACGCGGGCCGCCAGCCGCTCGCCGCTCAGGCCGGTTTCCGGCAACACCTCGGCCGCTCCCTGCTCCGCCAGCACCTCGGCGTTCGCCTGCTGATGACCGTCGGCAGCGCCGGGCAGGGGCACCAGCAGCGACGGGCGGCCGCACGCGGCCAGTTCGGCGAGGGTGGTCGCCCCGGCGCGGCTGACCACGATGTCGGCCCGTCGCATGATGTCCGCCATCTCCTGGAAGAACGGCGCGACCCGCGCCGACACCCCGGCGCGGGTGTACGCCTCCTGCACCAGGATCTGATCGCGCCGGCCGGTCTGGTGCGTGACCGCGAGGGGAACGCCCGAACCGGCGAGGATCGGCGCCGCCGCCGTCATCGCCACGTTGACGGCGTGGGCCCCCTGCGATCCGCCGAGCACCAGCAGGTGCAGCGGACGCGGGGTCGCCGACGCGGCCGGCGCCGCCGACTCGAAGAACTCGGTCCGGACCGGGTTCCCCGCCACGAAGCCCTTCCCGCGAAACTGCGGCAGGGTCGCCTCGTGGGACACGGCGGCGGCGCTGACCACCGGCGCCAGCAGCCGGTTGGTGATGCCCGGCTTCACGTTCTGCTCGAGCACCATCGTCGGAATGCGGAGCAGGGCCGCGAGCAGGACGACCGCGCCGGCCGAGTACCCCCCGAGCCCGATGACGAGGTCCGGATCGACCCGGCCGATGGTCCGCCAAGCGTCCCAGGCGCTCACCGGCAGCAGGGAGAACCCACGGATGCGGGCCGGCCAGGATGTGCCCTTCAACCCGGCGCTTCGAATCAGCACGTGCTCGAACCCCTGATCGTTGACGGTCCGGGCCTCGGCGCCACGGCCGGTGCCCGCGAAGACGATGCGCGCCCCCGGGCGGCGCCGCCGGATCTCCCTCGCCACCGCAATGCCGGGATAGAGGTGCCCGCCGGTTCCGCCCCCGCTCATCAGCACGCAAGGTCCGGACATCGACCGCTCTGCCTTCCGCGCCTCCCGCCGGTCCGCGAACGGACGGGCGGGGGTCCGTCGTCCCGCCGTCACCGCAGTCATCCGGACCGCGCCACCCGCGTCTCGGAGGTGTGCTGGGAGACATTCAGCAAAATGCCCATCGCCAGCAGGTTGATGAGCAGCGAGGAGCCACCTGCGCTGACGAACGGCAAGGGAATCCCCTTGGTCGGCAGCAGCCCCAGCACGACGCTGATGTTGAAGAACGCCTGGAACGTCACCATCATGGTGATGCCGACGGCGAGAAACGCCCCGAACCGGTCCGGCGCCGACGCCGCAATATCGAGGCCGCGCCACAGGATGACGCCGAAGCAGAGCAGCACCACCAGGGCCCCGAGCAACCCCGTCTCCTCGGCGATCACGGCGTAGATGAAGTCGGTGTGAGGATGCGGCAGATAGAACAGCTTCTGCACGCCGCCCATCAGCCCCTGCCCGAACAGCCCGCCCGTGCCCACCGCGATCTGCGACTGGATGACCTGGTAGCCGGCGCCCTGCGGGTCGGCCCAGGGGTCGCGGAACGCGAGCAGCCGCTGGACGCGGTAGGGTTCGCTGATGAGGATCGCGACGACCGGCGGGGCCATGACCAGCGTCAGCCCCGCGAGGTAGCGGTACGGCATCCCCGCCGCGAACACCATGACCCCGACGATCATGAGCAGGGTGAACGCGGTCCCGAAGTCGGGTTCGAGCACGATCAGGCCGCAGACGAGACCGGTGACGAAAAGCACCGGCGCCAGCGCAGACGCGACCCGGCCCGTCTTCTCCATGCGCCGCTCGAGGGTGGCGGCGGTGAACAGGATGACCGCGACCTTGGCGAGCTCGGACGGCTGGATGCCGACACCGCCGATCGAGAGCCACCGGCGGGTGCCGTTGATCGCAGGGCCGAAAAAGACGACGATGAGGGCCGCGACGCAGACGACCAGGCCGGTGCGGATCACGAGCGGGCTCCGCAGCACGCGGTAGTCCACCCGCATCGCGGCAGCGAGCAGCCCGATGCCGATGACGGCCCAGATCACCTGCTTGAGCAGGAAGAACCAGGGCGGCTGCTGGAAGCGGCCCATGGCGAGGACGGCCGAGGCGCTGTAGACCATCACCACGCTGGCGCACACCAGCAACAGCGTGGTGAGGAAGAGCACCTTGTCGGACTTCAGTTTTCGCGCCATGGCGGTCGTCGCGCCTCGTGACGGACGGCCGGGGCGGCCCTAAAGTCCGGAGCGCCCCGACCCGAGAACCAGAAGCGTGAGCGGTCAGCAGTCATCAGCCGCGCGCGAGGAGAAGACACCGACCTCGCAGACCGAGGCAGCCTGCGTTCCCAGCGGTCGACTCTCCTCCGCCGCGACACGACTGATGACTGCTCACTGCTCACGCTTTCCTTCGACCTCTTCTCGCAGGCGGCTCACCGCCCCCACGAACACGCGACCCCGTTCCGCATAGTCGCGAAACATGTCGAGGCTGGCGCACGCCGGCGCCAGCAGCACCGTTCCCCCGGGCGTGGCCAGCCCGTAGGCAGCGCGGACCGCGTCGTTGAGCGAATCCGCCTCGACGACCCGCACCGACGCCTCGAACGTCTCGCGGATCCGCCCGCGCACCTCGCCGATGGCGACGACCGCGTCCGCCCGCCGCTCGAGCAGCGGGGAGAGCGACGCGAGATCGCCCCCCTTGAAGCGTCCGCCCATGATGACGACGAGACGGTCGCCGCAGCTCTCGATGGCGCAGCGCGCCGCCGCCACGTTGGTGGCCTTGGAGTCGTCGATGAAGCGCACGCCGCCCACCTCGCCGGCCGGGGCCAGGGCGTGGTCGAGCCCGGTGAACCCGTCGACGGCCCGGGTCATCTCGTCGGCGGACACCCCGACGAGGCTCGCCACCGCGCTCGCGGCGAGGACGTCGCTCAGCAGGTGCCGGCCCATGAGATGCACCGCGGACAGCGGCACCAGGGGGTCCGTGCCGGCCGCGGTCCGGCGGACGATGGCCCCCCCGGCTACCGTGATGCCCGCGTCGATGGGCGCCGACAGGCCGTAGGGCACCCGTCGGCCGCGGCCGCCGCGCGCCATCCGCAGCACCTCGGGATCGTCCGCGTTCACCACCAGCGCGTCGGACTCGGTCTGATTGGAGAAGATGCGGGCCTTGGCCGCCGCGTAGGCGGCATAGCCCGCGTGCCGGTCGAGATGGTCGCGATGCAGGTTGAGAAACACCGCGATCGAGGGCCGGAACGTGTCCGTCAGTTCGAGCTGGAAGCTCGACGCCTCGACCACGTGGACCGTCTCGGGGGTGGACTCGTCCACCTGGGTGCTGAGAGCGGTCCCCACGTTCCCCCCCACCAGGACGTCCCGGCCGCCGGCTTCGAGCATCCGACCCGCCAGCACCACCGTCGTCGACTTGCCCTTCGTGCCGGTCACCGCCACCAAGCGCCCCCGCAGCCAGCGGCTCGCCAGCTCGAGCTCGCTGATGAGGGGGACCCGCCGCCGCCGGACGCCGTCGAAGATCGCCAGCGCAGGAGATACGCCCGGGCTCAGCACCACGAGCTCCGCCCGCGCCAGCGTGTCGGGCCGATGACCGCCGAGCTCCAGTTCGACGCCGGCGTCCTCGAGGCGGCGGACCGGCTCGGCGACCTCGCGGCGACGCTCGGTCAGAACGACCCGCGCGCCGCGGTCGGCGAGAAGCCGCGCCGCCGCCACACCGCTGCGCGCCGCCCCCACCACCACGACCGTCGCCCCCCGCACCGAGAACCCGTTCATCGCAGCTTCAACGTCGCGAGGCTGAAACAGGCGAAGACCACCGCGGCGATCAGGAACCGGCTGATCACCTTCGGCTCGCTCCATCCGATAAGCTCGCAGTGATGGTGGATCGGGGCCATGCGAAAAACGCGCTGACCCGTCAACTTAAAGCTACCCACCTGGATTACGACCGACAGGAGCTCGATGACGAACACCGCGCCCACGATGGGCAGCAGGAGCTCCTGCTTGATGAGGATGGCCACGGTGCCAAGAGCGCCCCCCAGCGCGAGGGAGCCGACGTCGCCCATGAAGATCTCGGCGGGGTGCGAGTTGTACCAGAGGAAGCCGAGGCCGGCCCCGACCAGCGCGCCGCAGAACACGGTGAGCTCCGCCGCCGGCGCCACGTGCGTCAGCAGCAGGTACTCGGCGAAGGTCGCGTGGCCGGTGACGTAGGCCAGCGCCGTCATCGCCGCCGCGGCGACGATGAAGAGGCTGATGGCGAGTCCGTCGAGCCCGTCCGTCAGGTTGACGGCATTCGAGAAGAACACCATCACCAGCATCCCGAACGGAACGTACAGCCAGCCCAGGTCGGGGGTGAGCTGCTTGAAGAACGGCAGGACGAGCTCGGTGTCGTAGATCTCGCGGCCGCTCATCCACAACAGGGCGAGACCGACGGCGAGGGCCACCACCGCCTGGCCGAGGAGCTTGTAGCGGGGGCGCAGCCCGTTGTGGTCGCGTCGGACGATCTTCAGGTAGTCGTCGAGAAAGCCGACGAGCCCGAACGCGACCATCGAGAGCGTCGCGATCCACACATAGGCGTTCGTGAGGTCGCCCCACGCGAGGGTCGGCGCCGTCACCGCGGTCAGGATGAGCACCCCCCCCATGGTGGGCGTGCCGGCCTTGGACCGGTGCCCGGCGAGGTCGTCCCGCACGACCTGGCCGATCTGGAACTCGCGGAGGGTACGGATGAGCCAGGGCCCCACGACGAGGCTGATCAGAAACGCGGTGATGCCGGCGGCGGCGGTCCGCACGGTGATGTACTGGACGACGTTCAGGGGCGGATAGAGCAGGTGGTACAGCATCACATCCGCTCCGATCCCGCCGCCCGGTCGGCGCAGAGCCGCGTCACCACCCGATCCGTGCGCACCCCCCGCGAGCCCTTGACGAGGACGACGTCGCCGTCGCGAATCGACGCCGCAGTGCGCGCCGCCGCCTCCTCGCTGGTCTCGCAGTGGAAGACCCCGGCGGCAGCCGCGCCGGCTTCGACGGCGGCGAGGCCGAGGGCCCGCGCGGGTTCCCCGCCGACCGTGAGCAGCAGGCCCACCCCCGCCGCCGCCGCGCCCCGGCCCGCGGCCCGATGCAGGTCCATGGAGCGGCCGCCGAGCTCGAGCATCTCGCCGAGCACCGCCACCCGGCGGCCGGCGGGGCCGCGGGCCAGGGTCGCGAGCGCCGTCTCCAGCGCGAGGGGACTCGAGTTGTACGAGTCGTCGATCACGGCGACCCCGCCGGCCAGGCGGTGTATGCGGCCCCGGTGCGGCGGCGCCTCGACCGCGGCGGCCCGCTCCACGGCGGCCGCCAGGGGCACGTCGAAGGACAGCGCGACGCCGACGGCGGCGAGCACGTTCGCGAGGTTGCCGCGGCCGAGCAGCCGCGTGCGCACCGGCGCCAGCCCGACGGGCGTGCGGAGACGGGCCCGCACGCCGTCGAGCCCGAGGTCCTCGACGGCGCTCGCGCTCACGTCCGCCTCCACATCGATGCCGAACGTGACGACCCGCCCCGGAAACCCCGCCACCCGGCGCATGACCCGGTCGTCCGCCGCGTTGGCGACGACCACCGCATCCCGCGACGCCCCGGTCAGGATCTCCGCCTTGGCGTCGGCAATCGCCTCGATCGACGGAAAGAACTCGGCGTGCGCCTCGCCGACGTTCGTCCAGACCCGCACGTCGGGCTCGGCGATCTCCACGAGGCGACGAATCTCTCCAGGGCCGCTCATGCCGAGCTCCACCACGGCCACCTCCGGCCGGGTCCGCAACTCCAGCAACGACAAAGGCAATCCGATGTGGTTGTTCAGGTTGCCCCGATTCCGAAACACGCGGTAGCGCGTCTCCAGCAGCGCCGCCGACACCTCCTTCGTCGTGGTCTTCCCGACGCTGCCGGTCACCGCGACCACCCGGGCGTCCGAGTCGCGCCTGACCCTGCGGGCCAGCGCCTGCAACGCGCGCAGGGTGTCATCGACGACGATCCCCGGCGTCGGCGGCGTGCCCAGGGCCGCCGCATCGCTGACGAGAACCGCGGCCGCACCGCGGGCCACCGCATCCCCCACGAAGCGATGACCGTCGAAACGGGTGCCGCGAATCGCGACGAACAGATCGCCGGGACGGAGCGAGCGCGAATCGATGGCGACACCGGTGGCGCGGGTCCCGCCCGCCCCCGAGATCCGGGTGCTCGCGACCGCCGCGGCCAGCTCGCCCAACGTCATCGACCACGATTCACCCATCTCCCGCGGCCCGTTCCGGCCGCCTGTCCCCTCCGGCGCCAAGCGATCGACGCCCGCGGGCCTCCTCACGACACCTGCACTCGGGTCCGCCGGCTCGCGAGCGCCCCTCGGGCCACCACGCGGTCCTCGAACGGAAGCCGGACGTCGCCGATGACCTGCTCGCGCTCATGCCCCTTGCCGGCGATGACCACCGCGTCGCCCGGCTCGGCCTCGGCGATGGCCCGTTCGATGGCGGCGTGGCGATCGGCGATGGCCAGGTGCCGACACCCCGTCTCGGCCGCCGTCGAGAGGACACCGCTGCGAATCTGGTCGATGATGCGGTCTGGATCCTCGGAGCGCGGGTTGTCGGAGGTCAGCACCACGAGATCGCTGAGCCTCGCCGCCACCGCCCCCATCAGCGGGCGTTTGGCGCGATCGCGGTCGCCGCCGCAACCGAAGACGCTGATGAGACGGCCGGGGGCGAGCTCGCGCACCGCCCCGAGCACCCCGCGCAGGGCGTCGTCGGTATGGGCGAAATCGAGCAGGACCCACAAGTCGTCGTCGGACGAGGACACCACCTCGAACCGCCCCGGCACGCCGTCGAGCCCGGCCACGCCCTGCTCGATGGCCGACAGGGGCAGGTCGAGGGCGAGGGCGGCAGCGGCCGCGGCGAGCACGTTGTAGGCGTTGACCCGCCCGGGGAGAGGCGAGATCAGCTCGATCCGCCCCCGCGGCGTGCGGACGTCGAGCCGGGTCCCCGCGCGCGTCGACTCCACCCGCTCGGGCCGCACCTCGGCGTCCCGGTCCACCGCGTAGGTCACGGGGCGACCAGCCAGGCCCGCGAGCCGCCGGCCGGCCGGGTCATCGACGTTGACGACCGCCGGCGCCCCGAGCGGGAGCATGTCGAAGAGGCGGCGCTTCGCCTCGAAGTAGTGCTCCATGTCGGCGTGAAAATCGAGGTGGTCGCGCGTGAGATTGGTGAAGACGGCGGCGCTGAACAGGGTGCGATCCACCCGGCGCATCGACAACGCATGCGAAGACACCTCCATCACGCAGGCGGCGACGCGCTGCTCGACCATCTCGCGCAACAGGGCCTGCACGTCCGGCGCCTCGGGGGTCGTGTGCGGCCCCTCCGCCTCGGACGCGCCGATGCGGTACGTCACGGTTCCGATGCGGCCGCACGGCCGGCCCGCCGCCTCGAAGATCGCCGTCAGCAGGTACGTGGTGGTGGTCTTGCCGTTGGTGCCGGTGACCCCCACCACCGTGAGGTCGCGGCTCGGGTTGCCGTGGAAGGCCGCCGACAGCTCGGCGAGGGCGAACCGGGCGTCGGTCACCTGCACCCACCGCCCTTCCGCTCCCGGCCGCACGCGCGACTCCGACACCACGAGCACCGCACCGCGCCGCGCCGCCTCGTCCGCGAAGTCGACGCCGTCGGCGTGCTGTCCCTTGATGGCGACGAACACCGCCCCCGGCTCGACCCGGCGCGAGTCGAAGGCGATGGATGTCGCGTCCCGCGACAGCACCGCGGCGTCCACCGACGGGCCCGGGCCGCCGGCGTCCACCACGCCCGACAGCCGCGGCATCAGGTCGCCGACGGTCATGACCCCACCCCCGCCCGGCGCCGTTCGAGCTTCAGCACCAGCGTCTGCCCCGGCACGATGGCATCGCCCGCCGCCGGGACCTGCCCCACGACCACCCCGCGCCCCCTGAGCCGGGCCGACAGGCCAAGGTCCGTCGCCGCTGCCACCGCCGCCCGCGCGCCGAGCCCCTGCAAATCGGGCATCACGGCCGGTGCCGCGGCGCCGAGTCCGGACGGGTCCGCTCCTTCGTCCCCGCGCACGAGAACCGTCCGCACCTCCTGGGACGGGGCGGGCCCGGGGGACACGAGCAGCGGCGGCGCCGCGTCGAGGTTGGGCGCGACGCCGAGATGCCGGAGAACCGACTCGCCGATGCGCTGGAAGACGGGGGCAGCCACGGCGCCTCCGAACCCGGCCACGCCGTCGACCATGACGAGAATGGTGAGCTCGGGCCGCGTGGACGGCACGAACCCCCCGAAGGAGGCGACGTGGTCGGTCCGGGAGTAGCCGCCCCCGGGGAGGAGCTTCTCGGCCGTGCCCGTCTTGCCGGCGACGCTGTAACCGGGAATGCGGGCCGCCCGAGCGGTCCCGCGGGCGACGACATCCTCCATGATGCCGGTCAGGGTGGCCGCGGTCCGCGCCTTGATCGCCCGCCGGACGACCCGCACCGGGATCTCCTCGCGGACCCCGTCGCGCAGCTCCGCCCGGACGAGGCGGGGGGCCAGCAGCTCCCCGCGGTTGGCGACGGTGTTCATCGCGACCGCCATCTGCAGCGGCGTGACGGAGACGGCGTAGCCCATCGCCATGCGGGCCAGATCGCCCTCGCGAAGCCGGGAGACGTCGTGCACGATGCCGCGGCTCTCGCCGGGGAAGTCGCGGGCGCTCGTCTGACCGAATCCGAAGCGCCGGACATAGCGGTTGAGGCGGTCCGGGCCCAGAGCCACGCCGATCTGGCTGGTCCCCACGTTGCTGGACCTGACGATGACGTCGGCGAAGGTGAGAGCCCCGTAGTTGCGGAAGTCGCGGATCGGCCTTCCCTCGAAGTAGATCACGCCGGGGCTCACGTCGATGACGTCGTCGGGCCGGACCACCTGCTCTTCGAGAGCGGCCGAGGCGGTGACGATCTTGAAGGTCGATCCCGGCTCGTAGATGTCCTGCGCGGCCCGGTTCCGGAGCGCCTCTGGGGATGTGCCCCGCCAGGCGTTGGGGTTGAACGTGGGCTCGTTGGCGAGCGCGAGGATGTCGCCGGTGCGCGGGTCGAGGACCACGACGCTGCCGCCGATGGCGTCGTGCTCGCGGACGGCGACGCGCAGCTCCCGCTCGGCGACGTGCTGAATGAAGCTGTCGATGGAGAGTTCGAGGGAGACCCCCGCCGTCGGCCGCCGCTCGACGCGGCTGAACGCCTGGCGCTGGGCGTCTCGCTGCACCAGGATTCTCCCCGGCTCGCCCGTGAGGGTCGCCTCGTACAGCGATTCCAGGCCGTGGAGGCCCTGGTTGTCGACGCCGGCGTGACCCAGGACGTGCGCGGCGAGGCGTCCGTTGGGGTAGTAACGCCGGTTCTCCTTGAGGAAGCCGATGCCGTCGAGGTCGAGGTCGCGCAGCCGCTCGGCCACCCGCGGCGAGATCTGCCGCTCGATGTAGGCGAAGGCGCTCTCGCGGGCGAGGACCGACGTGAGCCGCGCCTCCCGCTCCGCCGTGCACACCATCACCTCGCAGAGCCGGCGGGCCGTCCCCGACGGGTCGTCCACCTCCCTCGGCTCGGCGATGACGGTGTCGGCGGCCACGTCGTAGGCGAGCACCCGCCCCGTACGGTCGAGCAGCTCTCCGCGCCGGGCCGGCGTCTCGATCGCGCGCTCATGCTGGTTGCCGGCGCGCTGAACGTAGAAGTCGTGGTCGAAGACCTGGATCTGGACGAGCCGCCCCGCGATGGCGAGTCCCCACAGCACCATGACGCAGGCGGCGACGCGCACCCGCGGATGCAGAACGTCCCGCCAATGGGTCGCCGCCGGGTCTCGGTCGCGGGTCATCGTCGTCTTCAGCGGGCCGCGAGCGGCGCGATGAGCGCACCCGCGTCCCGATCCGCCGGCACCGCGGCGTCCGGCGGCGGCGAGGCCACCTGGCGCTCGACCACCTGCACGCCCGCCCCCGCCGGCGGCGCCAGCCCCAGTTCGGCCGTCGCGATACGCTCGATCCGCTGCGGCGCCCTGAGCGTCTCGATCTCGAGGAGCAGATGCCGGTTCAGGTCGAGTTGCTCGGAGCGCTCCTGCTCCATCTGTTCGATCTCGTAGCCGTACCTGAGCCGCTCGAAGTTCTGCCAAGCCGAGAACAGAATCACGGCCACGAAGCAGACTCCCACGGCCAGGGACCGCCAGAGCTCGCGTTGCCACCGCCGGTCGATCTCGCGCACGATCGGCGCGTTGCGGATGTCGCGGGTGACGCGGAAATCGAGGTTCTGCTGATTCACGCCACCCTCCAGGCCGCCCGCAGACGGGCCGAGCGGGCGCGGGGATTGCGGGCCAGTTCTTCGTCGGCCGGCCGCAACGGCTTGCGGGTCAGAATGCGCATCGCAAGCTCGCCGCCGCGCTCGAGCTCCCGCAGGGTGCGCTTGACGATGCGGTCCTCCAGCGAGTGGAAGCTGATGACGACGAGGCGCGCGCCCGCCTTCAGGCGCTTCGCGGCCGTGCGCAGGAACGCGTCGAGCCCGTCGAGCTCGCGGTTGACCCAGATGCGCAGGGCCTGGAACGTACGGGTGGCGGGGTCGATGCGGGACCGCCCGCGGTAGCGCGCGGCGCGGCGGACGACGGCGGCGAGTTCGGCCGTCGTCCCGATTCCCGCGCCGGCCGCCGCGGCGACGATGGCGCGGGCGATGGGACGCGAGCGGCGTTCCTCGCCGTACTCGAAGATGACGTCCGCCAATCCCTCGGGGGTCGCCTCGGCGAGGAGGTCGGCGAGCGTGCGGCCCGAGGTCCGGTCCATGCGCATGTCCAGGGGATCGTCGCGGCGGAAGCTGAAGCCCCGGCCCTCGGCTTCGAGCTGTACGGACGAGCACCCGAGGTCGGCCAGCGCCCCGTCGACTCGTTCGACCCCGAGCCGGTCCAGCACGTCGTCGAGGCCGCGGTAGTCAGCGTGCACCAGGTCCACGCGATCCCTCCAGGCCGCGAGGCGTCGGCGGGCGAGCGGCAGCACCTCGGCGTCGCGGTCGAGCCCGACGACCCGATCCGCCCCCGCCTCGAGCAGCGCCGCCGCGTGCCCACCGGTCCCCACCGTGCAGTCGACGACGAGGCCGCGCCCCGCCGGCTCGAGCAGCTCGACCGTCTCCGCCGGCAGGACCGGCTCGTGTAGGATCGTCGCCATCAGATGCCGAACTCCGACAGCTTCCGGGCGTCGGCGTCGGTGAAGGGCTCGTTCGCCATGCGCGTCGCGAATCGCTCGTGATTCCAAACGTCGAGATGGTCGAGCTGCCCCAGGACGTCCACATCGCCCACCATCGCCGCCGACTCGCGCAGCAGGGGGTGGATGGACACCCGGCCCTGCTTGTCGATCTCGCCGGGCTGGCCGTAGTAGTTCACGAGGTCGACGTAGCGCGCGAGTTCGGGCAGCGACGCCGGCAGCGTCGCCAGCTTGCGCTCCATCTCCTCCCAGACCGGCATCGGATAGATGTTGACGACGACGCCCTCGTGCTTGCGGGAGGTCACGTACACCTGGGTGCCGTATCGGTCCTGCATGGCGGTGCGAAAAACGGCGGGGATCTTCAGCCGCCCCTTTTCGTCGATCTTGACCGAGTAGTTCCCCCGAAGCACCACTTCGCTCCACTGAGGTCCAAATAAATCCACATCACTATAGAGAACGACCACCGTGGTGTCAACAAGTGACGTGAAATCTACAATTTACGCTTTATCTTCGCATTTCCATCTCCGGCGGGAGGAGGATCGGGAACCATGCTGCGGGCGGGGCTGATCGGACTGCCGTCGACCGGGAAGACCACCCTTTTCCGACTGCTGACGCCGTCGTCGGGCGAGACGCGCCCGGGCCAGCGGCGGCAGGCGGCGCAGGTGGGCGTCGCGCAGGTGCCGGACCCGCGCCTCGATCGGCTGACGGCGCTCTTCGACCCGCGGCGCCGGGTGCCGGCCACGGTCGAGTTGAGCGAGCTCGCCGGCCGCGGGTCGGCCGCCGCCATGCTCGACGTGACGGGCTTCCGCAACGCCGACGCCCTGCTCCACGTGCTGCGGATGTTCCCGGACGAGCGGGTCCCGCACGCGTCGGGAAGCCTGGACCCGGCCCGGGACGCCCGCGCGATGGAGGACGAGTTGATCCTGGCCGACCTCGGGGTCGCCGAGCGCCGGGTCGAGAGGATCCGTCAGGACATGAAGAAGGGCCGGAGCCGCGAGCTGAACGAGGAGCTTCGGGTCATCGAACAGTGTCGGGCGGCCCTGGAGGACGGCCGGCCCCTGCGCGCGCTCGCCCTCGACGCGCCCGACACCCGGCGCCTGCGGGGCTTCAGCTTTCTGTCCGCCAAGCCGTTGCTCGTCGTGCTCAACCTCGGCGAGGCGGACGTGGCGGACCCGGAGGGGGCGGTCGCGCGGGTCGGCCTCGCCGACGCGCTGTCGGGAAGCGCGATCGAGACGGTGCCGGTCTGCGCCAAGATCGAGCTGGAGATAGCGGAGCTGCCGCCGGGCGACCGGGCCGCGTTCCTCGCCGACCTCGGCCTCGCCGACTCGGGGCTCGACCGGGTCGTCCGGGCGGCCTACCGGCTGCTCGGCTACATTTCCTTCTTCACGGTGGGGAAGGACGAGTGTCGGGCGTGGTCGATCCCGCGCGGGACGGCGGCGCAGGAGGCGGCGGGCGAGATTCACAGCGACATCGCGCGGGGGTTCATCCGCGCGGAGGTCGTCCACTACGACGCCCTGACGGCCCGGGACGGCTCGCACGCCGCGTGCCGCGAGCACGGGGAGGTGCGGCTGGAGGGCAAGGACTACGTGGTCCGGGACGGCGACGTCATCAACTTCCGGTTCGCCACCTGAGCCCCCCTTCGCCCCGCCGGCTGCGCCCGGCCGTGGTACGATGGCGGCGATGCCCCGCGGGTACCACTATTCCCGGCCTCCGTCCGGCATGTCGTTCGGCCCCGGTCCGATGACCCCGGCCGTGAAGATGCTGCTCTGGGCGAACATCGGCGTCTTCGTGGCCGGCGCCCTCGTGCCGCCCCTCGGCCGCCTCCTCATCGAAGTGTTCGGGCTGCGCCCCGAAGCGGTGGTGACGGGGCTGCGGTTCTGGCAGCCCGCCACCTACATGTTCCTGCACGGGAGCATCGGACATATCTTCTTCAACCTGCTCGTCCTCTGGATGTTCGGCGTCCAGCTCGAGCGCCTGTGGGGACCCGCCTACTTCCTGCGCTTCTACCTGGTGACCGGCGTCGGGGCCGGCGTTGCCACCATCGCCGCGGGACTGCTGCCGTTCGCGTTCAGCGACCCGACCTACCACGGTGTGACCATCGGCGCCTCCGGGGCGATCTACGGCCTGCTGACGGCGTTCGCGGTCTACTATCCGAACGCGCCGATCCTGGTGTTCTTCGTGTTCCCGATCCCGGCCCGGTACTTCGTGATGATCATCGCGGCCATCGCGTTCCTGTCGGTGCCGCGCGACGCCGGGGTCGCCCACGTCGCTCACCTCAGCGGGCTCGTCATCGGCTACCTCTACCTCAAACGGGGCACCGGGATCGGCCGGCCGCGGTTCGGCCGCTTCGGACTGAAGGCCGAGATCAAGTACCGGTATCTTCAGTGGAAGATGGGCCGGCTGCGCCGCAAGTTCCGCGTCCTGCCGGGCCGCGACGACTGGGACGGCACCATTCACTGACGACCGTTCCCCGCCGCCGCGCGGCGGTGATCCTGCCCGCGACCGACGGGCTCACTCACTCGCCGCTCGCCGCACCGGCGTCCGGCCGCGCGCCGGCGCCGGTCTCGCCGCGGCGGGGAGCCGTGCCGCGGGCCGCGAGCGCGAAGGTGTCCGCGAGGGCCTCTATCTGGTGCAGGGCCCGCCCGGGAACGCGCACCACCTCGCCCTCCCGCACGACGACGTCGTCTCCCGCCATCCGCAGCTTCAGCGCCCCATCGAGGACGTAGATCATCTTCTCGCCGTGGTGGGCATGGCGCGGTACCAGGGCCCCGCGCTTCAGATAGACCTGCGCCAGCCTCTGGCCGGCGCCAGCCACCTCCTTCCGCGAGATGAGGGCGGTGATCTTCTCGAGCGCCAGGTCGTCCCACGCCGTCACCATACCGTCGCCTTCGCTCGTCATCGTCGGAAGCGGCCGGTCGACCGCTCGCGGGGCGGGCCGTCGCCGCGATGCTATAATTTACTGCCAATGCGGGTCAGTCGTCGGTCCCACCTTGGCACGCAGGATTGCACCATGGAGCGCTCGACGGGCTCGGGGAACGCGCCTGCCGCGACGGCACAGCGGCTGTACGGCGGGCTGTCACGGGATGAGCTGCTGCGGTTTCACCGCACGATGCTCCTGGCGCGCCGACTCGACGAGAAGGAGTTGCAGCTCAAGCGCCAGAGCAAGAGCTTCTTCCAAATCAGCGGGGCGGGCCACGAGGCGATCCAGGTGGCGGCGGGCACGCTGCTGACGGCGGGCCGCGACTGGTTCTTCCCCTACTACCGCGACCGGGCCCTCGCCCTCGCCCTCGGCATGACCGCCCACGAGATGCTGCTGGCGGCGGTCGGCGCCGCGGCCGATCCGTCGTCGGGGGGGCGCCAGATGCCCGCCCACTGGAGCAAGCCGGCCCTGAACCTGGTGTCTCCCTCCAGCGCGGTGTCGACCCAGTGCCTCCACGCCGTCGGGTGCGCCGAGGCCTGTCAGTTCCATCTGCGGTTCCCGGAAGTCGCGGACGCCGCCAGCGCCTGCGCGGAGGGCGACGTCGTCTACGTGTCGCTCGGCGAAGGGGGCACGAGCGAGGGCGAGTTCTGGGAATCGCTGAACACCGCCTGCACGCGCCGGCTCCCGGTGATCTACCTGATCGAGGACAACGGCTACGCCATCTCCGTCCCCGTCGAGATTCAGACGCCGGGCGGCGACATCACCCGCCTCGTGTCGACGTTCCCGGGGCTCGAGGTCGTCAGCGTCGACGGGACCGACGCCATCGAGAGCGTCGCGGCGATGCGGCGGGCCCTCGCCCACGCGCGCGGTGGCCGCGGTCCGGTCCTCGTCAAGGCGGGCGTGGTGCGGCTGCACTCGCATTCCGAATCGGACGACGACGGCCAGTACAAGAGCGAGGCAGAGCGGGAGGCGGAGCGGGCCCGCGACCCCATCACCCGGCTCGCCGCGTTCCTGACCAGCCGCCAGATCGCGGACGACGCCGAGCTGGCGCGGCTGGCGGCGGGCGTGGACGAAGAGATCCGCGCGGCCGCCGACGAGGCGCTGGCCGCCGCCCCGCCCGACCCCGCCACGGCGCTGCGCCACGTGTACTCGCCCGACGTGGATCCGGCGGCCGGGCGCTTCGACGTGCCCGGCGCCCCCGAGGGCGAGCCGATCACGATGGTGGCGGCCATCAACCGGACCCTCGAGGACGAGATGGCCCGCAACCCCCGGATCGTCGTGTTCGGGGAGGACGTGGCCGACTGCAGCCGGGCCGAGGCGCTGGCGGCGGTGCCGGGCAAGGGCGGCGTGTTCAAGGCGACCCTCGGGTTGCAGCGGAAGTTCGGGCGCGAGCGCGTGTTCAACTCGCCGCTCGCCGAAGCCAACATCGTGGGCCGGGCCATCGGGATGGCCATCCGTGGGCTGAAGCCGGTCGTGGAGATTCAGTTCTTCGACTACATCTGGCCCGCGATGATGCAGATCCGCGACGAGCTGACGATGCTGCGCTACCGGTCGAACAACGCGTTCTCGTGCCCGCTCGTCATCCGGGCGCCGATCGGCGGCTACCTGCGTGGCGGGTCGCTCTACCACAGCCAGTCGGGCGAGAGCATCTTCGCGCACTGCCCGGGGCTGCGCATCGCCTATCCGTCGAACGCCGCCGACGCCGCGGGGCTGCTGCGCACCGCCATCCGCTGCGACGACCCGGTGCTGTTCCTCGAGCCGAAGCACCTCTACCGCCAGACCTACAGCAAGGCCGCCTACCACGGACCGGACCACCAGGTCCCGTTCGCGCGGGCGAGCACCCGGCGCGAGGGGACCGACGTCGTCGTGATCACGTGGGGCTCGCTGGTCCAGCGATCGCTGCTGGCGGCGGAGCGGGCGGCGCAGGAGGACGTCAGCGTGCAGGTGATGGACCTGCGGACCTTGGCCCCCTACGACTGGTCGTCGATCGCGGCGGCGGTCGCCGCGACGAGCCGCGTGGTGGTGGCCCACGAGGACCAGTTGACCTGCGGTTTCGGGGCCGAGCTCGCCGCGCGCATCGCCGACGAGCTCTTCGACCACCTCGACGCCCCCGTCAAGCGCGTCGGCGCCCTCGACTGCCCCGTCGCCTACCACCCCGACCTCGAAGCGGCGATCCTGCCGCAGCCAGACGACATCCTGCGGGCGGTCAGGACCGCCGCCGCGTACTGACCGCGCGGCGTTTCCAGACGGGGGCGAGGCAGGGGGTCTCGATGCGCTCGACCGAGCGGACGAACTGGAACTGGGCGACCTCGTCGACGAGGTCGAGGTGACAGGCCATATCTTGCCAGAGGCTCACTACCCTGCTATGATTATGCGTTTGTAAAGGGTGTGTGAACGGCCATCCTGTGGGCACGAACCGTGACCTGACAGCGTCGGCGGACTGAGAGACAGTCGCGCCTGCTCGCTATCGGCGCTTCGCGATGCCCGACCCCGACGATCATTTTCTCGCGAGCTCGATTCAGGCCTTGCAGGAAAACGTGCGTCGAGCGGGGCCGGCCGCCACCGCCGGGTATACGTTGATCGGCGCCATCCTCCTGCTCGGGGGGGTGGGGCACCTCATCGATCGGTGGGCCGCGACCGAGCCGTGGTTCCTGCTCGCGGGTCTGTTGACGGGCATGGTCGTCGGGTTCTACGAGCTGGCGAAGACGGTCTGGAAGCCATGAAACTGTCGGCCGCGCTGACGGGAGCGTGCGTGGTCACCTGGGGGACGGCGGCGGCATTGGCGCCGGAAGCCGCGGGGGCGGCGTTTCTCGGCATGGCCGCGCCGCTCGTGGCCGGATTGGCGACGATACGGCTCGTCGAACGGACGGTGCGCACGGACGTGACCCGGCTCACCGCCCGGATGACTGCGGCGTTCGCCGCCAAGGTGGTGTTCTACGCGGCCTACGTCTCGGTCGCCGTCTGGTGGCTCCAGGCAGAACCCGTACCCTTCACGGTCAGCTTCACCTTCTACTTCGTGACGCTCCACATCACCGAGGCCCTGTACTTCAGGACCCTGCTGGTGAACGCCAGCGCACGGCCGTCGCGCGATAGCTGACGACGCCGACGCCGCCACCGGACATCATGATGAACGCCGCACAGCACGCCGAGGACGCACACGCCGCCGCCGACCACGCCGGGGGAGGGCACGGCGCCGGCGAAGCATTCGACGCGGGCGAGGTGATCATCGAGCACATCGCGAACAGCCCGCTCGACCACCCGATCCTGCATCTGTGGCACTTCGCTGGCATCGATTTCTCGGTCACCAAGCACGTCCTGATGCTGTGGCTGCTGGCGGGTTTCCTGTTCGGGGTCATCACCCTCGCCACCCGGCGGTTTCTCGCGCAGGAACGTCCGATTCCGACCGGCCTCATGAACGCGCTCGAGGCGGTCGTCCTCTTCGTCCGCGACTCCATGGTCCTGCCGAACGTCGGCGCAAAGTGGGTGAATACGTGGACGCCGCTGCTCCTGACGTTCTTCGTCTTCATCCTGACCGCGAACGCGATCGGGCTGGTTCCGGTGTTCGAGGTGTTCGGCCTGCTGGATCGGTTCGTGCTCCACACCTCGCCGGAGTCGCTGCTGAACGGCGTGCTCCACGGCGGCGCCACCACGACCGCCAACTACAACGTCACCGCGGCGCTCGCCACCATCACCTTCTTCGCCATCATCGTGGCCGGGAGCATGGCCCACGGCTTCGTCACTCACTGGAAGAACCTGGTGCCGCACGGGCTGGCGTGGCCGGTCTACATCCTGCTCATCCCCATCGAGGTCATGGGCATGTTCGTCAAGCCCTTCGCGCTCACCATGCGGCTTGCCGCCAACATGAGCGGAGGACACCTGGCCATCCTGTCGATCCTGTCGCTGGTGTTCATCTTCAACGAGCAGTTCGGAAGCCAGCTTCTGGGCATGGGCGTCGGCGCGCTGGTCAGCGTGCCCCTCGCGGTCGGCATCTCCGCCCTGGAGATCATCGTGGTCCTGGTCCAGGCCTATGTCTTCACCCTGCTGACGTCGGTGTTCATCGGCATGGCCATCAACGCACATCACTAGCTGCCGCTTTTCGAACGACGGCCCACTCAAACGGAGGTTAACTGCATGGAATCGTTGTACATCGCCGGCGTCGCGATCGGTCTCGGGTTGATCGTCATTGGCGCGGGACTGGGAATCGGCCGGTTCACGGCGGCCGCCGCCGAGAGCATCGCACGCCAGCCGTCGGCTGCCGCCCAGATCACCGGGGCCGTGCAGCTTCCGCTCTTCCTGCTCGAAGGGGTGGCGATTCTGGCCGAAGTGTTCGTCCTTCTCATCGGTGGACGGATCCTCGGCGGGTGAAGCCGGACGTTCAGCGGATGGCGACCACCGGCGTGCCCATCTCGCTGGAACGCGACGTCTGACGTCGGGAGAGGAAGCGTCTCATGGTTAATCCGCTGGTCCAGCCGGATCCCGGCCTGTTCCTCTGGACCATCTTCACCTTTCTGACTCTGGTCTGGGCCCTCCGCCGGTACGCGTGGGGCCCGCTGCTGCGGGCGCTCGACGCGCGTCAGGAAACGATACGGAAGTCGCTGGACGATGCCGAGCAGGCCCGTCTGGCGCTGGAGCAGGCGCAACAGGCGTCAGAGAAGGTCATGACCGACGCCCGAGCCGAAGCCCAATCGATACTGGCCCAGAGCCGCGCCGCGGCCGAGGCCTTTCAGGAAGAGTCGAAACAGAAGGCCAGGACGGAGGCCGAGGCGCTGGTAACGGCGGCCCAACGGCAGATTCAACAGGAAACGGCGAGGGCGATGCAGGAGATCCGTCGGGAGACGGTCGACCTGTCGTTGCAGATCGCGTCGAAGCTCATCCGGAAGAACCTCACCCCGGAGGACAACGACGCCCTGATACGAGAATCGCTCGGCCAGATTACCCCGCCGCACTGACGGGGACTCAGCCGGGACTCAGCCCGGCGGCAGCGCGCCGCCGGGCCGCCGTCCGTCCCGATGCGCCCCCGCCCGGCCTTCGCTCTGCCCGAAGATGATTCAGCGTCGGGTGGCGAGCGCGCTGGTGGAGGCGCAACCGCGCTTCCGGCGGGTGCGCGGCTACCGCGACCTGCGCCATCTGGTCGGCGCGCTCGACGCGCTGGCTCCGCCCGACAGCGCGGTTGCTGACGTGGCGTAGAATAGGCGACTTCGGAACGGAAACAGGGAGTCCGCCGCTCGCAAAGTTCAACAAC
Organism: Vicinamibacterales bacterium; assembly: GCA_965199675.1. Classification (GTDB taxonomy): domain Bacteria; phylum Acidobacteriota; class Vicinamibacteria; order Vicinamibacterales; family UBA8438; genus JAJEEA01. Next base: position 166,250 of record CBDATI010000010.1, on the reverse strand, counting down.
GAACGGGACAATCCCCCTCCACCCACTTCACCTCTACTCTTGCTGGTAACGCCTGCACCCCGCAATAACGACAGTGCTCAACAGCACGGTCACTCCAAGCGTTCCCAGCAACCATGTCATGAAGTGGTCAGGCACAGCCAACAAAATAAGCACCGCCATACAATTTAGAACGCCAATCACCAAGTAGCCACTTCCAAACCACCTCGCCAATCCGTCTGGATCCTTCACCCTCTCATCGCTGAATCCCGCAATCAGATGCAACTTTCTCCGCCAGCGGATGGCATAACCCATCCCTACAAAAGGTGCCCCAACCAACAAGATCCAGATCACCGCCATCAGAAACGGATAATCCATGTCGCCCCCTTGTTCCTCCCTCCCACGTTTCGCTGTCGCGCCCCTCTCACGGCAGATCTTTCGTTCGTCCCGCCATCAACCAGCCCCTTGAGCTGCGCTGCCGCCGCGTGACAACAGAAAGCGCTGCGAAATTTGAGTACACTTTCACGGGCACAACCCAGCCAACCCTTCATTCCCCGCTCACGCTCAGCAGCGCCACGAACGCCTCCGGCTCGTCCGGCGAAAGCACCACCGTGCGATCATCCCCGGGCTCTCGGTACCTGAGTGTCACCGTTCGTGCCGGATCCGTGACGAACGCCCGGTATCGCCCCAGCTCTCGACTCCTGAACTCACCTGAGAACGAAAACAATCCCCCGTTACCGAAAACCCGTGTCGAGTTCCGCATCGCATACAGCACCATCGCCACCGACTTCAAGCCCGCCCTCTCGTGGCAGCGATGACGCCCAACCCAACCGCTGAACCGAGATCTTCACCCCAGCATCTCCCGATAGTGCTGTTCGCCCAGCGGGACGTGCTCGAGTCGCGCCTTCACCTCATCGACATCGGGCTGCGTAATGGACGTGTGTCCCTTGCTCCTGTCGAGCACGAAGACCCCGCCGAGGTGATCGTCGAAGAGATCGATGAAGTACGGAGCGTGCGAAGTGAAGACGAGCTGAGGACGCCCCGCCGAGTGGTCGACCAGATCGAAAAGGACCTTCAGAAACCCGACGTGGATGCCGTTCTCCGGCTCTTCGATGATGCACAGCGGCGACGGGCTGCTGCCGGGCTGAAGCAGCAGGACGTAAGCGAGCGCCAGGAATCGGAGGGTCCCGTTCGACGCATTCGCGGCCGACCACCAGTGAGCCTCCTGGTCTTCGAGGTACATGAACACATGGTCCTCGGAACCGGTGCGGAAATTGATCAGATCCAGGTTTGGCTCGATTGCTCGAGTTACCTTCAAGAGTTTGCGATACGCACGTTCGTTGCCAGTCTTCAACGAGTACAGCACCGATGCCAGGTTTTCACCGTCGGACGCGACAACCAGGTCGCGGGGCTTGTGCGTTGACCCTCTCATGGCGGCGGGCAAGAGATCGTAGTATGTCCACCCCGAGACGTACTGCTTGAAGAGATTGGCCCGTGGACTGGCTTTCGTATCGTAGAGCCGCTGCAACATCGTGGCGTCGGCCGGTGCAGTCGTCTCGATGTAACGCTCCGTGCCCGCCGCGACGTTTCTCTCGTCGAGAAGGCGAGTCCGTCCGGAGTCGTTCTTCAGCAAGACGGCCCGGTCGAACGCTCCGCCGGTGACGCTCAGAACCTCTCGTTCGAGCCTCACCGACGTCTCCCCGACCCGGTTTCCCGGCGGCGAAACGGTCAACTCGTACTCGAACACCAGGTCTTCGCCCTCGTGAGGAACCGCAGCTCGGACGTAGAAGTCGATCGTCGACTTGTCGAGCGCGAAGCTCGTCATGCCGAATCGTCCACAGACCCGATCCGAACAATGATCGAGCGAGAGCACCGTGCTGCCGGCCACGAATCTGAGCGCCTGACAGAGATTGGTCTTGCCCGAGTTGTTCATGCCGAGCAACAGGTTGACTGCCTGCGGTTTGAAGACGATGTTGATGAGCGACTTGAAGTTGTCGACGCGAAACTCCTGCAACATGGCAGGCCTCCTCGACGAATGCGAGTCGCGAACCTGCTCCCCGAGCCCGTGGCCGGCGACCCGACGGCAGTATACCGCCAACCAGGACTGCGGGATTGAAGACGGAGGAGCCGGCCGAATGGCAGGGGGACGAGGAGCTCGGTAGCCGCACCCCCCGCTTGGGACAGCCTGACCGCCGGGCGCCAGGAAGCTGACGGTTGCGGAGGGCGCTCAGCGCAGGGCCACGCCGGCGCCGAGGCCCTCGATGGCCGTCGCCGCCGCCTCGGCGCTCGAGAAGAGGAACTGGGGATAGAGGCCGAACAGAACGGTGCCGACGACCGCGACGGCGAGGGCCGTGGTCATCGCGGGCCCGAGGACGAGGGGCGAGGCGGGGACCGTCTCGTCGTTGATCCACATGAACACGACGACCCGCAGGTAGTAGTACAGCGACACCGCGCTGTTGGCGACCGCGATGACGGCAAGCCACACGAAGCCGGCGTCGATGGCGGCGCCGAAGAGCCACACCTTGCCCATGAAGCCGGCGGTGGGGGGAATGCCGCCGAGCGACAGCATGAAGAAGAGCATGGCGAACGCCATCATCGGGCTGCGACGCGAGAGCCCGTTGAGGTCCTTCAGCTCGTCGCCGACGACGTCGCTGCGCCGCATCGCGGCCACCACCGCGAACGCGCCGAGCTGCATGAAGAGGTACACGCCGATGTAGACGAGCATCGCGGCCACGCCGCGCTGGGTGCCGGCCACGACGCCCATCAGCAGGTAGCCGGCATGGGCGATGGACGAGTACGCCAGCATGCGCTTCAGGTTGCTCTGGGTCAGGGCGGCGATGTTGCCCACCGTCATGGTGACGACCGCCAGCCCCCAGAACAGGGCCGTCCACTCCGCGCCGAGGGCGGGGAGCCCCTCCATGAAGATGCGGATGAGCATGGCGAACGACGCCGCCTTCGAGCCCACCGAGAGGAACGCGGTGACCGGGGTCGGCGCGCCCTCGTACACGTCGGGCGCCCACATGTGAAACGGGACCGCGGCGATCTTGAAGCCCATGCCCGCGCCCACGAGGACCACCGCGAGCACCAGCAGGGGGCTCGACCCCTGGTCGGCGAGGGCGGCCGCCGTGCCTTCGAGGCTGGTGGTGCCGGTGACCCCGTAGAGGATCGACATGCCGTAGAGCAGGACCCCGAGCGAGAACGCCCCGAGCAGGAAGTACTTGACGGCGGCCTCGTTCGACCGCGGGTTGGGCTTGAGGTAGCCGGCGAGCACGTAGAACGAGACGGCCATCGTCTCGAGCCCGATGAACAGGGTGATCAGGTCCATCCCGCTCGCCATGAACATCATGCCGAGAGTGGCGCAGAGGATGAGGAAGTAGTACTCGCCGGCCCGCAGGCCCTCGACCCGCAGGTAGGGCGACGACATGAGCATCGTCACCGCCGCCGACCCGAGGGCCACGATCTTGAAGAACGCGGCGAACCCGTCGATGGCGAGCAGCCCCTTCGACGCGGTCACGTCGAGGCCCGCGAACGCCGCCACGCCGTAGAGGCTCGCGGCCACCGTGGCGAGGGACACCCCGAGCAGCACGTCGTCGCGGCGCGGCGTCACCACCGACAGCAGGAGGACGACGAGGGCCCCGCCGGTGAGCACCAGCTCCGGCAGGATGTAGTAGAAGTCGAGCGCGGAGAATCCCTCGGGCATTATCGGGCGCCCCCGCGCACCGGCGCGCCGGCGTCATCAGACCCGCCGTCCCGGGCGAGCGCGGCCGGCGCTCCCGTCTCGGGGCCCTCCGCGTTGACCGGGTCGTACTCGCTGTCGACGCGGGACATCACGTGATCGACGGAGGTGTCGAGGCGGTCGATGAACGGCTTCGGGTAGAGCCCGATCCACACTGCGAGGATGATGAGCGGCACGAAGGTCGCCCACTCGCGGAGGTTCAGGTCCGGCAGGTTCTCGTTCTTCGGGTTGTCGATGTTGCCGAACATGGTGCGCTGGTAGAGCCACAACATGTACGCCGCCCCGAGCACGATGCCCGTCGCGGCCGCCGCCGCCCACCACATGTTGACGACGAAGATGCCCTGGAGAATCAGCACCTCGCCGATGAACCCGTTGAGGGTCGGCAGCCCGATGGACGACATCGTCATGATCAGGAACACCGCCGCGAAGGCCGGCATGATCTTCGACAGGCCGCCGTACTCGGCGATCTCGCGCGTGTGCCGGCGCTCGTAGACGATGCCCACGATGAGGAAGAGGGCGCCGGTGGAGATGCCGTGGTTGATCTGCTGCACGATGCTGCCGGTGATGCCGACGGGAGTCAGGGCGAACATGCCGAGCATGACCATGCCCATGTGGCTGACGCTCGAGTACGCCACGAGCCGCTTCCAGTCGTGCTGGGCCATCGCGACGAGCGCCCCGTAGATGATGCCGATGATGGACAGCGCCGCCACCCACGGCACGAACGCCGCCGTCGCCTCGGGGAGGATGGGCAGCGAGAAGCGGATGAACCCGTAGGTGCCCATCTTCAGGAGCACCGCGGCCAGGATGACCGAACCCGCGGTGGGGGCGTCGGTGTGGGCATCGGGCAGCCAGGTGTGGAACGGGAACATCGGCACCTTGACCGCGAACCCGAGGAAGAAGGCGAGGAAGACCCACCACTGCAGGTCGAACGGCATGTTCAGCTCGTGGAACTGCGTGATGTCGAACGTGTAGACCCCGGTGACCTCGTGGCTGTAGAAGTAGACCGCGAGGATGCCAAGCAGCATGACGACGCTGCCGACGAGGGTGAACAGGAAGAACTTGATGGCCGAGTAGAGCCGGTTGTCGCTGCCCCAGATGCCGATGAGGAAGTACATCGGCACCAGCATGACCTCCCAGAACACGAAGAACAGCAGGAAGTCGAGGGCGATGAAGGCGCCGATCATGCCGGTCTGAAGCACCAGCATGAAGACGTAGTATTCCTTGACCCGCACGGTGATGGCGGTCCACGACGAGAGGATCGCGATCACCCCCATCAGGGTCGTGAGCAGCACCAGGAGCGCGCTGAACCCGTCCACGCCGAGGTGGTACTCGGCCCCGATGGACGGAATCCACGGCAGCCGTTCGACGAACTGCCAGTAATCGGGGCCCGCCGTGTCGAACGAGAACCACAGCGGCAGCGACACCAGAAAGCCGGCGCCGGCCGTCACGTTCGCGATCCAGCGGATGGTGTCCTCGTTGCGCTTGTTCACGAACAGCAGGAGCACGGCGCCGACCAGCGGCGTGAACATGATCAGCGACAACAGATAGGGGAAGTTGCTCATGAGCGGATTCTCGATACGGTCTCGGGCCCGGCGCCCTCGCTCGCTTGTGCTTCCGTTGCGATTCGTCGTTCCCTGGCGGTCGTCCCCACGCGGTCGGCCGGCCTCGGCCGGGGACCTGCGCCGCAGGAGTTTCGCGCCAGCGAACTCCCGGCGCGACCGCAAGGTCGCGCCGCGGCCGTCAGGCCGCGCGGTCGGGCGCTCACTGCCCGAAGTAACGAGCGGCGATGTACAGGGTCACGAACGCGAAGACCCCGAACAGCGCCGCAACCGCGTAGTTCTGTATCAGGCCGGTCTGCGCGTGTCGGAACCGGTAGCTGCCCTCGCGGCAGATCGTGCCCACGAGGTTCACCAGCCCGTCCACGACGTACTTGTCAACGACATGCGAGACCCACGCCGACGCCCGGGTGGTCCAGCCGGTGCCGTTCACCGCGCCGTCGACGACGTTGCGGTCGACCGTCCACAGGCCCCGCGCGCCGCCCATCGTGCCCTTCACCGCGGTCGCGTCGTACAGCTCGTCCACGTAGTACTTGTTCGTCAGCACGCGGTGGGCGCCCGCGAAGTCCGACGCCAGCCGCTCCGACTCCTCCGGCCGCTGCACGTAGAGGCGGTAGGCGAAGGCGATGGCCCCGGCCGCGAGCAGGACCGACAGGGCCATGAGCGCCCACTCGACCTCGTAGTGGTGCTCCTCGGCCTCGGCGGCGTGGGCCGCCCCGGCCACGAAGCTCGGCTCGAGGAAGTGCTCGATCATGTTGTACCCGCCCAGGGCCGCCGGCACGCCGACGAAGCCGGCCACGAAGGCGCCAATCGCCAGGATCTGCAGCGGCAGCGTCATGAGCCTCGGCGACTCGTGCGGCCCGTGCCAGGCGTGGCCGTGCGCGTCGCCATGCGCCTCGTGCCCGTCCCCGCCGCCGGCCTGCGCGTCGTGTCCGGCGTCCCCGCCGCCATGCGCCTCGTGCCCGCCGTCGCCGGGCGCCTCGTGCTGCGCCCCGCCGTAGGCGCCGCCCCACGCCGGGCCGCGGTACTCGCCCCAGAACGTCATGAACATCAGGCGCGCCATGTAGAACGCGGTCATTCCCGCGGTGACGGCGGCGAGCGCCCAGAGCCAGCGGCTCTCGAGGAACGTCCGGTAGAGAATCTCGTCCTTGCTGAAGAAGCCCGAGAACGGGGGGATGCCGGCGATGGCCAGCGTGCCTATCCCCATCGTCGTGAAGGTCACCGGCATGTACAGCCGCATGGCCCCCATCTTCCGCATGTCCTGCTCCTCGTTCATCGCGTGGATGACCGAGCCGCTGCCGAGGAAGAGCAGGGCCTTGAAGAAGGCGTGCGTCATGAGGTGGAACGCGCCGGCCGCGAAGGCGCCGACCCCGGTGGCGAGGAACATGTAGCCGAGCTGCGAGACCGTCGAGTACGCCAGCACCCGCTTGATGTCGGTCTGCACGAGCCCGATCGTCGCCGCCATGAGCGCCGTGAGCACCCCGATGACGGCAACGATGAACATCACCTCCGGCGCGTGCTCGAACAGCACCGCGTTGCGGGCGACCATGTATACGCCGGCCGTCACCATCGTCGCCGCGTGGATGAGGGCCGAGACGGGGGTGGGGCCCTCCATCGCGTCGGGCAGCCACACGTAGAGGGGAATCTGAGCGCTCTTGCCGACGGCGCCGACGAACAGCAGCAGGCAGATGAGCGAGATGACGCCGAACGAGCCCTCCTCGACCGGCATCCCCGCCGCCGCCTCGGCCACCGCGCGGAAGTCGAGGGTGCCGAACGTGAAGAAGACGAGGAAGATGCCGAGGATGAACCCGAAGTCGCCGATGCGATTGACGACGAACGCCTTCTTGCCGGCGTCGGACGCGCTCTTCTTGTGGTACCAGAAGCCGATGAGCAGGTACGAGCAGAGCCCGACTCCCTCCCACCCCACGAACATGACGAGGAAGGTGCTGCCGAGCACCAGCGTCAGCATGAAGAAGCAGAAGAGGTTCAGGTAGCAGAAGAACCGCGCGTAGCCGCCCCGCGGCTCGTGGTCCATGTAGGCGACCGAGTAGACGTGGATGAGGAACCCGATGCCGGTGACGATGAGGCTCATCATGCCCGACAGGGGGTCGAGCCGGAACGCCCACGGCACCTCGAACGCGCCGATGCCCGACGCCGTCTCGAGGGCGATCGGCGGAATCCAGGCGGCGAGTTCGACGACGTGCTCGGGGTGCTCCAGCCCCAGGAGCTCCCAGAACGCGAAGAGCGACAGCAGCAGCGCCCCGCCCATCGCGCCGCAGGCGATGGCCGCCGCCGTCTGCTTGCTGAAGTAGCGCACGCCGAAAATCCCGTTGAGGGCGGCGCCGATGCCGGGCAGCACGGGAATGAGCCAGATGAGATCCATCGTCTACCGTGATTGATGTCGGGGAAGCGCGTCCGCGGCCTACCAGCGCATGATGTTCATCTCGTCGATGTTCACGGTCTCCTTGTTCCGGAAGAAGGCCAGGAGGATGCCCAGCCCGACCGCGGCCTCGGCCGCCGCCACCGCGATCACGAACACGACGAACACCTGGCCGGCGAGGTTCTCCAGGTACCGGGCGTGCGCCACGAGATTGATGTTGACGGCGTTGAGCATCAGCTCGATGGCCATGAAGATGATGATGACGTTGCGCCGCACGAGGACGCCGATGACCCCGATGCTGAACAGCGCGGCCGAGAGAACCGTGTAGTGCGCCGGCGTGATTTCCATCGTCTACGACTCTCGTCTCGCCAGCACGATGGCCCCGACCATCGCGACGAGCAGGAGCACCGACGCCACTTCGAACGGAATCAGGTAGTCGGTGTAGAGCAGCCAGCCCAGTTCCTCGGTGTTGCCCGCGCCCGTGAGCGGGCCGGCGGCGGCGGGGGCGGACGCGGGGGTGAGCCGGCCATAGCTGTAAACCACGATGCCCGCCAGCTCGAGCAGCACCGCCCCCGACAGCGCAAGCCCGAGCCGGGCCAGCCGCCGGGGATCCTCGTGCGCCTCGGGCGCCCGCTTCAGGTTCACGAGCATGACCACGAACAGGTAGAGCACGACGATGCCGCCGGCATAGACCAGGACCTGGATGACGGCCAGGAACTCGGCCCGGAGCACGACGTAGAGGACCGCCACGCAGAGGAAATTGAGGACGAGGAACACCACGCTGTGGACGGTCTTCGGGGTGGTGATGACCGCCACCCCCAGCCCGAGAATCAGGACCGCCAGCGTGTAGAAGGCGATTGCTTCGACCATGGCTCTATGGCAGCACCTTGACGACGCCGGTCACCACGATGTTGCCGATGGCGATCGGGATGAGGACCTTCCACCCCAGCCGCATGAGCTGGTCGTAGCGGTAACGCGGCAGCGTGGCCCGGATCCAGATGAAGATGTAGAGGAACACGAACATCTTCGCGAAGAACCAGATCCAGCCGGGAATCAGGCCGAGGAACGCGAGCGCCTCGACGTTGGGGAACGGCTGCAGCCAGCCGCCCCAGAACAGGATGGTCACGACGGCCGAGATGACGATGATGTTGGCGTACTCGGCGAGGAAGAACAGGGCGAAGCGCATGCCGCTGTACTCGGTGTGGAAGCCGCCGGTCAGCTCCTGTTCGGCCTCGGGGAGGTCGAACGGGGCGCGGTTCGTCTCGGCCAGCCCCCCGATGAACACGAGCGCGAAGGCCACCGGCTGCACGAACCCGAACCACAGGCCCGCCTCCTGCTGGGCCTCGACGATGCCGACCATGCTCAGGGTGCCCGCGGTCAGGATGACGCTGACGAGGGTCATCGTCACCGCGATCTCGTAGCTGATGAGCTGGGCCGACGCCCGGAGGCTCGCGAGGAGGGGGTACTTGCTGTTCGACGCCCACCCCGCGAGGATGATGCCGTAGACGCCGATGGACGTGACCGAGATGACGAACAGCAGGCCGACGTTGATGTCGGTGACGTAGAACAGCTCGTCGCCGCCGAAGGGCACCACCGCGAACACCACGAGCGCGGGCACCAGCGAAAGCACCGGGGCCAAGGTGAACAGCATCGGGTCGGCGCGGACGGGCCGGATGTCCTCCTTGAGGAGCAGCTTGATGGGATCGGCGATGGCCTGCAGCACGCCGTAGGGTCCGACCCGCATGGGCCCCAACCGCGACTGCGCCCACGCGATGACCTTGCGCTCGAGCAGGACCATGAACGTCACGGACACGAGCACCGCGTTCAGCAGCACCGCGATCTTGAGCAGGGGAATGACGATGGTGTCGATCATCTATCTGTCGACCTCGCCGAGCACGATGTCGATCGTGCCGATCAGGGCGACCACGTCGGCGACGAGGTGCCCGATTATCAGCGGCCGCAGGCCCTGCAGGTTGCAGAACGACGGAGGCCGGACCCGGAAGCGGTAGGGGTTGGTGGCCCGCCCGTCGCTCACGATGAAGTAGCCGAGCTCGCCCTTCGGCGACTCGATGGCGTGGTACGTCTCGCCCGCCTTCGGCTTGATGAGCCGGGGCACCTTGCCCATCACCGGCCCCTCGGGCAACCCGTCGAGGGCCTGCCGGATGAGGCGGATCGACTGCCGGAACTCCTCGAGCCTGATCAGGTACCGATCGTACGTGTCGCCCCGCGTGCCGAGCGGCACGTCGAACTCGAGCTCGTCGTAGGCGGCGTAGGGCTCGTCCTTCCGCACGTCGCGATAGACCCCGGACCCGCGCAGCGGGGGGCCGCAGAGCCCGAGGCCGATGGCGTCCTCGGCCGAGATCACCCCGATGTCGCGGGTGCGCTCCAGCCAGATGCGGTTGTTGGTCAGGAGCTCCTCGTACTCGGGGATCTTCGCCTCCATGATGTCGCAGAAGGCCCTGACCTTGGTGTCCCAGCCGGAGGGGATGTCCAGCGGGAGCCCGCCGATGCGCATCGAGTTGTAGGTGAGCCGCGCCCCGCAGTAGTCCTCGAAGAGGTCGAGGACGAGCTCGCGCTCGCGGAACGCGTAGAGCAGCACGGTCATCGCCCCGATGTCCATGGCGTGGGTGCCCAGCCAGAGACAGTGGCTCGCGATGCGCTGCAGCTCGGCGAGAACCGTGCGGATGTAGCGGGCGCGGCGAGGCACCTCGATCTCCATCAGCTTCTCGACCGTCTCGCAGTAGCCGAGGTTGTTGGTGGCCGCCGCCACGTAGTCCATGCGGTCGGTCAGCAGAATGATCTGCGTCCAGTCTCGGTTCTCGCTGAGCTTCTCGATGCCGCGGTGGATGTAGCCGATGACGATATCGGCGTCCACCACCCGCTCCCCGTCGAGCCGCAGCACCACCCTCAGCACGCCGTGCGTGCTGGGGTGCTGAGGCCCCATGTTGATGACGAGCTCGTCGGTGTCGAAGATGGGGGCCGCCGTGGACGCCGCCGCTGCCTGGCCAGTCATGGTTCGATTACTCGATCTCCGCCTCGTCGCGGACGTTGCGCAGCCGCAGCCACTCCATCGGACTCTCCAGCAGCAGTTCGCCCGGGCCCTCGAGGGGATAGTCCTTGCGCTGCGGATGCCCCTGCCACTCCTGCGGCATGAGAATCCGGCGCCGGTCGGGGTGCCCGGTGATGTTGACCCCGAACAAGTCCCAGACCTCGCGCTCCAGCCAGTTTGCGGCCGGCCACAACCCCGTGACCGACGGGACGGGGTCGCCGTCGGCCGCCCGCACCTTGATCCGGACCCGCTGCCGGCGCCGGGTGGAATACAGGCAATACACTACATCGAAACGCTTCTCGCGGGGCGGCCAGTCGATGGCGGTGATGTCGGCGCAGTAGTCGAACGACCCCTCGTCGGAGTCCTTCAGGAAGGCTCCGACCTCGGACAGCGCTTCGGGGGCGACGATTACCGTCCAGTCGCCCACCCACCAGGAGAGCTGCTCGATGCGGCCGGGCAGCGCGGCCTCGAGGGCCGCGAGGAACGCCGGCTTCTCGAGGTCGTCGGGCGGCGGCGGATCGGTCGGCCCCTTGGGGGCCTCGGGCGGCGCCTTCGGCTTGGGCTTCGGCCTGGGCTTCGCGGCGACCGGCTTCGCAGGCTTCGACGCAGCCGGCTTCGCGGGCTTCGACGCAGCCGCGGGCTTCGGCGCAGCCGGCTTCGCGGGCTTCGACGCGGCCGCGGGCTTCGACGCGGCCGCAGGCTTCGGCGCAGCCGGCTTCGCGGCGGGAGCCGCCTTGTCCTTGTCCGGCGCGGCGCGCGACGCAGCACCGTCGGCCGGTGCCGGCGCCGCCCCGGCGTCCCCCGCCGCTGGAGACCCGGCGGCCGGCTGCGCGCTGGGCGCCTCGACCGACGGTTCACCCGATTTCGGTTCGTCTGCCATGATCCAGGAAACTCCGCGCTGCCCCGCGGACCGGTGTCACGGAACGGAACAGCCGGTCGACCGATCGCCGGCGGCGGCTCCGCCCGGCGCCCAACCAATCCTGCCCGGCCCGCACCGTTCTGGCGGCGCGGGCTCCCGGCCCCGCCGCGACCCGACCCATCAGGCCCACTCCAGCGCACCCTTGCGCCACGCGTACACGTAGCCCAGCACCAGGATGAACAGGAAGACGAGCATCTCGATGAGTCCGAACAGGAGCAGCTCGTCCATGATGACCGCCCACGGGAACATGAACACGGTCTCGATGTCGAAGATCACGAACAGCATCGCGATCAGGTAGTAGCGGACGCTGTAGCGGTCGCGCGCGTCGGTGGCCGGTTCGATGCCGCACTCGTAGGGCTCGAGTTTCACCTTGTTGTACCGCGACGACTGGAGCGCCGCCGACACGAGCAGGGTGAAGATGGCGAAGCCGATCGCGACGAGGACGAACAGCAGGACCGGAACGTACGCCTCGATCATCGGATCTCACCCCGTGGACGGCCCCTTGACGACCGGATGATGTCGACAGCCCCGTTGTGCGCAAGCCATGCATCCGGGAGCTTCGATGCGGCAGAGTCGGTGTGGACGCCGAATCTTATAGCATGCTCGCGCGGGGGGTCAAGGAATGGACGGGCGACGGGTGACGGGCGCCGGCGGGGGCGCGACGACACCGGCGCGGCGTCCCGCCCGCCACCTTCGCCGGTCTCGAACCCGCGTTCGCGCCGGGCGCGGGCAGGCCGTTCGCGGCGGACCCGACGGCGAGAAAGCGGCTATACTTCGAGGACTGGAGTCAGGCTGGAGGATGGTACGCATGCCACGACCGACGCCCGAGCGGGCGCTCCGCCGCCCCACGCCCCGATTTCGCCGCCCGGGGCTCGCGGCGGCCTTCGCGGCCTCCGCCTGCCTGCTGGGCGTTCTCGCGGCCCCGCTCCGGGGACAGGACAACGAGCGGGCCCTGTTCGTGAGCGTGCTCGACGAGCAGGGGGCGTCGGTGCCGGACCTCGCCCCGGACGAGTTCGTGATCGAGGAGGACGGCATCGAGCGCGAGGTTCTGCGGTCCGGGCCGGCCCGGACCCCGATGCAGGTCGCGGTGCTCGTGGACACGAGCGCGTCAGCGGGGTTCGCCATCCGCGACATCCGTAACGGCCTGGAACGGTTGCTTTCGGCTCTCGCGGAGCGAAACGACGTCGCCCTCATCAGCTACGGCGGCCCGCCGCGCGTCCTCGTCGAGTCGACCCGCCGCCTCGACCGCCTCCGCGACGGCATCGGCCTCGTCTTCTCGTATCCGGAGAGCGCCGCCTACCTCCTCGACGCGCTCGTCGAGACGGCCCGGGGGTTCGAACGCCGCGAGGCGCGCCGGCCGGCGGCGATCGTGGTGGCCTCGGAGGGCCTCGACTTCAGCCGCTACGACTATCAGCGGACGCGCGAAGCACTTCAGGCGTCCGGGGTCGCGACGCACGTGGTCGTGGTGCAGGATCGGGGCAACCTGCTGCGCGGCGATCCGTTCGGCTTCTCCAACGACATCCTCCAGCGCGACCGGGCTCTCGCGCAGTTGCCCGAGGCGACCGGCGGCCAGCGCCACGACCTGCTGCTGAGCACCGCGGTGCCCGGCGCGATGGACGCCCTCGCGGACGTGATGACGAACCAGTACCGCGTCGTGTACTCGCGGCCGCCGGGCCTGATCCCGCCCGAGACGATCTCGGTGCGGATGCGGCGGGCGGATCTGACGGCGCGTGGAACCCCGGACATATGGACAGGAGACGGCAGGCCATGACGATCGACATGCGCGCGTCGACCGGCGCCTCCCGCGGCAACCGCCCCGACGCCCGCCCTTCCCGCGCCGCCCGCGGGACCGGCCGCCACCCCGGACCCCCCGGCCGACGGCGGCCGGGGGCCCGAAGCGGGACCGCGCGGCGCCTCCGCTTCGTCCTCGCCGCGACGGCCCTCGCGGTCCTGGCCGCGCAGGTCGCGCCGCGCGCCCAGGAGGCGTCCCAGGAGCCGTCGTTCCGCGCCGGCGTCGACCTCGTCTCGCTCAACGTCACCGTGACCGACCGGAACAACCGGTACATCACCGACATCGACGTCGAACGGTTCCAGATCTACGAGGACGGCGCGCTGCAGGACATCACCTTCTTCGCGCGCACGCAACTGCCCATCGCGCTGTCGCTGCTGATGGACACGAGCGCGAGCATGACCGAGCGGATGGAGACCGCCCAGCAGGCCGCCATCGGATTCGCGGAGCGGCTGCGCGACGAGGACCTGGCCAGCGTCATCGACTTCGACAGCCGGGTCGAGATCCGCCAGGGGTTCACCAACTCGGCCGACGAGCTGGCGGCGGCCATCCGCCGCACGTCGGCGGGCGGCTCGACCTCGCTCTACAACGCCATCTACATCTCGCTCAAGGAGCTCGGCAAGATCGCGGCGGCCGCCACCGGCGAGATCCGGCGGCAGGCCATCGTCGTTCTCTCGGACGGCGAGGACACGTCCAGCCTCGTCGACTTCGAAGAGGTCCTCGAGCTCGCCAAGCGGTCGGACACCGTCATCTACTCGATCGGGCTGCGCTCGCGGGACATCCGCACCCGCCGCGGGTTCCGCGAGGCCGACTTCGTGCTGCGCCAGCTCGCGCAGGAGACCGGCGGCCGGGCCTTCTTCCCCCAGCGCGTGGAGGACCTGTCGAGCATCTACCAGCAGATATCCGACGAGCTGTCCAGCCAGTACACCCTGGGCTACACGTCGAAGAACCCGTTGCGCGACGGCCAGTGGCGGCGGCTCGTCGTCCGCATCGACGAGCCCAGCGTCGCCGCCCGGACGAAGCAGGGCTACTACGCGCCGACGATGAACTAGGGATCTGCGTCGGGGAACGGCGCGGACTCCTGCACACCGGTTGGGCGCCGGGCGGAACCGAAGGCGACGATTGGCGAGCCGGCGGCCCGCGCCGCCGAACCGTACCGGGCCTCTCCGGGTCCGGAGGAGCGCCGAGCGGAGCCCGCAGGCGACCACGGCCCGGCCCGGTCGCCCGGGGCGCGTGGATGCGGCCCCAGTCCCCCGGCCGGACGAACCATGAACGGCACGAACCATGTCGATTCTCCCCCTCCTGCTCTACTTCACCGCAGGCGCCGTCTACGCCGTGTTCTTCGTGCGGCGCAGCCCGCGCGCGGGGCGCCTCGCGACCGCCTCGCTGTCTGCCGCCGCCTTCATCCACACGTTCGTCATCGGCATGCGGACGGTCGAGATAGGCCACCTCCCGTTCGTGGACACCGCCTCGGCGATCTCCGCGTTCGTGTGGCTGCTCGCGGTCGCCTACCTCTACACCGAGGTCACCACCGACGAGCGCGCCCTCGGCGTGTTCATCGCCCCGCTGTTGGTGGGGCTGCAGACCATCTCGAGCCTGAGCGGGACGGTGAGCGAGCCCGCCCCCATCCTCGACAGTCCCCTGCTGGCCGCGCACGTGCTCTCGCTGCTGTTCGCCTACGCCGCCTTCGCGCTCGCCTGCGTGGTGGGCATCACCTACGTGCTGCTGTTCCGCGAGCTGAAGTCCAAGCAACTGGGGTTCTTCGCGGCCAGGCTGCCGTCGCTGCACGCGGTCGACGCGATGAACGGCCGCGCGGTGGGCATCGGCTGGCTCTTCCTGACTCTCGGTCTCGCCGTCGGCGTGGTGTGGGTGCTGCGGCTCCAGCCCGCCACGTCGGACCCCCGCGTGCTCGCGATGTCGTTGTCCGACCCGAAAATATTCATGGTGGTGCTGGTCTGGGCCGTCTACTCCTTCGAGCTCTACGCCCGCCGGGCCATCGGATGGACCGGCCGCCGCGCCGCCTGGCTGTCCACCCTGGGATTCTCCATCGTCCTCGTCACGCTGGTGCCGGTGGGGTACTTCCTGACGGAGAGCCACAACTTCTGATTGGGCATGAACCTGCTGCTGCTGGGCGTGAGCCACCACACGGCGCCGGTCGATCTGCGCGAGCGGGTCGACTTCTCGAAGCGCGGCGTCGTGACCGCGCTGCGGGAGCTCGCGCTGCGCCCGGCGCCGGCCGAATCGGTGGTGCTGACGACCTGCAACCGGTCGGAGATCTACGTGGCGTGTCCAGACCCCGAGGCCGCGCGCGACGACCTCACCGATTTCATGAGCCGGTTCCACGAGGTTTCCGAAGACCGGTTGGCGCCGCATCTGTACTCGCGCACCGACGGCGAGGTCGCGCAGCACCTGTTCCGGGTCGCGGCCGGCCTCGACTCGCTCGTGGTCGGCGAGCCGCAGATTTTCGGCCAGGTCAAGGACGCCTACGCCACCGCCGCGACCGAGCAGTGCACCGGCACCCTGCTGAACAAGCTCTTCCCATGGTCGTTCGCGGTCGGCAAGCGGGTCCGCGCAGACACCGGGCTCGGTGAAGGGGCGGTGTCGGTCGGCTACGCCGCGATCTCGCTCGCCCGGAAGATCTTCGGGGACCTCGAGGGCCTCTCGGTGCTCGTGGCGGGAGCGGGCGAGATGGCCGAGCTGACCGCGACCCACTTGCGGTCGCGGCGCGTGCGGCGCATCGCCGTCGCCAGCCGCACGCTCGCGCGGGCCTCCGACCTCGCCGGCAAGGTGGGCGGGGTCGCGGTGGAGTGGTCGGCCGTCGACGACGAACTGCTTCGGGTGGACGTGGTGGTGACGGCGACCGGCGCCGCCACCCCCGTCCTGACGCGGGCGCGGCTCGAGGAGGTGATGCGCGCGCGCCGGAACCGGCCGCTGTTCGTCATCGACATCGGCCTCCCGCGCGACGTGGACCCCGACTGCGGCGAGCTGGAGCAGGTGTTCCTCTACAACATCGACGACCTCCGCACCATCGTCAGCGAGAACCTGGCGCGACGGCAGGAGCAGACGACCCGGGCCGAAGCCATGGTCGCGGACGCGGCCGCGGAGTTCGTCGCCTGGCTCCGCTCTCGCGGGGCCATCCCCACCGTGGTGGCCCTGCGCCGCCGGTTCGAGGCGGTGCGCCGGGCCGAGCTCGAACGCCTCGAGCCGAAGCTGAGCCGGTTCACCCCCGAGGCGCGGGCACGGGTCGAGGAAATCACGCGGCTTCTCGTCCAGAAGCTGCTGCTGACCCCCACCGAGCGCCTCAAGTCGGCCGGCGACCCGGCGACCGCGACCCAGTACGCCGAGGCCGTGACCCGGCTCTTCGATCTCGACGGGAACGGTTCCGGCCCCGACGAGAGCAGGTCCGCCGCCCCCTCTCGCGCCGTCGGGATCGGCGAGGCGCCCGCCCCGTCCGCGTCGTCGAAGACGCCGGTGGCGTCGTGACCCGGTTGAGGCTCGGAACCCGCGGGAGCGAGCTCGCGCTCTGGCAGGCCAACGCGGTAGCGGCCCGCGTTCGCCGACGGAGCGGGCGCGAATGCGAGCTGGTGGTCATCACCACCACCGGGGATCGACTCCGCGAGACCAACCTGTCGCAGGTCGGCGGCAAGCGCGTCTTCGTCAAGGAGATCGAGCAGGCGCTGATGGGCGGCGACATCGACCTCGCCGTGCACAGCGCCAAGGACATGCCGGCCGAGCTCCCGGACGGGCTCTCGATCGCCGCCGTCCTGCCGCGGGCGAATCCGCGAGACGCCGTCGTGCTGGCGGCCGGAGCCGACCCGCCGCCCACCCTGTCGACGGTCGGAAACGGCTTCGAGAGGGACGCCGCCCCTCGCGTCGGCAGCGGAAGCGTCCGGCGGGTCGCCCAGTTGCGCCGGGCGTGGCCCCGCGCCGAGTTCCGGCTCGTGCGCGGCAACGTCGGGACGCGGCTCCGCAAGCTGGACGCGGGCGACTACGACCTGCTCGTGCTGGCCGTGGCGGGGCTGGAGCGGTTGGGCCTCGGGAGCCGCATCTCGATGCCGCTCGACCCGGACATCTGTCTGCCCGCCCCCGGACAGGGCATCGTCGCCATCGAGACCCGCGCCGGCGACGCGGACACCGAATCGGCCCTCGCCGCCGTCGACGACCCCGCGACCCGCGCCGCGTTCACGGCGGAACGCGCCGTCGTCGCGGCCCTCGGCGGCGGATGCCACGCGCCCATCGGCGCCCTCGCCGAGGGTGCCGGCGACCGGCTGCGCTTGCGGGCGATGGTCGCCTCCCTCGACGGCGCCCGCCGTCTCCGCCGCGAGGCCGTCATGGCGGCGGACGCCGCGCAGCCGCTCGGCGAGGAGGTCGCCCGCAGCCTGCTCGCAGACGGCGCCGGCCCCATCCTCGAAGCGGCGCAACACGCCGTCTTCCGAGACGGAAGCCCCACGGCGCCCGCTGGTTGACGTCAGCGCCGCTTCGACCGCGCATCTGCCGTTCGACTGAAACTCTTTCTGGCCTCGCGTCGTCTCTTGACGCATACTGGCTCTGCCGTATGCGACGGCGTTGGTCAGATTCGTCGGCCGACCCGTCCGGCGGCGTCACCTGAGAAGACCGGGGGGCGCCTGCTTCCCGTCCACCCGCGCGGCCGCCGGCCGGAGCAGCCCTCCGGCGTGGGGCCGCGCCCGATGCTGCCTGCGGGATATCGCACCCTTGATGGACGCTTCGCGCGAACGCGCCAAGACGGTCTCCATGCGGCGAGGCCGGGCGACGCTGTTGCTGTGGGGCGTGGTCGCCGCGCTCGCGCCGCTGTCCGTGGCGGCGACGCCTCACTTCCACGAGGCGGAGGGGTGCGGCGACACGTGCGTCCAGGGTGCGCCGCTCATCGCTTCCATCGTTCACGAGCCCCCCGATCCGGCGGGCGACGGCGCCGTCCGTGCGCCTGCGCCGCGGCGCGCCTGCGCCGCCGAGATCGAGGACCACGGCTCCCGGGCCCCTCCCGCCTGACCCGTAGCTTCCCAGTTCCGTCCCGGTTCCGCAGGTAGTAGTGCCGTCGACGCGCTGTCGGCGCGTCGACGGCACGTCACACGACCGGACTGCGGCCGGGTCGCCGGCCTGAGTGCAGCGACAACCCGAGTGACCACAAGCGTCGATGACGGGCCGTCAGCGAACGGCGCGCCTGTCGCCGACCGCGGCTCCGGCCGGGCAGGGCCTCGCGGCGCGGTTCCAGAGCGGCGATCGGTACGGTCGGTCGGCGTCCGAGAAAGAGATGGCACAAAAAATGCTTGGCTACCCCCCTGATGTGGGCGGCGGTGCGCGAACGGTGGACAGAGAGGGAACGATGTTGCACGGGCCGTTGTTCTCTCTCTCTCTCTCTCTCTCTCTCTCTCTCTCTCTCTCCGCAAAACCCATGCCACGGACTGTGAGCGGCCCGCGGCACGAGACCCCGGCCGGCCGCGCACGACAGCGGATCGTCCGCCGCGCAGCCGCCCTCGCCGCGGCCTTCCTGCTCCTGCTCCTCGCGGCACCGCCGGCGTTGTCCCAGACGCCCGCGATCACCATCTCGCCCAGCTCCGCCACGGTCGGCGTCGGCGGGACCGCCGAGTTGACGGTCAGCCTCAACCGCAATCCGGAGCAGACGATCGTGATCACGCTGATCTCGGATCCCGCGGGCTATGAACTGGCGGGGCCGGGCGATTCCTACAGCGCCTTCGGGGACCTGGAATTCACACCGGCCAATTGGAACCAACCGCAGACCTTGACAGCCCGTGGACGAAGTCGGTTCGCTGAGCGGGCCTGTTCAAGCAGCTTGGGGACGAGCGGCTGAGCCCCAGGGGGCGACCGGAGCCCATTTGGCCCTCCAGAGGCCGTTCAGACGCCCCCAGAGGCCCATGAGGCGTTCGATCAGCCCGAGAATCGCCGAAAGAGCCCGCCCCTGCAGGCTCCGGGGCGTACCGACGCCCGTCAGGCGGCGCAGCAACAGACCCAGGTTGCAGCCCGCCGCCTGGACCAGCACCCGCTTGCGGACATTCTCATGGCCGCGCACCCACACCCGACGCAGACCCCCGGTCTCATACTGGTGAGCGAAAGGCCGCTCCACCAGTTCCCCCCGGCAGCGTTGGAGACGACGGCCCCGGTCCCCGCGAATACGCCGACGATTCCCATACAGCGCCGACTGCGCAGCACGCTTCTCCGGCGGCGTCTCACCCGTCTTCTTGTCCTGCCAGACGCGCCGACCACGCGCCGGCTCCGCGATGTAGCTGCGTACACCAAGGTCGTCGAGCGCCACCAGCGTCGCGTCGCTGTGATACCCCTTGTCGGCCACCACCTCTTCGACGCCCTCACCGTCAGGCTGAACCGCCTCCACCTGCTCCGCCGCCTTCGTCAGCGTCTCCGGCAGCGTCGCCGTATCACCCTCCGACGCGTCCTGAACCGTCACCGACAGGAGCGCTCCCGTCTCCAGGTCGACACCGTGCTCCGCCTTGTGGGCCAGATGCGTCCGACCGTCCTTCATCTTCGCGATCTTCGCGTCCGGGTCCTGCGGAGACGTCCACTCTTCATTCGACGTCTTCCGGCCCTTCCGCGAACGGTCGAAACGCGCCAACTCCGCCCGCGTCGGCGTCGCAATGCCAGATGCCTCCGCCAGCCCCCGCACGAACGCGTCGTACGAGTCCCCCGTATCCCGACGCTCGATGCTCCGCATCGCCGCGTTCGCTTCCAGCGTCGTCGCGTCCACCCCGATCGTCTTCCCCTTCACCAGACCCGCTTCCGACAACCGCTCCAGCACCCACGTGAACACCGCCGCGTGCGTCTCCACGTCGATCAGACGCCGAGTCCGTGACAGCGTCGAGTGGTTCGGCGTCGCCTCCGTCACGTCCAGATCCAGGAAAGCCCGCAGGCTCAGCGAATCCGCGACCCGCCACGCAATCGCGCGCTCCGATGACAGACCCTCGAAATACCCGATGAACAGAAGCCGGAAATACCGCCCGGGTCGCAGACTCGGACGACCCATTCGCTCCGCGTAGAAGACCGCACACAACCCCTCCACGAAAGCGTCGAACCTGGATTTCTCCAGAATCCGATTCAGCCGCTCGAAGAAGGGATGCCCCGCACTCTTGGGAAGGTCCTCTGCCGTCACCCACATCGGTGGCGCCGGTCGAGCCGCCGGCCTCTTGCCCATCGCCATGCTGTGAAGTCTACGACACTACAACCACTCAGATCGACCCGATCGGCCCGAATTTGCCGACTTTTTCCACGGGCTGTTGAGGGTCAGGGGAGTGGCGCTAGGAGAGTATTCCCCATCAGCGGATAACCGGCAGTTGACCGCCAATGAAGGGCCGTCCAACAACGTCCCCTTGACGGTGTACAAGGGCGTGGAGGTGCCCGCGATCACGATCACCGTCACCGACACCGTCGTCGACCCCGACCCTGACCCGGACCCCGACCCTGACCCGGACCCCGACCCGGAGATCCGCATCTCGCCCGCCTCCGTCGTCGTCGGCGTGGGCCGGACCGCCGAGTTCAGGGTCAGCCTCAACCGCAATCCGGAGCAGACGATCGGGCTCACGCTGACCTCGGATCCCGCGGGCTATGAACTGGCGGGGCCGGGCGACGAGTACGGCCCCTTCGGGGGCCTGGATTTCACAACGGCCAATTGGAACCAGCCGCAGACCTTGAGGGTCAGGGGGGTGGCGCAAGGAGAGTATTCCCCAGCCCGGGAGTTGTTCGCCTATGAAGGGTTCAACAACGTCCCCTTGACGGTGTACAAGGACGTGGAGGTGCCCGCGATCTCGGTCACCGTCACCGCCGGCGGGGTGGAGACCTCCACGGCGACCCTCGCCGTGAACGAGGTCGGGGCGCGCGGGAGCTACACGATCGTGCTGGCCGCCGCGCCCACGGGCAACGTGACGGTCACCGCCACCTCCTCCGACGCCGCCGTCGCCCGAGTCGCCGCCACGGAGACGGGCGCGCTCGGGTCCACGGCGGCCTTCACGTTCACCCCCAGCAACTGGGACCAGGCGCAGACGGTCTGGGTCGGCGGCGTCACCGACGCCCCCAACGTGACGACGACCCGCAGCGCGACGATCACCCATCCGCCGTCCGGCGGCGGTTACGACGACGTGGCGACCGAAAGCGTGGCGGTGACGGTGACCGACAACCTGCCGCGTCCCCGGTTGAACCGATCGTCGCTGCGCCTCGTGGAGACCGGCGACGACGCCACCGCCACCTACAACGTCACGCTCTCGAACGCGCCCACGTCCGACGTCACGGTGACCGTGGCGAGCGACGACGCGACCGTCGCCACGGTCGCCGCCGGCGGGGGAACCGCGGGCGGGTCGGCCACCCTGACCTTCACCGCGACCAACTGGGGGGCGCAGGCGGTCACGGTCGCGGCCGTGGACGACGAGGTCGAAAACACCAGCAACCGCAGCGCCACCCTCTCGCACACCGCAAACGGCGGCGGCGTCAGCAGTCTCGCCGGCGACGAGCTCGAGGTCACGGTGCTCGACGACGAGTCGATGGGCCTGGTCCTCAGCCGGTCGATGCTCTCGGTCCCGGAGGAAGGCGGCACGGAGACCTACACGGTGCGCCTCGGCGGGGAGCCGTTGGAAACCGTGACGGTGACGATCACCAGCGCCGACGAAACCGTGGCGACGGTCTCCCCCGAGAGCCTCACGTTCGACACCGAGAACTGGAGCACGACCCAGTCGGTCACCGTGACCGGCGTGAACGACGCCGCGGACCAGTCGGACCGCACGACCACCATCTCCCACGAGGCGACGGGGGGCAGCTTCAGCGCGACCGAGACGCTGGCGGTCACCGTGACCGATGTCGAGCCTCCGACCATCACCATCGAGCCCACGGCCATCACCATCTCCGAGGGAGATGTCGCGAACGTGACGATCTCGCTGAACCGGGATCCGGAGGCCCCGATACAGGTGTGTTACCGCCCGGAAACCGGCAGCGAGGTGCTCTCGATCAGCGACGCCGGGTGCCGTCTCTTCAGTTCAGCCAGTCCGAGGTCCATGACCCTCGCCATCACCGGCCTTGGGGTAGGCAGCGAGACGGTGGATGGCGTGGTGGAGGGTTTCCGGGGCGCTCCCGACCGCGGCCGCTATGCCGACGTGACGCCGCCGTCCCTCGACATCACGGTGGTCGGCGGGGCCGTCGAGGCGTCGACGTCCTCTCTTGCCGTGGACGAGATCGGCGACGCCAAGACCAGGAGCTACACGCTCAAGCTGAGCGCGGCGCCGTCGGAAGACCTGACGGTGACCGCGACGAGCGCCGACCCGACCGTGGCGGGGGTCGCGACAACCGAGGACGGCACCCCGGCGGCGACCGCAGCGTTCACCTTCACGACCGACAACTACGACACCGCCCAGACGGTCTGGGTCAGCGGGGTCGAAGACACCGTCGAGAACGATCCGCCCCGCGCCACGACGATCACCCACTCCACGGGGACGGAGAGTTTCTTCAACACCACGGGGGCCGACGTGGCGGTCACGGTGACCGACAACGTGCCCCGGCTGCGGACGCCCAACGGCCGGATGACCCTCTCGGAGGTGTCTCCCGCCCAGCAGTACGGCATGAGGCTGTCGCGGGAGCCGACCGGCGACGTGACGGTCACCGCCACCATCGCCGACGAGGCGATCGCGGGCGTGGCGGCGACCCAGGACGGGACCCCGGCCAAGACCGCCACGCTCACCTTCGACACCGAGAACTGGAACGTCCGCCAGTTCTTCTGGGTGACGCCGGTGGACGACGACATCGACCAGACCGAGCGCTCGGAGCAGACCTCGATCACCCACGAAGCGAGCGGCGGCGGCTACGACGGCGTCGTCGACCCGCCGGGGACCCGGATCGAGGTCAGCGTGCACGACAACGAGACGGCCGGCATCACGGTCGATCCGACCAGTCTGACCGTCTTCGAGCACGGCGGGGAACAGGACTACACGCTGGTTCTCGACAGCGAGCCGACCGCGGACGTGACGGTCACGATCACGAGCAGTCCCATCGGGAGGGTGACCATCTCGACCGCGAGCGACACCAACGACAGTGATTCCAAGACGGTCACGTTCACCTCGGAGAACTGGGACACCGCGCAGACGGTGACCGTGCATGGCCAGACCGTCAACGGAACCGAACAGTCCCACGACGTGACGGTCACCCATGATGCGGAAAACGGCGGGTATGACGAGGTCGAGGCCGAGGTCGCCGTCAGGATGAACGACAACGTCGGCCACCTCGACGTCTCGCACACGAGCGCCGACCTCTCGGAGGTGGGAGACGGGACCTCGCTCACCTACAAGTTGAAGCTCTCGGTGCAGCCCTCGGGGGACGTGACGGTCACCGCCACCAGCAGCGACGAGACCGTCGCGACCCTGGAGACCGCGGAGGGGACCGCCGCCAAGAGCGTGACCCTGACCTTCACCCCGGAGAACTGGAACACCGAGCAGTCGGTGACCATCCGCAGCGTCAACGACGACATCGAGAACCCGGAGGACCGCACCGCGGAGATCACGCACGAGACGGCGGGCGCCCACTGGGACGAAACGGAGGAGTTGACCCGCCCGGACCCGATCGAGGTCACTGTCCAGGACGACGACTCGATCGCCCTCGAACCGAACGCCACCACCGTCGCGGTGGGGGAAAACGGCGGGACCGGCACGTACACGCTGCGCCTCGACAGCCGTCCTTCCGCAAACGTCACGGTGACCATCACCAGTTCCGACACGGACGGGGCGCTCGTCTCCACGTCCGAGGACGACGCGCCGGCCGGGAGCGCCACGCTCAGCTTCACCACCGACAACTGGTCCGACCCGCAGACCGTCACCGTCACCGGCGTGAACGACGACGTCGACAACGACCCCGACCGGACCGTCAGCCTCTCGCACGACGCGACCGGCGGCGACTACGACATGAAGATGGTGACGGTCACCGTCACCGTCACGGACGACGACACCACGGGCTTCGTGTTCAGCCCGGCGACTCTCGCGGTGGCGGAGAACGGCGGGACGGGGACCTACACGGCGGCCCTCGCCAGCCTGCCGTCCGGCGACGTGACGGTGACCGTCACCAGTCCCGCCACCGACGCGGCGCTGGTCTCGACCTCCGGGGGAACGCCGGGCGCGACCGCGACGCTCACCTTCACCACCGACAACTGGTCCGACCCGCAGACCGTCACCGTCACCGGCGTGGACGACACGACCCTGAACCCCATGCGGAAGCGCTCCGTCAGCCTCGCCCACACCGCCGTCGGCGGCGGCTACGAGGCGGCGAGTGGCTCGGTCAACGTGGACGTCACCGACGATCTGGAGGGGCATCCAGACCAGTTCGCCGACGTGACGCCGGTGCGGGTGGCCGAGGGGGTCGGCAGGGCCCAGATGGAGCTGACCCGCCTCGCCGCGGACCTCCCGGCGGCGACGTTGACCGTCAGCCTGGTTCCGGACACCGCCACCGCGGGCGACGACTACGAGGACGCCACCTGGACCCTGGTGTTCTCGGCGAACGAACGCACCAAGGTGATCTGGATCGAGATCGAGGACGACGACCGGGTCGAGGCCCCCGAGACGTTCGCGGTGCGGATCACCGACGGCACCTCCTCGGCCGACACCACGGTCACCATCGACGACAACGACACCGCCGGCGTGGTGTTCTCGCCGACGAGTCTGACCGCTCCCGAGTCCGGCGCGGGAACCCCGTACACGGTGCGCCTCTCCAGCGAGCCGCAGAGCGATGTGACCGTCACGGCCACCGCGGGGTCGCTGCTCCGCCTGTCCCTCACCGGGACGCCGACCGAGGAGTCGGTCGCCCTGACCTTCACCTCCACGAACTGGAACGTCCCGCAGACGATCCACGTGCTCGGCGTGAACGACGCCATCGACCATCCGACCAACCGCACGGACACGATCGCCCACAGCATCACGACCACCGACACCGACTACACCGGCGTCACGCCCGACAGCCTCGCGGTCGAGATCGAGGACGACGAGACGGCGGGCGTGGTTCTCAACTTCGAAACTCCGCACTCCCTCTTCGGTTCCCCGCTGGGGTTCAACGAGGTGGATCGGTTCAACTCGGAACGCCGGCTGTACGTGCCGGAAGACGCGACGCGGGGCTACCAGATGAGCCTGGCCACGCCTCCCCTCGAGCCGGTCACCGTGACCCTGAGCGTCTCCGACCCCGCCGTCTTCCAGCTCTCCACCACCATCTTCCAGTTCGACCAGACCGACTGGGATCACGAAAGCGAGAACACACTCTGGGTCCACACCGTCGCCGACCCGGACCCCTCCACGGTCGAACGGGCGGTGATCACCCACACCGTCACCGGCTATGGCGACGTGACCGTACCCGACATCAGGCTCGAGCGCGTTGCAGGAACCGTGACGGCGAGGGACGACCTCATCTGGTCGCACCGGGAAATCTCGATTGAGGAAGGAGACTCCTTCGTCGTCAACCTGAAGTGGGCGGAAGATCCGGGCGAAGACAAGAACTTCGAGTTCAGCAACTTCGAGGACGAGTTCGGCGTCCTGGCGCCGATCTCGGTTTCTCCGACCACCTTCACGATCAACTCCGAGAACTGGTCCACCGGCGTGGACGTCACATTCACCGCGAAGCAGGACGACAACCGGCAGGACGGCTCGCGGGGCGTCCTGCTGAACCTGGACGGCTTCGATGGCACCTTCTCCTCGCTGGCCGTCAACGTCTTCGACGACGACCTGTACGGCGCGATCCTCAGCCCCCTGACGGACACGAACGAGGGCGCCAGCGCGTCCTATCGGGCGCGGATCAGCGTGGTGCCGAGCGAGGTCACCCGGTCCGACCCCCTCCGGCTCACGATCACCAGCGAACGGCCCGACCTGGTGCGGTTCAAGAGCGGCACGGAGACGGAGTACGCAGCCGCTACGACCCTGGAGTTCGACTTCGACAACTGGAACGTCGACCAGCAGGTGGACGTGTGGTTCCCGCCCGACAACGACTTCACCGACGACGAGGTCACCATCCTGCACCCGTTCCGTTGGCGCGAGCACCGGTACAACGTCGGAACGATCGATGTCACGGTGGCGGACCAGTCCGCGATCACGATCGCGCCGCAGGAACTCACCGTGGTGGAGGGGAACACCGGCGACTACACGGTCGTGCTCAGCGGCGTCGGCCCGAGCGGCTCGGTGGACATCGCGCTGGCCAGCGACGACACCAGCCTGGCGACCCTCTCGGCATCCTCGCTGACCTTCACCAGCACCGACTGGCAGACGCCGCAGACGGTCACCGTGACCGCGGCCGACGACGACATCGACAATCCGGACGCCCGCAGCGCGACGATCACCCACACCGCTCCCGGCGGGGTGGCCGGTCCCAACCTGACCGTCCACGTCGCGGACGACGAGGGCCCGGCGTCCATCCTGCTCTCGCTGAGCCAGTCGAGCGTGGCCGAGGACATCGAGACCGCGCCCACCATCACGGTGAACGCGACCATCGAGGGAAACATGCGCTTCAGCGCGGACCAGACCGTCACCGTCTCGGTGGCGGCGGATACCGCGGCGGCGGGCGACTTCACGGCGGTCAGCGATTTCGCCATCGAGATCGCCGCCGGCGAGGGCTCCGGCTCGGCGACGTTCACCTTCGACCCGACGGCGGACGACGTGGACGAGGACGACGAGACGGTGACCGTGAGCGGCGTCGTTTCGCCGTCCGGGGCGGACGTGACCACCGCCACCCTGACCATCACCGATGACGACACGAAGGGTGTCTCGTTCTCGGAGACGGCGGTGACGGTGACGGAGACGGGCGACTCCAGCTCCGTCCAGTACACGGTGCAGCTCGACAGCCAGCCGACGGACGGGGTGACGATCGCGCTCGCCAGCAGCGACACCGAGGCCGCCACCGTGTCGCCGGCAAGCCTCTCCTTCACCACCTCGAACTGGTCGACCGCGCAGACGGTCACGGTGACCGCGGTGGACGACGACCTCGACAACGACGAGGACGAGCGCAGCGCCACCATCACCCACACCGTCTCGGGCGGCGACTACGAGGACCTGGACGCAGCCGATGTCGCGGTGACCGTCGCGGACGACGACGAGAAGCAGGTGGTCCTGTCGGAGACCGCCCTGACGCTCACGGAATCCGGGGATGCCGCGTCCCGTTCGTACACGGTGGCGCTCGGCGCGACGCCGAGCGGCACGGTGACCATCCAGGTCGCGAGCGGTGACACCGGCGTTGCGACCGTCTCGCCCGCGAGCCTCTCCTTCACCGCCTCGGACTGGTCCACCGCGCAGACGGTGACCGTGACCGCCGTGGACGACGACTTCGACAACACCGACGACGAACGCGAGACGACCATCACCCACACGGTCTCCGGCGCCGACTACCAGGGGGTGACGGCGCCCGATCTCGACGTCACCGTCTCCGACGACGACGCGGCGCCCACGGGGATCGCGCTCTCGCTCAGCGCGGAGACCGTCGCGGAGGACGTCGAGACCGCACCGGTGATCACAGTGACCGCGACCGTGTCCGGTTCCACGCGGTTTGGGGACGCGCAGACCGTCACGGTTTCCGTTTCCGGCGACACTGCGTCGGACGCCGACTTCGCCGCGGTGGCCGACTTCGAGGTCGAGATCGCGGCGGGGGCGACCTCCGGCACCGCGACGTTCACCTTCTCCCCGGTGGACGACGATGTGGACGAGGGCGACGAGACGGTGGACATCACCGGCGCCGCCTCGCCCTCGGGCGCCACGGTGACCAAGGCCACCCTGACCATCGACGAGGACGACGCCACGGGCGTCACCGTCTCCAAGTCTGACCTCACGGTGGCGGAGAATGGCGGCACCGCCACCTACACCGTCGTGCTCGATTCCGAGCCGACCGACACGGTGACCATCACAGTGGCCAGCGGTGACACCGACGCTGCGACCGTGAGCCCCGCCAGTCTCACCTTCGACTCGTCGGACTGGAACACCGCCCAGACGGTGACCGTCACCGGCGTCAACGACGACATCGACAACGCCGGCGACGAGCGCGAGACCACCATCACCCACACCGTCGCGGGAGGCGACTACGCCAGCGAGACCGCCGACGACGTAGCCGTGACGGTCAGCGACGACGACGACGCGCCCGGCGACATCGCGCTGTCGCTGAGCAGCACCAGCGTGGCGGAGGACGTGACGACCGCGCCCGAGATCACCGTCACCGCCGCATTGGGCGCCGGGTCGCGCTTCGCCGACGACCAGACCATCACCGTCTCGGTGGCCGGCAACAGCGCCTCGGACAGCGACTTCACCGCCGTGACCGACTTCGACATCACCATCAAGGCGGGCGAGGCGTCAGGCACCGGCAAGTTCACCTTCGACCCCGTCGACGACGACGTGGACGAGAGCGACGAGACGGTGGACGTCACCGGCGCCGCCTCGCCGGCGGGCGCGACGGTCACCAAGGCCACCCTGACGATCACCGACGACGACACGCGCGGCGTCACGGTCTCGGAGACGAGCCGCACGGTGGCGGAGAACGGCGGCACGGCCACCTACACGGTGGTGCTCGACTCCGAGCCGACCGCCGCGGTGACCATCGGCGTGGCCAGCGGCGACACCAGCGCCGCGACCGTCTCCCCGACCAGCCTCTCCTTCACCGACACCACCTGGAACATCGCGCAGACGGTGACCGTCACCGGCGTCAACGACGACATCGACAACGCCGGCGACAAGCGTGAGACGACCATCACCCACACCGTCGCGGGCGGCGACTACGCCAGCGAGACGGCGGACGACGTGGATGTCGAGGTAGCCGACGACGACGCGGCGCCCGGCGACATCGCCCTGTCGCTGAGCAGCACCAGCGTGGCGGAGGACGTGGCGACGGCGCCCGAGATCACGGTCACTGCCGCGCTCGGCGCCGGGTCGCGTTTCGCCGACGACCAGACCATCACCGTCTCGGTGGCCGGCAGCAGCGCCTCGGCCAGCGACTTCGCCGCCGTCGCCGATTTCGACATCACCATCGAGGCGGGTGAAGCGTCAGGCACCGGCAAGTTCACCTTCGACCCGGTCGACGATGACGTCGACGAGGGCGACGAGACGGTCGACGTCACCGGCACCGCCTCCCCCTCGGGCGCCGCCGTCACCAAGGCCACCCTGACCATCGACGAGGACGACGCCAGGGGCGTCACCATCTCGGAGGAGAGCCGCACCGTCGCGGAGAACGGCGGAACCGCCACCTACACCGTGGTACTCGACTCGGCGCCGACCGATACGGTGACCATCGGCGTGGCGAGCGGCGACACCAGCGCCGCGACCGTCTCGCCGACCAGCCTCTCCTTCACCGCCTCGACCTGGAACGCCGCCCAGACGGTGACCGTCACCGGCGTCAACGACGACATCGACAACACGGGCGACAAGCGCGAGACGACGATCACGCACAGCGTCTCGGGCGGCGACTACGCCAGCGAGACGGCGGACGATGTGGATGTCGAGGTAACCGACGACGACGCGGCGCCCGGCGACATCGCCCTGTCGCTGAGCAGCACCAGCGTGGCGGAGGACGTGGCGACCACGCCCGAGATC
The DNA here is from genome assembly GCA_965199675.1 of Vicinamibacterales bacterium. Taxonomy (GTDB): domain Bacteria; phylum Acidobacteriota; class Vicinamibacteria; order Vicinamibacterales; family UBA8438; genus JAJEEA01. Next base: position 136,292 of record CBDATI010000010.1, on the reverse strand, counting down.
ACGGTGACCGCGACGGTGTCCGGTTCCACCCGTTTCGAGGCTGCGCAGACCGTCACGGTCTCGGTCGCGGGCGACACCGCGTCGGCCACCGACTTCGCCGCGGTGACGGACTTCGACATCGAGATCGCGGCGGGGGCGGCCTCCAGCACCGCGACGTTCACGTTCGATCCGACGGCGGACGACGTGGACGAGAGCGACGAGACGGTGGACATCACCGGGACCGCCTCTCCCTCGGGCGCCACCGTCACCAAGGCCACGCTGACGATCACCGACGACGACACCCGCGGCGTGACGGTCTCGAAGGACACGCTGACGGTGACGGAGGCGTCCGGCACGGACCGGACGAACACCTACACGGTCGTGCTCGACAGCCAGCCCACCGGCAACGTGACCATCACGCCGGCATCGGACGCCACTGGCGTGGCGACCGTCTCCGGCGCGCTGACCTTCACCGCCTCGACCTGGTCCACGGCCCAGACGGTGACGGTGACAGGCGTGGACAACACGGCCGACAACCCGACCGATCTGACCGCGACCGTCAGCCACACCGTGGCCGGCGCCGACTACGGCGCCAACAGCGTCACCGCCGACGATGTGGCGGTCACCCTGACCGACAACGAGGGCACACCGTCGCTGAGCATTGCGGATGCATCGGTGGACGAGGGCGACTCCGGGTCGGCGACCCTGGAGTTCGAGGTCACGCTGTCGGTGGCCAGCGACAGCGATGTGACCGTGGACTACGCGAGCAGCGGCGGCACCGCGACGGCGGGCACGGACTACACGGCGGTGAGTGACACCCTGACGATCGATGCCGGGGACACGAGCGGCAAGATCGCCGTGACCGTGGCCGGCGACGCCGTGGACGAGGACAACGAGACCTTCACGCTGACCCTGAGCAACCCGTCGTCGAACGCGGAACTCGGAACGAACAAGGCCGCCACCGGCACGATCACCGACGACGACACGCGCGGCGTCACGGTGTCGAAGGACGCGCTGACGGTGACGGAGGCGACGGGGGCCGGCCGCACGAACACGTACACGGTGGTGCTCGACTCGGCGCCGACGGCCGCGGTGACCATCGGCGTGGCGAGCGGCGACACCAGCGCCGCGACCGTTTCGCCGTCGAGCCTCTCCTTCACCGCCTCGACCTGGAGCGTTGCCCAGACGGTGACGGTGACGGGCGTCAACGACGACATCGACAACACGGGCGACAAGCGTGAGACGACCATCACCCACAGCGTCGCCGGCGGCGACTACGCCGGCGAGACCGCCGACGACGTGGAGGTCGACATAACCGACGACGACTCGGCGCCCGGCGACATCGCCCTGTCGCTGAGCAGCACCAGCGTGGCGGAGGACGTGACGACTGCGCCCGAGATCACGGTCACCGCCGCGCTCGGCGCCGGGTCTCGCTTCGCGGACGACCAGACGGTGACCGTCTCCGTGACCGGCAACAGCGCCTCGGCCAACGACTTCGCCGCCGTCGCCGACGTCGACATCACGATCAAGGCGGGTGAAGCGTCAGGCACCGGCAAGTTCACCTTCGACCCCGTCGACGACGACCTGGACGAGAGCAACGAGACGGTGGACGTCACCGGTTCGACCTCGCCCTCGGGCGCCACCGTCACCAAGGCCACCCTGACGATCACCGACGACGACACCCGCGGCGTGACGGTGTCGAAGGACACGCTGACGGTGACGGAAGCGTCCGGAACCGGCCGCACGAACACCTACACCGTCGTGCTCGACAGCCAGCCGACGGGCAACGTGAGCATCGCCGTCGCGAGCGACGCCACGGACGTCGCCACCGTCTCCCCCGCCAGCCTCAGCTTCACCGCCTCGACCTGGTCCACGGCCCAGACCGTGACGGTGACGGGCGTGGACAACACGGCCGACAACCCGACCGACCTGACCGCGACCGTCAGCCACACGGTGACCGGCGCCGACTACGGCGCCAACAGCGTCACCGCCGACGACGTGGCGGTGACGTTGACGGACAACGAGGGCACACCGTCGCTGAGCGTTGCGGACAAGTCGGTGGCCGAGGGCGACTCCGGGTCGGCGACCCTGGAGTTCGAGGTCACGCTGTCGGTGGCCAGCGCCAGCGACGTGACCGTGGACTACGCGAGCGGCGGCGGCACCGCGACGGCGGGCACGGACTACACGGCCGTGAGCGACACCCTGACGATCGATGCCGGGGACACGAGCGGCAAGATCACCGTGACCGTGGCCGGCGACGCCGTGGACGAGGACAACGAGACCTTCACGCTGACGCTCAGCAACCCGTCGTCCAACGCGGAACTCGGCACGAACAAGTCGGCCACCGGCACGATCACCGATGACGACACCCGCGGCGTCACGGTCTCGAAGGACGAGCTGACGGTGACGGAAGCGTCCGGAACAGGCCGCACGAACACCTACACCGTCGTGCTGAACAGCCAGCCGACGGGCAACGTGAGCATCGCCGTCGCGAGCGACGCCATGGACGTCGCCACCGTCTCCCCCGCCAGCCTCAGCTTCACCGCCTCGACCTGGTCCACGGCCCAGACCGTGACGGTGACGGGCGTGGACAACACGGCCGACAACCCGACCGACCTGACCGCGACCGTCAGCCACACCGTGACCGGCGCCGACTACGGCGCCAACAGCGTCACCGCCGACGATGTGTCGGTCACCCTGACCGACAACGAGGGCACGCCGTCGCTGAGCATCACGGATGCGTCGGTGGACGAGGGCGACTCCGGGTCGGCGACCCTGGAGTTCGAGGTCACGCTGTCGGTGGCGAGCGACAGCGATGTGACCGTGAACTACGCGAGCAGCGGCGGCACCGCGACGGCGGGCACGGACTACACGGCCGTGAGCGACACCCTGACGATTGCCGCCGGGGACACGAGCGGCAAGATCGCCGTGACCGTGGCCGGCGATGCCGTGGACGAGGACAACGAGACGTTCACCCTGACGCTCAGCAATCCCTCGTCCAACGCGGAGCTTGGAACGAACAAGTCGGCCACCGGCACGATCACCGACGACGACACGCGCGGCGTCACGGTCTCGAAGGACGCGCTGACGGTGACGGAGGCGTCCGGCGCGGGCCGGACGAACACCTACACCGTCGTACTCGACAGCCAGCCCACCGGCAGCGTGAGCATCGCCGTCGCGAGCGACGCCACGGACGCCGCCACGGTCTCCCCCGCCAGCCTCAGCTTCACCGCCTCGACCTGGTCCACGGCCCAGACCGTGACGGTGACGGGCGTGGACAACACGGCCGACAACCCGAGCGACCTGACCGCGACCGTCAGCCACACCGTGACCGGCGCCGACTACGGCGCCAACAGCGTCACCGCCGACGATGTGGCGGTCACCCTGACCGACAACGAGGGCACGCCGTCGCTGAGCATCGCGGACAAGTCGGTGGCCGAAGGCGACAGCGGGTCGGCAACGCTGGAGTTCGAGGTCACGCTGTCGGTGGCGAGCGCGGACGATGTGACCGTGGACTACGCCAGCAGCGGCGGCACCGCCACCGCGGGCACGGACTACACCGCGGCAACCGGCACGTTGACGATTGATGCCGGGGACACCAGCGGCAAGATCGCCGTGACCGTGGCTGGAGACGACGTAGACGAGGACAACGAGACGTTCACCCTGACGCTCAGCAATCCCTCGTCCAACGCCGAACTGGGAACCAACAAGGCCGCCACCGGCACGATCACCGATGACGACACGCGCGGCGTCACGGTCTCGAAGGACGAGCTGACGGTGACGGAGGCGACGGGAGCCGGCCGCACGAACACCTACACGGTCGTGCTCGACAGTCAGCCGACGGGCAACGTGAGCATCGCCGTCGCGAGCGACGCCACGGACGTCGCCACCGTCTCCCCCGCCAGCCTCAGCTTCACCGCCTCGACCTGGTCCACGGCCCAGACCGTGACGGTGACGGGCGTGGACAACACGGCCGACAACCCGAGCGACCTGACCGCGACCGTCAGCCACACGGTGACCGGCGCCGACTACGGCGCCAACAGCGTCACCGCCGACGATGTGGCGGTGACGTTGACGGACAACGAGGGCACACCGTCGCTGAGCATCGCGGACAAGTCGGTGGACGAGGGCGACAGCGGGTCGGCGACCCTGGAGTTCACCGTCAGCCTCTCGGTGGCGAGCGCGGACGACGTGACGGTGGACTACGCCAGCAGCGGCGGCACCGCCACCGCGGGCACGGACTACACCGCGGCAACCGGCACGTTGACGATTGCCGCCGGGGACACCAGCGGCAAGATCGCCGTAACGGTGGCCGGCGACCACGTGGACGAAGCCGACGAGACATTCACGCTGACGCTCAGCAATCCCTCGTCCAACGCGGAGCTCGGCACGAACAAGGCCGCCACCGGCACGATCACCGACGACGACACCCGCGGCGTCACGATGTCGAAAAGCGCGCTGACGGTGACGGAGGCGACGGGGACCGGCCGCACGAACACGTACACGGTGGTGCTCGACTCGGCGCCGACGGCCGCGGTGACCGTCGGCGTGGCGAGCGGCGACACCAGCGCCGCGACCGTCTCCCCGGCCAGCCTCTCCTTCACCGCCGCGAACTGGAGCGTTGCCCAGACGGTGACGGTGACGGGCGTCAACGACGACATCGACAACACGGGCGACAAGCGTGAGACGACCATCACCCACAGCGTCGCCGGCGGCGACTACGCCGGGGAGACCGCTGACGACGTGGAGGTCGACATAACCGACGACGACGCGGCGCCCGGCGACATCACCCTGTCGCTGAGCAGCACCAGCGCGGCGGAGGACGTGACCACGGCGCCCGAGATCACGGTGACCGCCGCGCTGGGCGCCGGGTCGCGCTTCGCCGACGACCAGACCATCACCGTCTCGGTGGCCGGCAACAGCGCCTCGGACAGCGACTTCACCGCCGTGACCGACTTCGACATCACGATCAAGGCGGGCGAGGCGTCAGGCACCGGCAAGTTCACCTTCGACCCGGTCGACGACGACGTGGACGAGAGCGACGAGACGGTGGACGTCACCGGTTCGGCCTCGCCCTCGGGCGCCACCGTCACCAAGGCCACCCTGACCATCACCGACGACGACACCCGAGGCGTGACGGTCTCGAAGAGCGCGCTGACGGTGACGGAAGCGTCCGGAACAGGCCGCACGAACACCTACACCGTCGTGCTGAACAGCCAGCCGACGGGCAACGTGAGCATCGCCGTCGCGAGCGACGCCACGGACGTCGCCACCGTCTCCCCCGCCAGCCTCAGCTTCACCGCCTCGACCTGGTCCACGGCCCAGACCGTGACGGTGACGGGCGTGGACAACACGGCCGACAACCCGAGCGACCTGACCGCGACCGTCAGCCACACGGTGACCGGCGCCGACTACGGCACCAACAGCGTCACCGCGGACGATGTGTCGGTCACCCTGACCGACAACGAGGGCACGCCGTCGCTGAGCATCGCGGATGCATCGGTGGACGAGGGCGACAGCGGGTCGGCGACCCTGGAGTTCGAGGTCACGCTGTCGGTGGCCAGCGCCAGCGACGTGACCGTGGACTACGCCAGCAGCGGCGGCACCGCGACGGCGGGCACGGACTACACGGCCGTGAGCGACACCCTGACGATTGCCGCCGGGGACACGAGCGGCAAGATCGCGGTGACGGTGGCCGGCGACGCCGTGGACGAGGACAACGAGACGTTCACCCTGACGCTCAGCAACCCGTCGTCCAACGCGGAACTCGGCACGAACAAGGCCGCCACCGGCACGATCACCGACGACGACACCCGCGGCGTCACGGTCTCGAAGGACGAGCTGACGGTGACGGAGGCGTCCGGCGCGGGCCGGACGAACACCTACACCGTCGTGCTGAACAGCCAGCCGACGGGCAACGTGAGCATCGCCGTCGCGAGCGACGCCACGGACGTCGCCACCGTCTCCCCCGCCAGCCTCAGCTTCACCGCCTCGACCTGGTCCACGGCCCAGACCGTGACGGTGACGGGCGTGGACAACACGGCCGACAACCCGAGCGACCTGACCGCGACCGTCAGCCACACGGTGACCGGCGCCGACTACGGCACCAACAGCGTCACCGCCGACGATGTGGCGGTCACCCTGACCGACAACGAGGGCACGCCGTCGCTGAGCATCGCCGATGCATCGGTGGACGAGGGCGACTCCGGGTCGGCGACCCTGGAGTTCGAGGTCACGCTGTCGGTGGCCAGCGCCAGCGACGTGACCGTGGACTACGCGAGCAGCGGCGGCACCGCGACGGCGGGCACGGACTACACGGCCGTGAGCGACACCCTGACGATCGATGCCGGGGACACGAGCGGCAAGATCGCGGTGACCGTGGCCGGCGATGCCGTGGACGAGGACAACGAGACCTTCACGCTGACCTTGAGCAATCCCTCGTCCAACGCGGAGCTCGGGACGAGCAAGGCCGCCACCGGCACGATCACCGACGACGACACCCGCGGCGTCACGGTGTCGAAGGACGAGCTGACGGTGACGGAGGCGACGGGGGCCGGCCGCACGAACACCTACACGGTGAAGCTGAACAGCCAGCCGACGGGCAACGTGAGCATCGCCGTCGCGAGCGACGCCACGGACGTCGCCACCGTCTCCCCCGCCAGTCTCAGCTTCACCGCCTCGACCTGGTCCACGGCCCAGACCGTGACGGTGACAGGCGTGGACAACACGGCCGACAACCCGAGCGACCTGACCGCGACCGTCAGCCACACGGTGACCGGCGCCGACTACGGCGCCAACAGCGTCACCGCCGACGATGTGGCGGTCACCCTGACCGACAACGAGGGCACGCCGTCGCTGAGCATCGCCGATGCGTCGGTGGACGAGGGCGACTCCGGGTCGGCGACCCTGGAGTTCGAGGTCACGCTGTCGGTGGCCAGCGCCAGCGACGTGACCGTGGACTATGCGAGCAGCGGCGGCACCGCGACGGCGGGCACGGACTACACGGCCGTGAGCGACACCCTGACAATCGATGCCGGGGACACGAGCGGCAAGATCGCCGTGACCGTGGCCGGCGACGCCGTGGACGAGGACAACGAGACCTTCACGCTGACCCTGAGCAACCCGTCGTCCAACGCGGAACTCGGCACGAACAAGGCCGCCACCGGCACGATCACCGATGACGACACCCGCGGCGTGACGGTCTCGAAGGACACGCTGACGGTGACGGAAGCGTCCGGCGCGGGCCGGACGAACACCTACACGGTCGTGCTCGACAGCCAGCCGACGGGCAACGTGAGCATCGCCGTCGCGAGCGACGCCACGGACGTCGCCACCGTCTCCCCCGCCAGCCTCTCCTTCACCGCCTCGACCTGGTCCACGGCCCAGACCGTGACGGTGACGGGCGTGGACAACACGGCCGACAACCCGAGCGACCTGACCGCGACCGTCAGCCACACCGTGACCGGCGCCGACTACGGCGCCAACAGCGTCACCGCCGACGATGTGTCGGTCACCCTGACCGACAACGAGGGCACGCCGTCGCTGAGCATCGCGGATGCATCGGTGGACGAGGGCGACTCCGGGTCGGCGACCCTGGAGTTCGAGGTCACGCTGTCGGTGGCCAGCGCCAGCGACGTGACCGTGGACTACGCGAGCGGCGGCGGCACCGCGACGGCGGGCACGGACTACACGGCCGTGAGCGACACCCTGACGATCGATGCCGGGGACACGAGCGGCAAGACCACCGTGACCGTGGCCGGCGATGCCGTGGACGAGGACAACGAGACCTTCACGCTGACCCTCAGCAACCCGTCGTCGAACGCGGAACTCGGCACGAACAAGGCCGCCACCGGCACGATCACCGATGACGACACGCGCGGCGTCACGGTCTCGAAGGACGAGCTGACGGTGACGGAGGCGACGGGGGCCGGCCGCACGAACACGTACACAGTGGTGCTCGACTCGGCGCCGACGGCCGCGGTGACCGTCGGCGTGGCGAGCGGCGACACCAGCGCCGCGACCGTCTCCCCGTCGAGCCTTTCTTTCACCACCGCGAACTGGAACATCGCCCAGACGGTGACCGTCACCGGCGTCAACGACGCCGTCGACAACCCCGGCGACAAGCGCGAGACGACCATTGAGCACACCGTCACCGGCGGCGACTACGCCAGCGAGACCGCCGACGACGTGGAGGTCGACATAACCGACGACGACGCGACGCCCGGCGACATCACCCTGTCGCTGAACAGCACCAGCGTGGACGAGGATGTGACGACGGCGCCCGAGATCACAGTCACCGCCGCGCTGGGCGCCGGGTCGCGCTTCGCCGACGACCAGACCATCACCGTCTCGGTGGCCGGCAACAGCGCCTCGGACAGCGACTTCGCCGCCGTGACCGACTTCGACATCACCATCAAGGCGGGCGAGGCGTCAGGCACCGGCAAATTCACCTTCGACCCCGTCGACGACGACGTGGACGAGAGCGACGAGACGGTGGACATCACCGGTTCGGCCTCGCCCTCGGGCGCCACCGTCACCAAGGCCACCCTGACCATCACCGATGACGACACCCGAGGCGTGACGGTCTCGAAGAGCGCGCTGACGGTGACGGAGGCGACCGGAACAGGCCGCACGAACACCTATACCGTCGTGCTGGACAGCCAGCCGACGGGCAACGTGAGCATCGCCGTCGCGAGCGACGCCACGGACGTCGCCACCGTCTCCCCCGCCAGCCTCAGCTTCACCGCCTCGACCTGGTCCACGGCCCAGACCGTGACGGTGACGGGCGTGGACAACACGGCCGACAACCCGAGCGACCTGACCGCGACCGTCAGCCACACCGTGACCGGCGCCGACTACGGCGCCAACAGCGTCACCGCCGACGATGTGGCGGTCACCCTGACCGACAACGAGGGCACGCCGTCGCTGAGCATCGCGGATGCATCGGTGGACGAGGGCGACTCCGGGTCGGCGACCCTGGAGTTCACCGTCAGCCTCTCGGTGGCGAGCGCGGACGACGTGACGGTGGACTACGCGAGCAGCGGCGGCACCGCGACGGCGGGCACGGACTACACGGCCGTGAGCGACACCCTGACGATCGATGCCGGGGACACGAGCGGCAAGATCACCGTGACCGTGGCCGGCGACGCCGTGGACGAGGACAACGAGACCTTCACGCTGACGCTCAGCAACCCGTCGTCGAACGCGGAGCTTGGAACGAACAAGTCGGCCACCGGCACGATCACCGATGACGACACCCGCGGCGTCACGGTCTCGAAGAGCGCGCTGACGGTGACGGAGGCGACGGGGGCCGGCCGCACGAACACGTACACGGTCGTGCTCGACTCGGCGCCGACCGCCGCGGTGACCATCGGCGTGGCGAGCGGCGACACCAGCGCTGCGACTGTTTCGCCGGCAAGCCTCTCCTTCACCGCCTCGACCTGGAACACCGCCCAGACGGTGACCGTCACCGGCGTCAACGACGCCGTCGACAACCCCGGCGACAAGCGCGAGACGACCATCACCCACAGCGTCGCCGGCGGCGACTACGCCGGCGAGGCCGCCGACGATGTAGATGTCGACATAACCGACGACGACGCCGCGCCCGGCGACATTGCCCTGTCGCTGAGCAGCACCAGCGTGGCGGAGGACGTGACGACGGCGCCCGAGATCACGGTCACCGCCGCGCTGGGCGCCGGGTCTCGCTTCGCGGACGACCAGACCATCACCGTCTCGGTGGCCGGCAACAGCGCCTCGGCCAACGACTTCGCCGCCGTCGCCGACGTCGACATCACGATCAAAGCGGGTGAAGCGTCAGGCACCGGCAAGTTCACCTTCGACCCCGTGGACGACGACGTGGACGAGGGAGACGAGACGGTCGATGTCACCGGCGCCGCCTCCCCCTCGGGCGCCACCGTCACCAAGGCCACCCTGACCATCGACGAGGACGACGCCAGGGGCGTCACCGTCTCGGAGAGCGCCCGCACGGTGGCGGAGAACGGCGGCACCGCCACCTACACCGTCGTGCTCGATTCCGAGCCGACCGCCTCAGTGACCGTCGGCGTGGCGAGCGGCGACACCAGCGCCGCGACCGTCTCCCCGGCGAGCCTCTCCTTCACCGCCGCGAACTGGAACATCGCGCAGACGGTGACCGTCACCGGCGTCAACGACGACGTCGACAACCCCGGCGACAAGCGCGAGACCACCGTCTCCCACACCGTCGCCGGCGGCGACTACGCCGGCGAGACGGCTGACGACGTGACCGTGACGGTCAGCGACGACGACGCGGCGCCCGGCGACATCGCCCTGTCGCTGAGCAGCACCAGCGTGGCGGAGGACGTGACGACGGCACCGGAGATCACCGTCACCGCCGCGCTGGGGGCCGGGGCGCGCTTCCCGGAAGACCAGACGGTGACCGTCTCCGTGACCGGCAACACGGCCGACGCCGCGGACTTCACCGCCGTCGCCGACTTCGACATCATCATCAAAGCGGGTGAAGCGTCAGGCACCGGCAAGTTCACCTTCGACCCCGTCGACGACGACGTCGACGAGGGCGACGAGACGGTGGACGTCACCGGCACCGCCTCCCCCTCGGGCGCCACCGTCACCAAGGCCACCCTGACCATCGACGAGGACGACGCCAGGGGCGTCACCATCTCGGAGGAGAGCCGCACGGTCGCGGAGAACGGCGGAACCGCCACCTACACCGTGGTACTCGACTCCGAACCCACCAGCACGGTGACCATCGGCGTGGCGAGCGGCGACACCAGCGCCGCGACCGTCTCCCCGACCAGCCTCTCCTTCACCGCCTCGACCTGGAGCGTTGCCCAGACGGTGACGGTGACGGGCGTCAACGACGATGTCGACAACCCCGGCGACAAGCGCGAGACGACCATCACCCACAGCGTCTCGGGCGGCGACTACGCCAGCGAGACGGCGGACGATGTGGATGTCGACATAACCGACGACGACGCCGCGCCCGGCGACATCGCCCTGTCGCTGAGCAGCACCAGCGTGGCGGAGGACGTGGCGACGGCGCCCGAGATCACGGTCACCGCCGCATTGGGCGCCGGGGCGCGCTTCGCCGACGACCAGACCATCACCGTCTCCGTGGCCGGCAACACGGCCGACGCTGCGGACTTCGCGGCCGTTTCCAGCTTCGACATCACGATCAAGGCGGGCGAGGCGTCAGGCACCGGCAAGTTCACCTTCGACCCGGTCGACGATGACGTGGACGAGAGCGACGAGACGGTCGATGTCACCGGCGCCGCCTCTCCCTCGGGCGCCACCATCACCAAGGCCACCCTGACCATCACCGATGACGACACCCGAGGCGTGACGGTATCGAAGAGCGCGCTGACGGTGACGGAGGCGACGGGGGCCGGCCGCACGAACACGTACACGGTGGTGCTCGACTCGGCGCCGACGGCCGCGGTGACCATCGGCGTGGCGAGCGGCGACACCAGCGCTGCGACCGTCTCCCCGGCCAGCCTCTCCTTCACCGCCGCGAACTGGAACATCGCGCAGACGGTGACCGTCACTGGCGTCGATGACGACGTCGACAACCCCGGCGACAAGCGCGAGACGACCATTGAGCACACCGTCGCCGGCGGCGACTACGCCGGCGAGACCGCCGACGATGTAGATGTCGACATAACCGACGACGACGCGGCGCCCGGCGACATCGCCCTGTCGCTGAGCAGCGCCAGCGTGGCGGAGGACGTGGCGACGGCGCCCGAGATCACGGTGACCGCCGCATTGGGCGCCGGGGCGCGTTTCGCCGACGACCAGACCATCACCGTCTCGGTGGCCGGCAACAGCGCCTCGGCCAACGACTTCGCCGCCGTCGCCGACTTCGACATCACGATCAAGGCAGGCGAGGCGTCAGGCACCGGCAAGTTCACCTTCGACCCCGTCGACGACGACGTCGACGAGGGAGACGAGACGGTCGATGTCACCGGCGCCGCCTCGCCCTCGGGCGCCACCGTCACCAAGGCCACCCTGACCATCGACGAGGACGACGCCCGTGGCGTCACCGTCTCGGAGAGCGCCCGCACGGTGGCGGAGAACGGCGGCACCACCACCTACACCGTCGTGCTCGATTCCGAGCCGACCGCCTCAGTGACCGTCGGCGTGGCGAGCGGCGACACCAGCGCCGCGACCGTCTCCCCGACCAGCCTCTCCTTCACCGCCGCGAACTGGAACATCGCGCAGACGGTGACCGTCACCGGCGTCAACGACGATGTCGACAACCCCGGCGACAAGCGCGAGACCATCGTCTCCCACACCGTCGCCGGCGGCGACTACGCCGGCGAGACAGCCGACGACGTGACCGTGACGGTCAGCGACGACGACGCGGCGCCCGGCGACATCGCCCTGTCGCTGAGCAGCACCAGCGTGGCGGAGGACGTGACGACGGCACCGGAGATCACCGTCACCGCCGCGCTCGGCGCCGGGGCGCGCTTCCCGGAAGACCAGACGGTGACCGTCTCCGTGACCGGCAACACGGCCGACGCCGCGGACTTCACCGCCGTCGCCGACTTCGACATCATCATCGAGGCGGGTGAAGCGTCAGGCACCGGCAAGTTCACCTTCGACCCCGTCGACGACGACGTCGACGAAGGCGACGAGACGGTGGACATCACCGGCACGGCCTCCCCCTCGGGCGCCACCGTCACCAAGGCCACCCTGACCATCGACGAGGACGACGCCAGGGGCGTCACGGTGTCGAAGAGCGCACTGACGGTGACGGAGGCGACGGGGGCCGGCCGCACGAACACCTACACGGTGGTGCTCGACTCGGCGCCGACGGCCGCGGTGACCATCGGCGTGGCGAGCGGCGACACCGACGCTGCGACCGTCTCGCCAGCAAGCCTCTCTTTCACCGCCGCGAACTGGAACATCGCGCAGACGGTGACCGTCACCGGCGTCGATGACGACGTCGACAACCCCGGCGACAAGCGCGAGACGACCGTCACCCACACCGTCGCCGGCGGCGACTACGCCGCCGAGACCGCCGACGACGTGGAGGTCGACATAACCGACGACGACACGGCGCCCGGCGACATCGCCCTGTCGCTGAGCAGCACCAGCGTGGCAGAAGACGTGACGACTGCGCCCGAGATCACGGTCACCGCCGCATTGGGCGCCGGGTCGCGATTCCCGGAGGACCAGACGGTCACGGTCTCGGTCACCGGCGCGACCGCCTCGGCCAGCGACTTCACCGCCGTCGCCGACTTCGACATCATCATCGAGGCTGGCGAGGCCTCGGGCACAGGCAAGTTCACCTTCGACCCCGTCGACGACGACGTCGACGAAGGCGACGAGACGGTGGACGTCACCGGCACCGCCTCCCCCTCGGGCGCCACCGTCGCCAAGGCCACCCTGACCATCGACGAGGACGACGCCAGGGGCGTCACCGTCTCCGAGTCCGACCTCACGGTGGCGGAGAATGGCGGTACCGCCACCTACACCGTCGTGCTCGATTCCGAGCCGACCGCCGCAGTGACCATCACGGCGGCCAGCGGCGACACCGACGCTGCGACCGTCTCCCCGTCGAGCCTCTCTTTCACCGCCGCGAACTGGAACATCGCGCAGACGGTGACCGTCACCGGCGTCAACGACGATGTCGACAACCCCGGCGACAAGCGTGAGACGACCATCACCCACAGCGTCGCCGGCGGCGACTACGCCGGCGAGACGGCCAGCGACGTGGAGGTCACCGTCTCCGACGACGACGCCGCGCCCGGCGACATTGCCCTGTCGCTGAGCAGCACCAGCGTGGCGGAGGACGTGACCACGGCACCGGAGATCACCGTCACCGCCGCGCTGGGCGCCGGAGCGCGCTTCCCGGAAGACCAGACGGTGACCGTCTCCGTGACCGGCAACACGGCCGACGCCGCGGACTTCACCGCCGTCGCCGACTTCGACATCATCATCGAGGCTGGCGAGGCCTCAGGCACAGGCAAGTTCACCTTCGACCCCGTCGACGACGACGTCGACGAAGGCGACGAGACGGTGGACATCACCGGTACGGCCTCCCCCTCGGGCGCCACCGTCACCAAGGCCACCCTGACCATCGACGAGGACGACGCCAGGGGCGTCACCGTCTCCGAGTCCGACCTCACGGTGGCGGAGAACGGCGGCACCGCCACCTACACCGTCGTACTCGACTCCGAGCCGACCGCCGCAGTGACCATCACAGTGGCCAGCGACGACACCGACGCTGCGACCGTCTCCCCGTCGAGCCTCTCCTTCACCGCCGCGAACTGGAACGCGGCCCAGACGGTGACCGTCACTGGCGTCGACGACGAAGTCGACAACCCCGGCGACAAGCGCGAGACGACCATTGAGCACACCGTCGCCGGCGGCGACTACGCCGGCGAGACGGCCAGCGATGTGGAGGTCACCGTCAGCGACGACGACGCGGCGCCCGGCGACATCGCCCTGTCGCTGAGCAGCACCAGCGTGGACGAGGACGTGACGACCGCGCCCGAGATCACCGTCACTGCCGCGCTGAGCGCCGGGGCGCGCTTCCCGGAAGACCAGACGGTGACCGTCTCCGTGACCGGCAACACGGCCGACGCCGCGGACTTCGCCGCCGTCGCCGACTTCGACATCATCATCGAGGCTGGCGAGGCCTCAGGCACAGGCAAGTTCACCTTCGACCCCGTCGACGACGACGTCGACGAAGGCGACGAGACGGTGGACATCACCGGTACGGCCTCCCCCTCGGGCGCCACCGTCACCAAGGCCACCCTGACCATCGACGAGGACGACGCCAGGGGCGTCACCGTCTCCGAGTCCGACCTCACGGTGGCGGAGAACGGCGGCACCGCCACCTACACCGTCGTACTCGACTCCGAGCCGACCGCCGCAGTGACCATCACAGTGGCCAGCGACGACACCGACGCTGCGACCGTCTCCCCGTCGAGCCTCTCCTTCACCGCCGCGAACTGGAACGCGGCCCAGACGGTGACCGTCACCGGCGTCAACGACGATGTCAACAACCCCGGCGACAAGCGCGAGACGACCATTGAGCACACCGTCGCCGGCGGCGACTACGCCGGCGAGACCGCCGACGACGTGGAGGTCACCGTCTCCGACGACGACGCGGCGCCCGGCGACATCGCCCTGTCGCTGAGCAGCACCAGCGTGGACGAGGACGTGACGACTGCGCCGGAGATCACCGTCACCGCCGCGCTGGGCGCCGGGGCGCGATTCCCGGAAGACCAGACGGTGACCGTCTCCGTGACCGGCGACACGGCCGACGCCGCGGACTTCGCCGCCGTCGCCGACTTCGACATCATCATCGAGGCTGGCGAGGCCTCGGGCACCGGCAAGTTCACCTTCGACCCCGTCGACGACGACGTCGACGAGGGAGACGAGACGGTGGACGTCACCGGTACCGCCTCCCCCTCGGGCGCCACCGTCACCAAGGCCACCCTGACCATCGACGAGGACGACGCCAGGGGCGTCACCGTCTCGGAGTCCGACCTCACGGTGGCGGAGAACGGCGGAACCGCCACCTACACCGTCGTACTCGACTCCGAGCCGACCGCCGCGGTGACCATCACGGCGGCCAGCGGTGACACCGATGCTGCGACCGTGAGCCCCGCCAGTCTCACCTTCGACTCGTCGGACTGGAACACCGCCCAGACGGTGACCGTCACCGGCGTCGATGACGACGTCGACAACCCCGGCGACAAGCGCGAGACGACCATTGAGCACACCGTCGCCGGCGGCGACTACGCCGGCGAGACGGCCAGCGACGTGGAGGTCACCGTCAGCGACGACGACGCTGCGCCCGGCGACATCGCCCTGTCGCTGAGCAGCACCAGCGTGGACGAGGACGTGACGACCGCGCCAGAGATCACCGTCACCGCCGCGCTGGGCGCCGGGGCGCGATTCCCGGAAGACCAGACGGTGACCGTCTCCGTGACCGGCGACACGGCGGACGCTGCGGACTTCGCGGCCGTCGCCGACTTCGACATCATCATCGAGGCTGGCGAGGCCTCGGGCACCGGCAAGTTCACCTTCGACCCCGTCGACGACGACGTCGACGAGGGAGACGAGACGGTGGACGTCACCGGTACCGCCTCCCCCTCGGGCGCCACCGTCACCAAGGCCACCCTGACCATCGACGAGGACGACGCCAGGGGCGTCACCGTCTCCGAGTCCGACCTCACGGTGGCGGAGAACGGCGGAACTGCCACCTACACCGTCGTGCTCGACTCCGAGCCGACCGCCGCAGTGACCATCACAGTGGCCAGCGGTGACACCGACGCTGCGACCGTCTCCCCGGCGAGCCTCTCTTTCACCGCCGCGAACTGGAACGCGGCCCAGACGGTGACCGTCACTGGCGTCGACGACGACGTCGACAACCCCGGCGACAAGCGCGAGACCACCGTCTCCCACACCGTCGTCGGCGGCGACTACGCTGGCGAGACAGCCGACGACGTGACCGTGACGGTCAGCGACGACGACGCCGCGCCCGGCGACATCGCCCTGTCGCTGAGCAGCACCAGCGTGGCGGAAGACGTGACCACCGCGCCCGAGATCACCGTCACCGCCGCATTGGGCACCGGGACGCGCTTCCCGGAAGACCAGACGGTGACCGTCTCCGTGACCGGCGACACGGCGGACGCTGCGGACTTCGCGGCCGTCGCCGACTTCGACATCATCATCGAGGCCGGCGAGGCCTCGGGCACAGGCAAGTTCACCTTCGACCCCGTCGACGACGACGTCGACGAAGGCGACGAGACGGTGGACGTCACCGGCGCCGCCTCCCCCTCGGGCGCCACCGTCACCAAGGCCACCCTGACCATCGACGAGGACGACGCCAGGGGCGTCACCGTCTCCGAGTCCGACCTCACGGTGGCGGAGAACGGCGGAACCGCCACCTACACCGTCGTGCTCGACTCCGAGCCGACCGCCGCGGTGACCATCACAGCGGCCAGCGGCGACACCGACGCTGCGACCGTGAGCCCCGCCAGTCTCACCTTCGACTCGTCGGACTGGAACACCGCCCAGACGGTGACCATCACCGGCGTCGACGACGACGTCGACAACCCCGGCGACAAGCGCGAGACCACCGTCTCCCACACCGTCGCCGGCGGCGACTACGCCGGCGAGACGGCCGACGACGTGACCGTGACGGTCACCGACGACGACGCCGCGCCCGGCGACATCGCCCTGTCGCTGAGCAGCACCAGCGTGGCGGAAGACGTGACCACCGCGCCCGAGATCACCGTCACCGCCGCATTGGGCGCCGGGACGCGCTTCCCGGAGGACCAGACGGTCACGGTCTCGGTCACCGGCGCGACCGCCTCGGCCAGCGACTTCGCCGCCGTCGCCGACTTCGACATCATCATCGAGGCGGGCGAGGCCTCGGGCACCGGCAAGTTCACCTTCGACCCCGTCGACGACGACGTCGACGAAGGCGACGAGACGGTGGACGTCACCGGCACCGCCTCCCCCTCGGGCGCCACCGTCACCAAGGCCACCCTGACCATCGACGAGGACGACGCCAGGGGCGTCACCGTCTCCGAGTCCGACCTCACGGTGGCGGAGAACGGCGGCACCGCCACTTACACCGTCGTGCTGGATTCCGAGCCGACCGCCGCGGTGACCATCACGGCGGCCAGCGGTGACACCGACGCTGCGACCGTGAGCCCGGCGAGCCTCTCCTTCACCGCCGCGGACTGGAACACCGCCCAGACGGTGACCGTCACCGGCGTCGACGACGGCGTCGACAACGCCGGCGACAAGCGCGAGACCACCATCACCCACACCGTCGCCGGCGGCGACTACGCCGGCGAAACCGCTCCTGACGTGGCCGTGACAGTGACCGACGACGATGGCGGGAGCACATCGTTCACGCTGGCCGTCAATCCGACCCGCGTTGACGAGGGCGAAACGCAGGACATCACGGTGACGGCGACGCTGTCCGGCGGCGGACGCGACACGGTCACGACGGTGACGTTGACGCTCGGCGGGACGGCGACGAGCGGGACGGATTATGCGGCGGTGACGCCGGACGCGCTCGACATCCCGGCGGGGCAGACGAGCGGGCACGTCACGTTCACGCTCGCCACGACCGACGACACCGAGGGCGAGGGCGACGAGACCGTGACCGTGAGCGGCGCGGCGAGCGGTCTGACGGCGGGCCCGCCGGCGACCGTGACCATCGTGGACGATGACAATGCGGCGCCGCGCTTCCTCAGCAGTGCGACCATCTCGGTGCCGGAGAACCAGACTGCGGTGGTGACGGTGGCGGCCGAGGACCCGGACAGCGCCGACAGCGTGACCGGCTACGCGCTGGCGGGCGGCGTCGACCGGGATGCATTCGAGATCGACGCGACCAGCGGTGAACTCACGTTCCGCGCGGCTCCCGACTTCGAGGCCCCGGGCGACGCCAACGGCGACAACGCGTACCTGGTGGAGGTCGAGACGACCAGCGGGACAGACGACCGGGAGCAGACCGCGACACTGGCGCTCACGGTCGAGGTGACGAATGTCAACGAGCCGCCCATGGTGGTTGCCCCCATCGACGATCAGTCGGTGCCGCAGGACACCACGCAGAGCATCGACGCCTCCGGCACATTCACCGACCCGGATGCGGATGACGAGCTGACGCTCACCGCGGTCTCGGACGATCCGGAGATCGGCCGCGGCGAACATGGGCGCCGACGGCACGACCGTTGAGGTGACCGGCGTCTCGATCGGCTCGACCAGCGTCCAGGTGACCGCCACCGACCGGGGCGGGCTGCAGGCCACCGACACCTTCACCGTCACCGTCGGAGACCCACTCGTTCTCGACGCGCTGCCGGCCCCGGAGAACCTGAAGGTCGCCGCCGAGTGGGGGCGAATCGTGACGACCTGGGATCCCGTTCCCGAAGCGGCCAGCTACGAATTGCGGCACCGCATGGACCAGCCGGATACGGAATTCGGACCTCCCGTGTCCGTGCACGGCACCCGTCACGTCATGGAAGACATCCCACCCGATACGACCTATGTGGTCCGGGTGCGGGCGGTGGCCGGCCATCGACGCAGCGAGGAGGTCGAGGACCAGGACACGACCCCGACCGTGCCGCCGTCTCCGCAGGACCTGAGGGCGACGGCGAGCCTGGCCACTTGGCGGGCGATTGACCTCTCGTTCATCGATGTATCCGGACAGGCGGCACTCAGCCAGTATCGAGCGCGGGCGCTGACCGGCGGCACCAGTCTCGGTCCGTGGGCGCCGCTGGTCGGCGCGGCCGCCGGCGGCGGGCGGGTGCGCGGCCGGACCGCCGCCGACCTGTTGCCCGGCACCGTTTACGAGATTGAGGTTCGGGTCTGTCCGGAGCCGACGGCGAGCGATCGCTGCAGCGCGCCGTCCGAGCCGGCGCTGGGGTCGACGCAGGCGGCGTCCGCGACGAGCGCGAAAGCCGGAAATGCGACGCTCGACTCCCTGCAGTTCGAATGGACCATTCAATCCAACCGCTCGCACCATGCCCACGCGGGCTACGACATCGGCTACAGCACCGATACCGAAGCATCGGCGCCGGAGACGCTCGTCGCAAGCGGAACGGTGCCGTTCACGGCAGACGAGACGACCATCAGCGGTCTTTCCCCGGCCACCCATTACCGCCTGTTCGTCCGCAGCTTCACGGCCTACCAGGGCGTGCGCCACTACGAGTCGGAGTGGCGGAGCGCGACGGCGCGGACGAAGGATGTCGCAGACCGGCGGCTGGACCTGCTGGTGACGCCGGCGGCGATCCCGGAGAACGGCGGCGTCGCGACGGTGACGGCGACGCTCAGCCATCCGTCGGATGCGCCGACGACCGTGACCGTGTCGGCGGCGGCCGAGCCGGCGGCGGCGGGCGTCTTCCGCATGGGCGGGAACCGGCTGCTGACCATCCCCGCGGGTGAAATCGAGAGCACCGGCGAGGTGACCATCACCGCCATCGACAACGCGGTGGACGCGCCCGACAGGACGGTGCGCGTGTCGGCAACCGTCGACGACGAGGACCTGCCGGCGCCGGACGAGCAGTTGCTGACGATTGAGGACGACGATGACCCGAGCACGCTGCTGACGCTGACGGCGACGCCCGACTCGGTCGTCGAGGGCGATACGGAGGAGATAACCCTCACCGCCACACTCGACGGCGCGGCCAGGACCGAGGCGACCACCGTGACGCTGATGCTCGGCGGGACGGCGACAAACGGGCTCGACTTCGACGAGGTGCGACCGGGGACGCTGACCATCCCCGCGGAACAGACCAGCGGCGCGATCCGGTTCACCCTGGCGACGATCAGCGACGGGGTGGCCGAGGGCGCCGAAACCGTGACGGTCGAAGGGATCGCGCGCGATCTGGACGTGCGCAGCGCCACCATCACCATCGAGCCGGCCCCGCACATCTCCCCCCGGACGCTCACGTTCGGCATGGCCGGGTTCGGCCGCGCCATCGCCTCCGGTGCGGTGGAAGCCATCCACCGCCGGATTCAGTGGGGCGACAGCGGCAGCACGGCGTCGTCCGGATCGCTCGGCGGGCAGTCCGGCTTCGGGCAACCCGGCTTCGGGCAACCCGGCTTCGGACAGCCCGGCTTCGGACAACCCGGCTTCGGACAGCCCGGCTTCGGACAGCCCGGCTTCGGACAGCCCGGCTTCGGCGCCGGACCCGCCTCGGCGTACGGATTCGGCGGCCAGGCGGCTTTCGCGGGCAACCCCGGTGGTCTGGGACAGATGCCGGCCAGTCTCGATCCCCATGAGCACACCCTGCGCAACCCGTTGACCGGGAGTCATTTCGAGGCGGTGTTCGGCCAGCTCCCCGAAGACGAGCCGACATCCGGACCGCAGGCGCTGTGGGCGGTCTGGGGCTCCACCGAGTTCAGCCAGTACTACGGCAACGACGGGGGCGCCAGCGTGGACGGCGAAGTGCTCTCCACCTGGTTCGGGCTCGACTACCGGCGTGGACAACGGTTCCAGGCCGGCGTGGCGGGATCACATGCGCTCGGAGAGATCAGCCTGCAGGACGCCGGCGGACTGGCGGGCGAAATCAACCCCACGATGACCAGCGTGCTGCCGTGGGCCCGCTGGTCGTTCAGTCCGAAGCTCACGGTCTGGGGCCTCGCCGGCCTGGGCAGCGGCACGATGGGGCAGCTCGGAAGCTTCGAGGCGGAGACGACGGCCAACATCGGGCTGCGCCTCTTCTCGGCCGGAGTCCGCTCCGAACTCACGTCGTGGGGGCCCGTCAACCTCGCGCTGCGAGGCGACAGCTTCAATGTCACCGTCACGGGCGACTCGCACGCCGACGCGCCAGCGCCGGAGGCCACCGCCCGCAGGACGCGCGTGGGGCTGGAGAACCGTATCGAACGGGGTCTGGACAACGGCGTCCGCATCGGCTGGACCTTCGAGGGCGCGTTCCGTCACGACAGCGGCGACGCCGACAACGGTCTCGGCGTGGAGGTCGGCTCCTCGCTCGAGATCGACACCTCGGGAGGATTCGGCGTGCTGGGGCGCGGACGCTACCTGGCGGCCCACCAGGCGCTCGATTTCCAGGAGAAGGGCGTGAGCGTCGAGCTGCACTACGAGCCGGGCGGCAACTCGAATGGCTTCACCTTCGGATTCCGGCCGAGTTGGGGACTTGCACGCAGCGAGATAAGCCAGATGTGGCAGGAAGAACAGTTGCGCTGGACCAACTCGTCCCTGGGTGGAAGGCCCGGATTCGCGGCCGACGCCTCCCCCCGGTGGGGGCCGAGCGAGTTCGACATGCGCGCCGGCTACGGGATGCACGTCGATTTCATGGGCTTCTCGGACGCCCTCCTCATGCCATTCGGGGAAATACGCAGCAGCGCGAACCAGTACCAGAGCCTGCGCTTCGGCGTCCGTCTGGCCGACATGGCGGGCGCGCACGACATGCACGCCGGAGGCGGCGCCCGCGTCGAGCTGTTCGGCGGCCTGGACACCGGCGGCGAAGAGAGCCGCCCGCGGGTCGAGCTGCGGATGACGCTGCCGTTATGACGCGACCAGGCTGAGCATGCGCAGACGACCGGGATCGGCGCCGCAGAACGGCCCGAACGCCATGCGTTCGAGGTGGTCACGAGAAGCACTGCGGCGATGAGATGAGATCCCCCGGGGCGGGGACCCGGACGGAACCGTCCGGCGGCGAGTCGCAGGCGACCGCCTGGACGGGACTGCCGCCCCGCCGACAGCGGGAGCGGCCTCGCGCTCGACTTCGGAGAACGGTTGCAGGCGAACAGCCCGCCGATGGCGAAGCCGCGGAGACAGACGCTCACGAGCGCCGCCCTCGACGGTCAGCGCCGGCAAGCGGCCGTCGGTGGCTGGCTCTGCCGTCAGTCCGCGGCGGTCGCCTGAAACCGGGGGGAGACCGGCGAGCCGTCGTCGATGGGGAACCCCACCCGCACGACCCGGTCCGTCCCGGCCCCCGTCACGGTGACGTACTTGCAGAGGACGCCGTCGGAGGTCCGCGGTGCGATGGTGTGTTCGACGATCCGTCGCGACTCGTCCGGGGGCGATCCGGGAGCGTCGACGGCGGGACCCCGGCCGCTCGTGTAAACAGGGACGCCGGCCGGTCCGAGGACATGAATCTCGCCGGTGGGGCTCGATCGCACGATGCGTCCCAGCCTGCCGTCGATCTCCTCCGCCGGCCACCCCGCCGCCTCGGCCGCGGCGACGAAGGCCTCCACGAGCGCGGCCTGCACGACCATCTGGCGGCCGAGAATCGCCTCGAAGACGACCTGGATCTCGGAAACGCGATCGGTGTGCGAGCTGCTCAGCAACTCGGGCTCGCCGAACGCGGCCAGCACCGCGGTCATCACCGGCGAGCTGTACGCGTCGCTCGGCGCCTGCTCCTCGAAGGCCAGCGCGTTGCCGATCTGCACGATGCGACGCCGATCGACGCCGCTGACTCCCACGTACTTGTAGACCTCGTAATCGATCTCCCGCACCTGTGCGGCCTGGATCACGACGCCGTCGCCGTCGACCGGGGACGACAGCAGGGCGTAGAACGCCGAAGCCTGGGGCTGTATGGCGGGGTCGGGAAAGAACTCGAACGGCATCGGCGCCCCCGCCTCGTTCCGGACGTTGGTCAGATAGACGACGCCCCGTTCGTCGGAGATCCACACCTCGTCGAGCACGGTGTCGGCCGCTATCGCGTCCAGGGTCTCGATGAACTGCGCCGCGTCGTGCCCGGCGGCCTCCTCGGCCGCGACGAGATGCGCGGCGATGCGCGCCTGCGCGGTCATCTGGCCGTCCAGCATCGCGTCGAGGGCTTGGGCCACGGTGGCCAGCGAAATCGTGCTCATGGTCAGTACGCCCGGGACCAAGTCAGAAACACCGGGGCCGGCCGGGGCCCCAAGACCGACGAGCCGGTGCGCCTGCCGGAGGTTCGCCGGCAACGCCCTCCCGTCTCGCCACGCTCCCAATACTCTACCCCGGAATCGATGCTAGGATGACATTCGAAGATGGACGGAGTCGCCGCCGACCCGTCCCGACGGCGAATCGGCGGGCGCGAACGCAACGGCGGCAGGCGGGCGCGAACGCAACGGCGGCGCCGCCCCGCGCCGGAAATGCGCCTCGCCACGGGACGAGGACCAGGCCGTGACCGGTGCCCGCAAGCGGTCCGAGTCCCCGCCCCTTGCGGGGGTGCGGGTCGTCGTGACCCGCGCGAAGGCTCAGGCGGCGGCGATGGTGGCGCGGCTCGAGGCCCTGGGGGCCGAGGCCATCGAGGTTCCGGCCATCGCTATCGCACCCCCCGAAGACCCGGGTGCCCTCGATGACGCGTGCAGCCGGATCGCGACGTTCGACTGGGTCGTGTTCACGAGCGCCAACGCGGTGGACCGTGTCGCCGAGCGTCTGACCGCGGCTCCCGGCGGGATCGGCGCCCCGGCGGGCCCGCGCCTCTGCGCGGTCGGCGCGGCCACCGGCGAGGCCCTGGCGCGCCACGGGCTGCGGGTCGATCTGGTGCCGGACGAGTACCGGGCCGAAGGCGTCATCCGGGCCCTGCGCCGGCAGGGCGACCTGACGGGAGTGAGGGTGCTGCTGCCGCGCGCCGACCTGGCCCGCGACCTCCTGCCGGCGGAGCTCGGGCGGGCCGGGGCCGCGGTGACCGCGGTGACCGCCTATCGGACCGTGCCCGCCGACCTCGGCCGCGACGGCCCGGACATCCGCGGGATGCTGCGCGAGCGCCAGGCCGATGTCGTCACGTTCACGAGCGGGTCCAGCGTCAGGAACTTCGCGCGGGCCGTCGGCGTCGAGGCGGCGGATCTGCTGCGCCGGGTCGAGGTCGCCTGCATCGGCCCGGTGACCGCCGAGGCCGCGCGCCGGCTGGACATCGCGACCACGATCATGCCGGCCGAGTCCACGGTACCGGCGCTGCTCGACGCCATCGTCGAGCGGTTCGCCGACCGCCGAAACCGCGAGGAGGACGCCTGATGGCCATCACGGAAACCCGCGTCGCCGATGCACCCGCCGGCGGCGCACGCGCGCGGGGGGACGCCGTCGGTCCCCTGCACCGCCCCCGCCGGCTGCGCCGCACCGGCGCCATCCGCGATCTGGTGCGCGAGACCCGGCTGTCGGCCGACGGCCTCGTCTACCCGCTGTTCGTGTGCGAGGGGACCGGCGTGCGGCGCGAGGTGCCGTCGATGCCGGGGGTCTTCCAGCTCTCGGTGGATGCGGCGGTCGACGAGGCCGCGGCGGCGCGCGCGGACGGCGTACGGGCGGTCCTGCTGTTCGGGCTGCCCGCCGACAAGGACGAGCACGGCACCGCCGCCGCGGACCCGGCCGCCCCGGTGCAGACCGCGGTCCGTGCGATACGCGGCCGGCTGGACGACGTCGCCGTCGTCACCGACGTGTGCCTGTGCGAGTACACGTCGCACGGCCATTGCGGCGTCCTCGACGGCGAGACGATCCTCAACGACGTCACCGTCGACCGGCTCGTCGAGGCGGCGGTGTCGCACGCCGAGGCCGGCGCCCACGTCGTCGCGCCGTCCGACATGATGGACGGGCGGGTCGGCGCCATCCGCAGGGGCCTCGACGCCCGGGGCTTCGAGGACGTGTCCATCATGTCCTACGCGGCGAAGTACTGCTCCGCCTTCTACGGCCCGTTCCGTGACGCCGCCGACTCGGCCCCGGCGTTCGGCGACCGGCGGACCCACCAGATGGACCCCGCCAACACCGACGAGGCGCTGCGCGAGGTGGACCTCGACCTCGAAGAGGGGGCGGACATCGTCATGGTCAAGCCGGCGATGCCGTACCTGGACGTGATTCACCGGGTGAAGACGCGGTTCGGGCGGCCCACCGCCGCCTACCAGGTCAGCGGCGAGTACGCGATGGCCAAGGCGGCGGCGCGGCTCGGCTGGCTGGACGAGCGACGCGTCATGCTGGAGACGCTGACCGCCATCCGCCGGGCCGGCGCCGACATCGTCATCACCTACTACGCCCGGGAGGCGGCGCGGGCCCTGGCGGCGAGGGAAGGGTAGAAGGGTAACGGCGCGGCCGGCCACGAGCTGTCAAAGCCGTCGCAGGTAGACAAGAGCCCCCAAAAGACCAATCGACAGCGCAACTGCGTTCCCGCCTGTCATCCACACCAACATCCTGATCGCCGGCCATTCCGGAAAGGTCCACGACAAAGCCACGTTGAAACACATTGATGTGGCCGCTGCGGCAATCAGGAACCATCCGGCCGCGCGATTGGCAGGATACCAGACATCCTGCGACGCCAATGTCCTTTCCGTCCTGAAGCCGTACGCGCCGTTGGGCGGGACCTTCCCCAGCACCAGTGGTATGGCCACGACCACCGTCAACAGGGGCACCACGTAGGCGATCAAGTGTCTGACCATATTCCCTCCGGTAGAATGCCACGCCGTCAATGCCACTCGCACCCAAAAGAAGCTCGGGCCCTGGCGGCGAGGGAAGGGTAGAAGGGTAACGGCGCGGCCGGCCGGGCCCGGCGCCCGCCCACCGCGTTCGGACGCGACGGGGCGGCGGCCCGGACCCGGCGTCCGGTCTGTGCGGAACGAGCCGGAAGACGGCTGCGCGAAGCCGCCGGGACATCACTCGGTCGCGACGATCATGATCTGGTCGAGCTCGGCCTTGTCCGTGGACAGCTCGTCGTCTCCGGCCGGATAGTCGTTCCGGTCGAGCATGTAGGCCACGACGTCGGTGTACTCCTGGTCCGACAGGCGTCCCGGCCCGTCCTCGGGCATCGTCAACCTGATCCGTTCGAAGAGACTCCCCACCGACACCTCGGTCCAGAAGACGATGAAGTCGGCGCCGGCGACGCTCGGCGCCATCTCGCCGCCCCGCAGGCCCTGCCCGTGGCAGGACGCGCAGTTCTGGTTGTAGACCCGCCGCCCGCGGCGCGCCTGGGCGGACGTGAACACACCGTCGAGTGTCGAGCTCGTCGTCTCTTGCATCGCCGCCGGCAACGCCGCACCGACGCCCGACGCCGTCTCGACCGTCGCGCCGCCGGCCAGCGCGAACACCGACGCCCCTGCCAGACACCCCAAGGTCAACCACCTGTTCATCCGTCGTCTCCTGTCACTGGGAGCCTGGGCCACGGCACGGCGCGGGCTCCCGAAAGATTGGTTCAGCGAACATCGACGCCGGGAGGCGCCGATGTCCAGGCTGATCTGCCGACTCGACATGCGCATTCTGGCATTCCGCCTTCGGCCCGATCAACCCGTCGGCCGCCGCCGTGGTATCTTCCCCGCCGATGAGCACCACTCGCAGCACCACGTCCACACGGTTGTTCGCCCGGGCCAAACGGATCCTCCCCGGCGGCGTCGACAGCCCCGTGCGCGCGTTCTCCGCCGTCGGCGGCACGCCGCCGTTCATCCGCCGGGGGCGCGGCGCCCGTATCGAGGACGAGGACGGCCGCTCCTACGTCGATTTCGTCATGTCGTGGGGGCCCCTCATCCACGGGCACGCCCCGGCCGGGCTGACCCGGGCGCTGGCCGCCGCCGCGAAGCACGGCACGAGCTTCGGGGCCCCGACGGCGGCGGAGGTGGAGCTGGGGACCGCGGTGCAGCGGCTCATGCCGTCGATCGAGCGGGTGCGGTTCGTGAACTCGGGCACCGAGGCGACGATGAGCGCGCTGCGGGTCGCGCGGGCAGCGACGGGCCGGAACCGGGTCATCAAGTTCGCGGGCTGCTATCACGGCCACGGCGACCCCTTTCTCGTGCAGGCGGGGTCCGGGGCCACGACCCTCGGGGTCCCCACGAGCCCGGGCGTTCCGCCGGCGGTGGCGACGGACACCCTCGTCGCCCGCTACAACGACCTCGGATCGGTGGAACGGCTCTTCCGCCGACACCGGCACCGGGTGGCGGCCCTGATCGTCGAGCCGGTGGCCGGCAACATGGGCGTCGTCCTCCCCGAGATCGGGTTCCTGGAGGGGCTGCGGAGCCTGTCCGACGAGCACGGCGCGATCCTGATCTTCGACGAAGTGATCTCCGGCTTCCGCGCCGGCGGCGGGGGGGCGCAGGCGCTGTTCGACGTCCGCCCCGACCTGACCTGCCTCGGCAAGATCATCGGCGGCGGTCTGCCGGTGGGGGCCTACGGCGGGCGGCCCGACCTGATGGACCAGGTGGCCCCGGCGGGGCCGGTGTACCAGGCCGGCACCCTGTCCGGCAATCCCCTGGCCATGGCCGCCGGAGCATGGGCCCTGTCGAAGCTCACGCCCGACCTGTACGACCGGCTCGACAAGCTGGGAGCACGGCTCGAGGCCGGTCTCGCCGAGGCCGCCCGGGAAGCACGGGTAGACCTGCGGATCAACCGGCTGGGCTCGGTGCTGACGCCGTTCTTCACGGCCGAACCGGTGCACGACTACGAGAGCGCGGTCGCCGCCGACACCGCCGCCTACGCGCGGTTCTTCCGCGGCATGCTGGCCCGCGGCGTCTACCCGCCCCCTTCCCAGTTCGAGGGCTGGTTCCTCTCCGCCGCCCATACCGCCCGCGACGTCGACGAGGCGGTCGCGGTCGCGCGCGCCGTCCTGACGGGCAAGCGCCGCCCCCGGGGGGCGGCGGCGGACCGCTGATTCCGGCCCCCCCGCCTGCGGCCGGCACGCGCCGGGACGAGCCGCAAGCGCTCGCAAGCGCTGACCCGGCGCGTGTGCTACGCTGGGATGCGGTGTTCGACACTCGCGATCGCTCGTCGGCTGATCGTCGTCGGCGTCGATCCGAACCAGGCGGACGCGCTCTGACATGGCGACCACGTGACGACCGGGATGCTGGACGCATGCCTCGGCGCGCTTGAGGCGCGGCTGTACCGCGCCAGGCTCGCGCCCGCCGGGGCCACCGTCGGCGCGGCGACCACCATCCTCCCGTCGCCCCGATGAGCATGTCGGGCGGGAACGGCGCCGCGCAACACATCGGGCAACCATCTCCATCCTCCGACCCATGAGCACAGTGAAGCTTCACCGCACCACCGGCGTCCGCGTGGGCGACGTGCAGATCGGCGGCGGCGCCCCCATCGTCGTGCAGTCGATGACGATCACCGACACCGCCGACGCGGCGGCGACGGCGGCGCAGTGCATCGAGCTGGCCGAGGCCGGATCGGAGCTCGTGCGGGTCACCGTGAACACGACGGCGGCGGCGGCGGCGGTTCCCGAGATCAGGCAGCGAATGCTCGACGCGGGCTGCCGCGCGCCCCTCATCGGCGATTTCCACTACAACGGCCACCTCCTGCTCTCGCGCCATCCGGCGTGCGCGCGGGCCCTCGACAAGTACCGCATCAACCCCGGCAACGTCGGCACGGGAGCCCGGCGGGACGACCACTTCGCCACGATCTGCCGGATCGCCCGCGACAACGGCAAGCCGGTGCGCATCGGCGTCAACGGCGGGTCCCTCAACCAGGACCTGGTGATGGCGAGGATGCAGGAGAACACGGACCGGCAGCTCGGGCGCAGCTCGGAGGAGATCATCAACGACTGCATGGTGATCTCGGCGGTGGAGTCCACCGCGCTCGCCATCGACGCCGGGCTCGGCCCCGACCGGATCGTGATCTCCTGCAAAGTGTCGTCCCCCCCCGACCTCATCGCCATCTACCGCCGCCTCGCGGCCGAGACCACCCAGCCCTTGCACCTCGGCCTGACCGAGGCGGGCATGGGCATGAAGGGCCAGATCTGGTCGGCGGCGGCGATGGGGGTCCTCCTCGCCGCGGGCATCGGCGACACCGTTCGCGTCTCGCTGACCCCGCGGCCGGGCGGCGACCGGCGCGAGGAGGTCTACGCGGCGTGCGAGCTGCTGCAGTCGTTGGGGCTGCGGTCGTTCGCCCCGAGCATCACCGCGTGTCCCGGCTGCGGCCGCACCACCAGCACCACGTTCCAGGAGCTCGCCGAGCGCATCCAGCAGTACGTTCGCGACATGATGCCGGTGTGGAAGACCCGCCACGCGGGCGTCGAGGAAATGCGCGTCGCGGTGATGGGCTGCGTGGTGAACGGCCCCGGCGAGTCGAAGGCTGCGAACATCGGCATCAGCCTCCCCGGCACCGGCGAGGAACCCACCTGTCCGGTCTACGTCGACGGGCGCCACGCCGCCACTCTGCGAGGTTCCTACGACGAGCTCGCCACGGCGTTCCGCGAGCTCGTGGACGACTACGTGGCGCGGCGGTACACGGAGAAGCCGGCGGGCTGATGCCGGCCCGCGAACCCGTTCGGCTCATTGCCGTCGACATCGACGGGACCCTGCTCGATGGCGCCGGACGCCTGCCGGACGCGAACCGGGAGGCTGTCCGGGCCGCGGCGGCGCGCGGCATCGACGTCGTGCTCGCGACCGGACGCGCCTTCCATCACGCCCGCCCCGTCGCCGAGCGGCTGGACGCCCCCGTGACCCTGATCGTCAACAACGGCGCCCTCGTCAAGACGCGGGACGGCGAGACGCTGGCCCGACGCCCGGTGCCGCGCGACCTCGCCCGCGCCCTGGTCGCCGACACCCGCCCGTTCCGGGAGGGCGCCGCCCTCATCTTCGACCGGTCCGACGCCCGTCAGTACGTCTACGAACGCATCGACTGGTCGCATCCGCAGCGGCGGTGGTACTACGACCGCAACCGCGTCTACATGACGAGGGCGGAGCCGCTCGAGACGGCGCTCGACGACGACGTGGTTCAGATCGCTTTCACCGGCGGGGTCGCCGGCATGCGGGCCCTCGCGGGACGGGTGCGCGGGCTGCCCTGCGCCCGCCGCCTCACCGTCACCCTGACCGAGTACGAGCAACGCGACTTCTCACTCCTCGACGTCACCGCCGAGGGCTGCTCCAAGGGCGCGGCCGTCGGGGCATGGGCGGCCCGACGCCGGGTTCCCCGGGCCGGGATCATGGCGGTCGGCGACAACCTCAACGATCGCGACATGCTCGAGCTGGCCGGGCACCCCGTCGTCATGGGCAACGCCGTGGCCGAGCTCAAACGCAGCGGATGGCCGCTGACGGACGGGCACGACGAGGCGGGACTGGCCCGGGCGATCCGCGAGCGGGTGCTCTGAAGAGCGCGGGCATTCGCACCCGTGCGGCAGACATCCGCATCAGCGGGCGAGGCGCGACCCGCAGACCGGAAGCCGGCCCCGCCATGACCCCTCGCCACAGCGGACCGGGCGCCTCGCGCACAAGCCGCGGGCGGCTCCGGCGGGGGCGTCACGAGGCGGCCGGGCCGCCCGCGACCGACCCCGCCACCCCTTCACGCGGGCGGAGCCGGGGCTCCCTCCGCGATTCACGCGTGGGGCGCCCCGGGCTCGGGGACACGGGAGCGAGACCGGCGCCACCAGGTCGCCACGAGGGCCGCGCCGACCAGGGTGAGCCCGATCGACAGCCCCACCCACAGCCCCACCACGCCCCAGCCGGCGACGAAGCAGAGCCAATAGCCCACGGGCAGGCCGACGAGCCAGTGGCCGGCGAGATTCCACAACATCGGGGTACGGGTGTCCCCCAGCCCCCGCAGCACCCCCGTCGCCACCGCCTGCAACCCGTCGAACAACTGGAAGAACGCGGCCACCAGCAGCAGCGTCACCCCGGCGCCGATCACGCCCGGGTCGCCGGTGAAGGGACGGAGGATCGTCTGCGGCGCGAGCACGAAGAGCAGGGCGGCGCCGCTCATGAACCCCGCGCCGAGGGCGAGGGCGGCCCACCCCGCTCGCCGGGCGGCACCTGGATCGCGACGGCCGACGGCGTGCCCCACCCGCACCGCCCCGGCCGCGCCGATGCCCAGAGGCACCATGAAGGTCACGCCGGCGACGTTGAGGACGATCTGGTGCGCGGCCAGCATCGCCGGGTCGAGCCGCCCGGCGAGGGCGGTGACGACCGCGAACACCCCGAACTCCAGGGTCACCTGTCCCGCCGCCGGCAGCCCGAGAACGGCGAGGCGCCGAAGGCGCCGCCACTCCAGGCGCGGCCAGCCGCGGGCGGCGCCGCGCTCCCGGCGCAGCACCACGACCGCGAGAAACAGGGCCAGGTACGCGCGCGAGACCACCGTCGCCCACGCTGCGCCGTCGACCCCGAGGGCCGGCGCGCCGAGATGGCCGAAGATGAGCACCCAGTTGGCGCCGGCGTTGATGGCGTTGGCGGTGACGAGCGCCGCGGTCACCCAGGCCGCGAGACCGATGGCCTGCAGGTAACGGCGGAACGCCGTGTAGAGCAGGAGCGGCAGCACGCTCCACAGCACGATCGCGAAGTACGGCGCGGCGAGCTCCCGCACGGCGGGGTCCATCCCCCACGCGCCGAGGGTCGCGGCCACCGCCCCCGCCGCGAGGGTCAGAGGCATCGCCAGCAGCACGCCGAGCCCGCCCCCCTGGACGAGCCACCGCCGGCACTCGTCGTGACGCCCCCGGCCATGGGCCCGCGCGACCAGCGGATCGAGCCCCAGCAGCATGCCGATGCCGAACACCACCACCGCGAAGCAGAGGACGCTGCCCACCCCCACCGCCCCGATGGCGGCCGGCCCCAGCCGGCCCACCATCGCGATGTCGACCAGCCCCATGGCGATCCAGCCGAGCTCGGCCCCCACGATCGGCCCGGCCAGACGCAGCGTCGGGGGCAGCTCGACCCACAACGTCCGCAACGCCCCCGCCGCCGCCGAACGCGGCCGCGACGCCCGTTCGCCCGTTACATCGTCCATCCCTGAGCTTCCGCGGACCCGACCCGCTGTCCATCGCGGCGGCCCCCCCATGGCCCGCCGCTTCGTCCACCGCTGAACCCCCCATCATAACCAGCCGTTCCCGGACGCCTTCGCGAGCCCGGTTGAACTGGTGCAGGCGCGCCCGCGCCGGCGGCTGGTCGAAGGGACCCGAGCCGGCGGAGCCCCGTCAGCCGCGCTACGCCGTGGGAGTCGCTGACGAGTGGCGGGCCGAAGGATGACCGAGCCGGCAGAACCCGGACTCTCGGCCCGCGTCGATCAGCCGCACGCCTCCGAACCTCCCCCGGCTTCGACGAACTGCGGCAGGAGCCGGCAGGTCCGTTCGCACCCCGCCCGTCCGGCGACGGTCCGGTCAGGCGAGGTCGAGGCCCGACAGCCCGGCATGGATCAGGATCGGAGTGGGGAGGCGTGCGGGAAACCGCGCACGTCAACGCGGTTGCCGCCGGTGTCGGGACCGATGCTCGACAAGCGGTTGTCGATGGCGCGGGAGACGGCGGCGCACGGTTCGCGGTGCTGCCGCCGGTCGTGCAGCCTGACGACCAGGATGCTGTGAGTTGTGTCGACTCGGCCTGGAGGAGCCACGATGCGGCGTCGTCCAGAGGGCAGGGAACACGCCTCGCGTCAGCGCCAGATCATCAGGCGCTCGATCCACGCGACGCGCGTCAGATCGTTGTAGATCACCGTCACCATCAGGGTCATGAGAACCACGAAGCCTGCGAGGAGCATCCGTTCCTTCAGCCGCACGCTGAAGTCGCGGCGGGCAACGCCCTCCATGGCGAGGACGGCGATGTGGCCGCCGTCGAGGATCGGGATCGGCAGGAGATTCAGAATGCCGAGATTGAGGCTGATCATCGCCATCAACTGGAACAGCATCACCCATCCGACCTGGGCCGCGTCGCCCGACAACTGGGCGATGCCCACCGGCCCCACGAGCTGCGACGCCGGGGTCTCCCGCGTCAGCAGCCCCCACAGGGTCCGGAAGATGAGCTGCGACCATTCGAGGTTCTGCTCGAGGCTGAGCGTGAACGCCTCGACCAGCCCCGGCTCGACGATGCGCACCTCGTACGGGCTGAAGCTGATGCCGATCATCCAGGCGTCGCCGACCCGCTCGGGGGCCACGGTGATCTCCCGCGTAACGCCCTCCCGCCGAACCCGGAACGTCAACGGCTCGCCCCCGCCGGCGTTGATCACCTCGATCAACGACTGCTGGGTAACGCTGCGGCCATCGACGGCCACGATCGCGTCGCCGATCTCGATCCCGGCGTCGCGGGCGGCGGTGACCTGCGGCGACCACGCGATCACCTGGGGCGAGAACTCGGGCCCGACGCCGAGATCGCCCAGGTTGTACCTTCCCTGGCCGACCGGCGTCACGCGCAGTGCGCGGACCTCGCCGTCGCGCCGCAGCGACACCTCGACCTCGCGGTCCGGGCGCTCGACGACCGCGAGCATCAGCTCCTCCCAGGTGGCGACCGGCCGCCCCGCCACGGTCAGGATGCGATCGCCGGGGAGAATGCCGGCCGCTTCCGCCGCGGAGTCCTCGGCCACCGACCCGATGACCGGCGGCCCCTCCTCGTAGAGCGGCACCTGGGCCCCCTGCAGGAGCACCACGGTCATGACCACCACCGCGAGCACGACGTTCATCGCGGGCCCGGCGATCAGGACCTGGAAGCGCTGCCACTTGGTCTTGGACAGGAACTCGTCGTCCCGACCCTCGCGCTTGTCCTCCACGGTCTCTCCGGCCATCTTCACGTAGCCGCCGAGCGGGATCGCGCTGACGCAGTACACGGTGTCGCCCCGCTTCGTCTGCAGGATCTTCGGCCCGAAGCCGAGCGAGAACGTCAGGACGCGCACCCCGTGGTGCCGGGCGACGAGAAAATGCCCCAGCTCGTGCACGAACACGAGCACGCCGAGGACGAACAGGAATGCGAGGAGGGTCGTCATCGCTGCGATTGTAACTCGCCGGTGCGGCGGCGGGAATACCGGGTGGCGCGAGCGTGGGCGGCCCGCACATCGTCGAGGGTCATGGGGTCCGGCGGCGCCGATGCCTCAGCGTCGTCGAGGGCCCCGGCGATGACACGGGGGATCGCGCTGAACGCGAGCCGCCCGGCCAGAAACGCCTCGACCGCGACCTCGTTCGCGGCGTTGAGGGCCACCGGCAGGGCCGGCCCACCGCGCAGCGCCCGGTACGCGAGCCCCAGGCACGGGAAGCGGTCGAGGTCGGGGGGAGTGAAATCGAGTCGGCCGCAGGCCGCGAGGTCGAGCGGCGGCAACCCGCTGTCCCACCGATCGGGCCACGAGAACGCGTACTGGATGGGCAGGCGCATGTCGGTGACCCCCATCTGGGCGATCACCGACCCGTCGCACAGCTCGACCAGCGAGTGCACCACCGACTGCGGGTGCACGACCACGTCGATGCGGTCGGCCGGCGTGTCGAAGAGCCACCGGGCCTCGATGACCTCGAGCCCCTTGTTCATCAGGGTGGCGGAATCAACGGTGATCTTGCGGCCCATGCGCCAGGTCGGATGCTTGAGAGCGTCGGACGGACGGACGCCCTCGAGGCGCTCGGCGCTCCAGCCGCGGAACGGCCCCCCGGACGCCGTCAGGAGCAGCCGCCGGACCTCCGCCGACGGCCGGCCGTGCAGGCACTGGTGGATGGCGTTGTGCTCGCTGTCCACCGGCAGCACCTCGACCCCGCGCCGGGCCGCCGCCGCCATGACCAGGCCGCCGGCCATGACGAGGACCTCCTTGTTGGCGACGGCGATGGTCTTCCCCGCCTCGATCGCGGCGAAGACGGCGTCGAGGGCCGTCGTCCCGGTGGTCGCGAACAGCACGAGGTCGACGGCGGGGTGCGTGGCCACCGCGAGCAGACCCTCGGCGCCGCGCCCGGCGTGCTCGATGCCCGCCCGCACCGGCGGCGACAGGGCCGCTTTCACCGCGGCCAACCCCGCATCGGCGGCGGCCGAGATCACCCGCGGCCGATGGCGCTCCACCTGCTCGGCGAGCCGGTCCACGTTGGTGCCGGCCGCGAGACCGACGACCTCCAACCGGTCGGGATGCGCCGCCGCCACCGACAGCGCGCTGACGCCGATGGAGCCGGTCGACCCGAGAATCGCGATTCGTCTCACGAGGGACGCTCCCCCGCCGGTCTGAGTCGGTCGGCGCCCGATCGCGGGCGGACTGACGCGCGAGCGCGGCGAGACGGGCGCAGAGCGCCGGCCGTGCGGACCGAAGAGGTGGAGATCATAGGAACTGCATCATCAGATAGAAGCCGGGGGCGGCGAACAGCAGGCTGTCGATGCGATCGAGCATTCCCCCATGTCCCGGAATCAGGGCCGAGGCATCCTTGACGCCCGCCCCGCGCTTGAGCAGCGACTCGAACAGGTCGCCGGCGATGCCGAGCACAGCGATGGCCACGCCGAGCAGCAGGCAGAGGGCGGTCGAGCTCAACGCGCTGAACGCGATCGGACCGGCCAGGGCCATCACCCCGCCCCCCGCGGCGAGCCCGAACAGCGCCCCCTCGACCGTCTTGCCAGGACTGACCGCGGCGGCGAGCGGCGTGCGCCCCAGCCACCGCCCCCCGTAGTACTGGGCGGTGTCGCTGGCGACGGTCAGCCCGAGCAGAAGCAGGGTCGCCTCGGCGCCGCCCGACGTCCTCACCGCCTGGACGGCTCCCAGCGGCAGACCCAGGTACAGCAGCGGAAACACCGACGCGGCGGCGTCGATCAGCATCCGATCGCCGTGGCGACCGACCGACAGGCTCGCCGCCCCCACGGCGAGCAGGGCCGCCAGCAACGCCGCCGTCGTCGCTCCGTGGGCGACGGCGGCGACCGTGGCGACGACCCCGACCCCGACCACCGCCCGGAACACGCGCGCGCCGAAGGCGGCGGCGAGGGCGGCGTACTCGCGCAGGGCCAGCAGCGCCGCCGTCTCCACCAGCACCAGGGCGCCCACGGGCGGGAGGAACCGAATGACCGCAATCACAACCGGCAGCAGCGTCAGGGCGCTCAGGACACGCTTCATCCCGTCAGCGTCCCGCCGCCACCGGCTGGGTAACCCCCCCGTAACGCCGATCGCGCTTCTGGTAGTTGACGATCGCCTCGAAGAGATGCCGGGCCCGGAAGTCGGGCCAGAGGGTGTCGGTGACCCAGATCTCCGAGTACGCGATCTGCCACAGCAGAAAGTTGCTCACCCGCATCTCTCCGCTCGTGCGGATCAGCAGATCGGGGTCGGGCTGCCCCGCCGTGTACAGGAACTCGGCAAAGCGCCCCTCGTCGAGCTCCGACGGGCGGACCGCGTTCGCGATGGCCCGCCGCGCCGCCTCGACGATCTCGGCCCGCCCGCCGTAGTTGACGGCGATGTTGAACAGCATGCCGCGGTTGCCGCGGGTGCGTTCCTGCCCCGCGTCGAGCTCGCGGCGGACGTCGGCCGGCAGCCGGTCCTGGCGACCGATGACCTGAAAGCGGATGTCGTTGTCGAGAAGCGTCTGCAGCTCGAGCCACATGTACTTCTTCAGCAGCGCCATCAGCACCGAGACCTCGGCGGGGGGCCGCTTCCAGTTCTCGACCGAGAACGCGTAGAGGGTCAGCACCCGGATCCCGAGCCGGGCGGAAGCCTCCACCACGTCCCGGACCGAGTCGATGCCGGCCCGATGGCCCTCCACCCGGGGCAGATGCCGCTGGGCCGCCCACCGGCCGTTGCCGTCCATGATGACGGCGACATGGCCGGGCAGGCGGTCGAAATCGACCTGCCCCACAAGCGAGGCTTCCCGCGAGCCGGCCGGCGCCCAGGTCAGGAGATCTTCGAGACTCATCCGCGCTTCTGGGGACAGGGAACCGAGCTCGGGCCGGATCGCAGGCCGCACCATCCCGCTTGATAATACGGAACCGCCCGCGCCCCGTTCAAGCTGACGCGGCCCACCGCGGGCGGGAGGGCGCCCCGGCGGGCCGCATCGCCGACCCCGACGGCGCGTTTCGCCGCGGGCCCGAGGCGCCCGGCGGACCGCGCCGCCGTCACCGCGGGTACTCGACCCCCATCAGGAAGAGGCCCCGGGAGGGCGCGGTCGGTCCCGCCGCGCCGCGGTCCGCCGACTCCAGCGCCCGCTCGACCTCCCTCGGACCCTGCCGGCCCCGGCCCACCTCGACGAGGGTCCCCACGATGGTCCGGACCATGTGCCGGAGAAAACCGCTTCCCCGCACCTCGATGTCGGTCGTGTCCGCGCCGACGGCCTCCGCGCCGGCCGAGGCCGGCGACGCCGCCCGCACCGTCAGCCCGAACACCGTGCGCACGGTGGTGCGCACGGCGCCGCCGGCGGCCTGGAACGCCGCGAAGTCGTGCTCGCCGACGAGCATCCCGCCCGCCTCGGCCATGGCCTCCAGGTCGAGCGACTCCCGGACGTGCCAGGCGTATCGCCGGAGGAACGGGCTCAACACCGGACCGTGCAGGAGACGATAGCGGTAGGACTTGGCGACGGCGTCGAAGCGCGCATGGAACGTGTCGGGGGCCTCCTCGCTCGCGACCACGCGGATGTCCGCGGGAAGCCTCGCGTTCAACGCACGGCCCAGCGACCCGGCGTCGATGCCGGCGGCGAGGCGGAACCCCGCCACCTGGCCGAGGGCATGGACACCGGCGTCCGTCCGTCCCGCGCCCACGACGGAGACCCGCGCCCCCTCGATGTCGCGGAGCACCGTCTCGAGGCATCCCTGAATCGAGACCCCGGCCGCCTGCCGCTGCCAACCGACGTACTCCGTGCCGTCGTAGGCCACCGTCAGCTTGAGCGTGCGCATCACGACTGCCGCGCCGGAGCCGCAAGACGGGGCCGGCGAGGGACTCGCCGCGGGTGCGGCATTCCGGAGTATACCGCCGCGCGCCGGGAGCGGCCGGCGCGGCGGCGCACCCGCCGCCCGGGCGGGCGGTCCCGCGTCGGTCTCGTCCGGACGCGCCGGCCAGAACCTCAGCCCATCGCGAACGTCATATACAGAAGGGCGGCGCGCCGTCCGAGGGGAGGCGGCGTTCGAGCCTGCCCAACCGGCAGGTGACGCCAGAACAAACGCTTCGGTGTCAGGAGATGGAGATGCGCAGACTGGTCGTCACGATGCTCACGGCGCTGGCGCTGCCGGGCGTGCACCCGACGCCGGGCCTCGCCCAGCCCGGAGCCGAGCTTCCCGCCGCCGCGCCGCCCCGGACCGTCGCATCGACTGGCGTCAGCCTGCCGCAGGCGGCCCTGCAGCCGTCCCGCCCGGTGCGCCGCCTGTCGGTCGACGAGGCGGTGGCCCTGGCCCTGGAGCAGAACCTCGACCTGCGGGTCGAGCGCATCAACCCGATGATTCAGGACACGTTCGTCGCCGACGCGCGGTCGGTGTACGCCCCCACCCTGTCCACGACGGTCATCGGCGACGACCGGGATCGCCCCGCCGGCAGCATCTTCGACGGCGGCGACGTGGTGACCGACCGCTTCGTGCAGGACACCGTGGGTGTCGAGCAGCAGGTGCCCTGGAAGGGCGGCCGCTACTCGGTGGGATGGAACGGGCAGCGATCGACCACGACGAGCATCTTCACGTCGTTCAACCCCCGCCTGAGCTCGAACCTGAACCTGAGCTACACCCAGCCGCTGGTGCGCGACTTCGGCATCGACGTCTTCCGCCAGCAGATCGCGATCAGCCGCGCCAACCGGGACCTCTCCGACATAGAGCTCCGGCGCACCGTCGTCTGGACCGATCGCACCGTCCGCAACGCCTACTGGCAGCTCGTGTTCGCCCGGTCGTTCCTCGAGGTTCAGCGCCAGTCGCTTGCCCTCGCGGAGGAGTCGCTGCGCAACAACCGCACCCGGGTCGAGGTCGGCACCATGGCCCCGATCGACATCGTCGAAGCCGAGAACGAGGTCGCGCGGAACATCGAGGCGGTGATCCGGGCCGAGGCGGACCTCGAGCGCGCCGAAGACCAGTTGCGGACCCTGGTGTTCGACCCCGACACGCCCGGCTTCTGGTCGATGAGGCTCGAGCCCAGCGACAGCCCGGTGCTCGAGGCGCGGGAGATCGACGTCGACGCCGCCATCCGCTACGCCCTCGTGAACCGAACCGACCTCGACAACCTCGACAAGAACCTGGAGATGACGGACACCGACATCCGTTACTTCCGCAACCAGCAACTGCCCGACGTGAGCCTGCAGGTGGACTACGGGCTGACGGGCCAGGGCGGGGAACGGCTGATCCGGACCGGCGGGTTCCCCGGCACGGTCGTGGGCCGGCAGCAGAGGTCGTTCGGCAGCGCCCTCGGTGACATCCTCGCGAACGAGTTCCCGAACTGGACGGTGGGGGTGACCGTCTCCTACCCTCTCGGCACGAGCTCGGCCGACGCCAATCTCGAACGCTCACGTCTCGAGCGATCCCGGAACGAGGCGAGCCGCCGGAGCCTTGAGCTGCGCATCGCCACCCAGGTCAGGGACGCGGCCCGGAGCGTGCGGACCAACCTGCAGCGGGTCGAAGCCACCCGCGCCTCGCGCGAGCTGGCGGAGCGCCGCCTCGAGGCCGAGCAGCGCAAGTTCGAGGTGGGCCTGTCGACGAACTTCCTCGTGTTCCAGGCGCAACGCGACCTCGCGACGGCGCGCAACACCGAGCAGCAGGCCATCCTCGACTACATCCGGTCGCTGGTCGACTTCGACGCCGTGCAGGAGATCCCCCTCGGGGGAGCGACCCCGTGAACCCCCGACGGCCGCCGAAGCGTCGACAACCTGGCCGCGGCGGAGCCTGAACAGGGTCGCGCCAGGGCCTGAACTGTCGCGCCGCGGCTGAACGCGGCCGGTCGGGACCACCGCGACCGCAGGGTCTCCACCCGACACGATGGCCGGGCGACGGGTGTTGCGGCCGTGCCTCAGCCCCGGACCAGGAGTCCGGACGGCCGACGGCGCCGACGGCCCCCGGGCCTGCACACCCCCCGCAACGGGCAGCGGTCGTCGCGCTGCGGCCGGTCGAAGCCGCAGGCCTCCATCATGCCGAGGTGGCACAGCGAGAAGTCGAAGCGGACCGGGTCGGCGGGGTCGAGCTGCCGGAGCGACTCGGTGATCTCACGGGCCATCGCCCAACCGGGGCTGCGGTAGCGGGTGAGCCGCAGGCACCGCCCGACCCGGACAACGTGCGTATCGAGGGGCACGACGAGGCGGGAAGGCACGAGCCCCGACCAGACCCCGAGGTCGACGGCGTCGCGGCGGACCATCCAGCGCAGGAACAGGTTGAGCCGCTTGCAGGCGCTGCCGCCGGACGGGCGCGGGAAGAACCACGCCACCCGGCGCCGGCGGCCGTTGCCGTAGACCGGCGCGAGATCGACGGCGAGGGCCCGCGCCGCGAACTGCTCGAGTCCCGGCCCGATGTCGGATGCGGAGGCGACGTCGCCGGCCACGAAAAAGCGCTCGAGAGAGCCCGAGGCCGCGAGCATGTGCCTGAGAATCCAGAGCAGGGCGGCGACGTCGACGCCGCGGATCCAGCGGTGGACGAACGGGCGCAGGGCAGCGACGTCCCGCACCGGGTCGAAGCGCCGCACGAACGCGGCCGGACGCGGGCCGAGCACCGCCAGCACCGCCTCGATGGACTCGATCACCGCCGCGACCCGGCCGAACGCGAGCCCCGCCGCGCAGAACCCCGCCACCTCGCGATCCGCCGGCGCGGGATAGCGCCGCACGAGGTGGACGGGATCGACGGCCGACCCGGGGTGGTCGAAGGTGCGGTACAGGCGATCGAGAGGCGCGGCGAGACGGCGAAGCGCCGCGGCCGACGGCCGGCGGCGGGGCATCAGGCGCGAGGCGGGGCGCCGATGGTGACCCCGCCGCCCGGACTGCCGTCGCCGGCAAGGTCGGAAGCGCTCGCGGCCCCGGGGCCTCCAGAAGTGGCGCCGCGTGCGGCAGCCAGAAAAGCGCCGGCTCCGGCGACCGCGCCGTTCGCGTAGACGGTCCGTCCCCCGACCATCGTGGCCGCGACGCCGCCCCGCAGCGACCAGCCGTCGAAGGGCGTGTTGGCGGCCAGCGAGCGGAACGAGCGGGCGTCGACGGTGACCGGCAGGTCGGGGGCGAGCACGGTGACGTCGGCCGGCGCCCCCTCGGCCAGGGCGCCGCCCTCCACCCCGAGGATGCGGGCCGGATTGGCGGAGAGCAGCCCGACGAGGCGGCCCAGCGACACGCGTCCCTGGTGCACGAGCCGGTCCAGACAGACCGACACCGTGGTCTCGAGGCCGACGACGCCGAACGGAGCGCGGTCGAACTCGACGAGCTTCTCGTCGAAGTGATGCGGCGCGTGGTCGGTGGCCACGCAGTCGACGGTGCCGTCGGCGAGACCGGCGAGCAGGGCCTCGACGTCGGCGGCGCCGCGCAGGGGCGGGTTCGTCTTGCAGTTCGTGTCGTAGTCGGCCAGCCGCTCGTCGGTCAGGGTCAGGTGATGCGGCGTGACCTCGCACGTGACGGGGACGCCCCGCGCCTTGCCGGACCGTACCGCCCCGAGGGCGCCCCGGGTGCTGACGTGCGCAAGGTGGACCGGCGCCCCCGTCAGTCCGCTCAGCGCCACGTCGCGCTCTGCGACGATCGCCTCGGCCGCCGCCGGCATGCCGCGCAACCCCAGCATGGCCGCCGCCGCGCCCTCGTGAGCGACCCCCCCGGCGGTGAGCGCAACGTCCTCGCAGTGGTCGATGACCGCCATGCCGCACATCGCGGCGTACTCGAGGGCGCGCCGCATCAGGATCGCATTGGCCACGGGGCGCCCCGCATCGGAGACGGCGACGCAGCCGGCATCGCGCAGCTCGCCGATGGCCGCGAGCTGCCTCCCCGCCCGTCCCTTCGTCACCGCCCCGATCGGGTGGACCCGGCCGAGGCCGGCCGCCGCCGCCTTCGCGAGGATGAGGCCGGTCACGCCGGCCTCGTCGTTCGCGGGCTCGGTGTCGGGCATGCAGGCGACCGCGGTGAATCCCCCGGCCACGGCGGCCGCAACCCCTGTCGCCACCGTCTCCTTGTGCTCGCCCCCCGGCTCGCGCAGGTGGACGTGCATGTCGATGAAGCCCGGACACACCACACAGCCGTCGGGCACGTCGATGACCACCGCCCCCGGCTCCGCCTCGAGGCCCGGGCCGACCCGCGCGACCCTGCCGTCCCGGATCAGCACGTCGGCGACGCCGTCGAGGCCGGCCGCGGGATCGACGACCCGCCCTCCCTTCAGAACCGTGATCCGTTCACTCACCGGCTCGATCTCGTCCGCGCTCACGGCCGCGCCCGACACCGTCGAGGACGGGCCGCGACGCCGGCGCCCGCACGGTCAGCGACTCCGGATCCTCCACCACGTCGAGCTCCGGACCGCCGGGCGCGGCCCCCGGATCCCCCCGGCGGCTCTCCGCCAGCAGGTACAGCACCGCCATGCGGACCGCGACCCCGTTGGCCACCTGCGCGAGAATCACCGACCTGGATCCGTCGGCGACATCCGACGCAATCTCGACCCCGCGGTTCATCGGTCCGGGGTGCATGACGATGGCGTCCGGGGCGGCCCGGCGCAGCCGGGCCGCGGTCATGCCGAAGCGCCGGAAGTACTCGCGCCGCGACGGGAAGAAGTGGCCCCGCATGCGCTCGAGCTGCACCCGGAGCAGCATGATGACGTCGGCGCCCGCCACCGCCTCATCCACCGACGTGGTCGCCCGCACCCCGAGCCTCCCCATGTCGGGCAGCAGCAGGGTGGCCGGCCCGCACGCGCAGACGTCGGCCCCGAGGGCCCGGAGCAGCAGCAGGTTCGACCGGAACACCCGGCTGTGCAGCAGGTCGCCGATGATGGAGACCTTGAGCCCGGCGAATCCGCCCTTGTGCGCCCGAATGGTGAACGCGTCGAGGAGCGCCTGGGTCGGATGCTCGTGCGTACCGTCGCCGGCGTTGATGACGCGGGCCCCGCACAGGCGCGCGACGAGATGGCCCGCCCCGGACGAGGCATGCCGCACGACGATCATGTCAGGAGCCATCGCCTCGATGTTGCGGACGGTGTCGGCCAGGGTCTCGCCCTTCGAAACGCTCGAGCCGGTGGCCGCGATGTTCACGGTGTCGGCGCTGAGGCGCTTCTCGGCAATCTCGAACGAGATCCGGGTGCGGGTGCTCGGCTCGAAGAAGAGGTTGACGACGGTGTAGCCGCGCAGGGCCGGCACCTTCTTGATCGACCGTGTGCCGACCTCCTTCATGGCCTCGGCGGTATCCAGCACGAGCATGATCTCGTCGGGCGACAGGTCCCTCACGCTGAGCAGGTCCTTCGTCCGGAGGCTGGCGGGCTCGTCGAGCGGCAACGGCGGATCGGCGCGGGGAGACGGATCGGCGGTGGGGATCATCGCTCGACCACCACCTCGTCACGGCCCTCGAGCTCGTCGAGGCGGACCTGGACGCTCTGGTCCGACGAAGTGGGCACGGTCCTGCCCACGTAGTCGGGCTCGATCGGCAGCTCGCGATGCCCCCGGTCCACGAGCACGATCAGCTCGATGGCGCGGGGGCGCCCGAAATCGATGAGGGCGTCGAGAGCGGCCCGGATGGTGCGGCCGGTGTAGAGCACGTCGTCGACGAGGAGGATGCGGCGGTCGTCGATGGAGAAGTCGATGTCGGTCCGGCGCAGGATTGGCTGCGGCCCGACCTGACTGCGCATGAGGTCGTCCCGGTAGAGCGTGATGTCGAGGGCACCGGTCGGCACGCGGACACCGGTGATATCGCGCAGCTCGAGCGACAGCCGGCGCGCGAGCGGGGCGCCGGCGGTACGGATGCCGACGAGCGCGAGATCACCCAGGGTGCGATGACGCTCGGCCACCTCGTGGGCGATTCTGGTAATCGTGCGCGCGACCTGCTCGGCCGCCATCACCACCGGCACGGGACCTCCGCAGGACCGGATGCAGCGCCACGAACGACACGCGGA
Source organism: Vicinamibacterales bacterium (assembly GCA_965199675.1). Lineage (GTDB taxonomy): Bacteria > Acidobacteriota > Vicinamibacteria > Vicinamibacterales > UBA8438 > JAJEEA01. The sequence continues at coordinate 92,291 of CBDATI010000010.1, read as the reverse complement.
AGCCGCAACCGGTCACCGCTCTCGAATCGGGTATCGGCGTCTGCCCCGCGCAAGCGTGACCGATGGCGGGTGCAGGATTCCGCGCCGGCGGTCACGAGCCCGCGGCGGGGACCGAACGAACGGCTCCGCGGCGCCAGAAGACGCCGCATTTTACCGCCCGCCGTCGGCCGCCCGCAACCGCGCACACCCCCCGGGTGGCAGATCGACGACTGGCGCGGCAGCGGTAGGCGATGGGGGGTAGCCACCGGCAGGCGGAGGCGCGGGTGCGACGCCAGCCAGTGCCGGATCCTTGCGTGTTCGTGCGCCGCGTGGTTGTCCGGAACCAAGAGGACATCCGACTCTGCCGGCACCTCTCGTCCGATCCGCCGCAGCAACCCCAGGAACTCCTCGTGGCGGTGGCGCTTGCGGCACTTGCTGTTGCGTTGACGTGGAAGATGTCGACGCTCTCCGATGGCCGCGGACGACCCGCGCCACCGCGCGCCGGCGGCGGCCGGAGGGGCCGGGTTCGGCTATGATCACGCCGTCATGCCGGTCGATGTGGATGCGGTGGTGCTGGCGAACACCCGCCTGTCGCCCGACTACAACGTCGTCGCCCTGGCCGCGCCGGAGATCGCGGCGCAGGCAAGGCCCGGGCAGTTCGTGATGGTCAAGCCCGGTTCCGGCGACCAGCCGCTGCTGCGACGGCCGTTCTCGATCTTCGAGGTGCTCGGGGAAGAGACCGGACGCGTCACCGGGCTGTCGCTGTTGAACAAACGGATCGGGGTCACGACCCGCACCCTCTTCGGCCTCGAGCCCGGGGCCGCCGTCCGCTGCCTCGGCCCCCTCGGCCGGCCGTTCACGCCCGCCGCCCCGCCAGAGCGGGCGTGGATGGTCGCCGGCGGCGTCGGCCTCGCGCCGTTCCACACCCTCGCAGTCGCGCTCCGCGCCCGCGGCGTCGAATCGACGCTGTTCTACGGCGCCCGCTCCGCCGCCGAGCTGTTCCACCTCGACACGTTCGAGCGGATCGGGGTCCGATTGGAGCTGGCCACCGACGACGGCAGCCGCGGCGACCACGGGCTCGTCACCGCGCCCCTGGGACACGCCCTCGGCCGGCTCGCCCCCGCGGCGCCGCTGCGGCTCTACGCCTGCGGGCCGACGCCGATGATGCGCGCGGTGACGGACCTGGCCCAGGCGCACGGACGCCGGACCGAGGTGTCGCTGGAGCAGGTGATGGGCTGCGGTCTCGGCGGCTGCTACAGTTGCGTGGTGCCGGTGCGGCGCAACGCCGCGCCCCCCCGTTTCGTCCGCTCCTGCCTGGACGGACCGGTCTTCGACGGCGGGACGGTGGTCTGGGACGGGCTGGGGGAATGAGCGTCGACCTGTCGGTGGACATCGGGGGCCTCAAGCTCGCGAACCCCTTCATCGCGGCCAGCGGCTGCTTCGGCTACGGCGTCGAGTACGCCGAAATCGTGGACCTCTCCACCCTCGGCGCGGTCGCGGTCAAGGGGTTGTTCCTCGACGAGCGCGAGGGGCACCCGCCGGAGCGCATCGTCGAGACGCCGAGCGGGATGCTGAACGCGATCGGCCTGCAGGGCATCGGGGTCCGACGCTTCGTGGCGGAGAAGCTGCCGCCTCTGCGCGAGCGCGGCGCGGTGGTGATCGTCAACATCTGCGGCGCGACCATCGACGAGTACGCCGAGGTCGCCCGGATTCTCGACGACGCCGAGGGGGTCGCGGCGATCGAGCTGAACATCTCGTGCCCCAACATCCGGAAGGGCGGCATGGTGTTCGGCTGCTCGCGGCAGGGCACGCACGATGTCGTCGCCGCGACGCGAAGGGTCACCCGCCTCCCCCTCATCCCGAAGCTGACCCCGAACGTGACCGATGTCGCCGCGTTCGCGGTGGCGGCGCGCGACGCCGGCGCCGACGCCGTCTCGCTCGTCAACACGTTCCTGGCCATGGCCATCGACGTCGAGACCCGCCGCCCGCGGCTCTCGAACGTGATGGGCGGGCTGAGCGGCCCGGCCATCCGTCCCATCGCCGTCCGCATGGTGCACGAGTGTCACCAGGCGGTGTCGCTTCCGCTCATCGGCATGGGCGGCGTCATGAACGCCGACGACGCCCTCGAGTTCCTCATCGCCGGCGCCACCGCGGTCCAGGTGGGCACCGCCAACTTCGTCGACCCGTTCATCTGGGAGAAGCTGAAGGCGGGCCTGACCGGCTATCTGGAGCGCCACGGAATGGCCGGGGTGACCGAGGTCGTGGGCTCGCTGGACGTCTCGACCCGCGACGCGGAGTCGCAGGAGGCGTCATGCAGTTGACGCTCTACACCCGTCCCGGGTGCCGGTTGTGCGAAGAGATGAAGGCGGTGATCCGCCGTGTCCAGGGTCAGGTGGCGTGCGAGCTGGCCGAGGTCGACATCTCCCTCGACGAGGCGCTTCTCCAACGGTACCGGCACCACATTCCGGTCCTGCTCGCGGACGGCGTGGAGGTCGCCCGCACCCGCATCGGGCTCACCGAGCTCGTGAAGGCCCTGGCGGCCCGGCGCGCCTGACGCGGCGTTCGCCGCGGGGTGGCGCCGGTCCGGGCTGAAGTCGACGCCCGCGCGTACACGCGGAGCGGGTGTGGGCGGGACGAACCCGCGCACACCCGTTCATGTTCTTCCTACTTCGCGATGATGTTGAAGTGGCCGCGACGGTTCTGCGACCAGCAGCCTTCCGTCGACGCCGTGCAGAACGGCGACTCCTCGCCGCGGCTCGTCGTCTGAACGCGGCCCGGGGCCACGCCAAGGCTCACCAGATAGTCGCGGACGGAGGCGGCGCGGCGCTCGCCGAGGGCGAGGTTGTACTCGTTCGTCCCGCGCTCGTCGCAATGCCCCTCGACGAGCACCGTGGTCGAGGTCCACCGCTGCAGCCACTCCGCGTTGCGCTGCAGGATGGCCTGGCCCGCCGGCAGCAGCTCCGACTGGTCCAGATCGAAGAACACGGGCGCGAGCGGCGCCGAGTCGTTGAGCTCCTGCAGCGACATTCGCGCGAACAACTCCTCTTCCGTCAGAGGCGGAGGAGGCGGAGGAGGCGGAGGAGGCGGAGGAGGCGGAGGAGGCGGAGGAGGCGGCGCCGGCGGAGGCGGAGGTGGAGGCTCTGGCGGCGGATTGTCCGCACATCCCGCGGCGCCCAGCCCGAGCACGAGGCCCAAGCAGACAGCGACTAGCCAATTTGGCGACTTCATATTGTGGCGTCTCCTGTTCTCAGCGCCCCGGCGCCGCTGGACAGGCCTCCGGGAACTGGCAGCTCTCGACAGCCTCAGCGTCGGCATCCCGGCAACCCCGAACGGCGCTCCGGCCGGCCGGTATGCTCCCTCGTCACCCCTGATCCCGCGCCTCCGGCGACACCGCCCGAGACCGAAACTGTCCTCCTCGAGCGTCCGGCGCCGGTTGGCGACACCAGAGGCGCACAGCTTATAAAGGAACCGAGAAATCTGTCAAACCGGGTCACGGAGACGCGGAGACCGCGCGCTACCGCGCGCGGACGCTGATGCTACGATGTCCGCCGTGCCCCTCTCGACGACCGGCGCGCGCACCGTGCTCCTCGCCACCGGCGACGGCGGCATCCGTGATCGGTTCGCCGGGCCCCTGCACGACGCCTCGCACCGAACGCTCGAGGCGACCCGCGCCTCGGCGCTGCTGAACCGCCTCGGCGAGGAAGTGCCGATCGACCTTCTCCTTCTCGACCTCCGGCTCGGCGACGACGGCACCGCCCTTTTCCGGCAGGTGCGCGCACGCGCGGCCCGGCTTCCGATCGTCGTCTTCAGCGGGTCGGTGGACAACGCCGCCGCGGTGCGCGCCCTCGCGCCGCTCGGCGTCGCCGGATACGTGAACGAGCACTGCGACGCGCACGACGTGCTGCCGTCGCTGGCCCCCCATCTCTTCCCCGACAACTTCAACCGGCGCAGCGGCCCGCGGGTGGTCCTCGCCATCCCCGTCTCGTACCGGGTCGACCAGACCATCGCCACCGCGGTGACCCTGAACATCGGCGGCGGCGGACTCGCAGTGCGCACCATGAACCCGTTGCCGCCCCCCGCCAAGGTCCACACCCGGTTCCGCCTCCCCGGATCGGCCCTCGACGTCGAAGCGCAGTGCCGGGTGGCGTGGAGCGACCCGCGCGTCGGCATGGGCCTGCAGTTCGAGCGCGTGGACCCCGCGGACCAGGCCGCCATCGACGACTACGTCGACCGGCACCTCGCAGGCGCCCCGCCGGCCAGGGAGGAGGAAGCCTGACTTCGGCAGGCGCCGCTTGCGAACGGGCGGGACGGGCACTAGAATACGCGCGCACCCTGGGCCGGCGGGACGTCTTTTCTTCCAGGCTCTGCGTCTAATTCACTGTCAATCGGCCGGCCGGCCCCGTCCGCGGGTACGGGGCAGAGCGGCGCCCGGGCGGCTCGGGAGGGAGAGCGCATCGTGGTCGAAGTGGAGCACGTGACCAAGCGGTACGGCTCGTTCACGGCCGTGGACGACCTGAGCTTCGAGGTCGAGCCAGGCGAGATTCTGGGCTTTCTCGGCCCGAACGGCGCCGGCAAGACCACGACCATGCGCATCCTGACCGGCTATCTGCCCGCCACCGAGGGCCGCGCCCGCGTCGCCGGTTTCGACGTCTTCGAACAGCCGATCGAGGCCAAGCGGCGGACCGGCTACCTGCCTGAAACGCCGCCTCTGTATCCGGAGATGACGGTCGGCGAGTATCTGCAGTTCGTCGCCCGCATCAACGGGATCGCGGGCGGCCACCGGGCGGAGCGGGTCGCCGCCGTGATGGAACGCACCAGCATCGCGGACATGGCCGAGCGCTTCTGCGGCACGTTGTCCAAGGGATACCGCCAGCGGGTCGGCCTCGCCCAGGCCCTGCTGCACGAGCCGGACGTGCTGATTCTCGACGAGCCGACGGCCGGGCTCGACCCGAGGCAGATCATCGAGACGCGGCGGCTCGTCACCGAACTCGCCGGCGACCACACCGTCATCCTGAGCACCCACATCCTGCCCGAGGTTTCCCAGACGTGCCAGCGGGTCGTCATCATCAACCGTGGCCGCGTCGTCGCGGTCGACAGCCCCGACAACCTCACCGCGCGCCTGCAGGGCTCGCAGAGCCTGTACCTGCAGGTCGACAGCGGCGGTGACGACCCCTCGCCGGCCCTCCGGGACGTTCCCGGCGTGGCCGACGTGTCGGTCGCCGACCAGCGCGACGGCGTCTCGGGATTCCAGATCGAGATCGCCCCCGGGCGCGACGTCCGGCGCGACGTGTCGCGCACCGTGGTGACGAACGGCTGGGGCCTCCTCGAGCTGCGGGCGCAGCAGATGAGCCTGGAGGACATCTTCCTGCAGCTCACGACGGAAGAAGAAGCGGGCGGCGAGCCGGACGGGACCGACGGCGACGAGCCCAGCGCCGACGAGGCCGACGGGGTGGATCGGATCGAGGGGGAGGAGCGCACCAATGGGTAACGTCGCGGCCCTGGCCGGGAAGGAGTTGCGGGCGTACTTCGTCTCGCCCATCGCCTATGTGCTGCTCGTGTTCTTCGCCCTCCTGTTCGGCTGGTTCTACGTGGCCAGCGTCAACGTGATGGTCCAGTTGAGCATGGGCCAGTTCGGCATGGGACCGCAGGTCGTCAACATCAACGAGTTCATGATCCGGCCGCTGTTCGGCAACACCGCGGTCATCCTGCTGTTCCTGCTCCCCATGCTGACCATGCGGTCCTTCGCCGAGGAGAAGCGCTCGGGGACCATGGAGCTGCTGCTGACCTCGCCGTTGACCGACCTCCAGATCATCCTGGGCAAGTTCCTCGGGGCGCTGGCCCTGTACTGCCTGATGCTGGCCCTCACGCTGCTGCACATCGGGCTCCTGTTCTGGTACGGCGAGCCGGAGTGGGGACCGATCCTCAGCGGCTACCTCGGCCTGCTCCTGATGGGCGGCGCGTTCATCTCCGTCGGCCTCGCCATCTCGAGCACGACGAAGAACCAGATCGTGGCGGGGGTCGCGACGTTCGCGGTGCTGCTGCTCTTCTGGATCATCAACTGGATCGGGGACGCCTCGGGCACCACCTCCCAGGCGGTGCTCGCCTACCTCTCGATCCTCGAGCACTTCGACGATTTCTCGAAGGGCGTCATCGACACGAAACACGTGACGTACTACCTCAGCTTCATCGCGGTCGGCCTGTTCCTGACCGCGAAGTCGATGGACCAGGAACGCTGGAACGGCTGACTCCACCCCGATGCTGAACAGAATCTTCGATCTACTCGGCTGGCTCGGCTCCCTGCTGGTCTTCGCGGCGGTGCTCGCATGGCTCGTCGCGCCGGACATGGAAGCAGTGCGCCGGACCCTGGCCCTCGCCGGCCTCGCCTGCATTCTCCTTTACGGCGCCGGGCACTGGCGCGAGGTCGGCCGGTCGTTCGGCCGACGGCAGACGCGCTACGGCGCCCTCGCGGGCACGAGCATCCTCCTCGTGGCGGCCATCGTCGTCGGCCTGAACTACGTGCTCGCCCGGCAGAACCTGCGCTGGGACCTGACTGCCGGGGGGCAGTACTCGCTGTCGGACCAGACCCGGCAGGTGCTCGACACCCTCGCCGGACCCGTGCGCATACTCGTCTTCGCGACCGAGCCGGACTTTCCCCGCTACCGGGACCGCCTCGACGAGTACGCCTACCAGACGAGCCGCGTCACCGTCGACTACATCGACCCCGACCGGCAGCCGGCGCTCGCCCGCCAGTACGACGTGCAGGCCTACGGCACCATCGTGTTCGAGTACGAGGGCCGGGTGGAACGGGTGGAGTCGGACTCGGAGCAGGACCTGACCAACGCCCTGATCGCCGTCGTGGAGGGCGCGGAGCAGACCGTCTACTTCCTGGAGGGACACGGCGAGAAGACCCACACCGGGACCGACCGCGACGGCTACGGCACCGTCTCGGCCGCCCTCGCCCTCGACAACTTCGAGGTCGAGTCGCTGATTCTCGCCCAGCAGGGCGCGGTGCCCGACGACGCCACCGTCGTCGTGGTGGCGGGGCCGCAGACCGACCTGTTGCCGGGGGAGGTCGACGCGCTCGGCGCGTACCTCGACCGCGGAGGCAAGCTGCTGCTGCTGCTCGACCCGCCCGTGACCGGCGACGAGCCGGCGTCCGCGGGCATTCTCGGCCTCGTGCGCGAGTGGGGCATCGAGATGGGGACCGACGTGGTGGTCGACGCGAGCGGCCTGGGGCAGCTCTTCGGCGCCGACGCCTCGGTGCCGGTCGCCGCGAACTACCCGTTCCACCCGATCACCGACCGGTTCGACCTGCTGACCGCCTACCCCCTCGCCCGCTCCGTCTCGGCCGCATCAGGCGCCCCCGACGGCCGCGTCGCCCAGCCCTTCATCGAGACGGGACCGCAGAGCTGGCGGGAGGCGGACATCGACAGCCTCGCCACCGGACAGGTCGAGCTCGACGAGGAGGGAGGCGACCTCCCCGGCCCGGTCTCGATCGGCATGGCCGTCTCCACCCCCGCGCCGTCGCCCGCGGGCGCGGGTGACGACGCCGAGGACGACGCGGCCGGCGACGGCGACGGGACCGACGACGCGCGCGATGCCGCCCCGCCGGAGACCCGCCTCGCCGTGATCGGCGACTCCGACTTCGCGAGCAACGCGGTCGTGGGCATCCAGGGCAACCGCGACATGTTCCTGAACACCGTCAACTGGCTGGCCCAGCAGGAGAACCTCATCTCGATCCGCGCCCGCGCGCCGGAGGACCGCCGGCTGACCCTCACCGCGAGCGCGCAGCGCCGCCTCTTCTGGCTCTCGGTGCTGCTGCTGCCCGCCGCCATCCTGGGGGCCGGGGTCTACACCTGGATGAGCCGGCGCTGAGCCGAGGGGCTGAGAGCGACATGCGCGGAGTGCGTTCGACGCTGGTCCTGCTGGTGGTGGCCCTCGCATTGGGCGCCTACATCTACTTCATCGAGTCGCAGCGGCCGCCGGCGGGGATCCCGGACCCGCTGGAGACGGTGTTCGACATCGACTCGGACGACATCGACTCGCTGTCGGTGGCGGCCAGCAACGGCGACCGCACCCTCATCGAGAAGGACGGCGACCGATGGCGGATCGTCGAGCCCTTCCCCGTCAACGTCGACGTCACCGAGGTCGTCTCGCTGTCGTCGAGCCTCGCCAACCTGGAGATGCAGCGCATCGTCGCCGACCCCGAGGACGCGACCGAGCTGGAGGCGTTTGGGCTCGCCGAGCCCGGCATCGAGGTCGGCTTCACGACCACCGGCGGCGCCGACGCCCGGCTGCTCATCGGCGAGCGCAGCCCCGCCGGCAACGACCTCTACGCGACCGTCGCCGGCTCGAACCGCGTCTTCCTCATCTCCGGTTTCCTGGACACGACGTTCGATCAGACCACCTTCGACCTCCGGGACAAGTCGATCCTCGACATCACGCAGAATCAGGTGGACTCGCTCGCCATCGAGGGCCCCGATCTGTCGGTCCGGCTCCGGAAGGCCGACGGCGAGTGGTCGCTGGTGAGCCCCATCGAGGCCCGGGCCGACCTCGGGGTGACGGACGGCCTCGTCGGCCGGCTCGTCAACGGGCGGATGGCCGCCATCGAGCAGGAGTCGGCCGACGCCGACGACCTCGCCGCCTACGGGCTCGACGACCCGCGCCTGACGGTGACGGTGGGGCTGGGCAGCTCGGCCGCGACCCTGCTGCTCGGCGACGACGCCGACGGCGGGACCGTCTACGCCCGGGACGGGGCGCGCGAGCTGGTGTTCACCGTCAACGCGTCGCTGGCCAGTGAACTCGGGCAGGGAGTCGGCGAGTACCGGCGGAAGAACCTGTTCGCGTTCCGCCCCTTCAATGCCACCGCCCTCGAGATCGAGCACGCCGGCGGCCGCTGGACGTTCGCCCACGACGAGGCGGAGGACGAGGAAGGAATGCACTCCTGGCGCCGCACCGCGCCCGACACTGCGGAGGTCGACCACGCCGACATGGACGACCTGCTCGCCAGGCTGTCCAACCTGCGCGCAGAGTCGTTCGAACCGTCACGCGACGGCGCCGGCCTCGACGCACCGGTCGCCGAGATCACGGTCACGTTCGACGACGGAGAGCGCGAGCGCGTCACCGTCGGCCGCACCGGCGACGATGTGTTCGCGGTGAGCGGCGACGAGCCCGGCGCCGCCCGGGTGAACACCCGAAGCTGGGAAGACGCCATCGAGGCCCTCGTCCCCCTCCGGGAGGACGCCGCCGCGGCCCCCTGAGAGCGGGCGCCGTACCGCCGCGAATCCCGGCAGGACCGGAGCGGACGCGGTGGGCAGTCTCGGCACGGCCGGTGCTCGGGGCAGTCCGCCCCGGGCCGGCGACTCGCTCCATCCTCAGTCAGGGCATCCATCGGGTCGCCTGCTTGCGGCCCGGCGCCCAGGCCGCAAGCAGGCGACGAGCACAACCGAGGCCGGCACTCCCGGTTCATGGGTGCTCGTTCGAGATCACCACTCGGTCGGTTGGCAGCCTGGTCGAAACCACACCACCCGGCTACGGCCCAGATTCCTGTTCGGGCATCAGGGCGAACGTCCACATCGATCCGCCGGCGGGGACGAGGCCGCGGGCGTAGCGGTTGGCGAGCCCGCCCCCGAGGCCGGACGCCACCGTGATCTGCTGGCGGCCGTTCAGGGTGTAGGTGACCGCGGTCGCGTTGACGCTCGACCCGGTCTGGAACTCCCAGAGCGTCTCGCCGGTCTCCTCGTCGAGGGCGACGAACTCGCCGGTGATCTTCCCGGTGAACAGCAGTCCCCCGCCGGTGGCCAGCACGCCGGCCGAGCTGGGGAAGTCGTGCATCGGGATCTCCCACTTCTTGTCGCCGGTCAGCGGATCGATGGCCACGATGTGGCCGAGCAGATCCCCCGGCTCGACCACCGGGAAGCGGTTGGTGACCCCGGTGGAGCTCGCTCCGAGGACGAACTCCTGGGGCTCGGGCAGGAGCCGCTGGATGCGGGGCACGTGCCACGTCGTCGAGTAGATCAGACCGGTGTCGGGGTTGAAGGCGATGGGGACCGCGTTGGTGCCGCGCGACGGCCAGATGTAGACCTCCTCGCCGGCGAGGAAGTCGCGGTAGAGGTCGGTCAGCACGGGCCGGCCGGTCTCGAGGTCGATGTGGGTGGCCCAGTTGACGAAGACGTAGGGGTGGGCGGCGATGAGCGTGCAGTCGGTGCGGTCGACGGTGTAGAGGAAGCCGTTCTTGTTGGCCTGAATCATCACCTTGCGCATCTCGCCGTCGACCTCCAGCTCGGCGAGCACCTGCTCGTCGATGCCGTCCACGTCGTACACGTCGTTGGGGGTGTACTGGTAGTGGCAGTGGATCTCGCCCGTCTGCGGGCGGATCGCGAGCACCGTCGACGCGTAGAGGCTGTCGAGCCCGCCGCGCGTCGCCGGGTCGTAGGGCTCGGCATTGCCGGTCCCCCAGTAGACGAGGTCTAGCTCGGGGTCGTACGAGCCGGTCCGCCACGTGGGCGCACCGCCGTACAGATACGCGTCGCTGTCGGCCGGCCACGTCTCGTGGCCGGGCTCGCCGGGCCCGGGGATCGTGTAGCGGCGCCACAGCTTCTCGCCGGTGGCGGGGTCCCATCCGTCGAGGAAGCCGCGGGTGGTCGACTCGCCACCGGCCATCCCCGAGATGAGAACCCCTCCCGCCACCATCGGCGCGCCCGTCGCGTAGTAGCCCTCCGCCCCGTCGGCGAACTTGCGGTTCCACAGCTCCTCGCCGGTCTCCATGTCGAGGGCGAGCACGTGGTTGTCGACGGTGACCCGGAAGAGCCGGCCCTCGTAGAGCACCGGGCCGCCCCGGTTGAAGCTGCTGCGCCGCCGCGCCCCCTCCTCGAGGACGACCGGGGTGCGCCAGATCTGCCGACCCGTCTCGAGGTCGATGGCGAAGGTCCAACTGCCGTTGATCGCGTAGAGGACGCCGTCGTAGATGGCCGGCGCGGCCAGCTCGCCCGACTGGTTCATCAGGCTCGTGCTCCAGATGGGCACCAGCCGGTGGATGTTGGACTTGTCGATCTCGTCGAGGGGGCTGTAGCTCTTGCGGTCGTAGCCCATGCTGTGGACGAGCACGTCCCCGGGAGTCCTCGCGTCGTTGATCAACTCTTCCGCCGTCTGGGCGAGGCCCGGGCCCGGCCCCAGGCCCAGGACGAGTGCGAACAGTCCAGCCGTCTTCTTCCTGATCGACATGATCGGACCTCCCGTCGATCCGCAGCCGCCGGCCGCGGAGATCCCTGCGCGCGCGGCGGGACGCCGCCGCGCATGTCGCCATGATACGGGGTCGCGGCGAGACGGTCCAGAGGCGGCCCCGGGGTGACGGCGCCCCCCCGCGGCGCCCCGGGCGAGGCCGGCTGCGCTGCGGGTAGTGCTGCAGTAGACTTGTCCTGTCGCGCCGGCCGCCAGGAACGGAACGCGCAAGGCGAGCGTACCCCAGCACCATGCAGACCATCGACACGGCGCACGTCATCAGGACCGTCCTGCTCGTCGCGGTCGTCGCGTTGGCGTGCGGGGCGCCGGCCCCGGCCCAGCCCTTCCGCCTCTCCCAGGGCGACTTTCCCAACGTCCGGTTCCCCGACGCCCGCTTCGGAGAGCCACACCTCGTGGTCTACGACGACGGGGTCGTGCTCGCGAGCGCCTCGTACCGCTACTCGCAGCGCCGCCACGACTCGCCGTGGCTGGTCATCGCACTCGACCTCGCGGCGTCCGAGGCGTTGACGATCCGGCGGGAGGACATCGTGCTGGTCCGGCCGGACGGGATCGAGGCGCCGCCGGCGACCGAGCGGGAGCGCGGCCGGGACCTCGAGGGGGTGCGCCGGATTCTGAACGAGCGCGCCGACTGGCCCGACACGTTGAGCTTCGCGTTCCCCCGGAGCCGGATCGACCGAGGCTTCCACCGGTTCGACTTCGGAGCGGGGGAATCGAACCGCGTTCCCGACCGGGTCCTCCAGATCGAAGCGCGCAGCGGCGTGCGCGGCGACGTGTTCTTCGTATCGCCGGACGGGAGTTGGAACGCGGGGGTGCACGCGCTCGTGGTCACCATCGGTCATGACCGGGTGGTCACGCTGCCGATCCTGCTGAGATAGCGACCGCCGCGCGATGCCCCCTGCTGTACCGTCTCTCCGCCGAAAGGGCATGTCCTGACTTGCGTCGGGGTCGAAGACGGGGTTCGTGAGACCCAACCGCCGCCCCTTCGCGGCATCCGGCGCGGAGAGGTTGCGCTTTCCGACCGAACGATCTAGAGTCTGTGCGCCCTTGGCGTCTCCACGCCGGGCCCGGGAACTCACCGACAACGGTCCGGCGACGCCCGCACGCGGGACGGGCGCCGGAATTCCAGGAGGACACATGGACAGCAAGGCATCGGCCGTCTGGAAGGGCGACCTGAAGAGCGGCAGCGGCGCGGTCTCGAGCGCCAGCGGCGCACTGTCGGACACGGCGTACACGTTCGCCACGCGGTTCGAGGGGCGCGCCGGTTCGAACCCGGAAGAGATGATTGCGGCCGCCCACGCCGGCTGCTTCTCGATGGCCTTCTCGGCCGAGCTCGGCAAGGCGGGGCTGACCCCCGACCACGTCACCACTTCCGCGACGGTGACGCTGGACATGCTCGACGGCGGCCCGACGGTGACGAAGATTCACCTCGAGACGACGGCGCGGGTCCCCGGCGCCAGCCAGGAGGCGTTCGACACCGCGGCCAACAACGCCAAGACCGGCTGCCCGATATCGAGGCTGCTGAACGCCGCCATCTCGCTGAACGCGGTCCTCGAAGCCTAGAACGGACCCGATCCAGACCCACCGCCTGCCGGCCCGGGCGCGTACACGCCCGGCCGGCAACGTTCTTCACCCCTCCAGCGGATCCGTCAGGCCGGCCTCGGCGAAGCCGCGGGCGCGCAGTTGGCAACTGTCGCAGCGGCCGCAGGGGCGGCCGTCGGGCGCGGGAACGTAGCAACTGTGGGTGAGGCCGTAGTCGAGCCCCAGTGACGCGCCCCTGGCGATGATCTGCGCCTTGGTCCAGTCGATGAGGGGCGCGTGGACGCGGAAGCGCGCGCCCTCGACGCCGGCCTTCGTGGCGAGACGGGCCGTCCGCTCGAACGCCTCGAGGTACTCGGGACGGCAGTCGGGGTAGCCGGAGTAGTCGAGGGTGTTGACCCCGATGACGAGGTCGGCGGCCCCGAGGACCTCGGCCCAGCCGAGGGCCAGGGAGAGCAGCACCGTGTTGCGGGCCGGCACGTAGGTCGAGGGAATGCCGGGACGCTCGGGCGGCCGGTCCTGCTCGACGACGCCGGCGCCGGTCAGCGCAGAGCCGCCGAACGCGGCGAGGTCTACCTCGATCTCCAGGTGTCGCGCGACGCCGAGGGCGCGCGCGACGCGGCGGGCGGCCTCGATCTCGCAGGCGTGGACCTGGCCGTAGCGGACGGTCAGCGCGAACAGCGCGAACCCGTCGGCGCGGGCGATGGCCGCGGCGGTATACGAGTCGAGGCCGCCGCTGAGCAGTACGACGGCCTGACGACGCGGTGATTCGGTCATGATCGCCGGCCCAACCTCGACAACGCGGCGCCGCGCCTTCCACGCCTGCTACACCCCACGCGTCTCCGCACCCCACAGGTACTTGTGGAGCTGCACCTGCAGGCGCACCCGCATTCGGTCGGCGAGCACCCATCCGGCGAGCCGCTCGGGGGGCAGGACGCCGTGCACCGGTGAGAACAGGGTCGCCGCAGGACGGGCGTCGAGCGCGTGGCGGCGCACGACCTCGCGGGCGTACTCGTAGTCGGCGCGGTCGGCGATGACGAACTTCACCTGGTCGCGGCCGGCTAGGCGGGCCAGGTTGCCCCAGTCGTTGCGGTGGGACTCGCCGCTGCCCGGGCACTTGACGTCCATGACCTTGACCACTTCGGCCGGCACCCGCCGGAGGCTGATGTGCCCACCGGTCTCGAGCAGCACGGTGGCGCCGGAGGCGAGCAGGCGGTCCATCAGGGGATAGACGTCGGGCTGCAGCAGGGGTTCGCCGCCGGTGATCTCGACGAGCCGGCAGTCGTAGCTCTCGACCTCGGCCACCACCTCGTCGACGCCGCGCTTGCGGCCCTCGTGAAACGCGTAGGGGGTGTCGCACCAGACGCAGCGCAGGTCGCAGGCGGTCAGGCGCACGAACACGCACGGCCGGCCCGCGTAATCGGACTCGCCCTGGATCGAGTAGAAGATCTCGTTGACGGTCAGCATGACGGCATCCGCCCGGCCCGCCCGGTCATCGCCGGCCGACGGGGGTGACGGCCGGCCGGCCGCCGAGCACCTCGACGACGTTGCGCACCGCGAGTTGGGCCATCGCGGTACGGGTCTCGCGGGTCGCGCTGCCGAGGTGGGGCGTCAGGCAGACGTTGTCGCGCCCCACCAGCCCCGCGTGCACGCGAGGCTCGCCCTCGAAGACGTCGAGGCCGGCGCCGGCGATGAGCCGCTCGTCGAGGGCCCAGGCCAGAGCCTCGTCGTCGACGACACCGCCCCGCGACGTGTTGACCAGCACCGCCGAGCGCTTCATGCGCACCAGCGTCCGACGGTCGATGAGGCGCCTCGTCTCGGACGTCAGCGGCACGTGCAGAGACACGACGTCGGACGTCAGCAGCAGCTCGTCGAGCGACAGCACCGGCACATCGGCGCCCTCCGCCGGCGTCGCCGCGCGGCCGGGGCGGGCCGCGAAGACCGGCCGCATGCCGAACGCGGGGGCGATGGCCGCCACCGCCCGGCCGATGCGCCCCGCCCCCACCACCCCGAGCTGCTTGCCGCGCAGCTCGGAGCCGAGCAGGAAGTCGAACGTCCAGCCCCGCCACCCGCCGCCGCGGATGGTGCGGTCGCCCTCGCCGAGGCGGCGGGTCACCGAGAGAATCAGCGCCCACGTCAGCTCGGCCGTCGCCCCGGTGACGAGGTCGGGCGTGTTCGTGACCACGATGCCACGGGCGGCGGCGGCCGCCACGTCGATGTTGTCGAACCCGACGGCGACCGTGGCCACCACCCGCAACCGACCGGCCGCGAGGACGGTGTCGTCGATGCGGTCGTCGAACATGCAGATCAGGCCCTGCTTGCCGGCGACGCGTTCGCACAGCGCGTCCTTCGGCAGCGGGTCGGTGGAGTCGTGCCGGTCGACCGCACAGACCGCCTCGAGTGGGGCGAGCACGGACGAAGGCATGCGGCGCGTCACGAGGACGCCGGGCGTGGTCTCGTCCATCGGTAGTCGCAGCGGGCCGCCCGTCAGACTGCGCTCTCAGGCCCGCATTCCGGGACTCGGCGCACCCGGAAGGTCTCGAAGCCTCCGCGGACCACACAGCGTCGTCACGACGCCGGCGATCCGACCGCTCGGCGCGGCAGCATCACTTGCGCTCTGTCAGGCCCGCATTCCGGGACTCGGCGCACCCGGAAGGCCTCGAAGCCTCCGCAGACCACACAGCGTCGTCACGACGCCGGCGATCCGACCGCTCGGCGCGGCAGCATCACTTGCGCTCTGTCAGGCCGCATTCCGGGACTCGGCTCACCCGGAAGGTCTCGAAGCCTCCGCGGACCACACAGCGTCGTCACGACGCCGGCGATCCGACCGCTCGGCGCGGCAGCATCACCCGCCGATTACAATCTCGATGCGCACCCTCGACTGCGTGCCGGCCGTCGTCCCGCGAAGGGAGATCAGGGGCCGTGGGGGTCACGCGGGTCGACGATACCGACGATGGCGGCGTCGACGGGCGCGTCGGGCCGGCCGAGCGCAGACCCCGCCGCGCGTCCCTCCAGCACCAGGAGCACGGTCTCGCCGGGGCCCGCGCCCACGGCGTCGATTGCGATCTGGGTGTCGCCGACGGGACCGCCGTCGGCGTCGAGGGGCTGGGCGAGCAACAGCCGCGCGCCGGTCAGCGAGGGCTGCTTGCGGGTAGCCACGACGGACCCGACCACGCGTGCGATCCGCACCCTCTACTCCGGCCGGGACGCCGCCGGCGCCGCCTCGGTCGATGGCGAAACCGCGCCGGCGCTCCAGTGATCGCAGATCCCGGTGACGCAGGCGTCGACCGGGACGCGCCGCGGCAGGAACGGCAGGGACGCTTCCCGGCCCCGCACGAAGAACACCTCCTCGGTCACGCCCGCGCCCACCGAGTCGACGGCCACCAGCGGCGCCCCCACCGGCTCTCGGGTCGGAGACAACGGCTGCAGCACCAGCAGAGTCGCCGCCGCCAACCCGGGGTCCTTCCGGGTGGCGACGACATTCCCGATGACTCGCGCGAGCTGCATCGTCCTCCCCGTGAGCGCGCTCCCCGTTTCCACGATCGACGCCGGCCTCGCCCGCGCCGGCCCGTGGAGACGACCGCATTCCCGATGAAACTCGTGCGAGTTGCGGCCTTTCCGTCAGTCGGTGTCGACGGCATCGACGATGCCCACTATCGCCGCATCGACAGGACGGTCGGCCATCCCCGCCGCCATCCGGGCCGAACTGCCGCTCACCACCAGCACCTGCTCGCCGGCGCCCGCGTCGACGGTGTCGACGGCCACCAGGGGCGCGCCACGCGCCGTCCCGTCGGGTCGCACCGACTGCACGAGCAGCAGCTTGCTGCCGACGAGACGCTCGTCCTTGCGGGTCGCGACGACGGTCCCCACCACCCTGGCGAGAATCATGGCGGCGGGCGCTACGACGCCGCGGACTTGCCGATGGGCAGGGCGTCTTCCAGGTTGGCGTGGGGTCTCGGGATGACGTGCACGGAGACGAGCTCGCCGACGCGGCGGGCCGCCGCCGCCCCCGCGTCGGTGGCCGCCTTCACCGCCGCCACGTCGCCGCGGACGATGGCGGTCACGAAACCGGCGCCGATCTTCTCCCAGCCGACGAGGGTGACGTTGGCGGCCTTCACCATGGCGTCCGATGCCTCGATCATCGCGACGAGCCCCTTCGTTTCCACCATGCCGAGCGCCTCACCCATCACCGCCCTCCTGCGGACCTCAACGCAACTGCGTGACGGCGTCCGCAATCAGCGCCGTCAGCTCGCGGTATGTTAGTCGAACTTCATCGTCGTCACCAGGAACCCCGCCAGCGGCGGCCCGCGGCCCGTCGGCGACCGCGGGAGGCACGTCCGGCAACGCCGGCGCCTTGGGGTCGACGAGCCTCCGACCGGGGCTCGACGGCGCTTCCAGCACCTGGCACTCGCCGCCCCCTCCGTCGCCGTCCGGGGGGCAGAGCGGGGCCGGCGCGGCGATGCCATAGCGGTCTCGCAGCCCCTGCAGGCGGTTCACCTCTTCGCGCGACAGCAGGTGCTCGCGCCCGAGTTGCCGCGCCACGAGGCTGATGCGGGCGAAGTGCTCCACCGTCTCCATCTTGTAGTAGGCGGCGTAGAGCTCGTCGGCGATGGTCAGGGCACCATGGTTCGCCAGCAGCAACCCGTCGTGGGCGCGGATATGCCGCCGCACTGCGTCGGCCAACTCGCTCGTCGACGGCGTTCCGTAGTCGGCGATGGGAATGCTGCCGAGGGTGCAGACGACCTCGGCGAGGACCGCGCGGTCGAGGGGGATGCCGGCCACCGCGAAGCCGGTCGCGGTCGGCGGATGCGCGTGCACGACGGCCCGGACCTCGGGCCGGTGCTCGTAGACGGCGAGATGCATCAGCAGCTCGGACGACGGCTCGCGGTCGCCGGCCAGCTTGCGGCCGGACAGGTCCGTCGTCACCATCATGTCCGGGGTCATGAACCCCTTGGACACGCCGGTGGGCGTGGTCACGAGCCGGTCGTCGCCGATCCGGACGCTGACGTTGCCGTCGTTCGAGGCCACGAACCCGCGGTCGTGGAGCCGGCGGCCGATCTCGACGATGTCGGCGCGCAACCGTTCGTCGTTGCCCATCGCCCCCTGCCGTTGCGGCCCCCCCGCGTCAAGCACGGGCGGCCGAACCGCGCCGGGCGCGGCGGTATGCGGCGCGGCAGTCCTCCGAGCAGAAGTAGTGCACCTCGCCGCCGCCGCGCGCGCTGACGGCCCGGGTCCTGTCGACGTAGGTGCCGCAGATGGGGTCGCGCACCAGCATCACGCCTCGCTTCGGCGCCACGCGGGGGCGCTCGGCCGCACCCTCCAGCAAGCCGCTGAAGAACTTCCAGGCCATGCGCACGAGAACCGCCGCGACGAGGAACCGAATGAGCCAGCCAAGCGCCATGTCCTCACCCAGCCAGGAATCGCCCCGCCGCCTTCACCGCTTCGCGGCACGGCCCGCGGGCCGCGGGCGCGGGCGGCTCACGGGTGCGCCGCTCGCAGGCGCTCGACGGCATCGGCCGCCGCAAACGCCTCCAGCGTGTCGGGAGCGAGACGCTGGAGCTCTTCCCACACCTCGATCGCCCCCGCGAGGTCCTGCTTGCCGAAGGCCCTCACGATGCCGACGTTCAGCAGCGTCCCGGCATGGGCCGGGTCGATCTCCAACGAACGATCGAACTGGGCGAGGGCGCGGTCGACCGAGCCCAGGTAGTAGTAGGCCACGCCGAGATCCGTGCTCACCTCGACGAGATCCGGGCTGAGGGCCAGGGCCGCCTCGAACCACGGCGCGGCGTCCTCGAAACGCCGCGCCTCGTGGTAGAGGTTGCCGAGGTCGACGCGACTCTGCACATCGTCGGGCGCCTCATCGGCCGCCGCGCGCAGGGCGGCGGCGCGATCCGCGTCGATCGGCAGCGGGTCGGGCACGTCCGGGTCCGACAGGGTCTCCGCCGGGGTCGGCGCGGGCGCGGCCCGGGCCTCCTCGGCCGCCGGCGGCGGCTCTGGACGCTGGCTCCAGACGATCCAGCCCATGAGGCCGATCGCGAGCGCGAGCGACACGGCGAGAGGTAGCGGCTCGGTTCGATTCATCGGGACCTGACGGACCAACGGCCGGAACGATCCGATCATAGCAACGCGCCGTGACGCCGTCTACAGACGGCGACGCCCGGGACCGCGCACCGCGTGCGCCACCGCAGGGACGGCCCCGAACCGGATCGCGGGGGCCGGGGCGTCGCGCCCGATGGGCCCCGGCACGCCCGGATCATCCGGGGGTGTCCGCCTCGACGCCGATCTCGGCCCGCACGCGTTCGGCGATCGCCTCGGCGAGACCGCGAATCCGAGCCTCGTCGGGCCCCTCGATCATGATCCTGAGCAGCGGCTCGGTGCCCGAGTAGCGCACCAGCACCCGGCCGTCGCGACCGAGCTGCCGGGCCGCCGCCTGGACGAGCGCGGACACCCCCGACAGCTCGTCGAGCGGCGCGCGGCGGCGCACTTCCACGTTCAGCAGCACTTGGGGCTGCAGCGCGAGGTCGGCAGCCAGATCGGCGAGCGGCCGCCCGCTGTCGAGCATCGCCCGCACGATCATCAGGGCGGTGGCGAGCCCGTCCCCCGTTGGCAGGTGATCGCCGAAGATGACATGCCCCGACTGCTCTCCTCCCAGGGCGAGCCCGCGCCGCCGCATCTCCTCCCGCACGGACCGGTCGCCCACCGCGCAGCGATGCAGCGTGACGCCTTCGGCGGCGAGGGCCTGCTCGAGGGCGATGTTGCTCATCGCCGTGGCCACGACGCCTCGATGCGGAAGGCGGCCGCGCGCCGCGAGCCAGCGAGCGGCGACGAGCAGCACCGCGTCGCCCGAGACCACCGCCCCCCGGTGGTCCACCAGCACCACGCGGTCGCCGTCGCCGTCGAAGGCGGCTCCGAGTGCGCATTTCTCCTCGACGACGGCGCGGCCGAGCGAGGCGGGATCGGTCGAGCCGCATCCGCGGTTGATGTTCCGCCCGTCGGGCCGATCGTGCAGGACCACGGGAGCGAACCCGAGGCGGCGGAGGACGGCGGGCGCGAGACGGCTCGTGGCGCCGTTGCCGCAGTCGATCGCAATCCCGAACGCGGCCGGAACCGGAACGCCCCTGAGAATCCCGGCGGTGTGATCGAGGTAGGCGTCGAAGATGGAGAGCCGCTCGACCGGCGGAGACGACGCGGCCGGCGGCACGGGGCGGTGTTCGGCGACCAACGCGGTGATCCGGGCCTCGAGGTCCGCGTCGGCCTTCTCGCCACCGGCCGTGAACACCTTGACACCGTTGTCCGGATAGGGATTGTGCGAGGCGGAGACGACCAACCCGGCGTCGTAGCCCCCGTCCCGGGTCAGGAACGATACCGCGGGCGTCGACAGCACTCCCGCGTCGACCGGCCGGGCCGCCGCGGCGGCCACGCCCTCAGCCAGCACGCCCGTCATCCACTCCCCGGACTCACGCGTGTCGCGGCCGATGACGACCCGGCGGGGGCCCGAGCCGCCGCGGCACGACGTCGCGACCGCCGCCCCCAGGCGAGTCAGCGTCGGCCGGTCGAGCGGCGGATCGCCGGGGGTGCCCCGCACCCCGTCGGTCCCGAACAGGCGGCGGGTCATCGATGCCGGGTCTCAGTCTCGGGCGTCCCACCCGGTCCGCGCGGCGCCTCCCGTGCGGCGGCCGGCGCCCGCGCCGCCCGGGATCCGGACGATGGGAATCGTCACCCGGGCGGAACCCGGGGTGGTCAGCCGCAGGTAGGGATCGTCGACCCCGACCGTGACCATCCGCCGCAACGGCACCGACATGCCGGTCACGTCGATCGGCTCGGTCATCGCCTCGGCCAGCACGTGCAGTCGGCTCTCCGGCCCCTCCACCTCGACGCTGGCCGGCTCGACCTCGACCGCACCCACCATGAAGCCGGGCGCCGGCGCGCCCCGGACCTCCGGGACAATCGGCACCACCCGGCTCGCCGCCACATCGAGGGTCAACGAGATGGTCGACGGAATGACCTGGGTCACGTCGACTCCCAGGGGAGCCCGCACTCTGTCGGAGGCCATGTCGAACATCCTCGTCCCCGCATGTTCCGATTCGAGATCGATGATGGCGGCCATGTCGCCCGCGTCGAGACGCCGCAGGGTCCCCGAGGGCCCCCGCAAACGCACCTCGACGGTGCCCGGCGGATCGCCGAGAATCTCCATGAACTCGGGCACGTTCTCGAAAGCCACGGGAATCCGCATGCCCCGCTCGGCGATCGGTTCGCCCGACACGGCGAGCCACAACCCCACGGCGAGCGCCACGGAGAAGAGCTTCAGCCCCAGCTTTCGGAGGGTATTCACGACCCGCCTCCGACCGCCGGCCGGCGCCCGTGACCGAACGGCCAATGCTGCATGAGGGCCTCGATGCGATAGCGCAGTCGCTCGGGCTCCAGGTCCTGGTCCATCTGCCCATCGACCACCAGCGACACCAGGCCGGTCTCCTCGGACACGACGAGCACGATGGCGTCCGTCTCCTCGCTCAGCCCGATGGCGGCCCGGTGGCGGGTCCCGAACTTGCGGGCGACGGGCGTATCGACGCTCAGGGGGAGGAAGCAGGCAGCGGCCGCGATCCGATCCTGCTGGATGAGGACCGCCCCGTCGTGCAGCGGCGAACCGGGCTGGAACACCGTCACCAGCAGGTCGTAGCTGACCCTGGCGTCGATCGGAATCCCGCTCTCGACATAGTGGCGGAGGCCGACGGCCCTCTCTATGGCCACGATCGCCCCGGTCTTCTGCGCGGCGAGCATGCGCAGGGCGACCACCACCTCGTCGATGGTCTCGTCGATCGCGGCCGGCCGGTTCACGTACCGGAAGAACGGCGCGCGGCCGAGACGGGCGAGGGCGCGGCGAATGTCGCCCTGAAACAGGACGATGACCGCGAACACGGCATAGCCGAACATGTCGCCGATGAGCCAGTTGAGGGTGTGCAGGGGCGTGAACTGGGCAGCGTAGTAGAGCACCACGATCAGCCCGCCGCCAATGAGAATCTGGACCGCGTGGGTGCGGCGGAGCAGCTTCAGGAGCTCGTAGATCAGCACCGACACGATCGCGATGTCCAGCACATCCCACCACCCGACCCGGCTCGGCGGCAGCAGCCCGGTGAGGTTCTCGATCACACCGACCTCGACGCTTCGACGAGCGCGGGGGGCTGCGCCCCCGCCGCAGGGACCCACCGGAGGGCCTCGAGGGCGCCCCGACACCGGTCCGCGACCTCAGCCACCTGCCGCATCTCACGGACCCGATGCACCCGGACGACATGCGCGCCTTCGAGAATCGCCGCGGTCACCGCGGCGGCGGTCGCCCAGTCGCGCTCCGCCGGCCCGCCGTCGGCGCCCCCGGCGAGAAACGACTTGCGCGACGGCCCCACGAGGATGGGCCGGTCGAGCGCCGCGAGCCGGCCGAGCGCGGCCAGGGCGGCGTAGGACTGCCCCGCCCGCTTGGCGAAGCCGAGACCGGGGTCGACGAGTATCCGCGACCGGTCCACGCCGCCCGCGACGGCCGCCGCGATCGACGCTCGCAACTCGCGCGCCACCTCGACCCCGACATCGCCATAGCACGCGTCGCGGTACATGTCGCGCGAACGCCCGCGGCTGTGCATGATGACGAGGGCGGCGCCGGTTTCCGCCACGACCCCGACGAGGGCCGGGTCGCGCCGCAGGCCCGACACGTCGTTGACCATCGCCACGCCGGCGTCGACGGCGGCCCGCGCAACCGCGGCCCTGGAGGTGTCGACGGACAATGGCGCTCGGACGCGTCCGGCCAGCCGCTCCAGCACCGGCACGATGCGGCGCAGCTCCTCCGCCGCCGGCACCGGATCGGCGCCGGGCCGCGTCGACTCGCCGCCGACGTCCAGCAGGTCGGCGCCGGCCGCCTCCAGCGCGAGGGCGTGGTCTGCCGCGCGTTCCGGATCCTGCCACCGGCCGCCGTCCGAGAACGAGTCGGGGGTCACGTTGACCACGCCCATCACCAGCGTCCGCTCGCCGAGAGCAAGCGGCGAGCCGGCGGGCAGCGGCAGCGTGTAGCGACGGCGAACCTGCATCGCGGACTCATCCCTTCGACGGCGCGGGCAGGCCCCCGCGAAGGTCACGGCGGAACCTGTCTCGATGGACGGAACAGCGGACTCCCTGCCCGATGCGGCAGGGTGCTGGCGATCCGCGGTCGGCGAGTCGGACCGCGGGATGCCTTTATTCCTGCGGCAGCGGCTTGCCGAGCGGCGGCACCACCGGCGGCCGCGCCGCCTCCGGGCTGGCGGGCTTGTCGGAAACGTACGGCGTGGCGGGAGCCACTGGTTCTTCGAGCGTCTGACCATCGATGATGCGCCGGACCTGGTCGCCGGTCAGCACCTCGCGCGCCTGCAGCTCAGCGGCGATTTTCAACAGCTCGCTCTTCTTTTTCTCGAGAATGGATCGCGCCCGCTCGTAGTTCTCGGTGACGATGCGCTTGATCTCCTGGTCGATCCGCATCGCGGTCTCCTCGCTGTAGTCCTTGTGCTGCGCGAAATCGCGACCCAGGAAGATCTCCTCGTCCTTGCGGCCGAACGTGAGGGGCCCCACGGCCTCGCTCATGCCCCACTCGCAGACCATCCGGCGGGCGAGATCCGTGACCCGGTCCAGGTCGTTGCCGGCTCCAGTGGTCACCGTGCTGTTGGTGGTCTCCTCGGTGATCTCCTCGGCGATCCGCCCGCCCAGGAGCACTTTGACCTGGTCGTGCAGGTACGCCGCCGAATAGTTGTGCTTGTCGTCGAGCGGCAACTGCTGGGTCACGCCGAGGGCCATGCCTCGAGGGATGATGGTCACCTTGTGGACGGGGTCGGCGTTGTCGAGCTCGACGCCGAGGAGAGCGTGGCCCGCCTCGTGCACCGCCGTCACCCTCTTCTCTTCGTCGCTGATGATGAGGGAGCGGCGCTCGGACCCCATCATCACCTTGTCCTTGGCGAACTCGAAGTCCTGCATCGCCACCGTCTTCTGGTTGTAGCGGGCGGCGTTGAGGGCGGCCTCGTTGACGAGGTTGGCGAGATCCGCCCCGCAGAAACCGGAGGTGCCCCGCGCGAGCACATGCACGTCGACGTCGTCGGCGAGCGGAATCTTGCGCGAATGCACGCCGAGTATGCCCTCGCGCCCCTTGACGTCGGGCCGGTTCACGACGATGCGGCGGTCGAAGCGGCCGGGCCGCAGCAGGGCCGGGTCGAGCACGTCGGGGCGGTTCGTGGCGGAGACGAGGATGACTCCCTCGTTCGACTCGAAACCGTCCATCTCGACGAGAAGCTGGTTCAGCGTCTGCTCCCGCTCGTCGTGCCCGCCGCCGAGCCCCGCCCCCCGATGGCGCCCGACCGCGTCGATCTCGTCGATGAACACGATGCAGGGCGCGTTCTTCTTGCCCTGCTCGAACAGGTCGCGGACCCGCGACGCCCCCACGCCGACGAACATCTCGACGAAATCGGACCCGCTGATCGAGAAGAACGGCACGTTGGCCTCGCCTGCGACGGCCCGCGCGAGGAGGGTCTTGCCGGTTCCCGGCGGCCCCATCAGGAGAACGCCCTTGGGGATGCGCCCGCCCAGCTTCTGGAACTTCTGGGGCTCGCGCAGGAACTCGATGATCTCCTGCAGCTCTTCCTTGGGCTCGTCGACGCCCGCGACGTCCTTGAAGGTGACCTTCTTCTGCGCGCTCGACGACAGCTTCGCCCGGCTCTTGCCGAAGGACAGCGCCTTGTTGCCGCCGCTCTGGACCTGGCGCATGAAGAAGACCCAGAAGCCGATGATCAGCAGGATCGGGGCCCACGAGTACAGCAGGGTCGCCCACGGACTCCCCGCCGCCTCCCGCGCCTCGATGACCACGTCGCGCTCGATGAGCTGGTTGACCAGGCCCTCGTACTGCGGCGGCGCATACGTGCGGAACCGCTCGCCGCTCGAGTTGGTTCCGGACACTTCGTTGCCCGACAACTCGACCCGCTCGACCTGGCCGGTCTCCACCCACCGAATGAAGTCGCTGAACGCGACGTCGTCGTCTCCGGTCCGGAACTGGGACGACAGGTTCCAGATCGCCAGGACCACGACCACGAGAAGCATCCAGAAGAGCAGGCTGCGTGTCGTCGAGTTCACAGAATCTCCCCCAAACCGCTGACCTTCAAGAATAACACGCTTTCGTCACCCTCGCCGGTGCGAAAACCATGATCGATTCCGAAGCCCACGACCCAGATGACGTGGCCGTCGGCGTCGACGACGAGCGGAATGCGGGTGCGCTCGCCGCGGGGAACCTTGCGGTCCACGAACAGGTCCTGGAGCTTCCGGCGTCGTCCGCCGAGGCCCAGGGGCCGGTACCGGTCCCCGAATCGCCAGCTTCTCACGACGAGCGGCGCCGCCGCCGGCAACGCGACGAGCGCCGTCTGCCCGCCCCCGCCCCGGTCACAGACGCCCGCCGCGGCCTCGACGACCTCGGCGCGAACCCGCACCCCGGCTTCCGGCACCGAGACGTCGCCGGGAATCGCCAGCCGATAGGCGAAGCCCGGGCGCGGCGCCGGACCGGTCCGGCCACGGCGGGGAACGAGACGCACGCTGCCGGCCGCCCGTTCCACCCGGCAACCCGGCAGGTCCGTCCGCGCGGGGCCGCCCGCCGCCGTCCGCCGTACCCGTTCGATGGCGTCGAAACCGATCTCGCGCCGCCCCCGCTCGACCCGGGCGAGGGCGTCCCGCGCCACCCGGCGGGCGAGAGCCGTGGGCAGCGCCGCGAGACCGGCCGCGTCCAGCTCCACGAGCCCCTTCTCTCTTGAGACGAGATCAGCGGCCGCTTCGGTTGCCAAGCGGCTCAAGAATGCCTCGTCGGCCCGCGCGATGTCCGCCTGACGCGCGAGCGCATCGACGATGCGCGGCGAGTATGTCCGCAGTTGCGGCAGCAACTCGTGCCGCACCCGGTTCCGGGGCACGCCCAGATCGGCGTTCGACGCATCCTCGCGGAACGGGATCCCGCCGTCGGCGAGATAACGGCGCAACTCGGTCCGGCCTACCCCAAGCAACGGCCGGACCAGGACCCCGGCCCGCGGACGCATCCCCGAGAGCCCGGCGGCGCCGGCGCCACGGATGAGGTGGAGCAGCACGGTCTCCGCCTGGTCGTCGATGGTGTGTCCCAACGCCACGCGGACGGCGCCCAACTCGGCGGCGGCTCGCGCGAAGAAAGCATGGCGCACGTGATGGCCGGCCCGCTCGACCGAGACGCGACGCGACCGCGCCACATCAGCCACCGCCACCGACTCGACCAGGCAGGGCAGGCCGAACCGGCGGGCGAGATCCCGGCAGAAGCGCTCGTCGTCGTCCGACGCCGGCCGGCGCAACCGGTGATTGACATGGGCCACGCCGGCCAGGGTCACGAGGGAACGCTCGGCCAGCTCCGCCAGGAGATGGAGCAATGCGACCGAGTCGCCGCCGCCCGACACCGCCGCCACGACCCGACCCGCGCGCGGGATCAACGCCTGCCCCTCGACCGACGCGGCTACGCGGTCGGCGAGTGACACGGGCGGATCGCGGGGGCCAGCCTGGGAACGGTCAGATTCGGGCTCACGGCAACCGTTGACCGAATGGCCGGGAGAGATGGTGCCGGTGCAGGGACTTGAACCCCGGACGCCGCGGATATGAGCCGCGTGCTCTAACCAACTGAGCTACACCGGCGTAACTGGCGTCGATTATTGTATCAGGATTCGACAAGCGCCCGCCTCTCGCCTCCCTCCTCCTCCCTCCGCGACCCGGAGCCGCCGAGACCGGTGACCCTCATGGGGAGGGCGCCTGCCCCGCGGGATACGCGGCCCGCCGGGATGCGGCTCGGACCTCCCGTGGTGCGCTACAGGATGAGCATCGCATCGCCGTAGCTGTAGAACCGGTAGCCGGCGCGCAGGGCCTCGTCGTACGCCTCGCGAATCCGCTCCCACCCCGCGAAGGCGCTGACCAGCATCAGCAGCGAGGACCGGGGCAGATGGAAGTTCGTCAGCAGTCCCCCGACGACGTGGAACGCGGCCCCCGGGTACAGGTAGAGATCGGTGACACCGGCGCCGGCGCGCAGCTCACCGCCCCCGGCCCGGGCAGCGGTCTCGAGGGTCCGGGTCGTGGTGGTCCCCACCGCGACCACCCGCCGCCCGGCGCCACGGGCCCGGCGCACCGCCGCCGCGGTCTCCGGCGGGACGCGATAGGATTCGGGAGCGACCCGATGCGCCTCGACCTCTTCCACGCGGATCGGGGCGAACGTGCCATAGCCGACGTGCAGGGTCACCCGGGCCACCTCGACCCCCCGTTGCCGAAGCCGCTCCAGCAGGTCGGTGGTCAGATGCAGGCCGGCCGTCGGCGCCGCCACCGAACCGCGCTCCGTCGCGTAGACCGTCTGGTAGCGCTCGGCGTCCAGGGGCGTGTCGCCGCGCCGGATGTACGGCGGCAGGGGCACGTGCCCCACGCGGTCGATCGTCTCGTCGACGGCGGCGCCGTCCTCGGTCCACAGGCGGATGGTGCGGCGGCCGTGAAACCGGCGGGCGAGCACCTCCCCGAACAGCCGGCGCCCGCCGCGCTCGAAGATGACGCGCGCGCCGGGGCGAAGTCGCTGCCCGGGGTGCATGAGGGCGTCCCAGCACCCGTCTCCGCGGGGGGACAGCAGCAGGCACTCGACCGCCCCCCCGCTCGGCATCCGCCGCCCCAGGAGTCTCGCGGGAACCACCCGGGTGTCGTTGACGACGAGCAGATCGCCCGGCGCGAGCAGGGCGGGAAGCCCCTCGACGGTGCGGTGCGCGAGGCGGCCGGTGGCGCGATCGAGGACGAGCAGGCGGGCCGACTGACGCTCGGCGGCCGGGGTCTGGGCGATGCGGTCGGCGGGAAGGTCGAAGTCGAAGTCGGCGACGCGCATCCCCTGGCCCGCCAATGGTCGTGTGCGGCTCTGCTCGGCGCCCCAATCCACCAACCCTGCAGGAGTCCGCGCCGCTCTACGGCGCAGACTCCTGGCACGCCCACCGCAGCAGCACCGCGCCGACAGTGAACCCGGCGCCCACCGACGCGAGCAGCACGAGGTCGCCCTTCTTCAGGCGCCGCTCTGCGATCGCGCCGGCGAGGGCGAGGGGAATCGTGGCGGCGGTGGTGTTGCCGTACCGGTCGATGTTGATCATGACCTTCTCCTCCGGCAGGCCGAGCTGCTCCGCCGCGGCCATGATGATGCGGCGGTTGGCTTGATGCGACACGAAGAGGTCGACATCGCCGGGCTCGAGCCCGTTGCGCTCGAGTATCCGCCGGCTGATGTCCCGGGTCTTGCGGACCGCGAACTTGTAGACGGCGGCGCCGTCCTGATGCACGTAGTGCAGCCGCTGCTCGACGGTCTCCCGAGTCGCCGGCATCCGGCTGCCCCCGGCCGGCATGCGCAGGGCCGGGGCCCCGCTGCCGTCCACTTCGTGGGCGAAATCGATGACCCGGAGCTCGGGATCGGCCGCCGCCGACACCACCACCGCCCCCGCGCCGTCACCGAAGAGGACGCACGTGGCACGGTCCTGGTAGTCGATGATGCGGGACATGACGTCGGCCCCGATCGCGAGCGCGTGGTCGTGGGCCCCGCTGGCCACCATCTGCGCCGCGGTGGTGACGGCATAGGTGAAGCCCGAACAGGCCGCCCCGAGGTCGAAGCCCCAGGCCCCGGCGGCGCCGATGCGGTCCTGGACGAGACACGCAGTGCTCGGAAAGAACATGTCCGGGGTGGTGGTGCCGACCACCAGGAACCCGATGTCGCGCGGCGTCAGCCCCGCCCGGTCGATGGCCCGGTTGGCCGCTTCGACCGCGAGATCGGACGTCGCCGCATCGGCGTCGGCGATGTGGCGGGTGCGGATGCCGGTCCGCTTCAGGATCCACGCGTCGGAGGTATCGACGAGCTTCTCAAGCTCCTGGTTGGTCATGACGCGGGGCGGCACATAGGTGCCGAGCGAAGCGATCCGGACCGGCCGGAGGGCGCCCCGTGGGCGGCTGGCGATGGCGTTGCTCATCTGGTGTCTCGTCCCGGAGCCCACGGCAGGGACTCCGCTTCCCACGCGGCGGCGCGCGGTCGGGCCACGGGCTCCCAGCGCCGCGAGCGGGTGATCGTCGCCGATGCACCTACCACAGCCGCCCCCCGCGGCTCGGCGCCGGCATCCCGAAGTAGTCGTAGGCGCGGGCAGTCGCCACGCGCCCGCGGGGCGTGCGGTCGAGGAACCCGATCTGAATCAGAAAGGGCTCGTAGATGTCCTCGATGGCCTCTTTCTCTTCGCTGATCGCGGCCGCGATGCTGTTGAGCCCCACCGGGCCGCCGCCGAACTTGTCGATGATGGCGTGCAGCAGCCGGCGATCCGCCTCGTCGAACCCGTTGGTGTCGACGTCGAGCATCTTCAGCGCGCCGAGGGCGACGTCCCGCGTGATCCGACCGTCCGCCCGCACCTGGGCGAAGTCGCGCACGCGGCGCAACAGCCGGTTGGCGACCCGCGGGGTGCCGCGCGACCGGCCGGCAATCTCGACCGCCGCCGCGTCCTCGATGGGCACGTCGAAGATGCCCGCCGACCGGCGGACGATCTCCTGCAGGTCTTCGTCGCGGTAGAAGTCGAGCCGGTGCACGATGCCGAACCGCGCCCGCAGGGGAGCGGTCAGCAGCCCGGCTCGGGTCGTGGCCCCGATGAGCGTGAAGGGCTTCAGCGGCACCTTCACGGACCGCGCGCCGGGGCCCTGGCCGATGACGATGTCGAGCTCGTAGTCCTCCATCGCCGGGTACAGGATCTCCTCGACGACGGGGCTCATCCGGTGAATCTCGTCGATGAAGAGCACCTCGTGCTGCGCGAGGTTGGTGAGAATGCCGGCCAGGTCGCCCGGCTTCTCGAGCACCGGCCCCGCCGTCGTCCGCACCGCCACCCCCAGCTCGTGGCCGATGACGAGGGCGAGGGTCGTCTTGCCGAGACCCGGCGGGCCGTACAACAGGACGTGGTCGAGGGCGTCGCCGCGCTGCCGCGCCGCCGCGACCGCGATCCCGAGGTTCTCGCGCAGGCGGTCCTGGCCGATGTACGCGTCGAGGCTGCGCGGGCGCAGACCCGCCTCGAACTGAACGTCGTCGCTCAGCCGGTCCGAACTGACCACGCGCGGCGGAGAGTCTTCGGCGGTCACCGCGCGATCTCCTTCAGGGCCCGCTTGAGGGCCGGCTCGAACGAGCCGTCCCCGACGCCGAACGTGGCGTCCACCGCCCGTTCTGCCGACGGCCGGCCGTAGCCCAGGTTCACGAGCGCCGACACCAGGTCGCCGCGGGCCGCCCCCGGTTCGTCCCTGGTCTCTGCCCCCCGATCCGGTTCGAGGACCGGCGGCAACCGATCCCGGAGCTCCAGCCCCATGCGCTCCGCCGTCTTCTTGCCGATGCCGGGGATGCCCGTGAGCCGCCGCACGTCGCCGCGGCCCACTGCCTGCACCAGCTCGACCGGTTCGATGCCCGAGAGCACCGCCAGCGCGAGCCGAGGGCCGATGCCCGAGATGCCGATCAACTGCTCGAAGATCCGCAGCTCCAGGGCGGTCGCGAAGCCGAAGAGGGCGAGGGTGTCCTCGCGGACGTGCGTATGGACCTGGAACACCGCATCGGCCCCCGGCTCGCCCAGGCCGTAGTACGTCGACAGGGGAATGTGCAACTCGTAACCGACGCCGTGCACGTCCACGGTCACGCGATGGGGGCACTTTTCGGCAATCCGACCGCGAAGCCGCGCAATCATCCGTCACCCCGGCACCCGGAACCGGCGCCAGGACGTCACCCCGGCGTTGGCGCCGCCGGCCGATGCGGCGGACGCGGTCGGCGCGCCGGCATGGGCGTGACAGACGGCGACGGCGAGCGCGTCCGACGCGTCGTGCGGCGTGGGAGGCTCGTCCATGCCGAGCAGCAACCCCACCATCCGCTGCACCTGCCCCTTCTCGGCGCGGCCGTAGCCGACCACCGCCTGCTTGACCGACGCCGCCGCGTACTCGGCCACCGGGAGCTGCGCCCGGGCGGCGGCGAGCAGGACGACCCCACGAACCTGACCGAGCTTCAACGCGCTGCGCGCGTTGCGGCCGTGGAAAACCTCCTCGACGGCGACGCAGGCCGGGCGGTGGGTGGCCAGCATCGCGGCCAGCGTATCGAAGATGCGGGCGAGCCTGTCGGGAAACGGGCAACCGGAGGGCACCGTGATCGCTCCGCACGCAACCAGCTCGCACCGACTGCCGTCGGAGTCGATGCAGCCGTATCCGGTGCGCTCGGAGCCGGGGTCTATCCCGAAGATCCTCACGCCAATGAGGCCTCGATCTCCTTCTCGCTGACGTCGAAGTTCGACCAGACGTGGCGGATGTCGTCGAGATCCTCGAGCGCGCCCATCAGCTTCATCATCTGCTGGGCCGGCTTCCCCTCGAGGACCACCGAGTTCTGCGGCAGCATCGCCACCTGCGCCGACGCCGGCTCGACCCCGAGGGCCCGGACCGCGGCGGCGACCGCGTCGAACGACTCCGGCGCGCTGATGATCTCCCAGTGGCTGCCGTCGTCGCGAAAATCGTCGGCGCCGGCGTCGATGGCGGCGGTCATCAGCCTCTCTTCGTCGACCGCGTCCCGGTCCACCAGCACGTACCCCTGCTTGTCGAACAGCCAGGCGACGCTGTTCGACGAGCCGAGATTGCCTCCGTGCTTGGTCAGCAGGTGGCGGATCTCGCCAACGGCGCGATTCTTGTTGTCGGTCAGCACCTCGACCATCAGGGCCACGCCGCCCGGGCCGTAACCCTCGTAGGTCACTTCCTCGTAGCTGACGCCCGGCTCTTCACCGGTCCCGCGCCGGATGGCCCGCTTGATGTTGTCGGCGGGCATGTTGGCGGCCTTGGCGTCGGCGATGACCGTCCGCAGCCGCGGGTTGCTGTCCGGGTCGCCACCTCCGTCACGCGCGGCGACTGTCAGCTCCTTGATGATGCGGGTGAACAGCTTGCCGCGCTTGGCGTCGGCCGCGCCCTTCTTGTGCTTGATCGAATGCCACTTGGAATGGCCGGACATCGGCGAGACTCCGTCAAAGCGCCCAATCGGCAGTAGGCAGAGTCTACCACGTCGCGGGGTTCCGTCGACGGGTCGGCCGGGTCGCGCCCCTCCGGCGCACGCGGGAGGGCGGCGCCGCGGCGAGGCGAAGCCGGCGGCGCCCCGGACGCGCGCGGGCCGACGCCGGTGTATCATGGGGAAACTGCGCACCTGACATGCCGGACTGGGCGCCCCACCCGCATCCGTTCCTCGTCCACTTTCCGATCGCGCTCCTCGTGACGGCCGCCGTCGTCGACCTGGTGAGCCTCTTCCGGCCGGCCCGCCCGGTCATGCGCGACACCGCCACGTGGCTCTACTGCGCGGGAGCGTTCACCGCGGTGGCCGCGTACTTCAGCGGGCTGAGCGCGGCCGCGGCGGTGCAGGTCACGCCCGAAGCCGGTCTCGCCGTCACCACCCACTTCGTGTGGGCCGACCGCACGACCTGGTTCTTCGTCTTCTTCGCCTCGCTGCGCCTCGCCATGTCCTACATCTGGCGCACGACGGCGCGGCGGGTCATCGCGGTCTCCTGCCTGCTCGCGCTCATCGGGGTCGGACTGCTGGGCGCCACCGCCCTGCACGGCGGCCGGCTCGTCTTCCGGTACGGGCTGGGCGTCGAGTCGATTCCCGCCACCGGATCGCCCTGGACGATGCCGGGGCGGTCGGAGAGCGGGACCGACCCCTCCGCCCCGCGGCCGGGACCCGACGCGAACACGAGCACGCGGAGCACCGGACGGTGAGCGCGTCAATCGAAACGCGCCCTCCGCGATCCGGCCCGGGCGGAAGTTCGCGCCCGGGAGGCCATGCGCATTCGCGGGGCCGCGTGATGAAACGGGGGCGTCGGCGCTCTTCGATGGACTTGGCGGCGCCGCGGGGACGGCCGTCTCAGGGTTCTTCCGCCTTGAGCCGGTGGGCCATGGGGATGAAGACGATGCCGTTGACGGTGCGTTCCGGTCCGGTCTGCCGAAACCCCAGCCGCTCGTAGGCGGGGACGCCGAAACGGGAGGAATTGACGGTCACCCGATCGAGGCCGGGCTTGGCGGTGAGGGCACGGTCGAGCAGCTCGCGTGCGATGCCGTGCCGCTGATGTCGGGAGGCGACGAACAGCAGCGACACGTGGTCGTTGTCGCGCAGCTCGATGACCCCCGCGGGCCGCTCGCCCGCCATCGCCACCAGCAGCAGGTGGTTCGACCGGGTCCGCGCGACCAGCGCGTCCGGCTGCACGTACCGCAGAAACTCGACACGGCCCTCGTCGGTGTACTCCGGCCCGATGAACTCGGTGAACAGATCGACGATGAGCTGCGACACCGCTGCGGCGTCGGCCGGCTCCATCGGTCGATAGACGATCGGGCTGGGCATCGTGTCGGGCGTCGGCAACCGGCCTCGGCTCCGCGCCGGGGCCGCGAAACCGGCTCACCGGCGGTCGGCGAGCGTCTTCAGGTAGTTGACCACGTGCCAGATGTCCTCGTCGTCGAGCCGGTCCGCGTAGGGCTGCATGTCGGCCGTCACCCCCTCCTTGATAACGAGGAACATCTCGCCGTCGCTCGAACCGTGAATCCAGACGTCGTCGGTGAAGTCGGGGATGTCTCCCCCGGCGTGAGCCATGTCTCCATCACCCAGACCGGTGTTGCCATGGCACTCCCGGCACATGAAGACGTACCACTGCCGGCCGGTGGCGATCGAATCGGCGGTCGCGGGCACCGGGTTCGCCAGCGCCTGGCCCTCGGTGTGCCGGTGGGGTTCCGGCGGATGGAGCGGCTGCGCCGAAGCGGCCACCGCGAGAGCCCCGGCGGCCAGCGCCGCAAGCCGCCACGAGATTACGGATCGGGTCATTGCTGATTCTCCGAAAAGGCCCCGGTCGAGAGGGGCCCGCAGCGGAACGCCCCGCCGACCTCGACCGGACGGTCGCGGGGTGCGGCGAGCGTCGCCGCGGCCGCGGTTCATTCTTCCGGCGCCGCGAAGTTCGCCCACAGGTACTCCGGCCGGTACTCCTGGAGGTACAGGAAGATCTCGTGGACGAGGTTGACGACGCGATTCACGCCATAGTCGTGGAAGTTGCGCGTCGCGACCAGCTCGACAGAGACCGCGCCCCCGGCGGCGATGCAGCGGACGCGGGCGCGGCGTCGCTCGATGCGCCGGTGCTCGGGCAGCCGGGTCGACGCCCGCCCCGCCACGAACGCTTCGAGATCCGAGTACAAGGCCGAGCCGGACGGGACGTTGGGCAACAGCGCCCGGAAGACGAACGTCCCGCTCGCCGGCGTGTAGTCGAGCGTGAGGGACTCCGCCCCCAGCCAGGAAAAGCGGAACCGGTGCCGGCCCGCCACCGGGCGGCCCTCGCTGAACCCGCTGAACACCCGCCGGTCGGCGTAGGCCTGAAGCCCCTGCCGCACCAACCCGAGTGACTGCTCGGGCGTCCTGCGGACCCGCGACGTCCGGCGCGCCCGCTCTGGTTTCACGCCGCAGACCTCCTAGTGGTAGTACGACATCACCCCCGGCTCGATCTTGCCGAGGAAGCCGGGCGCGTACTGGTCCCGCAGCCAGAACTCCTTCTTGGCCTGCACGTTGACGACCGACGGGCGGCTCTCGTCGAGAGCGATCTGATAGGCCCGCTCCAGGGCGGGTCGGAACTCCGACGGCCGGGTGACGTACTCGCCGTGCGCGCCGAGGGCCTCGCCCATCTTGTCGTAGCGCAGGTTCTCCTGGAACAGGTGCACGGGCAGCCCCACCTGGTTGTTGCGCTGTCCCTGCCAGGTGCCCCAGGCGTTGTTGTTGTAGACGATGACCACCGCCGGCAGGCGGTACTTGGACAGCGTCTCCATCTCCATGCCGGTGTAGCCGAAGCCGGCGTCGCCGGTGACGGCGATGACCGGATGCCCCTGGTAGTCGGCCTGGGGGCCGGTCCCTTGCCGGACGGCGGCGGCCACCCCGACGGTATAGCCGACGTCGGGGCCGATGGCGCCGTACTGGTACGCGCCGTTCATGATCTGCCCGGGCCGGAAGCTGCGCAGGTAGCGCCGCGTGTAGCGGGCGATGCCGTAGCCTCCCTGCACGATGGTGGTCCGCTCCGGCGGCAGCCCGCCGCGGTGGACGAAGTCGGCCAGCTCCTTCCCGATGACGGCGGGGTGCACCGCGTCGTCGTAGCCGAGCCCCGTCCGGTAGTACTCGTCGTTCTGCGCCTCGAACCGGGCCCGGGCCTCCGCCACCTCCGCCACCCACGCGTCGTGCCGCAGGCGGGGAACGGCGTCGGCGAGGGCCTCGAGGGCGGCCCGCTCGTCGCTGACGATGCCGAGGTCGATGGGCAGGTTGCGGCCGATGTCCTCGGCGCAGGGGTCGATGCGGATGTAGCGGGCGTCCGGCCCGAAGGCGAACTCGCCCAGCGTGGGCATGCAGTACTGGCCGACCAGAAGGACGAGGTCGGCGCTCGCGAGCGCCCGCGGGGCAGTGTCCGCCGACAGCTCGTGGTCGTTGGGGAACTGCCCCTTCGTGGCGCCCGACTCGACCACCGGGATGTGGGCCCGCTCGGCGAGACGCCGCAGCGCCGCCCACGCGCGGCTGTGGAACACGCCGTTGCTCGAGACGATGATCGGACGCTCGGCCTCGCCGAGCATGGCGACAGCCTGGTCGACGGCGCGGGGGTCGGGATGCGGCCGGGTCTCGGTGCGGTATTTCGCCTTGTCGAAGTAGTACTCGATCTCGCTCGCGTCGCGGAACCGCGCATTGGCGATCTCGGCCGGAAAGTCGAGATGGACCGGCTTGGGAACGCCGCTGCGGAGCTGCCGGAACGCGTAACCGGCGTACTCGTGGATGCGGGCAGGCGTGATCATCCGCTTGCCGTATTTGCGCATGCCCTCGGTCGTCGGCTGCTGGTAGGCGTCCTGGATGCCGCGCTCGGTATCCTCCGCGAAGATCGTCTTGTTGCTGGCCAGCACCAAGACGGGCGATCGCGCCGAGTTGGCGGCGGCGATGCCGCAGATCATGTCCGTGAACCCGGGACCCTCGGTCCCCGACGTCGCCACGATCTCCCCGGTGACCCGGGTGAACGCGTCGGCGGCGTGGCACATCGCCCCCTCGTGCCGCCCCCCGTAGGTGGGAATGCCGGTGTCCGAGATCGCGTGCACCACCGAGTAGTTGCCGGGGCAGCAGAACAGCGCCGCCACCCCCTCTGCCTTGCAGGCGCGCGCGAACACCTGGGCGCCCGTCATCGGGAAGTCGACCTTGGGCAGCACCGCGTGCTTCGCCGCCTCGAACTCGTCCGGCACCACGATCGGGCTCACGTCGCCCTCGGCCGCGGAGGCGATGGCCGTCGAGCCGGCGCCCACCGTGGCCGCCCCGGCGCCCAGCACCGCCTGCGTCATGAACCGCCGCCGCGAGCTTCCCTGGCCAGCACGTTTCATCGTTCGCTCCCTGAGTTGAGTTCCCTTCACGGACGACGGATCGTCAGAGAATGGCACGCCGGCATCGCCGGCGCAAGACCCGCGGGCCGGAGACGGTCCTGCTTTACCCTTCCTTCGGCGCCGCTACTCGGCCGCCGCCGCCCTCGCCGGGCGCGCGCAGCGGAAACCGACGTTGCTGGTCTGCCCGGTCTGCGCGAAAGGCAGGCGGACCGATGTGCGAAGGGCGGCCGGAAAGTTCAGCCAGGACCCGCCGCGCGCGACGCGGGCATAGCCGTCCGCCGCCCCCGGCGGGTCGACGAGCGGCGACGTCGCATAGTAGTCGTCGTCGAGCCAGCCGTCCACCCACTCCCAGACGTTGCCGGCCATGTCGAAGAGACCGAAGTCGTTCGGGGGAAACGACGCCACCGGCGCCGTGTTCATCCAGGCGTCGGCCCCGCCGATGGCCCCCGCGCAGCACTGCCCGGCGCCATAGTTGGCGCGGTCGCGCGAGATCTCGTCGGCCCACCCGTAGATCAGACCGGACCGCCCCGCCCGCGCCGCGTACTCCCACTGGGCCTCGGTGGGCAGCCGTGCCCCGGCCCACGAGCAGAAGGCGGCCGCGTCGTCCCAGCTCACGAGAACCACGGGATGGTCCCCGGTCTGCGCGAAGCCCGGCGCGGCCGGAGCGCGATGCCCCGCGTCGCGCACGAACCGGAAGTACTGCTCGACCGTCACCTCGGTCGCCATCATCTCGAACGGGACGAGAAAGCGGACCGGATGCCGGGGCCGCTCCATGTCGAGGCAGTCGGCGTCGGACTCGACGCACCCCATCTCGAAGCCGCCGGCGGGAACACGGACCCATCCGAGATCGGGCGGAGCCTGTCCTCCGGACGCCACGGACGGCCCGAGAGCCGGCAGGAGGATCAGCGCCCCGGCGAAGCCCAGCCGCGGCAGCCAGCGCCGGGAATCCCCACCTCGTTCGGTGCACCGCCGGATTGCACCACAGGCGCCCAGGCGAGAGGATCGCCGCGTCCGTGGGGCAACCCTCCGCCCCACTTCACGCCGTTGCTTCCCCGTGCGGACGCGAGACTCCACGGCGGCCCGAGAGCCGCCCGCAACCGAGCGGCGCGGCCCTCGCCATCGATCGGCGGCCCCCATGCCCCTCAGCTTCGCACCGCGATGCCCATCACCTCGAACCGCGCGCCCCGCAGCAGGGCGCCGCTGCCGAGAAACGCCCGCGCCGGCGGGTCACCGGTGAAGTAGGTGCGGTAGACGGCGTTGAAGTCGTCGTACAGGGCGACGTCCGAGCAGAACACCTGCACGCTGACCAGATCGTCCATGGTCATGCCGGCCTCGGCGAGGACGGCGGCAATCTGGTCGAGCACGATCCGGGCCTCGGCGCCGGGATCGGCGGGGGGAGCGCCGGTCTCCGGATCGAGCCCGAGCCGCCCGGCCAGGTACAGGGTGTCGCCGACCTGGATGGCGTCGCTGAACAGCGGGTTCTGCGTCGTCCGGCCGGGCAGGTTCACCGCCCGCCGTCCGTCGTCCGGCTGGGCCGTCACCGTGCCGAGCGCTCCTGCCCCGAGGCCGCCGACCACGAGACCCGCCGCGAAGATGCGCAGTGTTTTCGTCATCACTCTCCCTCCATGACCAGGACCGTCGATCCCGTCGTCTCGCGCGCCTCCAGCCGGCGGTGCGCCTCGGCCGCGTCCTCGAGCGGCAGGGCGAGGCTCACGTCGACCTTGACGGCGCCGCTGCCGACCACCTCGAACAGCTCGCGGGTGGTCTCTTCGAGCTCCGCCCTCGTCCCGATGTAGCTGACCAGCGTCGGCCGGGTGAGGAACAGCGACCCCTTCGCGGCGAGCAGCCCCGGGCTGAACGGCTCGACCGCCCCCGAGGCATTGCCGTAACTCACCATCAGACCCCGCGGCCGCAGGCAGTCGAGGGACGCCGCGAAGGTGTCCTTCCCGACCGAGTCGAAGACGACCGGCACCCCGGCCCCGCCCGTCAGCTCCCGGACCCGCTCGACGACGTCCTCGCGGGTGTACACGATGGGGTGGTCGCAACCGTGGGCCCGCGCCAGCTCCGCCTTCGCGTCGCTGCCGACGGTGCCGATGACCGTCGCCCCCAGGTGCTTTGCCCACTGGCAAGCGATGAGCCCCACCCCCCCGGCGGCGGCGTGCAGGAGGATGGTGTCGCCCGGCTCGACGGGGTGGATGCGCCGCACCAGGTATTGCACGGTGCACCCCTTCAGCATCATCGCCGCCGCCTCACGGTCGCTGATGGCGTCGGGCAGCCGCACGAGACGCGCGGCGTCGATGACCCGCCGCTCGGTGTAGCTGCCCAGGCTCATGCAGTACGCGACGCGGTCACCGGCCGCGACCCCCGTCACCCCGTCGCCGACCGCCTCGACCACGCCCGCCGCCTCGTTGCCGATGATCGCCGGCCATCCCGGCACCGGGTACAGGCCGGTCCGGTGATAGACGTCGATGAAGTTCAACCCGGCCGCCGTCTGGCGGATGAGGGCCTGACCGGGCCCGGGAGCACCGGGGTCGGTCTCTTCCC
This sequence comes from Vicinamibacterales bacterium, assembly GCA_965199675.1. Classification (GTDB taxonomy): domain Bacteria; phylum Acidobacteriota; class Vicinamibacteria; order Vicinamibacterales; family UBA8438; genus JAJEEA01. The sequence continues at coordinate 53,534 of CBDATI010000010.1, read as the reverse complement.
ACCGCAGCACGTCGGGACCGCCGTGCTCGTGAATGCGAATCGCTCTCGTCATCGTCTGCTCTCGTCTTCGGTCGTCGCCAGCGGCTCGGGCCGCTGCCGCCCTCGACCGGCCCGCCGCCCCGCCGCGGGGCGTCGCCACGCGAGGCCGCCGCCGTGGGATCATACTGCGGTCGCGCCGATCTCCGGCAGCCCCCCGCCCCGCCGAGCGGTCGGGGATCGGGCGGCGCCTGGCCTTCGCGCCGCGGGTCGGGTACGATGCGGCATCGTGCCGGCGACGGCCCGCCGGCCCGCAACGACGGGAGAGTTCCGAGCTCGTGACCACTGTCCCGGCGGCGTCCGCCGCCCCGCGCTCCGCCTTCGACGCCAAGACTCCGCCGGACCCATCCCTGGTCGCCGACTGCGTGCACTGCGGATTCTGCCTGCCGACCTGCCCCACCTACATGCTGTGGGGCCGGGAGACGGACTCGCCGCGGGGCCGCATCGTGCTGATCAAGGGCGGCCTCGAGGGAGAGACCGCCGTCACCGACCGCTTCGCCCGCCACTTCGATACCTGCCTCGGGTGCATGGCGTGCCTCACCGCCTGCCCCTCCGGGGTGCAGTACGACAAGCTGCTCGAGGCCACCCGCCCGCAGATCGAGCGGAAGGTCGCCCGGTCCTGGACCGACCGTCTGTTCAGGCGCCTGATCTTCTCGCTCTTCCCGTACCCCCGGCGCCTGCGGCTGGGCATCGGCAAGCTGTGGGCATATCAGCAATCGGGGCTGCAGCGGCTCGTCCGCGCGACCGGGCTGCTGAACCTGCTGCCGGCCCGCCTGCGCGCGATGGAGGCGCTGCTGCCCCCGGTCTCGCTGAGCGCCGGCTGGACGCAGGCGCCGGCCCGGGTGCCGGCGGAGGGGACGCCGCGCCGCCGGGTCGGCCTGCTCCTCGGCTGCGTGCAGCGGGTCTTCTTCGACGAGGTCAACCACGCGACCATCCGCGTGCTGGCCGCGGAAGGGTGCGAGGTCGTGGTTCCCCGCACCCAGGGGTGCTGCGGCGCCCTCATGCTTCACGCCGGCCTCGACGAAGAGGCGGCGGACATGGCGCGCCGGTTCATCGACGCCTTCGAGGCGGAAGCGGCCGACATCGACACCCTCGTCATCAACGCCGCCGGCTGCGGGTCGACGCTGAAGCAGTACGGCCACCTGCTGCGCGACGACCCCGCCTACGCGGAGCGCGCCGGCGCCTTCGCGAACAAGTGCAAGGACATCTCCGAGGTGCTCGACGGGCTCGAGCCCCGGGCGCCGCGGCACCCCGTGCCGCTCAGGGTCGCTTACCACGACGCCTGTCACCTGCAGCACGCCCAGGGAGTGAGCCGGGAGCCGCGGCGGGTGCTCGGCGCGATTCCCGGGCTCACCCTGTGCGAGATCCCCGAGGCGGGCATCTGCTGCGGCTCCGCCGGCATCTACAACCTCGTCGAGCCCGAGGCGGCGGGGGAGCTCGGGGACCGCAAGGCGCGACATATCCGGAGTACCGGGGCGGAGGCCGTGGTGTCGAGCAATCCCGGCTGTCTGCTGCAGATCGCGAACCGTCTCGAGACGTCCGGGCGCCGAGCGCCCACCTACCACCTCGTCGAGCTCGTCGACGCCTCCATCCGCGGCGTATCGCTGCCGTCGTAGGCGATTCGGGGCGCGTCGGCGGCCGGCGGCGCCCACGCCTGGTCCAGGATTGCGGGGAACGTCGGGGGAAGGGCCCGGCCGGCTCTCATCGTGAAGCCCGAAGAGCTCTGCCAGGGCCGTACCGGCCGGGCCTGGGCCCTTGCACCTTCCGTAATCGGGTACCAGTTGGACACCGGCCCGCGGGTTTTGCTTCTGGACACCGCGGCGCGGGCGCTTGTCGCCACGACGGGGGAGCGTTCCCCCGGGAAGCCGGCGGCGCCCTCGGGCTTGCCACCCCCTGTGGGGAAGGAGGGGTCGCGCACGTGGACACGACGCAAGCCGGCGACGCCGAGCGACGCCGCGGCCTTGCCACCGCCGGAACCTGCACGACAGAACGGCAAGGCCCTGCAGGGTCGGGCGGACGCCGAGTGGGCGACGCGGCCTGCCACCGCGGGGAGGCTACGCCCCAGGGCGGCGCAAGCTCCTGCAGGGGTCGGCCGGGCGCGGGGCGGAGCCGAGGGCGGCGATTGGCTAGAGACCGCCGGGGCCGCGGCCCGGATTCAGGATGCCGCCGGGGTCGAAGCGATGCTTGACCTGCTGCATCAGGGGGAAGCCGTCGCCGAGTGGTCCCCACACGTCGACGAGACTTCGCAGCTCCCCCTCGGCCTGCCGGATGACGGCGCTGCCGCGGCCGGCGTCGATGCGCCCGCGCAGGGCGCGCACGAGCGACGCCTGGGCGGGCACGGGGCCGGCGAGATGGAGATACAGCACGCCGAGACCTGCCCGTCCGATCGTCGCGCAATCGAGCGACTGCGCGCGCGACGCCTCGTCGAGCCACGCCAGGGTGGCCGACAGGTCGCTCGGCAGCACCACGAGCTTGACGATGGTGCCCTCGCCCTCGAACACGCGGGCCTCGTGACGGCGCCACGCATCGGCTTCGTCGTCCCCCACCAGCACGTCGGCGGCGCCTCCGGCGGCTCGCGCCACGGCCGCCGCCTGCTCCGCCTGCTCGGCCGCCACCGCCGCCGCCGACTCGAATCGGACGAGCATGGCCGGCGGCGGCCACGCCAGCTCCACCGCGGTCGGGGCCGACCCGTGGGCGAGCAGCGCGGCCGCGACGCCCTCGATCTGGGCGATCTCCGAGAGCGTCACCCGCACCGTGCGCGACGCCTCGGCCGCGGGGGCCAGCTTGAAGGTGGCGCTGAGGACGACCCCGAGACAACCGAACGACCCCGTCAGCAGGCGGGCGAGGTCGTAGCCCGCGACGTTCTTCACCACGATGCCGCCGCTCTTCGCCCTCACCCCGTCGGCGCGGGCCAGGGTCATGCCGATGATGAGGTCGCGGGGCGCCCCGTGGCGCTGGCGCCGGGGCCCGCTGTCGTTGGAGGCCACAATGCCGCCGATGGTGGCCCGTTCGGCGTGAGGCGGGTCGAGGGGGAGCCATTGGCGGTGTGCGGCGAGCGCCGCGTTGACGTCGGCCAGCACCGCGCCGGCCTGCACGGTGGCGGTCAGGTCGCCGTGACGGTGGGCCTCGACGGCATCGAGGCCGCGAGTCGACAGCAGCACGTCGATGGCACTCGAGGGCGCGCCCCAACCCAGCTTGGTCCCCCCGCCGCGCACCACGACCGAACGCCCGTGTTCCGAGGCCCAGCCGAGCACCGCGGCCGCCGCCTCGGGCGTCGCCGGCTCGGCGACCACGCCGGGGACGACGCCGTCGACGGCGTCGCCGTCGACACCCGCGCGGGCCACCGGCCCGTCGGCGCACGCGTCGATCTGTCCGATCAGGGCGTCGCGCAACCCCACGACCTCGGTCATCACATCTCCCGGCAGGCGGCGAGGACCGCAGACCGCCCATCGCCGCCTGCGGTTCCGCTCGGCGACCGACCCACTCTCCGGGGAGCCCCGCCGTTCTCCGGCGCAGAACTCCCGGCCTACAGCCGTTGGGCCAGCCCCGCCGCTTCCGCCGGATGGGCGCGGTACGGCCCGGGCACCTCTCCGCAGAGCCGGGGAGTCGGCAGCAGCTTGTCGGGGTTGCAGATGCCCGTCGGATCGAACGCCCGGCGAAGCAGCCGCATCGTCGCCAGGTCCGCCTCGTCGAACATCTTCGGCATGTGGCAGGCCTTGTCGGCCCCGATGCCGTGCTCGCCCGTCAGCGACCCGCCGGCGTCGAGGCAGTAGGAGAGGATCTCGGTGGCGACCTCCTCCGCCAGCTCCGCCTGCCCCTCCACCGCGTCGTCGTAGCAGACCAGCGGGTGCAGGTTGCCGTCGCCGGCGTGGAAGACGTTGCCGATGGTGAGCCCGGAGCGCTTCTCGAGGTCGCGGATGCGGCGCAGGACCTCGGGAAGCGTACTGCGGGGAATCACCCCGTCCTGCACGTAGTAGCTGGGAGCGACCCGCCCCATCGCCGCGAACGCCGCCTTGCGGCCCCGCCAGATGCGGGCGCGCTGGTCCTCATCGCGGGCGACCTGCACTCCCCAGCCCCGGTTCCGGTCGCAGATCGCCTCGATCTGCTCGAACTGCGCCGCCACCTCCGCCGCCGGACCGTCGAGCTCGACGATGAGCACCGCCTCGGCGGCCGGAAAGCCGGGGCGCACCGCGGCCTCGGCGGCGCGGATCGTCGTGCGGTCCATCATCTCGATGGCGGCGGGGATGATGCCGGCGGCGATGACGTCGGAGACCGCGTTGCCCGCCGCGTCCGTCGAATCGAACGCGGCCAGCAGCGTGCGCACCGATTCGGGGCGCCGCAGCAACCGCAGAATCACCTTCGTGACCACGGCCAGCGTCCCCTCCGACCCCACCAGCACCCCGAGCAGATCGAGGCCGGGGCTGTCGAGCGCCGGTCCCCCGAGTCGGACCATCTCGCCGTCGGGAAGCACCGCCTCGACCCCCACCACATGGTGCACGGTGAAGCCGTACTTGAGGCAGTGGGCGCCTCCGGAGTTCTCGGCCACGTTGCCGCCGATCGAGCAGATGACCTGGCTCGACGGGTCGGGCGCATAGTAGTAGCCGTCGGGGGCCACGCGGCGGGTGACCTCCAGGTTCATGATGCCCGGCTCGACCGTGATCCGCTGGTTCGCGATGTCGACGTCGAGCACCCGGTTCATGCGCGTCATGACGATGAGCACGCCGTCGGGATGCGGCAGGGCGCCGGCCGAGAGCCCGGTGCCCTGTCCCCGCGCCACGAACGGGACGTCGTCGCGGTGACAGAGCCGCACCACCGCCTGCACCTGCTCCGCCGTCTCCGGCAGCACCGCCGCCCGCGGGCGCGAACGGTGCGAGACCAGCCCGTCCGACTCGTAGGTGGACAGCTCGCCCTCGTCGCTGACGAGGCCGTCGACTCCGACGATCCGCTCGAGCTCGCCGAGGAACTGCGCATTCACGGGCATGGGGAAACCGCCTCCTCCGCGGCCGCCCGCCGGTCACGGTCTGGCGTACTGATCGATGACGTCCTCGATCGCGCGGCTGCAGACCCGGCAGAACCCAACGGAATTGCGGGTGAACATGATGCAGTCGACCTCGGGGCGGTACAGCCCCGTCGGCTCGTAGGACGCCCCTTCGAACGCCCCGACCCGACCCGCGTACCGCATACCCCCGAGGAGGGCCGTCTCCCGCGCCATCTGCTCGGTGAACAGCCCGTCCATCACCGTCTCGGGCGCGCCCTCGGCCCGAAGCGCGCCGCGGCGGCGCTGGGCCTCGACACTGCCCGCCTCGAACGCCGCCTTGTCCCAAGGTGTCGGCAGCGGGGTGTCCGGTTCGATGAGATCGCCCCACTTGACCCGCTCGGGATCGTGCAGCGCGGTGACGTTCGGCTCCCAGGGCTCGGGATGGAACGCGGCGCCGGTCTCGTAGGCGACGTCGGAAGTGTAGTACTCGTCGGCGAGCCCCGCGAAGTGGTGCCCGAACTCGTGGATGAACACGTACTCGGCGAAGCCGGTGTCGGCCGCCGCCGTGGCCTGGAAATTGAAAATGCCGCCGCCCCCGTACTGCTCGTCGTTGACGAGAATCTCGATGAACTCGTAGGGCGCGGCCGACGCGGCGTCCCGGAGGGCCCGGTTGTCCCGGGTGAGGACGTAGCGCTCGGAATCGAAGATGTTGTACTGGGTGGACAACGGGGTGCGCCGGAACTCGCCGGCGCGGGGCCGGGTGACCCCGGACTCGGCCGAGGGCAGGTCGAGGCCCCACACGTTGAAGTCACTCTTCCGGCTGCGGAACGGCTCCTCCTCGAACAGGGCGTTCACGAGGCGGGTCGCGTCGGCACGGAACTTGGGAATCTCCGCCGCCGTGTACCCGTCGCCGATCACGAGCAGATCGACCTTCTCGGACGGGGGGCCGCTCTCGAAGAGGGACCAGACCTCGCCGGCGGGCTTGCGATCCACGGGGTTGACGAACCGTGAGGCGGGGTCGATGACGGTGGACCAGAGCTCGCGGAAGCTGTTGTCCGTATTCCGGCCCTTGAGCACGACCTGGACAGGGGCTCTCGGCCACGGAAACCGCAACGATTCGTGGAAGCTGCGGTGCACCTCGCGGTACTCGGGCGTCGTCTCCCACTCGCCATAGAGGGACGCGAAGCCACGGGAGTACAGAACCCCGTTGGTCCGCCGATCGATCACCTCGAACCGGTACTTCCCCAGATTGAGGTCGTCGAGGAGCCGCGTCCGGCTGCCCGCCCACGGTCCGTCGGAGACCACCTGGTCGAGGGCGAAGATCTCCTGCCCCAGCCCTCCGGAATGGACGTAGTCCACCCGCATGGTCTTGTTCAGAAACCACGCGTCGAACCCCGGTTGCTGTCCGATGACGATGTCACCGCGGGCTCCGACGACCGCGCCGACCACAATCGAGAGGACGAGACAGTCACGCACACGCATCACGCGCCAATTGTAAACGGAATCCGCTGCCCGCCGCGCACGTCTTGATCGCCCGCGAAGCCCGCCGCGCCCGCGGTGAGCCGCCGGCCGCCCGCCGGCCTGCTAGAATCACGATGTCGGCAACTGCCGCCTCGCCGCGCGCGGCTTGCGACCTCGGAATCGCGCGGACCGGGATCCGTCGGCCTGCTCCGGCCTCCCGAGCAGGAGTCCACGCATGAGCACACCGCCCTCTCCGCCCGGCGGCGACCCCGTCGCCAACAAGCACACCGCGATCGGCGTCTGCCTCAACCTCTTGCTGATGGGGCTCATCGCCTATGGGTACGTCCGATCCGAGACCTACAAGTGGGCCTGGTTGCTGGTGGCCGTACCCATCGCCGTGGTGACGCTGCGCTACGCCTGGCATCTCCTGACGCTGCGCTCCTGAACCCGACCTCGCCCCCGCTGACGCGGTTCCGCGCCGTCAGTCCGACACCGCGAGCTCTCCCGCCACGATGGGCCGCGTGCGCGGCAACTTGCCGCGGTACGACAGCCACCCCATGAACGCGAGTATGCCCACGAAGGCGCACAGCTTCATGACGTCGCCGGTCCGCCCCGGTGGCACACTCCGCCAGAGCCCCCACAGCACCGGCTGCGCGGTGCACATGGCCCATACCGACCCGTAGAAGTATCGACGCTCGTGCCCTTCTCCCTTCGTCGACCGCTTCACCCGCGGCAACCACCCCAACGCCCCGAGCCCCCACACCGCGCCCGCCAGCGGGAAGTAGGCCGCCTCGTACATCTCGCGCACGCTCCACACGCCCGTCAGCACCGCGACCACCAGCCCCGCCAGATTGAGGACCCCGAACGTCAGCACCGCGCTCCACGCGCACGTATAACACACCCGCCTGTACAGGGGATTCGGACGATCTTCCGTGAATCGGATGATGTACGGCCGCGCCTCACAACCCGGCAGCCGGCCCCGAAGGCCCGCGATCCCCGTGCCCACCACCACCGCCCCGAGCCACAGCGCCATCCGCCCGTCGAATCCCCGGTCGAACAGGTCCAGCGTCAGCGGACCCGGCAGGATGACGAAGACGAACACCCAGATCGGCCAGTGGTTGACCCGATAGTAGACCTTGTTCCGGCGCCGAATCTTGCGCTCGCTCGCCAGCTCGACCGGAACGCCGCGCTCCTCCGCCCGCCCGCTCGCGTGTACCGTCACTTCCGTACCGCCTCTTCCGCGTCCATACCCCGAACCGCGCCACGACGACACGTTCTCCCCACGGCCGGCGTCCCGCTCCCCGCCCTTGACGCCCCCAACCCGTACAAGCCAACGCCCGGGGCGGTTGTCCCGCCCCGGGCGTCAGAAGAAGACCCGGCAGTGACCTACTCTCCCACACAGTTTCCCGTGCAGTACCATCGGCGGTAGAGGGCTTAACGGCCGTGTTCGGCATGGGAACGGGTGTGACCCCTCTCCTATCGCCACCGGGAACCGCGGAGGGGCCACCAGAGGGCCCCATCTGTCAAAGAACCAAAGGGCCGGACCCCGGACATCCGCCGGGCGCCCAGCAACAACTGAATATCCTGCAAACGGCAGTCTCTCCCGCCCCACGCTGTGTGGAATGAGGAAAAGGTCAAGCCTCACGGCTGATTAGTACCAGTCAGCTCAAGCCCTCGCGGGCCTTACACACCTGGCCTATCACCTGGTCATCTTCCAGGAGCCTTCAGGAGCCGAAGCTCAGGGAGATCTCATCTTGGGGAGGGTTTCACGCTTAGATGCTTTCAGCATTTCTCCCTTCCGAACGTAGCTACCCAGCGCTGCCGCTGGCGCGACAACTGGTACACCAGAGGTCCGTCCATCCCGGTCCTCTCGTACTAGGGACAGCCCCCCTCAAATCTCCTGCGCCCGTGGCAGATAGGGACCGAACTGTCTCGCGACGTTCTAAACCCAGCTCACGTACCGCTTTAATCGGCGAACAGCCGAACCCTTGGAACCTGCTACAGCTCCAGGATGCGATGAGCCGACATCGAGGTGCCAAACCTTGGCGTCGATGTGAACTCTTGGCCAAGATAAGCCTGTTATCCCCGGCGTACCTTTTATCCGTTGAGCGATGGCCCTTCCATGCGGAACCACCGGATCACTAAGGCCTGGTTTCCCACCTGCTCGACTTGTAGGTCTCGCAGTCAAGCTCGCTTCTGCCTTTGCACTCTCCGGCTGATTTCCAAACAGCCTGAGCGAACCTTCGCGCGCCTCCGTTACATTTTGGGAGGCGACCGCCCCAGTCAAACTACCCGCCTAGCAATGTCCCTGCTCTGGATGACAGAGCGAGGTTAGGGCGCCAGAGTGCTAAGGGTGGTATCTCACCGTTGACTCCCCGGACCCCAAGAGGCCCGGTTCGACGTCTCCCACCTATCCTGCGCATAACACGCCAGCACTCACTACTAGGTTGTAGTAAAGGTGCACGGGGTCTTTCCGTCTAGCCACGGGCAACCGGCGTCTTCACCGGTACCACAAATTCGCAGTGCCCCTCGTAGAGACAGCGCCCAGATCGTTGCGCCATTCGTGCAGGTCGGAACTTACCCGACAAGGAATTTCGCTACCTTAGGACCGTTATAGTTACGGCCGCCGTTTACCGGGGCTTCAGTTCAGAGCTTCACCTTGCGGCTAACCCCTCCCTTTAACCTTCCGGCACCGGGCAGGCGTCAGACCCTATACGTCGTTTTCGACTTGGCAGAGTCCTGTGTTTTTAGTAAACAGTCGCCTGGGCCTCTTAACTGCAACTCCTTCGCGCTCAGCGGGCTCGCCGCATCACGCTACTGGAGCACCCCTTCTTCCGAAGTTACGGGGCGAGTTTGCCGAGTTCCTTTACGAGGGTTCACACTCGCGCCTGAGGATTTTCTCCTCGCCTACCTGTGTCGGTTTGCGGTACGGGTACCCGAAAGACTCCTTAGAGGCTTTTCTCGGCAGCGTGGCGTAACCCACTTTGCGGCCTTGCGGCCTCGCCATGGCACCTCAGGGTGTCACGACCCGCCGGATTTGCCTGGCGGATCCCCCTACATGCCTGAACCTACACATCCAATCGTAGGCTGGGCTGGCCTCCTGCGTCCCCCCATCGTGATAACGTCTTTCAGGTAGTTCAGGAATGTTGACCTGATATCCATCCGCTACGCCTTTCGGCCTCGCGTTAGGACCCGACTAACCCTGAGCGGACGAACCTTCCTCAGGAAACCTTAGGCTTTCGGCGGAGAGGATTCTCACCTCTCTTATCGCTACTTATGCCGGCAGGGTCACTTCTCTGCGCTCCACCAGTCCTTTCGGTCTGACTTCTCTGCCCAGAGAACGCTCCTCTACCAGTGCCGCTCCCCGCAGGGCGCGGCAATCTACGGCTTCGGTACTGTGCTTGAGCCCCGTTACATTGTCGGCCCAGAGCCGCTTGACCAGTGAGCTATTACGCTTTCTTTCAAGGATGGCTGCTTCTAAGCCAACCTCCTGGTTGTCTCGGCGTCTCCAGATCCTTTCCCACTTAGCACAGATTTGGGGACCTTAGCCGGTAGTCTGGGCTGTTTCCCTCTCGACAATGAAGCTTAGCCCCCACTGTCTGACTCCCGGGATATGAGTCGCTGGCATTCGAAGTTTGGTTGGATTCAGTAAGCTTGTGGGCCCCCTAGTCCATCCAGTGCTCTACCACCAGCGCCAACCTCCCGAGGCTAGCCCTAAAGCTATTTCGAGGAGAACGGGCCATCACGAGGTTTGATTAGCCTTTCACCCCTACCCTCAGCTCATCCAAACCGTTTTCAACCGATATTGGTTCGGGCCTTCACGCGGTGTTACCCGCGCTTCACCCTGGCCAAGGGTAGATCACCTCGTTTCGCGTCTACTCCCAGCGACTGAACGCCCTGTTCAGACTCGCTTTCGCTGCGGCTCGCTTAATGCTTAACCTCGCCACTGAGAGTAACTAGCCGGCTCATTATGCAAAAGGCACGCGGTCAGGCGTTCCGGCGCCGAAGCGCCAGCATAGCCCTCCCACTGCTTGTAGGCATACGGTTTCAGGTACTGTTTCACTCCCCTAGCAGGGGTTCTTTTCACCTTTCCCTCACGGTACTGGTTCACTATCGGTCGCCAGGGAGTATTTAGCCTTGCGAGATGGTCCTCGCAGATTCTCACGGGATTCCACGTGTCCCGCGATACTCAGGAACCTACCCAGCGAGCCAGCACGTTTTCGTCTACCGGGCTCTCACCGTCCATGGCCGGTCGTTCCAGACCGTTCGACTAACGCGCTGGTTTGTGACTCGCCGACCCGAAGGTCCGGCAGGCCCTACAACCCCGACGTGCATGCACATCGGTTTGGGCTTGTCCGCGTTCGCTCGCCGCTACTAACGGAATCACTGTTGTTTTCTGTTCCTGCAGGTACTGAGATGGTTCACTTCCCTGCGTTGCCCTCCATGGCCTATGTATTCAGCCATGGATACCTCGGTATTGACCGAGGTGGGTTTCCCCATTCGGAAATCTCCGGATCAACGCCTGTTTGCGGCTCACCGAAGCTTATCGCAGCTTGCCA
>CBDATI010000010.1:0-40000 GCA_965199675.1 Vicinamibacterales bacterium | reverse complement strand
GTCCGAGTGGTTCCGGCCGGCCGCTCCGCCACGGGGTCAGTCCGCAGGGGAACCGCACTAGATTAACACAGCCCGCATGCGTGTCAACAACTTTTTTCAGGGCAAGGCGCGTCGGGGACCACCCGGACGACCCGCCGCTTGCCGACCTGCAGCACGAAGGGGCCGGCGTCGGTCTGCAACCGGGCGCTCCGGTCGGCAATCCGCTCGCCGTCGATGCGCACGCTGCCCTGCTCGATCAGGCGGGTGGCGGCGCTGTTGGACTCTGCGAAGCCGACCTCGACCATCACCGCCGACAACCGCATCCCAGCGGGGGACAGCGCCACCACACACTCGGCCAGGTCGGCGGGGAGCGCGCCGGCCGCGAACCGGCGTTCGAACTCGCGCTCCGCCGCAGAGGCGGCTTCGGCGGAATGGAAATCGCTGACGATGCGTCGCCCCAGCGCCTCCTTCGCCCGCTTGGGATGCAGGCCGCCAACCGCCACGTCCGCGCGCATTCGCTCGATCTCGGCCGTGGAGAGATCCGTCAGGAGCTCGTACCAGCCCCACATCAGGTCGTCGGAGATCGACATGACCTTGCCGAACATCTCGTCCGGGGGCTCGGTGACGCCGACGTAGTTGCCGGCCGACTTCGACATCTTCTCGGCGCCGTCCGTCCCTACCAGCAGGGGCACGGTCATCACGACCTGGGGAGGCCGGCCGAACGAGGGCATCACGTCCCGACCCACGTTCAGGTTGAACAACTGGTCGGTCCCCCCCAGCTCGACGTCCGCGGCGAGATGCACCGAATCGTAAGCCTGCGCGAGCGGATAGAGGAACTCGTGGAGGGCGATGGGCCGGCCCTGCTCGTACCGCTGCCGGAAGTCCCGACGCTCGAGCATCTGGGCGACGTTGTAGCGGGCCGCGAGCCGGATCCAATCCTCGCTGCGCAACCCGCCGAGCCAGCGACTGTTGAACTCGACGACGGTCCGGTCGGGGTCGAGCAGCTTGAACACCTGCGCCCGGTAGGTATCGGCGTTCGCCTCGATCTGGTCGGGGGTCAAGGGCGGGCGGGTTTTCGACCGGCCGGTCGGGTCGCCGATCAACCCGGTGAAGTCGCCGATCAGGAAAACGACGCTGTGGCCCAGATCCTGGAAGTGCTTCATCTTCCGGATCAGGACGGTGTGCCCGAGATGCAGATCCGGCGCGGTGGGATCGAAGCCGACCTTGACCACCAGCGGCCGCTCCCGCCGCTCCGCCTCCTCGAGCTTCGAGCGGAGTTCCGACTCGCGCACGACGTCGACCGCCCCCTTGGTCAGATACGTGATCTGTTCGGCGACGGTCCCCGCGGCGACAGGCATCTGATCAGTTTACCCCGAGCAAGGTGGGCGGATCACGCGCCGGCGCCGCGCACGAACCGGCGCCCTTCGACGCGCCAGCCGCCGTCCAGCACGGCCCCGATGGCCTCGGGATAGATGCGGTGCTCCTCGGTCAGGATGCGGGCCGACAGCGTCTCGGGAGTGTCGTCCTCGCGCACCGGCACCGCCGCCTGCCGCACGATCGGCCCGGCGTCGAGCTCGGCGGTGACGATGTGCACGGTGGCGCCGGCGACCTTGACGCCATGGCGCCACGCCTGCTCCTGGCCGTGCAGGCCGGGGAACGCGGGCAGCAGCGAGGGATGGACGTTCAGGATGCGGTCGCGGAAGGCCGAGACGAACGCCGGGCCGAGGAGGCGCATGAACCCCGCGAGACAGACGAGAGCGACGTCGTGTCGGCGCAGGGCGGCGGCGAGCTCGCGGTCATAGGCTTCTCGCGACCCGTACGCGGTGTGGTCGAGCACCACCGTCTCGATGCCGGCGCGACTGGCGTGTTCGAGCCCCCCGGCGTCGGGCCGGTTCGAGATGACCACCGCGATCTCGGCGACCAACCGTCTCCCCGCGATGGCTTCGATGATCGCCTGCAGATTGCTGCCGCGCCCCGAGATCAGGACGCCGAGGCGGCGGTTCGCCGACCCCCTGCGTCCCGCGCCCGCGGCAGGCGCACCGATCATGGGTACCGCACCGCGCCATCGCCGGTCGTGACCCGTCCGATGACCGCGGCGCCCGGTTCGCCGCGTCGGCGAAACGACGTGAGCAGGCCGTCGCGGTCCTCTGGGGCGCAGAAGACCACGAAGCCGATGCCCATGTTGAACGTGCGGAACGCCTCGGCGTCGGTGAGGGCGCCGTGGCGCTGCAGAAACGTGAACACCGGCGGCGGCGTCCAGGCGCTCCTGTCGATGTCGACGCCGACGCCCGGGGGCAGCACGCGGGGAAGATTGTCGGTCAGGCCCCCCCCGGTGATGTGGGCCATGGCCTTGACGACCCCGCCGGCCTCCCCGAGCAGCGGGAGCACCAGGGAGAGGTACGACCGGTGCGTCCGCAGCAGCACTTCGCCGACCGGCCCGTCGAGCCCCTCCGGCGCCGAGTCGACGTCCAGGCCAAGGGCGCCGAACACGATGCGGCGGGCGAGCGAGTAGCCGTTGGTGTGGAGGCCGCTCGACGGCAGGCCGATTACTTCGTCGCCGGGGCGGATGCCGCGGCCGTCAATCAGGCGGGATCGGTCGGCGATGCCGACGATGAAGCCGGCGAGATCGTACTCGCCGTCGGCATAGAACCCCGGCATCTCCGCCGTCTCGCCGCCGAGGAGGGCGCACCCGCTCTCGGTGCAGGCGGCCGCGATGCCGCGGACCACCGCCTCGGCAACATCAGGCGCGAGCCGCCCCGTCGCGAGGTAGTCCAGGAAGAAGAGCGGCCTCGCCCCCTGCACCAGGATGTCGTTGACGCAGTGGTTGACGAGGTCGCTGCCGACAGTGTCGTGCCGGCCGGCGCGGAACGCCACCTTCAGCTTCGTCCCGACCCCGTCGGCGCTCGACACGAGCACGGGGTCGGCCAGCCCCGTCAGGTCCGGACGGAACAGACCCCCGAAGCTGCCAATCTCCGAGAGGACGCCGGGGGTGAACGTCCCGCGCGCGAGCGCCCGAATGCGCCTGACCGCCTCTGCGCCGGCATCGACGTCGACGCCCGCAGACCGGTAATCGAGGGCGGCCCGGGTCGTCATGGCCCGTCCGACGGCTTCAGCGCCATCTGCATGTAGGCTTCCGCGTCCTTCGGGCCGGCGACGGGATAGACGCCGGTGTAGCACGACGTGCAGTAGTCTCCACTGCCCGCCCCGACCGCCTCGCGCAGGCCGTCCAGACTGAGGTAGGCGAGCGTGTCCGACTTCACATACCGGCAGATCTCCTCGACCGCGTGGTTGGCGGCGATGAGCTCCGACTGCCTCGGCGTGTCGATGCCGTAGTAGCAGGGAGAGACGGTCGGCGGGCAACTGATCCGCATGTGGATCTCGCGGGCGCCGGCGGCGCGGATCATCCCGACGATCTTGCGGCTGGTCGTTCCCCGAACGATGGAGTCGTCGACGAGGACGACCCGCTTCCCCTGAAGGACGCTCCGCACCGGATTCAGCTTCACGCGGACGCGGAATCCGCGGATCTCCTGTTGCGGCGCGAGGAACGTCCGGCCCACGTAGTGGTTCCGGATGAGCCCCATCCGCATCGGCATCCCCGCCTCCTCGGCGTAGCCCATGGCCGCGCAGGTACCGGAGTCGGGTATCGGCACCACGACGTCGGCGTCCACCGGCATCTCGCGTGCGAGCAGCCGTCCGAAATTGGTCCGCACCTCGTGAACGCTCTGGCCGAACACCACGCTGTCGGGCCGGGCGAAGTACACGTGCTCGAAGACGCAGTGGGCCGGGCGGGCGGGCGGAAACGGGCGGTACGAGCGCTGGCCGTCGCGGTCGACGACGAGCAGCTCGCCAGGCTCGATGTCCCGCAGGTACTGCGCCCCGATCAGATCGAGCGCGCAGGTCTCCGAGCAGACGACGGTCGCGCCCCCGAGGGTGCCGAGCACGAGGGGGCGAAACCCGTGGGGGTCGCGCACCGCCATCAGGTGGTCCCGGGTCAGGACCACCAGCGAGAACGCCCCCCGCACCTGCCGGACCGATTCGACGACGGCATCACCAGGCGCCTCGGCCGCCGACCGGGCGTAGAGATGCAGCACGACCTCGGTGTCGCTGCCGGTCTGGAAGATGTGCCCCTGCCGCACGAGGTCGTCGCGCAGCTCGGCCGCGTTGACGAGATTCCCGTTGTGGCAGAGGGCGATCTCGCCGTGCACGCAGTCGATGAGGAGCGGCTGGGCATTGACGATCTGGCTGTCGCCCGCAGTGGAGTACCGTACGTGACCGATAGCCGTGTCGCCCGTCAGCGCGGCCACCGCCTTCGCGTCGATGGCCTCCGACACATGCCCCATGGCCCGCGTCAGATGCAGGCGCTCACCGTCGCTGGTGGCGATTCCGGCGCTCTCCTGGCCCCGGTGCTGCAGGGCGTACAGCCCGAGGCGGGTCAGGGCGGGAGCCTCCGGATGCCCGTGGATGCCGAAGACGCCGCATTCGTCGTGGAACTTGTCGTCGTCCATGACCAGCCCGCCATTCGTCGCTCCGCCGCCCCACCCCATCGCTCATGGCCACGGCTGCGCGCCGCCACCCGGTCACCCCCGCGCTTCGCGGCAACCCTCCGGGAGTCCGCGCCGTGAGTCGCCCGGGGCTCGGCTCGGCGCCCGACCAACCGCCGGCGTCCGCGCTTCCGGGCCGGCCGATACGGGCGCGGTCACGGAGGACTACGGCGCGGCGCCCTGCAGCGTCGACACCTGCGCCGCCCCCGGTTCGAAATGGCGGGTCAGCCCCGTGGCCCAAGCGTGCTCGGCGTCGGCCAGCATGGCGTCGGCGACCACCTCGCCAGCCACGGACACCGTCACCCGGTTGCCCCCGGTGCGGCCAATCACCGATGCCGGCACGCCGAGATCGTGCGCCAGCTCCAGCAGCCCGGCCCGTTCCGCGCGCGGCGCCGAGACGATGACCCGGGAGGGCGCCTCGCCGAACAGGGCGCGCACGACACCGAGACCGCCGTCCGGGCCGCTCGACCCCGGCAGATCGACGCGCGCGCCGATCCCGCCGCTCTCGATGCAGCATTCGGCCAGGGCGACCGCGAACCCGCCTTCCGCGCAGTCGTGGGCCGAACATACCATCCCGCGGCGCGCCGCATCCACCACCAGGCGCTGCAGCGCCCGCTCGCGGTCGAAGTCGACGGCGGCAGGACGCCCCCGCACCAGTCCGTGCACCCGCTTCAGGTACTCGCTGCCCCCGAGCCCCCCCGCGCCGGCCGGACCCGGTATCGCGTCCCCGAACAGGACGACGTCGAGCTCCGCGGTCGGGAAGAGGCGGGTCAGCACCTGCCCGGCGTCGTCGAGAAGCCCCACCACCCCGAGCACCGGCGTGGGATGGATAGCCTGCCCGTCGGTCTCGTTGTACAGGCTGACGTTGCCGCCGGTGATGGGGATGCCCAGGGCGCGGCACCCCTCGGCGATACCGTCCACCGCCTGAACGAACTGCCACATGATGTCGGGGCGCTCCGGGTTGCCGAAGTTCAGGCAATTGGTCGCCCCGATCGGCTCGGCCCCGGCGCAGGCCACATTGCGCGCCGCCTCGGCCACCGCGAGCCGGCCGCCCTCGCGCGGGTCCAGCCAAGCGTAGCGCCCGTTGCCGTCCACCGACATCGCGAGAGCGCGACCGGTCCCCTTGATGCGCACGACCGCAGCGCCGAGGCCCGGCAGGGCCACCGTGTTGGTGCGCACCATGTGGTCGTACTGGCGGTAGATCCAGCGCTTGCTCGCGATGACCGGCGCCGCGAGCAGGTCCAGCCAGGTCCGGGTCAGGTCGGGAGGAACGGACAGGGCCGACAGGTCGAGGCGCTGCGCCTCGTCGAGATAGGCGGGATAACGGGTCGGGCGGTCATACATCGGCGCGCCGTCGGCCAGCTCCCGGTTCGGAATCTCGGCCACCACCCGGCCACGATCGCGCACGCGCAGCAGGCCGTCCCCGGTGACCTCGCCGATCGGCGCCGCGGGCAGGTCCCACTTGTCGAAGATCCGCTCGACCTCCGCCTCGCGCCCCCGCCTGACCACGAGCAGCATCCGCTCCTGCGATTCCGACAGCATGATCTCGTAGGGCGTCATGCCGGTCTCGCGCCGGGGCACGCGCGAGACGTCGATGTCGATGCCGGTCCCGCCCCGGGCCGCCATCTCGCAGGTCGAGCAGGTCAGCCCCGCCGCCCCCATGTCCTGGATGCCGACGAGGGCGTCGGTCTCCATGACCTCGAGGCAGGCCTCGAGCAGCAGCTTCTCCATGAACGGGTCGCCGACCTGCACGGCCGGCCGGTTGTCGGCCGACCGGTCGTCGAACTCGGCCGACGCCATGGTGGCCCCATGGATGCCGTCTCGCCCCGTCCTCGCTCCCACGTAGTAGACGGGATTCCCGGCCCCCGAGGCGACCCCCCTGGCGAGCCGATCGGCCTTCGCCACTCCCAGGCAGAACACGTTCACCAACGGATTGCCGGCGTATCCCGGCTCGAACGCGACCTCGCCGCCCACGGTGGGAATGCCGATGCTGTTGCCGTAGCCGGCGATGCCCGCGACCACCCCGTCGACGAGACGCACGGTGTCCGGCTCGGGCCGGCCGTGCTCGTCCTCGAGCGCGCCGAACCGCAGCGAGTCGAGCAGGGCAAGAGGTCGCGCGCCCATCGTGAAGATGTCGCGGATGATGCCGCCGACACCGGTCGCGGCCCCCTGATAGGGCTCGATGAACGAGGGATGGTTGTGGGACTCGATCTTGAAGACCGCGGCGAGCCCGCCGCCAACGTCGATCGCGCCCGCGTTCTCGCCCGGCCCCTGCAGGACCCGCGGACCGTCGGTGGGAAAGCGCCGCAGGTGCCGGCGCGAGCTCTTGTAGCTGCAGTGCTCGGACCACATCACCGAGAAGATCCCCAGCTCGGTGAGCGTCGGTTCACGGCCGAGGATCTCCAGCACCCGGCGATACTCCGCCGCGCTCAACCCGTGCGCATCGATGGCGGCCTGCTCGATCACGCGGCCCCCGTCGCGGCCAGCGCCGCCACCGCCGACTCGAGCACCACCCGGCCGTCCTCGCTGCCGAGAGCCGACTCGCACGCGCGCTCGGGATGCGGCATGAGCCCGACGACGTTGCGCCGCCGGTTGCAAATCCCGGCGACCGCGTGCAGCGACCCGTTGGGGTTGCCGGCGTCGGTCATCGCACCGTGGACGTCGCAGTAGCGAAAGACGATCTGCCGGTTCGCCTCGAGGGCGGCCACCGTCTCCGGCGCGGCGTGGTAGCTGCCCTCGCCGTGCGCGATGGGCAGCTTGAGCACCTGCCCCGCCGCCGCGCCGCGGGTGAACGGGGTGTCGGTCTGCTCCACCCGGACGTGCACGTGCTGGCAGAGGAACTTCAACCGGTGGTTCCGCAGCAGGGCGCCCTCGAGGAACCCGGCCTCGAGCAACACCTGGAACCCGTTGCAAATGCCGATGACCGGCCCGCCGGCGTCGGCGAACTCGCGGACCCGCCCCATCACCGGCGAGAAGCGGGCGATGGCCCCGGTGCGCAGGTAGTCGCCGTACGAGAACCCCCCCGGCAGCACGACCGCGTCGGCGCCCCGCAGGTCGGTGTCCTTGTGCCAGACGAACTCGGCATGCTGCCCCAGTACGTGCGCGGCGTGGTAGGCGTCGTGGTCGCAATTCGAGCCGGGGAACTCGATGATGGCGAACTTCAACCGTCCACCTCCACCCGGTAGCTCTCGATCACCGGATTGGCCAGAAGCCGGTCCGCGACCTCGGTCACCAGGGTTCGCGCCGCCGCCGGCGTCTCCGCGTCGACGTCCAGCTCGAAGTACTTCCCCTGCCGCACGTCCCGAACGGCGCCGTACCCCATCGACCCGAGCGCCTCGACGATGGTCCGGCCCTGCGGGTCGAACACCGAAGGCTTCAGGGTCACGAACACCTTCGTCCTCACGCCGTGCTCTCCTTCGGGCCCGACGGCGCCGCCGCCGCCCCGGCCAGCACGCGGTCCACGATGGGGCCGGCGTGGCGCAACTGCCGCTCGAGGTCGAACGCCCGATCGAGGTCGGCGCGCGACAGCACCGCCGTCACCTCGCGGTCCTCGGCCAGGAGTGTCTTGAAGTCGAGCTGCTCGTCGTGAGAACGCATCGCCGCCCGCTGCACCCAGACATAGGCCTGTTCGCGCGAAACCCCGCGCCGCGCGAGCTCGAGCAGGACCGTGCCCGAAAAGACGACGCCGCGCGACCGCTCCAGATTCTCGCGCATCCGCTCGGGATGCACCACCAGCCCCCGCACGATGCGCGCGAACCGCCGCAACATGTGGTCGAGGACGATGAAGCTGTCGGGAATCACGACGCGCTCCACCGAAGAGTGCGAGATGTCGCGCTCGTGCCACAGGGCCACGTTCTCGAGCGCGGCCACGGCGTTGGCCCGCACCACGCGGGCGAGCCCCGTCAACTGCTCGCACCCGATGGGGTTGCGCTTGTGGGGCATGGCCGACGAGCCCTTCTGCCCTTTCGCGAAGCCCTCCTCCACCTCGCCGATCTCGGTCTTCTGCAGGCCGCGCACCTCGACCGCGAACTTCTCGATCGAGGCGCCGGTGATGGCGAGGGCGGCGAGCAGCTCGGCGTGGCGGTCGCGCTGGACGACCTGCGACGCCACCGGGGCCGGGGTCAGCCCGAGGGCGGCGCAGACCCGCTGCTCGATCTCCGGCTCGAGGTGGGCGTAGACGCCGACCGCCCCCGAGATCTTGCCGACGCTCACGACCTCCCGGGCCCGCTCCACCCGGGTCCGGGCGCGCCCGAGCTCCGCGTGCCACAGGGCGAGCTTCAGCCCGAACGTCATCGGCTCGGCATGGACGCCATGGGTGCGGCCGATCATCGGGGTGTCGCGATGCTCCCGCGCGCGCGCGCCGACCGCCGCTATCGCCCCGTCGATGCCGGCCAGGATCAGCCCGCACGCCTCGCGCATCTGCAGGGCCAGCGCGCTGTCGAGCACGTCGGACGACGTCAATCCGAAGTGCAGCCAACGAGCCGAGGCGCCGACCTGCTCGGCCACCGCGGTGGTGAACGCGATGACGTCGTGTTGCGTGGTCCGCTCGATCTCCTCGACGCGCTCGGCCCGCACCCCGGGGCACGCCGCGATGTCGCGCGCCGCCGCCTCGGGAACGAGCCCGGTGGCGGCCATCGCCTCGGCCGCCGCCACCTCGACCCGCAGCCACGTCTCGTACTTGCGCTGGTCGCACCAGATGCGCCCCATCTCGGGGTTCGTGTAGCGTGGAATCATGACGTCGCCGTCACCTGAAACGGCAGGGCGATCTGACGCCCCGCGCGGGCGCTGGGGCGCGAGGGCCGGGCATCGAGGCGCACCGTTTCCGTCACGCGATCCTGATGGGTCACGACGACTCGCACGTCGGATCGGCCCGACGACTCGAGGGCCTCGCGGCACGTCATGGCCGCAATCTCCGGGAGGTTGTTGACGCGGCTGAGGTGGGCGAGCACGAGGCACTCGACCGACGCGCCCAGGTCCTCCCGCACGAACCGCGCGAGCGCCTCGTTCGACAGGTGGCCGCGCCCGCCCGCGATGCGCGCCTTGGTCGACGCCGCGTACGGACCGACCCGCAACAGGTCCGTCGCGTGATTGGACTCCATCACGAGCAGGCGGCACCGCCGAAACCGGGACCGAAGGGCGGCGGTCGTCGCGCCGACATCGGTCGCGAATCCGATGCTCCCCGCCGCCGTCTCGATGTGGAACGCCACCGTCTCGGCGTCAGCGTCGTGGGACACTTCGAAAGGGGTCATCCGGAAGTCGCCGATGTCGGTCGGCGCGTCGCACGCGAGCCCGCCCCACGACCACACGTCGGCGTCGGCGAGGACCGTGCGCGTGGCCTCGGTCGCGAGCACCGGCACCTGGTAGCGGCGGGAGAACAACGCGGCGCCGCGAGTGTGATCGCCGTGCGCGTGGGTGATGACGACGGCGGCCACACTCTCGGGCGCCACTCCGACCACGCCCAGCCGCCGGGCCGTCTCCCGGCAGCTCAGCCCCACGTCGATGAGCACGCACGTGCCGCCGTGCTGCAGCAGCGTCGCGTTCCCCGCGCTCCCGCTGCCGAGGACCGTCAGCAGGACCGCCATCACGCGGAGATCCCCGCCGGGGCGACGCCGCCCGGCCGACCGGACGGCCGCGACCCGTTCCGACGCCGCGTCCTATGCCAGGGCAAGCTGCTCGTCCCCGAGCTGAATCCCGTTCAGGGGCCCGAGCACCGTCGCCGAGAGCGATCCGGGCGGCAGCAGGTCGCGCGCCACGCGCCGGACGTCCTCCCGCGTCACCCGTTCGACCCCGCGCAGCGTGTCCTCCAGGGTGAACTGCCGGCCGAAGTACATCTGCTGGCGCGCCATGTGCGACATCCGGCTCGACGAGCTCTCGAGACTCAGCACGAGGCTGCCCTTCAGATGGTCCTGGGCCCGCCGCAGCTCCTCCTCCGAGACGAGGTTCTCGCGGAAGTCCCGCAGCTCGGCGACGACGAGATCGATGACCTCGCGCACCGCGTCCGCGTCGCAGCCGGCGTAGATGGTCAGCGCGCCGCCGTCCTGATAGGACACCATGCCGCTGCTGACGGCATAGGCGAGCCCCCGCCGCTCGCGGATGTTCTGAAAGAGCCGCGAACTCATGGACCCGCCGAGCACGATGTTCAGCAGGTAGCAGACATACCGATCGTCGTGCTGCTGGGGGTATCCGTCCACCCCCAGGCACACGTGGCACTGCTCGATCGCCTTGTCGCGCAGGGTCAGCCCGGGCACCGCCGTCGGCGGGGTGACGGGCACCGTCTCGCCATCCGCGGGAACGTCCGCGAACGCCTCCGACACCAGGTCCCTCACCGCCTCGTGCTCGACGTTGCCGGCCGCCGCGATCACCAGGTTCCCGGCGGTGTAGACCCGTGCGAAGTAGTCCCGCAGGGTGGCGCTGTCCATGGCGCCAACGGTGGCGGGCACCCCGAGAATCGGCCGGCCCAGGGGGTGTCCCGACCAGAAGCGCTGGGTGAAGAGCTCGTGCACGAGATCGTCGGGGGTGTCCTCCACCATCTTGATCTCTTCGAGCACGACCTTCTTCTCGCGCGCCACCTCCTCGGGATCGAATGCGGGACGCAACAACAGGTCCGACAGCACGTCGACGGCGCGCGGGAGGTGCTCGTCGAGCACCTTGACGTAGTAGCTTGCGCACTCCTTGGCCGTGAATGCGTCGAGCTGGCCGCCGATCGAGTCGATCTCCTGCGCGATGTCCTGCGCCGATCGCGTCGCGGTGCCCTTGAAGAGCATGTGCTCGACGAGGTGCGCGATGCCCGAGTGCGACGCGAGCTCGTGCCGCGACCCGCGGGTCAGCCAGACTCCGAAGCTGACCGAGCGCGCGCCGGGCATGGGCTCGGTCAGAAGCCGCAATCCGTTGTCGAACTGCTCGCAGACAACCATGGGTGATACAGCCCGTCCGCCGCCGGAGCCCGCAGGCTGACGTTGCCGTAAGTAGTATTGGATAGAGATAGTTAGACGCTGGCTACGGCAGCAGGACTATATCACGAACGGCTTTGGGAATCAACCGGCGGCGACGATGGGGGTGCACATCAAGCAGTGGTGAGCATGCCTCGGCCCGCCTTCCCGGGCGCTGGTTGCCATCTCGCCCGGAACACCGCGGACGGCCCGGCGAGGAGCCCGACGGCGCCCCCCTCGACCCGGGCGAGATCCTCCACATGGTACTGTTGAGGCATGCGCGACGCCCTGCCGGACCTCGCGGAGCTCACTCCGGACGAGCTCGCGGAGGCGCTGTCTCGGCTGGGGGCCGAGCCCTACCACGGTCGGCAGATCTACCGCTGGGTCTACCGCCGAGGGCTGGAGGCGTTCGACGGCATGACGGACCTCTCGCGACCGCTTCGCGAGACCCTCGGCCGCACCCTGTCCTTCTCGACCCCGCGCATCGCCGGCCGCGAGCTCTCCGACGACGGCACGCAGAAATTCCTGTTCACCCTCGCCGACGGGCGCGGCATCGAGTCGGTGTTCATCCCGGACACGCCGGCGATGACCTTCTGCGTGTCGACGCAGGTCGGCTGCGCGATGGGCTGCCGGTTCTGCCTGACGGGGCGGATGGGGCTCGCCCGGCACCTCACCGCGGGCGAGATCGCGGGGCAGGTTCGGGTGCTGGCCCGCGAGCTCGACCTGCAGGACCGCCGCTTCAACATCGTGCTGATGGGCATGGGCGAGCCGCTGCACAACTACGACGCGACGATGAAGGCGCTGCGGATGCTCGCCGCGCCGAGCGGGCTCGCCCTCACCCCCCGCCGCGTGACCCTGTCGACGATCGGCCTGCCGGCGGGGCTGGAGCGGCTCGCCGGAGAGCCGTGGATCCCGAACCTCGCGGTCTCCCTGCACGCCACCACCGACGCGACGCGCCATGCCCTCATCCCGACGAGCCGGCGCCAGCGGCTGGCCGACCTCGTCGACGCCTGCCGCCGCTTTCCCCTGAAGCACCGCGACCGCATCACCTTCGAGTACGTATTGCTCGACGGCGTCAACGACACCGCGGCCGACGCCGCGCGGCTCGGCGCCCTGCTGCGCGGGCTGCGCGCCAAGGTGAACCTGATCCCGCTCAACGCGGCGCCGGGCATCCCGTTCGCGCGGCCGCCCGACCGGCAGGTGAACCGTTTCGCGCGCAGCCTCGCCGCCCGCGGGATGACCGTCTCGGTCCGCAAGAGCCGAGGGAGGGACATCCGCGCCGCCTGCGGCCAGCTCATGCTCGACGAAGAGCCCGGCCGGTCGGCCGGCCAGCGGGCGGCCGCTCTGATGAGTGGCTAGTGCTCCGTCGCACCCGCGAGGACTGCCCTGCGGGCCGGCGACACCGCGAACCCGGCCCCGGGGCGGTAATGGTCCCGATGGGACGCCGACCGCTCAGAGGCGACCTTGGGACGGTGAACTGCGAACGCAGCCGGGACGGCGATGTTCCAGACCCTTCGCCGCTGGCGTTCGCCGAACGCCAGCGCGACGGCCGGGGCGCGCCGCCTCACGGCAGGCGGAACGCGACCAGCTCGGGCACCTCGCCGCCGACGGTCAGCGCGATGTACTGCGCCCCCTCGTGCAGATAGGTCATCGGGGTGCCGATGGCCCCGGCCGGCAGGTCGAGCGAGCCGAGAATCTCGCCCGTCGCCTTGTCGCGCGCCACGAGCCGCGGACCGCCGTCGGAGCCGCCGGCGGACAGCGCGCTGATCAGCAGGGTCCGCGTGAGCAGCGGACCACCGCGGCCCTCGCCGCCGAGCGGCGGCAGGTCGAGGTCGCGCAGCCGGGGGTGGTTGCGCAGGCGGTCGCCGTCGCCGTTGGGCTGCATCCAGGCGTGCTCGCCGGCGTTCAGGTCGATGGCGGTCATGCGCGAGTACGGCGGCTTGAGCAGCGGCAGGCCCTGGGGCATGGCGGGCTGGGTGCCGCTGTCGAAGTCGGCCTGGGTGTAGCGCAGATTGCCACCCTCGGCGGGGTCGGGCGTGTAGTACTTGATGACCGAGAAGCGATTCTCGGACGGCACGTAGAGCAGGCCCGTCTCGGGGTCGACGGCGGCCCCGCCCCAGCTCGCGCCGCCCGCGATGTGCGGCCGCTGAATCGTGCCCTGCAGGCCGCCCGCGACGCTGAGCATGGGCGGCGTGAAGAGCGGCCCGAGCCGGAAGTTGCGCACCGCCTCGACGGCGAGGGCGCGGATCTCCGGGGTGAAGTCGACGAGGTCGTCGATGCCGATGCCCTGGTACTCGAACGGGGGCGGCTTCGTCGGGAACGGCTGTGTCGGCGAGAGCACCTCGCCCTCGAGGTCGGTGTCGGTCTCGACCGGACGCTCCTCGATGGGCCACACCGGGTCGCCGGTCACCCGGTCGAAGACGTAGGTGAAGCCCTGCTTGCTCACCTGCGCCAGGGCCTTGACGGGGCGTCCGTCGACGGTGATGTCGACGAGGGTCGGCGCGGCCGGGAAGTCGTAGTCCCAGACCCCGTGGTGCACCGCCTGGAAGTGCCACATGCGCTGGCCGGTCTCGATGTCGACGGCGACGATGCTCTCCGCGAACAGGTTGTCGCCGGGCCGGTGCCCGCCGTAGTAGTCGCTGGTCGGCGTGCCCGTCGGCAGGAAGACGTAGCCGGTCTCCTCGTCGGCGCTCATGGGCGGCCAGATATTGGCGTTCCCCGAGTAGCGCCACGATTCGTTCAGCCAGGTGTCGGCGCCGAAGTCGTCCCCCTGGGGCACGGTGCGGAAGATCCACCGGGTGTCGCCGGTGCGGGCGTCGACGCCCTTCACCCAGCCCGGCGGCGCCTCCCGGCGGATGACGAAGTCGGAGATGATGGTCGGGGTGACGACGACGTCGCGCAGGACGACGGGCGGCGACTTGACCCCGAGCAGGTTGCGTCCCTGGTAGTTCACCTCGCCCCGGTCCGCGCGGGGGATGCCCTCGGTGAGGTCGACGCGGCCGCCGGCGCCGAACCCGGACGCCGGTCGCCCCGTCTTCGCGTCGACGGCGTGCAGCCAGCCCTCGCTCGTGCCCCAGAAGATGCGTTCGTCACCACTCTCCTCGTCGGCCCAGTAGGCGATGCCGCGCGAGCCGTAGCCGTGGGTCGGCAGGCCCGCCTGGTACACCTGCGGGTCGTAGACCCAGCGGGTCTCGCCGGTGCCGGCATCGATGGCCGCCACCTGGTAGAGGGCCGTCGACAGGTACAGTGCGCCGCCGATCATCAGCGGCGTCGCCTGGAACCCCCGGATCGAGAACTGGCCCAGCCGCTCGCGCAACGTCTCGAGATCGAGCGCCTCGTCCGCCGACTGCCAGCGCCACGCGATGCGCAGGTCCTCGAAGTTCGTCGCGTCGATCTGGTCGAGCGGCGAGTACTTGGTGCTGCCCTGGTCGCCAGCATAGGTGGGCCATTCGCCGGCCGTGGCGCCGTACTGGGCCCCCGCCGGGGCGGGAGCGGCCGCCATCAGCCCCCCGGTCAGACAGACGACGAACAACCTCGACATTCTCATCGTGTGCTCCCTGCCGATCTCGCGGATTCGAGACGACGCCGGCGCGCTGGAATCAGGCCGCGCCCCGGTCACTTCGGCCGCCGACCGGGCCTTCGAGAGCGCCTTCCATCCGGGCCATCCGCTCACGCAGATCCGCGAACTCGCACCCCGTCTGGTCGAAACGCTGGTTGACGCCGTCGAAACGCCGGTTGACGCCGTCGAAACGCCGGTTGACGCCGTCGAAACGCTCGTCGAAGCGCTGGTTGACGCCGTCGAAACGGCGGTTGACCTCGTCGAAACGACGGTTCGTCTGGTCCGCCTGTCGGTCCATTCGGCCAACGAGGACCAGCGCCGTGGCCACCTGTCCCCCGGCCAGCGTCAGCATGCCGACGACGAGTGTGATGAGCTCGGCGCTCACGGTGTCACCATCCCTTTGACGGCGGGTATCCGCCAGTATTGCACAGCCTGCGCAGGCCACGCACCCGATCGAGCCGCCATCCCGACCCCGGCGGCAGGACACTCCAGGTCCATGAAAGAAACATGCCGGAAACGGCCCGGCCGGCCCCATCACACCAGGGCGCCGACGAGGGGGTCGTCCCCGGTGATGCGCACCCGCACCCGCTGGTTGGCGGCGCCAGCGGACGGAACGTCAACCTTCAGGTAGTTGTCGGTGGCGACCACCGCGCCCCCGTCGAGGGTCAGGCCGGGCCGCACTGCGCCGACCTGGCCCTCCCGGAACCGGCGGGAGAGGTCGGCGCCGGCGTCACGCAGGGCCTTGGCCCGCTCCCGCACCACCGGCCCCGGCGTCCGGTCGGGCAGCCCGCACGCCTCGGTGCCCTCGCGGGGCGAGTACGGGAAGACGTGCAGATAGGTCAGGGGGCTCGACGCCAGGTAGTCCAGGGTCCGGCGCGCGTCCTCGTCGCGCTCGCCGGGAAACCCCGCGATGAGGTCGGCGCCGATGCCCGCGTGGGGCATCCGCTCGCGCACCCGATCGACCACCCGCCGGTAGCGATCGAGGGTGTAGGGGCGCCGCATGCGCGCGAGCATGCGGTCGCTCGCGTGCTGCAGCGGCAGGTGGAAGTGCGGCGCGAAGCGCCCGCTCGCGGCGACCAGGTCCACCAGCTCGGCCGGGCAGTCCATCGGCTCGAGCGAGCTGATGCGGCAGGTCACGTCGGACGGATGGCCGTCGATGGCCCGCAGCAGGGCGGTCAGACTCGACGGTGGATCCAGATCGCGCCCGTACGAGCCGAGATGGACCCCGTTCAGCACCACCTCGTGGAAGCCGCTCTCCGCCGCATGGCCGATGGCGGCCAGTACGCGCCGGTGGTCGAGACTGCGCCCGCGTCCCCGCGTCGTGGGAATGATGCAGTAGGAGCAGGCCTCGTCGCAGCCGGTCTGCACCCGCAGCATGAACGCCACGCGGCCGATGCTCGACGGCGAGACCAGGGCACCGCACGGCCCCGCACCGTCCCCGAAGCGGTCGGCGGTGGTCTTCGCGCCGGGCAGCAGCCGGTCGGCGAGGCTCTCCTTGCCGTCGTTCGGCACCACCTCGGGCGCACCGGGCAGGGCCGCGATCTCGTCGCCGGCCCGGGTCGCGTAGCAGCCGGTGGCGACCACCCGCGCGCCGGGGTTCTCGCGCGCCACCCGCCGCAGCGTCTGCCGCACCCCCTGGTCGGCCGCCGCCGTCACCGAGCAGGTGTTGACGACGACCACGTCGGCCTCGCCGACAGGAACCCGGGCGGCGCCTCGCGCGCGAAGCTGCAGCTCCATCTGCAGCGAATCGGCCTGGTTGACCCGGCAACCGAACGTGGTGACGGCGTAGCGCATGACAGTTTCCCGCGCGGCGCGAGGCGGCTCCCTTCTCGCGGTCCATTCTCTCACCGACGGCCGGAGACGGCACACCACGGCACGGCGAACCGCGTCGATCACCGCGCGGCCGCGCGAATCCGTGGTGCGGAACCGGACGAAATGCCATAGGATCGCGTATTCGACGTTCTGTCGGGGGGACCTCACCGGTCCTGCCGAACCGGGACCGCCATCATCCGGAGGCCGCCATGCGCCTTGCGCCCTTCACCTGGACCACCGCCGCCGCCACCGGCGTCTTCATCCTGTTCTCCCTGCCCCAGCCCGGACCGCCGACCACCTCGGCCGCCGGCCGGCAGGAATCGGCGCGGCTCGCCGAGCTGAAGGCCGAGGCTGTCGTCGACGTCGACAGCCGGCGCGACTTCACCCAGCAGATGGTCGACATGATCTTCAGTTTCGGCGAGCTGGGCTTTCAGGAGTTCGAGACACAGCGGTACGTCACCGGCATCCTCGAGGACCACGGATTCGCGGTGGAGAAGGGCGTGGCGGGCATCCCCAGCGCGTGGTGGGCCACGTGGGGCTCGGGCTCCCCGGTCATCGCCCTCGGCACCGACGTCGACGGCATCCCCCAGTCGTCGCAGAAGCCCGGCGTCGCCTATCGCGACCCCCTCGTCCCCGGCGCCCCCGGCCACGGCGAGGGGCACAACTCGGGCCAGGCCCTCAACATCACCGCGGCCCTCGCGGTCCAGAAGATCATGCAGCGCGAGAACCTGCCCGGCACCCTGGTCATCTGGCCGGGCATCGCGGAGGAGCAGCTCGGGGCCAAGGCCTACTACGTCAGGGCGGGCCTGTTCGACGATGTCGACATCGTCCTCTACTCGCACGTCAGCAGCGACATGACGACGAGCTGGGGCGAGAGCGCGGGCAACGGCATGGTGTCGGTCGAGTACCTGTTCGAGGGCGAGAGCGCTCACGGCGCCGGCTCGCCCTGGGACGGGCGCAGCGCCCTCGACGCGGTCGAGCTGATGAACATCGGCTGGAACTTCCGACGCGAGCATCTCCGCATCCAGCAGCGCTCGCACTACGTCATCACCGACGGCGGCGATCAGCCGAACGTGGTGCCCCCGACCGCCGCCGTCTGGTACTTCTTCCGCGAGACGGACTACCCCAGCATCATGCGCATGTGGGAGCTCGGCGACCGCATGGCCGAGGGCGCCGCCCTCATGACGAGCACCACCGTGGAGTCGCGGGTCCTCGGGGCAGCGTGGCCGCAGCACATGAACCGCCCGCTGGCCGAGGCGGTGCACGCCAACATGCTCGACGTCGGCATGCCCGAGTGGAGCGAGAAGGACCAGCGACTGGCGAGGGCGATGCAGAAGCTGCTCGGAGCCGAAGAACGCGGGCTGCCGACCAGGATCGGCGAAGAGCTGCGAGGGCGCGAGGACATTCCCGACTCGCAGCGGCGGGGCGGCGGTTCGGACGACATCGGGGACATCTCGTGGGTGGTGCCGACCGTGGTGCTCCGCTTTCCGTCGAACATCGCCGGCGGACAGAACCACAACTGGAACAAGAGCATCGCCATGGCGACCCCCATCGCGCACAAGGGAGCCACCGCCGGCGCCAAGATCTTCGCCCGGACCCTGCTCGACATCCTGTTGACCCCGTCGCTGGTGGACGACGCGCGCGACTACTTCGAGACGGTCCAGAAGGCGGACACCGAGTACACGTCGTTCCTGCGGCCCCAGGACGAGCCCGCCATCTGGCTGAACGCCGAGATCATGGAGACGTTCAAGCCGCAGCTCGAGCAGTACTACTACGACCCGTCGCGATACGACACCTACCTGGAGCAGCTCGGGATCGAGTATCCGACGATCCGCGAAGACGAGTGACGGGCGCCCCGACGCCGACGCCCGGCCCGCGCGCGGCGGGACCCGCAATCGCGACCCAAGGCGCAACTCTCGCTCCCGCCGGACCCCCTTGCGCCGGGGATCCGGCGCGATCCGCCGCTGTCCGCGATGACTGACCCCTCCTCCGAGACGCGCGCCGCCGTCGACGGCAAGTTCCTGTCCATCGCGGGCGACCGCTTCCTCGTCAAGGGTGTCGCCTATGGCACCTTCGCGCCCGACGCGGCGGGACGCCAATTCCCCGCACCCGCCATCGTCGCCGAAGACTTCGAGCGGATGCGCGAGGCGGGCCTGAACACCGTCCGCACCTACACCGCGCCCGACGCCGGCCTCCTCGACGCGGCGGCGCGGCACGGCCTGCGCGTGATGGTCGGCCTGCCCTGGCCGCAGCACATCGCGTTCCTCGACGATCCCGACCTCCGCCGCCGCATCTGCGGCGACATCATCGCCCGCGTGCGCGAGCTCTCGGACCATCCCGCCGCCCTCGTCTTCGCCCTCGGCAACGAGATTCCCGCCCCCATCGTCCGCTGGCA
Source organism: Vicinamibacterales bacterium (assembly GCA_965199675.1). Taxonomy (GTDB): domain Bacteria; phylum Acidobacteriota; class Vicinamibacteria; order Vicinamibacterales; family UBA8438; genus JAJEEA01. The sequence continues at coordinate 20,785 of CBDATI010000010.1, read as the reverse complement.
CGGACAGGCCCGCGTCGAGCGCTTCCTGCGCGAGCTCTACCACGACGTGAAGGCGGCGGCGCCGGAAGCACTCCTGACCTATGTGAACTACCCGCCCACCGAGTACCTGTCGCTGCCCTTCCTCGACGTCTGCGCGTTCAACGTCTACCTGCACGCCGAGTCCGACCTGCGGCGCTATCTCGCCCGCCTGCAGCACCTCGCCGGGCACCGCCCGCTGCTCCTCGCCGAGGCCGGGGCGGACAGCCGGGGCGAGGGCGACGGCGGCCAGGCTTCCATCGCCGCCATGCACGTCCGGACCGCGTTCTCCGAGGGGGCGTGCGGGGCCGTGGTGTTCGCATGGACCGACGAGTGGTGGCGGGGGGGCAGGCCGGTCGACGGCTGGGCGTTCGGCCTCGTCGACGCGGCGCGCAGGCCGAAGCCGGCGCTCGGCGCCGTCGCCCGCGCGTTCGCGGACGCGCCGTTCCCCGAGGCCGAGCGGCGGACATGGCCGAAGATCTCGGTCGTGGTGTGCGCCTACAACGAGGCCGCCACCATCGACGAGTGCCTCACGTCCATCGAGAACCTGAGCTATCCCGACTACGAGATCATCCTCGTCAACGACGGCTCGCGCGACGCCACCGGCGACATCGCGCGCCGGCACGCGTCGGTCGAGGTGATCGACATCCCCAACGGCGGCCTCAGCGCCGCCCGCAACGTCGGGCTCGAGCACGCCGCCGGCGAGATCGTGGCCTATACCGACGGCGACGTGCGCGTCGACCCCGACTGGCTGATGCACCTCGTCCGCCCGTTCCTGACCTCGGATGTCGTCGGCGCCGGCGGCCCCAACCTCGTCCCCGCCGACGACCCCCCGATGGCCCAGTGCATCGCCCGCGCGCCGGGCAGCCCCACCCAGGTCATGCTCGACGACCGCACCGCCGAGCACGTGCCCGGCTGCAACATGGCGTTCCGCCGCGACGCCCTGCTCGCGGTGGGCGGCTTCAACCCCATCTACCTGCGGGCGGGCGACGACGTCGACATCTGCTGGCGCCTCCAGGCGCGCGGCTGGAAGATCGGGTTCGCACCGTCGGCCCTCGTCTGGCACCGCCACCGCGCGTCGCTGCGCGCGTACTGGCGCCAACAGGTCGGCTACGGCGAAGGCGAGTCGTGGCTCAAACCCCACCATCCCGACCAGTTCCAGGGGCTGCACATCGGCTGGCGCGGACGCATCTACGGGCCGCTGCCCTTTCACCGTTCCCTGACCCGGGCTCGGGTCAACAGCGGCACGTGGGGCACGGCGCCGTTCCCGTCGGTCTACACCATCGACACCTACCCGTTCGCGTTCATGCCGCACTCGGCCCGCTGGCAGGTCGCCGCCGCCGCCCTCATCGGGCTCGGCGCCGCGACCCTGCTGACGAGCCAGATCGGGCTCGCCCTCGCGCTGCTGACGGTGGGGACGGGCGCCCTCGCGACCACCGTCGCTCGCTGCGTGCGCTACGCGAAGGTCACCGACATCGAGGGGCTGCCCCCGCTGGTTCGACGGCCCCGCCGCCTGAGCCGAATCGTCTACCGATCGCGTATCGCCGCGCTGTACTTCATCCAACCCCTCGCGCGGGCCTGGGGCCGCCTGAAGGGCGCCATGTCCCCACCCGAGGTCGTGCGGCTCCCGGCGAACAAGACGCAGCCGGCGGCCGCCGCCGGAACGCTCGGCGACCTGTGGGCCAGCGTGTCCCGGCGCACGCCGCCCCGGTGTTTCTGGAGCGAGGCCTGGATCGCCGGAGAGGTGCTGCTGGCGCAGTTGACGGCGCGACTCGAACGGGCGCGCGAGGTGCGTTCGGTCGAGGTGGACGACGGCTGGCGGGCCGACCGCGACATCAGCGTCGGCCTGAACCGTTGGCTGTCGCTGCACCTGCGGGTGCTGGTGGAGGAACACGACGCCGGACGGTGCCTCGTGCGCCTGGGTCGGCGCCTGCGCCCCACGCCCAGACTGTGGCTGGCCGGCGCGTGCGTCGGGGGCTCTGCGTTGGCCGCCAGCGCCGCCGACGCCCCCTGGTCGTGGCTCGCGGGCGCCGCGGCGCTGCTCGCGATCTGGACCGTCCGCACCCTGCGGCAGACGGTGCGCGCCGTCGCCGACGTCGCGGCCGCGGTCGCGACCACCGCGGCCGAAGCGGGCCTGCTGCCGCTACCGGACGGTCCGGCGCCGGGAGAGGCCCGGACGATCCGGGCAGCGCCCGCCGTGTCCGCACCGCCCGAGGTCGCTCGTGCCGGTCCGGACGCCCCGCCCGCGGCGGCGCAGGCACCGTCCGGCGAAGCCCCGGCGCAGTCGCCGGGTGACCTGCAGGTGCGGTGCTCACCCGCGCCGGACCGACCGTCGGAGGACACGCCGACCGGAGCGCCGACGGAAACCCGCCGCCTACCCGCCGCCACGAACGTGATGGGATACAACTCATGATGGCGAAACCTGCGCGACCGTACCGGTCATCCCTGCTCCGTTGGTCGCTCTTCGCCGCCGTCGCGGCGTGCCTGCCGCCGGCGGCGACGGCGGCCGCAGGGCAGAACGACATCCTCGTCTTGGGCGGCGAGGGGCGCCACTGCGGCGAGGACCCCGCCTGCTTCAACCGGCTGCATCCCGCGATTCCCATGGCCGCCCGCGCCGAGCCGGGGCAGACCATCGTCTTCCGGGTCCGCAACGCGAGCGACTTCGACCTCGATCCTGCGAGCACCTACGACGATCCGCGCCAGGGCGACCCGCAGATCGGCACCGTTCACCCGCTGACGGGGCCGGTGCACATCGAGGGGGCCGAGCCCGGCCACGTGCTGGCGGTGACCCTGCTCGACATCGCCCCGGGGCGCTTCGGCTACACGTCGGTCAGCCCCATCGGCTTCGTCTCCGACCACGTCACCGGATCGTTCCGCGCCGAGTGGCGGCTCGACCGCACCGAAGCGGTCAGCGACGACGTGCCCGGGGTCCGCATCCCCAACGCCAGCTTCCCCGGCATCCTCACGGTGCTGCCGGGTCCCGAGCAGCACGCCGCGATGCTGTCGCGCGAGACCGAGCTGCGCGCCGTCGGCGGGGCCGGCTTCCCGCCCCACGCCCTGCATGCGTCGCCCGCCGCAATCTGCGGCCCGGGCGGGTCGCACGCCGAGGAGTGCCTGCGCACCCTGCCCCCGCGCGAGCACGGCGGCAACCTCGACATCCGCTACCTGCAGGTCGGCGTCACCGTGTACCTGCCGTGCTACGTCGAGGGCTGCGGCCTCGCCATCGGCGATCCCCACTTCGCCCAGGGCGACGGCGAGGTGTCGGGGACCGCGATCGAGATGGACGCCGACTTCACGGTGACCACCCGGCTCATCACCGATGGTCCCGCCCTGACCCGCGGCCCTCACTTCGAGGGGCCGGCCCGCGTCCTCGACATCCCCTCGCGCCGCTTCTACGCCACGACCGGCTTTCCCCTGAAGGCCGTCGGCGAGGTGCCCCCCGACATGCGCTATCTCGGCGCCTCGGAGCGCATCGCGGGGCTGCGCAACCTGTCGAAGGACGTCTCCCTCGCCGCGCGCAACGCCCTGCTCGCGATGATCGACTACATGACCGACACCTACGGCCTGAGTCCCGAGCAGGCCTATGTGGTGGCGAGCGTCGCCGTCGACCTGCGCATCGCGCAGCTCGTCGACGTCCCCAACGTCGGCGTCACGGCGCTGCTGCCCCTCGACATCTTCACGGGGCGCTGAGCGCGCTGTCCCCGTGCGCGCCAATCGAATGCCCAGCGGGAAGGAAGACGACCGATGCGAGTCATGGTCCTCGTAAAGGCGACCCGCGCGTCCGAGGCCGGCGAGATGCCGAGCACGACGCTGCTCACCGAGATGGGAAAGTACAACGAAGCGCTGGTCGAGGCCGGCATCCTGCTGGCCGGCGAGGGCCTGCACCCGTCGTCACGCGGCAAGCGGGTGCGGTTCTCTCACGACGGCGGGAGTCTGGTCGTCGACGGACCCTTCGCGGAGAGCGAAGCCCTGGTCTCCGGCTATTGGCTGTGGCGGGTCGAGTCCATGGAGGCGGCGGTCGACTGGGTGAAGCGCGCGCCCTTCGACGGCGGAACGGAGATCGAGCTGCGGCCGGTGTTGGAGGCCGACGACTTCGGCGAGGAGTTCACACCCGAACTGCGGGCGCAGGAGAATCGCCTGCAGGCCGAGGTGGACCGCCGGCGGAAGAGCCACGATTCTGCGTCATAGGACTCAGACCGTCTCCGCCTCGACCCCCGCCACGTTGCGCTGCGGCCGGCTGAACTCCGCCCCACCCGGCGAATGGACTCGCCAGCGCGCCCTTGATTCCGGGCCGCAACCGAGGCGGCAGGGCATCGGTGGGAGGTGCGCGCCGCAAGCCCGCCGCGAGGGCGCCGCCATGCTAGCATGGGCGGCCCGAACGGGATCGCCATGCGAGCCTCCTCCACCGGGATACGACCCGCCACCACTCTCCAGGCACTGGGCCCGCTGGGCCTGCTGATCGCCCTCCTCGCGGGCTCGGTGTACCTGTTCGGCGACGGCTCGTCGAGCGGTCCCAACCAGATCGCCCTCATGCTCGCGGCGGCGGCGGCGGCGGTGGTGGGGCTTCGGAACGGACACCCCTGGCCGGCCATCGAGCAGGGCATCCGCCGCAGCATCTCGGTGTCGATGGGCGCGATCCTGATCCTGCTCGTGGTCGGGGCCCTCATCGGGACGTGGATCCTCGCCGGGGTCGTGCCGACGATGATCTACTACGGGCTGCTGGTGCTGTCGCCGGCGGTGTTCTACTCCACCGCCTGCATCATCTGCGCCCTCGTCTCGGTCGCCACCGGCAGCTCGTGGACCACCGCCGGCACCATCGGCATCGCGCTCGTCGGCATCGCCACCGCGCAGGGGCTGAACCTGGGCCTCGCGGCGGGTGCGGTCATCTCGGGCGCGTACTTCGGCGACAAGATGTCGGCCCTGTCCGACACCACCAACCTCGCCCCCGCCGTCGCCGGCACTGACCTGTTCACCCACATCCGGCACATGGTGTGGACCACGGGACCGAGCATCGCGGCGGCGCTGGTCCTGTTCACGGGGGCCGGGCTCGTCGCGCCGGCTCCCGCCACCACGGCCGAGCTCCAGGTGATGCTCGAGGCGCTCGAGCGCCAGTACTCGCTCGGGCCTCACCTGCTGATTCCGGTGCTCCTGGTGCTGACCCTGGTGGTGCGGCGGGTCCCCGCCCTGCCGTCGATGCTCGCCGGCGCGCTGGCCGGCGCGGTCTTCGCAGCGCTCTTCCAGACCGACATGGTCGTGACGTTCCTGGCCGAGCCCGACCTGCCGCGGCCCCTGGCGGTGGCCAAGGGGTGCTGGATCGCCCTCTTCGACGGGTTCACCCTCGACTCGGGAAACGCCGCCCTCGACGACCTCCTCAGCCGTGGAGGGACGAGCAGCATGCTCGGCACGGTCTGGCTCGTCATGTCGGCGATGATGTTCGGGGGGGTCATGGAGTCGACCGGCCAGATCGAGGCGCTGGCGCGCCGCATCCTGGGTGTCGTCCGCGGCGCGGGAAGCCTCATCGGGACGACCCTCCTCACCGCGTTCGGCACGAACGTGGTCACCTCCGACCAGTACATCTCCATCGTGCTCCCGGGGCGGATGTTCCGCGCCGAGTACGAGCGGCGCGGGCTCGACCCCTGCAACCTGTCGCGGACTCTGGAGGACGGCGGCACCATCACCTCGGTGCTGATTCCCTGGAACACGTGCGGCGCGTACATGGCCAGCACCCTCGGGGTCGCCACCCTGACCTACGCCCCGTTCTGCTTCTTCAACCTCATCAACCCCCTGGTCGCCGCCCTCTACGGGTGGGCCCACATCTCGATCGTGAAGAAGGAACCCGCGCCGGCCGCCACCGCCCCGACCGCCCCGACCGCCGGCGAGGGCCGGCATTCGTGACATACTGAGGGTTTGGCCCCTCGTCGGCTGGCCGCCGTGGCGGCGCCGAATGCGGCGAGACTCGCCCGACCAGGCGCGGCGACGGAGGCTTCTCGGGCCGATTGGACCGGGAGCACAGGCCGGCGGGAATCATCGCCGCCCGAATGCAGCGGGGAACTTTCGCCACGGGCGGCTGGCGGGAGAGGCGCGCGACGGCCAACAGGGACCGATGATGGCATTCGGACGACGCACGCGCGAGGCGGGGATGGTCTTCATCCTCGTCACCCTGTTCATCGACATCCTCGGGCTGGGCATCATCATCCCCGTGCTGCCCGAGCTCATTCGGGAGTTCACGGCCGGCGACGACTCGCAGGCGGGCGTCTACTACGGGGTCATCATCGCCCTCTACGCCCTGATGCAGTTCCTGTGCGCCCCCATTCTGGGCGCCCTCTCCGACCGCTTCGGCCGCCGGCCCATCATTCTCGGTTCGCTGTTCGGGTTCGGCGTCGACTACCTCGTGCAGGGCTTCGCGCCCTCCATCGGCTGGCTCTTCCTGGGCCGCGCCATCGCCGGCGTCATGGGAGCCAGCATCACCACCGCGAACGCCTACATCGCCGACGTGTCGACGCCGGAAACGCGGGCCCGCAACTACGGTTTCGTCGGGGTCGCCTTCGGGCTCGGCTTCATCTTCGGCCCCGCCCTCGGAGGCCTGCTCGGCGGCATCGAACTGCGCCTGCCGTTCTTCGTGGCGGCGGGGCTGGCCTTCGTCAACTGGCTGTACGGCTTCTTCGTACTGCCCGAGTCGCTGCCGCCCGAGCAGCGCAGTCCCGTCTCGTGGGGCCGGATGAACCCGTTCGGCAGCCTGCGGCGGCTGCGCGCCTATCCGCTGGTGGCGGGGCTGGCCGTGGTCTTCATCTTCCTGTCGCTGGCCCAGCGCGGACTCGAGAACGTGTGGGTGCTGCACGCCGGCCACCGCTACGGGTGGGACGCCCAGACCAACGGCCTGACCCTGGCCCTCGTGGGGGTGATGGCGGCCCTCGTCCAGGGGTTGCTGGTCCGTCCGGTGGTCGCCCGGCTCGGCGAGCGGCGCGCGATTCTCCTCGGCGTCGGCATCTCGCTGTTGGCGTTCCTCGGCTACGGCCTCGCGTCGGCGGGCTGGATGGTCCTCGTCATCATCGTGTTCGGATCGCTCGGCGGCATCGCGCACCCGACGATACAGGGGCTCGTGGCCGGCGCCGCGCCCCCCGCCGAGCAGGGGAAGATTCAGGGCGCCCTGACCTCACTGATCAGCCTCACCGCGATCGCGGCGCCGCTTCTGTTCACGGCCGGGCTCTTCAGCTACTTCACGTCGGACCGCGCGCCGATTCAACTGCCGGGAGCACCGTTCCTCGTCGGTGCGCTCCTGTTCGGGCTGGGGCTGACCCTCCTCGTGCGGTTGTTTCGCCGACTCCCCGAGTCGGTGGCCGCGCCCGAGCATCCCGCCGCCTCGCCGGCGCCGGTCGCCGCGGAAGCCGTTGCCGCCGACCGCGCCTGACCACCCGGTCGTTCGCGGCGCTCTGCGCCCACGGAGCGCCATGGCTGACCGACCGCCAGGGCCTGTCGACGACCGCGGCCAACCGGGCAAGGTCGTCACCCGGCGCACGGCCGAACCGGGAGGAACCGCGGCCCCCGCGTCATCGAGTGTCCAGCGCTCTGGTGAAGCGCACGAACGTGTGCAGATCGCGCATGACCAGGGGGTGGGCCTGCCGCACCTTGGCCACCAGAAAGTCCAGGCGATCCCAGTCGTACTCCAGCTCGAAGTAGTAGCGTTTGAAATGCCGGAACTTGAGCAGCTCGAACAGGGGCGGAAACGCAGCCTCCGACAACGCCGCCGCCCGCACGCCCTCGATGGCCAGGGTCATCTTCTCCAGCAGGTCGCCGTGCCAGCGGGCCGGGTCGAGCCGGTTCTCGAAGTGCTGCGAGATGCGCAGGAAGATCGTCTCCAGGCAGGTGTAGTAGTTCTCGAGCAGCCCGGCGATGATGAGGGCCGACACCGGTGTCCGGCCGAGCCGGGCGATCTCGTCGGCGAGCGCGCTCTCGATGTTCTCCCGAACTGCATCGAGCCGCCGCTGATGCGACTCGACGAGAGCGGTCAGCTCAAGCGTGCCCGTGCTCATGGACCAGCGCGCCCCGGGTGCGGATGCGTTCAGCGACGTCCCGGGGCACGCGTTCCAGCTCCACCACGTCGACCGGCAGCGTGGTCCCGCCCAGAGCAATGCCGAGCACCCGGAAGAAATCGGCCGGGCCACCCAGTCCTTCCACGGCGATGTCGATGTCGGACAGCTCCGTGAAACGCGCCCGGTCGAGCAGCGACCCCCACTGGTAGATGCGCCGCGGCTTCACCTCGCGGACGATCGCCCGCACGATGCCCCGCGCATCGTCGACCGCCTGCGCGAAGCGCGCATCGAGCCGCTCGCGCCGCCGCTGTTCCCGCGCCGCGAGAAAGGCGCGCGCGCGATCGAGATCGATGCCGAACTCTCCGTCCATCCCGACCACTCTACCACCGACACCACCGACAGCCCCCCCGAGCCCCCACCCGCGCACCGGGGCGGCCACGATGGCAGTCGCGGCCCGCCGCCGTCAGCTTGCAATCCGCCGCACGGGGCTGCCATGATGGACCGATGCGCGCCAGCGAGTGGATCGTCTGCGGCTACTTCGCCTACCTCATCGTCCTCGCCCGCATCCAGCCGCTGTCGGCGAGCCGGCGCAACCGCGTGCTGGTGGTCGGGGTGGTCTGCATCGGGCTGGTGTTCGTGCTCTCCCAGTTGCGCCTGCAACTGCCGATGCGGATCGCGCGCGACTGGGTGCCATGCATCTACCTGCTGCAGGGCTACTGGATGAGCGGGCTCTTCTTCCGGCGGCCCATGCCCGCGGTCGAGGACCGGCTGCTGCGGCTCGACGGGCGGCTGCTCGCGGCGGTGCGGCTGGACGCGGTGGTGCGGCGGACGCCGGCCCCGGTCCTCGAGCTGCTGGAGCTGGCCTATCTGTGCGCCTACCCGCTCGTCCCCGCCGCCCTCGCCCTCGTCTACGGAGCGGGCCTGCGGGGACAGGCGGACGAGTACTGGACGCCGGTGCTGCTCGCCGCGTTCGCCTGCTACGGCGTCCTGCCGTGGATTCAGACCCGCCCGCCCCGCGCCATCGAGCCGCCGGGGGCGATGGACCAGCGCCGCCTCGCCCTGCGGCGGCTGAACCGCGTCGTCCTCGATCGCGCGTCGGTGCAGGTCAACACCTTCCCGAGCGGCCACGCCGCCACTGCGATCGCCGCCGCCCTCGCCGCCGGCGAGCTCATGCCCGCCCTGGTCCTGCCCCTCCATGCGGCGGCCGGCGCGGTCGCCGTCTCGACGGTGGTGGGACGCTACCACTACGCCGCCGACACGGTGCTGGGCGTCGCCGGCGGGGTCGGGGCGTGGTGGCTCACGACGTGATCGGCTTCTTCAGGTGCACCGGCGACTGGTGCCGAATGCGCTGGTTGATCAGTTCGACGAAGACCGAGAACGCCATCGCGAAGTAGAGATAGCCCTTGGGAATCTCCTGGTGGAACCCCTCCGCCACCAGCGAGAACCCCACCAGCAGCAGGAAGCTCAGCGCCAGGATCTTGACGGTCGGGCGCTCGTTGACGAACGCGCTGATCGCCTCGGCCGAGAGCAGCATCACGACGACGGCGATGACGATGGCCGCGACCATCACTCCGATCTGCTCCACCATCCCGACCGCGGTGATCACCGAGTCGAGCGAGAAGACTATGTCGAGCACCAGGATCTGCAGGATGACGCCGGCGAACGTCACCGTCTTCGTCCGCGACCCCCGCCCCTCGTCGCCCTCCAGGCTCTCGTGGATCTCGTAGGTCGCCTTCGCGAGCAGGAACAGCCCGCCCCCGAGCAGCGTCAGGTCGCGGCCCGACACCTCGCGGCCGAACACCGCGAACAGCGGCTCGGTGAGCCCGATGATCCAGCTCAGCGACATCAGCAGGACGAGGCGCGACAGCATGGCCAGCCCCAGGCCCACGCGGCGGGCCAGTCTCTGCTGATGGTGCGGCAGCTTGTCGGACAGGATGGAGATGAAGATGACGTTGTCGACGCCGAGGACCACCTCGAGGACGGTGAGGGTGACGAGGGCGATCCAGAGCTCGGGGTTGAACAGCCATTCCATGACGGGTTCTCCGAGACCGGAAGCCTGCGCGGGCGAAGGCGGCGCGCGGCGCGGCGTGGAACGCCGCCGAACGCGGGCGCAGCCCTCCGCCGGCAATGCGCGGCCCCGGCGAGGGAAGGAAGCAGACTGCCGGCGGGTCCGGTCAGGTCCCTTGGCTATCGGGGCGCCGCCGCCGCACGCGACGGCGCCCCGCCGGTCTGCGCGGCCTCAGTGCACGTGGATCGCGTAGTCGGGCCAGCACCACTCGAGGTCGCCGACGAGCGAACTCCGCGGGTCGAAGCCGTCGGCGGCAAAGTCGAACGCGTCGTCCGCGAACGCCGGCCTCGCGCTGCGGACCGACCCCCCAGCCGCGGCGGGATCCAGGGTCCGCGCGATCCGATGCCGCACGTCCTCGAGGTGCAGCCGGGTCGCGCGGTCCGAGGTCCGGTCCAGCGCGAGCCGGGCCGAGGCGTCGAGCGCCTGCAGCTCGCCCCGCAGGAACGGCCCCGCGTCGCCGTTGGCCTGCGACGGACCGCCGAGCCGGCCCTCGATCAGATCGAGGTACGCGCGCTGGATGTTCCGGCGATAGGCGTCGATGCCGACCTCCGGCTCGTCCAGCTCGCTCCAGACGCCGCCGCGCACGTCGGCCAGGAACTCGGTGGCGGGATAGGCGGCGTCGCCGTCCATCACCTCCTGTTCGACGAGCCGGGCCAGCCGCGCCGCCGACAGCAGCGTGCCGAGCACCCGGGTCTGGCTGGTCCGAATCCGGTTCAGCACGCCCACGGGCTCGATGCGGCGCAGGATCTCCGGGTCGGTCAGGAACGCCGGCGGCATGAACGCATGGTCGTTCAGGAACGCCACTGCGTTCTCCTGCGCATCCCGCGGAAGGGTCGAGAACCGCACGCCGTCCTGGCCGTGGTGCTTCTGCTGCGACGAGACCCCGCCCACCACCGCGGCGACGTGGTTCATCTCGAGGGTCCACTGCCCGACGAGCCGCGCATACAGCTCGTCGAGATCGTCGTACGGCTCGCCCGGCGCGACGGTCGCGTCGAGCAGCATCGCGGCGACGCGCTCGAGGTTCTTCAGCCCGAGCGCGGTCGACGCCACCGCGTCGGCGTCGCCCACCGCCTCGGTCAACTGGCCGGGGTCGGCGCCGCGGGCGCCCGGGGTCGAGAAACGGAACCACACCGTCTCGTCCTGCTCGCGCGCCCACGCGTCGAGGGTCGGCCGCTCGTCGTCCGGGGTCTCCGCCCCGACGATCGGCGCATAGCCCCAACGCGTGGCCCACTTGTCGTAGGGGCCGATCTTGGGTATGAGGTCCTCGGGCGCGATGCCGTCCTCGGGCTGCGCGACATAGTTGAAGCGCGCGTAGTCCATCAGGGTCGGCGTGTGGCTCATCGTCCGCACCCACTCGGGGTCGCGCACCCGCTCGTGCGGGTAGAGCGAGCTCGCCTTCATGTTGTGCTGGAAGCCGAGGGTGTGGCCCACCTCGTGGGCCACCACATAGGCGAGCAGCTCGCCCATCAGCTCGTCGGGCAGGGGCAGCGTCCGCGCGCGCGGGTCGAGCGGCCCCACCTGCACGAAGTACCAGTCGCGCAGCAGGTTCATGACGTTGTGGTGGAACTGGATGTCCGCCTCGAGGATCTCCCCCGTGCGCGGGTCGTGCACGTGGGGGCCGGATGCGTTCTCGACCGTCGACGGCAGCCAGCGGATGACCGAGTAGCGGGCGTCCTCGGGGCTCCAGTCGGGGTCCTCCTCGGCCGACGGCGCCTCGCGCGCCACCACCGCGTTGCTGAACCCCGCCTCCTCGAACGCCGGCCGCCACGCCTCGACACCCTGCTTCATGTACGGCACCCACTTGGCGGGCGTCGCGGGATCGATCCAGAAGGTGATGGGGGTCACCGGATCGGACAGCGCCGCGTCCGGCCGCTGCTTCTCCAGCCGCCAGCGCGTGATGTAGCGCCGGCGGGGAGAGCGGTGCTCGTCGCGCCCGTAGTCGATCTGCCGCACCGAGAAGTAGCCGACCCGCTCGTCGAACAGGCGCGGCATCATCGGCTCGTCGGGCAGCCTCACCATGCTGTAGTGCAGCACCACCGTCGCGCTGCCCGGCCGCATGCCGCGGCGGAAGACCACCCTCGGCCGATTTCCCGAGGTGGACGGCGGCGGCGCCGTGTAGGTGTGGGTGGTCCTGACCTCGATGTTGCCCGGGTACGACACCACCGACTCGACGAACGACCGGTCCCGGGCGAACCCGCGCGCCTGCAGCCGCGACCGGGCGCTGAACTCCGGCACCTCGGTGTTGAAGAGCGCGGTGACGTCGATCACCGGCGCCCCCGCCTCGGACAGCGCCTCGATGTCGAACGCCCTCAGGATGGTATCGTTGTTGGCGGCTCCGACGGCGCGCGCGATGGGACGCGACTCGTCCGCGACGATGGCGTACGACACGCTCTTCAGCAGCACCCGATCGCCGCGACGCTCCCACTTGACGACCCGGCTCCCGAGCGCCTGCCCCCCGTAGCCGACACCCTCGCTGGTGCGCTCGATCTGGCTGACCCAGAGGAACTCGCGGCCCAGCTCGTCGACAGGGATCTCGTAGAACACCTTGTCGTCGAGCCGGTGCACGAGGAAGACGCCCTCGTCGGTCTCCGCCTCGTCGGTGATCACCTCGTCGTAGGGCTCGATGCCGTCGCGATTGCGGCCCCGGCGCGGCCGTTCGACTTCGGCCTCGTCGTCCTCTTCCGTGCCCTCGGCCGTCTGCTCCTGTTCTTCCTCCTCCGGCGGCTCCGGCGGCTGCTCCTGCGCCGCCGTCACCCCGGGAACCGCCAGACCGGCCGCCAGCCAGAAGACGACGGCGCCCACCGTACCGAGTCGCGTCACGGGCATGAGACTGCTCCTCCTGCGAGAGATCGACCGAAGGAGACACCATATCACCACCCCGCCGCGCCTGTCGGGTGTCCCAAGCGTCCGCGCCGCGGCGGTTGCCATCTTCGCGTCAGACGCGGATGATGGGGCGATGGCAGATCCCTCGACACCGCGGACCGGTCCCGACGAAGACCCGCGCCACGGCTTCCCCGCCTGGATCTGGCCCGTCTACGTCGTGCTCTTCGGAGCCTCGGTCCCGTGGTACCTGCCCGCCGACGCGCCGTTGCGCATCTGGCTCGGCCTGCCCCACTGGGTGGTCATCTCCCTCGCCGCGACGGCGGCGGTCGCCCTCTTCACCGCCTTCGTGGTGCACCGGCTCTGGCCCGACGAATGACCGAATCGCTGGGCGGCGGCGCGATCCTGGCCGTCGGACTCTACCTGACCGCCATTCTCGGGGTGGGATACGCCGCGCGCCGTCGGCGCACCGGCGAGTCGCTGGCCGACTTCTACCTCGCGGGTCGGCAGCTCACCGGTCCGGTGCTGCTGCTCACCCTCTACGCCACCCAGTACAGCGGCAACACCCTGATCGGCTATCCCGGCGAGGCGTACCGCCTCGGCTTCTCGTGGGTGATGAGCGTCGGCTTCATGATGGCGATCATCGTCGCCTACCTGCTCTACGCGCCTCGGCTGCACCGGCTGGCGCGTCGGCGCCGCTTCGTCACCCCCGGCGACTGGCTCGCCCACCGCTTCCGCTCGCCCGCCCTCACCCTGCTCGCCAACCTGCTCCTCGTGGCGGCCATCTCCAACTACCTGCTCGCCCAGCTCATGGCGATGGGCCACATCACCGCGGGTCTCTCCGGCGGGGTCGTCCCCTACTGGGCGGGCGTCGTGCTGCTGACCCTCGTGGTGCTCGTCTACGAGACGGTCGGGGGCATGCGGGCGGTCGCCTGGACCGACCTCGTGCAGGGCCTGATGCTGGTGACGGGCCTCACCGGACTGCTGCTCGCGGCGGCGCCGGGCCCCGCGCATGTGGCCGAAGTGACGGCCTGGCTCGCGGGCGAGGCCCCCGAGAAGGTCGCGGTGCCGGGCTGGGACGTCTGCCGCAACTGGTTCAGCACCCTCGTCCTCATCGGCTTCTCGGGCGCCGTCTATCCCCAGGCGATCCAGCGCATCTACGCCGCCCGCGACAGCGCCGCCCTGCGCCGCTCGTTCGGCATCATGGTGTTCCTGCCGATGGTCACCACCGGACCCGTCTTCCTCGTGGGCGTGCTCGCCATCGAGCGGCTCGCCGCGCACGGCCCCGTCGAGGGCGACCAGGTGCTGCCGCTCCTCCTCACCGAGTGGGGCTCGAGCTCGCCGCTGCTCTACGTCCTGAGCCTCGTCGTCATCGTCGCGGTGGTCAGCGCCATCATGTCGACGGCCGACTCGGTACTGCTGAGCCTGTCGTCGATGCTCGCCAAGGACGTGCTGGGCACGACGGTGCTGCGGGGGGCCGGCGAGGCGCGCCTCACGCGGGCCGGCAAGCTCGTGTCGTGGGCGCTCGTAGCCGGCCTCGTCGCCATCGCCCTCAACCCGCGGATCACCCTGTGGGGCCTCACCGAGCTCAAGATGGAGATCCTCGCGCAGGTCGCGCCCCTCTTCATCCTCGGCGTGAGCTGGGGCCGGCTCACCACCCGGGCCGCGCTCGCGGGCATGGTCAGCGGCGTCCTCGTCTACGGCGCCCTCCTCGCCGCCGGCCAGCCCGAACCGTGGAACATCCACGCCGGCGTCGTCGCCCTGCTCGTCAACATCGCCGTCTGCGTCACCGTGACCCGTCTCCGCCCCGACCCCGCGCCGGCGGGATGAAGGAGGCCGCAGACCACACCAGGGTCGTTGTACGCGCGGGTGCGGACCAGCGTCGGAAGAGGTCGAGCGAGGACGGCCTATTCTCAGCGGGACTCAGACGCGAAGATCACGGCTGGTGAAGGACGGTCGCACGCTTCCGGCCTACGCGGCCGAGTACGAGGTGGACCTGGAAGCTGGCGCGATTGTGTCGCCAACTGATGGGTTCAGGACACGTCCGAGGGTAGCTGCGTCGCCTGATCGCCGTTGGCGCGGCGCGGAGCCGGCCGCGGCGAGTTCTGTCGTCGATCGCATCACCTTGCGGGCGCCACGCTCGAAGCAGCAGGTCTCGCCGGACGGGTCGGCCTCGGCCGGCGTCGGCTCGCCGACGAGGCGGCACAGGTCGATGAAGTGCTCCTGCGCGGCCGAGCGTTCCTTGAGCTCGGCGGCGCGCCACTTCGCGATGAACTCGTGCGGCGTCATGGGCGCATTCAGGGTAGGGGCCGATGCTATGAGGAGCTGGCGCGCCCGCCCTTGCTCGCGTGAAGGAGGGGCGGGTCACCCGAGGGCGATGCGACGAGGAGCCGCTTGCGCGGGTCGACGCGACGGCCGCCGAGCAGCCCGTGGAACGTCCCCGCTGTCTTCGAGCGGCGATGCACCCCGCCTGACGTTGCGCCGCGCGGAACGCGCCTATTGCGCGGGTCGACGCGACGGCCGAAGGCGAGGCAGCCCGCGGAAGGTCCCTGCTGTCTTCGAGCGGCGATGCATCCCGCCTGACGTTGCGCCGCGCGGAACGCGCCTACCGTTCAGGCAACGCGAACACGTAGACGCCGCTGCCGCCCCGCGGGTTGCGTTCATCGCGTATGAGGTCGGCGGGGAGGATGGTCGCCCAGCTCGAGCCGCCGATGGACGGGCCGGCCACGAACGCGACGAACTGCCGGCCGTCGACGGCGTAGGTTATCGGGAACCCGTTCGCCATGGTCGGGAGCCGACTCCGCCAGAGCGGCTCGCCGGTCCGCGCATCGTAGGCGTGGACGCGCCGCCCCCAGTCGCCGATGAACACGAGGCCGCCGCCCGTCGTCAGCGCCGACGTGTTGTAGGGAACCCGAAGGCGCCGGCGCCAGCGGGTCTCGCCGGTGCGCAGGTCCAGCGCCTGCAACTCTCCGAGTTGGCCCGGCGCCTCCGGATGGAAGTGGTTCAACCGGCCGCGCACGGCGCCCCCGCCGCCGCCGCCCGCGCGACGCTCGACGGGGGCGAAGGCGGCGGTCTCGCAGTTGAGATTGAGGGGCACGACCAGCGCCTCGGTCCCGGGGTGGTACGCCATCGCCCGCAGGCTCTTGAAGCCGCCGGTGCTGGGGCAGAAGAAGAGCTCCTCGCCCACGTCGGGCAGCATGCCGTCCCGGTGGCTCACCTCGCCGGTCTGCGGGTCGACGTCCACGATGTTCTGGTAGCCGAGGTCGACGGCGCGCCGGAACGCGCCGGTGACGCGGTCGAGCTCCCAGAGAATGCCGAGCTTGCCCATCGTGAACAGCGAGCGCCTGCCGTCGTAGTCGATCAGGACGCGCTCGAACGACTCGTCCATGTCGTGCGAGTCGCCGGGGATGTGCTGGTAGTACCACGTCATCTCGCCCGTCGCGGGGTCGAGGGCGAGCGTCGAGTTGCTGTAGAGGGCGTCGCCGGCGGTGCCGCGGGCGTCGCGGTTGTGGGGCTTGGGTTGCGACGTGCCCCAGTAGACGAGTCCGGTGGCAGGGTCGTAGCTCCCGGTCATCCAGGCGTCGCTTCCCGCGCGGAACAGGAGCGGCAGATCGCCCCAGGTGTCCCCGCCGCTCTCGCCGGGCCGGGCGATGGTCGAGGTTCGCCAGAGCAGCCGGCCGGTGCGCCCGTCGACGCCGACGATGTAGCACGTGTCTTCGCGGTAGCGCCCGCAGCCCGTCAAGCCGGCGACGACCGTGCCGGCGGCGACGATCGGCCCGTTCGAGAAGGTGTAGCCCTCCTGGTCGGCGGCGACCGGCGTGTCCCAGCGCGCCTCGCCGGTCCGGGCGTCCAGCCCTACGACGTGCGCGTCGACGGTGTTCAGGATGACGAGGTCGTGGTAGACGGCGAGGCTGCGCATCTGCGCCGCGCTGCGGCGGCGCTCGTCCATCGGGCGGCGGTACTCCCAGATGAAGTCGCCCGTGCGCGCGTCGAGGGCCTGGACCACGTTGCCAGGGTTGGCGACATACATCACGCCGTCGTGCACGAGGGGCGTCGTCTGCGACACCCCGGGCTCGATGCCCCACGACCAGACCAGCCCCAGCGCATCCACGTTGCTGCGGTCGATCTGATCGAGCGGGCTGTAGCCCCAGCCATCGAGGGTGCGCCGCCAGCTCAACCAGTCGGCGGGGTCGGGCGCCTGCAGCATCGCATCGGTGACGGGGACGAGGTCCTGGGCCTGGGCCTGGAGGGGATGGCCGGTCGCGAGGGCGACACCGGCGTACGCGGACACCGCGAGCCATGCGCGAGGCTTCATGTCCACCTCCTGTGGAGCGTGAGGTTGGCGGCAGGGCGATCTCGCTCGCCCGCCCGCGTCGGCGGGTTGACGCAGGGTCGATGAACGCCGGGCCGACCGTCGCTTCGCCGCCGCCGGTCGCGCAGTGACGGTTGGCGCGCGCAGCGTCCCCTCGGCCGGCGGTGCACGTTCTGCAAGCCGGCTTGGGGCGCCGGTGATGTCAGGGTGACGGTTGGCGCGCGCAGCGTCCCCCTCGGCCGGCGGCCCGCTGGGCGTGACGGGCGGGGCGCACGTCCTGCAAGCGCCTGCGGCTCTCGGCCAGCTTCCCGATGGGCATGACGAAGCCAGAGCCAGGCCGGCGCGGCACCATCGGCATGAAGCCCCGAGGCCGCCCGGCGACGCTCAGCCGCAGGCGTCGGCAAGGCCGACCACCGACGTGAGGTTGATGCGCGATTCGCCGTCGGTCTCGATGAGGAGGCCCTTCACGAGCACGGTGCGCCCGGGCCGCAGCTCGCCGCTGGCGTTGATCTGGTCGGGATCGGTGAAGAGGGCGCGGTCGCCGAAGTTGAGCAGGCCCTCGGGGGTCAGGAAGTCGGCGAAGCCGATGAGGCGGAACTCGCCGTCGCCGAGCGCGGTCTCCCGCGCCTCGCCCACCTGGACCTCGTTGAAGACGCCCGCGCGCGTCACCGTGGGCTCGGCGGCGCGGGTCAGCCACCAGGTCGACGCGTCCCCGGCCCGGCGCTCGACGCAGCCGACCGTCTGGACGAACTCGACCTGCGGCTCGGGTCTCCGTGCCCTCGCCTGCTCGCCCGCCGCCGCGAGCGGGAACGCCGTGGCGGCGGCGAGCAGCCCCGCCGTCAATCCCTTCCGAATCGTCATCCTCTCGCCCCCGGCCCGGCCATCGTCGCCTGTGGCTCCACCGCCCCGCGGCGCCGCCCCACTCCCCCCGCCCCGCGAGGGGAAGGCGGCGGCCCGCGGCGGCGTTACTTCGAAGCGGGTTCCGGCGGCGGCTTCTCGTTGGCCAGCGCCGCCGCCGGTATTCCCTCGGACGCGCGCGGACGCAGGATCTCGTCGATGAGGAACAGGTCCGTGAGCAATGCCCGCAGGTGGAGCGACCCGTTCAGGTTGTCGATGACCTGGCTGCTGATGCCGGGCTGGGCCCGGACGAGCCCGATCGCCTTCCGCGCCCGATCGGCGTCGCCGACGAGCACCTCGATGAACGCGTCATAGGCCGACGCCGGCTCGAGGCCCCGCTCGCGGACCATCGCGGCGAGGAACGGACCGAGCCCGTCGAGAGCCCGGTCCATGCCCTCGAGGCAACGGCGCAACTCGCCGTCGCCAACGCCCGGCTCGCCCTTGTAGCCCTTGGCGGCGTAGCTCAGGAAGAACTCGTAGCCGCCCTCGAGCGCGTCGATGCGGCCTCTCAGACTCTCCGTGTCGGACACGTGCGCACTCCCCCCCCTGGCGGCTAGGACGCCGGTTGACCAGCGCTCTGGGCCGGCGGCGTCGCGGCGGCCGGGGCCGGAGGCTTGGGCTTGGGCGGGGTGACGTCCCACCGCTCCGGGCTGTGATGCGCGAGGTAGTCGCCGCGGCTCACCGTCCCGAAGATCATCGACTTGGTGATCCACAGCTTCTCGGGCCGGATGGCAAAGTAGATGTGGGTGATGGTGAGCATCACGAACAGCACCGCCGAGAAGCCGTGCGTGACATAGAGGATGCCCCAGGCCTGATCGTTCCCCATGGCCGCACCGGCGAAGAGTTCCTCGTTCATCGGCACGATCGGGTTCTCGATCCTGAACATCATCACCAGCCCGGTGATCGAGACCACGAGGCCGAAGATGGTGACGGCGAGATGGTAGAGCTTGTGATCGAGCGGGTACTTGCCGTGCTTGTCGATGGAGACGGTGGCCCCGAGCTGGCGCCGGGTCCTCTGGACCGCCTCCTTCAGGTCGCGCGGAAGAATCCAGATCGACCAGAAGTCGAGGAAGAAAGAGGCGTGCACGATGTGGTAGACGATGCACAGGACCAGGATCAGGCCGGACACCCAGTGGATGGTCAACCAACTGAACTCGAGCCCCACGATGGGGAAGAAGCCGGTGATGAGGAGCGCGAGCATGGCCGTCGCCATGACCCAGTGGAACATGCGCGCAGCCCCGGTGTGCCGCACGATCTTCTCGGGAATGGCGGCGTCGGCCGCGGCCGACGCCTCTTCCGGCTCGACCCGCGGCTTCCACACCACCGCGTAGACGGCATGAAACACGACGAAGCCGATTCCGGCCCAGAACGACAGGGTCAGCAAGCCCCACGCGAGCCGGATGATGATCTCTCGTCCCCAGGGGTCGGTCCCGTACTGAAATAACAGATCCATGATTGCGCCCTCGTGATGCGACCCGTTCATGGACGGCGGCGTTGCCGCCACCGATGCACAGCGGGTCCTTGTGCCGGTGCGTGACCGCCGGCCTCCGCCCACGGCGCGCCGCCCCGATGCCGGCGCACCGGAAACACGGAGACCGCGGGCGGCGGGGACGACACGCACCGCCCAGCCGCTCGCCGATAGAGCTACGGGAGTGAAAGAATACCGGGGTCGCAGTCAGGATTCAACTGATTCTTCGCCCGGAAGATCCAGCGATTCCGGCCCCCGCCGCACCGCCGCACGGCGCCGCGGCGCCGCCGCGGAACTTCCCGCCCGCCGACGGGGTATGATTCTTGGAGGGCATGCGGCGACTGTCCGGCCGCGCCGCGTTCCGTAACGACCACCATGGCGGCAGAGACCAGAACACCGCTTTCAGGCAGGGCGGGCGGCCTGATGGGCCTGCTCCTGTTCGCGACCGGGTGCGCCACCGCCCCCCTCGAGGACCACCCGGCGCCCGCCGCCGACTTCCCGGCGGCGTGGACCGCGCGCGCCGACACCGGCGGCGGCCCCGCGCTGGCGTGGTGGACCGATTTCGGCGACCCCGCCCTCGACGACATCGTGGCATCGGCGCTCCGGCAGAACTACGACCTGCAGGCGGCGGCGTCCCGGCTCGAGCAGGCGCTGGCCGACTCCCGCGTCGCGGGCGCCGACCTCCAGCCCCAGCTCCAGGTGGGCCTGAACGGATCACAGCGCAAGCAGAACTTCATCGGGTTCCCCATTCCCGGGGCCGAGGACCGCGTGCTCAGCACCGTCTTCACCAACTACGGGGTCTCGCTCGACCTCACCTGGGAGGCCGACCTGTGGGGCCGGCTGCGCGCCGGCGCCAGGGCCGCGCTCGCCGACCTGCAGTCCCGGGCGGCGGACCTGCGCGGCGCCCAGCTCTCCCTCGCCGGTCAGACGACGAAGGCCTGGTTCACGATTGCCGAAGCCCAGCAGCAGCTCAGGCTCGCCGAGGCCACCGTGGCCAGCTTCCGGGCCTCGGCGGAGCAGGTCCGCGAGCGGTTCGAGGAGGGCCTGAGACCGGCCCTCGACGTGCGACTGGCCCTCGCCAACCTCGCCAACGCGGAAGCGCTCCGCGAGCAGCGGGGGCAGCAGTTCGACGCCGCCGTCCGGCAGCTCGAGGTCCTCATGGGCCTCTATGCGAC
>CBDATI010000009.1:0-6568 GCA_965199675.1 Vicinamibacterales bacterium | reverse complement strand
TCGAGTCTCTCTTCCTCGACGAAGGCTTCGGCTCGCTCGACCGCAACAACGTGGACGTCGCCGTCCAGGCCTTGGCCACCGTCGCCTCGAGGGGCCGCCTCGTCGCCGTCATCTCCCATGTCCGCGCCGTCGCCGAGCAGATCGACCACGTCCTCGCCGTCACCCGCGGCGCGAGGGGCAGCCGCGCCGAGTGGCTCACGGGCGGGCAGCGCCGGCGGCTGTCAGAGGCGGACGGTCTGGAGGCCACGTCCGCGCTCGCCGGCCTGCTGGAGTGACCCGCGGTGGCCGCCCTCGGCGCCCCAAGGGCGGCGCGGGGTTGCCGTGGGCAGCGGGCCGGGCTGCGGGTCGCTGAACGCCATCCCCACCAAGTTTGTACTGCTCTACCGGGTCGGGCGCAGCGTGGTCGAGGCCCCTTCCTCGGCGCCGTTCTGGATGGCCACGGACTGACTTGGCGAGGCAACCTTCGCCGGTCTCCGCGTCAACCCCACGACGGCGCCGGAGCGCACCCCGCCAAGGGCGAATAAAGGCTTGCAACCGGCGGGCCGTCGCCCTACGATGCACTGCTGAGGGGATTCCCATGAAAACGAGTCTTCGTCGCATTCTGTTTCCGTTGACCGCGGTCGCGGTCGCGGTGGCGTTCGGCGGGTACCAGGCGGCCGGCGTGAGGGCCGCGCAGGCGCCCCCGCACGAGCCGATCGAGTACAACCGGGACGTGCAGCCGGTGCTGGCCACGACGTGCTTCATGTGCCACGGCGAGCGGCTGCAGCAGGCCGACCTGCGGCTCGACACCGACGCGTTCCTCGACCGGCTCGTCGTGCCCGGCGACGCCGAGGCGAGCCCGCTCTTCCAGCGGCTGACGACCGAGGACCAGGTGTCGAAGATGCCGCCGGTATTTTCCGGGCGCTCGCTGAGCGACGAGCAGATCGACCTCGTGCGCCGGTGGATCGACGGCGGCGCGGTGTGGGGCGGCGAGCTCGCCGAGGCCGACGCGCCGGTCATTCCCGACCGCATCGTCGACTTCGCCCGCGAGGTCCGGCCCATCCTGTCGCAGAACTGCTTCACCTGCCACGGGCCCGACGAGGAGGGGCGCCAGCGCGCCCTCCGGCTCGACACCGCCGAGGGGCCGTTCGCCGACCGCGGCCAGTTCGGCGGACCGGTCATCGTGCCCGGCGACCCCGACGCGAGCCTGCTCATCCACCGGGTCAGCGCCGACGACGCGCGGGTGCGCATGCCCTACCGGCTGGGCCTGAACACCCCGGTCATGCCCGGCACCGACGCCGACGCGCTCACCGCGGACGAGGTCGAGACCCTGCGCCTCTGGATCGACCAGGGGGCCGAGTGGCAGTCGCACTGGGCGTTCGACCCGCCCGAGCGGCCGGCCGTGCCCCCGGTGGCCGACGCCGAGTGGCCGCGCAACCCCATCGACAACTTCGTGCTCGCGGGCCTCGAGGCCGACGGTCTGGGCCCGGCCGACGAAGCCGACCGGGCGACGCTGCTGCGCCGGGCGAGCCTCGACATCACCGGCCTGCCCCCGCTCGCGTCCGACGTGGCCGCGTTCCTCAACGACGACTCGCCCGACGCCTACGAGAACGCCGTCGACCGGCTGCTGGGGTCGACCGGCTACGGCGAGCGGATGGCCGTCGAGTGGCTCAACGCGGCCCGCTACGCCGACTCGAGCGGCTACCAGACGGACGCCGAGCGGTCGATGTGGCGCTACCGCGACTGGGTCATCGACGCCTTCAACGCGAACATGCCGTTCGACCAGTTCACCATCGAGCAGTTGGCGGGCGACCTCCTGCCCGACGCCACCCTCGAGCAGCGCATCGCCACCGCCTTCAACCGCAACCACAGCCAGAACGGCGAGGGCGGCATCATCCCCGAGGAGTTCCTCGTCGAGAACGTGGTCGACCGGGTGTCGACGACGGGCACGGTGTGGATGGGGCTGACCCTGGGGTGCGCCCGCTGCCACGACCACAAGTTCGACCCCGTCTCGCAGCGGGAGTTCTACGAGGTCTTCGCCTACTTCAACAACGTGCCCGAGCGGGGCAAGGCGTTCAAGTACGGCAACTCGCCGCCGATGATCACCGCCCCCACCGACGACCAGTTCGCCGAGCTGGGCTGGCTCGACGCCGAGATCGACGAGGCGCGCGAGACATTCGCCGCGCTCGAAGACGGGGCGGTCGACGCCCAGCGCGCGTGGGAGAGCACGCTCGCCGACGCGGGGCGGGTCGACTGGGTGCTGCGCGACAAGCTGCTCGTGCACTACCCGCTCGACGGCGACTTCGCGGGCATCTACACGTCCGAACCAGTCTACGTCTCGCCGAACGTGACGGCGGGGCTGCGCGGCGAGACCGCGCCCCAGCTCGTCGAGTTCCCGGTGAACGTCAAGCTCGTCGACGGCTCGCCCCGCTTCGTGCCGGGCCGCGTCGGCGAGGCGCACGGCTTCGACGGCGAGCGGTACATCGACGCCGGCGACATCGCCAACTTCACCTACGACGACCCGTTCACGCTGTCGGCATGGGTCCACTCCACCGCCCCCGACGGGGTCATCGTGTCGCGCGCGCTCGCCGACGACCAGGGCGAGCGGGGCTGGGGGCTGTATCTCGTCGACGGCAAGGTGCGCATCAACCTGTCGCAGCGCTGGGCCGACGACGGGGTCCGGGTCGAGACCGTCGATGACCTGCCCCTGAACGAGTGGCAGCACGTGACGGTCACCTACACCGGCAAGCGGGTGCCGGAGAGCTTCCGCATCTACGTCAACGGCGAGGCGCAGGAGACCGTCGGGCTGCTCGACGGCATCAACAACCCCATGCGGGTGCGCGACGAGCCGCTGCGCATCGGGGCGAGCGGGCCGCCGCCGGAGGGTTCGGGCGGCACCGACTCGCGGCCGCGGTTCCGGGGCTGGATCGACGACGTCCGCATCTACTTCGAGGCGCTGACCCCCGAGCAGGCGAGGGTGGTGGCCACGGCCGAATCGCTGTCCGACATCGCCCGCATCGCGCCGGCCGACCGGACACCGGGGCAGGCCGAGAAGATCCGCCTCGCGTTCCTCGACCAGTACGCCGCCGAAGACCTGCAGGACGCGTGGCGCCACCTCAACGACCTCGAGGACCGGCGGGCGGCCATGTGGGACAGTTTCCCCACCGTCATGGTCATGGACGAGATGCACCCGCCGCGCGAGACCTTCCAGCTCATCCGCGGCGCCTACGACGTGCCCGGCGAGCGGGTGACGCCGAACGTGCCGGCGATCCTGCCGCCGCTCCCCGAGGGGGCCGAGGCCAACCGGCTGGGCTTCGCGCGCTGGCTCGTCGATCCGGAGCACCCGCTGACCGCCCGGGTCACCGTGAACCGGTTCTGGCAGATGCTCTTCGGCACCGGCATCGTCAAGACCAGCGAGAACTTCGGCCTGCAGGGCGACTTCCCCAGCCACCCCGAGCTGCTCGACTGGCTCGCCACCGAGTTCGTCGATTCGGGCTGGGACGTCAAGGAGCTGATGCGGACCATCGTCACCAGCGCCACCTATCGGCAGGACTCGACCATCGCCCCCGGGGCCTTCGAGGCCGACCCCGAGAACCGGCGGCTGGCGCGGGGACCGCGCATGCGGCTGCCGGCCCAGTTCATCCGCGACCAGGCCCTGGCCGTGTCCGGCCTCCTCGTCCCCGGCATCGGCGGGCCGTCGGTCAAGCCCTACCAGCCCGAGGGTCTGTGGGAGGCGGGAGCCAGCCAGACCTACGTCCAGTCGGAGGGCGACGACCTCTATCGGCGCAGCCTCTACACCTACTGGAAGCGCACCCTGGCCCCGCCGTCCATGCTCGCGTTCGACTCGCCGACGCGCGAGACGTGCATCGTCCGCACCGACCGCACCAACACGCCGCTGCAGGCCCTGAACCTGATGAACGACGTGACCTACGTCGAGGCGGCGCGGCACCTCGCGCAGCGCATGATCCACGAGGGGGGACCGGCGCCGGAAGACAAGATCGCCTACGCCTACCGGCTCGCCACCCAGCATCGCCCGCCGGCCGACCACGAGACGGTGCTGACCGGCAGCTTCCACGACTATCTCGACCGCTACCAGGCCGACCGCCGGGCGGCGCTCGATCTGGTCAACGTCGGCGACTCGCCGCGCGACGAGACCCTCGACATCGCCGAGCTGGCCTCGTACACGATGGTCGCCAGCATGATCATGAACCTCGACCGAACCATCACGAAGGACTGACCATGGCACCTCAATCCGAACTGCAGCATGCGCTGACCCGGCGGCGGTTTCTCGAGCTCGCAGGCTCCGGCATCGGTTCGGCGGCCCTGGCAACCTTGTTCAGCGAGGACCTGATCGCCCAGGCCCCGGTCGACGGCGGCGGGCTGCCGGGGCTGCCCCACTTCGCCCCCAAGGCCAAGCGCATCATCTACCTGTTCCAGGGGGGCGCCCCGTCGCAGCACGACCTGTGGGAGTACAAGCCGCAGCTCGCCAACCTGCGCGGCACCGATCTGCCCGACTCGGTCCGGCAGGGGCAGCGCCTCACCCCGATGACCGCGAGCCAGGCCGGCTTCCCGGTCGTGCCGTCGACGTTCGAGTTCAAGCAGCACGGGCAGTCGGGGGCGTGGGTCAGCGAGCTGATGCCCCACACCGCCAAGATCGCCGACGAGCTGTGCTTCATCAAGACCATGCACACCGAGGCGATCAACCACGACCCCGGGGTGACGTTCTTCCAGACCGGGGCCCAGCTCGCGGGGCGGCCCAGCGTGGGGGCGTGGCTGTCGTACGGGCTCGGCAGCATGAACCGCGACATGCCGACCTTCGTCGCCATGGTCACCAACCGCGGTGGCAACCCCATCTACGACCGGCTGTGGGGCAGCGGGTTCCTCCCGTCCGAGTACCAGGGCGTCAAGTTCCTCTCGACCGGCGACCCCGTGCTCTACCTGTCGAACCCCCCGGGCGTCGACCGCGGCCTGAGGCGCCGCTTCCTCGACGACCTCGGCAAGCTGAACCGGCTCGACGGCGAGCAGTTCGGCGACCCCGAGACCACCACGCGAATCGCCCAGTACGAGATGGCCTACCGCATGCAGGCCTCGGTGCCCGAGCTCACCGACCTGTCGAGCGAGCCCGACAGCGTCTTCGAGCGCTACGGGCCCGACTCGCGCACCCCGGGCACCTTCGCCTCCAACTGCCTGCTGGCGCGGCGGCTCGCCGAGCGCGACGTGCGCTTCGTGCAGGTCTTCCACCGCGGCTGGGACCACCACACGCAGCTCCCGCGGCGCATCCAGACCCAGGCCAGGGACGTCGACCAGCCGCAGGCGGCGCTCGTGTCCGATCTCAAGGAGCGCGGCATGCTCGACGACACCCTGGTCATCTGGGGCGGCGAGTTCGGCCGCACCATCTTCTGCCAGGGCCGGCTGACCGAGGAGACCTACGGGCGCGACCACCATCCGCGGTCGTTCACCATCTGGATGGCCGGCGGCGGCGTCAAGCCCGGCGTCGTCTACGGCGAGACCGACGACTTCGCGTTCAACATCGTCAAGGACCCGGTGCACATCCACGACCTGCACGCAACGATGCTGCACCTCGCGGGCATCGACCACACGCGGCTCACCTACCAGTTCCAGGGCCGCGACTTCCGCCTGACCGACGTGCACGGCGACATCGTGAACGGCATTCTCGCCTGACGCACGGCCGAAACCGCTCGGGCCCGGCGCACCAGGCGCAGGCGCCCCACCGTCCGCCCGCGACGACGCCACCCGGCGTCGTCGCGGCGTCGGCTGCCGCTTTCGAACCAGGCCCCCCGGCCCACACCCCGCCCATCAGCGCCCACAGGGAGGGCGCGCCAGAGCTGATCGAGGACGGCGCCATCGATTCCGAGCGCGTGTGCTCGAGTCGAGGCGCCCGGTCCGACTCGCGGCTGGCCTCACCTGCGTGTCCATCGAGGCGGCCGTCCGTGCCCCAACGAGCAGGTGGCATGGACAGGGCCGCCGGCCGTGGGGGATGATTGGCAGGCGAGGGTGGTGACGGTTGCGCCCCCCCCGAGAACCGGCTTCGGAGCGCGTGGCAAGCCCGGCGCGCCTTCCAGGTCAAGGAGATCAGAATCCTCACATGGCGGAAAAAGAGAACGGCAAGACGGATGGAGCCCAGGCAGACCGAGCGACCGTACCGGTCCGGTGGCCAGCCGATGTTGATCTGCCGCCTACCACGTTCGCCAACCAGTTCTTCGTTCATCGGGTGGAAGACGAGGTCAGGTTTTCCTTCGGTCAGATCGCGCCAATCGTCGTGGGATCGCAGGAGGAGCAACGCGAGCAGGTAGCCGAGCTTCAGGCGACGGGGCTCGTCCTCAAATCCGTCACACGGGTCGTCCTCACGCGCTCCGTGGCGAAGCAGTTGCTCCAGGTGCTGGCCGAGCAGCTCGACGTCGAGATAGAGGGGTCATGAACTTCGCGCCAGAGACCGTTCCGCCGCCGTCCAGGCCTCTCGGTCTGGACATCTACGATCTCCTTACCGTGGGCCGGAGCCCGGTCGTGGAGCGCGTCGAACCGCGGTCAGGTGGGGCGCCGGTCACCGTAGACAAGCGGTTGGTGAGTC
>CBDATI010000008.1:0-342206 GCA_965199675.1 Vicinamibacterales bacterium | reverse complement strand
ACCTTCAGGTCCACCGACTTGAAGCAGCGAAACGCCCGTTCGACCTTCGACAGGTCCTTGTAGGCGCGGACGGTCTCGACCGCGTCGAACTGGTTGGCGTCGACGTTGGTGCGGACGATGTAGAGGCCGTCGAGTTGCTCCTCGTCGGCGATCTGCGCGTCGTTCCTGCGGAAGGTGAACGCGTCGTCGGTGATCGCAGTGATGAAGTGCTTGGCGACCTTGTAGCGGTCGAGCACCTTCCCGACGCGCAGGCCGATGGCGGCGGCGCCGCGCAGCGGGTTGCGGCGGCGCCGGGTGGCGGCTGCAATCGGCTCGAGCACCTTCTCGGTGGCGGCCAGTAGTTCCTGCCGCTTGCGGTGTCGCTCGGCGGCCAGCAGGGGGTTGCGGCAGACGACCAATCGCTCGCCGGGGAACTCGTCGCTTCGGATTTCCGCCAAGTCCCGCTCGTCGAACAGGGACGGCTTGACATCGCCAGCTTGGAGCAGTTTGCGGATGGTCGGTCCGCGCAGCGAGGTGATCCAGCGCAGCCCGTCGATGCCCTGCAGGTCCTCTCGGATGCGGGTGGCGGTCAACAGGCCGCGGTCGCCGACCAGCACCACGCGCTGCAGTCCGAACCGCTGGCGCAGCTTGGCCACTTGGCTGGCCACGGTCTTCGGGTCACTCGTTGCCCCTTCGAAGACCTCGACGGCGACCGGACAGCCCTCGGCCGTGCACAGCAGGCCGAAGACGATCTGCAGAGTGCCCGACTTGTTGTCACGGCTGTGTCCGCGCTGAGCCAAAGGGCAGCAGCGCCCCTCGAAGTAGCTCGACGTCAGGTCATAGAGCACCAAGGTGTTCTCGTGCAGATGCCGCTTGGCGAGACGCTGCTCGATGCCCGCCTGCCGGTCCACCAGCCAGTCCATCGCGTCATACAGCTCATGCTGGCTGACGGCGCCGAGTTCCAACATCTGGCCGAGCGTCGAAGCGGCGGTGTCCGGGTTCAAGGCGCGTGCGGTGGCCAGCTTCGAGCGCGGGTCGATGACGCGGGCGACGACCATCGCGACGACCAGGTCTCGGATTCGGCTGGCGGTGCGGGCGATGAGGGTGTGCAGGTCGAGTCGCTTGAGGAGGCCGAGTACGGCGGCGACGTGGCCGTGTGGCAGGCTGCGGACGCAGGTGAAGGCTTCCTCAGGGGTGACGAAGTTCTCTCCCTTCAGGGCTCGCCGCACGAGGGTGATGATGGGCAGGGGGAGATGCGACAGATTGCCGAGGGTCTCGTGCTTGACCTTTCCGTCTTGCCGGAAGGTGCGTCGGAGCAGATGGGACTGGTAGGTCTTGTTGCCGTAGCGCCTTGTGGTTGTGGCTACGTGTACTGCCCCGCCTCTCCGCTTCATTCTTCGATTATAGAACAAAGTCGGCCAAAATGTCCACAACATTAGTGGCTACATATTTCACTCTCGATCAGACGTATCCTTAACAAAATCAACGACTTAGCCCTGATCGACCCCTGAAACTTCCGGCTAATCGTAGTAACGGATCTGGCCGCGTCCGGATGCACGAAGTCCGGCGGGCGCCCTTCCTCCGCGGTTCACGAACCCCGCGCGTTTCAGCTCCGCCCCCAGTTCTCGTATCTTCGGCGGCACGGATTGCTTCAATCCTGCGTGGGTGCGGCGCCGGGTCCGGCCGAGCGTGCCAGGCGTGGCGCCGGGCGGCGACATGATCCCGCCGCCGCTCAGAGGAACGTGCGCTCCAGGGACTGGATGAACGCAATCCCCGGCACGTTCTTGCGGCTGAGCCGATCGTCGTTCGTGATGAACAGGTCCGTGCCGCCCGCCGCCGCACACGCCAGTTGAATGGCGTCCGGCGCGCGTATCGAGCGGTCCCCCCGGATGGCCGCAAACCGGGGGGCGGCTCGCGCATCGAATGGCAGCACCGTGACGCTCGTCTCCAGCGTTCGCGCATAGAGATCCCGCAACTCGTCGTCCCCCGTCTCGACCGGCTTGACGAGCAGCTCGCCGAGGGTCAGGGCCGAGGTCAGCAACTCGTCGCCCCGTTCGATCATGCGCCCGCGAAGCGCCGCCACCGACTCGGCCCGCGCGCCCGTTCCTTCGATCAGGTAGACGAACAGGTTGGTGTCCCAGAACACCCGGCTCACGACCAGCCCTCGCGGAGCCTCGAGACATACGCGTCAGCCTCTTCGTCCGCCCAGCGCTCGCGGCCGACTCCGCGCAGCGTCAGGATGGGGTCGGCCGGCGGCGGGCCGGCATCGGCGACGTACTCCGTGCGATACCAGTCGACCAGGGAACGGTACGCCGGCGGGAGTTGATCCTTCCGCGGGACCTCCCGGCCCCGGCGGTCCGGATGCCGCGGGTCGCCGGGCCGGAAGAGACGCCGCCGCCCCCGCGCGGTCGCGAACAACAGGCAGTGCCGTGCCGGATTCGGCCGCGTCTGGGCCACCGCGTGATAGGAGACGTGGTGCTTGACGCCGGGGCGCAACGGCTGGGGGCCCGCGGCCTGCTCGGCCCGCCGGACGATTTCCTGCATCGTGAAGTCCTGCCGATCGGGATGCTCCCGATGCAGCAGCGCGGTGGCGATCCAGGCTTCGTCGGCGACGCTCGGTCTGCGGTTCATCGTGGTTGCCGCGGGCTGGTCCCTTGATACGTTCGGCTCCCCCAGGCGGAAAAATGATACATCATCTTCATCATGGAAGAATTGATGCGCCCCAGGGGCGGCCGTCCGCGACGCTGCGAGCCGACTGGTGGCGCGTCAGTTCGGACCAGGAGGCTTACCCTGGATGAGGCGCCAGAGCTTCTCGGGCCGCAGCATCATGTCGATGTGCCGCACCCCGAACGGGCTCAGGGCGTCGACGGCGGCGGCGACGATGCACGGAGTCGAGCCGATGGTGCCGGCCTCGCCGACGCCCTTCGCGCCGAGCGGGTTGACGGGGGTCGGGGTGACGGTGTTGGCGAGCTCGAACCGCGGAAAGTCGGCCGCGCGGGGGAGGGCATAGTCCATGAACGAGCCGGTCAGGGGCTGGCCGTCGCCGTCGTAGACGACCTCCTCGACGAGGGCCTGGCCGATGCCCTGCGCGAGGCCGCCGTGGATCTGGCCTTCGACGATGAGGGGGTTGATGAGATGCCCGGCGTCGTCGACCGCGACCATCTTCAGCAGCCGCGGCTCGCCGGTCTCGCGGTCCACCTCGAGCATCGCGATGTGGCAGCCGAACGGATAGGTGTTGTTGGAGGGTTCGAAGAACGCCTCGTCGCTGAGACCGGGGTCGAGCCCCGGGGGCAGCTTCACCGGCTTGTAGGCATAGGCGGCGACCTCGGCGAAGGGCTTGGCCGAAGCCGGGGCGCCCCGGACGGCGATGGTCTCGTTCTCGAAGACGAGGTCGTCTTCATGCGCCTCGAGCAGAAATGCCGCGAAGCGGGCCATCTTCGCCCGGACCCTGGTCCCCGCGTGGTGCAGAGCGGCCCCGCCCACGGCCTGCGAGCGGCTGCCGAAGGTGCCGATGCCCTGCTTCACCACCGCGGTATCGCCGTGGCGGATGGTCACGTGGTCGATGGGCACCCCGAACTGGTCGCCGAGCATCTGCGCGAAGGTGGTCTCGTTGCCCTGGCCGTGCGGTGAGACGCCGGTGGTGGCGCTGATGCGGCCGTCGCGCTCGACCGTGACCTGGGCGTGCTCCCAGCCGCCGGGAGAGACCGAGGCCGATGGTCCCATGCCGCAGATCTCGACGTACATCGACAGCCCGAGGCCGACGAGCCGGCCGGCGGCGCGCGCCGCGTCGCGCTCGGTCTTGAGTTGCGCCCATCCGGCGGTCTCCAGGGCGCGGTCGAGAGTCTTCTCGTAATCGCCCGAGTCGTAGACCGCGCCCACCGGGGTCCGGTAAGGGAACCGGTCGGGGGGAATGAAGTTCCGGCGGCGCAGCGCCGCGGGGTCGATGTCGAGTTCGCGCGCGAGCATGTCCATGGCCCGCTCGACGAAGTAGATGGCTTCGGGGCGGCCGGCGCCGCGGTAGGCGTCGGTCGGGGTCTTGTTGGTGAAGACCTCGGTGAGGGTGACGCGGACGGCGGGGAACGCGTAGGTGGCGTTCGCCATGGTCATGCTGTTCGTGGGGATGCCCGCCGTCAGCAGCATGTTGTAGGCGCCGATGTCGGCGATGATGCGGAGCTTCAGGCCCAGGACCGTCCCGTCGCGCCGCGCCGCGAGGTCGACGTAGCCGATGAGGTCGCGGCCGTGCACGGTGGCGAGGAACGCCTCGGACCGGTCCTCGATCCACTTGAGGGGCATGTCGAGCCGCTTCGACAGCGCCGCCGCCACGTACTCCTCGCCGTAGATGTTGATCTTCGCCCCGAACCCGCCCCCGACTTCGGGGGCGATGGCCCGTACCCGGTCCTGGCCGAGGCCCACCATCCGCGCCACGAAGGTCCGGAGGATGTGCGGGTTCTGGGTCGACGACCAGATCGTCATCTCGTCCCTGCCCGCCTCGTAGTGGGCCACCACGCCGCGCGCCTCGATCGAGTTCGGGGCGAGCCGCTGGTTCACCATCCGCTGCGAGACCACCACATCGGCGGCCGCGAACGCCTCGTCGACGGCGGTGTCGTCCACCGGTTGCCGGCGGCGGATGCCCGTCCCGCGCGAGAGCGGACCGAGGGCGACGTTGGTCGGATAGTCGGCGTGCAGCACCGCCGGCCGCCCGGTCATCGCCTCTTCGGGGTCGACCGCCGCGGGCAGCGGCTCGTAGTCGACGACCACCGCGTCGGCGGCGTCCCGCGCCGCGTAGCGGTCGCGCGCCACCACCACCGCCACCGGATCGCCGACGAACCGCACTGTGTCCACCGCCACCGCGCGGTGCTCGGGCGACGGGAACGGCGTGCCGATGGGCATCGGATCGAGGAACTCTGCGATCTCGGCCCCGGTGAACACCGCCTCGACCCCGTCCATCGCGGCCGCCGCGCGGGTGTCGATGGATCGGATGCGGCCGTGCGCGATGTCGCTGCGCTTGAACGCGAGGTGCCGCAGGCCGTGGATCTTCACGTCGTCGACGAAGGCGCCCCGCCCGCGGACGAGCCGCGGGTCCTCGCGCCGCTTCACGCGCTGGCCGACCAGCTTCGGCAGCACCGGCGCCGTGTCCGCGCGTTCGTCTCCGCGGTTCTTCCGGTTGTCGTCTTCCCGATTCTTCCGGCTGTCGTCGGTCGTCATCGAGCGTTCCATCAAGTAGCCGTCAAGTAGACACAATCCGTTTAAGTTACTGAACAAAAGCACCTTGCGGTCCAGGCTGCCCTTCGAGGGGACGCGACGCAACCCATTCGATCAAGTACTCCGTCGACGTCCGCCCGGGACCTCGCCCAGGCCGGCCCGTAGCGCCCGCAGACGTCCCATCAAGTAGACACAATCCGTGCAAATCATTGATGACACGGGCCTTGTGATCAAAGGCGGCCACCTCGGGCGGCGCAGCGCCACAATCCGATCAAGTATCCGTCAAGTCACCGAGACCACGGCCGGCCCCGCCCACTCCGGCACATAGCGCCGGAACCTGGGGCCGGCCGTCGGGTCGTCGGGCACGATCACGCCGGCTTCAACCGCCTCCGCTATCAACCGTGATGCCCGGGCTCGGTTCCGGGCCTCGATCCCGAACCGGCGTCGCAAGGACGCATTGGTCAAGTATTCGCCATTCACGTGCCGCAGGCACGCGTGGAGGTACACAGATCGCACGCGCTCCAGGCGATCCATGCGCGAAAGAGGTCGCGGGCCGAACAACACCACGCGCGTGTGGCCTTCCACCACTTCCGCGAGCGGGGCCGGCATCTGGTGGAATTCGCTCTGGAAGACGACCTTGTCCCAACCGCTCCCCCGTTCCTCGCAGACCCCGATGCGGCGCATGAGCGACGCCATCGCCTCGTTCCGCGAACGCGGCGGCGAGTCGACGAGGCGCCGGGTGTCGACGAGCGAGGCGCCAGGGTTGGTGATCTCGATGCGATCCTCGAATATCTCCACCATGGGGCCCGTACCGGTGACGAAGAAATCCTGGTGAATCAGGGCGTTCGCCACGAGCTCGCGGACGGCCGGCTCCGGGAACATGGGGACCGTCCTTCGCAGCGCCTGCGCGATCACTTCATTGGAGGGCAGGAGGCCATCGATGAACTCGATCAGCCTCTCGAAGCCTGTCGCGTAGCCCCTGGCGTCGACGTGCTCCCGCAGTGTCTCGATCCGGCTGCTGCCACGATACTGGATGACGCGGACGGCCTTGCGGCGAAGGGCCCGCAGGTCCTGGAGTCGCTTCGCGAACAGCATCGACCCGAGGTTCGTCACGTTCCAGCCGCCCGCGGGGCAACGGTGTATCAAGTCGTCGCCGGCCAGTCCTTCGAGAATGCCCTCGCGATCCGCGGGAAGCGGACGCCGCAGCAACTCGAAGTACGCCGGGTAGTCGAGCAGCCTGAGCACATCGTCGCCGGACACCCGCTCGGCCGTGATCCCGCCCTCGAACGGCGTCTCGTCGAACACCCGCCACAGCGCCCTTTCCTTTTCCGGGAAGTCCCTCAGCTTCTTCTTGTAGGAACCGACCCGGATGTACTCCTGTCCCCGGAATTTCACCGGATGGCGAAAAGCGCGCGCAATTTCGAGCACGACCACCGCTCGCCCATCGACGGACACTTCGTGGAACCGGAAGTGGAGCTTCGGCGCCAGCAGTCGCAGGAGCCAGTTCTCGAGCTCTTCGTTGCCCACCCTCTCGGCGCTCGGCTTGAAGCGAGTGCCGACAACCGCGTGGTCGTCGTCGGCAACACCCCAGACCACATGGGCGAAGGGCTTGCCGGCCAACGCCGCGGAGTTCGCGAGCGCCGACACGTACTCGCCTATCTCCCCCGGTTCGCGCCTGTCGACCTTGAACTCGACCCACTCGGTTTCTCCGGTGAGCTTGCACAGCTCACGCACGAGGCCCACCAGGTACTCGGGCGGCCGGTCCATCATCATCGTCGTGTTCCCAGCATGAATCCGGGTCAGCCCCGGGACCCGCCTACTCGTTGCCCGCCCGCGGGCGGGCCGATTCGACCAGGCCCGCCTGGTCGCCGAGAATGAGCCGCGCCTGCCGGTCGGGGCCCAGGATGGCCACGCGGCGGCGCAGGCCCGCGCCCAGGGCCGCGCCGGCGGCGGTCCACAGGAGGACGATGGCCCATTCCTCGGGCCACACCAGCGCCGACGGGCTGCCCGGCAGGTAGAGCAGGACGAAGAACACCGTGGCCGCCACCGCGAGCCAGCCGACGACCCTGGGCGCCGGCACGCGATACGGGCGGGGCAGTTCGGGATGCCGGCGGCGGATGAGGAGGAACGCGGACGCGACCAGCAGATAGGCCACGACCGTGGCCAGCGATCCGGCGTCGACCAGCCACACCAGGGCCGGCCGCCCGAAGAACGGGGCGACGGCGGTGACCGCGGTCAGCAAGACAACGACAGCGGCGGGCGATCCGTAGCGCGGGTGGAGGCGCGCGAACGCGGGCGGCAGCATCCCCCCCCGGGCCATCGCGAAGAGCAGGCGCGACGCGCCGAGGAAGAACGCGTTCCAGCTCGTCAGGATGCCGACGGCGCCGCCGAGCACGAGCGCGCGGCCCCCCCAGGGGCTGCCCCAGACCGCGCTCATGGCGTCGGCGGTGGGGAGGGCGCGGGCGGCGAGGGTGTCGGGCGGCAGGGACAGGCCCACCGTCCACTGCACGAGGCCGTACCAGACGAACGCCATCACGATCGAGAGCAGGATGATGCGGCCGATGGTTCGGAACGGGAGGGCGATCTCTTCGGCGAGCTGGGGGATGACGTCGAAGCCGACGTAGAGGAACGGGGTCATGATCATGACCCGCAGCACACCCTCCCAGCCGGTGACGGCGGGCGCGAGGTTGGCGAGGTCGCCGCGCGCTGTACCGGGGAGGAAGAACGCGAGTCCCACGAGGAGCAGGCCGACGACCGCCAGCCGCTGGGCGAACGCCGCGAACCGGATGCCGCGGTAGTTGACGATGCCGATGACGAGCGCCCCGGCCACCCCGGCCGCCACCCAGGCCGGCTGCACGTTCCAGCCCGCCACCTGGTAGAGCGGATCACCGGCCCCGAAGCCGGGCGCGAGGTAGCCGAGGACGGTGGGCAGAGCCACCGCCTCGAAGGCGCAGACCGCCACGTAGGCGAGCACCAGGGTCCAGCCGCAGACGAACGCGCCGACGGGCCCCATCGCGAGGAACGTGAAGCTCAGCTCTCCCCCGGCGCGGGACAGGGCGGCGCTCAGTTCGGCGTAGGTCAGCCCCACCAGCCAGACCATGACGGCGCCGGCCCCGAACGCGAGGATCGAGCCGACGGCGCCGGCCCGCACGATCATCTCGCCGGCCAGGACGACCCAGCTCCAGCCGACCATCGCCCCGAACGCGACGGCGAGCACGTCGCCGCGGCCGAGGAACCGGGGAAGGTGAACCGGGGCGTCAGTCATGACCGGACAAGCGTGTTGCACGCGGCGACGAGAACGCCGAATGTGAACGGCGGACCGGCGCGGGAGCCCGATGGTCTACCGCTTCGACCCGCGGTTCCCGGACAAGATGGTCTACCGCTTCGACCCGCGGTTCCCGGACAA
The DNA here is from genome assembly GCA_965199675.1 of Vicinamibacterales bacterium. Lineage (GTDB taxonomy): Bacteria > Acidobacteriota > Vicinamibacteria > Vicinamibacterales > UBA8438 > JAJEEA01. Next base: position 333,619 of record CBDATI010000008.1, on the reverse strand, counting down.
GCAACGCCGGGCGACGAGGGTATTGTACGAGGGGCTGGCTGACGACGTTGTGCGGGTCCCGCACCAGGCGGTCGTCGAGTTCGTCGCGGCGGTGACCCGTCCGCAGCGATCGGGCGGCCCGCTGCTGTCCATCGCCGACGCCCTGTACGAGGCGGAGGAGATCGTGACCCGGTTTCCCGTGGTCTGTCCCAACGAAGCCATCGTGCGTCTGGCCTTGCGCGGCGCGGCGGCGTATCGGTTGTCGTGGTTCGACGCACACCTGTGGGCGTATGCCGAGCACTTCGGGCTGGGCGAGTCGTGGTCGGAGAACTTCCAGCACGGCCGGATGTACCGCGCCGTGCAGGCGGTCAATCCGCTGTTCGAAAGATCCCGGCGTGCCGGGTCCGGGGCTCAGCGCTCGAACACCACGCGGCCGCCGAGCACTGTCAGGTCGACCTCGGTGTCCATGGTCCGTTCCGGGTCGATGGTCAGCAGGTCCTGGGACAGGACCACCAGATCGGCGAGCTTGCCGACTTCGAGGGTCCCCTTCTCGTCCTCCTCGAAGGTCAGATGAGCGGCGGTCCGGGTATAGCCGACGATGGCCTCGGGCATCGTCAGCGCCTCGCCGGAGCCGATGACGTCGCCCCCCATCCCCCGGCGGGTCACCGCCGCCTGCAGCCCGACCATCGGCCCGATGGGCAGGATGTCGCTGCCCAGGGCCACCACCACCCCGTGCCGCATGGGCGACCGCAGCGGGTTGTTGGTCGCGTAGCGTTCGCCGTCGAGGTGCTCGGCGTAGCGCCCGTCGAGCGTGTACGTGAAGTTGGGCTGCTGGGCGATGTGGATGTTCCAGTCCGCCATCTTCCGCATGGTCTCGGCCGGGGGCCGCACCGTGAAGTGGTTCAGGAAATGGCGGTGGTCGGCGCGGGGCGAGGCCTCGAGCATGCGCGCCCACGCGTCGACGGTCATCGCGATGGCGGCGTCGCCGATGGTATGGAACCCCAGTTGCCAGCCCCGCTCGTGGGCGGCGCGGGAGATGGCCGAGAGCCCCGCCTCGTCGATCAGCGGTCCGCTGCCGAAGTAGCCCGGCTGCCCCTTGTAGGGTTCGAGGGTCCAGGCCGCGGCGCCCGTGTAGCCGCCGTCGACGAAGAACTTGACGGGGCCGACCCGGAGCCACTCGTCGCCGTCGCCGGTCTTCCGGCCGAACCGGTCGAGCATGTCGACGGCGCGTTCCGGGTCCGGCGGCAGCCGAAGCTGCACCGACGCCCGCGGCAGCTCGCCGCGGTGCGCCGCGTAGGCGGTCTCCCACTGCGCGAAGCCCTCGATGTCGACGCCGGCGTGGATGATGCCCGTGATGCCGAGCGCGAGCAGGCCGCGCAGGTTGTCGACGAAGCTCGCCCGCAGCTCGTCCGGGGTGGGGTCGGGCACGAGGCGGCTCACGAGGCCCTGCGCGCCCTCGCGGAGGATGCCGTTCATCCGGCCCGCGTCGTCGACCTCGATGATGCCGCCGGGCGGGGTCTCGGTCTCCGGGGTCAGCCCCGCCGCCTCCAGAGCGAGAGAGCTCGCGACGGAGCTGTGGCCGCCGGCGCGGGTCAGCACCACCGGGTTGGCGGGCGCCGCGTCGTCGAGGTCCCACCGCAGGGGGCGGCGCTGCTCGGTCAGCTCGTCCTCCGACCAGCCGTACCCCGTGATCCACTCGCCGGCCCCCAGTTGTTCGGCCTTCCGGGTGACCCGGCCCTTCAGTTCGGCCAGATTCTCCAGCCCCGCCAGATCGACCCAGCGCGCCGGGTTGCCCCGGATGTGGATGTGGGTGTCGATGAACCCCGGCAGGACGAGCCGTCCGTCGAGGTCGATGGCGCGCGCCGCACGGAAGCGCTCGGTCAACTCGTCCCAGCCGAGCGCGGCGATGCGGCCGTCGCGCACCGCCACCGCCGAGTAGGTCGAGAGCAGCTCGTCCGCGGCGAAGACCTTGCCGTTGTGCAGCAGCAGGTCTACCGGCTCCTGAGCCCGCGCCGGCGACGCGCCCGTCAACGCCAGCAACGACGCCGCGTACAGTATTCGTCTCATCACGCTCCTCCACCGAGCGTCCGCGAGCCGGATCATACCGTGTCGTCGCCGCACCGGGTGCGGTTCCCGGAGGCGGGCTCGAAGAAGCCGCCGCGGCCGGGTTCTCCGTACTGGTAGGCTTGTCGGGTCGAGCGTGACGAACTCATGGGGCCTGTGTGTTGAAGTTTCGGAGCCTCGATGAGGCGCAGCGGGCTCGCCTGGCCGGCCATTCCGCGTTCGCGCGGGCCTCGCCCGCAAGTCGAGGCGATTGACCCGTCCGAGCACCCCTGAACGAGACGAGGAGAACCCGATGTCCCGCAGCCAGCGTTGCCTCGTGAACATCGCGGCGGCCGCCGGCCTCGCCGCGGCCGCCGCGTGCGCGGCCCCCGCCGCGAGTCTCGCGAACGCCTGCGCCGATCTCGCGGCGCTCGAGCTCATCGACCTGCGCATCGGCGCGGCCGAGCATGTCGCGGAAGGCGAGGCCCCGGCCCACTGCCGCGTGACGGGGGTCATCGAGACCGAGATCAACTTCGAGCTGCTGCTGCCCGACGACTGGAACGGCCGGTTCCTGATGGGGGGCGGGGGCGGCTTCGTGGGCAGCGTGCAGAACCAGGCGCGCTCGCAGATCTACGACTGGGGCGGCAGCCCCCTCGAGCGCGGCTATGCGACGGCGGGGACCGACACCGGGCACACGGGGCCCGGCCGCTCGGCGAGCTGGGCCCTCGACCATCCCGAGCGGCAGGAGAACTTCGGCCATCGCGCCGTCCATCTGACGGCGGAGACCGCCAAGTCGATCATCTCGCACTACTATGCGCGGCCCTCCGACTACGACTACTTCGTCGGCTGCTCGCGCGGCGGCGGCCAGGCGATGGTCGCCTCGCAGCGCTATCCCGACGACTTCGACGGCATCGTGGCCGCCGCCCCCGCCTACGACTGGACAGGCATCACCGCGGGCTTCGTGCAGAACCAGCAGGCCATCTACCCCGACGGCGATCTCGACGCCCCGGTGCTGACCTCGGCCGTGCTCGATCTGCTCGGGTCGAGCGTCCTCGCCGCTTGCGACGCCGACGACGGGGTCGAGGACGGCATGATGACCGACCCCCGGCAGTGCGGCTTCGACCCCGCGGACCTGCCGCGCTGCGCCGGCGACCGCCCCGCCGACGGCTGCATCACCAGCGCTCAACTCGACGCCGTCCGGACCGTCTACGACGGCCCCACCCTGGACGGCGCGCCGCTCCACCAGGGGTTCAACTACGGCGGCGAGCACGAGTACGGCGGCTGGAACGGGTGGGTGGTCGCCCCGCCGGGAGGACAAAGCGCGCAGTACGGCTTCGGGACCGAGCTCTTCAAGTACTTCGTCTTCGGCGACCCCGACTGGGACTACACGCAGTACGACTTCTCGACCTGGGAGGAGGACGTCGCCCCCACGGCCGCAATCCTCAACGCCACCGACACCGACCTCGGCCGGTTCCGCGACGGTGGCGGCCGCATCATCTACTGGACCGGCTGGTCCGACCTCGCCCTCACGCCCCTCGGCACCATCGACTACTACGTGCGGCTCGCCGCGGACGATGCCGCCGCCCGCGACTACGCGCGGCTCTACATGCTGCCCGGCGTGCTCCACTGCGCCGGCGGCCCCGGTCCCGACCGCGTCGACTGGGTCGAGGCCATCCGCGCCTGGGTGGAGGACGGCCGCGCCCCCGAGCGTCTGCTGGCGACGAAGCTCGACGAGGCCGGCGAGGTCACGATGACGCGCCCCGTCTGCCCATACCCCCACGTCGCCGTCTACGACGGCAGCGGCGATCCCGACGACGAGGCAAGCTTCGCCTGCGCGGTGCCGTAGAGTTGGGTTGCCTCGCGGCAAGACGCGGGTCGGGAACTCTGGCTACGCACGGGCCTGTCGCTCCAGCGTCTTCACCCACCGGCCGAAGAGCGGGCACGCCCGGCGAACGACATCGAGACCGATCTTCTGCAGGGCCGCGATGCCCATCACGGGCTTTCGGTAACGCGGGCCGAGGAGGCGCGCCCGGACGGCGCTGGTACCCGACCGTGAAGAGATGGGGCGCGAGCACACGGTCGACGAAGGCCTCCTCCGTCTGACCTTCGACGTGAACCAACAGCCGGGCCATCCGCTACTCCTGCGCGGGGCGCCCGCCGAACTGGTTCTTCTCCCAGAGCTGTCGCAGGCTGTAATCCATGATTCCAGCCCGGTGGACTCGAGTCGTGTGAACTCCGTGGCCCGTCGGGCGCCCCTCAGAAGCTGTAACGCAACCCGAACTGCATCTCGCGGGCGTTCAGGGCGCTGAAGATGCGGCCGAAGTTCGGGGTGCCGAAGATGCGGTTGGGCACGTCGAAGTTGGCGCGGTTCAGCACGTTGAAGATCTCCCAGCGGAACTCCAGGCGGTTCTCGTCGCCGACGCGCCAGTCCTTCTGCAGCGAGACGTCGACGTTGAAGAGACCGGGCGCGAACACGCTGTTCCGCAGGGCGCTGCCGAAGGTGAAGGGGGACTGCAGGGCGAACGCCGACGTGTCGAACCACCGGTCCGGGGAGCGCTGGCCGGCGGGAAGGTTGGGGTCGCCGATCTGGTCCGGGCGCTGGGCCGGGCCCGACCCGATGTTGGCGCGGTCCACGCCGAGATTGACGGTGAACGGGGCGCCCGACTGCACGGTGACGATGCCGTTCACGCGCCACCCCGAGAAGAGCGCGGCCGCCCCGCCGGCCCCCTCGAAGAACGGAAGTTGCAGGGTGCCGCTGGCCACGAGCTGGTGGCGGTGGTCGAAGCTCGACAGCGCCACCTCGCCGGGGAAGATGTCGTTGACGTTCTGGGGGACGTTCGACTCGAAGGCGGTGGCGCCGGGGCTCGAAGCGTCGTCCTTGGACTGCGACAGGGTGTAGGCGGCGTTGAACGAGTGCCGTCCGTCGAAGCGCCGCTCGGCCTTGAACGTGACCGCGTGGTAGATCGACTCGCCGTCGAAGCGGATGGCGCGGATGCCGCTCAGTTCGGGCACGGGCCGGCGCTCGTCGATGGGGCCGGGGCCGGGCAGGGGCACGTTGCGGATGGTCGAGTTGTCGGCCCCGATGGTGTACGAGCCCATGTAGGCCACCTCGAGCATCGTCTGCCGCGTCGCCTCCATTTGGACGCCGCCGCTCCACGTCTGCGTGTACTCGACCCGGTAGTCGTTGTCCATGATCGAGCCGCCGATGCTGCCGGTGGCGTCGCTGGTGAGGATGTCGCGGGTCTGGTGGGTCGGGGCGAGCTGGTCCGACGGGGTGTCGATCTGCTTCAGGAAGAAGAACGGCAGGTTGCGGGTGAACGCCGTCTGCACGCTGTAGGCCCACTGGTTCAGGAAGACGCCGTAACCGCCCCGCAGCACCACCGAGCGGTCGTCGCCGAAGAGCATCGCGAACCCGAGGCGGGGGGCGAGACGGACCCGGCTCGGGCGCAGGAGGCTGCGGTCCCAGCCGATCTCGGACGACGTCACCCAGGGGATCGGGAGCAGCGGCATCAGCGCCTCGGCCGCGGGCGAGATGTTGCCGGCGTCGTCGCTGGCGACGACGAAGCGTCCGCCCGGCACGGACAGGTCGATCGACGACAGGCGGTTGTCGATGTCCTTCATGTGGGCGTTGTACTCGTAGCGCAGCCCGTAGTTGATGGTCAGGTTGTCGCGCGCCCGCCAGTCGTCCTGGGCATAGAGGTGGAGCCACGTGGTGCGCGAGTCCTGGTCGCCGCCGCCGATGCCCGCCCGCGCCGAGGTGGGGTACCCGAGCAGGAAATCGGCCAGGGCGTTGCCGCTCCACTGCCCGGTATAGGTGAAGGCGCCGCGCGCGGTGTCGGCGTTGACGGGGCGGAACCGCAGGTGGAACAGGTACCCGCCGAACTTGAACCGGTGGTCGCCCCGGTCGATGAGGAAGTTGTCGTAGACCTCGAAGTGCTCGTTGTTCCGCGACACGAACGTCGTGGGGTCGCCCATGGTGCTGAACAGCCCCGCCGTCGAGATCTGGGGGTACCCGACGTCGCGCGGGTTCCGGCTGACCCCGAGCAGGCCGACCCGGTCCGCGAAGTCGACCCCGGCGTTGCGGCTGCGCTGCCCGCCGTCCACCGCCATGTACCCGAAACGGAACTCGTTCAGCTTGTTCCGGCCGATCGCCTTGGTGTAGCTCACCCCGACGTTCCGGGTCGTCGTGTCGAGGGTGCGGCCGAACCCCGGGACGAGGGACTCCTGCTGGACGCCGGTGCCGAACGGTTGGATCTCGTCGGCATCGAAGGTGCTGAGCCGCACGAAGAGATGGTCGGCCTCGGCCGGCCGGTGGTCCAACCGCACGCTGAACTGGTGCACGTCCTTGTCCTGCGGCTCCACCGAGGTCAGGTTCTGGAACCGCTCGTCGGCCGTCGGCATCGGCACGTTCGCGAGGAACTCGCCGGCGATGGGATCGAGCCGATCCGCCGGGATGCGGTTGCCCGCGAACGGCTGACACGCGCCGCTCACGGGATCGATGGTGAGGGGATCGCAGATCGGGTCCCAACCCGAGAAGTCGCCGCCCCGGACCGCCGCGTCCGGCACCGAGAAGGTCTTGGTGATCGACCGACGCGTGTCCTGCCGCTCGTAGCTCGCGAAGAAGAAGGTGCGGTCGCGGACGATGGGGCCGCCCACGGTGGCGCCGTACTGGTGCTGGTCGAGCGGGGGCACCGGCAAGCTCCGGTCGTCGAAGTAGTTGTGGGCGTCGAACCGCTCGTCGCGCATGAACTCGAACAGGCTCCCGTGGAACGTGTTCGCGCCCGACCGGGTCGCCACGTTGATCAGGGCCGACGCCTTGCCCCCGAACTCGGGCGGGTACATCGACTTCTGGATCTTGAACTCCTGGATGGAGTCGACCGACGGGTTGATGACGAGGTTGTTGAAGAGCTCGTCGGTGACCTTGAACCCGTCGAGCATGTAGATGTTGTGTCCGGCCCGCTGTCCGCCGACATTGGGAATGGGGCCGGCCTGCTGGAGGGCCGCGCCGCGGGTGCCGCCGGGGGGGATGACCACGGCGTCGCTGAGCTGGGCGAGCTGCAGGAACTGCCGGCCGTTCAGGGGGATCGTCTCGACCTCGCGGGTCTCGATGACGTCGCTGATCTCGGCCGTGGTGGTCTGGAGCAGGGGGGCGCTGACCTCGACCGTCACCTCCTCGCTGACCGCGCCGAGGGTCAGGATGAACTCGAGCTGCAGGGTGCGGCCGACCTCGAGGCGGATGCCGGTCTGGGTCGACCGCTGGAAGCCGGACAGCTCGGCGGTGACGGTCCACTCGCCGGTGGCGAGGCCGGGCAGGAAGAACCGCCCCTCGCTGTCGGTGACCCGCTCGATGACGGCGCCGCTGGCCGGGTGGGCGGCCACGACGAGGGCGCCCGGCAGGACCGCGCCGCTCTCGTCGACCACCACGCCCAGCAGCTCCGCGGTGTTGGTCTGGGCGGCGACGGCGCCGCCCGCGGCCAGCAGCACCAGCAGGATCGCCGCCCACGATCGCACTCGATTCCCGCAGACCGACCGGGTTCTCCGCGCGACAACTGCACCCGCATCCCCGCCGGTGACTGCACCCACATCCCCGCCGGTGAGGCACCGGCGGCGCAACCGCCATCGAAGTCCGTGTCCGTGCATCCCTCAATTATAGGGTCGGGACCGGTCTGACCGCCCCGCCACACGGTCCGACCGGATGAGGGCGTCATCCGCCCGGCCGCGACCCTCAGGACGTGCTCAGCCGCGCGGCCCCCCGGGTCCTCCCGTTGCGCCCGGTTCGTTCCGCCACACCGGAGCCGTTACCCGCCCGCCGCGACCCTCAGGACGTGCTCGGCCGCGCGGCGGCTGGCCCCGGGGCCTCCCAGCTTCTCGCGCACCTCGCGCAGGGCCTGCCGCGTGCGGGCGGCGTGCGCCTCGTCCGACAGAAAGCGCACTGCGTCGTCCGCCACCACCGCCGGCGTGAACGCGGCCTGGGCGTACTCCGGCACGATGGTCCGTCCCGCCACCAGGTTGACCATGCCGAACGCGCTCACCTTGATGAACCGCCGCGCCATCCAGTACGTCAGCCGCGAGAGCCGGTAGACGACCACCATCGGGCACTCGTGTATCGCGGTCTGGATGGTGGCGGTGCCCGACGCGGTGATGACGACGTCGGCGGCGGCGAGGACCGCATCGGTCTGCGACTCGACGACCCGCGGGGGCGCCCCCGTGCGCCGCAGCGCCGCGAGCGGCTCGAACAGGGGCTCGGGCAGGCCGGGCGCGCGCGCGACGACGAACTGCACCGACGGGATGCTGTCGCGGATGCGCCGGGCCGCGGCGGCCATGTCCGGCAGGATCAGGCGCAGCTCGTTGGGACGGCTGCCGGGGAGCAGCGCCACGACCGGCGCCTTCGCCTCGAGCGCGTGCTCCCGGCGGAACGTCTCCCGACCCGCGGCGCCCGGCGCCAGATCGAGCAGCGGGTGCCCGACGAACGAGACGGGGATCCCCGCCTCGCGGTACAGCGGCGTCTCGAACGGAAAGATGACGAGGGCCCGGGTCACGAACCGCCGCATGGTCCTGAACCGACCGCTCCGCCACGCCCACGCCTGGGGGCCGATGTAGTAGACGACGGGGATGCCGAGGCGGGAGACCGCGGCGCCGAGGCGGAAGTTGACCTCGGGAAAGTCGATGGCCACGAACACGTCGGGGCGTTCCGCCCGCGCCGCCCGCACGAGGCGGCGGAAGGTCCGCCAGGTGTGCGGCAGCACCGACAGCGCCTCCGTCAGTCCGGTGGCGGCCAACCCCGCGTAATCGGCGACGAGTCGGCCCCCGGCCGCCGCGAGCTGCCTGCCGCCCAGTCCGAAAACGTCCGCGCCGGGGCTCGACCGGCGGATCTCGCGGACCAGGGCGCCCGCGTACAAGTCGCCCGACGGCTCGCCGCACGAGAGCATCACCCTGGGCGGCGGCATGGCGGGGACCTGGATGACTGGATTCGACGGTCGGATGCCTCGGTCCGACGTCGCTCAGCCAGCAGGCCAGAAACGAAGGATCAGCGCGGTAATCGTGGCCGCCAGCCCCACTGCCAACCCAATGCCGGCAAGGATGGTGTCGTAGCGGAATGAAGACATCGAGAAGCTGCTTCGCGCGGCCGATCACCGGCGCAGATCGGGGCTGAACAGATCCAGTTCGGGCACCGAGAGGACCTCGATATCGCCGAACCCGGCCCGCCGCAGGTCGTTCACGAACGCGCGGGCCTCGCCCACGAGCACGATGGCGAGGCGGTCGGGGCGCAGGTGGTTGCGCGCCACCCGCCGGATGTCCTCCACGGTGACCGCGTTGATCCGGTTCGGGTAGTTCGGGAGATCGTCGAGGTCGAGGCCGTACAGCAGCGCCTCCAGCACCTGGGAGGCGATGGCGTTGGGCGTCTCGATGGTCAGGGGGAAGTTCCCGGCCAGGTAGGCCCGGGCGTTCTCGAGTTCGCGACGGCTCACCCGTTCCCGCCGCATGCGGCCCACCTCGCCGACCATCAGCCGCAGCGCTTCCACCGTCGCCTCGGTCCGGGTGTCCGTCTTCCCGACGAAGTCGCCGCCGTAGCGGCGGCTGCCGATCTCGGCCGAGGCCGAATAGGTCAGGGCGCGTTCCGTCCTCAGCACGCTGCCGAGCCGGTTGCCCCCCTCGCCGCCGAGGATCTTGATGGCGACGTCGAACGGCAGGTGGTCGGGGCTGGTCCGCGCCAGAGCGACGTGCCCGACGCGGATGGCGGTCTGCAGCGAGCCCGGCTTGTCGATGACGACGATGCGGCGCGAGGGCTCGGGTATCTCGCCCACGGGCGGCGCCGCCGCCTCGGTCCGAGGCGCCCAGTCGCCGAACGCCCGCTCCGCCGCCGCGAACGCCGACTCGGCGTCGATGTCGCCGACGATCGCGAGCAGGGCGTTGTTGGGCGCGTAGTGCGCGGCGTGGAAGTCGACCAGATCGCCACGGGTGATTCGCCGCACCGTCTCGGGTGTGCCGTTCGAGGGCACCCCGTAGGGGTGGAAGCCGTAGATCAACCGCGAGAGCACGACCCCCGCGAGATAGTCCGGGTCGTCGAGGCTGACCTGGAACCCCGACAGCACCTGCTGCCGTTCGCGCTCGATCTCGGCCGGCGCGAACGCCGGGTTCCGGGCGGTGTCGGCGACCATGTCCAGCCCGAACTCGAAGCTGTCGGTCATGACCAGGACGCTGACGAAGCTCAGGTCCGTGCCCGCCCCCGCGTCGAGCACGCCGCCGATCGAGTCGATGGCGTCCGCGACTTCGGTGGCGCTGCGGCTCGTCGTGCCCTGGTCGAGGAGCGCGCCGGCGAACGTGGCGACGCCCGGCTTGCCGGCCGGGTCGTAGACCGATCCGGCCCCGATGATGAGCCGCAGGTTGACCGCGGGCTGCTCGTGGTGCATCACCACCACGACCCGCAGCCCGTTGTCCAGGGTCCGCACGTCGTAGGGCGGGAAAGTCGCCTGACGCCACGGCAGCGGGGGCGGCGGGCTCTCCCGCGGCCAGTCCACCGGCTGCTGACCGGGCGCCGCCGCCGCAATCATCGACAGGCAGAGAACCAGGAGGCCGCGCCGTAGAACGCGGCCTCCTGGAGGATTGGTTGGGCGCCCAGCGGAGCCGTCAGGCGACGATGGGCGGGCTTGGGCGGCGGTCCCCGCCACGAACGCCGGAAGAGACCTGCGCCTCATTCTTCGTCTCCAGGACGCAGAAAGGAGCGACCGGGCGGCGCGGCGGGCAGAATCGTCAGCACCAGCCGGTTCTCCCTGGTGAAGTAGGTCCGGGCCACGCGCTGCACGTCTTCCCGGGTCACGTTCATGAAGATGTCGAACTCGGCGTCGACGGTGGTGACGTCGTCGTGGAGCACCGCCGCGTGGACCAGGTGCGAGGCCTTCTGCTCGACGGTGAGGCGGCCGAACACGTAGTCGCGGGCGAACTGGTTCTTCGCCCGCTGCAGCTCCTGCTCGGTGATCAGCTCCGTCTTCAGCCGGTCGAGCTCCTCGATCAGCGCCGCCTCCGACTCGGCCGGCGTGCGTCCCGGCTGGACTATCGAGAACGCGTAGAACAGGTTCGGATCCTCGATGAGCAGACGGTCGCCGGCCGCGGACACCGCGAGCTGCTCCTCGTACACCAGCCGCCGGTAGATGCGGGCGCTCTCCCCGTCGGACAGCACCTTGGTCGCGATGTGCAGCGGATACGCGTCGGGATGCCCGTCGTAGGTGATGTGATGGGCCAGGATGACCGCGGGCAGGGGCCAGTTCTCGGACTGGGTCAGGGTCACCCGGCGCTCCGCGCGGGACGGCGGCTCGCGGGGGATGTCGCGGGGCACCGGACGCTTCGCCTTCGGCACCCGGCCGAAGTACAGCTTGATGTGGGCCAGGGCCTGCACGGGATCGAAGTCGCCGACCAGCACCAGGGTCGCGTTCTCCGGCACGTAGTAGGTCTCGAAGAACTCCCGGACGTCCTCGATCGACGCGGCCTCGAGGTCCTCCATGCTGCCGATGACCGTATGCTTGTACGGGTGCACCGTGTAGGCGTGGTCGTACAGGATCTCCGACAGCAGGCCGAACGGGGCGTCCTCGTAGCGCCAGCGGCGTTCCTCCTTGACCACCTCACGCTCTGCCTCGAACGTCCGCTCGTCGATGCGCAGCGTGGCCATCCGGTCCGCCTCCAACCACAGGACCAGCGGCAGGTACTGGGACGGCACCGTCTGCAGGAACGTGGTGGTGTCCTCGGTCGTATAGGCGTTCCCGTCGCCTCCCACCCGGGAGATCATCGTCAGGTGCGAGTCGGGGAGCACGTTCTTCGAGCCCTTGAACATCATGTGCTCGAACAGGTGGGCGAACCCGGTGCGGCCGGGCCGTTCGTTCTTCGACCCGACGTGGTAGACGATCTGCAGGTGGACGATCGGCGTCGAGTGGTCCTCGGAGAGGATCACCTTCAGGCCGTTGTCCAGCGTGTGCATCTCGTAGTCGAGCTTCGTCGGCCGGACCGCGCCGTCCAGGGTGGACGAGACGGCGAGCAGGCCGGCGAGCACGACGAAGATCATGCGCACGGGCGTCGGGGAGCTCGCCCCGAGCGGGCCGCGCCACCGTCCGGCCGCGGAGAAAATCGTCTGAAGCATGGCCGAATTATGGCACAGCCGGACCCTCCCTGAACGGGGGGGATGCCGACCGGCTGGCTGGCTGGCCGCCCGCCGACCCGGCGCAGCCTGCGGCCACGGGGGACGGCCCTGCCGTCGCGTCGGCGACTTCGCGACGCGGACCCGCCACGGCGCCGAGCCCCCGGTGCCCCGGCCACCATCACTCGAGGTCGGTGTCCGTCCGGTGCAGACGGTCCTGCAGGCGGCGGGGTCAGCGCCCTCGATGTCCACCCTGGTCCGGCGGCTCGTCGGGCGGCGGGACGTCTTCATCGGACGAGTGAGTCCGGCGCTCCAGTTCGGCGCAGCGGCGCTCGAGAGCCGCTACCCGCCGGCGCAGGTCGGGTAGTCGCACGAACGAGCTGGCCGCCTTGCGCCAGGCGCGGTTCTCGATGGCCGGCAGCCCCGACACGAACGCGCCGGGGGGCACGTCGTTGGTGATGCCGGTCTGGCCGGTGGCGCGCGAGCCTTTCCCGATGGTGATGTGGCCGTTGACACCGACCTGGCCGGCGAGGACGACGCCGTCTTCGAGCACGGTGCTGCCCGCGATGCCGACCTGGGCGGCCAGGAGCGCGTTGCGGCCGATCTTGACCCCGTGTCCGACCTGGACGAGGTTGTCGATCTTCGCGCCGGCCGCGATGCGGGTCTCGCCGAGGGCGGGGCGGTCTATCGCCACCAGCGCGCCGATCTCGACATCGTCCTCGATGACGAGCCCGCCGTGCTGGGGGATCTTCTGATGCGTCCCGTCGGGGCGGCGGGCGAAGCCGAAACCGTCGCTGCCAATCACTGCCCCGTTCTGTACGACCACCCGGTCGCCGAGCACGACCCCTTCGCGCAGCGCGGCCTGGGCGTGAATCACGCAGTCGGCGCCGATGGCGACTCCGGCGCCGATGGTCACGTGAGGATGGACGATCGTCCGTGGTCCGACGACGGCGCCGGAACCGATCGACACGAAGGGGCCGACGGAGACGCCGTCTCGCAGCTCCGCGCCGTCGGCGACGCAGCTCGCCGGATCGATGCCGGGCGCCGGACGAGCGTCGTCCGTGAACAGCTCGACGGCCGCGGCGAACGCGAGATAAGGGTCGGCCGCGCGCAGCATCGGGCACGGCGCGTCGGGCGCGGCGTCGGCGAGAATCACCGCCGCCGCCCGCGTCGACCGCAGCGCCGTCGTGTACCGGGGATTGGCAAAAAAGGTGAGGTCTCCGGCCGCGGCCGTCTCGATGCCGGCAAGGCCCCGGATTTCGACCTCGCCGTTGCCCTCGAGGCGGCATTCGAGCCGCTCCGCCAAGTCACGAAGCTTCAAACCGGGCGAGTGTAACATGCGGGCGCCGCGGTGCGCGCGGGGCGATGCCGCCCCGCGCGGCGGTGTTCCTGGGGGCCGGCGAGCCCGTTCCTCGACTGCGTGCCCGGCACCATTCCGCGGGGCCCGCGGTTCGGCTGCGGGTCAGGCCTGCGTTCGGCGCTCGACGAACGTGGCCAGGTGCTCGAGGTGCAGTTCGCGAGAGATCTCCCGCAGCCGCGGACGCCGCTCGTCCGCCGGCAGGACCAGGGCTTCGCGCACGTCGTCGAGGGCGGGGCTGACCCGCGCCGACCAGTCGACTCGCGACACGCCTTGGCGCGCCCCCCGGAACGCCAGCCAGTGCCCGGCCATCTTCGCGGCGAAGTACCAGGAGATGAGGTTGGGGCCGGGAACGAAGAAGAACAGAGGTCCGAACACGGCCGTCGCAAGCCCGTCGACGACCATCCAGAACCGATGATGGTCGCTCTGGCGCTGCAGACGGCCCCGGGCGATCGACAGCGCCTGCGCGGCGTCCAGATCCCCGGAGTGGACGAGCACGCCCTCCCGCACGTGGCGCATGTGCCAGAGCAGACGGTGCTGGGAGATCCAGGCGGCGAGCCCCCGTGTGAGCGATGCGCGCAGCCGCGCCGACCAGCCCGCCGGGCGTCGGTCGGTCTCGTTCGCGTGGCGGCGATCACGGCGTTCCTCGGTTGCGAGCACCTCGCGCGCGCGGCGCATCAGCCTCCCGGTGACGGCGCCGGGGGGATGGTCGGCGTCGTTGGGCTCACAGTAGAGTTCGTAGCGGGCCCGGTCGACGGGCACGAGGAAGACGTTCATTCGGTTGTAGAGACGTTCATCCCGTCAGGAGATGTTCAGCGGCCCGCCGTTTTCGATGCGGCGCCCGGCTTCCACGGTCCCGGGGCACGGGACCGAACCCGCGGGGCGTGCAACGCAGACGGTCACGCTCGCAGCATGCTGGAGCCTGCGCGGCTTGGCGACCGAAGCGCGATGGGAAGGAGCGGCCCGGCGGGGAAAGGACCCGGGAGGCGCCGTGAACCGTGACGGTCCACGGCGCCCCGGGCTTCGACCCCGCGCCGCCACGGCAGAACGACTGCCGCAGCGGTCACGAGAATCTGCCGGTTACCGTGCGAGCGGATCGGGGCGAAGCTGGAAGTGCACGATCTTGCTCTTGGTCCCCTGGCCGCCCTCGGTGTGCCAGATGTAGTTCGAGCCGTAGTTGGCCCACAGCCCGCGGCCCTTCCAGCCGGCGTCGGCATCGTCGATGCGGCCGTCGAGGCCGCGCGAGTAGAACGCCATCGGATACGGCACGCGCAGAATCACCCACTCGCCGGTGTCCGGATCGAGCGCGAGCAGCGAGTCCGACGTGGAGCCGTTGGCGATCGGGACGTTCTCGCCCATCCCCAGCGTGTTGAACTGGTCGACCCAACTGTAGTAGTGGAAGTCGGCGCCGACGCGGCCCTCCACGCCCTGCATCTGCGGTCCGGGCACCGGATACAGGGTCCAGCCCTCGGGGCAATGCTGGCCGGTGGCGCTCGGACCGCTGGTCACCGCGCACTTGCTGCGGTCGAAGCTCGCCATGTGGCTGCTCCCGGAGAGGGCGGCCCAGATGACCCCGTTGCGGTCCACGTCGATGCCGCGGGGGGCGAACCCGGTCTCCATCGGGTCGAGGTCGGTGTTCTCGATGGACGGCGGCTGGTACATCTCGGCGATGCACGTCTCCGGCGGGTTGTCGCCGCGGTCGAGACGGACGATCGAGCCGGGGAACGGCCCGGTGCGGGTGATCCAGACCGCGTGGTCGATCGGGCTCGCGATGATGCCGTAGCCGAACCCGGCGACCCGGGTGTCGAGGGCGGGGTCGGGATTGTCGTCGCGCGGCTCGTTCCACGGCTTGGTGATGACGCCGTCGCCGTTGGTGTCGAGCACGGTCGGGCACCAGCCCTGCGAGCCCTGCTCGTCGCCGGTCTCGTCGTAGAGGCGGGTGTTCAGCCAGCCGATGACGTTGCCGTCGCCGCTGAACCACAGGGTGTCGTCTTCGTCCTCGCCGAACTGCAGGTGGTGGGTGCCGAAGCAGGTGTCCACGAGCACGAACTGCTCGTCGCCCTCGGCCGACGGGTCGTAGTACGACGCGTGCCGGCCGGCGCGGCCGATCGAGTGGTACTGCGCGTACTGGTTGTCCGATCCGTCACGGCACCAGTCCGGGTTCTGGAACGGGCGCACCGTCGAGGTCATCCACACCCGGCCCTTGTGGTCCAGCATCGGGTTGTGGGGGTCCGACCGCTCGTGGGCGCCGACGCCCCAGAGCTCCGCGTCGCCCCAGTAGTAGGACGGCACCTGGACGTCGGGGAAGCGGGTCGGCATGGTCTCGGGGTCGGGGCGGACGGGAATCGTCACCTCGGTCGCCGTGTTGGCCACCGGGTCGACGAAGGTGATGGTGCCGTGGCCGGCCGAGACACCGTACACCGGCCCGTTGCCGTTGATCTGCGGGTTCCGCTTGTCGGTGGCGATCTCATCGTGGATGAAGGAGGTGTCGACGCCCCAGTCCCACAGCGTCACCACCACGTTCTGCTCGAGACCGTCGGGCCGCGGCGGGGCCTCGGGGACCGCGCCGTTGGCGATGCGGTCGGTCCAGGCGGCGAACATCTGCAGCGCCGGCTCGCGGCCGAACCGGTTCATGGCGTTGCTCATCTGGTTGCCGCGCTGACCGGTCGTCACGCGGTGGTCCCACGCCGCGACGGTCGAGTCGAAGTTGTCGCGCTCCTGCACCACGCGGGTCGCGGTGTTGCCGAGCTGGTGGCAGAGCTGGCACCCCTGCTTCATGTTGTCCACCCAGTGCGACTGGGTGCGCATGGCGGGGTTGATGCCGTTGCCGCTGTTCCCGGTGCCCGGGAACTCGCTGGCGGCGGGCGGCTCGATCAGCGAGTACCAGTAGTTGCCGGGGTAGTACTGGGCGGCGTCGCGCGGGGTCGGCGCGACGACGGCGGCGAGCTGCACGTCCTCCTGCCCGGTGGAGAGCCGCACCTTCTCGGAGTCGACGAGGCCGTAGCCGCGCACCCAGACGTCGTAGGTGGCGTCGGGCAGTTGCGGCAGCACGAAGTTGCCGTCGTCGTCGGTCACGACGATCTTCGCGAACTTCGTCTCGAGCTCGTCGGTCTCGGCGATGACCCAGACGCCGGCCTCGGCGCCGTTGGCGCTCGCCACGCTGCCCGTGATGACGCCGTCGGCCATGCCAGCCTGGCGCGCCCCGGCGGTGGTGCTCCACGTGGCGACTCCGGCCACGAGCAGCCCGCCGAGCGCGAGCGACACGGCCCTGCGGATATCGATGCGCATTCTCTCTACCTCCTGCCGTAGCCCGGAGAGCGTCGCCGCGACCCTGCGATCCGTTGGAACTTCGCTGGTGCGATCTTCCGCGGCTCCGCCCGCCGCCCAACCAACCCGTCAGGAGTCCGCGCCGTTCGAGGGCGCGATCTCCCAGCCTTGCATCAAGCGCACGCGCGCCGACAGGACAGAAGGCGCACGAATGCAGAATGAGCCCAACACTCTACCTTGAGGTCCGGGAGGGGGTCAACGCCCGGGCGCCGGCGACCCGCGATGACGACGGATACGTGAGATGAACAGCCCTCGGCCCTCGCCGGGGCCGGCAGTCTACGGTGGGTTCTCGGCGGCGCGCCCTCTGCGTGCACGCCGGCCGAGAAACGACCCGGCTCCCTGCTCGCCCGGCTCACAGTGGATTTCGGCGTTGCAGTCCACTAGACTGGACCCACGACAGTCAGCAGGCTGTACCTGGAACGGTGCAGACTGCTGCAAGCGTTGGTTTGCACGCCCAGCGGAGCCGTCAGGCGACGATGGGCCGGCCCGGTCGCATCATTCCCGGAGGTCACCGCCATGCGCGTCGTCCCG
The DNA here is from genome assembly GCA_965199675.1 of Vicinamibacterales bacterium. Lineage (GTDB taxonomy): Bacteria > Acidobacteriota > Vicinamibacteria > Vicinamibacterales > UBA8438 > JAJEEA01. The sequence goes on along the minus strand of CBDATI010000008.1, from coordinate 316,256 downwards.
CCACGCGTCGCCGCCATCGCCATCGCCCTCGCGGCCGGTGTGTTCAGCCCGACCGCCGGCGCCGCAGGCCAGGCCGAGGACGGCGCCACCTTTACCCGCGACGTGCTGCCCCTGTTGCAGCGGTCGTGCCAGAAGTGCCACCGACCCGGCACCGGCGCCCCGATGTCGCTGCTGACCTACGAGGAAACGCGGCCCTGGGCGCGCGCCATCCGCGACCGCGTCGTCGCGCGGCAGATGCCGCCGTGGCACATCGACCGCAGCATCGGCGAGTACGTCGCCGACCCGTCGCTGAGCGACGCCGAAATCGCCGCCATCGTCGACTGGGTCGCGGCCGGCGCTCCGCGCGGCAACCCCGCCGACGCCCCCCCGCCGCTCGAGTTCGCGGCGCTCGACGAGTGGACCTACGGCGAGCCCGACCTCGTGGTCCAGATGGAGAAGGGCTTCGAGATTCCCGCCGAGGGCCCCGACTTCTACCCGTCCGAGATCGTCGACCCGGGGCTGACCGAGGACCGCTATGTGAAGTGGGTGCAGATCATCCCCGAGGCGTACTGCTGCGTGCACCACTCGCACGTCTACGTCAGCGTGCCCGAGACGGTGGAGGACCGCGAGGAGTTCCGGCTCGGCATGGGGTCGAACACCCGCGAGATCGACCTCATCGAGTACGCCATGGGCAGCACCGGCCAGTACTATCCCGACGGCACGGGGCGGAAGCTGCCGGCGGGGGGGCTGTTCCGCTTCGCCCCGCACTACCACCCGTGGGGGGAAGAGACGATCGACCGGCAGAAGGTCGGCGTGAAGTTCTACCCCAAGGGGCAGGTGCCCGAGCTCATCGTCACCGCCCACCGCATCCGCACCGGCATCGGGCACGACTGGAAGCTGAACCGCGAGGCGGTCGAGGACCGGCTGCTCGCGGCCGGCCACGACCTCGACCTGCACGCCGAGCGCATGCCGACGGGACTCCTCATCGACGACAACACCCTGAACGGGGTCGCGCTGCTGAGCATTCCACCCAACACGGTGGCGCGCCACGAGCGGTTCTGGCCGCTGCCGCAGGCGGCGCTGATCCTGAGCTTCCAGCCCCACATGCACTTCCGGGGCAGCCGGATGCTGCTCGAGGCGATCCACCTCGACGGCCGCCGCGAAGTGCTGACCGACGTCGTCAACTACGAGCAGACGTGGCAGATCGTCTACGCCTACGAGGAGCCGCACGTGTTCCCGAAGGGCACGATCCTGCACACCGTGTCGTGGCACGACAACACCGCCAACAACCGCCACAACCCCGATCCCTCGGGGTGGGTCGGCTGGGGGTCGCGCACCATGGACGAGATGGGCCACGGCTGGACCGACGTCGCGTTCATGACCGACGAGCAGTACGAGCGGTACCTGGCCGGCGAGACCCTGCAACGCATCGAGACCGACGACGACGAGTAGCCCGAGCCGCCACCAGGCTGCGCCCGGAACGGCGGCGTGGCCTGCGCCGTCCCGGTCACCGGGGCTGACGAGAGCGACGGTTCCCGGGCCGTCGTTCCTACCGAAAGGACCGACGGCAGCGATGGGCCGCCGCTTGTTCGCCACGTTGTTCCTTGCCGGCGCCCTGCCGGTTCCGCTCGCGGAGGCCGCCCAGCCCCACCACCAGGGGCTGACGGCGGTCGCCGGCCTCGCGGTCGGCCACCACACGCTAGCGGCGCGCCCGACCGGTTGCACGGTGGTGCTGGCGGAAGCAGGAGCGGTCGCCGGAGTCGACGTGCGGGGCGGCGCGCCGGGGACACGCGAAACGGACCTGCTCGACCCCGCCAGGACCGTGCAGCAAGTGCACGCCGTCGTCCTCGCGGGGGGCAGCGCGTTCGGGCTCGACGCAGCCGGCGGCGTCGTCCGGTACCTGTCGGAGCGCGACATCGGGTACGACACGCGGGCCGCGAAGGTGCCCATCGTGCCCGCCGCCATCCTCTTCGATCTCGGCGTCGGCAGCGACCCCGCGATTCGCCCCACCGCCGACTGCGGCTACCGCGCCGCCGACGCCGCCACGTCGGGCCCGGTGGCGGAAGGCAACGTCGGGGCGGGAGCCGGGGCGACCGTCGGCAAGCTCGGCGGCCCCGGGCGGGCCATGAAGGGCGGCATCGGGTCTGCCGCCATCACCGTACCCGGCGGGCTCGTGGTGGCGGCGCTGGCCGCCGTCAACGCCGTCGGCGACGTCGTCGACCCCGCGACCGGCCGGGTCGTGGCGGGAGTACGCACCCCCGACGGCGACGGCCTCGCCGACGCGCGGACGCTCCTGCGGGCGGGCGGGGGCGGCCGCGGACGCCCCCGCGAGAACACCACCCTGGGAATCGTCGCCACCAACGCCGTCCTGACCCAGGCGGAGGCGACCCTGGTAGCGCGGATGGCCCACGACGGCCTCGCCCGGGCCATCGTTCCCGCGCACACCCCCGCCGACGGGGACGCCATCTTCGCCCTCGCGACGGGGCGGCTCGACGAGTCGGTCGGCGTCGGGACGGTCGGCGCCCTCGCGGCCGAAGCGATGGCCGAAGCCATCGTGCGCGCGGTGCGCGCGGCCCACGGCATTGCCGGCTACCCCGCCGCGCGGGATCTCGCCCGCCCATCGTCGCCTTCGGCTCCGCCGGGCGCCCAACCGTGAACCTGTACCTCGCCGTCATCCTGGCCTACGCGGGACTGCTCATGGCGGTGGGGCTGTGGTACGGCCGGCGGGTCGCGAGCCCCCGCGACTTCTTCGTCGCGGGCCGACGCCTCGGGCCCGGGCTGCTCTTCACCACCCTGCTCGCCGCCAACATCGGCGCCGGCTCGACGATGGGGGCGGCGGCGCTCGGCTACCGCGACGGCATCAGCGCGTGGTGGTGGGTGGGGTCGGCGGGCATCGGCTCGCTCTTCCTGGCGTTCTGGGTGGGCCCCCGGCTGCGGCGCCTCGCCGAGGCCCACGACCTGCACACCGTCGGCGACTTCCTCGAGCATCGCTACGGGCGGGAGGTGCGCGCCCTCATCGCGGCCCTCCTGTGGCTGGCCACCCTCGCCATCCTCGCCGGGCAGATCATCGCGATGGGCGCGGTGCTCCACGCCGTGAGCGGCCTCGATCCGTGGGTCGGCTCGCTCGTCGGCGGCGCCGCCGTGACCGTCTACTTCACGGCCGGAGGGCTGCTGACGTCGGTCCGCGTCAACGCCGTCCAGCTCGTGGTCCTGCTGACCGGTTTCCTCGTCGTGAGCCCCCTCGTGCTGGCCGCGGTGGGCGGGCTGTCGCACGTCGTCGCAGAGACCCGCGGCATCGACGGATACTGGAATCCGTGGCAGGGCGGCGAGTCGGGCTGGTTCCTGTTCGCCATGATCGGCCCGTCGTTCATCGTCTCGCCGGGCATCCTGCAGCGGGTCTACGCGGCCCGCGACGACCACGCGGTGCGGGTGGGGGTAGGGTTGAATGCGGCCGCCCTGCTCGCGTTCGCGGTGGCGCCGGTCCTGCTCGGCATGATAGCGCGCACCGCGGCCCCGGACCTCGACGACCACAACCTGGCCCTGCCCACGGTGCTCATCGAGACCCTGCCGCCGCTCGTCGGCGCACTCGGGCTCGCGGCCGTCTTCTCGGCGGAGCTCAGCTCGGCCGACGCCATCCTGTTCATGCTCGCGACGTCGCTGTCCCGCGACCTCTACGCGCGGTTCCTGAACCCGGGGGCGAGCGACGCCGGGGTCCTGCGGGTCGCCCGCGGCGCGGCGGTGGCGGGCGGGGCGGGGGCCACCGCGCTCGCCATCGCGCTGAGCTCGATCATCGCGGCCCTGAGCATCTTCTACACGGTGCTGACGGTGACCCTGTTCGTGCCGGTCATCGTCGGGCTATACGTCGGCCGGGTGCGTACGCCCGAGGCCCTCGCCTCGATCGCGGCCGGCGTCTCCGTGTTCGCGGCGGTGCGGCTGACCGCCGGCGACGGCGGGATAGCTGGGCTCAGCCCGGCCATGCTCGGCCTCGCCGCCGCTCTCGCCGCGACCGTCCTGCTGGCGTCGGTGCGCCGGCCGTCGGACGACTCACCCACGGATCACCGCTGACCGCCGCGCCATCAGGCGGAGGCCGTCTCAACCGCGGCCACGTTGCGCTCGGCGCGGCTGAATTCCACCCCCACCAGGTGGATCGGCTCACCCCGACCCCGGTAGCGGTCCGCGTAGCCTCGTTCCTGCAACTGAGCCAGCGCCGACCCCGGTCCCGACTGCTCCACCACCTTGAACTCGAACAGATACACGCGGCCGGCCGCCCGTACCGACATGTCCACCCGACCCCGGGATCCGCTGTCCTCCACCACGATGTCGAGACCCGTGGCCGCAAAGTACGAGTAGAACACGCTCGCGTAGTACCCCTCGTAGCGTGCGATGTCGTTGCGGGTATGCCATTCGTAGGGAATCCCGGCGAAGAACGCATGGAACAGCTCCTCCAGCCCCCCCACGTCCCCCGACGCCAGCAGGTCGTACAGCCGCAGGCCGTTCGCCGTCTGGCGCGGGTCCTGTGCGAGGCGGCGCAGCAGGCTCCGATTGAGGCTCTGCCGCACCTCCCGGTTGGGATAACCCAGGCGGTAACACATCTCCCCATCCCGCGACTCCGTGCCACGAATCGTGAGGTAGCCGGCCTGGAACAGCAGCGCCTCGGTCGCGATGTCGCCCACGTCGAACGACGACAGCAGCTCTTCGGTGCCCGCCATGCCGTCGAGCGCCACGGACGGGACCCTGCGGGACGTCAACGTCTCCACCAGGAACGCCGGCGTGCCGGTCTCGAACCACCACGCCCGGAACTCGCCTTCCCCGAACAGGTTGAGCACGTCGTAGGGGTTGTAGACCCGCTCCTCCCCCCGCCAGTTGTAGCCGTTGTACCAGGCGCGGATGCGTTCGCGGTCGAGCCCCGCCAGCTCGGGCGCGAACACCCGGTCGAGGTCCGACTCGGCGTAGCCGCAGATCGACGAGTAGCGCGGGGTCAGCGTGATGTCCCTGAGGTTGTTGAGGCCCGAGAACAGGCTGACCTTCGGGAACTTGCTGACCCCGGTCAGGAAGCTGAACCGCACGTGCGCGTCGCAATCCTTGATGACGCCGTACAGCCCGCGCAGGTAGTCGCGGTTCGCCCGCGCCGCCTCCGGCGCCGACAGCGCGTCGAGGATCGGCTTGTCGTACTCGTCCACCAGCACCACCACCCGCCGGCCCGCCTGCGCATGCAGCGTCCGCAGCAGGTGCCGGAACCGGGCCGGGCCGGTGTCGTAACGCGGTTCGACACCGTGCTCACGTTCGAGCGCGTCGAGCTGGGCCAGCAGGTCCGCGGGCAGGCGGTCCGGGGCGCCGAAGTGCGCCCCGCCGAAACTGAGGCGCACCACCGGGTGCCGCACCGACCAGTCCCAGCCCCCGTGGATGGCCAGCCCCGCGAACAGGTCTTCGCTGCCCGCGAACAGCTCGTGCAGCGTGTCGAGGAACAGGCTCTTGCCGAACCGCCGCGGCCGTGACAGGAAATAGTGCCGGCCCTCGTCGACCAGCCGCGCCGCGAAGGACGTCTTGTCGACGTAGTAGAACCCCTCCTCCCGAATCGTGCGGAACGTCTGGATGCCGAGGGGCAGGCGCTTCTTCATTGGGACCGGACGGCCCGATCGTACAACGGCGCGGCGGCCCCGTTCACGACGTCGTCTTCCGACCCGTCGGACAGACCTCCGCGACAACGCTCATGGACCGGGTGGCCGATAACGCAGGCAGCCTGTTCCGACTCCGACTCCCGAAACGGCTCACCCGGCCGGCGACCGACATTCCGCGACCGTGACGTCGGCACCGTCGGGCCCGCTTCGACAAGCGGGCGGCTGCCGCGCCGGCGACGACGATGGCCGATGGCCGATGGCCGCCAGACAGAAGACGCCGCCGGTCTTTGCGCCGACCCGGCGCCCCCCTTCGACCGCCGACCCGTGCTAGGCTTGGGCGGATATTCGCCTGAAATCGAGTGGGGTCCCGGGACCATTCTCGCGGTCGCTGGACTCCAGACCGCCGCCCGGTTCGCGCTGCTGCGGCTGCTCACCTGATGGTCCCATCGTGCCCGACACCGCCACCGCACCGACCAGAGACCGCCGCGATCTCTTGATCCTCGTGGGCGCCACCGCCCTCATGGCCGTCGTCCACCTGCTGCCGACGCCCGCTCCCATCGAGCGGGCCGGCGAGCTGATTCCGCTGACCCCCGAGGGCAAGACCTGTCTGGCGATCCTGCTCTTCGCGGTCACCCTGTGGGTCGGCGAGGCGATGCCGTTCGCGGTCACCTCGCTGCTCGTCGTGGTGCTCATCGCGGCCTTCGGCATCACCGACTTCGGTTCGGCCGTGAACGCCGGGTTCGGCAACCCCCTCATCGTGTTCTTCATCGGGGTCCTGTTCCTCTCGACCGGGTTCACGTTCTCGGGACTCGGCACCCGCATGGTGCTGCACGTGCTGCGCTGGGCGGGTACGCGGGCCGACCGCGTGCTGCTCGGCTTCCTCATCGTCGGCGCCCTGCTCTCGATGTGGATCACGGACATGGCCGTCGCCGCCGTCATGCTGCCCCTCGGCGTCGGGGTGCTCAAGGACGCCGGCCTGAAGCCGCTCCAGAGCAACTACGGCCGGGCCCTGATGATCTCGTGCGCCTACGGCCCTCTCATCGGCGGCATCGGCACCCCCGCCGGGACCGCCGCCAACGTGCTCGCCCTCAGCTACCTGGAGGAGATTTCCGGCGTGTCGGTCTCGTTCGGACAGTGGATGGTGCTCGGGGTCCCCGCCGCCATCCTCATGGTGCCGGTGGGCTGGTGGCTGCTGCTGCGCATCTTCCCGCCGGAAATCGAGACCCTGCCCTACGGCGAGGGCGAGATCGAGGCCAAGCTCGAGGCCCTCGGCCCCCTGAAACCGGTCGAGCGCAAGACCCTCGTCATCTTCGCCCTCACCATCACCGCGTGGCTCGTCACCCCCTGGCTTGCCGACATCACGGGGGGGCTCGTCGACCCGCCGGTGCAGGCGGTGGCCCTCGCCGGCGGCCTGACGCTCTTCCTGCCCATGATCCGGGTCATGTCGTGGAAGGAGGCCCAGGCCAACATGGACTGGGGCGGGGTGATGCTCATCGTCGCCGGCCTGTCGCTGGGCCTGATGGTGTTCGAGACCGGCGCGGCTCGCTGGCTCGCCCAGCTCCTGCTCGGCAACCTCATCCTCGTCCCGCCGCTGCTGCGCCCCTTCGTCATCGTCCTCGCGGTGGCGGCGCTGCACCTGCTGTTCTCGAGCAACACCGTGACCGGCTCGCTCATCATGCCGATCCTGCTCGCCCTCGCCCTCGACCTCGGTCTCGACGCCTGGACCATCGCCGCTCCCGCCGCCTTCACCTCGACCCTCGCGTTCATCCTCGTCACCGAGAGCCCCACCAACGTCCTCCCCTACTCGGCCGGCTACTTCTCCATCCGCGACATGGCGAAGGTCGGCGTCTGGATGACGCTCGGGGCGGCGGTGTGCGTGACGGCGGCGATCACCGTGGTGGGGCTGTTCGGGGGGTGAGCGGCATCGCGTCGCTTCCGTGACGCGTGACGCCATCGCGTCTACTGGCGGCAGACCGGCGGCGCTTCGTGATCCAGGCCCAGCAGCCGGAAGTAGTTCTCGCCGAGGGCGATGTTGCGGAAGGCCTCGTCGTCGAGATGGCCGACCCGTCAATCAGGTCTGACCGCGACGATCCGCGACAGCGGACGACCGCCGTACGGCCGGCGCGGGTTGACGGCGTAACTCCCCCGGCTGAGAATCGCGCGATGACAGGGCGGCCGTGGCCGACTTCGGGAATCCCCGCGGTGTTCGTCTCCGCAGACTGGAGCGTGGAGCAATCGAAGCGGGCGGTCTGGATTGCCGATGTGGAGGCGCGGAGCGTCCGGCCGGTAATTCGACCGGCGTGGACTCTACACGACTTGATGGAAACCGCGGGTGACTTCGCTTACCGCGGATCCGTTCTCGTGGGCGTCGACGCAGCACTTGGCGTGTCGAGTGGATTCTGGCGCCTGCTCGACCGGAATGCGTCGACGCAGGCGAGCGCCGGCTCCAACCCCTCCGGCGGGTCGGACGCGCAGACCTTCGTCGACTGGCTGGGCCGGCTGGATCCGGACGGACCGTTCTTCGACCCTGCCAACACGGCACGCGATCCGCAGCAGTGGGCACCCGACCGTCCGTGGTTCCGCGTGGCACCGGGAAAGGGTGGCCTGACCGCGTTCACCGAACACACCGACGATAAACTGCTCCGTCGGATCGACCAGGCGACAGGCGGCAATCCCCTGTTCGCGGTCAGCGGCATTCCCGGCACGGTCGGATCGGGCACGAGGTCCCTCTGGCAGGAAACGACGCGACTCTTGCGGCGGGGCTGTGACTTTGCGATGTGGCCTTTCCACGGAGAGCTGTCCACGTTGCTCGCCAGTCGACGCATCGTGCTCGCCGAGACCTACCCGCGGCTGGCCTACGGAGCTGCTCTTGCCGACGCCCTGCCGACCCACCTGCAGAAGGTGTCGAAGACCAGGCCTGACGCCCGCGCTCGTGCCGTTCACGACCTGCGGTGCTCACCCTGGGTCCAGGCCAACCGCGTGGATCTGGGTGACTCGAAGCGGCCTTTCGAGAACGAGGACGATTTCGACGCGTACATCACGGCGGCCGCCGTCCTGCGATGCGCAATCACCGAAGTTCCGCTGCACGACCCCGACCAGGTGGACCCCAAGGCGGAGGGCTCGATGCTGCTGACCGGCGCCGTCGACCTTCGCCGTCGACCTCCGCGCCGCAAACAGGTTGCCCGCCGCACCGACCTCGAGAACCGGGAGCGCCCTCGCGCAGCGTCTGCACGCGATTACCGCTGTCCGATTCCCGGCTGCGCGCACGTCTTCCGGGGATCGCGAGGCGGCTGGGACGCGCATGTCGCGTCGCTGCGCAGGCATCCCGGGTGGCGCCCCGACGTCCGCGATCCGGTCGAGCGGAAGCGCCGGTTCAAGAACGAACACCCCGACTGGTTCCTGTAGATGGCGCCCGGCACCGTCGGACGACCGCTCACACCACGGCTCGGCGCTCCTCGAAGTCGCCCTCCCACCGATCCCGGCACCAAGCCGACCGGGCGAGACATCGCCCGCAACTGGAGGCTGTCGCGCTGTTCTCGTGGACCGCCGATAGCGGCCTCCACGTCGTCGGGCGCTCGACGGCGTCTACTCGCGGCAGACCTGCGGCGCTTCGTAATCCAGGCCCAGCAGCCGGAAGTAGTTCTCGCCGAGGGCGATGTTGCGGAAGGCCTCGTCGTCGAGATGGCCGAGGATGCGGCTGGTGACCGCGAGCTCCTCGCGGTAGACGTCGAGGTCCTTGTCACGCGACGCGAGGAAGTCGGTGCCGGGGAGGATCCGCTCCGAGTGGGCGTTCAGGAACGGTACGTAGACGGCGCGGCCCTCCGGGGTCGAAAAGTAGGCGTCGTCGATGACCCGCCACGTGATGTCGAGCATCAGGTTGGGATGGCGCTCGAGCATCGACGCCATCAGATCGGTGTGCTGCTCCGGATCCATGGTGGTGAGCTCCCGCGACAGCCCCATGTGGACCCAGACGATGGGGTTGTCGGGATAGGCCGCAAGCACCTTCTCCATGAGCGGCAGGTAGAGGGTCGGTTCTTCTTCGTTCCCGAGGTCCGAGTGGATGGCGAGGGGAATACTCCGCTCGCGCAGCACCGCCATGAAGCCGCTCCAGCCGTCGATGGCCTCGGCCGGCACCGGCCCCCGGCCGTTGGCGAAGACGGCCTGCTTGACCAGGTTGACCTCGCCCATCCACCGGAAGAGGCCGGGGTACTCGTCGTCGAGCAGATCCAGGCCGGGGAGGACCGACTCCGGGTTGGCGAGGTCCGGGAAGGTCATCGCCAGCGTCAGGTGGAGGCCCTCGGGCGTCTTCACCACCGCGTTGGCGGCGTTGACGAAGTCGTTCCTCAGGGTCGGCGCCAAAGGCGTGCCGGGGCAGTCGAGGTAGTAGGTGCACGGCGACGACGCGGGCAGCATCTGGCCGATGCCGTAGACGTTGGCGAACAGGACGCCGGTCGCCTCCAGGTACTGCACGATCTCCTCGAACGGGACGGCGGGACCGCCGAACGGTCGGAAGTGCAGGTGACTGTCGACCACTGCGGTCTGCGGCTGCGCCGACCGGTCGTAGCAGGCGGCGCGGTCGCCGCGGAAGTCGTCCAGGGTCAGGGGGGTGGGCGCGACGGCGGGGGGCTGGCCGGCGGCTCGGACCGGCACGGCGGCCGCCGCAATCAACAGGCCGGCGATGACCACTCCGGCGTCGACGAATCGTTTCGCGGCGCTGCTCATGGCGGACAGCTTATCGCACGCTCTGCGCCGCGCGCCACCCGCTCGACGCGGCGCGGCCGCTCGGCGACGCCAATCCTCGCGACTGGGGGCGGCATCCCGGGACGGAGAGCGTCGAACTGCGTTGAGCGTGTCGAGCGGACCACGTACGGCACGTCGGACCACCCGATGCGATACGATGCCGGGGCAGGAGAACCACGGGAGACAAGGATGCCACGGGAGACAGGGATGTCACAGGCGCGGGGTGAGTTGGACGGGGTCATCAAGGCGCGGCACGCGTTCTTCGCGGCGGAGCGGGCGCTCGTCAAGGCGAGTGCAGATTACGAGAAGGCACGGTTGGAGTACGAACGAGCATGCTCCCAGGTCGGGTTGGCGCCGCACTATGCGCCGGGCAACCCGGACTCCGTGTAGGAGGGCGACCCGCCGCGACGGTATCGAGGACGACGGCAAGCGGACCGGCGCGGTCGTCCTGCCGTCGCGGCATCAGGCCTCCGCACCGAGTTGGACCCGGTTCCCGCCGTTCGCCTTGGCCGCATACAGAGCCCGGTCGGCCCGTTCGACGAGCCCCGACGGGGTGACGCCGGCCGCCGACACGGCCACCCCGAAGCTGGCCGTGACGCGGAGGCCGGCGGGCCGGGCCGGGACCGAGTCGGGCCAGTAGTCCTGAACGCGCCGCCGTATCCGATCCGCGCTGCCGCACGCGCCGGCGGCGGTGGTGCGGGGCATCACGATGGCGAACTCGTCGCCGCCGAACCGCGAGCAGAGGTCGCCGGCCCGCACCGAGTCGCTGAAGATGGCGGCCAGCCCCTGGAGCACGGCGTCCCCGGCGGGATGGCCGAGGGCGTCGTTGAGCGCCTTGAACCTGTCGACGTCGATGGCGACGAGGGCCACCGGCTCGCGGTGCCGCCGCGCCCGATCGAGCTCTTCCCCGAGCCGGGCGTCGAGGCCGCCGCGGTTGAGGAGCCCGGTGAGGGGATCGACGGTCACCGCGTGCTCGAGGCGGTCGTTGACCCGCACCATCCGCTCGTAGGCGAGGGCGAGGGCGGCGGTCGCGGCCAGCCCCTCCGCCGCCGACAGGTCGGCGCGGTCGAACGATCGACCGCCCGCGCGATCCGTGAGGGTGATGGCCCCGAGGGCCGTGCCGCGAGCCACCAGCGGCACCGAGAGGCACGAGCCCTCGCGAGACGACAACCACGGTTCCGCCGGCTCGCCGACCGCGAGGGGGATGAGCCGGGAGGATCGGGTCGAGAACACCCGACCGGTGATTCCCGCGCCCGGCGCCAACACCGTGCCGATGACGCACGGCACGGGCGAGCCGCGCGTCGCGGTGACCGTCAACCCCTCGGCGGCGTCGTCAGAGATGGCCAGTACGGCGCGGCGCGCCTCGACCGACCCCGCGATGGCGTCGACGATCAACTGGTGGAGGTCTTGCCGACGGTCGGTCAGGGCGCGAAGAAAACCGTCCACGTCGACCGTTCGTCGTTCACGCGCCGCCCCGTCCACTGCCTGTCCGCTCATGGCCTTCGTCGCTCCATGCCATCACCGGATGCAAGGGCCGCGCCAACGTTTACCTGACGCCGGAAGGGCCGGCGCCGTTCCGCTCGCCGCCGTGGTTCCGGCGTCCGGGCCCACCTCGCGGCCCAGCCCCCCAATCAGCGGCCCAGCCCCCCAATCGGCGCCTGCAGCTCCGCTCGGCGCCCGACCCGCAGGGGTCCGCGCCGTCTACGGCGCCGACGCCTGCCGCGCATCCGCCGGCGATGCCGCCGCGGCGGCGCGGCGCGGCGCGTAGAACGGCCGGTCGCCCTGGATGGTGACCCGGTAGCCGTGGCGGACCTCCGGGAAGTAGTCCCACACGGCGTGGTGCTGCGTGCACCGGTTGTCCCAGAACGCGACCGAGTCGGCACGCCAGCGGAATCGGCACTGGAACTCGGGGGCCGCGCAGTGGCGCACCAGGAACGCGAGCAGGGCGTCGCTCTCGGGCCGTTTCAGCTCCTTGAACCCGGTGGTGAAACCCTCGTTGACGTAGAGGGCGGACCGGCCCGTCTCGGGGTGGGTCCTCACCGCGGGATGCTCGGCCGACGGGTAGACGCCGTCGCGCAGGTTGTCGCCACCGTAACGGCCGACGTAGTACTGCCGGCCCTCGTGCACCGCTGTCAACTCCTCGAGCAGCCGCTGCATGCGGTCGGAGAGAGCCTCCCAGGCGGCGTACATGCTGGCGAACAGGGTGTCGCCGCCCGACGGCGGCGCCTGCTCCACGCGCAGGATGCTCCCCATCGGCGGATCGACGTCGCACGAGACGTCGGAGTGCCACAACTCGCCGGACACGAACTTCGAGCTGCCGTCGGCGTGCACGACCAGGATCTCCGGGTGCTCGGCGTCCTTCGGGGCGGCGGGATGGACATGCAGGTCCCCGAAGAGGCGGCCGAAGGCCTTGTGCTGCGGCCAGGTCAGCCTCTGATCGCGGAAGAAGAGCACCAGGTGCTTCATCAGCGCGGTTCGGACGGCGTTGACGGCATCCGGGGCGAGCGGCGCGCTCAGGTCGACCCCGGACACCTCGGCCCCGATGACCGGCGACACCGGCTCGACCCGAATGTGATTCTCCAATACGGACCTTTCGTCTTCCCGGGATCTCGAATCCCGTCCTCGTTTCCGACATTGTCGGCATACCGGGCGCCGGAGGCAAGCGGGACGGCTCCGTCCGCGGTATCATAGATTGTTGCGCCGGCTCCTGCCGCCCGACGCGCGGCGGCGGCGCTCTCGCCTCGATCCACCGCCCGGCGCTTTTCTTGCCGCCGGTTGGCGGCAGGCGTGATATGTACCCGGAATCACGGCGATCGCGCGACGGGGCGTCGTCGAGTCTGGCCGAGTGCACGTGCGCGTTCGTGACGCCGGGGCCGGGTGCTGCCAAGCCCTGCCCGTCGTGGTCCCGGCCCTGAACGGCAGGGACGGATATTCCCCAAAGGAGGCATCCATGACGATCGTCCTGGCTCTGACCGCGCTGCTGGCGCAACCGCAGGCGGCCGAGTCGCCCCCGACCCTCGACTACGAGTACTACAAGGCGAACGTGCAGCCGATCTTCCTGGAGAGAAAGGCGGGCTTCACTCGCTGCGTGGTGTGCCACGCCGAGGGCGGCCGGGTCGGGTTCCTGCAGGAGATGGAGCGGCGCGCCGACGACTGGACCGAGGAGCAGTCACGCATGAACTTCGAGTCGGTATCGAGGCTCGTCGTCCCCGGCCAGCCGCTCGAGAGCCGGCTGCTGATGCATCCTCTCGAGCCCGACGCGGGCGGCGACGAGTTCCACAACGGCGGGCGCCAGTTCAGCTCGCAGGAAGACCCCTGGTTCAAGACCCTCGCGGCCTGGGTGCTCGGCGAGACCGTTCAGTAGCAACCGGCGGAACACGCTTCACAGACAAGGAGTTCGAGCCAATGTTCACCACACGCAGACTGGCGGCCCTGGCGGCCATCGCCGCCCTCGTGATCCCCGCCGCCGCAGCGGCGCAGACGGTCCGGATCATCCAGACCAACAGCGCCGGCGACAACGTGCACGTCATCGATCCCCTCACCAACGCGGTGATCGGCGAGATCCAGGGCATCGAGCGGGCCCACGGGGCGGCGCCGTCGCCCGACGGCAAGAAGCTCTACGTCGCCAACGAATCTGACGACACCGTCGACATCGTCGACATGGAGACGCTGAAGGTCGTCAAGCAGGTGGAGCTCATCGGGCGCCCCAACAACATCGCCATCACCCCGGACGGCCGCAAGGTCTACACCGCCATCGCCGAATCGCCGGGGGCCCTGCAGGTCCTCGACACCAAGACGGAGGAGATGACCGCGATCATCTCCGTGCACGGCGGCGTCCACAACACCTACGTGACGCCGGACGGCAAGCACGCCATCGCCGGCATGATCGGCGCGCGCAACGTCACCGTGGTCGACACGGAGACCGACCGACCGGTGTGGACGACCTACTCCGACCTCGGCATCCGCCCGATGACCTTCGACGTCAACGAGGACGGGTCGACGAAGCACATCTACGCGCAGCTCTCGAACTTCAACGGGTTCGGCGTGCTCGACTTCGAGACCCGCAAGTGGGTCAACCGCATCGAGTACCCCGAGCTGCCGAACAACGAGCGGACCCCGGGACACGGCGGCAACACCGCCCACGGGATCGGCGTGACCCCGGACCAGAAGTACCTGGTGGCCAACAGCAGCCTGAACAGCAGCGTGTACGTGTACAGCCTGCCCGATCTCGAGCTGGTGGGCGGCGTCCGCGTGGGCCACTCGCCGAACTGGGTCACCATCACCCCCGACAGCAAGTACGCGTACATCTCGATGTCGGGCGACAACAACGTTGCCGTCATCGACGTCGCGACCGTCGAGCTGGTGACCAAGATTGAGACCGGCGGGCAGGTTCCGAAGCGGAACGCGACGCTGATCCTCGACGAGTAGGCCGTTTCCGAAGCATGCGGCAGCGGGGGACCCCGGGGTTCCCCGCTGTCGCCCGGAGACCGAACATGCGCGTGTTCATTCTCGCGGCGGGGGCGGCCCTCGCGGCGTCCGTGGTGCTTGCGGCCAACGGCCAGTCTGCCACCGCGGACGGGTTGTACACGCCGGCGCAGGCCGACGCGGGCGAGGCGCTGTACGACGACCAGTGCCTGGCGTGCCACGGGTCCCTGCAGGCGTTCGTGCCCGAGATGGCCGCCCTGCTCGGCGACCACACCTTCCGCAACCGGTGGGAGGGCCGCTCTGTCGGCGAGCTGTTCCAGTTGATCCAGGAAGAGATGCCCCAGGATGCGCCCGGCACGCTGTCGAACGACGAGACCGCGAGCCTCGTCGCCTACATCCTCGCCGGCAACCGGTTCCCCGCCGGAGACAGGGCGCTATCGAGCGACCTCGAAGCCCTGAACGAGATTCCGTTCGCACCTTGACCGTCGGCGGCGACCCAACGCGGGCGGCCGCGGTGAAGCCCGCGGTGCACCGCGCCCGGAGGGCGCCAGTCGACATCCGGGGCGCCCCGCATCCCAGACCGCATTCCCGACCATGCTCTCGACCCGCTTCACGGACACGTTCGGCATCGAGCACCCCATCGTGCAGGGCGGCATGCAGAACGTCGGGGTCGCCGAGCTCGTCTCGGCCGTCGCCAACGCCGGCGCCCTCGGCTTCCTGACCGCCCTGACCCAGCCGTCGCCCGAGGCCCTCACGCGCGAGATCGCCCGCACCCGCGGCATGACCGACCGCCCGTTCGGGGTGAACCTCACGATTCTCCCGACCCTGAAGCCGATTCCCTACGACGAGTACGCCCAGGCCATCGTCGAGTCGGGGATCGAGATCGTCGAGACGGCCGGCAACAACCCGCAGCGGTTCCTGCCCGGGTTCAAGGCGGCCGGCATCAAGGTCGTCCACAAGTGCACCTCGGTGCGGCACGCCGTCAAGGCCGAGACCATCGGCTGCGACGCCATCAGCATCGACGGGTTCGAGTGCGCGGGGCACCCCGGCGAGGACGACATCCCCGGGCTCGTCCTCATCCCGTGCGCGGCCGACCGCGTGAGCATCCCCATGATCGCCTCCGGCGGCTTCGGCGACGCCCGCGGCCTCGTCGCCGCCCTCGCCCTCGGAGCCGACGGCATGAACATGGGCACGCGGTTCATGGCCACCCGCGAAGCCCCCATCCACGACAACGTCAAGCAGGCCCTCGTCGCCGCCACGGAGCGCGACACCGCCCTCATCTTCCGCTCGCTGCGCAACACAGCGCGGGTCTTCCGCAACGCCGTCTCCGACGAGGTCAACTCCATCGAGGCAAGCGGCAACGCCACCATCGACGACATCAAGCACCTCGTCGCGGGCGAGCGCGGCAAGCAGGCGCTCGAGACCGGCGACACCGACGCCGGCATCTGGTCCGCCGGCATGGTGGCGGGGCTTATCCACGACATCCCCACCTGCCGTGAGCTCGTCGACCGCATCATGCAAGAGGCGGTCACCATCGTCGATGCCCGCCTCGCCGGCATGCGGCCCATGCGGCCGGAGATCTCCGCGGCCACGCGGTAGCCTCGAAGGCCCTCCGAGCCGCATGCCCTGGCGACGGCGCGCGGCGTCGGCCTCCCTCGAAATTCAAATGGCGCCAGAGTCGTTGAACAGCAAGCAGAGTCAGCGCCGAACACGGCGTGGATGCCCTGAACCGTCTCGTTCAGCAGACGTTTCGCCGGACGTGGCTGTCCAAAACGACGGCCCGCTGGCCCAGGATTCACCGCCCGCTCGGTCCCCAGGGAATCATCTACGGCGACAAGGTCATCAACCTGCAGAACAGCAGTAAGCGGAGCGTCTACCCCGAGGACCCCGAACGCCCGCCATACGTGGCCAACGGGGACGTGGGGATCGTCGTTGGCAACTACAAGCGAAAAGGACAGCGGAAACTGTTCCCGTTCCTGGAAGTGGAATTCACGTCGCAGCCGGGCCGGGACTACGATTTCAAGATCTCGGAGTTCGGTGGCGAAGAAGGCGCGCCACCCCTCGATCTCGCCTACGCGCTGACCGTCCACAAGACGCAGGGCAGCGAGTTCGGAACGACGTGCTGCCAAACCCGTGCTGGCTGCTCTCGCGAGAACTGCTTTACACGGCGCTCACCCGGCAGAGAAAACGCGTCGTCGTACTGCACCAGGGCGACGTGCGAGAGCTTCGCAGCTATGCGAGCGAGCATTACTCCGAGATCGCGCAGCGGCTGACCAACCTCTTCGCTCCGCCCAATCCGTTCCGGTTCGAGGTCGATGGGAACGAGCGGTTCCTTGAGGACCGACTCATCCATCGCACGAAGCGCGGAGACCTCGTCCGGTCCAAGTCGGAAGTCATCATCGCCAACGAACTGCTCTCCCAGGGCATCGACCGCTACGAGTACGAGGCGCCTCTCACACTCGCCAACAGCGAGACGCGCTATCCGGACTTCACGGTCGTCGACGACGACACGAGCGCGCGGTACTACTGGGAGCACCTCGGCCGTCTGCGCGACCCCGACTACGAGGCCCGATGGAAGCGCAAGCTGGAGGCGTACCGCGCCGTCGTACGGGGCTAGGCCGAGGACTCGCCGCCGCACGGCAGATCTCACGTTCCTCCTGCGCGGCGCGACATGCGGCGCGGTACACTCCCGTGCATGAGGTTCTTCAACACCTCCGGTCCCATCGTGCCAGACCAGCATTACCACGTCCCGCCTCTGTCCCGTTTCGATCTGGACGATCTTCTCGCGTTGATCGAGCAGGGGCGGTTCTTCGTACTGCACGCCCCGCGTCAGACCGGCAAGACGACCGCGTTGCGGGCCTTGCGCGAGCTGTTGAACGAGATCGGTCGCTATCGCTGCGTGTACGTGAACGTGGAGACCGCGCAGGGGCCCGAAGAAGACCTGGCGCTGTGCATGCAAGCGGTACTGGACAGCCTGGCGCTGGAAGCCGAGCGGCACGGGCCGGCCGCCGGCTTTCCGTCGATGTGGCCGGACGTTCTGCGGCGCGTGGGGCCGCGCAGCGCCTTGCGGCGCGTGCTGGCCGAGTGGTCGGCGAACAGCCCGAAGCCACTCGTGCTGCTCATCGACGAGATCGACAGCCTGATCGGCGCCACGCTGCTGTCGGTGTTGCGCCAGTTGCGAAGCGGCTATCCGGACAGGCCGAAGCGCTTCCCACAGAGCGTGATCCTGTGCGGCGTGCGGGACGTGCGCGACTACCGCATCCGCTCGACCTCGGAGAAGACGGCGGTCCTTGGCGGCAGCGCCTTCAACATCAAGGCCGCGTCGCTGCGGTTGGGGGACTTCCGTGAACAGGAGGTACGCGACCTGCTGGCCCAGCATACGGCCGAGACCGGGCAGCGGTTCGCCGATGGCGCGGTGGCGGAACTGTGGCGACTGACTCGGGGCCAGGCATGGCTGGTGAACGCCTTGGCGGCAGAAGTCTGTTTCGAGAAGGCGGGCCTGCGCGACCGCCGTCGAGAGGTCACCTTCGACGCGCTGACCGAGGCGCGCGAGCGGTTGATCCGGCGGCGCGACACCCACCTCGATCAACTCGCCGCCGTCCTGGAGGAGGATCGCGTGCGCCGGGTGGTCGAGCCGATTCTGTCCGGCGAGACATCGGACGCATTCGGCCCCGACGACCTGCAGTACGTCCGCGACCTCGGTCTCGTGGCGCAGACTGACCCGGCGCGCATAGTCAACCCGATCTACCGCGAGGTGGTCCCGCGCGAGCTGACCACGGTGACCCAGGCGCTGCTGCCCCACCAGCCGGCCTGGTACGTGGGAACGAACGGCCGGCTCCTGATGGACCGGTTGATGGAGGCGTTCCAGGCGCACTTCAGAGACCATTCAGAGCACTGGCTGGACCGCTTCGAGTACCGGGAAGCTGGTCCGCAACTGCTGTTGCAGGCGTTCCTGCATCGGGTCGTGAACAGCGACGGACGCATCGAGCGCGAGTACGGCGTCGGCCGGCGGCGGATGGACCTCGCGATCATCTGGCCGGTGCGCCCCCCTCGACCGGGCGCGCCGGCGGCCGAACAGCGCGTGGTGGTGGAATGCAAACTGGTCCGGAAGGCGCCGGAGACGACGCTGCGCGAGGGCCTGACGCAGACCGCGGATTACATGGACGCGTGGCGCGCCGAGGACGGTCACCTGGTGCTGTTCGACCGTCGCGACGCGCGGTCGTGGTCAGAGCGGCTGTACCGCCGGCAGGAAGAGCACCACGGTCGCAGCATCACCGTGTGGGGCCTGTAGAGGAGCACGTCAGGTGTGGGATGGGGTTCACGGGAACGCGTCAGGCTGGCGTGTCGTCTCGCGACGGCCCCACGGTCTCGTTCGAGGGGCTCGGCACCAGCGTCCGCTGAGGCGCTCGACCCACATCGAGATTCGCGGCGCCCGCACCCACAACCCTTCCGGGGCATCGGAGGGAACGGGCGTCTTCGATGGTCACCGCCCCCGCGGGGGACGGGCACGAACCCTCGACTGGGCTTCCACGTGAATGTTATTCAGCCAACAAAACTCACCGGTTGAGTGTTATAGTCCACATAACACAATTGACACCCGAATGACGTGGGTTGGAAGGCATGCCGAGAAACAGGCGTTCCAGCGCGGGCGGGCGCACGTGGACACCGACCGCGGTGGACTACCGGCGCGTGCTCGTCGAACAGAACCCGTGGCACACGGTCGGGTCGGCGCCCGAAGCGTGGGCGCCGCCAGTCGAACGGGGGATGGCCGCGTCGTTGTGCGACAACCTGCGGAGCGCCGAGTCGAACCGGTTCCAGCTCGTGCTCGGGCCGCGCCGCGTGGGCAAGACCACCTGCCTGTACCAGGCAGTGCGCCGGCTGCTGGCAGGAGGCGTGGCGCGGCACCGCATCTGGTGGTTTCGGCTCGACCACCCGCTGTTGATGCAGAGCGACCTCGGAGCGCTGGTCCGTGGCGTGGCGGCCGATACAGGCACGCCGGCGTTCGTCTTCCTCGACGAGCTGACGTACGCCCAGGACTGGGACTTGTGGCTGAAGACCTTCTACGACGAGCGGTGGCCCATCCGCCTCGCGGGTTCGTCGAGCGCCACCGCCGCCCTGCGTGAACGCCGGCTCGAGAGCGGGGTCGGGCGCTGGGAGGAACAGTACCTGGCGCCGTACCTGTTCGGCGAGTTCCTGGCCCTGGTGGGGGCGGACGTTGCGCTGCCGGTCGAGACGACGCTGGCCGATACACTGGCGGCGAGCGTGGCGGACCGGCCCGATCTGACCCGGCTGCCGCCTCTGCGCCGCCGCTTCCTGCTGTCGGGGGGCTTCCCCGAGCTGCTCACGCCGTTCGGCCGCGACGCCGGCACCCCCGCGCCGGAGGCCCGCGAGGGCTCGCCGCCGGACCGGGCGGGGCCGCCCGTCCCCCCCGACGAGGCGTCCACCCTGCTCCGCTCACAGCGCACCCTGCGCAGCGACGCAGTGGAACGGGCGATCTACAAGGACATCCCACAGGCGTTCGGCATCGACAACCCGATGATGCTCGAACGGCTGCTCTACACCCTCGCCGGACGGGTGACGGGCCGGCTGTCACCGCAGAACCTCTGCCAGGAGCTGGATGGCCTGTCGCAGCCGACGCTCGACCGCTACCTGTCCTACCTGGAACGGGCCTTCCTCGTGTTCACCCTCCCGAACTACTCGGGGCGGGAGGGGACGGTGCAGCGGCGCGGGCGGCGGATCTACTTCGTCGACGGCGCGGTGCGCAACGCAGCCCTCCAACGGGGGCTGGGCCCGCTGACGGACGCCGAGGAGATGGGGGTGCTGTTCGAGAACATGGCGGCGGGCCACCTGCACGCGCTCGCCCGGCAGACCGGGGTCCGGCTCTACCATTGGCGCGAGGGCCGCCACGAGGTCGACCTCGTCTACGACCACCCGGAACACCCCGCGGCGTTCGAGATTGCTTCGTCGGTGCGGCATTCCACGGCCGGACTGCTCCGCTTCATGGAGCGGTTTCCGCGGTTTCGCGGGCGCTGCCATCTCGTCAGCCCCGACGCGCCGGCGATGCGCCCGGACCGACAGACCGGGGTCGGTCTGCTGCCGCTCGACCTGCTGTTGGTGGCAGCCAGCCGCCAGGCGGAGCGGGCGCTGGCGCTCCGGCTCGCGGGGTGAGCCGGAGCGCGACGGCCGCGTGTCACGTGCAGCCCTGCTCCGGCTGCCCTCATCGATTGTCCCCCGGCAGCTCTGCCGCAGGGGCGTCCTGGAGGCCGGGCACGGCGCCCGCGCGCCGCGGGCCGCCCCCGCCGGCGGCAGGTCCGGGCCCGCCCCGCCGCCAAGCGGAGACATGCCCCGGGATCGGATACAATGCGCGTGGCTGGGGCGGTTCGCTCCTCGTTCGCGCGGCGGCGCGAACCGGCCCATGCCGTTTCAGCGCGTGTTCCGGCGCGGGCGCCGGATGCGGGAGGACCCAGTCGATGAACCCGATCCTGTTGGTGCTGCTCACCACGGCCGGAGCGTTCCTGCTCCACATCGTGATGATCTTCGTCCTCGTCGGCAAGAAGAAGAAGTGAACCCGGCGCCCGGAAGGGCTGCGCGGCCGCCTCGGGAGGGCCGGCGGTGACGCGCCCTCACCCCCCGCCCAGTTCGACGCTGCGCCGGTAGGCGGCGCTGACCGCCTTCGACAGCACGGTGCGGAAGCCGCCCTCCTCGAGTTGGTAGAGGGCGTCGGCGGTCGTTCCCCCCGGCGAGGTCACCCGGTTGCGCAGCTCGGCGGGGTGGAGCGCCGTCTCGCGGGCGTAGACGGCGGCGCCGAGCACGGTCTGGATGACCATCTCGTGGGCCGCGGCGCGCGACCAGCCGAGGTGGACGGCGGCGTCGATCAACGCCTCGATCAACAGGAAGACATAGGCGGGACCGCTGCCGCTGACAGCGGTGGCCTTGTCGAGGAACGCCTCGTCGCTCACGTACAGGTGCTTCCCGAGCGCGCCGAGGAGGGCCTCGGTCTGCTCGCGCTGCACGGCCGAGACGGCATCGGTCGCGGTCCACACCGTCATCCCTTCGCTGACCTGGGCCGGCGTGTTGGGCATGGTCCGCACGATCGCATCGTGTCCCAGGCCGTCGGCGATGGGCGCGATGCGGGCGCCGGCCACGATCGAGACGACGAGGGCGTCCGGCCGGAGCGCCCCCCGCAGGTCGCCGCAGGCCGCAGCCAGCACCTGCGGCTTGACCGACAGCACCACCAGGTCCGCGTTCCGGGCGGCGTCCCGGTTGTCTTCGGTGGTGCGCACCCCGAACCGCTCCTTCATCGCGCTCCGCCGGCTCTCGTGGGGGTCTGCCGCGGTGACCGCCTGCGGGGCGACGAGATCGTGGTGGAGGAGGCCGCCGATCATCGCCTCGCCCATGGCCCCCGCCCCGATGAACGCGCACGACGTGTTGCTCAACGCTGTCAACGAACCGCTCCTTCCTGAGGGGTGGACGAACCGGCGCTGCCGGGTTGTTCACCGCCCGGCGAACCGCCCGTCTCGGGCGCATAGGTGCCGAAGCTCCACAGATGCCCCTCGGGGTCGCGGGCCGCGTACTCGCGCGAGCCGTACTCGGTGTCTTCGAGGGCCATGACTATCTCGGCCCCCGCCGCCTGCGCCCGTTCGTGGTGCGCATCGATGTCGTCCACGTGTACGTAGATCCCCTGGGTGATGCCGCCCGCCGCCTGCGGACTCTTCATGTTCATGAAGTCGTCCGTGGCGGTCCCGATCATGACGACGCTCGCCCCGTAGCGCAGTTGGGCGTGGGCGATGGTTCCCTTCGGTCCCGGCACGAGCATCTGCTTCTCGAACCCGAACGCCCGATGGAGCCACTCGAACGCCGCAGGGGCGTCCTCGTACCGCAGAAATGGGAAGAACCGTGTCCTGTCCTGCATGCTGTCTGTCCTTGCATCCGGTCCGGCGCGCCATCTCCGCGGCGCCGGCGTTGTCCCGCCCCGCCGCAAACCCCCTCGGCGGCTCCCGATTACCGCCGAGGCGTCTGCGCCGTGGAACGGTGCGGACGCCTGCAGGAGTTGTCGGGGCCGCCAGCGGGGCCCGCCGGCGACGTTCTCCCGGCCAAGCCGGCACCGCTCCACCGCGCAGACTTCCCGGCGTCGGTCACGCCCCTGCCGCCGAAGCCGCGGGGCTTGCGGTCCGTTCCCGGAAGAACAGGGCGAACAGCAGCAGCACCGCCGCCGCCCACACCGCGGGCACGATCCAGATCCGGTCCCATGCATGGCCGGCCCCGTCCACGTAGAGGTCGACCACGAACCCCGACAGCCACGAGCCGACGAACATGCCGACCCCCAGCGTCACGAACGCGATGAGGCCCTGGGCCGCCGCCCGCAGGTCCGGCGGAGCCTTCTCGTCCACGTAGATCTGCCCCGTCACGAAGAAGAAGTCGT
Organism: Vicinamibacterales bacterium; assembly: GCA_965199675.1. Lineage (GTDB taxonomy): Bacteria > Acidobacteriota > Vicinamibacteria > Vicinamibacterales > UBA8438 > JAJEEA01. The sequence goes on along the minus strand of CBDATI010000008.1, from coordinate 293,072 downwards.
AGCAGATGCCGTGCAGCAGGATGCCGCCGTAGAGCATCCAGACCAAGGCCTCGTTGTCGCCCCACGCGAAGAGCAGATAGCGGGCGACCCACGCCGCCATGCCCACGAGCAGCATGCCCTTCACGCCGAGACGGCGGAAGAAGAACGGCATCGCGAGCATGAACCCGATCTCGGACATCTGCCCGAGGGTCATCTTGCCGGCCGCGTTGACCACGCCGATCTCGTTGAGGAACGGGTTGGCGAACGCATAATAGAACTGCAGGGGGACGCACAGCAACATCGAGCCGGCCACGAACACCGCGAACGTCGGCTCGCGCAGCAGGCGCAGGGCGTCGAGCCCGAGGACGTCGCGGGCGGTCACCCGGGCCGCCGCCCGCTTCGGGGGCGTGTGCGGCAGCAGCAGGCAGTAGAGCCCCAAGGCGACGGAAGCGACGGCCGCGATCTGCATCGGCCGCTGCGTGTCCTCGAGCCGCAGGAACCCCACCGCGAGGCCGGCGGCGATCCAGCCGATGGTGCCCAGCACCCGGATGGGCGGGAACTCGCGGGCCGGCTCGGCCATCTGCCGGAACGACAGCGAGTTGGTGAGGGCCAGGGTCGGCATGTAGCACAGCGCGTAGAGCAGCAGCGCTCCGTAGACGGCCGGGAACGCGGTGCGGGTGGACGCCAGGAACAGCACCGCCCCGCCCCCGACGTGCAGCGCCGCCAGCAGCTTCTCGGTCGCGAACCAGCGGTCGGCGACCATCCCCACGAAGAACGGCGAGATCATCGCGGCGATCGCCGTCGTGCCGACCACGAGTCCAATCTGCTGCCCGGGAAACCCGAGGGCCTCGCCCAGATAGGTCCCGAGGGGCACCGACCATGCGCCCCACACGAAGAACTGCAGGAACATCATGGCCGAGAGCTTGGCGCGGATCAGGGTAGTCATGGGGTCACGATCTGCGACACGGCGGCCATTGCAACCAGCGGTGACGGGTGGCGCGTTCAGGCCAGGCAGCGCTGCCGGACCAGGTGCGCCCCGGCGGCCAGCAGGAGCGACGCCCAGCCGGGCCAGCCCCGGGGCCGCCGGCACCCTCGCGCGACGTCGTCTCCCGAGTCGCCGACCGCGCTGACGGATCGGGTCGCCGCCGGCGGCGGCCGCCCGGCCTGTCGCCGCGGCGACCATCGCGGCCCCACCCTTGGGGCGCGCGCGGGATGCCGTACTATAATGCGCCGATGCTCGAACTCAGGAATGCCGCCCCGAACCGCCGGCGAACATCGCTGGCCGCGGTCTGCGGCCTCGTCCTGCTGGCGGTGACGAGTCGCGACGCCGCCCCCCTCGCGGGCGAGACCGCCGGCCAGGCCGACGCCGACCAGCCACCCAACATCGTCATCATCACCGCCGACGACCTCGGCTGGGGCGACCTCGGGTCGTACGGGCACCCCAACATCCGCACCCCCCACCTCGACCGCATGGCGGCGGAGGGGCAGCGGTGGACCAGCTTCTACAGTCAGGCGCCGGTGTGCTCGCCGAGCCGCGCCGCCCTCCTGACGGGCCGCATCCACCTGCGGAGCGGGATGTTCGGGCGGCGGCAGGGCGTCTTCTTCCCCGACTCGCGCGGGGGGCTGCCGGCGGGGGAGATCACCCTGGCCGAGGCGCTGCGCGACGCGGGCTACGCCACCGGCATCGTCGGCAAGTGGCACTTGGGCCACGAGCCCGAGTACCTGCCGACCCGGCACGGGTTCGACTCGTGGTTCGGCATCCCCTACTCGAACGACATGGACTGGCAGGTGCCGTCGGGCCCCGAGCGCCGGGCCGCGATGTTCGACCCGCGGACCGACTTCTGGCACGTACCCCTCATGCGCGACGAGACGGTGGTCGAGCGCCCCGCCGATCAGCCCACCGTCACCCGGCGCTACGCCGAAGAGGCGGTGTCGTTCATCGAGGCGCACCGGGAGGGGCCGTTCTTCCTCTACCTGCCCCACACGATGCCGCACATGCCCCTGTTCCGGTCGGAGGATTTCCGGGGCCACAGCACCGCCGGCGTCTACGGCGACGTCATCGAGGAGATCGACTGGGCGGCGGGGCAGGTGCTCGATACCCTCGAGCGCCTCGAGCTGGCGGAGCGGACGCTGGTGGTGTTCACCAGCGACAACGGTCCGTGGATCAGCTACGAGACCCACGGCGGCTCGGCCGGCCCGCTGCGGCACGGCAAGGGGACGACGTTCGAGGGCGGCATGCGGGTGCCCGGCCTGTTCTGGTGGCCGGGAACCATCGCGCCCGGGGTGACCCAGACCATCGGCTCGGCGATGGACCTCTTCACCACCGCCGTCGCCCTCGCCGGCGCCGCCGCGCCCGACGACCGGCCCATCGACGGGGTCGACCTGAGCCCGGTGCTGCTGGGCACGGGGCCGCCGCCGCGCGAGACCATGGCCTACTACCGGATGGGCGAGCTGTTCGCGTTCCGGCTGGGGCCGTACAAGGCCCACTTCGTGACCCAGGGCCGCTACGGGCTGCCGCCCGCGCGGACGGACCACGACCCGCCCCTGCTCTTCCACCTCGGGGAAGACGTGGGCGAGCGCTACGATGTGGCGGCCGAGCGCCCCGAGGCCCTCGCCGCAGTGGTCGCCGCGGTCGAAGCGCACCGGGCCGGCATGACGGTGGCCGAGCCGCTCTTCGACCTCCGGGGAGCGCCTTGACGACGCGTTGTCGAGAGGGCGCATGTTCATGGCGACCGTGGCGTTGCACTGCGCCCGGAGGCCGCCCTGCGGATCACCGCGTGCCCGCCTGACATGGCGCGAGGAGGCCACTCGGAATGCAGCGGGACCTTCTGCATGGGCTGATAGACTTGCGAGGCTTGAGAGAAGTTCTTTGACCAGAGGTGGTCGATGACCGCTGCCCAGCTTCAGGATCAGGTCGACCGGAACTACACGGCGTTCAGAACCCATCTCCCCGATTTGATGAAGACGAGCGCAGGGAAATGGGCGCTGCTGCGCAACGCGAAGGTCGAGGCGATCTTCGATACCGCGAGAGACGCCCAGGTGGCCGGTGGAAAGCTCTTCGCCGACGGGCTCTTCTCGGTCCAGGAAATCCGCGATCGTGCCGTGGATCTCGGATGGTTCTCGCATGCCGTGCCTCAGCGGACAGTACGACCCTGACGTCGGCGTACTGCTTCAGGTCACGGTGCTGCAGGCCGGCCACTGGACCCAGGCCATGGAGTCCAGCGCGGGAAGCTCGTTCAATGTCGAAGGAGTCCCCGTGAACGGCCTGATGGACACCGGGGCCGACCGTACGTGCATTCGTCGACGCTCGCGCAGTCGCTTGCGTTGCTCCCGCTCGGCAAGATACCGGTAGCGGGTGCAAACGGAGCGAGCGCGATGAACCAGTACATGATCGATTTGCTTCTCCAGTTCGGTCCGAAATCGCTGTTGATCCAGAGTCACACGGTCACCGAGTTCACCAGGCAGTCACCCGTCTACGACATGTTGATTGGCCGGGACATCACCTGCCGGGGCGTGTTCACGATGGACTTCAGCGGTCGCTTCTCGTTCTCCATCTGACGAGTGGATTGGAGGCGGCTGGCGGAGCGAAGGAGGAAACCCATGGACACCGGCGCCCGGCTTCGGCTCCTCGTCCCGTGCGCGCTGTTGGCCGCCGCGGTCGTGCTCGCTCCCCGGCCCACGGGCGCCCAGTCGCGGGTGCCCGACGGCGAGTGGCACCACTTCGGCCGGGACGCCGCCAACACGAAGTACTCGCCCCTCGACGACATCACCGCGGAGAACTTCACCGACCTGGAGATCGCGTGGCGGTGGACGTCGCTGTCCCGCGCGGTGGCCGAGGAGCGCGACCGCATCCGCCCCAGCGCGTTCAAGTCGTCGCCGCTGATGGCCGACGGGCTGGTCTACGTCAGCACCGCCCTCGGCCAGGCCGCGGCCCTCGACGCGGGCACCGGCGAGACGGTGTGGACCTACGACCCCCGCATCTACGACGACATGGACCGCCCTCCCAACATGGGCTGGCACCACCGCGGCCTCTCGTACTGGAAGGACCGCGAGAGCGGCGACGCGCGCATCTTCATGGCCAACCACGACCTGAAGCTCGTCGCCCTGGATGCCCGCACCGGCGCCCTCTACCCCGACTTCGGCGAGAACGGCCACGTCGACCTGACCCGGGGCTACAACCGTGAGATCGACGCGTCGCGCATGACCTACTCGTCGCCGGTCGCGGTGGCCGGCGACACCATCATCACCGGCAGCATCATCCAGGACACCTACATCACCCTGCGCGAGGCGTCGCCGGGCGATGTGCGGGCCTACGACGCCCGCACCGGCGAAATGAAGTGGATCTTCCACACCATCCCCCAGGGCGACGAGTTCGGGGTCGACTCGTGGCAGAACGGGTCGTGGCGCTACAGCGGGCACACCAACGTCTGGTCGTACATGGCCGTGGACGAGGAGCTCGGCCTCGTCTACCTGCCCACCGGCACCCCGTCGAACGACTGGTACGGCGGCATGCGGCCGGGCGACAACCTGTTCGCCGAGAGCATCGTGGCCGTCGACATCGAGACCGGGCAGCGGGAGTGGCACTTCCAGGCGGTCCACCACGGGCTGTGGGACTGGGACTTCCCGACCGGCCCCAACCTCGTCGACATCACCGTGGACGGCCGCGAGGTCAAGGCCCTGGCCCAGGTCAGCAAGCAGGCGTTCACCTATGTCTTCGACCGCGTGACGGGCGAGCCCGTCTGGCCCATCGAGGAGCGCCCCGTGCCGCAGGGCAGCGTGCCCGGGGAGTGGTACTCGCCGACCCAGCCGTTCCCGACGAAGCCGCCGCCCTTCGACCGGCAGGGCATCGGCATCGACGACGTCATCGACTTCACGCCCGCGCTGAAGGCCGAGGCCCTGGAGCTGGTGCGCAGCCGGGCGCGGTTCGGCCCCATCTTCTCGCCCCCGGTGCTGCGCGGGGCGGAGACCCCGTTCATCCAGGTGCCCGGGGCGGGCGGGGGCGCGAACTGGCAGGGGGCGGCCGTCGACGTCGAGACCGGCCGGCTCTTCGTGTCGTCGTCGAGCACGCTGATCGTCGTCGAGGTGGTCGAGTACGAGGCGCCGGCGACGGTGGGCTACTTCACCGACCCGTGGGGCGTGGGGCTGCCGGGGCCGCAGGGGCTGCCCCTGTTCAAGCCGCCCTACAAGCGGGTGACGGCGCTGGACCTGACCACCGGCGGCCGCGCGTGGATGCAGCCCCACGGCGACGGCCCCCGGTACCATCCCGCCCTCGCCCACCTGAACCTGCCGCCCCTCGGCGGGGGCGGCGGCATCAGCTCGGGGCCGCTGGTCACCCCGTCGCTGCTCATCATGAACCACGGCGGCCGCGGCTACGCAGACGTGGCGGCGGGGTCGCGCACCATCAGCGCCTACGACAAGGCCACCGGCGAACATCTCGGCGCCGTCGACCTGCCGGCGCCGCCGGGCGGCAACCCCGTGACATACCGCCACGAGGGCCGGCAGTACCTGCTGGTGGCGGTGGGCACCGGAGGCAGCAGCGCCGAGCTGATCGCGCTGACGCTGCCCGAGGAGCCGGCGTCGTAGGACGGCGTCGGGGACGGGTGGTCGGCAGGCAGGGACCGCGGACGGCAACCCCGCGGACGGACGGCGTTCACAACCGGTTGCCGACCTTCGTCTGGACGCCGCCGCCTGGGGGCGCCACCCGCCCGCGACCCGGATGGCTGTCGGCGCTTCTGCTGTGTCTCGCCCTCGCGGCCGGGGCCGCGGCCCAGCCCGCCGGCGACGACGGCGCCCCCCCGGCGAACCCGCAACCCCAACCCGAGACCGACGCCCACACCGCGCCGCCTCACGACGACGGGCCAGACCCGACAGACACCGCCCCCGTGCCGGACCCGGCCGACGCCGCCCCCGTGCCGGACCCGGCCGACGCCGCCGACGCCACCCCCGTGCCGGACCCCACCAGGGCGGAGCCCGCGCCGGAGGACGACGACGCCGGAAGGGGTTCGCCACCAGACCAGGAAGCCGAAACGAAGACCGATGCCGCACCCGCGCCGGCGCACGGCGACCAGCCGGACGCGGCCGAGGCCGGGCAGGAGACCGAACCCGGGACCGACGCCCACACCGCGCCGCCCCACGACGACGGGCCAGACCCGACAGACACCGCCCCCGGGCCGGACCCGACAGACACCGCCCCCGGGCCGGACCCGGCCGACGCCGCCCCCGGGCCGGACCCCACCAGGGCAGAGCCCGCGCCGGCCGACGACGCGGGAAGGGGTTCGCCACCGGACCAGGAAGCCGAAACGAAGACCGATGCCGCACCCGCGCCGGCGCACGGCGACCAGCCGGACGCGGCCGAGGCCGGGCAGGAGACCGAACCCGGGACCGACGCCCACACCGCGCCGCCTCACGACGACGGGCCAGACCCGACAGACACCGCCCCCGGGCCGGACCCGGCCGACACCGCCCCCGTGCTGGACCCGACAGACACGGCCCCCGTGCCGGACCCCACCAGGGCGGAGCCCGCGCCGGAGGACAACGACGCCGGAAGGGGTTCGCCACCGGACCAGGAAACCGAAACAAAGACCGAAGCCGCACCCGCGACGGCGCACGGCGACCAGCCGGACGCGGCCGAGGCCGGGCAGGAGACCGAACCCGGGACCGACGCCCACACCCCACCGCCTCACGACGACCGACCAGACCCGACAGACACCGCCCCCGTGCTGGACCCGACCGACACCGCCCCCGTGCCAGACCCGGCCGACGACGCCCCCGTGCCGGACCCCACCAGGGCAGAGCCCGCGCCGGCCGACGACGCGGGAAGGGGTTCGCCACCGGACCAGGAAGCCGAAACGAAAACCGAAGCCGCACCCGCGCCGGCGCACGGCGACGAGCCGGACGCGGCCGACGCCGGGCAGGAGACCGAACCCGGGACCGACGCCCACGCCGCGCCGCCTCACGACGACGGACCAGACCCGACAGACACCGCCCCCGTGCCAGACCCGACAGACACCGCCCCCGGGCCGGACCCGACAGACACCGCCCCCGGGCCGGACCCCACCACGGCGGAGCCTCCGCCGGGCGACGACGAGGGAGACGCGCCCCTGGCCGCACCGCAACCTCAACCGGAAACACGGGCCGCGTGGTTCCTGCCGAGGGCGCTCCGCACCGTGTGGCGCCGGTTCCGTGTCGAGACCCCGGAGGACTGGTCCCTGCGCTTCGATTTCCAGCCCGGCGTCGTCGGCAGGACGCATCCCCTGCCCCGCAACACCTTCCGTACCTATCGCGTGGAGCTCGTCAGACACACCGACGGGTCGGCGCTGTGGCACCACACCTACCGTTTCCCGTCCTACGGCGCGGGCATCCAGTTCGCCGACTTCGGGGGCGGGGCGACGGACCGGGGCCAGCCGACGTCCATCTACGGGTTCATCCAGACCCCCATCCTCCCGACCATCGCCACCGTCGACATTCTCACGACCATCGGCATGGGGGTGACGAGCGGCTGGAACCCCCCGGCGTTCGAGGATTTTCCCTTCGAGCGGCATCCCACCACGCGGCTGACGAGCTACATCGACCTCGGCTTCCAGGCCCGGCGGCGCCTCACCGACCGCCTCGACGTCCTGGCGGGGTTCTCGCTGAACCACTTCTCGAACGGTGGGGTCGGCAGCCCCAACCGGGGGCTGACGGTGACCGCCCCCCGCGTCGCGGTGCAGCGCAGCCTGGGCGTGCGCGGGCCGCCCCGGCGCCGCGAAGACCGGCCGCTGTTCGTCGATCGCTGGGAGACGCGCCTCGACGGCGGGCTCGCGGTGCGGGGGGTGGGGTTCTTCTGGCGGGGAGAGGACGGGTTCGGCCCGCGGGGGTACGTGCAGGTCGCCGCCCTCAAGGGATCGGTCTGGCGCCGGTTCTACCGCATCGGCCAGGTCGGCGGGGGGCTCGAAGGGTCGCTCGAAACGCGCCGGCCGCCCGGCACGGCACCAGCGCCCGGCGCCGATCTGAGCGGCGGGGGCAGCGTCGGCCTCTACACGGGTTACGAGCAGATCGCCGGCCCCTTCTCCATCTACCTCCACTTCGGGACCCACCTCGCCCGCACGCGGGCCGACGAACGGCCGGCCCCGTACTACCGGGTGGGGACCATCATGCGCTTCGGGCCGCGCTGGTTCACCGACGTGAGCTTCCGCTTCACGAGCCGGGGCAAGGACTTCAGCCACGACTACATCGCCTGGCACGCGGGCTACCGCTTCAACGGCTTGCCGTTCCCGTTCAACCGTTGAATCGGCGCGGGCGCGCGGCGCCAGCCAGCGAAGCGCTGTCCGCGCCGCTTCTTCGGTGGTGTTCGGGTGGCGCGCGGCGCCAGCCAGCGAAGCGCTGTCCGCGCCGCTTCTTCGGTGGTGTTCGGGTGGCGCGCGGCGCCAGCCAGCGAAGCGCTGTCCGCGCCGCTTCTTCGGTGGTGTTCGGGTCTTGCAGCGGCAGCCGCCGGGAGAGTTCGTCGCAGGACCGGCGGCGGGCGGTCCTGTGCGCCTGCGAAATCGCGGCCGATGACCACGTGCTTTTCGGCTGCCGTGGCTGCATGGACGGCCGGCCGAGACGAGCCCACCTGCGAGCCGCGGCCGACGACCACCCCTCGCCGACAACGCGGTGCGATGCCTCTGACCGCCCTCACCGACGACGCGGGGCGACGCCTCTCTGCACGAGTGCGGCGGTGCTCTCTCCTCGTCGCCGCAGCGCCTCGCATGGCATCCGGCGCCCGGTGCGTGTAGGATGCACTGCTGGGATGCCGCGAGCGCGACAGGCCACCGGCCCGGGATGCGGCGAGCACGCGAACGACCCGCACCGGACCCCGCGTCGGCGGCGGCCGGGAGGAGCGACGATGACCAGGACGGCGGCGATACTGACCGGCCTCGCGCTGGCGACGGGTTGCGGCGGCCCCGCGCCGGACCCCATCACGATCACCAACGGCCAGGGCGAGATGGCCGGCGAGGTGACCGCGGACAGCGTCATTCTGCAGTCGCGGTTGACCACCCTGGACGGCCTCGTGGACGGCGACGTGGCGGGGGCGCCGGGCACGGCGCGGTTCGAGCTGGCCCTCGCAGACGACTTCGACGACTCGACGACGACGGCGTGGCTCGACGCCACGGCCGAGGGCGACTACATCGTGAAGACCGCCGTCGACGGGCTCAGTGCGGGCACGCGCTATTTCTACCGGCTCGAGTACGGCCCCACCACCGACGACACCCGGCGCGGCCCCACCCGCTCGTTCCGCACCCTGCCCGGCGCGGACGCAGCCGAGGAGGTGAGCTTCGTCGTGGTCACCGGCATGAACTACGCCCTCTTCCACGGGGACCGGCCGCGGTCCGGCTCGCCCGAAGACCGGCCGCTGGGCTACCCTGGCCTTGCCGCGATCCTCGCCCGCGAGCCGGCGTTCTTCGTCGGCACCGGCGACAACGTCTACTACGACGCCCCGTTCAGCGAGTTCGAGCGGACCCAGTCGTTCCTGCGCAAGAAGTGGCACCAGCAGTTCGTGCAGCCGCGGTTCATCGACCTGTTCTCGTCTGTTCCCACGTACTGGGAGAAGGACGACCACGACTACCGCTTCAACGACTGCGACAACACCGTAGACCTCGAGCCCGACCCCTCGCCCGAGCTGGGCAGAGCCACGTTCCTCGAACAGGTGCCGGTGGTCGACCCGGACGACCCGGACCCCAGGACCTACCGGACCCACCGCATCTCGCGCGACCTGCAGATCTGGCTGACCGAGGGGCGCGACTACCGCAGCCCGAACATGGCCGAGCCGGGACCGGACAAGACGATGTGGGGAGCCGAGCAGCTCGCATGGCTGCAGGAGACCCTGCTCGCGAGCGACGCCACGTTCAAGGTCCTCATCTCGCCGACGCCGATGATCGGCCCCGACGACGCCGACCAGGCCGGCCGCCAGGCAGAGGGGCACGACCCCTTCAAGCGCGACAACCACTCGAACCCCATGGGGTTCCAGTACGAGCGCGACCGGTTCTTCGACTGGCTCGAGGAGAACGGCTTCCTCGGCAACCACTTCTACATCGTCAGCGGGGACCGGCACTGGCAGTACCACTCGATCCACCCGCGGGGGTTCGAGGAGTTCTCGACCGGCGCCCTCGTCGACGCCAACGCGCGCCTCGGCCGGGCGCCGGGCGACCCGGAGTCGAACGATCCTGACGGCCTCATCGTGCAGCCGTTCTCGTCGCCCGAGCCCACCGGCGGCTTCCTGGAGGTGACGGTGACCCCGGGCGACGCGCCGGCCGCCGCCTTCCGCTGGTTCGACGAGCACGGCGTCCCCACCTACGAGACGGTCCGCACGGCCGGATGAGGGCCAGTCATGCCGCTACTGCTGATTCAGATCATCGACATCTACTCCCTCATCGTGCTGGTGGCGGTGGTCGTGTCGTGGATGCAGTTGCCCCCGTCGAACCCGATCGCCAACTTCGCGTACGCGATGACCGAGCCGCTCCTCGATCCCCTCCGCCGCGCCCTGCCGCCGATGGGCGGGCTGGACTTCTCGCCGATGGTCCTGCTGATCGGGCTGCGCATGCTCCGGAGCCTGTTCTTATGACCGGGAGGCGTTGACCGGTGTCGGGGCGCTCCCGGTGACCCGCGGGGCGGCTCTCGTGCGAGGAAGTACCGCGGGTGGAGCCCGAGAGAAACAGGACCTTCAGGAGAACGATGTGATGCAAACCTCCGCCACACGGATATCCGGCAGCCTCGTTTCCACCGTCCCTCGCGCCCCGGCGCTCGCGGCCCTGCTGCTGGCCGCGGCGGCCGCGTGGGCCAGCGCGGGGCAACCGCAGTCGCTCGACGCCCTCGCGCAGGGGGCGCTCGCCACCATCGACGGCGAGCTGGCCGTCCCCGGCCTGAAGGCGCCGGTCGAGGTGATTCGCGACGAGTGGGGCGTGCCCCACATCTACGCCGAGAACGACGACGATCTGTTCTTCGCGCAGGGCTACGTCATGGCCCAGGACCGGCTGTGGCAGATGGAGATGTGGCGCCGCTGGCGCGAGGGGCGGCTCGCCGAGGTCTTCGGACCCGAGGCGCTGGACTACGACCGGCGCACCCGGCTGATGATGTTCCGGGGGCCGTTCGACGAGACCGAGTGGACCAGCTACCACCCCGACGCTCACCGTCTCTTCACCGCCCACGCCAACGGGGTGAACGCGTTCATCGAGCAGAACCGCGACAACCTCCCGGTTGAGTTCCAGCTCACCGGCGTCGCGCCCGAACCATGGACGGCCGAGACCGCGGTGCTGCGCTGGGCCGCCCTGGGGGTGCCGAGCGTGCGGGGGCACGCCCTCCACGAGATGCAGCTCGCGCTGAACGTCGCCCGCTACGGGGCGGAGGAGGCGAACCGACGCTTCGCCCCCGACCCCTGGGACGACCTCGTCGTGCCTGACGGCCTCGACGTCAGCATCATCACCGAGGAGATCCTCGACGCGATGCGGGCCGGCGACGGCGATCCGTTCGTGGCGGGCCGGCTGCCCGCCCTGGAGATCGTCGAGCCGTACCGCGGCCTCGTGTCGCCGCCGGAACGGCGGGCGGCGCGGGTCCTGCCCGGCGTCGTCGCGACCGAGGGCAGCAACAACTGGGTGATGACCGGCTCGCGGTCGCCGACCGGGGTCCCGATACTCGCCAACGACCCCCACCGGCGCATCGAGATGCCCGCCCTGCGCTACTTCGTGCACCTCGTGGCGCCAGGCTGGAACGTCATCGGGGGCGGCGAGCCGCCGTTCGCGGGGGTCGACGCGGGCAGCAACGCGAGCATGGCGTGGGGCTTCACCTTCGCGGGCACCGACATGGTCGACGTCTACGTCGAGGAGCTGCACCCCGACGAGCCCGACCTGGTGCGGTGGCGGGACGGCTGGGAGCCGCTGCGCATCATCGAGGAGGAGATCCCCGTCAAGGGACAGGACCCCGAGCCGATCGTGCTGAAGTTCAGCCGCCACGGCCCCGTCTTCTACGAGGACCTCGAGAACCGCGTCGCCTACGCGGTGCGTTCGGTGGTGCAGGAGCCGGGCACGGCCGCCTACAAGGGCAGCTTCCAGCTCGCCCAGGCCGAGAGCTGCGCCGATTTCTTCGACCGGGCGATGCACTGGCTCGTGCCGACGCACAGCCTCGTCTGCGGCGACGCCGACGGCAACATCGCCCTCCAGGTGACAGGGCTGACGCCCGACCGCGACGGCTGGAACGGGCGGCTGCCGGTGCCCGGCAACGGCGACTACGAGTGGCGCGGGTTCCGCGACGACCTGCCCCGCGAGTTCAACCCCGAGCGCGGCTACGTCGCCACCGCCAACAACAACGTCCACCCGCCGGGCTACGAGGGCCGGCCGGTCTTCTACCACTCGTCCCGCGGGGTCGAGACCTCGCGCATCACGCGCCTGCACCAGATACTCGGGGCCGGCGAGGTGCTCTCGGTCGACGATCACGAGCGCATCCAGCACGACGCGCGCCTGCTGGCGGCCGAGCGGGACATCCCCGCGTTCCAGGGATGGTCGTCGGACGACCCCGACATCGAGTGGGCGCGCGGGCTGATCGCCGAATGGGACGCCACCGTCTCGCGCGAGAGCACCGCGGGCGCGCTCTACGTGCGCTGGAACGCGGAGGTGAACGCGGCGGCCCGGGATGAGAAGACCCCCGAGGCCGAGCGACGCGCCCTGATCGAACAGGGCCTCGCCGCGGCCATCGAGCGGCTGTCGGCCGAGCTCGGCCCCGACCGCGGCGAGTGGCGGCACGGCCGCGTCCACGCCAGCGCCCTGCGCCACATGTTCATCCCCGAGTTCGACCTGCCGGCGGTCGAGCGGCCCGGGGGCTTCGGCGCCCTCAACGCCACCGGCGCCAACTTCCGCCGCATCATCGACCTCGCCGACCCGGACCGGTCGGTGGCCAGCAACGCCCCGGGACAGTCGGCCCAGCCCGGCAGCCCCTTCTACGGCAACCTCGCCGAGAACCTCGGCAACGCCGAGTACTTCCCGCTGCTCTACACGCGGGAAGCGGTGGAGGAACACGCCACGCACCGCCTGACGCTGCAGCCGGGCAGTCGATGAGGCGGCGCGTTGGTCGGCTTCATCCCGATCGGTGACCTGAGGCCGCCGCCCCGGACATCGCCGCGGGCGGCGGCCCCGGCTCAGATCGGCGAACCGCGGGCAGGCCCCAACCGCCCGCGGCGGGGGCGAGCCCCCCGTAGCGGCGCTCACGACGGCGATACGCCTCGACCGCCTGGTGCAGGTCATCGCCGTCGAAGTCCGGCCACAGCGTGTCGATGAACAGGAGCTCGGCGTAGGCCGACTCGAACAGCAGGAAGTCGCTCAGGCGCTGCTCGCCGCTCGTGCGGATGACGAGGTCGACCGGCGGGGTGTCCGGGTCGGAGTGGCATGCGCGGTTGACCCGCCGCAGGAAGCCGCGCTCGTCGCACGGTTCGCCCGGCCTCAGGGCGCTGGCAGCCGCGAGGATCGCCGAGCGGGCCGAGTAGTCCACGGCCAGCCGCAGGTAGAGGCGGGAGCCGTCGCGCGTCGCCCGCTCCGTCGCCTCGATGGCGCGGATCAATGCGGGCGGCAGACGGTCGCGCCGGCCGATCAACGACAGCCGCACGCCTTGCCGCCGGCAACTCGCGCACTCGCGGACGAGGAAGGACTCGAGCAGCGACATCAACGCCGACACCTCGGCTGCCGGCCGTCGCCAGTTGTCGGCCGAGAACGCGTAGAGCGTCAGCGTCGTGACGCCGAGCCCCGGCGCGGCCTCCACCGCGCGCCGCACCGCGGCGGCCCCGCGGCGATGCCCCTCGGCGCGGCGGAGGCCGCGCGCCGAGGCCCAGCGGCCGTTGCCGTCCATGATCAGACCCACGTGCAGGCTGCCGTTCATCCGCTGGTCCATCCCGCTCCGCCTCAGCCGGCCACCGACACGGCCAGGCGATCGACGAGAGTGACGACGACGAGGAACGACAGGCCGAGCACAACGAGTGCGCCCGCCGCGAACATCACCTGCAAGGGTCGGTTCGCGAAGGGAGCGGCGGCGCCCAGCCGGCCGAACTGCATGGCCACCCGCACGGCGACATAGATCGTGACAACCGCGGCCGCGAGCTCCAGGGGCGGCGCGTCGTCGATCCAGGCCGAACCGACGAGAGTCCCGGCGGCGAACACCCGTGTCAGCCAGGTGAAGAAGATCTCCTCGGCGGGAGCCAACCGGTCGTGCAGAGAGCCGAGCGCATGTTGCATCGTGTCACTCCTCGGGTGCGCGTACGACGTGGGGCGCGCAGGTCCTGGTGTTCGCCGCGTCCTCGTTCCCGCGCGTCGGCGGGAGGGGACGCGGCGCGATCCGCTGACCGGCAGTATCCGCGGAGGGCCGCCCCCGAGACATGAGCGAGAAGTGACGGTTCGGTGATATTCCGCTGAGAGCGGGCCGAAACCGGCTCAGCGGGGCCTTCTGGTCAGCCCCGCGGCGAGGCCCGAGCCGAACATCAGGCCCTCGAAGGCGCTGATCGCGACCCGGGTCAAGACCCCCGGCGCCGGTTCGCCGAGCAGGCGGGCCAGGGGCGCGAGGCCGACCTGCGAGCCGGGGAAGCTCTGCGCCATGAAATCGAGACTCATCGCCCCCAGGAAACGGCCGCTCCAACCGAGCCCCCCCGCGGCCAGCGCGCAGGCGAGCCCGGTCAGGAGCGCGACCCGGACCCGGGCGAGCCCGTGCGGGGTGGCCATGCCGCCCTCGGCGGTGGGGGTGGCCAGCCCGTAGCCCAGCCCGACCGCTCCCCCGAGGACCAGGCCCTCCACGGCGCCGGTCAGCGGCGAGAGGTCGCGGCCGAACAGCCCCTCGAGCACGAGGCGTCCCAGGAGATGGGCGGCGGCGGCGACGGCGAGACCGCTCGCCGCCCCCGCCGCGACGAGAGCCAAGCGCCGCCGCGCGCGAAAGGCGGCCTCGGCGGCGGCGAGACCGACCCCGACCCCGGCGGCCGCGACGCCGCCGGTCGCCGCGCCGAGGAGAGGCAGCGCCGCCAGCACGCCGTCACCGGCCGTCGACGCGGGTCCGAAACGCAGGACGAGACCGCCGAGGAAACCGGCGACCGTCCCCGCGGCCGCGCCGCCGGCGGCCGCGGCGAACCACCGGCGCCCCGCCAGCCGGGCCACGCGCCGGATGCGAAGCAGGAACAGGATTCTCGCGGCGGCCAGCCAGCCCGGGTGTCCCAGCAGCGGGACCGGCCCCGCACCCGGGACGTCCCACCGGGTCTCGCGCAGGTAGGCGCGGGCCACGGCGTGCCCCGGTCTGCGGTCCAGCCGGTCGAGCGCTTCCGCCGTGCCCAGTTGGTGCAGGGTCTCGGCCGCCTGCCGCCGCCGGACGTCCGCTGCCTCGGCGTCGCCGACGTCGTCGTCGAGCAACGCCTCGATGACCTCGTCGAAGGAGGCGTCCGCCGGAGCCCGCGCGGGCTCTGCGGCGGTCCGCTCGGGCGCCGTCGGTCCCTCGTCCGGCTCCTCGACGACGTCGCAGACGAAGCGGTAACCGTGCCGCGGCACCGTCCGGATGAAGGACGGCTCGCGCGAATCGTCGCCCAGCGTGCGCCGGACGATGCGGACCGCCTGGCTGAGAGCGCCGTCGGTGACCGCCACGTCGCTCCAGACCGCGTCGAGGAGGTCACGCCTCGACACCGCCTCGTTCCGCCGCTCGACGAGCAGGACGAGGAGGTCGAAGCAGCGCGGGATCAGCGGCAGCTCCCGGCCCTCGCGGACGAGCGTCCGGCGGGCGGGAGACAGGGCGTGGCCGGCGAATCGATAGCGGGGCGCGCCGGGGGACGATGACATCGACGGTCGGCAGTATACGCGGCCTCGCGGCCCGCCCCCGTGCCGACGCGAACCGGACCGGGAAAGCGCCGGCGCATCACCCGCCGATCGTCGCCCGGCGACCGCCCGAGATCAGGACGTTCGATCGGGACGTTCCCGGCAGCGACCCGTCCGAACGCGCGCAAACGCAGAGCTTCGGCGCCACCGGATGCCTCGGGGCCGCCGCCTCGCGCCCCCGGCCGGCGTCGCGTCACCTGTCGTGACCCATGCGACGCCGGCACGTGGCGCGGGCGGCGCGCTGCATGATATCGTCAAGAAATTCGATGGCTGGTCGGCAGGCATCGTTCCGGGAACTGCTCCGAAGGGTGGACCTCCCGCGTTCGGCGGCGGGCCATTCCCTGGACGATCCAGGCGCCTCCGGGCGACCGGGCGAAGCCGCCTCGTGATAGCAGTGCGTGTCGACGCGCGGCGGCCCCGCGCGTCGACCAACCGAGTATCGGAGGGCATCATGCGAATGCGCATCCTGTGGGGGATACCGGCGACGGCGGTTCTGACCGCCGTGTTCCTGGTGACGGCGCCGGCCGCCCCGCGCGCTCAGGAGACAATCGAGAACCCGTTCACGACCTCGCTCGACACCCGGATGGGCCAGCGGCTCTACCAGCAGCAGTGCAGCCGGTGCCACGGCCTCACCGGCGACGGCGGCGAGCTGGGCCCGGCCCTGACCGACGGGTTCAGCAGCGCCAGCACCGACGCGGGCCTCTTCCGCATCGTCCGCGAGGGCATCCCCAACACCCAGATGATCGGCATCAGCCGCAACGCCACCGACCAGTCGGTGTGGATGGTGGTCAGCTACCTCAACTCGCTGAACAGCACTCCCGCCGTCGACCTGCCGGGCGACGCCGCGGCCGGCCGCATGGTGTTCAACGGCAAGGGCAACTGCTCGAGCTGCCACATGGTGAACGGCGAAGGCGGCCGGCGGGGACCCGACCTGAGCCGGGTCGGCGACCGCCGCACCCCGGACGAGCTGACCAGCGACCTGCGCACGCCGGACGAGGACGTCACGCCGCGCTGGTGGACCCTGCGGGTGACCCGCGAGGACGGCTCGGTCGTCGAGGGCCTGCGCATGAGCGAGGACACCTTCACGATGCGGATCATGGACGAGAACGAGGACCTCTGGTCGTTCTCGAAGGGCAGCGTGCGGTCCTACGAACGCACCACGAGCTCGATCATGCCCAGCGTGAACGCCCTGTTGACCAGCGCCGAGCTGGAGAACCTCATCGCCTATCTGTACTCGCTTCGACGGGAGGAGAGCTGAACATGAAACGGCTTGCCATCGCCCTCGCGAGCGCGCTCGTCGCCGCGCCGGCCGCGGCCCAGGAGTCGGAGGCCGGCGCCTCGCCCTCGTTCTCCCCCGTCACCTGGGAGCGCCTGCTGAACGCGGCCGACGAGCCCGAGAACTGGCTGATGTACTCGGGCACCCTCGACGCCCAGCGCTACAGCCGGCTCGACCAGGTCCACAACCGCAACGTCGGCGAGCTCGAGCTCAAGTGGGCCTACCAGATCCCCCAGCTCGACCGGGCCGAGACCGTCCCCCTCGTCGTCGACGGGGTGATGTTCATCACCGAGGCCCCGAGCAACGTGGTGGCCGTCGACGCCGCCACCGGGCGGCAGTACTGGCGCTACGACCACCCGCTGCCCGATGACCTGCGCATCTGCTGCGGGCGGAACAACCGCGGCGTGGCCATTCTCGGCGAGACGCTCTTCATGAGCACCCTCGACGCGCACCTCGTCGCCATCGACGCGCGCACCGGCAACCTCGTGTGGGACCGGGAGACCGCCGACCACCGGTCGGGCTACAGCAAGACCGCCGCACCGCTGATCGTCAAGGACCAGGTGGTGACGGGCATCGCCGGCGGCGAGTACGGCATCCGCGGCTTCATCGACTCGTACGACGCGGCGTCGGGCGAGCAGGTCTGGCGGGCGTGGACGATCCCCGGCCCCGACCATCCCGACAACCAGACCTGGGCCGGCGAGTCGTGGCGCACCGGAGGCTCGGCGACGTGGATCACTGGCGCCTACGACCCCGACCTCGACCTCGTCTACTGGGGCACCGGCAACCCCGGCCCGGACTGGAACGGCGACGTGCGGCTCGGCGACAACCTCTACTCGGACTCGGCCATGGCCATCAGCGGCGCCACCGGCCAGCTCGACTGGTACTTCCAGTTCACGCCGCACGACGTGCACGACTGGGACGCCATCCAGGTGCCCATCCTCGCCGATCTGACGATGGACGGCGAGGAGCGCAAGGTCATGATGTGGGCGAACCGCAACGCGTTCTTCTACACCATCGACCGCGTGACCGGCGAGTTCCTCCTCGGAAAGCCCTACGCCAAGCAGACCTGGGCGGTTGGACTCGACTCGAACGGCCGGCCCATCCGGGTACCCAACACCGCGCCGACCCCCGAAGGCACCCTCGTCTCGCCGCCCGTCGGCGGCGGCACCAACTGGTTCTCGCCCGCGTTCAGCCCGCGCACCGAGCTCTTCTACGTGCAGGCCTACGACGGCGAGGACATCTTCTACAAGCGCGACGAAGAGTACGTGGAAGGCGACCAGTTCACGGGGGGCGGCGCGCAGCGGCCGCTGCCGGCCGACAACTACCACAGCGCCATCCGCGCCATCGATCCGCGGACCGGCGACGTGCGCTGGGAGTACGCCATCCAGCCGAGGTCGACAGCGGGGGTCACCGCCACCGCCGGCGACCTCGTGTTCAGCGGCAGCGTCGACGGCTACTTCTTCGCGCTCGACGCGGTCAGCGGCGAGGAACTCTGGCACATGAACGTGGGCCGGCGCGTCCACTCCGCGGCCATCACCTACGCCGTCGACGGCCGGCAGTACGTGACCATCGCGGCCGGCAACGTCGTCTTCACCTTCGGGCTGAGGGACTGAGCGGTGGCGTTCCTCTCGCCCACCGACATGGCCCGCAAGGAGCCGATGCCGGGCTTCGTGGGCCGGTTCGCGAACGGGGTCACGATGACCTCGGTCACCTGGACCATCGCCGCCGGCGCCGAGCTCCCCGAGCATGCGCACCCCCACGAGCAGGTGGCGCACGTGCTCGACGGGGAGTTCGAGCTGACCATCGAGGACCGGACCCAGCGCCTCGGACCGGGCATGGTGGCCTTCATTCCGCCCAACGCCGTCCACTCGGGCCGGGCGGTCACGCAGTGCCGCATCATCGACGTGTTCCATCCCGTGCGCGACGACTACCGCTGACCGCACGCGTCGCGACCGCGCTCGCGGCAAGGGGCGCTCCTCCGGGAGCGCCCCTTGCCGTGCGCGGCGGCGACGGAGCGGCCGACGGTGGGTGATACTGTAGCGGTCATGGTCGATCACCCGCCGCCTCCCGGCTTCCCGATGTGATGTCGTTCATCACCCCCCTGAGGGACGGCGTGCGGCGGGTGGTGCGGGCGCCGGCGGTCGTGGTCGGCGCCGCGATGCTGACGGCGGCGGTGGCCCTGCCGCCGGGGCTGCTCCTCCGGGAGGGGATGCGGGCGACCCTGCACGACGACCCGGCGGGCGCCGGCCCCGCGGCCGCCTGCGTTCCCCTTCACTGGTGGCGGTTCGCGGACGGCGGGTACCCGGTCGACGGCCGGCCGTGCACGGTCGGGCCGGCGGGCGCGGAGGCCCGCATCCCCGACCTGCGCGTCCTCCTCGGCGGCAAGGGCCCCGACCCGGCGCTCGCGGCGGTCGTCGTCGCCTACCTCGCGGCCTGGACCCTCTTCTCGGCCGGCGCCATCGACCGTTATGCCCGGAAC
Source organism: Vicinamibacterales bacterium (assembly GCA_965199675.1). GTDB lineage: Bacteria > Acidobacteriota > Vicinamibacteria > Vicinamibacterales > UBA8438 > JAJEEA01. The sequence continues at coordinate 273,499 of CBDATI010000008.1, read as the reverse complement.
CGGCCAACCCGCGGCGCCGGCTTCTTCGCCGCCTGCGGCGTGTACGGACCGCGGCTTCTGCGGCTGGCTCTCGTTGCGGGTCTCGTGTACTGGACGCTCTTCCGGGTGGTCCACCCGTGGGCGGTCGGCGCGCCGCCGCCGGGCGACGACATGGCCGCGGCCGGGCTGCTCCGCCATCTGGGGTTCGGGCTGCTGCTGGCCCTCGTCGGCCTCGTGTTCGACTACGCGCGGGTGCGGGCGGTGGTGGAGGATCGCCGCAGCATGATCGGGACGCTGCTCGCCGGCTGGCGCTTCGTGCGGCGGCATCCCGCCTCCTGCGCGGGGCTCTATGCCGCCAACGGCCTGGGGCTGGCCGCGGTCGTGGGGGTCTACGCGGTCACCGCGCCGGACGTCTCGACCGCGACCCCGACGTGGTGGGGGTTCCTCGCGGGTCAGATCTACGTCGTGGCGCACCTCGCCGGCAAGCTGCTCTTCTACGCCACCGAGACCGCCTACTTCCAGAGCCGGCTGGCCCACGCCGGCTACGTGGCGGCGCCGGCGCCGGTATGGCCGGAGTCGGCTTCGGCCGAGGCCCTCGATCGGCTCTCGGCCTGAGGCGAAGGGATACGGAACGGCCCGAACCGCGCCATGATCGAGGTCCTTCTCGCCGCCCTCATCGGGTTCGTCCTGACGCTCATCCTGCCGATCGTCGCCTTCCTGTACGCGTCGGCGGTGCGCGCGCGCGTCATCGAGATCGAGCACCGTCTGGCGCGCCTCGAGCGATGGATGCACGGCGGAGCGCCCCCGACCGCGGCGCCCGAAACGGGAGGGCGCCCCGATGCCGCGGACGGCTCGCCCCCCGCGCCGGCCGCGGCCGCTCCGCCGGCTCCGCATTCCCCCGGAGCCGCGGCGGCGACCCCGGCAGCGACGGCGACGGCCCCGGAGCCCCCGCACCCTCGGCCCGAACCGCTGCGCCTGGAGACCCGCATCGGGACCCGTTGGATGCTCTACGCGGGCGTGGCCATCCTCGTCGTCGGCGTGGGCCTGTTCATCCGGTACGCCTTCGTCAACCAGTGGATCACGGAGCCGCTGCGGGTCTGCGCCGGACTGATCGCGGGGGGGCTGCTGCTCGTGTCGGGCCGGCGGTTCGCGGCCCGCGGCCACGAGCGGTTCGGCATGACCCTCGCGGGCGGAGGCGTCGCCGCCTGGTACCTCGCCGTCTACGCGGCCCTGAACCTGTACCGTCTCGTGGACGCCGCCACCGGCTTCGCGATGCTCGTGGTGGTGACCGCCTCCGCGGCGTTTCAGGCGGACCGGCTGCGCGCCCAGCCCCTCGCGATGATGGCGGTGGTCGGCGGGTTCGCCACCCCCTTCGTCGTCGGGGGCGCCGGCGCGCAGACGGTCCTGTTCACCTATGTCGCCCTGCTCGTCACCGCCGTCGTCTACCTGGCGCACCGGCGCGATTGGCCCGCCCTGACCCTGGCCAGCTTCGTGCTGACGGGGCTGACCGTGTGCGTCTGGTACGTCGGATTCTACGAGCCCGGCGCGTACCTGCAGACCGAGCTGTTCCTGACGCTGTACGCCGGGTTGTTCCTCTGGGTCCGATACCGGTCGCGCGAGTCGACCCGCCCGTACGCCGGCGCCATGCGGTGGGCGTTGGCGACCACCCCGCTCTGGTATCACGCCGCCTCGCTGAGCCTCCTCGGCGACCATCGGCTCGCGTTCCTCGTCTACCTGATCGCGGTGACCGGCGCCGGGGTGGCGATCGCCGCGCGGCTGGGCGCAATGTGGACCCGCCTCGGGCTCTGGGTCCTCGTCGCCGGACCGCTGCTCGGCTGGGCGGGCGCCGACCGGGACGGCGCCTGGCTGGTCCCCACCGCGGTGACCTGGATCGCGGTCGCGAGCCTGCACGCAACCGCCCAGATCGAGCTGCTGCGTCGAGAGGGCGGGCGGCTGCACGCAGCCGACGTCGTGCTCGTGCCCGTCAACGGGTTCGGCCTCGCGTTCGGGCTGCAGGCGCTGTTCGAGCCGCACTTCCCCGCCGCGACCGGGGTGGTGACGGCCCTCCTGGCGATGGCGTGGTGGGCGGTGGCGGCTGGCGTGCGGCGCATCGAGCCCGGCGCCGCGATGCACGTGCTGGTGCTGGCCGCAGCCCTCGCGGTGGGCGCGATCGGGCTGCATTTCGACGGCGCGTGGGGCTCCCTGGCGTGCGCGGCCCAGGCGGGAGGCCTGGCCTGGCTGGGCATCCGCGAGCGGCGCGCGTGGATCCGCGCCGCCGGCGGCGGACTGCTCGCGGCGGCGGCGCTGCTCGCGATGGCCGCGCAGACGGCGCCGGTGCCCGCCGCCCATGCCGTCCTGTTCAACCAGCGCGCCCTCCTCGGCCTGTTCGTGGTCGGCGTGCTGGCGCTCGTCGCCCATCTGCACCGGCGGGCCGACCCGGACATCCGGCACCGCGGGCCGGCCCTCGCCGCCGCCGTGGTCGGCGCGAACGCGCTGCTGCTGTTCACGCTGTCGATGGAGATCCGCGCGTTCTGGGAGATCCGGCGGGGCATCGCCGCCAACGCCGATCTCGCCATGCAGATGATGCTGTCGGCGACCTGGGCCGCCTACGCCGCCGCCCTGACCGCGGCGGGCATCCGGCGGCGGTACGCCCCCGTCCGCTACCTTGCCATCGTGGTCTTCGGCGCCACCGTGCTCAAGGTGTTCCTCGTCGACTTCTCGCAGCTCGACTCGGTCTACCGCATCGCCAGCAGCGTCGTGCTGGGGCTGCTGCTGCTCGCCGCCTCGTACCTCTATCAGCGCCAGAGCGACCGCCCGGACGGGGCCGCGGATACGCCCCCTCTCCCGCCGGCCCCCGTCGAGCCCGCAGCGGCCCCTGATCCCGCACCGGCCCCCGCCGAGTCCGCAGCGCCCCCCGCTCCCGCACCGACCCCCGCCGAGCCCTCTGCGCCCTCACCGGCCCCTGTCGAGCCCGCAGCGCCCCCCGCTTCCCCCCGACCCGTGAAGCCGCCCCCTGCGCCTCCCGCACCCGCGACGCCGCTGGCCGACGACTGACCTCGAGGGCAGCGCCAGCACTACCCGCCATTTCGAGCCAAGCCACCGGCGCACTCGTGCGCGGAGAGAACCGCGGGAGAACCCGAGCCTCCCTGGATGGCCGCGTTCGGCGGGCTGTCCGATCTGTCGAGCGAGCACCGCCTGGTCAACGCCGCCATCGAAGAGGAGTTCGAGAAGCTGAAGCCCGAAGACGTCGCATGAGAGGCAGCTTGCCCCTGGCCGACGTCGCCCACGTGACTCACGCGACGGCCGGCGTCTACGCCGAGACCCGACTGGCGTTGAAACGTTCGGGCAGCCCCATTCCGTCCAACGACGTTGGATCGCGGCGCCTCGCCCCGCCAGCACGCACTCCCGTTGTTGAGCAACGACACGCACTTCGACCGGGTCGACGGCGTCGAGCGCATCGCGTTCCGAAGCCCGGCGCGTTGCTGTCCTTGCCGTACAATGGGGCGACTCTCGGAAAGGAAGGTCCAGATGAAGACTCTCGCTTGCTCCGCGCTGCTCGCGTCGGCGGTGATCGTCGGCGCGCCCGCGCTCTCGTCGGGACAGGACTGGGAGCCCCCGCGGCTCGCGAACGGGCACCCCGACATCAACGGCATGTGGAACAACGTGGGCTCGTCGCACGTGCCCCTGGAGCTGTCGGCGGATCTGGTCGGCAAGACGCTGACGGAGGCCGAGCGCCTCGAGCTGTTCACGGCGCGGTCGGACCGGGCGAAGGCGGTCGAGTGGGAGGGCCACGAGAACAGCCGCGGGGTCGGCGCCTATGCCAACTACTGGTTCGACTGGTTCTGGAAGGAGCCGGTGGCGGGCGAGGCCCCCGCCCTCGTGGTCCATCCGCCCGACGGGCAGGTGCCGGACCTGACGCCGAGGGCGCAGGAGAGCGTGCGCTACTACCGCGAACACCTGCACGACCGGGCCGCGAACATGGAGTCGGGCGACCGCTGCCTGTCGCGGGGGGTCTTCGGCATGATGATGCCCACCGCCTACAACAACGGCAAACTGATCGTGCAGAACGAGGACCACATCATCATCCACAGCGAGATGATCCACAACGCGCGCATCATCCCGCTCGAGGGCGGCGCCCACGTCGACGCGAAGATCACCCAGTGGGAGGGCGACCCCCGCGGCCGCTGGGAGGGCAACACCCTGGTCATCGAGTCGACCAACTTCAAGGCGGTCGGCAACATGCGGGCGCCGGGCTCGCGCGCTCCGCAGCACGAGGGCCGGCGCATGGTCGAGCGCTTCACCTTCGCCGACGCCGACACCCTGAACTACACGCTCACCGTCGACGACCCCGAGACCTACGCCGAGCCGTGGACCGTCGCCTTCCCCTACAAGCGCGACGACGCCTACCAGCAGTACGAGTACGCCTGCCACGAGGGCAACTGGGCGGTGCCCAACTCGCTGGGCGGCGCGCGGGCCGAGGAAGCGGCGGCGACGGAGCAGTGACGATGCCGAAGAATCAAGCTCCCCGAGACCCGAGCCTGCGCCGAAGAACGGTGCGGACTACGACCGGGCCGACCGGCTGGCGACGGCCGTCCGGTAGCGGCGGCCGCCGGGTGGCGGGACCCGCCGCCCTCCTCGCCCTCGCGGTGGTCGCGGCCGGCGCGCCCGCGTGGGCGCAGGCGCCGTCCATCGACTGGTCGAGCCAGAACCTCAACCTCGACAACAACCGGTTCGCGCCGCTCGACGAGATCGACGCGTCGAACGTCGGCGGGCTCGTCGAGCGGTGGACGTGGGTGGCGGGACCGGCCGACAACATCACCCAGACCACGCCGCTGGTCGTCGACGGGGTGATGTACCTGCACTCGCGCTCGACCCTCTTCGCCCTCGACGCGGCCACGGGGGCCGAGCTGTGGTCGTCGCCCCTCGACGCGGGGTCGCCCGGCGGCAGCCCGGTGCGCGGCCCCACCTTCGCGGACGGCAACATCTACGCCTACCGCGGCGCCGACCTCTACGCACGGGACGCCGGCACCGGCGACGCGGTGGCGTCGTTCGGCAACGGGGGCGTGCTGCCCGTCGTCAGCAACGCACTGCAACTGAAGTACCCCGACGACTTCCCGCCCACCCTCGACCCGGTCCAGATCGGCTACCGCATCACCACCCCGCCCGCCCACCACGACGGCACGCTGTACGTGGCGGCGGCGCTGTCGGAAGGGCACATCCCCGGCGGACTGGTCATCGCCACCGACGCCGCCACCGGGGCCATCCGGTGGGTCTTCAACACGATCCCCCAGGGCCCGCAGGACGAGGGCTGGGAAATCGCGCGCGACACGTGGGGATACGGAGCGCGGGCGGGCGGCGGCATCTGGACTCAGCCCGCCGTGGACCCCGACCTCGGCCTGGTCTACGTGAACGCCGGCAACCCGTCTCCCGACTACGACGGGTCGGCGCGGGCCGGCATCAACCTCTTCAGCAACAGCACCATCGCCCTCGACCTCGAGACCGGCGCCCTGCGCTGGTACTACCAGGCCGTGCACCACGACCTCTGGGATTGGGACCACGTGACGGGGCCGGTGCTCTTCGACGTGACCGGCGAGGACGGAGAGACCATCCGGGGCGTCGCCGCGGCCGGCAAGAACTGCCTCTTCTACCTGTGGGACCGTGAGACCGGCGAGCCCCTGCACCCGATGGTCGAGACGGTGGTGCCGACCGAGACCGATGTCCCCGACGAGCAGGTCTGGCCGACGCAGCCGATTCCCTACAACGCGGCGGGGGTGCCCATGACGCCGCTCTGCGCCACCTTCGTCGAGGTCGACGACCCCGAGCTGATGGCGCGGTCGAGCCAGCTCTACAGCCCGTACTGGATCAGCAAGGCGGTCATCGTGCCTCACGGCGGGTCGAGTTTCGGGGCCCCGTCGTTCAGCCCCGCCACCGGCCTCGTCTACGTCACCGGCAAGAACGGGGCCATCGCCCTCGTCGTCAACCCCGTCGGCGACACCCTGGAGCCGGGGCCCGACTCGCGGGGGCACACCGAGAGCCTGTCGAGCCTCGACCGCCTCACCGAGGCGTTCCCGCCCGAGGTCACCGTCTCGGCCTACGACCCCGTCACCGGCGAGCAGACCTGGCAGACCATCCTGCCCGCCCAGACCGCCATCGGGGCCAGCGGCAACCTCGTGACGGCGGGCAACCTCGTGTTCCAGGGGGTCGAGGACGGCGGGTTCTACGCCCTCGACGCCGAGACCGGCGAGATCCTGTTCCGCCACGACGCGCCTCGGCCGATCCGAGCGAGCCCGATGGCGTATCAGATCGACGGCAGGCAGTACGTGACCGTCGTGGCGACCAACACCGTGCTGACGCTGGCCCTGCCGTAGCCCGCCCATCGTCGGCGCCCGGCTACGCTCGGCGCCTCCACCAACCGCCGGGAGCCCGTGTCGTTCTGCGGCACAGACTCCCGGCCACGGGAGAGAGCAGAATGCAGGGCGGGATCGGGCGACCGGGAGCGGCGTCGATCGTCATCGGCGCCGCCCTGCTGCTCGGAACCCTGCCGTCGGCCGCCGCCCACTCGAGCGCGACCGGGCTCGCGCCGGCATCCGCCCAGGAAACCGCGGCGGAAGCGACGTTCAGCATCTTCGGCCTCGTCGAGTCGCCCGGCCGCTACGACTGGTCGGCGGGCATGACGGTCGGGCGGGCCGTCGCCGCGGCCGGCGGGTACGCCGACGGCGGCACGCCCGACGAGCTGCAGATCCAGCGCTTCGTCGACGGGCGGCTGGTCTCGCGCGCGGTCACCGAGGACGAGCCGGTGCGGCCGGACGACGTGATCATGGTGCGGGGGAGGGCCGTCGAACGTCCCGACCGCGGTCGGGATCGAAGTCCGGGCATTCAGATGTCGCGGAGTAGTTCGTTGCGAAGCACGACCTGCAGCACTTTCAGCGCGTTGTCGCGATCGACACCGAACTCGTACGCACAGGCGGCAACGCGTTCCTTCAGATCGTCGCTCAGGTCCCTCTGCACATAGTTGCGGCTGAACTCGTCGACTTCGAACGCCCGTTTCCCGGCAACTTCGGCACGCAGGGATGGTGCGAGATCAGATGCCCACGGCTTCGCGTTCATGAAGTCCGCCATCCTCTCGCCGAAATCGGTGAGCTGCAGCGGGCTGCTGCCGACAACGGACACGGGCGGGAGCCGCAGGAAGATCTGCTTGATGTCGTCCCGCACTTCCTTGATGTCGTCCCGCACTTCCTTGGCGAAACCCGAGAACCGATCCAGCCCCAGATCGACCGTTGCGGTCCAACGGATGACCTTCACGACGGCAAAGATGACCGCCAGCGAAGCCGTCACGATCAAGGGAGTACTCAACCAGTCCGCCATTCGTACGTCTCGCGGCATCAGCCCCGCTCGGGCCGCGTGGAGCCACTGATCCGATTCTCGATCTATCCGCTTGCCGGTCGCAATACCACAAAATATGGTATGCGGCCACCTTCCCGCCGCGGCTCTTCGGATTCCGGTCCGCGTGATGACCGGCGTCCGATTCCGGGCGGAACTCGGTGTCCTTCGGGCTCAGTCCAGGTCGGCGAACACCGGCGCGTGGTCGGACGCGATGTTGCCGTCCTTCTTCTTGCGGTAGTCGCGGTCGATCTCGACGTGGCGCACGCGGGCGGCCACGGCGGCGGTACCGAGCAGGTGGTCGATGCGCAGCCCCATGCCGCGGTGGAAGGCGCCGCCCCGGTAGTCCCACCACGAGAACTTCCGTTCGTCCGGGTGCAGGTGGCGGAACAGGTCGGCCAGCCCCAGATCGAGGAGGGCCTGGTACCGGGACCGCTCCTCGACGGTGCAGAAGATGGAGCCGTCGGCGGCGGCGCCCTCCCAGCCGTCGAGCGGGGCGGGGACGATGTTGAAGTCGCCGCCAATGACGAACGCGGCGTCCCGGTCGACCCCCGCGAGGTAGTCGCGCAGCGCCTCGAACCACGCGAGCTTCATGGCGTAGTCGGGGTGGTCGAGGGTCTTGCCGTTGGGGCAGTACACGCTGGCGAAGTGGAGGTCGGCCACCCGGACCTGCAGCAGGCGGGCCCCGTCGTCCTCGCGGCCGGGCAGCCCTCGTGTCTCCGCCTCCGCCGGGCTGCGGCTGAGCACCGCCACCCCGTTCCAGCCCTTCTCGCCGTGGACGACGGCGTGGTAGCCGAGAGCCCGGAAGTCGTCGTGGGGGAACTCCTCGTCGGTGGCCTTCAGCTCCTGCAGGCCCACGACATCGGGCTCGCGGCTCCTCAGCCAGTGTGCGATGAAGTCCAGACGGGCGCGCAGGCCGTTGACGTTCCAGGTCGCGATGCGCATGGCCCGTCAGTATCGCACTTCAACGCCGCCGCCGACACGCGCCGCAGGCCCCGGAGGGCGATCAACCAGGTGGACGCGCTTCCTGCTCGACACGCACGCCGTCATCCACTCAACTCGGGAACAGCGATGCCGGCGGCAACCCGTTGACACGTATTCCGTGTGCAAGTAGCCTGTGGCCATGAACGTCACCCTGTCCATCGACGATCGCGTGGTAGCCGAAGCTCGGCGCATCGCGTCCGACCGGGGCACCAGTCTGAACCAGCTCGTGCGAGACTATCTGAAAGAACTGACCCGCGTCGACGACGTGGAGTCGGACATCCAGCAGCTCGACGCCATGTGGTCCGAGCGTGTGTACCGCTCGGACGGCCCATGGACCCGGGAAGACGCGCATGAGCGGTCGTGAGTTCCTCGATACCAACGTCCTGGTCTACGCAGAGGACAGCCGTGACCCCCGGAAGCAGGCTCGTGCGACGGCGCTGATTCGTCGTCTGATGCGCGATCGCCGGGGGGTCCTGTCCCTGCAGGTTCTCCAGGAGTTCTTCGCCATCGCGACCCGGAAGCTCGCCATGGCGAGCGAGGACGCGAGGCGCCGCGTGCTGCTCTACTCCCGGTTCGACGTCGTCACCCTGGCGCCGGCGGACCTGCTGGCCGCCATCGACCTGCACCGCCTGCACCGCTTGTCCATCTGGGACGGACTCATCGTCCGGGCGGCCCTGAACGGCGCCTGCACCAGACTGCACACCGAGGACATGCAGCCCGGCTATGTGGTCGACCGCCTGACGCTCGTCAACCCGTTCCACGACATCGGTTGACGCCCGCCGCCCGACCCCACCATGCCTGAACCCGCGTGGCGACCCCGGCGGCCTCTGCAGCCGCTGCCGCAGACCGACCCCGCCGAGCGGCGGGTGCTCGACGGGTGGGTGCGCGTTGCCGGCGGCGTCGTGGTGGTGCACGCCGCACTGATGCTGACGCTGTGGGCCCGCCCGGGGTGGATCGCCCTCTGGATCTGGTATGCGGGGCCCATCATCCTCGCCGTCGTCACGGCGGGGCTGCTCGTGGCCTCGCTGCGCACGGCTCGCCGCTGGAAGCACGGCATGAACGGCTGGCACGTGCTCGGCTACGCGGGGCTGGTGACGGTCATCTTCACCCTGCCGGTGTACGACCCGTACCCGTCGTCGTACGACGGCCGGCCGAGCCGCGTCGCCTTCCGCCTGCCCCTCGACGGTCCGGTGACCGTCGCGTGGGGCGGGCCGACGGCCGAGGTCAACTACCACGTGTTCCTGCCCGACCAGCGGTGGGCCTATGACCTCGTCGTCACCCGGGACGGGCGCACGTTCCGTACCGACGGGGTCGCCCTCGACGACTATCTGGTCTACGGCCTCCCGGTGTACGCCCCCGCCGGGGGCGCCGTCTTCGCGGCCCTCGACGGCGAGTCCGAGGTCGAGATAGGCGCGCCGCGGTGGGGCCTCGCCGGGCTCGGCAACCACGTCGGCATCGAGGTGGCCCCCGGCGAGTTCCTCTTCGTCGGCCACCTGCAGCCGGGCACCGTCACCGTCGAGGTCGGCGACCGGGTGGCGCGGGGGCAGTTGCTCGGGCGGGTCGGCAACTCCGGCAACAGCAGCGAGCCCCACGTGCACCTCCACCTGCAGGACTCGCCCCGCCCCTGGTTCGGCGAGGGGATTCCGTTCTACTTCCACGGCTACCGGCACGCGGACCGGCTGGTCGAGCGGGGCATGCCCCGCGGCGGCCGCGGGCGGGGCGAGTACCGGGGCGAGCGCATCGAGCACGCCGGCGCGGGGGCCGTCGGCGGCCGGTGACGGCGCCGGGCTACCCGCCGAGGGCGCCGATCTCGCGGTAGAGGGCGGCCGAGGCGACGATGCCGTTGTGGAAGTTGCCCAGGTCGAGCTTCTCGTTCGGGGCGTGGGCGTTCTCGTCGGGCAGGCCGACGCCGAAGAGGACGGCCGGAAGTCCGAGGACCTCCTGGAAGGTCGCCACGACCGGAATCGATCCGCCCTCGCGATTGAACACCGGCGCCTGGCCGAACCCCGCCTCCATGGCGCGCCCCGCGGCGCGGACGAACGGGTTGTCGAAGTCGGTCATCCACGGCTTGCCGGTGTGCATGCGGGTCACCGTCACCTGAACCGTCTTCGGCGCCACCTTCCGGGCGTGAGCCTCGAACAGATCGCCGATGCGGTCGGGGTCCTGGTCGGGCACGAGTCGCATGCTCACCTTGGCCATCGCGGTGGCCGGGATCACGGTCTTGGCGCCCTCACCGGTGAACCCCGCGAGCAGTCCGTTGACCTCGAACGTCGGCCGGCCCCACAGCCGTTCCAGCGTGGTGTACCCCGTCTCGCCGAACAGCTTCGGCGCCTCGAGCTCGGCGCGGTAGCGCCGCTCGTCGAACGGCAGCTTCGCGAACTCAGCCCGCTCGGCGTCCGAGAGAGGCCTCACGTCGTCGTAGAAGCCCGGGATCTTCACCCGCCCGCCGCGGTCCTTCATCTGCGCAAGCATCTGGGCGAGGACGAAGGCGGGGTTGGCCACGGCGCCCCCGAACTGGCCCGAGTGCAGGTCGCTCGCGGTGCCCCGCACGTCGATCTGGCAGTAGGTCAGCCCCCGCAGGCCGTAGCAGATCGACGGAATCCCGCGGTCGAACATCGGCGTGTCGGAGATCACGACGACGTCCGCGGCGAGCTCTGCCTCGTGCCCGCGCACGAACCCGTCGAGATGGGTGCTGCCGACCTCCTCCTCGCCCTCGAGGATCAGCCGGATGTTCACCGGCAGCCGTCCGCCCTCGCGCAGGCAGGCCTCGACGGCCTTGAAGTGCATGAAGATCTGGCCCTTGTCGTCCGCGGCGCCGCGGGCGTAGATCTCCCCCTGCCGCACCGTCGCCTCGAACGGCGGCGTCTCCCACTGGTCGACGGGGTCGACCGGCTGCACGTCGTAGTGCCCGTAGAACAGGATGGTCGGGGCGCCCTCGGCGTGCAGCCAGTCGCCGTAGACCACCGGGTTGCCGGGCGTCTCGATGAGGCGGACGTTCTCGAGGCCGACCCGCTTCAGCTCGGCCGCCGTCCACGCCGCGCACCGGGCCACCTCGGCGGCGTGGTCGGGCAACGCGCTGATGCTGGGAATGGCGAGGTACTCGGTCAGCTCCCGCACGTAACGGTCGCGGTTGGCGTTGATGAAATCGGTGACGGCGTCGAGGGTCATGGCGTCTATGTCGAGAGCCTCCATCGAGTCTACTACATGGCGCGACGCGGCTCCGCGAACGGAATCTCGGGGCAAGCCTCGGAGGGAGTTGCCGTTTCAGGACTGCCCGTCAGTTGCGGATCTCCACGCCGCCCATGATCACCGTCCCCTTCAGCACCAGCCGCTTCGACGACGCCGCCGGACCGCGCGTCTTGTCCTCCACCCCGCCCATCAGCGACGTCACCCCCACCTCGACCGTCCACGTCTCGGGCACCCGGATCTCCAGGCCGCCCATCATCGCGAAGACCCGGATCACGACCCGGTCGCCGATGATGTCCGCCTCCCGCAGATCGAGGTTCACGGCGCCCAGGAACGCCGACGCCGCTCCGCCGCGGAAGTCCGCGGACCGGCTCCGGTGCTCGACGCTGCCGAGGAACGCCGCAGCTGTCTCCTCCGACTCCGAGACCTCGGAGCGGCCCTCCGAGTCGGACATCACGTTGACCAGCACCCGGACGCCGACGGCGATCAGGACGAGCGGCCAGAGGTTCCAGAGGTCCACGTCGATCAGGTTCAGGCTGTTCAGCAGCAGCAGCGCGCCCGCTGCCGCCAGCAGGACGCCCCCGACGGCCGACCCGAGATTCCGGGCCCCGACGAGGTTCCTGAGACCGACCGCGAGCAGAATGACGGGCCAGAACCGCAGAATGGTCCAGCTCTCGACGAGATCGAGGTTGTCGAGCAGGAACGCCACGCCCACCGCCGTCAGCACCAGCCCCGGCAGGAGCGGTCCGAGCGCGACCCGCGATCGGCGCCCCGTGTGCGAGCCTTCGCGGCCTCGGAGCGAATCGGTCAACGTGCACCTCCCTCGGTAGCCCAAGTTTACCAACTCAAAAACCAACCTATTGAAAGCAAGGGACTTACGGCGACAAAAATCCCGGAGTGGCACTACAAACGTGCCCCAAACCGGTGAAGGTGGCGTTCAGACGACGGTCTTGCGGACGCCCCCCGGGTGCGGGTCGGCGCCGAGCGCGTCGTAGAGGTCCCGCTGCCCGGGTTCGGCTTGTGTGGCCGTGCGCACGTGCAGTGTGCGCCCGTCAGGACGCCGGAACGTGGCGGTGACGCGCTGCTGGCCGTCCAGGATGCGGCGCAACGTCGTCCAACCGGCGGCGTTGCCGTGGGCGCGCAGCCGGGTGCGGATGACCTGCACGAGCTGATAGGCGATGACGGTGATGAACAGGTGGCCGTCGGCCCGGCGCGGCTTGTGGTGGTAGATGGGGCGCAGGCCGAGCTCGGACTTGAGCGAGCGGAAGACGGCCTCCACGTCGGTGAGGGTGGTGTAGGTGCGCCACAGCGCGTCTTCGTCCCACTCGGTCTCGCTGCTGCGCAGGCAGTAGACCCCCGGGTGGGTGACCATCGAGCCGTCCCGGGGACGGCGGGTCCACGTGACGGCGACCGCCTTTTCGCCGGTCTCGTCGGCGGCGACTCCGATCTGGTAGTGCGAGGCGACGCGGGCGTGCTTCGCCTTCAATCGCCCGATGCGCTGCCACACTTGGTCGAGCCGCTTGTGGGTGCGGGGGCGCGCCAGGCCCTCGTGGAGCTGGGTCAGGGCGGTCTCGAAGCGGGTGGCGAAACGCTCGACGATGCCCCGCTCCTTCTCGGCCCGCTCCTCGGAGTAGCAGTACAGGCGGACCTCGTCGGGGTCGGTTGAGACCACCTTGTGCAGGTGCACGGTCTGGTTGGACCGGGTCTGGAGAGAGACGGCGGTCCCGGAGTCGAACTGACGGTGCCGTTCGCGACTGACGACCAGGTAGCGGTAGCCGTGGTCACGCAACCACTCGATGCAGGCTTCGGTGGCGATGCCGCGGTCTATGACCACGAGGCCGCCGGCCGGCGCCCCGAGCGCCCCGAGCATGCCGGCCAGCGTGCGCTGTTCCCGGACATTGCCGGCGAAGACCTTGGAGCGGCGCACAAAGCCGCCGGCGTCGAGCATGAGGCCCAAGGTGAGCAGCGGACAGTCGCTGCGCTTCTCCTTCGAGTGTCCGCGCCGCGCCTGCGGCTGCCCGCCCGCTTCGCCTTCGAAGTAGGTGTTGGTCAGGTCGTAGAGGGTGACCGTAGGCTGCAGGTCGAACAGGCCCATCGCGCGGTCGAACAGATGCGCCTCGATCGCCTCGCGATGCTTCACCAGGGCATCCGAGGCGCGGTAGAGCTGCATCGCGCCGACGGTCTCGAAATCGACGCCGAGCAACTCCCCGAGGCCGCTGCGCTCCTGCAGCCAGCGGTGCGTCGCCCGCTCCGAGGCGGGCTGGGCCAGGCGGCCGACGATGACGCCGGCCGCCGCTGCGCGCAGGGCGCGGTTGACGCCGAGGTCGGCGAGCAGGGCCGGCAGACCCAATTGCTCCAGCGCCCACAGGCCGACCTGCTCGACCCCGACACTGCGCGGGCGGACCAGACGCAGGGAATCGACATCGACGGACTGTACGTCGGCCGGTCCGGCCGACGTGCCGCTGGTCTGGGCGCCGCGGACGAGCAACTGGCTGGCGATGCGCTGAGCTTCGTGTTCGACGGCGCGCGGGCAATCGGCGCCCCCCCAGGACGCTTGGCCGGTCAAGAGGTCGTCGATGCGAGCGCACAACGGCGGCCACTGGGCCTGGGGAATGTTGAAGTGGCGTCCGAGATTGAGCAGGGTGCGCTGCCGGACGGTGTTTCCGACGCGCTCGCTGCGGACGAGCCGATGGGCGAAGTAGTGTTTTCCGTCTTCTGAGCGCCGTGTCTGTGTGCGGCGAATGAACACCGTGCCACGATAGCGGGGGTGCCTACCGCCGTCAACCCCATCTCGCCGATTATGGCACTACATCACGCATCCGCGAACGCCATCTCTTTAGAATCAATAACTTACAGACACGCAATTCCCGAAATACGGCCAAAATCGTCGAAATGACCCATCAACTTGGTAAACTTGGGCTCAGACGGCGCGAGAGCACCTCTTCGCGAAGCTCCTCCGGAACGTCCGCGGCACGCGCTCCAGATCTGCGATTCGGTATGATTCGGCGACGCATTCTGTCGCCGGCTCCGTTCCGCATCGCATGAGTGGAGTCGCGGCGAGGCGGCCCTGAGCGCCATGCCGGCAGTGAATCCCGAGATCCTCGTGTGGGCGCGCAAGACGGCAGGCCTGACTCTCGAGGATGCCGTCGCCAAGGTCGGCATCGGAGACGCTCGGGGCGTCGCCGCCGTCGAGCGGCTCGCGGCGCTGGAACGTGGCGAGAACGAGCCGACGCGACCGACGCTGGTCCGGATGGCGCACCACTACCGTCGCCCGCTGCTCGCCTTCTACCTGAACTCGCCGCCGCGCCGGGACGATCGCGGACCGGACTTCCGCACGTTGCCGGGGACTCGTTCCCCCGAAGTGGATGCCCTCGTCGGCGCTCTCGTCCGCAATCTGCAAAGTCGCCAACAGATGGTGCGGGCAGCGCTGGAAGCCGAGGACGAGGCCGAGCCGCTGCCGTTCGTGGGCGCCCTGCTGCGCAGCGGGGAAGCGGCGCTCGGGATGCAGTCGTTGCGCACTGTACTCCGACGAAGACCGGAGGCCGCCCGGTTGCTGCAACGCGCGTTGGCCATTCTGGGCGAGGTGCTCGGGCGAGATCTCAACGCCGCCAGGTACCACGCGCAGGAAACCGCCGACGGCGCATTCAGGCTGCTTCGCTCACGAGCCGAGCGGGCCGGCGTGTTCGTCCTGCTCAAGGGCGACCTGGGGAGCTACCACACGGCTATCGATGTGGAAGTCTTCCGCGGTCTCGCGCTCGCGGACGACGTCGCCCCGTTCGTGGCCATCAACGACAACGACTCGAGGGCGGCGTGGTCCTTCACGCTCCTGCATGAAATGACCCATCTGCTGCTCGGCCAGACCGGTTTCGGCGGCCCGGATTCCGCCACCGAGATCGAGAAATTCTGCGACAACGTCGCCGCCGAATGGCTGTTGCCCGCGGGAACCCTCGACGCCATCCGGCTCGACCAAGAACTGGATCTCGGCGAACAGAAGCACCGCATCGGCGAGTTCGCGCAGGAGCGCAACTTGAGCCGGACGATGGTCGCCTACCGACTCCTGCGCGCCAATCGCATCGGTCCGCAGACCTTCGACCGTCTCCGAGCAGACTTTCGGAAGGAATGGCGCCAACTTCACGACCGGCGGCGTGCGAGGGCGCGTCGGTCGGAAGGGGGCCCGACCTACTACGTCGTGCGCCGGCATCGGGTTGGGCAGCGGCTGCTCGACTTCACCCGCCGCATGGTGGGTGCGGGAGCACTATCGACGACCAGGGCGGCCAGGATCCTGGGCGTCAAGCCGGCGCACGTCGGGAAGATGCTCCGGCCGGCAAAGCGGTAGGAGTGTTCCGGGCCCGGCGGGTATCGTGGAGGGGTGCGGTCGGGAAGACGCTCCGGCCGGCAAAGCGGTAGGAGACGGTGCTTGCTCTACCTGCTCGACGCCAACGTTCTCATAGACGCCAATCGCGACTACTACCCTCTTGCGCGAGTGCCCGAGTTCTGGGACTGGCTGGTCGATCGGGCGGCTACGCACCAGGTGAAGGTTCCGCAGGAGGCGTACGAGGAAGTTCTCGCCGGTCGAGACGACGATCTCACGCGCTGGCTGAAGGACCACCGGGCGACTCTGCTGCTCGACGAGAACATCGACCCCACCCTGGTTGCCCACGTGACGGCCCGCGGCTACGCGCCGGATCTGAGCGAGGAAGAAGTTGAGCGCGTGGGCCGAGACCCGTTTCTCATTGCGTATGCGGTTCGTGACCCCGAGGTTCGGACAGTCACCACTACGGAGCACTCGAGACCGCGCAAGCAGCGCGCGAACCGTCACATCCCCGACGTGTGCGACGATCTCTGCGTGCTCCACTGCAACACCTTCCACCTCATCGTGGCGCTCGACTTCAAAACGGGCTGGCGTCGATGAGCGTCCTGCTGGTCGAGCAGAAGAGCGCGGGACGCGACCTGACTGCCGCCCGCGAGCAGGCCAGCACGTACTTCGACGCGCTGGCTGAACGGGACCGGCCCCGCTACCAGCTTCTCTGCGACTTCCAGACGTTCGAGCTTCTCGACCGGGACGAACGCGAGGAGACCCACGCCGAGGCGGCCACCAGGCCCAGAGCCAAACGGCGCCGGCGGGTCCGATGAACCAGCTTGGTACTTGGCCAGGAGGCCAGGGGCACGCTGGTGACCGACGCGGAGCTGATTCGAGCACTCGAAGAACTGCGAGGCGCGATGATCGCGGCGGCAACCAGCGGTCCCGTATCGCTGACTGTCAACCAGCAGTACCGGGACACGTTCGCCGCTTCCGGATCCCGCCGGCGGCCGGGCGGATACACTGCGCGGCAAGGAGGTCAGGTGTGGTCCGGATGGTGTGCTGGAACATCAATCGCAGCGCCGACGCGTTCACGGAACTCAGCGAGACGCCCGACGTGGACGTCGCCCTGTTGCAGGAAGTGGGCAGGGGGGCGGCCCGGCGCCTGGCGGCCACCACCGGTGAACGCGTGCCGTGGAACTGGAACCGGTCGAGCATCTGGCCGGCGGTGGTTCGGCTGTCGGACCGGGTCCGGGTCGATCTGTTCGCACCGGTTGCCGCCGAGCGGGAAGGCCTGCCGCTCGACACGATCGCGGTCAGCGATTCGCGCGCGCTCGCCGCCGCGCGCGTCACGCCGTTGCAGGGCGGGAAACCGGCCCTCGAGTCGTTTCTCGTATTCTCGATGTACGCGCGCTGGTTGTACCCGCATCCGCAGGCAGAGCGCCCCCGTCCGCGAGGAGGTCGAGCCGTCTACGCCTACTCCGACGGCTCGGCACATCGCATCATCTCCGACCTCTCGGCGTTCATCACCCACACGAATCCCGCGTCGCACCGCCTGGTGGCGGCGGGCGGTCTCAACACCATCTACAGAGCCGCGGACAACAGCAAAATGGAGAATCCCGCCCGCGCACAGACCATTTTCGGCCGGCTGCGGGCGCTGGGTCTGGAGTTCAAGGGCCCCCAGTGGCCAGATGCCGACAGACAGGCGGATCCGCTCCCGCCGGGCCTGCCGAAAGACACGAGGAACGTGCCCACCTGCCTGGCCGGTCAGCAGCGGCGTCTCATGCGCGACCATGGCGTCGTCAGCGGCTATCAATACGACTATGTGTTCGCCTCCCGGGGGTTCCACGACCGGGTGCGCGTGCACGCCATGAACGATGCCGCAGGATTCGGACCGAGCACCCACTGCCGGATACGGATCGATGTGGAGTAGCCCGGATGGTTGCGAATCCCTCGCTCTGAGCAGCTCCGAGCTTCGAAGGGTACAGGCCCGCGGCGGGATGCAGGATGGCCGATCGTCCGGGCGCACGATCCCCGCAGGTCGGCGCTGGCCGCCGCCAGCGCCTCGAGGCGCGCCGGGCGGCTCGGCTCGCTCCTGTGTCACGGGACGACGAGAAGCCGGCAGGGAATCAACGGCGGCGCGCCGGCCGAGGCGGTAACGGCGCGGGTCCCTGGACCTGCACGCGAGGAAAGCCCTGCGAACACCGCTTTCCCGGAACCCGGTCAGCCGCCGTGGCGTCCGGGGCTCGGCCACGGGCGCCCCCGGGGCCGGCCGAGCCGTCAGCGCCGCTCCAACAGGCGGAACCGGAACTCCTTCCGGGGACTGTTGAACGGTTGCGGGAACGTCCGCATCTCGTAGTCGGGCGGGTCGAGGGCGATCCGCGTGTCATGCACCAACGCCGCCAGCGTCAGGACGATCTGCCCCTCGGCGAAGTCCGCGCCCAGGCAGCGGTGGGCCCCGACGCCGAAGGGGACGTACAGGCCGGCCTGCCGGTGCTCGGCGCGTTCCGGCAGGTAGCGGTCGATGTCGAACCGTTCCGGCTCGGGGAAGTACTCGGGAAGGTAGTGGGTCACCGCGGTCGCCACGACCACCGGTTCGCCCGCCCGCAGTCGATGGCCGCCGAAATCGAACGACGTGGCCACGGTCCGCCGGAGTCCGGCGGCGACCGGGAACAGCCGGAGGGTCTCCATCGCCACTCGCCGGGTGACGTCCAGCCCGCGGATGCCCTCGGCCGTCGCCCCCCCCGACGCGAACAGGGCGTCCGCTTCGGCGCGCACCTGTTCCCACAGGTCGGGATGCTTCAGCAGCGCATAGAGCATGAAGGAGATGGCGCTGGCCGAGGTGTCGATGCCGACGATGAACGGCAGCAGCGCCCCGAGCGACAGGTCGGTCTCCGGCAGGAACATCGGGTCGGCGCGGTGCAGGGCGATCAGATCGTCGATCAGGTCGTTCGGCCGGTCGCGGTACTCCAACTGGTGCGAGGCCAGGACCTCGTCGCACAGTTCCTCCACGCGCCGCAGGGCCCGCCGGAACCGGGGCGTGTACAGCGGCGCCGGATAGCGTCGGAGCACGCGTGTGGCCACCAGCTTCTTGAAGAAGAACGCCAGATCGTCGACGTACTCGCGCGCCGAGTAGCCGCCGCTGACCATGCCCACCTGCTCGGTGACGAGACGCTGGATCGTCGGGAAGCCCGGCAGAGGCTCGTTCAGCGGCCACTCGGCCACCTGCCGCCGGATGATGTCCACGAGGTCCTCGACGTGGTGGTGGAACCGCGCGCGGGAGAACCCGTCCTTCAGCGCGCGCCGCATCCGGAGGTGCTCGGCGCCGTCCATGCCCAGGAGGAAGCGCGATGCGCCCAGCTCCTTGCGGAACGCCTCCCACATGTCGCCGGTGCTGAGGTGGAAGCGCTCGCGGCGCAGCATGAACAGATTGGCATCGCGGCCGGCGAGCACGGTGTGAGTGTTCGAGAACAAGCGGATGCGGAACACGGGGCCCAGCCGTCGGTGCTGCGCGGC
Source organism: Vicinamibacterales bacterium (assembly GCA_965199675.1). GTDB lineage: Bacteria > Acidobacteriota > Vicinamibacteria > Vicinamibacterales > UBA8438 > JAJEEA01. The sequence continues at coordinate 254,154 of CBDATI010000008.1, read as the reverse complement.
GAAGAATCCGGTGGCGTCGCTCATCAGGTCGAGCGCGTTGCCGACGAGCGGGCGACCCTGCGCGGCAGGCGGCTCCGGTAACTGCGCATCGGCGGCCGGGCGCCACAACGGCCTGACGACGCGGGACAGCTTGGCGACGGCCTGCCCGATCAGGTCCATCCGGCTCAGGAGCGCGATGCGTTCACGCGCGGCGGCCAGTTCGGAGGCCGTCATCACGACCGGGAACACGCCACAGGCCTCCGCGAGGCTGGCGACGGCAATGTCGGCGGGGTCCGGGATCTCGTCGTCGAACAGCACCCGCATCAGCCGAAGCCTGACGTCCTCGCGCCTCGCCTCGTCCCCGGAGGGGTAGCGGCGCGTGCGCGCCACGGCCTGACTCAGGGCGAGGAACCCGTCCAGGTCGGGCGCGAGCAGCACGCCCCGGTCGACGAGCCGCGCCGTCGCCCGTTCTCGGATCTGCGGGCCGCGTTCGGCGGTGCGTTCCACCCAGAAGATGGGGTCGTGCGACTCGGTCGCGGCAGCGATGTCGGCCAGCGTCGGATCGAGCAGGTCGTCGTCGAGCGGTGTTCCGTCGGTCAGCACCAGGGTATCGAGATCGGTGTCGATGCGACCCGCGTGTTCCAGATCCATCAACACGGACCCCGCGAACGCGAGGCTCAGGGTCCGCGGCGCCACCGGCAGCAGTGCGCCGTTGGGTTCGTCCAGGAGAAAGAGCAGTAGTTCTTCAGCGAATCGCATGATGGGTTGGTGGCCGTGGCGCCGGCGAAGTCGAGGATGGGAGCGCGAATCTCCAACGTGTCCGATCGGGCTGACGCGGCGGGCGGTGAGCCGCCGCGTCTCGGCCCCCGGCGAGGGGCGGGCGGCCCGCGTTCCCGGAACGATGGGCCAAGCCGCTCCATGGCGCCCGTGAGCCGCATCTCGGCCCCCCGGCCAGGGGCGCGGGCGGCTCTCGGTCCTTGTCACCGCCGGGTCCGCGCGCCTCGCGGGCTGCGCATCGGACAACGCCGCGCCGGGTCAGGGCGCGATTCCCCGGACGGCATGGGACGGCACGGGCGCCGCCGACGGCGTCCCGGAACATGCTGGCGTATCCGCGAAGCGCGCTCGCCGATGATACTCCCGGAATGAGACGAGTCTGTCCTGCTCTTCATCCCAGAGCGCCAGATGCAGACTCCGCAGACCCTCCCGCCACGTTATTCGCCGCGCGCGTTGCAGCTCGGGATTCTCGTCGACGCAACGCTGCAGCCGATAGTTCGGGATGCGGAAGCTGAGGTGGTGCACATGGTGCAGCCCGATGCTCGCGGTGAGCCACTGCAGCGGCCTCGGCAGGACCAGCCACGACGACCCCTGCAGGGCCGCGTCGTGGAAGTCCCAGGCGCCGCGGCGGCGCCAGTAGGCGTCCTCGAACTGATGCTGTACGTGGGTGAGCCATCCGGCGAACGCGCAGGCGTACGCCATGAGCGTGACCTGAATCAGCACGATGGGCCAGACGCCGACGGTGAACCAGGCGGCCGCCAGCAGCGCCCCCAGTGCGGCGTTCGTCCACCATACCGACCGCCATTCCCGCTTCCAGGCGCGTGGCATGTCCAACGGAAGGCGCTGCACCACCAGGAAGGTGGAATGTGGTGGCGACGCCGATCAGCAGCACCGGATTCCGGTACAGGCGGTACAGGAATCGCCGCCACGGCGTGCGCGCCCGGTACTCCGCCGCGGTCAGCGTACCGATGTCGCCGAACCCGCGCGCGTCCAGATCGCCGGAGTGCGCGTGGTGCCGCGCGTGGTTCGTCCGCCAGTAGTGGTAGGGCGTCACCGTCAGCACCCCGATGACGAAACCCACCGCGTTGGCGAGCCGCTGCGAGGTGAAGTACGAGCCGTGCCCGCAGTCGTGCTGAATGATGAAGAGTTCTGCAACTCGGCAAGGGCATCTTCCTCATCGAGGTGCGCCTTCAGCATCCAGAGATGCTGGTAGCCGGTGATGCGCCGGAAGTTCTTCTCCGTCTCCCGGAACGTCGTCGCCGCCCAGCGCACCGCCATCTCCCCGTTCCGCCAGCGCGTGACCCGCCGCGTGTGCTGACGAACCCCCGCGTGCGACGAGTCGATGATGTTCGTCGTCGTCAGGCACCGGCGCAGCGGCAGCGGCAGCCCCAGGCGATTGACCGTGAACATCTCCGCGAGCCCTTCACGCAGGCTCGCCGCCGCCGACGGCCACTCCCGCTCCAGCCAGGAGGCGTACTGCTCCAGCTTGCGCTCGCCCTCGTCCGCCTCCAGCTTCCACGCCGCCCGCAGCGTCGACCGCGCCTGGTCCTGCTGCGACTTCGGCAGGTGGCCGAGCACATTGCGGACCTTGTGATTTCTACACCGCTGGACCGGATTCTGCCCGCCGAAGACATGACCGATGGCGCTGCGCAGCGCCTTGGCGCCGTCGATCACGAACAGGCGCCGGCGGTCCGCCCGCAGGCCGCGCTCGACCAGCGCCTCGAGCAGGGCCGTCGCCACCGTCGCGTTCTCCGACCCGCCTTCCCGGAGCCCCGGCACGTGCTTGCGCCCCGTCGCGTCCACGCCGACGGCTGCGAGCACGTGGTAGTCGCCGAACACGATCCCGTCGACGTAGACCACCAGCACGTCCAGCTCGCTCAGGTCCCGCTCGGCCAGCTCCTCCAGAACCCGCGTCCCCGCCTCGATGGTCTCCCGCGAGACCGCCGACTTGCTGATCCCCACCTGGTCGGCCATCTTCGGCAGCACCCTGGCGTAGCGGCGCGTCGACACCCCGTTCATCACCAGCTCCAGCATCCGGTCGGCCAGCCCCTGGTCCGCCTGCAACGCCGTGTAGGCCGGGACCTCCACCTCGCCCGACTCATCGGCGCGCCGCCGCTTCTTGCGCAGCCGCGGCTTGGCGACCCGCAACTGCCGTTCCTTCAAGGCGACCCGGCCGCCCTGCACGCCATGCCAGTACACCGCCCGGTCAGGGCCGCGGCGCCCCTGCGCCTTCGGTCCCGCCACCTGTTCGGCGCTCATCTGCAGGACCGCCTCGACCGTCGCCCGCCCCATCACGTCGATCACCTCGTCGATGGCGCGCTCGCCCTTCTCCAGCAGCTCGACGAGCGGCATCAGCAACTGCCCGTCCTTCGCCAGCCAGTCCGCCAGCTCCCGGCTGCTGGCCGTGGATTCCTCGCCTACGATCCTGTACGCTTGCTCCTTCACGGTGGCGTCTCCTTTCTGTTGACCACCCGACCAATATCACGGTCGGGCAGGAGTCGCCACCGACTTTCCACTACGCCCGGGTCACCCTCCAAACTCCTGGGGTAGGGCTGAGTGCGGATTGGCGGGGTCTGTACCGCACTGTACCACGCGGGGGCAGGCGGTTTCTACCGACGCCGCCGAAGCCGCCCCCACCCGCCCCTTGGGATCACGCCAGGATGTCGTCGACGACCACTCCCGCGACATCGGTGAGCCGGAAGTCGCGGCCCTGGCTCCGATAGGTCAGGCGCTCGTGGTCGAGGCCGAGCAGGTGCAGGATGGTCGCGTGCAGGTCGTGGATGTGGACCTTGTCCTCGATGGCGTAGTAGCCGTAGTCGTCGGTGCGGCCGTGGCTGTGGCCGCCCTTCACGCCGCCCCCGGCCATGAACATGGTGTAGCCGTGAGGGTTGTGGTCGCGGCCGTTGCGGGCGCCCGCCTCGGCGCCGGGCGTGCGTCCGAACTCGCCGCCCCACAGCACGAGGGTCTCGTCGAGCAGGCCCCGCTGCTTGAGGTCGGTGATGAGCCCCGCCACCGGCCGGTCGATCTCGGCGCAGCTTCGGGGCAGCCCCGTGATGAGCCCCGAGTGGTGGTCCCACTTGGTGTCGGGCCCGTGCGTGGCCTGCACGAAGCGCACCCCCGACTCGGAGAAGCGCCGGGCGAGGAGGCAGCGCAGGCCGAAGTCGCCGGCCACGGGGTCGTCGAGGCCGTAGAGGCGCCGGGTGGCCTCGGACTCGCCCTCGACGCTCATCAGCTCGGGCGCCTCGGTCTGCATGCGGAACGCGAGCTCGTACGACTCGATGCGGCCCTCCAGGGCGAGATCGGGCCCCGTCGACTCGAGCTGCCGGCGCTGCCAGCGCTGCAGCAGGTCGACCTCGGCCCGCTGCACGGTGGAGGTGACCGCCTGGTTCTCGAGGAAGTCGATGGTCGCCTCGGCGGTGTTCATTCGCGTGTTGCCGATGGCGGTGCCGTTGTAGGCGGCGGGGAGGAACGCGGCCGAGTAGTTCTGCACGCCGCCGTGCTGATACGACGGGCAGATGGTGATGAAGGCGGGGAGGTTCTCGTTCTCGGTCCCGAGCCCGTATGAGACCCACGACCCCATCGACGGCCGCACGAAGCGGTCGCTGCCGGTGTTCATGGCGAGGATGGCGCCGCCGTGGGCGGCGTTGGTGCCGTACATCGAGCGCACGAAGCAGAGGTCGTCGGCCACGCCCGCGAGGTGGGGCAGCAGCTCGCTCACCCAGTGCCCCGACTGACCGTGCTGCCGGAACTCCCAGGGGCTCTTGAAGAGGTTGCCGGTCTCGTTGAACTGCACGTCGGGCTTGGCGAACGGCAGCGGCTTGTTGTCGTCGCGGACGAGCAGCGGCTTGTACTCGAACAGGTCGTGCTGCGACGGGCCGCCGTGCATGTGCAGGAAGATGATGCGCTTGGCGCGGGGCGCGAAGTGGGGCGCCCTGGGGGCCAGCGGGTTGTCCTGCGCGGCCAGCAGGTCCTGTTGCAGGAGGGACGACAGGGCCAGCCCCCCGAAGCCGCAGCCGCAGGTCTTGAGCATGTCCCGGCGCGTCACCGGCGGTGTCTGGTAGTGGGGATGGCGCATCGTTTCTCCCGTGGTGGAACCCGGCCCCACGCTCTGCGTGACCGGCCCGGGACAGCGATTGTCAACGAGTGCCCGACGGCGCCCGGGCGCCGTCCGCTTCTGCGGCTACCTGAGCCCGGCGCGCGGCGAGACAGCTTCCGTCACCGTCCTCAGTCGACATAGATGAATTCGCTGGCGCCGAGGATGACGTGGCACAGCCGCGTCCACGCGAAGCGCTCGGCCTCGCCGGCGGGCGCGGTCTCGCGCATGGCGGCGAGGAAGCCGAGGCTCTCCTCGATCTCGACATCGGCGGCGGGCCGGCCGTAGGCCTCGACGAACGCCCGCTCCACCCGCGCCGCCTCGCTCGCGAAGGGCATCGCCAGCAGCCGCGCGGCGAACTCGCCCCCCCGCTCCTCGACGAACCCGCTGTTCATCATGAGCAGGGCCTGCGACGGCACCACCGTCGCGGGGCGGGCCCCGACCGAATCGCTGGCGTTGCCGAAGTCGAAGCCGGCGAAGATGTCGTAGATGGCGTTGCGCACCACCGGCATGTAGACCGAGCGGCGCGGGGCCGAGTAGAAGTCGAACCGCCCGAACGTGCCGCCCTCGCTGAAGACGTAGCCCCGTGGGCTGTACTCCTCCACCCGCCCCCCCATGGTCAGGTCGAGGACGCCGGCCACGTGCAACAGCGCGTCGCGGATCGGCTCGACCTCGAGCCGCCGGCGGTTCATGCGCCAGTGCATTCGGTTCTCGGGGTCGACGGCCGCGTTCGCCGCGTCGTAGCCAGTCCCGAGCCGGTAGGTGCTCGACAGCAGGATCTCGCGGTGCAGCGCCTTGACCGACCAGCCGCCGTCGACGAAGCGCCTCGCGAGCCAGTCGAGCAATTCGGGATGCGTGGGAGCCGAACCGGTGGCGCCGAAGTTGCTCGGGGTGTCGACGAGGCCGCGCCCGAAGTGCCAGTGCCAGATGCGGTTGGCCATGACCCGCGCGGTGAGCGGGTGCTCGGGGTGCGTGATCCAGCGGGCCAGCTCGAGCCGCCCGCTCGCGTCGGCGGGGATCGGCGGCGGCGGCACGATGTGATCGGTGACGCGCAGGAACCCCCGCGGCTGCGGGGCGTCGGCGAGGTTCAGATGGCTGCCGCGGATGTGGACGGGAAGATCGACGATCTCGCCCTCCTCGACCGACATCGCGTAGGGAGGCTCGGGCGGCGAGGCCGCCTCGCGCTCCTCGACGACGGCCCGCCGCCGGGCGAGCTCGGCCGCGGCGTCGGCCGGATAGAGGGCCTCCTCCGCCTCCTGGTCGAGGCAGAGGATGCACAGCCGGCCGTCGTAGACGAGCCGCCGCAGCTCCTCCTGTTCACGCGGCAGCCGGAAGTCGGCCGGCGTGAGCGCTTCCTCGTCCTCGAGGCCCAGCCGCTGGAGATGCTGGTCCCAGGCGATCTCGATCACCGCGAACAGGCTCGAGTAACGCCACGCGACCTCTTCGAGGCTCCGGGGCGCCGGCCCTCGGACCAGGCTCCGGGTCAGCGGCGCGATGAGGACCTTCTCGGAGGCGATGAGCGCCCGCAGCTCGCCGGTGACTTCCTCGTAGCGCTCTGGCGGCGCCTCCGCATAGGCGTTCCAGATCTGGAAGACCACGCTCGGGTTGGCCCCGTCCCCCTGCACCGGGGGACCCTCGCGATAGCGGAAGAAGGCCCGGACCCAGCGCTCGATCACCGGAGCCTCGAGTCCTTCGCGGCGGGCGATTCCGGCAATCTCCTCGCCCCCCCGGCGCTGGCTCTCCTCGTCGTCGCCCCACGCCGGGTAGGCTTCTTCCGCCGCGAGGAGATAGCGGGCCAACGCCTGGCGCCGCGGCCGCCGCAGCCGCTCGTTCTGCGCGTCGACGAGGTCGTCGACCGCCTCCCGCGCCTCGTCCACCAGTTTCTGCGCCGCCTCGTAGCGGGCGACGGTCTCCTCGTCGGCCAGGGGCCGCTCCACCCACCGAGCGACGCGACTCTCGCCCCCCATCGTCGTGGTCGAGCGCAGGATGCCGGCGAGCGCGTAGTAGTCGGCGGTCGGGATGGGGTCGAACTTGTGGTCGTGGCACCGGGCGCAGCCGATGGGCTCGGCCAGGAACGCCCGGCCGATGACGTTCACCTGCTCGTCGACGATGTCGATGACCATCTTGTCGACGTCCTGCTCGGCCAGCACCTTCGGGCCGAGGGTCAGGAACCCGGTTGCGGTGAGGTTCGCGAACCGCTCGTCGCCGCCGGCCGCCGGCAGCAGGTCGCCGGCAATCTGCTCCTGCACGAACCGGTCGTAGGGCTTGTCGCGGTTGAACGCCTCGATGACCCAGTCGCGGTAGCGGAACGCGTTGGGGTGGGCGATGTTCTCGTCGAGCCCGTTCGAGTCGGCGTAGCGGGCCACATCGAGCCAGTGCCGGCCCCACCGCTCGCCGTAGCGCGGCGACGCGAGCAGCCGCTCGACCACCCGCTCGTAGGCGTCGGGCCGGTCATCGGCAAGGAACGCGTCGATCTCGGCCGGGGTCGGCGGCAGGCCGGTCAGGTCGTACGTGACCCGCCGCAGCAGTTGCCGCCGGCCGGCGGGGGCGACCGGGGCGAGCCCTTCGGCCTCGAGCCGGGCGAGGATGAACCGGTCGATGGCGCTGCGCGCCCAGGCCGGGTCGCTGACGGCGGGGGGGTCAGGACGGGCCATCGGCCGGTACGCCCAGTGCTCGCGGCCGGGACCGAAGTCGTAGTCGGCGGCGCGGTCGGACCGGGCGGCCACGACCGGGGCGTCGGTGTTGCGCGGGTCCACCGCGCCGCGGGCCACCCAGCGCTCGAAGTCGGCGACGACCACGGCCGGCAGCCGGCCGTCGGGCGGCATCTTGATCGGCCCGTCGTAGCGGATGACGTCGATGAGCAGGCTCTCGTCCGGCGAACCGGGCACGACGGCGGCGCCGCTGTCGCCCCCGGCGCGGAGCCCGGCGGCGTCGACCAGGGCCAGTCCGGCCTGAATGCGCTCGGGATTCGCGCCGTGACACTGGTAGCAGCGCTCGGCGAGCACGGGGCGGATCTTCGACTCGAAGTGCTCGAGGTCCTCGGGAGGGAACTCCTGCGCCCGCGCCGGTTCCGCGGCGCCCGCCGCCAGCGCCAGGACGACACCCAGTGCGAGCAGCAAGTCGACCTCGACCGTGGCAACTCGACGCAGCAGCGCGTGGATTCTCTTGGGCATGACGAACGTCGCAGTGTACTGCACACCTGTTGGCGAGCCAAGCTCCACAGATCCGACAGCGACCAACCACCCTGCGTGGGAACTCCCGAGATTCCGGGTGCTCGCGCTGTAGCCAGCACTGCCAGCTTCGTACCATGACTCCCGAGCATGGACCGTCGTTGCGGTCGGGCATTGCGGGCTTGTTCCTCCGCATGGATGCTCGGATCGGCCGCCTGAGCCGCCGGCCGGACGAACGGTGGAACGGACGACACCGAACGGCCGTAGTGCGAAGCCGACATCGACGCCGCGGATCGGTCAGGCGACGGCAGAGCGCACCAGGACGGTCCGCCGCGCTCTCGCAGTAGCGGACCCGGTCCGCCCGTCGCTCCGACCGCCTCCGCCGCAACCACACGCCATCACACCGGGCGCCACGATATAATCCCGGTTGGAAACAGCATGGCGGACGCGCCGCAGGCGCTGGCGTTCAGATCGTGCTCGTCGCAGGGAGGCGTTGATGGCGGCTCGAGCTTGTTCATTCCGAGTCCTGTTGGTCCTCATCGGCGTGCTGGCCGCCTTCGGCCGCCCGCCGGTCGCCGCCGCGCAGGCGCGAGAGCCGGCGGCGGCCCACGCGTCCGAGACATCGGTCCGCGAGGTCATCGACCAGTTCTGCGTGCGCTGCCACAACGACCGGGCGCGCACGGCCGGGCTCGCTTTGGACACCCACGAGCTCGCGGAGGTCGGCGCCGACGCCGAGACCTGGGAGCGGGTCATCGGCAAGCTGCGGGCGCGGACGATGCCGCCGGCGGGCAGTCCGCGGCCGGCCGAGGCCACATACCGCGCCGTCGCCTCGTGGCTGGAGACGGCCATCGACACCGTGGCCATGGCCAGCGCGGACCCCGGCCGCGGCGAGACGTTCCACCGCCTGAACCGGGCCGAGTACCACGCCGCCGTCCGCGACCTGCTCGCGGTCGACGTCGATGTCGCCGAGCTGCTGCCGGCCGACGACACCTACGAGCACGGTTTCGACAACAACGGCGACGTGCTCTCGATCTCTCCGGACCTGGTGGCGCGGTACCTCTCGGCCGCTCGCCGGATCAGCCGCCTCGCCGTCGGCACCCCGCCCATCGGCCCCGCCGTCGCGACGTACCGGGTGCATCCCGGCCTGCTGCAGGACGACCGGCGGAACGACCGGCTGTCGTTCGGCTCGCGAGGCGGCCTCGCGATTCGGCACCACTTCCCGGTGGACGGCGAATACACGGTCAGGATCCGCCTCCACCGGAACTTCTCCGACTACATCCTCGGCTTCGCGGCGCCGCAGGAGCTCGACGTGCGCGTGGACGGCGCCCTCGTCGAGCGGTTCGCGGTGGGCGACGCCGATTCGGTGGGACAGATGGCCCCGCTGAGCTTCTCCGGGAACATCGCCGGGGACCCCGAGTGGGAGTACTACATGAACACGGGCGACGCCCACCTGGAGGTCCGCTTCCCGGCGAAGGCGGGCCGGCGGACGGTGGGCGTCTCGTTCGTCAGGCGGGCGGCGGAGCCGGAGGGGGTGCTGCAGCCGCGCAACCGGGGCTACGGCCGCTTCGTCGACGAACGCTACGACGACCAGGCGGCGGTGGAGCAGGTCGCGATTGGCGGCCCCTATACCGTCGAAGGTCCCGGCGACACGCCGAGCCGCCGCGAGATCTTCGTCTGCCGGCCGGCGACGGACGCCGCGACCGCCGAGGCGGAGGCCTGCGCCGGCCGGATACTCGGCAAGCTCGCCCGCCGGGCGTATCGCCGGCCCGTCGACGGTGCGGACGTCGAAGCGCTGCTCGACTTCTTCCGCACGGGGCGGCGCGACGGCGGCTTCGACGACGGCATCCAGTTCGCGCTGGAACGGATGCTGGTCGATCCCGAGTTCCTGTTCCGCATCGAGCGCGACCCCGCCGACACCCCGCCCGGCACGCCCTACCGGCTCGGCGACCTCGAGCTGGCGTCGCGGCTGTCGTTCTTCCTGTGGAGCAGCATCCCCGACGACGAGCTGCTGGAGGCCGCGGCCGACGGGCGGCTCGGCGACCCGGCCGAGCTCGAGCGGCAGACGCGCCGGCTGCTCGCCGACGCGCGCTCGCGCGCCCTCGTCGACAACTTCGCGAGCCAGTGGCTGCGCCTGCGCAACCTCGCGTCGCAGGAGCGCGAGTCGGCCGACTATCCCGAGTTCGACGAGAACCTGCGCGAGGCGTTCCGGCGCGAGACCGAACTGTTCGTCGAGAGCAACATCCGCGAGGACCGAAGCCTGCTCGAGTTGCTCGGCGCGAACTACACGTTCGTCAACGAGCGGCTGGCGCGGCATTACGGCATCCGCGGAGTCTACGGCGACCGCTTCCGACGGGTGACCCTCGACCCCGACCATCCGCGCGGCGGCCTCCTCGGCCAAGGCGGGCTGCTGATGGTGACCTCCTATCCCAACCGGACGTCTCCCGTGGTGCGCGGGAAGTGGCTGCTCGAGACCATCCTCGGGGCGCCCCCGCCCGAGCCGCCGCCGAACGTGCCCGGGCTGCCCGACCGCGGCGAGGGCGGCGAGCCCGCATCGGTCCGCGACCGGCTCGAGCGGCATCGCGCCAACCCCGCCTGCGCCGGCTGTCACGCGCCGATGGACCCCCTCGGCTTCGCTCTCGAGAACTTCGACGCCATCGGCAGTTGGCGCGCCACGAGCGAGGCCGGCCGGCCCATCGACGCGTCGGCCACGATGCCCAGCGGCGAGGCGTTCGAGGGACCAGCGGGCCTGCGGCGCGTCCTGCTGAGCCGGGGCGAGGATTTCGCCGCCGCCGTCACCGAGAAGCTGCTGGCGTATGCGCTGGGGCGCGGGCTCGAGTACACCGACCGCCCGGCGGTGCGCCGGATCCTGCGCGAGGCGAAGGACGACGACTACCGCTGGTCGTCGATCGTGCTCGGCATCGTCGAGAGCACGCCGTTCCAGTGGCGCCGTTCGCGTTCGGACGAGCCGGCGCCGGTTGTCGCAGGCCTGGCTCCTCGGGGTCGGTGACGCCATCGTTACACTACGACGAGCAGGTTCACACCATGATGATCACCAAGATGTCGCTCCCCCGGCGCACCGTGCTGCGCGGCCTCGGCGCCGCGGTGGCCCTGCCCCTGCTGGACGCCATGGTCCCCGCCGCATCGGCGCTGTCGCGAACCGCGGCCGCGCCCACCCGCCGCTTCGGCGTGGTCTACGTGCCCAACGGCATCGCGATGGAGTACTGGACGCCGGCCGAGGAGGGCCGCGGTTTCGGGATCACCCCGATCCTGCATCCGCTCGAGCCGTTCCGGGACCAGCTCACGGTGGTCTCGGGTCTCCGCGGCTACTGGACGCCGGCCCACGCCGGCGCATCGACCACGTTCCTCACCGGGGCCGCGGGCGTCGCCGGCGAGACGGCGCCGGTGGCCGACATCTCGATGGACCAGCTCCTGGCCCGCGAGTACAGCCGGCACACCGAGCTGGCGTCGCTCCAGCTCGCCATCGACAGCCGCGCCAACGCCGGCCAGTGCAGCGGCAACCACAGTTGCGTCTACACCAACACCATCTGCTGGCGGAGCCGGACGACGCCGCTGCCGATGGAGAACAACCCCCGGGTGGTGTTCGAGCAGATGTTCGGCGACAGCGGCAGCACCGATCCCGCCGTGCGCCGCGCCCGCATGGCCCGCGACCGCTCGATACTCGACTCGGTGACCGGGAAGGTCGCCGACCTCAGGAACGAGATCGGGCCTGCCGACAGCCTCAAGGTCGACGAGTACCTCGAGGGCGTGCGCGACATCGAGCGCCGCATCCAGCGGGCCGAGCAGCGGCAGGACTATGATCTGCCGGATCTCGCGCAGCCCGAGGGCATTCCCCCCACCTTCGCCGAGCACGTCGAGCTGATGTTCGACCTGCAGGTGCTGGCCCACCAGACCGATCTCACCCGCGTGACCTCGTTCATGCTGGGGCGCGAGGTGAGCTCGAGGACGTACACCGAGATCGGCATTCCCGACGCGCACCACCCGCTCTCGCACCACGAGTACAAGCCGGAGAAGATCGCGTTGATGTCCAAGATCAACGCCTACCACGCGTCGATGTTCGCCGACTATCTGGCCAAGCTCCGCTCGACGCCGGACGGCGACGGGTCGCTGCTCGACAACATGCTGCTGCTCTACGGGTGCGGCATGTCCGACAGCAACGCGCACAGCCCGCTCGATCTGCCGGTCCTGCTGCTCGGGGGGTGCGGGGGACAGCTCGAGGGCGGACGCCACCTCCGCTACCCGGGCGACCCGCTGATGCCGAACCTGCTGGTGACCCTGATGGACAAGCTCGGCGTGCCCGTCGAACGGCTGGGGAAAAGCAACGGCCGCCTCAACGTGGAACGGCTGACGGGGGTGTAGCACGCCTGCCCACTGCCGTCCCGCGCGAGCCAACGAGCCCCTGTCCACAGGCCCGCGCGACAACCACCGCCCTGCCGCGCCCGCGTCGGCCACCCGCGATGACTCGCGGCTCGACCACACCGCGCGACTGCGTCCGCCGTGAGACCGATTGAAAGGACTCGTGCAAAATGACGCCCGCTCAGATTCACCCCAACACCCCACTCCGATGCTCGCTCCACTCCCATCACGCCGTCGTCACGTTCAATGCCCACGTCACGCCAGCCACCATCTCCGCACTGCTGACGATGCTTCGCGAGCTCATCTACCAGAATGACTACCGCCACATCGAGCTGGAACTCCTTTCCCCTGGCGGCGACGCGGATGCCCTGCAGTCATGCTCTCCCTCGGCCACCGACGCACCGCGAGCCCCAAGTCGCAACTGTGGGTGACGGCAGAGGACCTTCCCACTATCTCGCCACGCTCCAGACCTGGCGGAAGATCGGCGTCATGGTCCACACCAAGGCCCTCGCGTCCACCGCCAGCGCCGCCGCCATCATGCTCTCCCTCGGCCACCGACGCACCGCGAGCCCCAAGTCGCAACTGCTCTATCACCTCTCCCGCGTTTCCCTCCGCGAAGCCACCGGCCCTTATCTCGCCGAGAAGCAACGTGACCTCACGACTCTCGACGCCGACGTGGTCTCCCTCCTCGCCCAGCGCGCCGCCGCCATAGAAGACTGGGTGGACCGCCTCAAGGCGCCGCCCGACCCTGGCCTGGTGCCATCCCCCTTTCGCGACTTCCTCTATCACACCGACCGCGCCGACACCCCCAACGCCGCGTCCTTCGCCCCCCACTGGAACACCCTGCGCGACGCCGGCGATTCCGATGCCCGTCACGAGTTCCTCGCGGACCAGTACACGCGCCTCTTCGCCCTCGACCGCCCCATTCCCGCCGAACTCGCGCGATGTATCGGACTCATCGACGATGTCTCCGCGACCGAAGAACCGCTGCGCATCACACACCCTTCGGACGCCTCCGCCCACCACCACGTTTCTGCGTGGACATCTCTCTTCCCCGCCGGCGTTCCTCGCCACGACCTCACCCGGCGTTCCTCGCCACGACCTCACCCGACACTTCCTGATGCTCGGCGAAACCGGTTCTGGCAAGACCCGTTCCGGCACTTCCTGATGCTCGGCGAAACCGGTTCTGGCAAGACCCGTTCCGGCATTCTGCCCGTGCTGCACGCACTCCTGTCGGCTCCAACCCCGCCCCCCCACGCGCACACCGACACCCCGGAAGATCGACTCGCCTGCGCACTGATCATCGATCCCAAGCACGAGCTGCATCACTCCCTGCAACCACCCCACCCCGATACGGTCATTCGCCTCATCCACCCCGAGCACACCGCCCTCGCCGTCATGGACCCGCCGAACCCTTCCGATTCCTACTTCGTCCGCGCTCGCCAGGTCCTCCAACGCGCCGCCACCTTCAGCCCCGGCACCGAAATAATCCTCGGCAAGCCAACCACGCCCCAACAGGACCCCTACTGGCCAATGCGCGGCTCCGAAATCGCGCTGACCGCCACCGCCCTCACCCTTTGGGTGCTCCAGCACCACGTACGCCTCTATGGCTCGGACTTCCGACAGTCGCTTGCTCTCGAGTTTCCAGTCAGCCCCGACGCTTCTTCCTCAACCGCCGACTCCGCCGAAGCTCCCGACCCCGCTGTCGAACCCTCGCCGTCATCGACCGCCAATTCCAACGCGGCTTCCGGCCCCCGCATTGCGATCCAGAATCTCCTCGACAAGCTCACGGACCTCGGCATCGCCGCCGGTCTGCTTGCACCTCATCAGAGTCCAGAAGACACCTTGCAGGAATTGCGAGAGCCCGCTGATTTCGGGGCGCCGCTGCGTCGGCCTGCTGTGTCGGTCAAGGGGGAAAATCTCCTGGCCCTGGCCCGCCGATTACTTACCGACACCATGGCCCAAGAGGCGGACCTGGAGAGCTGGACTCGTTTGCTGGGTTCCGAGGCCTGGAAACTGAAGGGCCGGGAGCTCAGCAGAACGACGGAACTGCGACAGTCGGTGAACTCGTGGAAGGTGCTCAACTCGCGCAGCGGCGTTGGGCATTATATGAGCATCTTGGGCTCCGCCACCCCGTTTTTCTACCAGTTCGCGCGTCTTCCGGAAGCGACGACCTTGTACTTCGGCTGTGAGCCGGCCTGGGAGGCGCGTCGGAACCGGGGAGACGGTTCGGTGGGGGCAGGGCCGGAGCTGGCGACGCGGGTGTTCGCTGGCTTCGATTCCGTCTTGCGCGACAGGACGAAGACCACCTTGATCGTCTGTCAGCCGCAGAGCGGGTCGGATTTGATGGCGCGAGTGCTGAAGGCGCGCTTTTTTGAATCCGTATTGGCGGACAAGGAGAGGCGCAAGCCCGGACACCGTGAGCCGCTCGTCGCGTATGTCGCCGACGAGTTTCATCGGTTCGTGACGGCCGACAAGGTTCATGGCGAGCAGTCGTTCCTCGACCAGTGCCGGTCGTTCGGCGTATGCTGCGTGCTCGCCACCCAGTCGCTGTCGAGTCTGCGTTACGCTCTGTTGGAACTCGGTTCGAGTTCGGACAAGGTGGCCGCGGCCATCGACATTCTGTTCGCCAACACGGGCAACAAGTTCTTCTTTCGGACCACCGAAACGCGGACGATGAACATGCTTCGCGAGTGGTCGCCTGTCACCGCAGCGAGACCACCGATCACGCTGCGCCCCGGGGAATGTCATGCGGTGCTGGTGGACGGGACCACGAGGCGAGTGCAATTGGGGCAATGGGAGCCGCCGAGCACCGAGTGAACGGCGCCGCCGAGCGGACGCGCGCGACAGGGGGACGTCCGCGGGCCGCCGGAAACGCGCAGGCAGTCGGAGTGGAGTGACCGTGGCGGAAGGGGTCGACCATCACCACGGACATCAACGGCGCTGTCCGAGCCGGGCCAGGAGGTCGGCCTCGTCGTGGCAGGCGAGGGTCGCGCGGACGACGGCGTCGTCGGACGTCGTGTCGAACTCCGACACGCGGGCGAGACCCTGGTCCGAGACCGTTATGCCCCGCGCCCGCAGGATCTCGCGGATCATCGCCAGCCGGGTTGCCGCCCGGTCTTCCGCCCGACCCTGACTCCGGTGCCAGCCCAGCATCGGATCGTCGTCCGGCAGTGCCGTCTCGCGCGCCGAGCGCCTCGCCGACCTGGTGCGCCAGCCGAACCGTGCGGCGGCGCGACCCGAGCGCTTCGAATCACTGACGCCGGCCGACCCGGGTGCAGGATCGTGGACCGGTGTCAACCGGTGTCCCATCCTTGCCGGTTTCAGACGCCTCGCTCCAGCGCGCCCTTTGCGCCGGTTCAGACGCCTCGCTCCAGCGTCACCACGGCGGCGCGGAGCTCCATCAGGTGCGCCGCCCGGATCGCGGTCGTCCCCTCCCTCGGCGCCGCGTCGGTCCACGACGGCGACGACCGCCCCGCGGCCCGATACGCGGCTGCGAGCGCCGACCGCAGCTCAAGCAGATGCACGAGTCTGACCCGCGTCACGCCCGCCGACAGCACCGGGTCGGTCCAGCGAAACCGCCCCAGACCCACGACCGACCGCACCCCGTCGATGCGCGTACGCAGTTCCGTGAAGTGGACGGCCCTGACCGGCGTCACCCCGGGCACGATGGGATGGTCGGTGAACGGCCGCAGCACGGTCACCCGAAACGTCTGCGTCGCGGTCGCGTTCGAGCCGCCGACATCGGTCGCCGACACCGTCACCGTCGCCGTCCCCGCCGACACCGGCGTCACCCTCAACCGGCTTCCCGACACCGACACCCGCGCGACGGACGGCGCCGACGAACTGGCTCCGAAGGTCAACGGATCGCCGTCCGGATCCCGGAACGCTCCCGCCACCTCGATGGACACCGACCCGGTATCGACACCGACCGTCACCGACGCCAGACCGCCCACCGCCCGCGGTGGCCGGTTCGACGCGGGACCCACCGTGACCGCGAACGTCTGGGTCGCGGTCGTATTCGAGCCGCCGACATCGGTCGCGGTCACCGTCACCATCGCCGTCCCCGCCGACACCGGCGTCACCGTCACCCGGCTTCCCGACAACGACACGGCCGCGATGGACGCCGCGGACGAACGCGCCCCGTAGGTCAGGGGGTCGCCGTCGGCGTCGCGGAAGGCGCGCGCCACGTCCACCGTCACCGGCGCCGATGCAACCCCGATCGACAAGGACGGCAGAGTCCCCACCGCGACCGGCGACTGGTTGGTGCGCCGGTTTGGCCGATCACGCCACAACGCCACGACGGGGCCCGTGGCGTTCAGGACGGCAACCGCGTCGGCGGGACCGTCCACACCGGTGTCGCCCGCGGTGTAGGGGACGCCGAGGCGGTCGTCGTCGACCGTTTGCAGACGCGGATTCGAGAACCAAAGCGGCTGCGAGCAGTAGAAGCCGGCGTCGTCGCACTGGGTGTTGTAGGCCATGATCGTGCGCCAGCGGCTGCCCGCCGGGACACCCGATTCGAACGCTTTCCGGTTCACGTAGCCGTAGGCCGGGTCCGACCGCAGCCTGCCTTCCTCGTCATGCAGTATCTGGTAGCGATCGTGCCGCAGGCCCATGTTGTGCCCCAGCTCGTGCGCGAACGTGCGGCCGCCACAGTCTTGGCCACTGACACCGAAGACTCCAGGCAGATAGGCGCGGCCGCACCACTTGCCGCCTTCGACTTCGCTGACGATCAGGTGCACGAGGTCGGCCCCGACGTCGTCGCGCAAGGCGTGTACCGCATCCATGTACCCGTCCGACGGGTTTCGGAGGCGGTCGAGGTCATTTCCTTCCACAGACTCGACGTACTCCACCTCGGACCGGTGGACGAGCGCCACGCGGTGGTGCACGCCGCTGTCGGCATAGGCCTGGTTCGTCTCGGCGATCATGAGGTCGATTACCGCCTCGATGCCGGCGACCCCGCCCGCCGCCTCGCGCGCGGCCGGCGTGTAGACGACGGCCACGTCGATCTCGACGTCCGTGCCCGAGTGGCACAACCGTCCCGTGAAGTCGATGGTCTCCAGCCAGTCTCGCCAGGCAACGGGTGCGCACGTCCGGGTGAGGAAGATGTCCAACGAGTCGAGGGGCGACCGCCGCAGACCGGGCGGAAGCGTGCCCGACAGGCCCCAGTTGTAGTCGATGTCGAACACCTCGAGCGCCGGCAGCCCCCCCAGCTCGCGCGGAATCGACCCCGTCAAATCGTTGGGGTGCGGCTCTTCTGTGTAGAGAGCTAACTCACTGATTCATAGGCATTTGCGCTCCTGGGCTCTCTCGCCTCGGCACGCTTGGCGGAGGTACAGCATTTCCCACCCCCTTCCCGGACCCGCCAGACCCATGCGAGCCCACACCGGGCGCTCGGTCCCTCCTCTGCCGCGGCTCCCCCTGGACATTCGTCCGGCGTTCTGGTACGGTGTCCTGGAGGGACGTCCTGCGATGGCCACCGCCACGACGAGGTTCTCGGGGCGCGCGTTCAGCGAGCGAGAGATGACGCTGGTCCGCGAGGTCGTGCGCGACTGTCCGGGCTTGAGCCGGATGGAGCTGGCGCGCACCGTGTGCGAGCTGTTGCGGTGGCGGCGCCCCAACGGACGGCTGAAGGCCCGCGAGTGCCGGGAGTTCCTGGAGCGGCTGGACGCGGACGGGGCGCTGGCCCTGCCCGGCAAGCGCCGGGGCCGTGCAGCGGGTTCGGTGACCCGGGTGCCCCGGACGGCGGCGGGCGAGCCAGGGTCCCGGCTCGTCGGCAGCGTGCGCGACATCGAGCCGCTGGCTGTCGAGCGGGTGCGCGAGCCCGCCCAGCGGTTGCTGTTCCGGGAGCTGGTGGGGCGCTACCACGACATCGGGCACCGGGTTCCGTTCGGGGCGCACCTGCGCTATCTGGTGTTCGCGTCGAGGCCGGCGCGGGCGGTGGTGGGGTGCCTGCAGTTCTCCAGCCCGGCGTGGCGGATGGCGGCGCGCGACCGCTGGGTGGGCTGGGACGACGCGACACGGGCGCGGAATCTGCAGCACGTGGTCAACAACAGCCGCTTTCTGCTGCTGCCGTGGGTCGAGGTGAAGAACCTCGCGAGCGCGGTGCTGTCGCGCGGCCTCGTGCGCATGGCGGCGGACTGGCCGCGCCGCTACGGCCTGTCGCCGCTGGTGGAGACGCTGGTGGACCCCCGCCGCCACCACGGCGGGTGCTACCGCGCCGCCAACTGGGTGGTGTTGGGGGCCACGAGCGGTCGCGGGCGCATGGACCGGTACGGGCGCCGCGGGGGTGAGGCGCCCAAGACGGTTCTGGTCTATCCTGTGGTTCGGGATGCGCAGCGGCGGCTGCGGGAGCGTTGAGCCATGCGCGTTGTTCCGCCCCGTGCCGCTCCACCCGCCCCGACGCCGTATGCGACGGCGGAGGCGGTCTTCTCGGAGACCAAGACCTACCTCTCTTCGCGCGAGGCCCAGCAGATGAGTGAGAGCGACCTCGAACGGGAGCTGCACCGGCGGGGCCAGGACTTGATGCGCAAGCTCCTGCAGGGACACCTCGACCAACGCAGTCCGGGGGAGGCGGCGGGGCCGGTCGAGGGGGCCGACGGCGTCGAGCGTTCGGAGCGCCGCGTGCACGAACGCGCCGTGGAGACGATCTTCGGCACGGTGGATGTCGAGCGTGCGGGCTACGCGCGGGCTGGCCACGACAGTCTGCATCCGCTCGATGGGTCGCTGAACCTGCCGGCGGAGCGTTACTCGCTGGAGGTACGCCGGCGGGTGGCGGAGGCGGCGGCCTCGCGGTCGTTCGACGAAGCGCTGTCGGACCTGTCCCGCCATACCGGGGCGAAGGTGCCGAAGCGTCAGGCGGAGCAGTTGGCGGCTCGCGCGGCGGAGGACTTCGACGCGTTCTACGAGGCGCGCCGTGCGGCGGCGGGAGAAGCGGTGCCCGCGGAGTCGGTGGTCGTGCTGACCTTCGACAGCAAGGGGGTGGTGCTGCATCGGGAGGACCTGCGGGAGGCGACGCGCAAGGCGGCCGAGCGGCGCCGTCGGCAACGGGGGCAGCTCTCGCCGTTCAATCGCCTCAAGCCGGGGGAGAAGAAGCACTCGAAGCGGATGGCGACGGTGGCCGCCGTCTATGCGGTCGCGCCGTTCGTGCGGAGCGCGGAGGATTTCCTGCAGAGCCTGATGCCCCGACAGCCGGCGGCCAAGACGAAGAAGGGCAGGAAGGCGAAGACCTCGGGGGTGCGGCCTCGCCCGGTGGCGAAACGGGTGTGGGCGAGCCTCGAACGGGAGCCCGTGGAGGTGATCGCCGAGGCGTTCCTGGAAGCGGACCGCCACGACCCCGAACGCGTCAAGCACTGGGTGGTGCTCGTCGACGGGGCCGAGACGCAGCTCGACCTCGTGGAAGAGGGCGCCGCCGCGTACGGCGTGGCGGTCACGGTGGTCCTCGACATCATCCACGCGGTCGAGTATGTGTGGAAGGCGGCGCATGCGTTCCACCGGGAGGAGAGCCCCGAGTTGGCGTGCTGGGCGTGGACTCGCGTGCGGGACATTCTCGAGGGCAGGGCCAAGCGGGTCGCGGCGTCGATGCGGCGTGCAGCGACCGTCGCCGGGTTGTCGAAGGACGCCCGCAAGCCGGTCGACACGTGCGCCGACTACCTGCTGAAGTACGCGCCGTATATGCAGTACGACCGCTACCTCGCGGCCGGCTACCCCATCGCCACCGGGGTCATCGAAGGGGCGTGCCGGCACCTAGTGCGCGACCGCATGGAGTTGACCGGCGCGCGCTGGCGGCTGGTCGGCGCCGAGGCGATTCTGAAGCTCCGGGCGCTGCGCGCCAGCGGCGACTTCGATGCGTACTGGGACTTCCACGAAGCGCGCGAGTACGAGCGGAATCACGCCCAGCGATACCGTGACGGCGCAGTCCCGCCGGTCACCGAGCCGCCCCCGCCCCCCGCCTCACCCCGCCTTCGACGCGTCAAGTAGCCGCTGAATCCAATGGACTCTGGGCCGCCGTGCACACCCAATCGCAATGGACTCTCTCTGGAAGGCCGCCGACGAAAAAGAGCCACACCCAAATCGTTGTGGCCAAGATACAACTGCCGGAGGTTCGATTGCTGCCCCAACCAGGCGGGGATTCCGCCGGTCACACCGCTGTCCGAGAGGTACAACCAACTGAGGTTGGTGTGATTCCTCAACCACACGGGAATCGGGCCTATACTCAATTCGTTCCAACTGAACCCCAGCCCCGAGAGATTCAAGTTTCCCAGTTCGTCGGGGATCCCGCCGGTCAACTCGTTTCCGCTGAGGTACAACGTTCGGAGCCTCGACAATCTCCCCAACCACGCGGGAACAGAACCGCTCAATTTGTTTCTGGACAGCCACAACACCCGTAGGTTCAGCAGGTTCCGGAATGCGTTCGGGATCGGACCCATCAACACATTCTGGCTGAGGTCGAGCCAATCGAGTTGCTCTAGCCTACCCAACTCGGAGGGGAGCGAGCCGGCGAGGCCGTTGTTCCGAAGCTCCAATCTCGTGACCAGGCCCGCCGTATCCGTCGTCACGCCGTACCAGTCGCCCAGCGGCGCGTCGGTCAGCCAGTTGGTGTCGTCCGTCCAGTTCGGACCGTCCGTCGCGTCGTAGAACGCCTCGAGCACCGCCCGATCCGACGCGACGCCGTCTTGCGCCACCGCGTCGGCGGCGAAACCCGTCGAGACAACAAGGACCGCCAACAACGCGGAGAGACGACCACGACTCTGTTCGTTCATCCGCACGATCAACGCTCCTCCGGTTTCGACGCCGTACTGATTCCAGGCGTCCCGACTCGCGTATGCCCATCTGCAACTGAGGGCGTGACAGAAATCACCTGTGGTTGCGCGGCCAGACGCCCCACTCCAAGCGGCCACCACGGTCGCACAGCTCCCCGTCGAGGTCCGGCCAGTCCATCGCGTCGGCGCCGAGAGCTGTCGAGACAAACAACGGCCGTCTATGGGGAAGACAAGTCGTGCAAGCAGCCAAGCCACGAAGCGCCGCCGCCGTCGCGTCGAACCCCGACATCGGTCGCCGGCACCGTCACCATCGCCATCGCCGCCGACACCAGCGTCACCGTCACCCTTCGAACGCGGGCACGGAACGGCCGGCCATGTAGTCGAGCAGCACGTCGCACGCCGCCGTGGCGAAGCGCTGGTAGCCGTCGTCGGTCGGCCAGCCGATGTGGGGCGTGAGCACGACGTTCCCGAGGGTTCGGAGCGGATGCCCGGGGGGCAGAGGCTCCTGGTCGAAGACGTCGAGGCCGGCGCCGGCGATACGCCCCGCCGTGAGGGCGTCGACCAGAGCCGCCTCAGCGATAATCGGCCCTCGCGCGGTGTTGATGAGGAACGCGGTCGGCTTCATCAGGGCGATGCGTCGCGCGTCGATCAAGCCGCGCGAGGAGGGCGACAGCGACACGTGAATCGTCACGACGTCCGCCTCGCCCAACAGGTCGTCGAGCTCGCGGCGCTCGGCGCCGGCGCTCGCCGCCGCCTCGTCGGTCAGCGTACGACTCCAGCCGGCGACCCGCATCCCGAACGCCTTTCCGATCCGCGCGACATGCCGGCCTATTCTGCCGAGGCCCACGACCCCCAGGGTCTTGCCGTGCAGCACCTGCGTCGACGGCGCCGGCCACTCCCCCCGCCTCAGCGCGGCATCGCAGGCCGGGATCTGTCGCATCACCGCCATCGCCAGACCGAACGTGAGCTCGGCGGCGCCAATCGAATGCCCGGCCGACGCCCTGGCGACCAGGATGCCGCAGTCGCGCGCCGCGGCGAAGTCGATATGGCTCGCATGGTTGCCCGTCTGCACGAGGATCCGCACGTCGGAAAGCTGCTCGAGCAGCTTGCGGGTAAAGCGCGTCCGCTCGCGGTTGGCAATCACCGTGTCGAAACCGCGCAGCGCGGCGGGTTCGCCGAACGGCCCCGTGAACACGAGCACCTCGGCGCGCTCGCGCAACCGGCGTACGCCTTCGGTGCCTTCCCACACCTGGTGAATATCGTCGAGAATCGCGACGCGCATGGGCTACCCGAACAGGAACCAGCAGAGCGCGGCGCCGACCACCGACATCGAGAGCCCCCACGCGAGAAGCGCGTGGAACAGCGCGCGCGTGTTGGCGCCGGGGGGCGCCGCGGCAAGGAACAGGGCGCCCACGGTGGAGAGCGCCGAGAGGTCGACGAGCCCGCCGCCCACGGTGATCGACCACGCGAGGTGGACCGGTTCGACGGCGCCAACCCGCTGCGCCAGATCCGGCACCATCGGCAGGAACACCGGCATCACCACGCCCGACGTGCTGCTGTACACCGATATCAGGCCCGTCCCGAACGCCATGGTCGGCACGACCGTTTCCGGGGTGGAAACGCTGGCGAGCCCGCTCGTGAACAGGTCCATGCCCTGGGTCTTCTGCATGAGCGAGATCAGCACCGTCACCCCGGTGACCATCAGGATGACGCCCCAGGGCATGCGCCGAATGGCCTTCTGCTCATCGACGCTCCCGAGAAGGGTGAGCAACGCGGCGATGAAGACCGCCGTCAGGCCCACGTGCGCATCGAACCCGACGACCGCGACGATCAGCCCCGAAATGCCGGCGATGGTCAGCCAATGCCGGTGCTCGAAGCGTTCGACTTCCGGCTCCACCGATCCGGCGTCTCCCGCGCGTCTGCGAAAGAGCTTCAGGCCGCCGAACAGCACGAAGCCGCCCGTGCCCACGATGGAGTGCGCCAGCACGTTGTACCCGTAGGTCTGCCACTCGAGGCCGCCGAGGCCGATGCGCGCCATCACGTCGTTGGCGATGACGCCGCCGGGCGCGAACGGCGAGAGCGTGCCCGCCAAGGCGCCGTTGCCGGCCATGAGCGCCATCAGCAGCGGCGGTATGCCCACCCGCCCCGCAACCGCCATGGCGGGCGCCGCCAGCAGGGCGCTGGCCGGTGTGCCGCCGGGACCGATCGTCGACACGACCACGCCCAAGGCGAAGAACATGGGGGGCAACAATCCCGCCTTCCCGCGGCAGAGCCGGACGGCCCGCCCCGTCAGCCTGGACAGCGTGCCGTTGGTGTCGGCCATGCTGAACAGCAGCGTCACGCCGACGAGCGTGACCAACAATGGCACGGGAAAGCCCGACAGGACGGAATTGACCGACATTCCGCCCAGGTACACCCCTACCAGCCAGGCCATGGCCAGCGACAGGATGCCGACATTGATCTTGGTGAGTACGCTCAGCGCAACGGTCACGACGAGCGCCGCGACCGAGGCCCACGCGAGCGTCATTGCGCAAGCGCCGCAGCCGTCGGGGCTGCGCTCAAGACGCGTGAGAGCTGGCTCACGTCGGACAGGTCCTCCAGCGCCTCGACCATGCCGAAGGTCTCCTCGATCGCCGACGGCGGCAGCACGAGCGACGCACAGTCGGTGAACTTCTCGTGGAGCTCCTCGCGGGTGAACGGCAGGTCCGGCCCGCCCCGATAGCGTGGGTCCGCCTCCTCGACGAGGGTGCGACCGTCGTCGAGATCCACCTCGACGATGCTGCGGATTTTCTCCCAGCCCTGCGCTTCGATCTCCGGGTCGAGCACGCGCTCCACCTTCCGCATCATCGCCTGCACCGGCGCACTGCGGACGAACTCGTCGTTGAATTCGTGAATGCCCGCCTTGCGCCGGAGCGCGATGGCGCTCACCATGAACGCCGGACAGAACTTCGCCTCGAGCTCGTTGGTGGCGATGGGGTACCGCAGCGGATTGAGGATGTTGGACCCGGCGCGCACGCGAATGCCCACGATGCTCTCCGGCTGCACGTCGTGCGTGATCACCAGTCGTCGCATGGCATCCATCGTCGGATGTCCGAGCACGCCGCACGGGTACGGCTTGATCGATACCCCGGGCCACACGATCGTGTGCGGGTCGCCGAGCTTGCCGACGATACGGTCGGCATCGAAGCCCTCACCGTGGCTGAAGGCCTGGAAGAAGCCCCACGGCGGATCGAGAGCGTCCCGGCCGCCCGTGAAGCCTCTCGCGGCAAGCTCGGCCGCGACCACCCCGTTCTGCGACGCGCGACCCACGTGCAGCGGCTTGGTCATCGACCCGAAGTTCACGCGTATGCCGGAGGCCGAGCTCGCCGCGATGGCGAGTGTGTGCGCGATCCCGGCGCCGTCGAGACCCAGCAGCCTGGCCGCGGCGACCGCCGCGCCGAACGTGCCGACGGTGCCGGAAGAGTGAAATCCCTTCATGTAGTGGCCGGGACTGATGGCCTCGGCGATCTTGCACTCGACCTCGAAGCCGGTGAGAAACGCCTCGAGGAACGCCTCGCCGGACGCATGCTGCCGCTCGCCGATGGCCAGCGCCGTGACCATCGGCGGCACCGTCGGGTGCGTCAGCAATCCGAAGATTCGGTCGGCGCTGGTCGCCAGTTGCGTGTCGTCCCAGTCCAGCGCATGGCCGCTCGTCCCGTTGAGCAGCGCCGCCGCGGACGCACCGCTCCTGAACGGCTCGGGGCCAAACGCGGTGGATTCCGGCTTCCCGCCGACCGTCCGGACGTAACCGCGCAGGATACGGCCGGCGTCCTGCGTCGATCCGGCCAGCATGACGCCGAGTCCGTCGATGACGCATCGCTTCGCGATTCGGACGGCCTCCGTCGGAAAATCCTGCCAGCGGGCCCGACCCACGAAATCCACGATCGCGCTCGTGGCGCGCTGTTGGTCGCTCACGTTACTCCTCTCGACGAATCGTCAGCGTGCCGAAGACGTGGACGAGCTCGACCGCGTGGTGTGGTCTCGTCGCGAGACGCGATTCGTGGTCCCATGGGTCAGCGGCGGGGCCGGAGTCGCGCCAGGAAGTCGGCCTCGTCGTTGCAGACGACCGCCGCGTGGCAGGCGACCGCCGCGCGGGCAAGGGCATGGTCGGAGGTCAGGTGGATCTGCGTCACGAGGGCGAAATCCCGGTTCGAGACAACGGTGTCCCGCGCGAAATCAGGCATCTCTCCATGCTACAGCCGAACCACATCCCCTGTTGCGCGACCGGACGCCTCATGTCAGCGCCACCTCGGCGTCACCGTCGCCGTCCCCGCCGACGCCTGCGTCACCGTCACCCCGGCTTCCCCGACACCGACGCGGCCGCGACGGACGGCGCGGACGTGCGCGCCCGCAGGTCGGGGCACCGTCGTCCGGGTCGCGGAAGGCGCCCGCCACGTCGACCACCGCAGGCCCTCGCACATCCTGTGGCCGCCAGGGTTCTCATCGCGACGGGGCGGCCTGGTTGGTGCGCCGAGAGGTGACCGCCGGCTCGACGCCGTACCGATGCCAGGCGCCGCGACTCGCACAGGCCGCCGCTATCGAGGCGCGAGGTTCGGACCCAGGCGCCGCAGCAGCTCGACCGTGCTGTTGTCGGCGCCCCCGCGCCCGGCGGCCACCTCCCGCGGTGTCTGCCCCTGGTCGTTCACGGCGTGCAGGTCGGCGCCGCTGTCCGCCAGCAACGTCACCACGGTGTCGAGGCGTCTCCTGGCGGCGATGTGCAGCGCCGTGTTCCCGCCTGCGTCCGCCGCGTTGATATCCACTCCGGCGTCGATCGCGACCCTGGCCGCTTCCCGCACCCGCCGCTCGTCCTCGGCGGGGTTCGCAGCCAGCCCCGGCTCGCGGCGGCGGCGCGCGGCCACGGCCGCCATCAGCGGGGTCGTGCCGTCGGCCATGATGAACCGGGGGTCGGCGTCCCCGCCGACCAGCGCGCGCATGATCCCGGGCTCGGCGAAGTGCGCGGCCAGCCAGAAGGCGGTGGCGCCCACCACGTCATGCTCCAGCACATAGTCGGGGCTGTTGCGCCGGCCCTGGCTGCCGCGGACCACCGGCGCGTTCGGGTCGGCGCCGCCGGCCAGCAGCGCCGCCACCAGGGTCTCGTCGCCGCGCAGGGTGGCGACGTGCAGGGCGGAGTAGCCGGCCTCGGCCGCATCCGGGTCGGCTCCCCGATCGAGCAGGAAGAGGGCAAGGTCGGTGTGGCCGCTGTGCGCGGCGACGACGAGGGCGCTCGTACCCGCGGCCGCGGTGTCGTTCACGTCGGCCCCCGCGGCCACGAGATGTCCGGCCGAAACGAGACCGCCCTGGCGGGCGGCGAACAGGAGCGGCGTGTTGCCGCCCAGCACCGTATCGACGACCCCGGCCGGGTTGAAGCCGGCCGTCCGCGTGTGGATGCGCCGCGGCTGCGGGGCCGAGCGGGCGTGGACGTCCGCCCCGAGCGCGATCAGCGCCTCCACGACGTCGGGATGCTGCTGGGCCACCGCCCACATCAGCGCCGTCTGCCCTCGCGTGTGCTCGCGGGCGTTCACATCCGCCCCGTGGGACACGAGGAGACGCACCGCCTCGACCGACCCGGTGCGCGACGCGGTCATCAGCGCCGTCTCGCCCGAGGGCAGCGCGACGCCCACATCGGCGCCGGCCGCCAGCAGGGCCGCGACCATCGCCTCGCTGCCGTTGCGGCAGGCGAGCCAGAGCGGCGTCGCGCCGAAGTCGTTCGCGGCGTCGACGTCGGCGCCGGCCCGGACGAGCGCGTCCGCCATCGCGGCGTCGTCCCAGTGGGCGGCCCAGTGCAGGGCGGTGGCGCCGTCCGCCTGGCGGGTATTCGCCGAGACGCCCTGATCGAGCAGGGAGATCGCCGTCTCCACGTCGGCGATCCGGGCTGCTTCGAGCAGCCGGGTGTCCTGGCCAGCGGCGGCGAGACCGGCCGCGGCCAGCAACGACACCGTCAGGAGCATCGGTCCAACCAGTTTCGACACATCGCCTCCCGTTCCGTTCCCTCCAACGTCAACTCAGGCATGGCTCCTCCGGCCGATGGAGGCCGGTCGGCCGCAGGAAGAACCATTCCGCCAAGCGGACCTCGCCGGACCCGCGCCATCGAGCGACGGCGTACCGCCATTCCGCCAACTCACATGCTGCTATCATGGCCGGAACAGCGTCGATGACGTCGGCGCGGAGACTCCCATCATTAACGCGACCGCCTGGACCGTCATCGCCACCGGCGTTGCCGTGCTCGTCGCCATCGCGACGTCTTTTTTCCGGGCCCTCCGCGCCGACATTCGCAGCCAGTTCCTGGACGTCAACAAACGCATCGACGCACAGCGTGCGCGCATCGACGCACAGGGTGCCGAACTGCGCGAACGCATCGACGCACAGGGTGCCGAACTGCGCGAACGCATCGACGTACAGAGTGCACGCATCGACGCACAGGGTGCCGAACTGCGCGAACGCATCGACGCACAGAGTGCGCGCATCGACGCGCAGGGTGCCGAACTGCGCCAACACATCGATGCGCGCATCGACGCGCAGGGTGCCGAACTGCGCCAACGCATCGACGCACTCGCGGCCAGGATGACGCAGCTCGAGCTCCAGCTCCGCGAGCGCATGGCCAAGCTCGAAGGACTGCTCGAGGGGCTCCGCGAGGCCATCACCGGAAAGCGCGCCGCGTAGCCCATTCGTGCGCCCCCGCGGGCGCAGCCCCCGCCTCCTTCACGGATCGACGGTAATCTCCCCCACCGCCCAGGGATGGTCCTCGCAGTGGTAGAGGAACGTCCCCGGCTCGTCGAACGTCACGAAGCCCCACAGGCCCGGGTTCAGCGTGCCGGTGCTCCAGCTTCCGTCGCGGGCGACCACGGTGTGGGGGATCTCGCCGTTGTTGGTGAACCGCACCCGCGCGCCGGCGCTGACCCGCGCGCGAACCGGGTTGAAGTTGTGTTCGTCGAACGCATAGCGCCGACCGCCAACCGAGCCCCGTGGGTTCTCGAGCAGGGTCGCGGTGTCGATCTCGTCGGTCTCTCTCGGGGCCGGGCCGCTCGGCCGGTCATCCACCGGCGGGTCCGGCGAGGGCTCGCCGCGCGCCGGAACGGCGCCGTCGAGGGTGAACGCCCAGAGCGCGGGACCCATGGCGATGGCGATGTACTGCGTGCCGTCGAGCTCGTAGGCCGAGGCCGGGCCGGGGCGCAGCCGCGAGCCCTCCGCGCTCGTCCGGAACGCCCAGCGGCGAACGCCGGTGCGCACGTCGTAGGCCTCGACCTGTCCGCCCGGCGAGCCCCGGAACAGGAGGTCGCCGGCGGTGACGAGGGGACCGCTCGTGCCGAGGAACGCGCTCGGCATCTCGTTCTTCCAGACGACCCGGCCGGTCGCGGTGTCGACGGCGGCGAGCACGCCGACCGCGTCGGGCAGGGTGAGGTGGAACCGCGCGGTGTTCCAGACGAACGGGTCCGCGAAGCGCCGCGCCCGGCCGACATGGGCGCGCCCCTGCGCGTAGATGTAGCCGGTGTCGGGCGAGAACGCCAACGGCGTGACCCGCACCAGCGGGATCGGCACCCCCGGCGCCACCACCGTCTGCTCGTCGACGGACGGGGGCGTGTAGCTGCTGCAGTTGAGCTGGAACGGCGGCGGCACCCGGTCGCGCCAGTACGAGCACTCGAAGAGGATACTCTCGGTCTGGACCGGGAACGGCTGGGTCGGCGCCGTGAGCTGGTGCGGATCCTGCGGCACCTCGCGCTCCTCGATGGGCAGGAGGGGCTCACCGGTCTCGCGGTCGAGCAGGAAGAGATAGCCGTCGGCGCGCATCGCGGCCACCGCCTTGACCGGCCCGCCGTCCACCGTCGTGTCGTAGAGCAGGAGCGGCGTGGCGATGTCGGCGTCCCAGATGTCATGGCGGACTACCTGGTAGTGCCACCGGCGCTCGCCCGTCTCCATGTCGAGGGCGAGGACCGAGGCGGTGAACAGGTTGTCGCCCTCGCGCAGCTCGCCGCCGAACATCGGCACCGGGTTGCCGGTCGAGAAGTACACCAGGCCGAGGTCCGGATCGACGGTGCCTACGAGCCACACGCCGCCGCCCCCGAACTCCCACGAGTCGTTGTCCTGCGGCCACGTCTCGTGGCCGAACTCGCCGGGGCGCGGCACCACGAAGAACGTCCACGCCACGTCGCCCGTGGCGGCGTCGAGGGCGAGCACGCGTCCCTGGCCGCCGATGTCGCCGTTGGCGAGGCCCACGAACACCTTGCCGCGCGCGTACATGGGCGCGGTGGTCACCACCTCGCCCCGCGTCCGCACCGGGCTTCCGACCCGCGTCGCCCACACCAGCGCGCCGGTGTCCCGGTCGAGAGCGATGACCTCGCCGCTGCGCGTGCCGAAGAAGACGTGGCCGTCGTCGAGTCCCACGCCCTGCCACGAGGGAACACGTCCCGCCTCGGGATCCGGCTGCCATCGCCAGACCGGCTCGCCGGTCCTGGCGTCGAACGCGAAGACGTTGGCGCCGCCGGTGAGGTAGATCACGCCGTCCTGAACCACCGGCGTCGCGCGCGACGACGCGCCGCCGGGGAGCGGTGTCACCCACGCCCCGCCGAGTCGGTCGACGGTGTCGGCCGAGACGGCGTCGAGGGTGGTGTAGCGCGAACTGGACCAGTTGCCGCCGGTGAAGGGCCAGTCCGTCGACGGGTAGCCGCGGCCCGGCTCGGGCGCCTGGGCCGCCAGACCGGCCGTGAGCGCAGCCATCGCGACCGCGGTGACGACGCGTGAACTGTAACGCCGAAGCATGACGCCCTCCTTTCCCTCTGGTCTCGGGCCGCGCGGCGGCGAGGGCAGCGCCGACGCCACGAGCACGCCGGGTACCGATCTTCGATGCTCTCCGATCTGCACGGTCAAGGGTTGCCGGCCCTGATGCAGGCGGTCATCATGCCACAACTGGACCGGGGCCGGAGATCCAGGGCCGTACCGGCGAGACCCGTGCCGCCGGCCGTCCACGTGGGACAATGATCCGGAGCCGGTTGGCCCGACGGGACGTGGAGACAGAGCGTCATGAGCGACATGACCATCGGCGAAGTTGGAATCACTCAGTACATCAACGACGAGGCCGGCCTCGTCGAGTACCGGATACGCTGGACGGCCGAGATCGACGCACTTGCCGCCAAGGCGGCGGCGCGGCGCGGCGTGGACACCGCGACGCTGATCGGGCACGCCATCCAGGCCGCGGTTGCCGCGGAGACGGGCACCATCGTCCTGGCGGTCAAGACGAGGGGCTGACGGCCGCCGGGAGTTGCTCTCCTGGCATGGCGATCCAGGGTGGGCGCGTCGGCGGCCATGTCGGCCCCGGCACGAACGAACCCGGAGGCGAAGGTGGACCGAAGAACGCTTTTGAAGATGGGCGGCCTGGGCCTCGTGGGCGCGGGCCTCGTCGGGTGCTCGGCGCGGTCGGCCCCGCCGCCCCGGGGGGCGGCGCCCCCGCCGCAACGCCCGCCCCTGCGCCTCGCGCCGGTGCGCGCCGGGTGGGACCGCATCATCCGCACCACCGTCGGGCTGCGCCCGCACCGTCCCTCGGGCTTCGTGCTGCGCGCCGAACGGCTCGACGACACCACCGTCATCCACAACTACGGCCACGGCGGCTCCGGCATGTCGCTCTCGTGGGGCACGGGCCAAATGGCGGCCGAGATGGCCCTCGCCGACGACCGCCGCCGGGCCGCGGTCGTCGGCTGCGGGGCCGTGGGCCTCACCGCCGCACGCCAGCTGCAGCGGCGCGGGTTCGCGGTGACCGTCTACGCCATGTCGGTGCCCCCGGACACCACCTCGAACATGTCGCTCGCGGGCTTCACCCCCACCTCGGGGCTGATCGACCGCGACCTCAGGACCCCGGCGTGGGACGCCCAGTTCCGCCAAGCGGCCGAGATCGCCTACCGCGAGCTGCAGCAGTTGGCGGGCCGGGGCTTCGGCGTCTCCTGGATCGACCGCTACGCGCTCCGAGACACGCCCCCGCGCGCCGCCCGGGGCGACGGCGACGAGGACGACGAGCCGCTGCTGCCCGCCCATCTGCGCACCGGCCAGGTCACACTGGGGCCCGGGGAGCACCCTTTCGGCGCCCGCTACGCGGTTCGCAGCAACCGCCTGCGCATCGAGCCGGCCATCTACCTCGACGCGCTGGTCCACGACTTCATCCGCTTCGGCGGACGCATCGAGATCCGCCGGTTCGCCGAGCCGCGCGAGCTGGCGGCGCTGCCCGAGCCTGTGGTCGTCAACTGCACCGGGCTGGGCGCCCGGGACCTCTTCGGCGACGACGAGCTGATGCCGCTGAAGGGCCAGCTCACCGTGCTCGTCCCCCAGGCGGACGTCGACTGGGGCATCCAGGGCGGCCCGCCCGCCGGGGCTCCCCCCGGCGTCCTCGGCGTCCACATGCAGCCGCGCAACGACGGCATCGCCCTCGGCGGCACGTCAGAGCGGGGCGTGTGGACGCAAGAGCCCAATCAGGAGGCGATGCGGCTCATCGTGAGCGCGCACATGGCGGTCTACTCGGCCATGCGCGTCTGACCCGGCGTCACCCCCCGGCTGCCTCCAGGACGGCGGGTGACGCGCCACTCGACGGCGCGGCTGCGGCCGGTGAGAGCCGGGTGCGTTCCTGCTAGAGACAGGCGCGAGGCGGGACGTGGTGGCACGCGACAAGCAGCAGGCCGCCCGCCTGACAGGCGGTAGATGAAGGCGCATGCCTGAAGGCCGCCGGCTTGGAGACCGGGACCTCCCACCTGGTGCGGCGGCCCCGTCGTCAGTCGGGGGCCGCCGCACCAGGGCGGGAGACGAGTGAGAGGCCGGCGCCACGGGGCGGGGAGCGTCGCACCGGCCTCGCGTGGCCCCTACTGCGGCGGAGCCGCGCGCCCGCGCCGCCAGGCGCCGCCGGCGGCGAGCAGGGCGGCGAGAGCGAGCAGACCGCCGAGCGGCAGCGCGGGAACCGGGGTCTGGGCGAGACCGTCGAGGCCGACCGCCGGCGTCGCATACGCGGTGGGCGACCAGGGCCCCGGCTCTCCCGCCGAGTTGTTGGCCCGCACGCGCACCGCATAGTTCGTCCCGTTCGTCAGGCCGTCGAAGACATAGGTGATGTCGGGGTGCTGGTGGACCCAGGTGGCGTCGGACCAGCCCGTGCCGGCGACCGTGATGTTGGCGTCGAAGGTGTCCGCCGGAGCGCCGCTCGGGGGCGCCGACCACTCGGCGGTCACCTGTCCGACGCCCGCGGTCAGCGTCGGGACCGCCGGCGCTTCCGGCGGGGGCGAGCCGCTCGCGGGCGTGGCGTAGGCGGTGGGCGACCACGGGCCCTCCCCTTCCGCGTTGACGGCCCGCACCCGCACCGCGTAGCCCAGCCCGTTCGTCAGGTCGCCGAAGACGGTGGTGGTGTCGGTCAGCCCGGTGACCGACGTGCGGTTGTCCCAGCCCGCGCCGGCGACGGTGATGTCGGCGTCGTAGGTGTCGGCCGGGCCGCCGGCCGCCGGCGGCGCCCACGCGGCCGTCACCTGCGCGTCGCCCCCGGTCAGGGTCGGAGCCGCCGGCGCACCGGGCGGGCTCACGCCGCTGGTGGGCGTGACGTAGGCAGTGGACGACCACGGACCTTCGCCGCCCTCGTTCACCGCCCGCACCCGGATCGCGTAGCGCGTCCCGTTGGCCAGGTCGCCGACCACGGTCTGGACGCCCGTCAGCCCCGACACCAGGGTGCTGTCGGACCAGCCCGCGCCGGCGCGGGTCGTCTCGACGTCGTAGGTCTCGGGGGGACCGCCTTCGGTGGGCGCCGACCAGGCCACCGTCACCTGCCCGGCGCCTGCGGTCAGCGCCGGGGCCGCCGGTTGGCCCGGCATCGGCGGGGGGCACCGATCGCCGAGGAAGCTGCTGCCGCCGGCGATGCCGTCGCGGAGAATCGCTTCGATCCACGCGTCGAACTCCGCCGTCCGCGGCACGCACAACCCGTCGTTGTTGTAGATCCACAGGAGCTTGAGATTCAGCGCGGTGAAGCTGGCCGGCACCTCGCCCGTCAACTGGTTGTCCGAGAGGAACAACCTCTCGAGGGTGGTGGCGTTGGCCAGCTCGGCGGGCAGCGTGCCGGTCAGGCCGTTCTTCATGAGATTGAGCCACTCGAGCGAGGGGAGGTTGCCCAGCTCCGAGGGAATCGAGCCCGACAGATTGTTGTAGGAGAGCGTCAGCCACTCGAGCGTCGAGAGGTTGCCCAGCTCCGGGGGAATCGAACCCGACAGCTCGCTCTTGCCGAGGAGCAGACGCGTGATGCTGGAGAGATTGCCCAGCTCCGGCGGCAGCGAACCCGAGAGGCTGTTTCCCCAGGTATAGACGCGCTTCAGGCTGGAGAGGTCGCCGAACTCCGGCGGAATCGGGCCGGTCAGGCCGCTGCCGTAGAAGTCCGCCTCCACGAGATTGGTGAGGTTGCCGAACTCCGCGGGGATCGCACCGGTCAGACCGGGGTTCTCGCGGAGGCTCAGCTTCCTGAGGCCGTCGAGGTCGCCGATGCTGGCCGGCATCGAGCCGGACAGGCCGTTGCCGCCGAGCCGCAGCTCCGTCACCTTGTCGGCACTGTTCGTCCACACGCCGTACCAACGGCCGAGCTCCTCGTCCTCGTCGAGCCACCGGGTGTTGCTGGTCCAGTTCTCGCCGTCGGTCGACTCGTAGAGATCGACGAGGGCCACGCGGTCGTCCGACGCCGTCTGCGTCTGCGCCTGCGGCGCCGCTCCGACCGCCAGACACGCGATCGCAGCCGACCCCGCCAGTCCGGGCAACAGCCTTCCGGCTCTGCCTGTTCCGTGTTTCGCGTTCCTGGTCATCACACCTCCTCGCCGCCAACGGCGACTCCGCGAACGGCACACGGAACGAGCGCATCGCGGACCTGCGCAGCGCCCCCCGAACGAGCCGCCCGGCCGATTGCCCGGCCGAGCGCCGGTCTTCGCCAGTCCGCGCCCCCGCGGTACGCCGCGAGTGGCGGGGCGCCCGCCGGGCGGCGGGCGACAGTCGGCGCTGCGCACGCACCACCGCGCGGTTCACCGAGACCGGCGAGGCGTCCGCCTGACGGAGCAGCGCATGCTGCCCCGGCGTTCGTGCCACCCCGCCACGGAGACCGATGGCGCATGGTGGCCGAGGAGGGCGAAGCGTCCGCCCGACGGCAGGGCGCACATCGCCCGGAGCTCTCGTGGCGCCCCGCCACGGAGACCGATGGCGCATGGTGGCCGAGGAGGGCGAAGCGTCCGCCCGACGGCAGGGCACACATCGCCCGGAGCTCTCGTGGTGCCCGGCCACGGAGACCGATGGCGCATTTGGTGACCGAGAAGAGCTGAGATCCGAGAAGAGCTGAGATCGTTGGTTGCGAGCGCGCCGGACGAGCGGTCGGAGAGGAAGGAAGGGCCGATCAGCAGGCAAGCGCGGTTCGCTGCGCACGCGGTGAACGGAGAGCAGCCGCCGCGCAGGCGGAGCGACGAACTACGGCACCATTGTTGCAGCGCGCGCGGATGCTACGATCGGCCGTTTGGGCAGCCGTCGAAGTCATCCGTAGGGGCGCGCGGAACCGCGGAGGGGCCACGGCGGAAGTGTCGCACCCGTGAAGATGACGTGTCAAGCAGAACGCACGACGCCACGGCGCGGAGATGCACGTCAGACAAGGAGAGGCAAGACCGCCGAAGCTCCCGCGAGGCCGGGGCGGCCTTCCGCGCGCCGTCCAGCCAGTCGAAGCCGGCGTTCTGGAAGGGTCGCGGCCGGGCTCGACACCGAAATCGAGACCCGCCGGCTACCGGCGTCAAGGGGTGGGGTGGCGTGGCGCCCCGCGGCCGAATCGACGCCGAAATCGAGCCCCGCCGGATCCAGCGAGTCCCTCACGAAATCTGACGCGCGCCGCCGTGCCGCCGCTCGAAGGCCGCCGTGGTGCGGCCCGACGGCGAAGGGCCCGGCGTCTCCGCAAGATGCGCACTGCCAGACTCATCCGCCACAGCCGCCCGAAGGCGAAGGACCCGGCGTTTCCGCGAGATGCCCCCAACCCCGCCCACCGGCGACGGGCGGGAGCGTCGCACGTCACGGCAGCGCGTAGGCCACCAGCGAGCCCGGGAACCCCGTCTGGATGCTGCCGATCCGCACCGCGGTGTAATGCTTCCCCTCGTGCAGGTAGGTCATCATGCCGTACCTGTCACGGCAGCGCGTACGCCACCAGCGAGCCCGGGAACCCCGTCTGGATGCTGCCGATCTGCACCACGATGTACTGCTTGCCCTCGTGCAGGTAGGTCATCATGCCGTACTGCCCGGGGGCGGGCAGCTCGACGCTGCCGAGAATCTCGCCGGTGTACTTGTCGCGGCCGTGCAGCAGCAGCGGGGCGTCGGGGACGATCTGCCGCGTCCCCTCGCTGAGGGCGCGGGTCTGCACCAGCAGGTCGCCGGTCACCAGTTGAATCGAGAAGCCGGCGCCCCCCGCGTTGGGGATATCGACCCCGGCCAGCCGCGGGTGCTCGCGGATGACCTGCGCGGTCTCGCCCACCGGCCGCGACCACGCCTTGTCGCCGGTGTTCATCTGGTACGCGGTGAGCTGGTTGTCCATCGGCTTGTAGAGCCGCAGGCCGTCGATGCGCGGCAGGCCGGTCACCGAGACGAACGGCTCCTGCTCGGGGGTGGGCCGGCGGAAGCCGCCGGGCAGCCACGCCGCCACGGTGGTGCCGGTGGTGGGGGTCGAGTTGGGGGTCGCGCCCCCGGGGCCGGGCCGGGCATAGTCGGGGTCGTCCTCGTCGACGCCGCCGGTGGGCCGCATGAACGACGGCGCGTTGCAGCTCCGGCGGTGCGAGTTGAACATCATCCCGGTACTCGGGTCCGCGACCGGGGGATGGGGAATGATGTTGCCGCCGCCGAGGCAGCCGACGTTGTTGTAGAAGTCGTTGGTGTGGTTCTCCGGCAGCGCGGGCACGTACAGGCCGCCGACCCGGTAGTGCTCGAGGATGGCCAGCGCCTCCTGTCGGAGCTCCGGCGTGTAGTCGATGACGAACTCCTCGGTGAGGCCGGTCAGCACGATGGGATCGACGGGCTCGGGCCACGTCGGGTACGCCTGCCGGGGCGACGTGTAGTTGCCGGGGACCTCGGTCTGGATGACGTCGCGCTCCTCGATGGGCCATATCGGCTCGCCGGTCTCGCGGTTGAAGGCGAAGACGAGACCCTGCTTGGTGTTCTGGATGAGGGCGGGAATGCGCTCGCCGTCCACCGTCAGGTCCATCAGCATGGGCGGCGTCGGCAGGTCGTAGTTCCACTGGTCGCTGCGGTGGATCTGGAAGTGCCAGCGCCGCTCGCCGGTCGCGACGTCGAGCGCGAGGACGCTCCCGCCGAACAGGTTGTCGCCGGGCCGGTGGCCGGCGTAGCTCTGCACCGTCGAGGCGTTGGTCACCAGGTAGACGAGCCCCAGCTCGGGGTCGGCCGAGGCCGGGGCCCACGTCGACATGTCGCCCGACCACTGCCACGCGTCGTTGTGCCAGGTCTCGTGCCCGAATTCGCCGGGACGCGGGATGGTGTGGAACTTCCAGAGCACCTCGCCGGTCGCGGCGTCGACGCCCATGATGTCGCCGGGCACGTTCTCGATGCGGGTCTGGCCGTAACTCGGCTGGTGGCCGACGAGCACCACGACCACCCCGTTGACCACGATGGGCGGGGCCGAGGCGGTGACCATGCCCAGCTCGCGGGGGATGCCGTAGCCCGGGTCGTAGCTGGCCGCGCGGTCGACCCAGCGCCCCCAGTCGTCGACGAGGGGCGGGATGAGGTCGAGGCCGCCCGACGGCGGAAAACCGTCGAGGGGAATGGGGCGGCCCCAGTCCTCCAGCGGGCGTCCGGTCTCGGCGTCGAGCGCCCACAGGAAGAACGCGGGGCTGGTGACGAAGATCACCCCGCGGCCGTTCACCTCGGCGTACGCGACCCCCTTGCCGTAGGCCTGCCGCGGCGAGCGGAGGTGCCGGACGGTCTCGGGCTCGCGGAACGTCCAGAGGGTCTCGCCGGTGGCCGGATCGATGGCCACCACCTGCCGCCGCGGCGACGCCACGGTGTAGACGACGCCGTCAACGTAGATCGGGGTCGACCGGTTGAAGTAGTCGAGGTTCGGGCCGAAGTTGTCGCCCCGCCAGATCCAGGCCACTTCCAGGTCCGAGAAGTTGCCGCCGTCGATCTGATCGAGGGCCGACGAGCGGGTGTGCCCGGCGTCGCCGCCGAGATAGCGCCACTCGCCGCTCTCGGTCCCGGGCAGGCGCTGAGCCGAGGCGGAGGCGGCCAGCAGCAGCAAGGCGGCGCCGGCGGCGAACCGGACCCGGGTCCGCGATGTGAAGCGTTCAGGCATGATGAGTTCCATTCCGATCGAGCCAGGAAGCGCTGAGAGCGGCGCCCTGACGCTGACGAGTCCTGCGACGCGACCCATGACATCCACGACACCGATGACCACCGAGCGGTCGGGGCAGCCGGCCGGGAGTCAGGTCTTGCCCTCCATGTGCAGCGCCGCGCGCGCAAGCTCCTTCAGCAGCACGTGGGCCCACTCGACCCGCGCGTCGGCGTTCTTCGGGCGGGGGTGACATTCGGATCACGCCATTGCGTTTCGAGTAGTCCCGCCCGGGCTTCGCGTCGTACCTCACCGCAACGCCGCTGTTCTTCACCAGGGTGTCGAGCCGCTTCTCCCAATCGTCCATGTCTTCCCGCCTTCCCCGGTCTGCTCGGCGCCCCCCCCAACTCGCATCGTACATGATCCGCCGACCACCGCGGGATTCGTTGGGCGCACTCGGCCGCATCAGACGGCGGCCGTCACCCAGGGGGAGGGCCCGGAGAGCGTCGTCACGCGGTTGTCGTCCTGCGCACCAAGGTGCTCGACCACCTCGCGGATGGGCGCGGTCCGGCGGCGGACCTGCCGGGGCCCTCAGCGCGCCGTCATGTAGTCGAGCGTGAGGTTGGTCAGGGCGCGGACGCCCACCGGCAGCGCCCCCTCGTCGGCGAAGAACAGGGGCGAGTGGTTCACCGGCGCGGTGGCGGGGTCCTGGTCCTCGGGGGTGACCCCGAGGAAGAAGAACAGCCCCGGCACCTCGTGCTGGAAGTACGAGAAGTCCTCGGCGACGGTCATCAGGTCCTGCACCACGACGGGGTCGTCACCGGCCACCCGCTGCAGGGTCGGGACCATCCGCTCGGTCAGCCCGGGGTCGTTGACGGTGACCGGGTAGCCGTGGGTGATCTCGACCTCGGCCGTCGCCCCCGCGCTCGCCGCGATCTGCTCGGCGGTCTGGCGGATGCGGCGGTGGATGTCCTCGCGCACGCCGGCGTCGAACGTGCGGATGGTGCCGACCATCTCCACCTCGTCGGGGATGATGTTGCCCCGCACGCCGCCGTGGATGCTGCCGATGGTGATGATGGACGGGGTCAGGGTCACGGGAAGCTGGCGGCTGGCGATGGTCTGCAGCCCCAGCACGATCTGCGAGGAGACCACGATCGGGTCGACCCCGCCCCAGGGCGCGGCGCCGTGGGTCTGGCGCCCCCGCACCACGATGCGGAGCCAGTCGGCGCTGGCCATGGTGCTGCCGGCCCGGTAGGAGAGCTGCCCCACCCGCGCGGGGCCGACATGCAGCCCGAAGATGACCTCGGGCCGGGGGTTCTCGAAGGCGCCCTCTTCGAGCATCAGCTCGGCCCCGCCGCGCTCGCCCTCGGGCGCCCCCTCCTCGGCCGGTTGGAAGATGAACTTGACGGTTCCCGGCAGGTCGTCGCGCACCGAGGCGAGGACGTCGGCCACCCCCATGAGGATGGCGACGTGGTTGTCGTGACCGCAGGCGTGCATCACCCCGACCTCGCGGCCGTTGTAGATCGCCCGCTCGCGCGACGCGAACGGCAGGTCCACCTGCTCGGTCACC
This sequence comes from Vicinamibacterales bacterium, assembly GCA_965199675.1. Classification (GTDB taxonomy): domain Bacteria; phylum Acidobacteriota; class Vicinamibacteria; order Vicinamibacterales; family UBA8438; genus JAJEEA01. The sequence goes on along the minus strand of CBDATI010000008.1, from coordinate 215,102 downwards.
GGCAGCGCGTCCATGTCCGCGCGCAGGGCGACCACCGGCCCCGGCCGCCCGCCCCGCAGGGTGGCGACGACGCCGGTGTGGGCAACCTGCGTCCGCACCTCCATGTCCAGCGAGCGCAGGTGGTCGGCCACGAGGGCGGCGGTGCGGAACTCGCGGTTGCTCAGCTCGGGATGCTGGTGGATGTCGCGCCGCCAGGTCACCACCTGGGGCTCGATGGCGCGGGCGCGTTGCTCGGCCGCCTGCCGCAGCGCGTAGACGTCCGGGCCCTGGGCCAGGGCCTGCGCGCCGGGGCCGGCCAGCAACACCATGACCGCCGGCACGAGCGCCATCACGGCCGCCGGGCGCCATGCTCGCGGCCCGCGCCGCGGTTCGTCGATTCGGTCTCGATTCACAGTTCGCCTCCCCGTTGCCGGTGTCCCATTCTCTCAGATCGCCGGTCGACCGGCGATCCGGCGGCGGAACGCGGGAGCGGATGCCTGGATCGGAGCGCCGGCCGGACCGCCCATCACGGCGGCGCGCGGGCGGGACCCGCCTCCCGGGGGGCTTTGACCGAGGGGGCCGAAGTAGTGATAGAGTACGGCTTGAGCGCAGCGGGCGGCCCGAGACGGGCTGAGGCTGCCTCCGATCCGACAGGCGCCGGCGACACGGCATTTCTCGCGGCGGCCCCGCGGAACGTGCGCACGCCCGGGCTCCTGCCTGGTACATGCCGGGTGCGGATCGAGTCGCTGAAGACGGTTCGTCCCGAGACATCGCGGGCTCGCGAGCGGGCGGACGAGACACGTCTCACGGCGTACGGCACAACGCGAACGCATTCTGAACTCTGGCGTCCCAGGTGAGGGAATGCGGCCTGAGTCGACCCGCCGCCCGGCGGAGTCGAGGCCCCCCTCACCGGACGCCTTTTTGCGCCGCGCGGAGGTCCGTCGACACGCCGGGTCCCGGACCCGGCGACCGGCTCCGGTGACGGCGCGGGAGCTCCCCGACGATGCTCGATGCGAATGACGTGAGCCGCGGTTCGGTGGCAACTGACGGCCCAAAGCGCGTGAAGTACGTCCGGAAACTCGATCAGATCGAGCAGCTCTCCGCTCAGGAGCGCGACCGGTTGGGGCCGGTGGCCTCTCGTTACGTCTTCCGCGCCAACGACTACTACCTGGACCTCATCGACTGGGACGATCCGCACGACCCCATCCGCCAGCTCATCATTCCGCGGGAGGAGGAGCTGACGGAGTGGGGCGAGCTCGACGCCAGCAACGAGGAATCGGTCACCGTGGCCCGCGGCGTCCAGCACAAGTACACCGACACGGTGCTGCTGCTGTGCAACGAGGTGTGCGGAGCGTACTGCCGCTACTGCTTCCGCAAGCGGCTGTTCATGGACGAGAACGACGAGGCCACCAACGACGTGACCGAGGGGCTGCGCTACATCGCGGAACACCCCGAGGTCACCAACGTGCTGCTGACCGGCGGCGACCCGCTGCTGATGAGCACGCGGCGGCTCGTGGAGATCTTCGAGGCGCTGCGCGCGATTCCCCACGTGCAGATCATCCGCCTCGGATCGAAGATGCCCGCCTTCGACCCCTACCGGGTCCTCCGCGACGCCGATCTGCAGGCCGCCTTCCGCAAGTACTCCACCCCCACCCAGCGCATCTACCTGATGGCCCACTTCGACCATCCCCGCGAGCTGACCGACCTCGCGATCGAGGGCATCGACACCTGCATCCGCAACGGCATCATCTGCGTGAACCAGTGCCCGCTCATCCGGGGCATCAACGACGACCCGCGGGTGCTGGGCGAGATGTACGCGAAGCTGTCGTACATCGGCTGCCCGCCCTACTACCTGTTCCAGGGCCGTCCGACGGCCGGCAACGAGCCTTACGAAGTTCCCCTCGTCGAAGGGTGGTCGATCTTCCAGCAGGCCTTGACGCGCGGGTCGGGCCTCGCGCGGCGGGCGCGCTACTGCATGTCGCACGAGACCGGGAAGGTGGAAGTGCTCGGGATCGACGACGAACACGTGTACCTGCGCTACCACCAGGCGAAGTTCCCCGGCGACCTTGGGCGGTTCTTCGTCCGCCGGCGGAACGACGAGGCCTACTGGCTCGACCAGTTGGAGGTCCTCGAACGCGAACCGGTGCACGCCTGATCGCCCGCGGCGAAGTCCCGCGTCGCCCCGAGAGCGGCGCGGCGCCGACCCGACAACGCGTGCGGAGGAGGCCGGAAACGCGGCGCCAGCTTCCGATCGCCGCCGCGCGGGTTCCGCCGGGGACCCGACGCCCGCTGGGAGCCTGCACCGTGCCGGGGGGCAGACACACGCCGAGGCTCAGTGCGGGCGCCACGCGGAGCAGAGCCCCACTGGGAGCCTGCACCGTGCCGGGGCGCAGACACCCCGACCCGCGGACAATGCCCACCGGAACCGCTGCGCCTACCGGAACCGCTGCGCCGGCCCGCCCATCGACGCCTTGCGACGCCCCCGGGCGCCCGCACATCCCGCGGAAGGCGCTCGGCGCGCTGCCGGGCGCGCCCCTCCTCGCCCTCGCGGTCGCCGTCGCCTGCCCCGCCCTCGACGCCGCCGCCCAGGACAGCGCCGACGACGACCGGGCCGCCCTGGCCGCGTTCTACGACGCGACCGGCGGGCCGGACTGGACGGACGGTACGAACTGGACGTCCGACGAGCCGCTCGACGCGTGGCGCGGGGTGACGACCGATACGGACGGGCGGGTCGCGGAGCTCAGGCTGCCCGAGAACAACCTTGCGGGGACGCTCCCGGCCGCGCTCGGACGCCTGACCCGCCTGAAACGGCTCGATCTCGGCGGAAACCGGTTCAGCGGATCGATCCCGGCGGCGTTGGGGACCCTCGTCGACCTCGAGGAGCTGTCGCTCTGGAACGACGACGACTATCTGGATCCCGACGACGACGGGCTGACCGGCGCGATTCCGGCCGAACTCGGGAATCTCGCCAACCTCACACGGCTGGACCTCAGCGAGAACGACCTGACGGGCCCGATCCCCGAGGCCCTGGGCCGGCTGTCCAGCCTCCGGGACCTCGTTCTGGCGCGCAACGGATTGACCGGGGGCATTCCGGCCGAACTCGGGAACCTGACCGGCCTTCGCCGGCTGGACCTCGGCCGCAACCGGTTGACGGGTGCGCCCCCGGCGACCCTGGGCCGCCTCGCCGACCTCGAGACCCTGGATCTCGGCCAGAACGACCTGACGCCGGCGCCGATCGCCGCGTGGATGAGGGACCTGGCCAGCCTCGCCGTTCTCTCGCTCTCCCGCGCCAACGTGACCGGACCGCTCCCGGTCTGGCTGGGCCAACTCACCGACCTCCGCGAAGTGGACCTCTCCTACAACTGGGGCCTGGCGGGACCGCTGCCCCGACGGCTGGACCTGGCGCGCCTCGACCGGCTCGACATCTTCGCCACCCGAGCGTGCGCCCCCGCCGCCTGGCTGACCTGGCTCGAAGGCCTCGACTTTCACGGCGCGATCTGCGGGGCGCCATCGGACGCGATCGACATGGTCGTCTTCCATACGGCGGCTGCTCGCGACGCCGCGGGGGGACCGGACGGCATCGCGGCGGCCATCGACCTCTTCGTCGCCGAGACCAACCAGGCCTTCGAAGAGAGCGGGACGCCCACCCGCATCACTCTCGTCGCCCGCGAAGAGATCGACTACGCCGAGACCGACGACTACGAGACCGACATCGCGCGTCTGGCAGATCCGTCCGACGGTCAACTCGACCGCGTCCATGCCGTGCGCGACGGGGCCGGAGCCGATCTCGTCCACCTGATCGTCGACGAGCTCGATGTGTGCGGAGTCGCCATGCTCGGCGGCGCCTTCGGCATCACCCGCCACGGCTGCGGCGGCCGCACCTTCGCCCACGAACTGGGCCACAACCTCGGGCTCCACCACGACCGGTACGAACTCGCGCGGCGCGTCGAGCGGGCGTTGACCCTGCACCCCGGGTACGGCTACGTCAACCAGCGGGCGTTCGACCCGGAAACTCAGCCGGAACGCCGCTGGTTGACGGTCATGGCGTACTGGACTCAGTGTGCGGACCACCGCGTCGCGTGCACGTCGCTGATCCGCTTCTCCAACCCGCGGCAGGCGTGGCAGGGCGACCGGATGGGCGTGCCCACCGACGTCGATTCGATGGGCGAAGGCGGCCCCGCCGACGCGGCGGCGGTGCTCGAAGCGACCGGTCCGGTGGTGGCGGGTTTCCGTCGGAACCGCGCCAACCGGCCTCCCGTCCCCGTCGGCAGGCTGTCGAACCGGACGTTGCAGATGGACAGCAGGTTGGGGGTCGTCGAAGTCGCACAGGCGTTCCGCGACCCGGACGGCGACGCGCTCGTCTACGCGGCCACGTCGTCGGCTCCCGAGGTGGTGCAGGTGCGAATGACGGGGTCACGGATGACCCTCACGCCGGTCGCCCCCGGCGCGGCGCGAACCACGGTGACCGCGACCGACGCCGCCGGACCGGGCAGCACGGCGCAGCGATTCGTGGTGACCGTCATCCGGTCCGCCGCCGCCTTCACCGACCATCCGCTCCGGCCCGGCGTCACCCCGGTCAGGGCGGTACATCTGCTGGAGCTGCGCGTGCGGACCGACCGCGTGCGGGAAGGCCTGGGCCTGCCGCCGTTCGGCTGGACCGACCCGGTTCTCACGCCCGGCGTCACCCCGGTCAGGGGGGTCCACCTGACGGAGCTCCGAACCGCGCTCGGGCAGGCGTACAGGGCGGCGGGCCGACCGGCGCCCCGCTACACCGACCCCGCGGTGCGGGCGGGAGCGACCGTCATCGAGGCCGCGCACGTGACGGAGCTGCGCGCCGCCGTCGTGGCCCTGGAATGAGCGACCGCTCTGATCGCTATCCGTGCTTCGGTCGTGGTCGGTGCTGCACCGACCGGGCGACTCGGCGTCCTTCGTGACCAGCACGCACCGTTTGCAAACGGATACACCGCTGATCAATCATCGCATCCAGGGTGCGACCGTGGCCCCGCAGCCGCACGGGTTTGCGAAACCGCCTCGGCGGGCGGTTCACGAGGATCCGGGCCGCCGGCCCCTGCGTCGATCCCGGGACGCAGATCGTGAAGGGCCGGAAGGTCCGCCTCATGATTTGCGAAACCGCCTCGGCGGGCGGTTCACGAGGGATCCGAGCCGCCGGCCCCTGCGTCGATCCCGGGACGCAGATCGTGAAGGGCCGGAAGGTCCGCCTCATGAGCGGCGCCCGGCCACGTCGCCACCCGGTTCGGCTCGGCGTGAGGGGGCCCGGGGCGGGAACGCCGGAAAGCCCGTGGACGTAATGTACCGTTGAATCAGGCGCCGCCACGCGCGCCGTGTCACCGGGTCGCCACGCTCGATTCCCCCGATACGTTGAATCAGACGCCGCCACGCGCGCCGTGTCACTGGGGGCGGGAGTCCGGGGTGCCCACCGCTTCCGCGACGCCATGACCCATCCGCCGCCTCTCGCTCCCCGACACGGACCGCCGAGAACGCGACGGCGGCTGTTTCTCGTCGCCGGCGGCGTGCTCGGCACCGCCCTCCTCGCTGGCGCCGGTCTGGCGTCCCGCCTCCTGGGCGGCCCGCCGGCCCCGGAAGGCGCACCGACCGTCGTCCTCGCCCACGGGCTGGGCCGGACCCCGGCGTCGATGGCCATCCTCGCTAACCGCCTGGAGCAGGCCGGGTTCCGGGTCGTTCGGTTCGGGTACCCGTCCCGCACCGAGCCGATAGAGGCGCTCGTCGATCGCCTGGCGGCGGCGGTGGCGGCGTGCTGCGGGGACGATGCGGGAGGCGTGCACTTCGTCACCCACTCGATGGGCGGCGTGCTGGTGCGGAGCTACCTCTCCGAGCGCGAGCCGCACGAAGGGCGCGTGGTGATGCTGAGCCCGCCGAGCCAGGGCAGCGAGATCGTCGACACGTTCGCCGACTCGGACCTGCTCCGGTCGTTCCTGGGCCCGGCGGGTTCGCGGCTCGGCACCACCCCGGACGGCATCGCGAGCCAGCTTGGACCGATCCGGTTCAGCCTCGGCATCATCACCGGCAGCCGGAGCATGAACCCCATCGGATCGTGGCTCATCCCGGGCCCCGACGACGGCACGGTCGGCGTCGACCGGGCGCACATCGAGGGCTCGTCGTTCCTCGTGTTGCCGGCGACCCACACGTTCATCATGAACCGCCGGGACGTCGCCGACGAGGTGGTGCACTTCCTCCGGCACGGGCGGTTCCGGCAGGACAGCTCCCGAAGCCGCAGCGACCGGTCACCCCGGCGCTGAATCGCTCCCCCGCGGCCTGCACACACGGGCGACCGCGTACGGGCGCCTGCGATGAGTCGATGGCGACCGCGGGCATTCGAGAGTTGGAGAATCGCGATCAGTCAGCCCCGTCCTCCGTGCGCTCGCCAATCGCGTACAGATGACCGGTGGTGCGCAGGAAGATCTGCCCGTCCGACACCGCGATCGAGCTGAGCACGTAGTCGTCGAGGTCATTCTCGGCGAGCAGATCGAACGCCGGCCCCGCCCGGAAGACGCTGGTCAGCCCCCCTTCGCTGGTGATGTAGACCTTGCCGTCGGCGAGGACCGGCGAAGCGCTGTAGGTGCCGGGACGGAGCCGCTGCCGGCCGTAGATCTGCTCGCCGGTCTGCGCGTCGAGCACCCACACGATGCCCTGGTCGTTGACGATGTAGAAGTACTCGCCGTCGGTCACCGGGGTCGGGACGTCGGGACCGTTGTCGGTCTTCCACACGAGGTGCGACGTGGTGACATCGCCCCGTCCGCCGGCCCGGAGGGCGAGCAGGGGGCGGACCCGGGTCGGCGCGTAGATCATCTCGCCGTGAACCACGGGCGACGCGATGATGCGGTATGCACCGTTGTTGCGCGGATTCAGGCCGTCGGCGCGCCACAGCTCACGCCCCGTGGCGAGGTCGTGCCCGGTCACGACATCACCGCCGGTGATGACGATCTCGCGCGCTCCGCCGTAATCGAGCAGGGCCGGCGTGGTGTACGAGTCGGGCGACTCCCGACGGGCGTTGGTGGGCCGCTCGACCCGCCACACGGTCTCGCCGGTGCGCCGATCGAGCCGCAGGACGTAGGACGGATCGTCGGTCCGCATGCCGTGGATGACCTGGACGAACAACGCGTCGTCCACCAGCAGCGGTGACGACGCATAGCCCCAGTTCAGCCCGAACCGGCCGTACGACGCCTGGATGTCGCGCTGCCAGACCTGGTTGCCGTCGAAGTCGAACGCGGTCAGCCGGCCCGTCCCCGTCATCACGTAGACGTGCTCGCCGTTGGTCACCGGAGACGGCGACGACATGTTCTGCTTGCGCAGCCGCCGGTCGCCGCCGCTCAGGTGGCGCACCCAGAGGGTGTCGCCACGGTTGCGGTCGAGGCACCACAGGCTGATGTTCGTGCCGTCGGCGACGTTCAGGAAGATCCGCTCGCCCCAGATGATCGGCGTCGACCCCGTCCAGGCGGGCATCTCCACCTTCCAGGCCACGTTGGTGTCCGGCCCCCAGGTCACCGGCAGGCCGGTCTCGGCGCTCAACCCGTTGGCGGACGGCCCCCGCCAGTGCGGCCAGTTCTCGCCAGCCCCGGCGCCGACCGGGCAGACGAGGCCGAACAGAACGGCGAACACCGCCGCCTGGCCGGCACGCACACGCGGTTCGTGCGGTTGCTGCCCCCGAAGACCACCGGCTCGTGCTGACTGCTGCATCGCGCTCAAATCCTCCCACCGACCCTGGACTTCACCGGGGCGTCTGACCTCGGTTCCGGTGCTGCGTCACGGCTGAACGTTCTGGCCCGCGGCGCTGACTTCCTCAACGGTTGCGGGCCCCAAACCTGTGTCCGTGTCCGAAGATCAACGCGTGACGGACCACCAGGACTTCCGCCCGTCGTTCATCACGCCGAAACATCGGGAGTCCTTCTCTCGCGGTTCGTCCCGCCGCGCACGTAATCGACAGGCCGCCAACGTTCATGCATCGGCGGTTCGGAACGCGGACGGTCCCGACACGCTACTGCTGCTCGGTCGCCGCCGCCCGCTCTTCTGCCCGAGCCCCGCTCAGCAGGTTGAACATGCCGTGGTTGCCCTCGTGGCACGCGTACTCGTAGAGCGGCGCGTCGGACCGGTTCAGCGGGAACCGGCCGGTGAACGGCGCCGTCCACGTATCGGGATCGTCGACCGTGAACTCGTAGCGCATGGTGTCGCCGTCCACCCGCGTGAACCGCTCGATGAGCCGGGTGTTCTCGGCCGATCCCCACGACACGAACGACGTGTTGAAGCTGCCGGTCCCGTCCGTGAAGTTCGTGGTCTCGACCACCAGGGTGTCGCCCTCCCACCGGCCGCGAGAGCTCCCCAGCCACTGGCGAACGCTCGCCGGCAACGCGTCGCGGCCATCCAGCGGCACGACCCGCACGTCGTGCACCATCTCGTGCAGCAGGACCACGTAGCCGGGGGCCTGGAAGACCTGCACGTTGTTGTTGTAGCCGCCCGGCAGCATCGGCGGCCCGGTGCTGAAGCCGAGCAGGCAGCGCTCGGCGACCCCGCGCGCCTCGGGGCGGTCCTCGTTGAGCCCGCCGACCCGCACCCGCACCGGATAACCTCCGGCGGCGCGGTGGGCCTCGGCCGCCGCCTCGGCCGCCGCCGTCAGGGCCGGCAGGCGACCGTCCGGCGGGTCCACGAGCAGCGATGCCTGGGTCAAGGCCGTCGCCCGCGCCCGATCCGTCCATACCTCTTGGCTGTATCCTCCGACCTCGCCCGGCGGCGGCCCGTCGCTGTCACGCGCCAGCGCCTCGGCATTGCCCCGCTGCGCAACCACCGCCGCCTCTTCGGCCGTCAGCTCGCCGCGCTCCCCGAACTCCGCCGGCCGCTCGAGCGGCGTGAACGTCCAGTAGTCCCAGACCCCCTGCAGATCCGGGTCGCCCCACGGCGTACGGAAGCCCTCCGCCCCCGTCTGCCCAGCCACCGGCGCCGGCCACCACGCCAACGCCGCGATTCCCACGACAGCCGTCCAACTCAATAGCCGCCTCATCACGAATCTCCCTTCTGGCCCATCCCCAGGAATCCGGATCTCTCGACCGCCGGTTCAGGATGCCGTTACCCACGACCCGGGAACCGCGCCTGACCGCCCGGAAACAGCCAGATCCAGACCCGAACCGCTCATCGATCAGGTCGAGAACGAGGTCGACCACGGTCTCGGCGTGGCCGGACCCCGGCGTCACGGGAAGAACACCAGCTTGATCAACAACGCCAGGATGATTGGACCGAACGTGAAGACCGCCATCTTCAGGGCCGCAATCTCCGCCTTGAGCGCAGCGATGTCCTCCCGCGTCGCCAAATGGTCGGCGACGGGAATCGCACCAGCCGCTGCTTTGGCTTTGGCCTCGGACACGCCCGCCTCGAGCAGCGCGTCGTAGACCTCGCTGACGATGATGCTCACTCTCTCACTGTAGCCGGTGGCGGCAACGCTGGCAACCGGCCACCCCCTGCCCGGAGAACGTCGCGGGCGACTCCGCTCGCCGCCAACAGCGAACCACCCAGGACGGGTTGTCAGGCCACGCCCGCCTGGCGGAGGAGGAACGCGTACTGCAGCGCCGTCTCGCGGTAGCGGCGGTAGCGGCCGGAGACACCGCCGTGGCCAGCGTCGAGGTTGGTCCTGAGCAGCAGCGGCCGGGCGTCCGTCTTCAGCGCCCGCAGCTTCGCGACCCACTTGGCGGGCTCCCAGTACTGCACCTGCGAGTCGTGCAGCCCGGCGAGGACCAGCAGGGCGGGATAGGCGCGGGCGGCGACGTTGTCGTAGGGCGAGTAGGCGAGGATGTCGTGGAACGCGGCCCGCTCGTGCGGATTGCCCCATTCGTCGTACTCGCCGGTGGTGAGGGGAATGCCGTCGTCGAGCATGGTGGTCAGCACGTCGACGAACGGGACCTGGGCGACCACACCCGCGAACAGGTCGGGACGCAGGTTGAGGACCGCGCCCATGAGCAGCCCGCCGGCGCTGCCCCCCATGGCGAATAGGCGCCCGGGGCTCGTGTACCGCTCGTGAACCAGGTGCTCGGCGCAGGCGATGAAGTCGGTGAACGTGTTCCGCTTGCGCCCCCGGCGGCCGTCTTCGTACCACTCGCGGCCGAGTTCCTGCCCTCCGCGCACGTGGGCGATCGCGAACCGGAACCCGCGGTCGAGCAGGCTCAGCCGCGCGGAGTTGAACGCCGGATCCATGGAGATGCCGTACGCCCCGTAGCCGTACAGCAGCAGCGGACCCGTCCCGTCGCGGGGGGCGCCGACCCGCGCGACGAGGGAGATGGGCACCTGGCGGCCGTCCGGCGCCGTCGCGAGCACGCGCTCGGCCGCGTAGTCTGCCGGGTCGAACCCGCCCAGCACCTCCTCGCGCTTGAGCAAGGTGCGCGAGCGGGCGTCCATGTCGTAGTCGTAGATCGACCGCGGCGTCGTCAGCGACTCATACGAGAACCGCAGCAGCCGGGTGTCGGCCTCGCGGTTGACGGACACGTGCACGTCGCGAACCGGCTCTTCGAAGGCGATGTCGTGCGCACCGCCGCCCGACCACGGACGCACGTGGAGGCTGCTCACGCCGCCGCTCCGCTCCTGCAGCACGAGGTGGCCGCGGAAGAGGGCGAACCCTTCGAGGAGCACGTCGTCGCGGTGCGGCACCACCTCGACCCACTGCTCGGGTCCGGCGCCCCCCGCCGCGGTCTCCATCAGCCGGAAGTTGCGGGCCCGGTGGTTGGTGCGGACGTAGAACCGGCCGCGATAGTGGTCGATGTCGTACTCGTGGTCACGAGCGCGCGGCCAGAACACCTCGAACCGGCCGTCGGGCCGATCGGCGTCGAGAACCCGGTACTCGGTGGACACCGTCTGCGCCGACGCGATCAGCAGGTAGCGCTTCGACCGGGTCTTCCCGACGTCGCAGTTGAAGGTGTCGTCCACCTCCTCGTAGACGAGGAGGTCGTCGTCCTGTGCGGTCCCCAACCGGTGGCGCCAGACCTGGTGCCAGCGCAGGGTCTCGGGATGCTGGCGGGTATAGAAGAGGGTCTGGTTGTCGTTGGCCCAGACGAGGTTGCTCGTCACCTCGGTCAGCTCGTCGTCGAGCAGGGCGTCGGCGGCCAGGTCCTTCACGCGGATGGAATGGATGCGGCGGCCCTCGACATCGATGGCGTAGGCGAGCAGGCTCCCGTCGGGGCTGACCTCGAGCGCCGACACCTGGCAGAAGTCGCGCCCCGCGGCGAGCACGTTGACGTCGAGCAGGACCTGCTCCCCGTCGACCGTCGCAGGCGCGTCGAGCGCCGCCATCGGGCGACTCTCCGGCGTTGCGGCCGGCGCGTCGACCGCGGCCGCGTCGACCACACCAGTCGCGCCTCCGGGACGTCGACAGTGGATGGGGTACTCGCGCCCGTCCTCGTAGCGCGTGTAGTAGAGGTGGTCCCCCTCCCGGTACGGGACCGACATGTCGGTCTGCCTGATGCGCCCCTTGATCTCGGTGAACAGGTTCTCCTGCAGCGCCTCGGTCGGCGCCATCACCGCGCGGGTGTAGGCGTTCTCGGCCTCGAGATGGGCGGTGACGGCGGGGTCGCCGCGGTCGCGCAGCCAGTGGTAGTCGTCGCTGCGCACCACCCCGTGCGCTTCGTGGCGCACTCGGGACACGCGCGCCTTCGGCGCGGGAATCCCGTCCGTGGAGAGCGGCGGGGCGGCACGAGACTCGACGGCGGTCACGGCGCCTTCACCGGCGGGGCCGGGGCGGTACGGCGGTCACGGCGTCTTCACCGGCGGGGCGGGGCGCGTGGGCAGCGGCCGCGGGTCTTCGCGGATCATCCGGGTGATCTCCGCGATGGCGCGCTCGAGCTGGGGGTCGCCTCCGGCGATGACCGACTTCGGGTCGTTCTCGACCTCGATGTCGGGCTCAACGCCGCGACCCTCTATCACCCAATTGCCGTCGCGGCCGGCGGTGCCGAACTCGGGCACGTTGACGCTGCCGCCGTCGATGAGGGGCCCGCGGTTGGTGATGCCGATCACGCCGCCCCACGACCGCTTGCCGATGAGCGGCCCCAGGCCCGCCTGCTTGAAGCGGGCGGGGAAGATGTCGCCGTCCGAGGCGGAGTCCTCGTCGAGGATGCACACGAGATGGCCGGTGAACACCGTCGTGGGATAGGTCTCGACGCGCTCCACGGTCCGGGAGAAACCGGTGCCGAGGAGCGCGCGGCTCAGCCGCTGGATCAGCATCGCCGACACGTTGCCGCCCCCGTTGCCGCGCACGTCGATGATCAGGCCGTCCTTGCGAATCTGGCCGTAGAAGTACTTGATGAACTCCTGGATGCCGGCGACGCCCATGTCGGGGATGTGCAGGTAGCCGACCCGCCCGCCCGTCGCCGCGTCGACCTTCAGGCGGTTCGCGGTCACCTCGGCGAGGTAGCGCAGGTTGGTCTCGCTCGTGATGGGCCGGATGGTCACCTCACGGGCGGCCCCGTCGGCGGGGGGAAACGCCGGCGACGCGCTCAGCGTCAGCCGCACCGGGCGGTCCGCCTTGTGGCGCAGCAGGCGGTAGGGGTTGTCGCCGCCCGCGAGTTCCTCGCCGTCGATGGCCAGCACGTAGTCGCCGATGCGCGCGTCCACCCCGACTTCGGTCAGCGGCCCCCGGTAGCGCGGCTCCTCGTTGTGCCCCTCGAAGATCTCGACCAGCCGATAGCGTCCGGCGTCGCGGTCGAGCTCGAACACCGCCCCCGGCAGGGCGACATCGGGCCGCTCCGGGGTTTCCCAGTCGCCGCCCGCGATGTACGCGTGGCTGACGTTCAACTCCGCCACCATCTCGCCGATCACGTAGTTCAGGTCCGACCGGTGGGCGACATGATCGAGCCAGGGGCGGTACTGCTCGCGCAGAGCAGGCCAGTCGTAGCCGTGCATGTTGTCGACGTAGAAGAAGTCGCGGAACCGCCGCCACACCTCGTCGAAGATCTGCGCCCACTCCTCGGCCGGGGTCCGGTCCACCATCAGCCCGGCCGTCGAGACCGTCTCCGGGTCTCCCTGCCCCGAAGCCGCGTGCAGCTCGTACCGCCCGCCGGTCGCCACCAGCACCTTCTCGCGGTCGCCGGACACGGCGTAGCCGCCGGCGCCGGAGGCCAGCGTCTCGGTGTCGCGATCCTCGAACGAGAACGTCCTGACCTCGGTCGGCACGTCGCCGCCGCGCCCGTAGAACTGCGCGCCGGTGCGGATGAAGAACACCCGGTCGTTGCCGGCGCTCAGCCCGACGTAGTTGTCGAAATCGACGGGCAGTCGCACCACCCGCCGCGCGAGGCCGTCGAAGTCGATGCGGATGGGCTCTTCGCCCTCGCCGTCCTCCGACGCATCATCGCCATCGCCGGCCTCGTCGTCCTCCTCCACCGTCACCTCGTCGCTCTCGGGCGGCAGGGGATGCGGCACGTCCTTCCGCAGGGCCAGCGCGTAGATGCCGGTCTCGCGGTCGACGAGGTAGTTCCACTCGAACGACCCGAGCTGGGGGGTGAACGAGCGGTCCGACAGGTAGTAGAGGTACTCGCCGTCGGGGTCCCAGGCCGGGTTCCACTCGTGGAAGAGGTCGCTCGTCACCTGGCGCAGCACGTCGCCGGCCCGGTCCCAGACGTGGATGGAGCTGAAGCCGGTGTCGTCGGTCAGCGAGAACGCGAGGTAGCCGCCCCGCGGCGACCACACATAGTCCTGGAGCTGCCCGTTCGCCTCGTCGGCGACGAGGGTCGTCCTCCGCGTCTCGACATCGAGAACGTAGAGCTTCCCGTCCTTGTCGCTGAATGCGAGGCGGTCCCCTCCGGGCGACCACACGGGGGCGTAGCGCATCGCCTCGCCACCGTCCGTCAACTGCTCCGCGGGACCCGTCCCGTCCTGGGGCACGACGTATATCTCGTCCTCGCCGTCGCGGTCCGAGACGAACGCGATGCGGGAGCCGTCGGGCGACCAGCGCGCCCACTTGTCGTGGGCATCCGAGCTCCGCGTGAGATTGCGGGTCGGGCCGTTCTCGATCGGCGCCGTGAAGACGTCGCCGCGGGCGACGAACAGGGCGCGCTCGCCCCCGGGGCTGAGCGCGAAGTCCTCGATCTGACGCGCCGCCGACACCCGCGCGGGCCGCGCCGCCACCCCGTCGTCCGGCACCACGATGGGGATCGGCCGCGACTCGCCGCTGTCGATGGTGAACAGGTGCAGCTCGCCGTTCATCTCGTAGACAATCCGGTTCAGGCCGTCGTCGCCGGGCCACCGCACATCCCACTGCGTGCTGTCCGTCAGCTTCGCGGTCTCGCGGGCGCCGAGGTCGAAGGCGTACAGGTTCAGGGTGCCATCGCGGTCGGACGTGAAGTAGATGGCGTCGCCGATCCACATCGGGTCGCGGTCGGCGCGCGGATGGTCGGTGATCCGCTCGACGTCGTGGGTCTCGCGGTCGAACACATAGAGCTCCTGCGCCCAGCCCCCCTCGTAACGCTTCCACGTCCGGAAGTCGCGGAACAGCGGCGAGTACACCACCCGCGTGCCGTCCGGCGACAGATCGCCGGCGCCCGACTCGGGCATCGGCAGGGGCACGGGGAGCCCGCCGTCTATCGAGGCGAGGAAGAGGCGGCTGTCCGACAGGTCGGTGCTGTAGCGCAGCGACCGGAACAGCACCGACCGGCCGTCCGGGGTCCAGTCGTAGACCTGGTTGTCATAACCCCAGCGCGGCGCGAGCGGCCCGCGCGCCGGATACCACGTCAACTGCCGCGGCACCCCGCCCGCCGCCGGGACCACGTAGACCTGCTCGTCGCCGTCGTACTGCCCGGTGAACGCGATCCACCGCCCGTCGGGCGAGAACTTCGGGAACAGCTCCAGACCCGGATGGGCGGTGACGCGAATGGCGGTGCCGCCCGCGGCCGACGCGGTCCAGAGGTCTCCGGCATACACGAACACGACCCGGTCGCCGTGGACGTCCGGGAACCGAAGCAGCTTCGTCTGCGCGTCCGCAGGTCCCGCCCCCGCCAGGAGCATCCCGGCGAGGCACGTCATGGAAATCAGCAATCGTCGTAGCATCTCTCGCCTCGATGGCCTCAACTCGTCTTCCCGCCCGCCATCCGTTTCTCAGCGCCGGCCGGTCGTTTCTGACGATAGCACAGCGGTGCTCGCTACTCCGATCGCAACGACGCCAGCAGCGGCGACCGGACGGCGGCAGCGGTGGCGGCGAGGGAAGAGACGAGACCGGCCGCGGCCACCGCGAACAGCATCCCGCCCAGCGAGACCACCGGGAACTGGCCGCCCCGCTCGATCCACGCGGGGGCAATCGCGACCACCGCGCACACCGTCCCGATGGCGAGGCCGCCGAACAGGAGCAGGCCGTTCTCGACCAGCACCATCAGCGAGACGTGCCGCGTGTCGTAGCCGACAGCGCGCAGCAGGGCCAGCTCGCGACGCCTCTCCAGCACGTTCCGCAGCAGCACCGCCCCCAGCCCCAGCGTCCCCAGCAGCAGGCCGAGGGCCCCGAGGGTCTGGAACGTGGCGAGGTAGGTGTTGTTGACGCGGTGGAAGGCGGCTAGACGTTCGGGGGTCGAGGTGACGTCGAACCCGTAGTCGGACAGCCGGTCCTCGAGGGCCGCGGTCGCCTCCGCGGCGCGGTCCGACGGGGCGTCGACGAGGAAGAACCGGTACCCGTCGTGCTCGGGAAACAGGCGCAGGAACGCTCCCTCGCCGACGATCAGCTCGCGCTGGAAGATGCTGTCGGAGAGAGCGGCGACGATGCGCAGCCGGACCGGGTTGTCGGTCTCCCGGTTCAGCACGAAGTCGTCGCCCACCGAGAGGTGCAGCGCGTAGGCCAGCGACGTGGCGTCGGCGATGGCGGGCACGGCCCCGTCGTCGAAGACCCGGTTCAGCAGCAGCCACGGGTTGGCCGCCTCCTCGTCGGTCTCGGCCAGCGTCGCCCCGAACCGGAAACGCCCCTCGGGCAGGAACGCCGCCTCGGGCGCGAGCACCCGCGGGTCCTTCGCCTGATAGAGGTTGAGGCAGCTCGTGTCCTCGCCGGGCCGCAGGCGGAACCGGGCGTAGGACACGTCCGCGAAGATCTCGTCGTCGAACGACGACACGCCCAGTTCTTCCCGCTCCGCCTCCGATCCGAGGTCGCGCACGATCGGCAGCAGCGACTCCGCCAGCAGCGGGTAGCCGCCGGTGCCCGACGACGGGTCGCCGGCGTCTCCCCCGCCCTCGAGATGGAACGCGTCGACGGCCACGATGATGAACGAGGCGAACGCGATGAGGGTGATGCAGAGAACCGACCGGCCGGGCCGGGCCGTGGTGTTGCGCAGTCCGACCCGGGAAACGGTCCAGGTCGCCGGCGCCGCGACGCCGGCCGGCGCCTGCCGCCCCAGCCACGACCACGACAGGATGAGCAGCGACGCCAGCAGCAGCATGCCCGCCCCGAAGAAACCGGCGGTGTCTCCGACCACGCCGGCCAGGGTCGCCGCGATCACCGCCGCCCCGAGCAGCCCGAGGACGGCCGGGGCGCGGCGGGCGGCGGCGACGGTGCGCGACGGCGGCGCCTCGTCGTCGCCATTGCCGAGAGACGCGACGGCTCCGGTTGACGGCAGCATCCCGTGGATGAGGGCGCGCGGCGTCGCCCGCGCGACCATGCGCAGGCTCCACGCGATGGACACGACGGCCGCGAGCATGCCGCCGCCGATGCCCCCGGCGAGGGCCAGCGGCGACACGTGCAGCACGAGCAGGGTGGTGCCCACCGCGTCGACCCACCACGTGCGCAGCCCCCACATGATCAGCTCCGCGTAGCCCACTGCGCCCGCCGCCCCCACGAGCCCCCCGGCCAGCGAGAGGGCCGCCGCCTCGGCCCAGAACAGCCGGCGCACGCTCCCCTCGTCGAAGCCGAAGGCGCGCAGGGCGCCGATCTCGCGCAGGCGCTGCTCGACCCCGAGGCGAAAGAAGAGACTCGCGAGCAGCAGGGCCGACACCACGAGGAAGAAGCTGAAGTAGGTGAAGTACTCGCCGAAGTCGGTCACCCCGGCGGACGCTTCGAGGGCGAGGTCGCGGGCCGGATAGACGACGAACCCGGCCGCGAGAGGATCGAGCCGGGATCGGAGCGCGTCCCGGTATTCCGCCGCCGCGAGGTCCGAGACGCCGTCCGGGGGGACGAGCCGCAGGGAGGTCACCTGCCCCCACCGCGACCCCCACAGCCGCTGGCCGTCTTCGAGCGCGATGAACGCCTTCGAAGCAGTCCGGTACTCGTCCCAGTAGTCCTCGTCCTGCGGGCGCACGAGGCCGAGGTCGATGGGGAACGGCGGGTCCCAGTCGGACAGGTCCGTGGCCTCGGTGATGCCGGGGTATTCCGGCGCGAGGTCCTGGTCAACGGCCAGCCCCGCCATCGGTGCCACGCCGGCCACCCGGAAATCGGCGGTGTCGGTGATCAGCGCACCCGCCTCCTCCCACAGGTAGTACTGCAGGGTCACCGTGTCGCCGGGCGCCGCGGCGAGGTCGTCGGCGATCCACGAGTTCAGCCAGATTGACGGCGGTGCTTCGGCGGCCGCCTCACCCTCGACGGGCGGCGCCCCCGCCGCCGGCGGCGCGACTCGTCCGCGCGCCGGGTCGGCTCCCCGGCCCGGGTCGGTGCCGAGCGCCCCCCCCGCGACGGGCGCGTCTCGCGCCGGCGCGACGCCCAGCGATGCGAGATCCAGCGCGGTCACCAGCGAGTACGGCGTGACCCGCTCGCCCCGTCGGATCTCGTTGGCCAGATAGGTCAGGACGGGCTGCTCGCCCAGGTCCCCGGCCGCGGCCGCGGCCCTCGCGGCGGCGACGACGTCGTCGTTCAGCAGCCCCGCCGTCGACTCCAACGCCAACGCGGCCGGCCCCGGAAGCGCCCGCACCCGCAGACCGAGGTCCGTGAGCTGCGTGGTGGCCCGCAACGCCGCCTCGATGCGGGCCACCGCCGGCGCCCCCGCCCCGACGCCGGCGAGCAGCAGCGTGTTGGCCTCGCGGTCCAGCTCGAGGTCGCGCTGCATGCGCTCGAGATTGACGAAGACGGCGCGAGAGAACCCCTGCTGGGGCCGGAACGAGAACTCGCCCAGGTCGGCGGGCGCGAGCACCTCGCGCACGCGCAGCCGCATGGTGCGCCCGAGGTCGTCGCGGCGCCCGTGCAACGAGCTGACGGGGATGGCCGAGGGCTTCTGGACCCGCACGAGCAGCGTGTCCTCGGCCGCCACGCCGAGCTCCCGGGCGAGGCCGCCGCTCACCAGCACGTCGCCGGGATCGGGCCCGCGGCCGGCCCCTCCGGCCTCGCCGCCGAGCCCGTGAAAGGCCCAGAACCGGTCGTCCACCCCGTAGACCTGGATGCCGCCGGCCCGGCTGCCGCTCTCCTGGTGGGTGGCGAAGCCCTCGAGCGCGATCATCGGCGTGGCGGTCGGCATCCCCGCGCCGGCGGCGACGCCCAGCCCTTCGGAAGCCGGCACTTCCTCGGCGAGCGCCTCGCGGAAGAAGGCCCCGGCCGTCACGACCTGGTCGACGTGTCCCAGCCGCTGCAGGGCGAGGTCGCGCAGACTCGCGCGAACCGATGTCCCCACGAGGAAGGCCCCGGCGAGCACCGACACCGCCACCCCGACGCCGGCGACCACCGCGAGGTTGATCCGCCGGAAGTGGGTCAGGCTGCGGAGCAGGAGGGTGATGGAAGTCATGGTGCTGCGCTCCCCGTCGTCTCACCGCCGTTCACGCGCGCTTCGCCGCCGGCCACCCGTGTCCTCGCGGCCCCGCGGTCTCCTCGCCGCCGTGGTCGTGCCCCGTTCGCCGCGTCGGCAGCCACACGCGCCCGGAGTGGAGGATCGAGTCTCCTCGCCCCGGTCCCGCGACCCGACGTCAACGCGCTCGTCACCCGCCGTCCACGCGCTTCAGTCCCAGACCCTCGAGCCGGTAGCGGATGGGACAGCGCGCCGCGAGCTCGACGTTGTGGGTCACCACCACCAGCACTGTCTCCTGCCGGCCGTGCAGGTCGAACAGCATGTCCGCCACGACCTCGCCGGCGGCGCGGTCGAGGTTGCCGGTGGGCTCGTCGCAGAGCAGCAGCCGCGGACGGCGGATGAGGGCACGGGCGAGAGCGACGCGCTGGCGCTCTCCGCCGGACAACTCGGCGGGACGGTGATCGAGCCGGTCGCCGAGGCCGGCGCGCTCCAGCAGCTCGCGGGCGCGGTCCGCCGCCCCGTCCACCGCATCCCCCACCAGCGTCGGGACCAGCACGTTCTCGAGCACCGTGCACTGCGGCAGCAGCAGGTGGTCCTGGAAGACGAAGCCGACGCGCCGGTTACGGAACGCGGCGAGCTCGGCCGGCGCGAGGGTGAAGGGATCGACAGCGTCGAGGGTGACGGCGCCCGCGGTGGGCGGCTCGAGCGCGCCGAGCATGTAGAGCAGGGTGCTCTTGCCGCTGCCGGACGGCCCCACGATGGAGGCCGCCTCACCGGGTCTCAGCGTGAAGTCGACCCCGGAGAGGATGTCGAGAGCGCCCCGCGGCGTCGGATACGACTTCGCGAGGCCGGTGACTTCGAGCACGGTTGACCCTCACACTCCCTCTTCGTCAACATTACTTGACAATGGAAAGCTCACCAATGGAGCTCGTCCTGCTGACGTGCGCCGCCGCAGGCGGCCTGGTCGGCGCCGCGGCCGGCCTGTGGAACGCGTACCAGTTCACGCGACTGACTGGCCGTGTCGATGAGATCAGCACTCAACTGAAGTCTCACGTCAACGCACCGGGTCTTCACAACTGATCGCCCGATCGGGCTCCCGCCGCCGGCACGGCCCGCCAGTCGCCGGCGGCGCCCCAACAATCCGCCGCAGTCCGCGCCGGCCTGCGGGGCACACCTGATCCGGAGTCGCCAACCGCATTCACGACGCCTGCTGGAACGCGCGGGGACGGAACAGAAAGTCCACGATGTTGCCTTCGTGCGGCTGCAGCCAGTTGAGCCGGGTCGTGGGCACGGGACCGAGGTTGAGCCGGTCGATGTTGCGGGCGTCGAGCAACGCCCGCGAGAAGGCCGGGTCCTCGGTCAGGCCGGTCGCCACGAGGGTCGTCCCGATCGCGCCGATCATCCTGTCCTGCGGGCACTCGACGACGGTGACGAAGGGGTACATGTACTCCTTCTTGGCCATCGCGGCGTCGGGCGAACCGCAGTGCACGACGGTGGGACGCAGGTAATCGCACCGCTCCATCGAGACGAGACGTCCGCCATCCTGGTGCCGCGCCGACACCTCCTCGACCCCGTCCTCCTTCAGGGCGTTGTCGATGTCGGCGGAGATCGCCGTCGCCTGACCCGGCACCGTGAATGCGGCGAGCTCGGCCTTGGGGTCGTCGGGAGGCAGGGGGGCGATGGAGCCGATGCGCTCGGCCACTGCCGCGGCGATCTCGCGGGTGTGCCGCGAGGCCCAGATGCCCGAGCAGTTGATGCAGCCCCGCCCGCTGTTGATGGCCACGCTCTCGACCATCAGGTCGAGATACCGCTCCCAGTCGTCGACCTGATCGTCGCCGATGAGGATCTTGCTGAACCCCGGCCCGTGCACCTGGACGCCGGGGTTGGCGGCGTACTGCTCGACGGTGGCGGCGCCGCCGAAGATGAGGCTCCGCGGCGAGTTGTTCAGCACGGCCGCGCCGACCTCCCCCAGCCCCGGGTACAGGGCGATCGCCTCGCGCGGCACCCCGGCCTTGAAGAACGCCTGGGCCATCCGCCACGGGGTCCACGGCTCCTGCGGCCCCGGCTTCAGCACCAGTCCGATCTGCAGCGGGATGATCGGCAGCCACAGGCTGTGCACGCCGGGCGAGTTCGACGGCAGCACCATGCCGAGCACCGGCGTCGTCGCCTGGTAGCTGCGCATCACCCCGTGCTCCTCCCCGTAGCCGCGGGTGAGGATGTCGTAGTCGAGGCGCCGGGTCAGCGAGCGCAGGACGTCGTCCAGGTGGGCAAGCACGTACTCGAGCTTGCCCATGTTCATGCGGCACAGGTGCTCGGGGAGCCCCGTGGTGGCCGACTGCTGGCGCACGAAGTCGTCGGGGGTCTGGACCCCGTCGCCCAGCGGCAGTTCCGCCGACTTGAAGAGCTCGCCGCCCTTCTTGACCATCGCCAGCAGCTCCGCGCACGGAATGTCCCGCAGCACGTCGCGCGCCCGGTTCGCCCCCTTGCGCAGGTCCCTGGCGACGATGCCGGGGTTGGCCTGGCTGACCTCGGCGACGGGCTCTCCGGTCAGGAAGTGCTCGACCCTCGCGACCTCGAGGCTCTTGTACTCCTGTCCCCAACGCAGAATCGGAAAGTGGATCACGGCTAGTAGACTCCCACCGTCGTCGCCGACGCCAGCCGGCTGAAGGGGCGCACGCCGCTCACCCCGTCCCACGGATACTGTTCGCACGGCGGCTCGCGCTCGCCCTCGTCGCGCTCCTGGAAGCGCGGCACGAAGAACTCCTTCGTCAGCGTGGTCAGCATCACCCGTCCGGTTTCGCCGTACCCCACCACGCGGTTCGCGTCGTCGGGGTCCACGACCTGCAGGACGGCCCGCGGCTGCGGCGCGTAGTAGGTTATCTTGTAACCGTTCTCGGGCCCGCTCGGGGGGCTGGCGGCGAGCCCCATCAGGGTGTTGCCGTAGGTCGGGGTCATGTAGATGCCGTCGAGGAGTTCCTCGTGGGCGAACCGGTTCCACTGCGGCGTGAACTCGGTGCCGCCCGCGAAGATGCCGGTGATGCCGGTGTCCTTCAGGCACGACCCGTCGGCCTCGAGCCGGTTGGCGAGGGCCTCGAGCAGCTTGGGGGTGGAGAACAGGCACTTGATGTCGTGCCCGGCCGACAGCACCGTCACCGCCTGGTCGATGACGTGGTCCTGGTAGGCCTTCAGATGCTCCATCCAGCCCTTCTTGATGAGCTTGATCACCCACCTGGGGTCGAGGTCCACGCAGAAGCAGATGCCCCCCCGGTGCTGGGCGAGGTGCTCGACCGCGAGCCGCAGGCGCCGGGGACCGCTCGGCCCCAGCATCAGCCAGTTGCTGTCCTTCGGGAAATGCTCGTCGGGCAGTGTCTCGGAGAACAGCTCGTAGTCGATGCGGAAGTCCTCCTGGGCCACCCGGCTCTTGGGAATGCCGGTGGTGCCGCCGGTCTCGAACACGAACGTCGGCCGGTCGGCGTAGGCCCTGGGCACCCAGCGGCGGACCGGACCGCCCCGCAGCTTCTCGTCCTCGAAATGAGGGAACTTCGCGAGGTCGTCGAACCCGTGAACCTCGCGGCGCGGGTCCCATCCCGCGTCGCGCGCCCAGTCGAGCCAGAACGGGCACCCGGTGTCGGGGTCGAAGTGCCACTCGACGATCTCGCGCACCCAGGCGTCGAGCGCGGTCCTGGCCTGGGCGGCCCTGGTCTCAGCAGTGCTGGTCTCCGTAGTCATCAACCCGTGATCCTACACCAGGAGTCTCCGCCGCAGAACGGGCGCGAGAACGGCGCGGACTCCTGCAGGGTTGGCGGGCGCCCCTTTGGAACCGCCGGCGGCGATGAGCGGGCCGGGAGTCTCCGCCGCAGAACGGCGCGGACTCCTGCTGCGTCGTGGGGCGCCGGCGGGCGCCGAAGGCGGCGATGGGCGGAACGGGAATCTCCGCCGCAGAGCCGACCGAGTGTCGGGGAGCGTGAACGATGGGACGTCTCGAACGGATCTGGGTGAAACGGTTCCACCGCGGCCCGATGGACCCGACCGACGCCGCCGACCTCCGGCGCGGCGCGGGCATCGTCGGCAACGCCGATCAGCGAGGCTGGCGTCAGGTGACGATCATCGCCGCCGCGGACTGGGACCGCATCATCGAGGCGCTGGGAACAGCGGTCGACCCCGGGGAGCGGCGCGCCAACCTGCTCGTCAGCGGCATCGCCCTCGCCCGCACCCGCGACCGCGTCCTGCGGGTGGGCCGCTGTCGGCTTCGCGTGCGCGGCGAGACCCGGCCCTGCGAGCAGATGGACGAGGCCGCGCCGGGGCTGCGCGCCGCCCTCGGCCCCGAGTGGCGGGGAGGCGTGTTCGCCGAGGTGCTCGACGACGGCCACATCGCCGTCGGCGACCCCGTCGCGTGGGCGTGACCGGGAACCGCCGCCAACCGGCGGACACCGGCCCGGCGACGCGGACACCGGCCCTCCGTCAGACCGACTCGAGTCGGTCCGCCTTGGCCGCGAAGACGAAGTCGCTCTCGGTCAGGCCGTCGATCTTGTGCGTCCAGATGGTGATGGTGGCCCGGCCCCAGGCGAGCAGGATGTCGGGGTGGTGCCCCTGCTCCTCGGCCATCTCGCCGACCCGCACCGTGAAGTCGAGGGCCTGGCGAAAGTCCTCGAAGCGGTAGGTCTTCTCCAGGTGGTGCCCGTCGACCACCTCCCAGTCGCCGCCCAGTCGCCGCTGGTACCCCGCCAACTCCTCGCCGGCGAGGGGCGGCACGCCGCCCCGGCAGGGCACACACTGCTTCGACGCGAGATCGCTCATGCGTCCTCCTCCGATGCCGGTCGTCGCGGCCCGGCACGCCCGCGTTCCAGGCGGATCAGTGTAGCAGTCCCGGGCGAGGGCCTCGTCGCATCGGGCGCCGCCGCGGCTGTGCTACGATGGCCATCGAGAGGCGATTGGCGGCCGGAGGAGTCTGGAGGCATGCACTGGAAGGACCACGTGGGGACCATCGTCACCACGGTGGTGGGGGGCGTCTTCCTCACCACGTTCACCTTCATGCTGAACGGCATCAGCAGCCAGATCGCCGAGGTCAACGACCGCATCGACCAGACCAACGACCGCATCGACCAGACCAACGACCGCATCGACCAGACCAACGACCGCATCCAGACCCTCGGCACGGAACTGCGCGGCGAAGTCTCCAAGACCAACGACCGCATCGACACCCTCGGCAGGGAACTGCGCAGCGAGCTATCGAGGACCAACGACCGCATCGACCGCACCAACGACCGCGTCGACCGGGTTCTCGAGATTCTCCAGGCGCGCCCAGCCGACGACTGACCGACTGCGTGAGGGGTCGTCTCTCGCCCACCGTCCTCGTCACGCCCGCCGTCGAGCGCGAGTTCACGGCCGGTGGACTCCCGAGGGCGCGAACTGCACACGCCGGTCAGACCCCGATTCGCAACCTGTGCTCGAATGGCCCCGTCGCCATACGGACGGACGGGAACGCACTTCCGGAGACGATTCGATGGCCGAACCGCAACAGAACTTCGACAACCACGCCCGTTTCGTGCCGATCTACCACTACGTCGCCGCCCCCATCTTCTTGGTGAACCTCGTCTGGGCGGTCTGGAGCCTCCGCACGCCGTCGTTCTCGGCCCTGCTCGACGTACTGGTGGCCTTCGCCCTGCTCATCGTCCTGCTGTATGCGCGGGGGTTCGCCCTCAAGGCACAGGACCGCGTGATCCGCCTGGAGATGCGCCTGCGCATGCGCGAGTTGCTGCCCGAGGACCTGCAGGGGCGGATAGACGAGTTCACGCCGACCCAGATGGTGGGGCTCCGGTTCGCGGGCGACGCCGAACTGCCCGACCTCGCCCGGAAGGTGCTCGACGAGAACATCACCAGCGCGACCCCCATCAAGAAGCTGGTCACCGACTGGCAGGGGGACCACTACCGCGTCTAGGCATCCGGCCCGAGAGACGCCTCGGCGAGGGGCCCTGAGCACGCGAACGGGACGCCGCCCCGCGCGGTCGCGCCTCCGGCTGCGAACGCCCAAGCCCGGCCCGCGCCACGCCTGGGCCGCTCCGGCGGTGCCGCCGACGAGGCGGGCAACGAAACAAACCGCCCGGCCGGGACGTCAATGACTGTGGCGGGGTTGCGCTCTCGCCACAGACTCCCGCAGCGGGGCCTGTCGCCGAGCAGCGCACACGAGGAGTCGAGCCTGCCGCAAGCAGGCGCAGGCGCGGCATCCGCGCGCTTTCGCTTCCACGTCTCCCGGACGGGATCACGGAGAGGACATCAGTCATGAAGGGCGGCATCGCCTGGTTCGCTCGCAATCCGGTCGCCGCGAATCTCATGATGATCTTCATCATCATGAGCGGCCTGCTCGCCACCCAGGCGGTCAAGGAAGAGGTCTTTCCCGAGGTCGAGCTCGACCGCGTCAGCATCAACGTCCCCTATCTCGGCGCCGCGCCCGAAGAGGTCGAGTCGGGGGTCATCCTCCGCATCGAGGAGGCCATTCAGGGCGTCGACGGCATCAAGGAGGTCCAGTCGACGGCGTCCGAGGGCAGCGCCTCGGTGATGGTCGAGCTCGAACTCGGCGCCGACGCCCGGCGAGTCGTCGACGAGATCAAGAACCAGGTCGACGCCATCACCACCTTTCCCGTCGAGACGGAAGAGCCCATCATCCGCGAGCTCATCGCCCGCAACCAGGTCACCGACATCGCCGTCGCCGGCGCCACCGACGTCTTCACCCTCAAGGCGATCGCCGAGCAGGTGCGCGACGATCTCTCCATCCTGCCCGAGATCACGCAGGTCGACATCGTCAGCGCCCCGCCCTACGAGATTTCGATCGAGGTCTCCGAGACGGCGTTGCGACGGCACGGCATGACCTTCGACCAGGTTGCCGACGCGGTGCGCCGCTCCTCGCTCGACCTGCCCGGCGGCTCCGTCCGCACCGACGGCGGCGAGATCCTGCTGCGCACCATCGGCCAGGCCTACCGCGGCGACGAGTACGAGGAGCTCGTGCTCTGGACCCGCGCCGACGGCACCCGCCTGCGCCTCGGCGACGTGGCCACCGTCGTCGACGGCTTCGCCGAGACCGACCAGCAGGCCCGCTTCGACAACGACACGACGGTGATGGTGTCGGTGTTCCGCACCGGCGACCAGAGTGCTCTCGACATCGCGGCGGCGGTCAACCGCTACGTCGAGGGCATGCGGGCGCGCGTCCCCGAGGGCATCTCGCTCACCATCTGGCAGAACCAGGCGGAGGTCCTCGCCGACCGGCTGAGCCTGATGTTGCGCAACGGGGCCACCGGTTTCTTGCTCGTCTTCATCGTCCTCGCCCTCTTCCTCCAGTTCCGGCTGGCGTTCTGGGTCAGCCTCGGCATCCCCATCTCGTTCCTCGGGGCGATCGCGCTGATGCCGACGTTCGACGTCTCGGCCAACGTCATCTCCCTGTTCGCGTTCATCCTCGTGCTCGGCATCGTCGTCGACGACGCGATCATCGTCGGCGAGAACATCTTCCGGCACCAGGAGAACCACGGGGACGCCCTGCGGGGTTCCATCGAGGGGGCGCGCGAAATCGCCAAGCCGGTGACCTTCGCGGTCCTGACGACGGTGGCGGCGTTCATGCCCCTGATGTTCGTGCCGGGCATGATGGGAAAGATCTTCCGGGTCATCCCTCTCGTCGTCATCCCCTGCCTGCTGTTCTCGCTGATCGAGTCGCTCGGCATCCTGCCCGCCCACCTCGGCCACCTCGGCAAGCGTCCCACTTCCGGCTCCTGGCACCGGTTCCAGCAGTTCTTCGCCAACGGACTCAAGACCTTCGTCCGGACGGTCTATCAGCCGCTGCTCGAGACCGCGCTCCGCTGGCGCTACGTTACGGCTGCGGTGGGGCTCTCGACCCTCATCCTGACCGGGGGCATGGTCCTCGGGGGGTGGACCAGCTTCCACTTCTTCCCCTCGATTGAGGCCGACTTCATGGCCGCGTCGCTCACCATGCCGCAGGGCACGCCGGTCGATGCGACGTCGCGGGCGGTCGAGAAGCTCGAAGAGGGGGCCGCACGCCTCCGCGCCCGGCTGAGGCAGGAAACCGGCATGGACTACTTCCGCCACGTGTCGGCGGCGGTCGGCGACCAGCCGATGATGTCACGGGGGAACGGACCGATGGGACCGCTGGCGGTGGCCAGCGCTGCGAACATCGGCGAGGTGACGATAGAGCTCGCCCCGGCCGAGACCCGGTCGTACACGAGCGAGCAGCTCGGCCTGATGTGGCGCGACGCGACCGACCCGATCCCCGAGGCGGTCGAGGTCAACTTCGACATGTCGGTCATGAGCCCCGGCAACGATGTCGACGTGCAGCTCGCGGGGCCCGACATCGACCAGTTGCGGACGGCGGCCGACGAGGTCAAGCAGCGGCTCGCGGCTTACGCCGGCGTCTACGAGATCTCCGACTCGTTCCGGGCCGGGAAGGTCGAGATGCAGCTCGGCATCAAGCCCGCGGCCGAGACCCTCGGCCTGACCCTGCAGGACCTCGGCCGCCAGGTGCGGCAGGCCTTCTACGGCGAGGAGGCTCAGCGCATCCAGCGCGGGCGCGACGACATCCGGGTCATGGTGCGCTACCCGCAGGACGACCGGCGGTCGCTGGGCAACCTCGAGAACATGCGCATCCGCACCCCGAACGGCGGCGAGGTGCCGTTCGGCCAGGTCGCCCAGGTGGAGCCGGGACGCGGCTTTGCGTCCATCAAGCGGGTCGACCGCAACCGGGCGGTGAACGTGACCGCCTCCGTCGACCCCGCCGTGACGTCGTCCGGCGCGGTCATCGCCGACCTGCAGGCCCGCATCCTGCCCGAGATCCTCGCCGACCACCCCGGCGTGTTCTTCACGTTCGAGGGCGCCCAGGCCGAGCAGGTCGAGGCGGTGGGCGGGCTGCAGTGGGGTTTCTTCCTCGCCCTGCTCATGATCTTCGCCCTCCTCGCGGTGCCGCTGCGCTCATATGTGCAGCCGCTGATCATCATGGCGGCCATCCCCTTCGGCCTCGTCGGGGCCATCTGGGGGCACATGGCGATGCGGCTCGACGTCACCATGATGTCCATGTTCGGCCTCGTCGCCCTGACCGGCGTCGTCGTCAACGACAGCCTCGTGATGGTCGACTTCATCAACCGCGCGCGAAAAGTCCACGCCGAGGTGGGCCGCAGGGTGCGCCGGGCGGGCGGACAGCCGGACGGCCTGGCGTTCGAGTCGACGGGCCTCCAGCTCGCGATCCGCGAGGCGGGGAGCAACCGGTTCCGCCCCATCCTCCTCACGTCGCTGACGACGTTCTTCGGCCTCGCGCCGCTGATGCTGGAGCGCAGCATGCAGGCGGCATTCCTCGTGCCGATGGCGGTGTCGCTGGCCTTCGGCGTGTTGTTCGCGACCTTCATCACGCTGATCCTGGTGCCGACGGCCTACCTCATCCTCGACGACGTCCAGCGGACGCTGCGGCGGATGTTCGGGCAGGAGGAGGAGACGGCGTTCGCCCCCGAGGCGCCGCCCCTGACCGACGACGCGGTGGTGGCGGGCGGCGCCCAGGCGGCGCGGACGGCCGAGGCGGCGTCCTAGGCGGATCTCGATCCCGCAATCTGCTGATCCCGCAATCTGCTGATATAGTGGCGCCCCATCCAGTGGGCCACGCTGGAGTGCGCGTGGTGCGTACGACGCCCACGACACATGCCCAGGAAGGAGCCGCAGCCATGAAGCAGGTCATTGCAATCATCAAGCCGCACATGCTGGACGAGGTTCGTGACACGCTCTCGCGTCTCGGCGTCGCCGGCATGACCACGACCGAGGTCAAGGGGTTTGGCCGCCAGAAGGGCCACACCGAGATCTACCGGGGCGCCGAGTACTCCGTGGACTTCGTACCCAAGGTCAAGCTGGAGATCGTCGTCGACGACGACCGCCTCGACGCGGTCGTGGACGCCATCAAGACCTCTGCGCGGACGGGCCAGATCGGCGACGGGAAGATCTTCGTGGCCGACATGGAGCAGGCGGTCCGCATCCGGACCGGCGAGGTGGGATCCAACGCGCTCTAGGGGCGAGCGCGCCGCGCCGGCCCCGTCACGGGACGTCCGTGGCGTCCGATGCGGCACGGGCGGATTCCGCGTCTCTGATCGTGTCTGGAGTAAGGAGGATACGCATGACCTTCAAGTCGAGAGCGTTCTTCGTCGCACTGGCCGGCGCCTTCGCCGTCATGCTGCCGCGCGCGGCCTGGGCCCAGGACGGCCTGAGCTCCGGCGACACCGCGTGGATGCTCACCGCGAGCGTGCTCGTCCTGTTCATGACAATCCCCGGGCTCTCGCTCTTCTACGCGGGCCTGGTGCGCGCCAAGAACGTCCTGTCGGTGATGATGCAGTGCTTCGTCATCACCTGCCTGGTGACCCTCATCTGGACGGTGTACGGGTACGGCCTCGCTTTCGGCGACGGCGGCGGCCTCAACGCGTTCGTCGGGTTCGGCAACTTCTTCCTGTCCGGCGTCGGCGTCGACACGGTCTCGGGCACCATCCCCGAGACCGTGTTCCAGATGTTCCAGCTCACGTTCGCCATCATCACGCCCGCCCTCATGGTCGGCGCGTTCGCCGAGCGGATGAAGTTCTCGGCCATGCTGGTGTTCATGGCTCTCTGGGTCACGGTGGTCTACGCGCCGGTGGCCCACTGGGTCTGGGGCGGCGGCTGGCTCGGCGAGATGGGGGTTCTCGACTTCGCGGGCGGCACCGTCGTCCACATCAACGCGGGCATCGCCGCCCTCGTGCTGTGCATCGTCCTCGGCAAGCGGCAGGGCTATCCGACGACGCCGATGGCGCCGAACAGCCTCGTCCTCACCGTCGTCGGCACGTCGATGCTGTGGGTCGGCTGGTTCGGATTCAACGCGGGCAGCGAGCTCGCGGCGGACGGCGTTGCGGGCATGGCGATGGCCGTGACCCACATCGCCACCGCCACCGCGGCCCTCGCGTGGATGACGGCCGAGTGGATGGTCCACGGCAAGCCGAGCGTGCTCGGCATCGCGACCGGCGCGGTCGCGGGGCTGGTCGCCATCACCCCTGCCTCGGGCACCGTCGGCCCCGTCGGCGCCCTCGCCATCGGGGCGGCGTCGGGCGTGATCTGCTACTGGTCGGCGAGCAGCCTCAAGCGCAGGATGGGTTACGACGACTCGCTCGACGTCTTCGGCGTCCACGGCGTCGGGGGCTTCGTCGGCGCCATCCTGACCGGGGTCTTCACGGCCGAGGCCTTCGGCGGGTCCGGCCTCGAGAACGGCATCGGCTCGCAGCTCGGCCTGCAGTTCATCGGCGCGGCGGCCACCATCGTCTACGCCGGCCTTGTCACCTTCATCCTCGCCAAGGCGCTCGACTCCACCATGGGGTTGCGGGTCACGGCCGAGGAGGAATCGGAAGGCCTCGACCTCGCCCTGCACGACGAGCGCGGGTTCAACCTGTAGTCCCCCGGCCGGCGGGGCGCGGTTGCTCTGCGCCCCGCCGCCCGGATCGTCGAAGCGGTTCGCCGCTTCCGCAGGGCCGTCGCCGCGGGACGGAGACCAGCTCGTCGCCGCGGCGGCGCAGGGCGCGCGACCGGTTTCACCCGGCGGTCTCGAAGATCTCCCGGAGCACGTCGCGGCGATACGCGAAGATGCGCTCGATGTCGGGCCGCACCAGCAGGCGGTCGACGGCGCGCCCGCCCCAGACTGCGTAGCGCACGTGGTCGCTCGCCACCGTCCGTCCATCCCGCTCCTCGAAGCGGTGCTCGTGGACCCAGAGCCGATAGGGGCCGCGCCGCTGCTCGTCCACGAACCGGAACGGCGGCTCCCACGCCGTGATCTCGCTGCGCCACCGGATGGGCACGCCGCGCAGCCGCAACCGGTAGTCGATGGCGGCTCCCGGCCGCATCTCGATCGGCCCCGGCGTCAGCACCGCGAAGCGGAGCCACGGCGGCGTCAGCCGCTCCAGGTTCCGGGCGTCCGCGAAGAACGGGAACACCTCGGCCCGCGGCCGCGGCAGCATCAGCTCGCTCGTCAGCTCGAACGTGTGCATGCCGTCGTCACGACTGACGCTGCTGTTCGATCTGGATCAGGTTGCCGCACGTATCGTCGAACACCGCGGTAATGACAGGCCCGAGGTCGGTCGGCGGCTGCACGAATCGCACACCCGCCGCCGTGAGACGCTCGTGTTCGGCTTCGATGTCCTCGACGGCGAAGGAGGTGAAGGGGATACCGTCCTCCACCAGCGCCTTCTTGTACGGACGGACCGCGGGATGAGCATCCGGCTCGAGCACCAACTGCGTCCCCTCCGGCTCCTCCGGGGAGACGACGGTGATCCAGGCGTGCTCTCCCAGGGGAATGTTGTGCTTCAACTGGAAGCCGAGGGTCTCCGTGTAGAAGCGCAGCGCCTTCTGTTGGTCGTCCACGGTGACGCCGGACAGGTGGATTCTCATCTCTCGATTGCCCTTTCGTCTGTCGAGATTGGCCAGCGCTCCGCGATGGCCCGCAGCGGACCCGCCTCGAACCAATGGTGCTTCGACCTCCCCTCGCGCCTCGTACGAATCAGCCCGGCGGCCTCCAGGACGTCCAGGTGTTGGGTGATCGCCTGGCGGGAAGAGTTGATGCCGTGCTTCATCGTCAGGCGCGCGCAGAGCTCGAAGAGCGATTGACCTGACCGATCGACGAGTTCATCCAGGATGGCTCGCCGGGTCGGGTCAGCGATGGCGCGATACACGTCCACGGGACCAGTCCAAGGCAAGTGTCCGCTTGCATGTCAACCCATGGTATGCAAGCAACG
This sequence comes from Vicinamibacterales bacterium, assembly GCA_965199675.1. GTDB lineage: Bacteria > Acidobacteriota > Vicinamibacteria > Vicinamibacterales > UBA8438 > JAJEEA01. The sequence continues at coordinate 183,664 of CBDATI010000008.1, read as the reverse complement.
GCTTGCGTGTCAACGGTTCGACTTCACACACTCCGTCTTTCAGAACTCTCGATTCGCCAACGAATGGGTTGAACACCTTGGTGTCCTCCGCGCCTGGTCAAGGCAACGCGAACACGAACAGCGCGTTGCCCTGCCGGGGGTTCCGCATCTCCCGGAGCAGGTCGTTGGGGAGGATGCTCGTCCAGCTCGAGCCGCCGAGGGGGCCGCCGGCGCTGAACGCGATGTACTGCTTGCCGCCGACCGCATAGGTGATCGGATAGCCGTTGGACATCGTGGTCAGCCGGCTCTGCCAGAGCGGCTCGCCGCTCGCGGCGTCGTAGGCGAAGACGTAGCGCTCCCAGTCGCCGACGAAGACGAGGCCGCCCGCCGTGGTCAGGGCGGCGGTGTTGTAGGGGGCGCGGCGGCGATGCTTCCACAGCGTCTCGCCGGTGCGGATGTCCAGCGCCTGGAACTCGCCCATCTGGCCCGGCGCGTCGGGATGGAAGTGGTTCAGCCGGCCGCGCACGCCGCCGGTGCCGCCGCCGCCGAGCCGGCGCTCGACGGGCCCGAACGCGGCGGTCTCGCAGTTGAGGTTGAGGGGGATGTAGAGCGCCGTCGTGTCGGGGTGATAGGCCATCGCCCGGAGGCTCTTGAAGCCGCCGGTGCTGGGACAGAAGAAGAGCTCCTCGCCGACGCCGGAGACCATGCCCTCGCGGTAGGTGACGACGCCGGAGTCGGGATCGACGTCGAGGATGTTCTGGTAGCCGAGGTCGACGGCGCTCGTGAACGCGCCGCTGGCCCGGTCGAGCTCCCAGAGAATGGCGAGCTTGCCCATGCTGAAGACCGACTGCTTTCCGTCATAGTCGATGAGGATGCGCTCGAATGTCTCGTCCATGTCGTGGCTGTCGCCGGGGATGTGCTGGAAGTACCACGCCATCTCGCCGGTGGCGGGGTCGAGGGCGAGGGTCGAGTTGCTGTAGAGGGCGTCCCCGTCGGTGCCGCGGGCGTCGCGCGACCACGGCTTGGCCTGGGCGGTGCCGTAGAAGACGAGCCCCGTGCCGGGGTCGTAGCTGCCGGGAATCCACGCGTCGCTGCCGGCGCGGAAGAGCAGGGGCAGGTCGCCCCAGGTGTCGCCGCCGCGTTCACCGGGCCGGGCGATGGTCGACGTACGCCACAGCGTCTGGCCGGTGCGGGCGTCGAGCCCGACGATGTAGCAGGTGTCCTCGCGGAAGCGCTCGCAGCCGCGCAGCCCCGCCACCACGACGCCGGCCGCGATGATCGGGCCACTCGAGAAGCCGTAGCCATCCTCCTCGGGGATGACCGGGGTCTCCCAGCGCACCTCGCCGGTGCGGGCATCGAGACCCACGACGTGGGCGTCGACGGTGTTCAGGATGATGAGGTCCTCGTAGATCGCGAGGCTGCGCATCTGGGCGGCGGGTCGGCGCGCCTCCTCCATCTCGCGCCGGTACTCCCAGATGAAGTCGCCGCTGCCGGCGTCGAGCGCCTGCACCACGTTGCCGGGGTTGGCGAGGTAGAGGATGCCCTCGTGCACGAGCGGCGTCGTCTGGGACACGCCGGGCTCCATGCCCCACGACCACGCGAGCCGGAGCTCGCCGACGTTGCTGCGGTCGATCTCGTCCAGGGGGCTGTAGCCCCACCCGTCGAGGGTGCGCCGCCAGCTCAGCCAGTCGGCGGGGTCGGGATCCTGGAGCATCGCGTCGCTGACCGGCGTCAGCTCATCCACCTGTGCGGGCGCCGGCTGCCCCGCTCCGAACAGCACCACCACGCATACACACACGACGAACCACGCACGAACTGTCATCCCGAACCTCCTCACTCATTCCAATCGGCCGTCTGCGCCGTGGAAGGCGTGGACGCCTGCAGAACCTGTCGACCGGAGCCGCCACCCGGGGACGCCGTCCGAGCCGGCCGCCGGCGGCTCGACGGAGCGCCCGCGGACCGGACGCCCCGCGGGGAAAGTCCCCGCCGTGACCTCCACGCGCCGCTACGCGATACCCGCGCCGCGCACCCCCACGTACACCGAGTACAGCGACTGACTGGCGGTCATGAACAGCCGGTTGCGCTTCGCCCCGCCGAAGCAGACGTTGGCGCAGACCTCGGGCAGCCGGATGACCCCGATGGTGTCGCCGTCCGGGGCCACGATCTGCACGCCGGGCCGCGCGCCGGCCCAGATGTTGCCGTCGACGTCGCAGCGCATGCCGTCGGCGCCCGATATGGTGTCCGGATCGCCGGGCATGGCAAGTTGCACGTGCCGACGCCCGTTGCGCAGGGTCGTCCCATCGACGTCCCAGACCCGGATCTCCCGCCCGCTGCCGGTGTCGGCCACGTAGAGCCGGTCGTAGCCCGGCGAGAAGCAGATTCCGTTGGGGGCGCCGATGTCGTCGGTGACCCGCGTGATCGCGCCGGTCTGCCCGTCCACGCGGTAGACCGAGAGCGGCAGCTCGGCCTCGGCCCGGAAACCCTCGTAGTCGCCGCGCACGCCGTAGGGCGGGTCGGTGAACCAGATGCTGCGGTCGGGGTGCACCACCACGTCGTTGGGCGAGTTCAACCGCGTCCCCTCGAAGCGGTCGGCGATGACCGTCACCTCGCCCGACTGCTCGTAACGGACGACCCGACGGCCGCCATGCTCGCACGAGAGCTGCCGCCCCTCGTGGTCGAACGTGTTGCCGTTGCTGTAGCCCGACGGGTTGCGGAACTCGGTGACCCGGCCGTCGTCCTCGATCCAGCGCAGTTGGCGGTTGTTGGGGATGTCGCTCCACACCAGGTACCGGCCGACGCCGTTCCAGGCCGGCCCCTCCGCCCAGAGGGTGCCGGTGTAGTGGCGGCGGATGGGGGTGTTGAACAGGACATAGCGGCGGAATCGGGGGTCGAGGGCGATGATGTCCGGATCGGGGTAGCGGACCGGCGTGTCTCCCGACCAGTCGCGCGGCCGGTAGGGCGGAATCTCGGGCTCCTGGCGGGCCAGCAGCGGCGTGGCGGCGCCGGCCGCCCCCACGGCCCCGGCGGCGAACGCGGACAGAAACGTGCGGCGGTCTACGGATCGGCGGTTCATGTTCACCTCGTCAGCGCGGCGAGCGCGGCAACGGCCTCGGCCGGGAAGAGTTCGTCCGTCTCCTGGGGCTGCACGCCCAGGGCGTTCAGCGACATCGACACCAGGCGGTAGTTGGCCACCGTCATCACCACGCTCATCAGCTCGCGGGTGTCGTAACGCGAGGCCAGGGCCGCCCAGGTGTCGTCGGAGATGATACCGTCCCGGTAGATCTCGTCGGCGGCCCGCACGTGGGCCTGCTCGAACGGGTCCCAGCCAGCGTCGCGCCCGAGGGCGATCCGTTCCGGCTCGAGACCGTGGTCGCGGGCGCGGCCCACGCTCCCCACGTGCTTCGCCCACTCGTAGACGGACTGGCAGTTCCAGCCGATGCGCAGGATCAACAGCTCGCGGAAGTACGCGGTGAGCGGCGAGACCCGGTTCACGTAGCCCGACTGCCCGCTGCGCGCCTCCTGCATCCGGGGATGGCGCCCGAAGGTCCGGCGCACGCGGATGCCCTCGCCTTCCAGCGGCGCCACCCGCGGCTCGCGTAACGGCGGCTCGGGGTCGGCCACATCGAGCCGGTAGGGCACATCGGCCGGCCAACGTGCTAGGGCATCGGCGTCGGGCTGCACCCCGAACGAGTTGAACAGCATCGCCAGCAGGGTGGTCTGGTTGACGGTCATCACCGCGTCGACGAGCTCGAGCAGGTCGTAGCGCTCGTCGAGGGCGGCCCAGACCGCGTCGCGGACCGACGAGTTGCGGTACAACTCGTCGGCGAGCCGAAGCAGCGCCGCCTCGAAAGGCGACCAGCCGGGGGCGTCCGGGCCGCGGGCGATCCGGCGTACGTCCTCGGCGTCGAGGCCGACGAGCCGCGCCGTCGGCGCATGATCGGCCCACAGATGGCGGTTCTGCGCGACCCATGCCGTGCGCAGGATCAACAGCTCGCGGTGCCGGGCGGGAATCGTCGTGTCGCGGGCCGTGTAGACGAGGAACGGCATCACCGCGTCGACCAGCTCCGGCACGTGCAGCAGGGTCCGGAAGGCGTTGCCGATGCGCAGCTCGGGCGCCCAGCGCTCCACTCGGGCGCGATGCTCGGCCGTCCACTGCGACTCCGGCAGCGGAGCGATGCGCGGCTCGGACAGGCGGACCGCCTCCGTCGTACCCGGGAGATCGGGCCGGAGCTGCGCCGTCACCGGCGCGGCGGCCAGCAGGGAGGCGAGGACGAGAACGAGGAAGACGGCGACCCGGGCGGACGAAGCGGCTGCAGGCATCAGGGCGTCCTTTCGTGAGCGCGAACGAGACCGCGCGCGACCTGAACCCATGCTACCAGTCTCGGACGCGCTCCACCGGCCAGGCGCCCCGCGCCAGACGATTCGGCGCAGCCGGCGCCCACCACGGGCTGTCGCCCCCGCGACGGGTCGTCGCCATTCGAATCGGCCCGCCGTCGCGATGCGCGGGCCGACCCGGCGGCCCGGATGGTCCGGCCCCCGATGGCTTCCATGGGCTGTTTGTCGTCACGTGCGAGGGCCCTCGCACGTGCGAGGGCCGATGTCGGTCAGCGCCGCCCGAGCCGCCAAACGCCGCCGGGAACTCGAGCGTCTCCTCCGTCCGGACGCGGTCACGCACCAGCCTGAACAGCCACTCTGTCGAGAAGGTTCGCGCCGCCTCGTGTGCCGGCGCCCGGCTTCACGGCAGCGCGAACACGAAGATGTTGTTGCCGCTGCTGGGGCGCAGCTCCGGGGTCATCGCACTCCAGCGCGAGGCGTTGCCGCCGACGCCGGTGCCGGCGACGACGTACTGGCGGCCGTCGACCGCGTAGGTCACCGGGAATCCGCTCACCGGCGAGCCGAGGTTGATCTCCCACAGCACTTCGCCGGTCTCGTCGTCGAGGGCCTTGAAGCGGCCGTTGACGTCGCCCACGAAGACGAGCCCGCCGGCGGTGGCGGCCAGCGACATGGTGGCGGATCGCTGCTCGTGGGTCCACGCGACGACGCCGGTCTCGGCCGAGATGGCCCAGACCGCGCCGAGGCGGTCGGTGCCGGGGGCCAGCTCGTTGCGCATGCTCAGGCTGTAGAGCGACCGCCCTCCGTCGTCGAGGGGGGCCATGCGAGCGCAGGCGTTGCGGAGCGGCATGTACATGGTGTTGGTCCGCGGGCTGTAGGCGCCCGCCTCCCAGTCCTTGCCCCCCATCGCGGTGGGACAGGTGAAGACCTCCTGGCCGAAGCCGCGGAAGACCGCCTCGGGGTTCTCGGTCACCGCGCCGGTGGCGCCGTCGATGCGGCTCACCACGTTCTGGGCCACGGTGGGGGTGGCCCACAGGAACTCGCCGGTGGCGCGGTCGAGGGTGTACACGATGCCGGTCTTGCCGGGGATGCCGGTCATCACCTGCCGCTCGCGCCCGGGCTGAAGACTCGGGTTGATCCAGCTCACCGCGGCGGGGTCGGGCCGGACGACGGTGTCGACGAGCAGTCGCTCGAAGGGGTGGTCGAGATCCCAGTGGTCGTTCAGGTGCTGGTAGTACCAGACGATCTCCCCGGTGTCGGCGTCCAGCGCCAGGGTCGAGTTGTGGTACAGGTGGGTCAGGTCGGCGCCGCCCACCATGAACTTCGGGGCCGGCGAGGTCACCGAAGTGCCGATGTAGAGCAGGTTGAGCGCGGGGTCGAAGCTCGGGGCCATCCACGTGCCGACGTGCCGGCGATCCTGGTCGGGCACGCCGCCCCACGTCTCGTCGCCGGGCTCGCCGGGAGCGGGGGTGGTGCGGCGCCGCCACAGCTCCTCGCCCGTCCGCGCATCGTGGGCGGTGATGACGCAGGCCTCGGGCCCCGCCGCGGGCATGCAGCTCCGACCCGAGACGACCTTGCCGTTGGCGACGATCGGCCCCGTGCTCTGGTTCGCAGGATGGGTCTGGTAGTCGAGGACCCGCGTCTCCCAGACCAGCTCGCCGGTCCGGGCGTCGAGGGCGAAGACGTACTCGTCCACGCTGGTGTCGATAATGAGGTTCTCGTAGATGGCCAGGTTCCGGTTGGTCGTGCAGACCCCGGGCATGATGCGCTCGCACGCGTCGTCGGGGAGGTCGCGGCGATACTCCCAGAGCAGGTCCCCGGTGGCGGCGTCGATGGCCTGGATGACGTCGCTGGGGTTCGGCATGTAGAGCACGCCGTCGTAGACGAGCGGCGTGCCCTGCTGCCGCCCGCCGGGGCTGAGGGCGCGCGACCACACCAGGCGCAGGTCATCGACGTTGCCCCGGTCGATCTGATCGAGGGGGCTGTAGCCCCAGCCGTCGAGAGTGCGCCGCCACATGAGCCAGTCGTCGGGCGCCGGCGCCTGCAGCATCGCGTCGGTGACCGGCACGAAGTCGGACCCGTCCTGCGCGAGGGCGGCGGGGGCCGGGGCGGCCACGGCGGCGGCGAGGACGAGCCCCGAGAGCCGCCGGCCGCGGCCCACACCTTCATCGCGTGCTCCCCGCCGCGGGGCGGGCTCTGTAGTCTGCATGGTCTGACTCCGGGAATGCGGGCCGCAGCTCGGCCCTCGGTTCCGCGCGACCGCAAGGCGGCCAGCCTAACGCAAGTCATCGGGTGGTTCAATCGCGGCGAACGGGTCGCGGGAACGCGGGAAGCCGTCGGTTCCGCACGGACCACGAGGCGACCAGCGTGACGCAGGCGGTTCAAATCGCGGCGGCGGGCGGCGGCGCCCCGTTCCGTGGTCTAATGCACCGTTCCCCCGCAGGAAGCCGCTTGCGGTGGGCCGCCCGCGACCGCGAGTCAGCGGATGGCGACAGGTTGTTCACGCGGCGACGGTCATGCCGGGGACGCGAACCGGCCGCACCCGAGCGACCGACGGGCGACTTGCCGGGTCGGCGCAGTCGCGGAATCCATGACACAAGCGATGCTTCGAACGGGCAGCCCCTGGCTGATCGTCCTCGCGCTGGTCACCGCCCCCGCCGCCGCGCCGGCACAGCCAAGCGCCGTCGAGACTGCCGACGACACCACGGTCGGCGGGCCGGCACACGGTGCGGCGGTCGACGAGGCCACGGCCGACACGACCGCGGTCGACGCGCTGCGGTGCTGGCGGCGGGTGGACCGGAACGTGGTGTTCGTGGGCGAGCGCTTCACGATGACGGTCACCTGCCGAACGGTGGAGACGGCGGCGGCGCGGACGCGGCTCGACGAGGACGCGCTCGAGCCGGTCACCATCGACGCGCTTCCCTTCGAGGTTCTCTCCGGCGAACGCTTCGATGACGTGCTGACCGGACCCTACCGCTTCTCGCAACGCGACTACACGCTGCGGCTGATCGCCGAGACCGGTTTCGGTGAGGACGTGGAGATCCCCGCCCTCGACCTCCCGTATCGGATCGAGCGCCGGGCGGGCGACGGCCCGGCCCTCGCGGGACGCGAGCTGACCTACATCCTGCCGCCCGAGCCGGTCCGGCTCCTGTCGCTGGTCCCGGACTCCGCGGACGATATCCGCGACCTGCCCCCGGCGGGCTTCGGGGACGCGCAGGCGAGCGAGTTGCGAGCCAACCTGCTGGGGCTGCTGTCGGCGCTCTTCGGGATCGCGGCCCTCGGCCTCGTCGCGCTCGGCGCGCTGCGCGTCGTGCGCGGCGGCAAGGGCGTCGCGGCGGTGACGGAAAAGCGGGTCTCGCCCGCCCTCGCCGCCCGCCGCGCGCTCGACGAGCTGATCCGGGTGCGCGGCGCGGCGGCCGGCAACGGCTGGACGCGGGACGCGGCGGGGCGCGCCCTCGCCGCCCTGCGAATCGCGAGCGCGGTGGCGCTGGGACGACCCGTCACCCAGTCAGCGCTGGCCGCCGGCGAAGAGGCGCGGGACGGGCAGTTGCGGGTGCGCCACGGGCTGCTCGGGCGCCGCACCGCGGCCCTCTCGTCGGCCGTCACCACCGCGGATCGCCGCCTCGCGGCAACCCCCGCGACCGCGGACCTCCATCGGGCGATGAGCCTGCTCACCGCGTTCCGCTACGGGTACAGCGCCGAGACGACGGGTCGCGACGTCGAGCCCGTCGCGCTCACGCGCGCGGTGGACGCCGGCATCGGCCGCGTCGCGCAACTGCGCTGGCGCGCCCTCGCGCCGGTTCGGCGCGCGAGCCGGTGGACCGATGCCGTCCGCCAGGCGTGGACCCGCCTGACGAGGGACACGCCGTGGCGACGGTGACCGCGGTCGTCGAGCGCCTGCGGCTCACCCTGGCGGAGCTGGGCGGGATGTCCCCGTCCGCCCTGCCCCTGCCCCGGCGCGACGAGACGGTGCTCGCCCTGGGCGTGCTGGCCCTGCTCGCCCTGGCCGCGCTGCTCGTCCGCACCATGGCCCGCGCGCGCGCCGGCCGAACCCATCTCGTCCTGCCGACGCTGCTCCCCGCCGCGATCACGCGCCGCTCGGCTCTCGCGCCGCTCCGCCACGGCCCGTTCGTGCTGGTCCTGGCCGGTCTGCCCTTCTTCGCGGTCGCCCTCGCCGACCCCCACACGGCGCTGGTCCAGGAGCGCGCGACGTACCCGGGGCACCGCATCGCCATCCTCATCGACGCCTCGCTCAGCATGGACAGCTCTTTCGCCACCGACCAGCTCGGCTGGGGCAACACGTTCCTCGCCAACGTCGCCGCCGCCGAGTACTTCGTGCGGCGGCGCATGGAGGGGTCGCACCGCGACCTCGTGTCGCTGGTGCAGTTCGGGGGCGAGGCCTACGTCGTCACTCCGTTCACCAACGACTACGAGAACGTCCTGCTGAGCATCGGCCTCATCGGCACGCCGGAAGAGTACGACCGCTTCCCCGACCACGGGACGCTGATCATGCGCGCGATCAGCCGCGGCGTGCAGCTCTTCCGCACGTTCGACTTCCTGCGGGCGCAGGGCAACCTGATGGTCGTCTTCAGCGACGGCCAGGACACCCACGCCGTCTACGAGGGGCGGTCGCTGGACGACATCCTGCAAGAGGCAGCGGACAACTCGATTCCCGTCTACTTCATCCGGACCGCGTACGACCGGGGGCTCGGCGACGTCCTGCCGGACATCACCTGGAAGCTAGCGGTGGAGAAGACCGGCGGCCGCTTCTACCCCGCCGCCGACGAGGCCGCGATCCTGCAGGCGGTGCACGAAATCGACGAGTTGGCGGCGGGAGAGATCGAGATCACGCGGTACGTCGCCCACCAGCCGCGCTTTTCTCCGTTCGCCCTCGCCGCGGCGGCGCTGTGGAGCCTGGCCCTGGTCCTGGGGCTCGGCGTGAAGCCATTCAGGAGGTTCCCGTGAAGACCGCGTTGCGCTGCCTCGTGCCCGCCGCGATCCTCGCCGCTGCGGCCCTCGCGCTGCTCGCGGGCAGCCGCCTCGAGCGGCGGCTCGCGACGGCCGACCGCGCCCTCGCCACCCTCGACCTCGATGGCGCGGCGGCGGGGTACGACCGGATCGCGGCGTCGCTGGCGACGACCGCTCGCATTCCCGGGCTGCTGGGAGGCCAGCGTGAAGCGGTGGCGGCAAAGCAGGCCGCGGTGCGGTACTGGCGCGGCGACTACCTCCCCATCGTCACCTTCTACGACTCGCCCGACAGCCCCAGTATCGCGGGCAACGTCGATCTCCAGTTGCTCGTCGCCAACGCGCGGTACCGCATCGGCCAGCGACCCGACGCGAGCCGCGAGATGGCGCTGGGCGCGCTCGACCGGGCCATCGGCGTGTACCGGCGCGTGATCGAGGCCAACGACGGACACGCCGAGGCCGCGTTCAACTACGAGCTGATGGTGCGCCTGCGGAACCGGATCGCGGCCGGGGGGCCGGTGCCGGCAGTGCAACGCCCCAGCGTGCCGGGCAACGAGGGAACCGACCCGGAGGAGGCGGACATGGAGGACATCCAGATCTACGTGCCCCGCGACCGCTTCGTCGAGCCCGAGGAGACCGAGGACCCCACCATCGGCGAGAGCGCGCCGATCCGCCGACGCGGCTAGCGCCAGCGGCCCCGGGCAACGAATCGCCGTTGCCTGGCGTCGCCGGCAGAAGAACCCGCGACGACTCGTTGGACGTGACACCGGACGAGACGACACGAGGACGGCCGTGACTCCGACGCAGCTTCCCGCGCTTCAGTTCCAGGAACCCCTGTACCTGTGGCTGCTGGCCCTGCCGGCGGGCCTCGGGCTGCTGTGGCTGTGGCAGCTCGCACAGCGCCGGCGCGACGTCCGCGCTGCGCGACAGGGGCGGACGACGCCGGCGCCGGAGCGGTTCGCCCTCGCCGGCGGGCTCTCGTTCTGGCTCTGCCTGCTGCTCGCCGTCGCGGCGCTGACGCTCGCCCTCGCGCGCCCCCAGGCGCTGGTCGCGGTCACCCGGAGCGCCGGCGCCGACTTCATCATCCTGCAGGACGGCTCGGCGTCCATGCGCGTGAGCGACGTCGCGCCGGACCGCTGGCAGCGGTCGGTGGCCTGGATCCGGACGTTCACCGAGCTCCTCGGCTGGCGGGACCAGCGCGTCGCCCTCGCCCTCTTCGCCCACCGCGCGGCCCCGCAGGTCCGGCTGACCCGCGATCCCAACGCCCTGTTCTTCTTCCTGGATCACCTCGGTGACGAGCCGCCGTTCCGCCTCGAGGACGACACGAGCTGGGACACCAACATCGAGGAGGGCATCTATTGGGGCGTGCAGATGTTCGAGCGCGACGCCCAGCTCCACGGCGAGCGGCCGAGCGCCAAGGCGTTCATCGTGCTGTCGGACGGCCAGGCGTGGAGCGGCGAGGTAGACGACGCGCTCCAGCTCGCGCGAGACCGCCGCATCCGGGTCTACACCGTCGGCGTCGGCACCACCGCCGGCGGGCTCATCCCCCAGCTTCCCGCCGGCCCCTACGACGCCCCCGAAGCCCCCATCCACTCGGCCCTCGACCGGCAGTCGCTGCGCGCAATCGCGGAGGCCGGCGACGGCGCCTATTACGAACTCGGCGTCGACACCGGGCAGGACATCGCGCTCCGGATCGTCGGCGACGTCGAGCGCCGCGCCCAGGCGACGCACCGCGAGGAGACGTTCACCGAGCTCTACTGGTACCTCCTCGCCGCCGCCGCGGGGCTCGTCGGCCTCGGCACCCTGCTCGTCACGGAGCGGGCCCAGCTCTGGTGGCAGCTCGCGGCGACAGCCGTCCTCGCGGTGCTGCTGCTGCGCGCCTGAGCCCGCCAATCGTCGCCTGCGGCTCCGCTTGGCGCCCACCATCCAGCGGAAGCACTCTAAGATCGTCGTGCTCCCGCCCGTAGAAGCCGCTCGTGTAGCGCGCATCGGCCGCGGTGCGATCGAGGCAGTCGGCGACAACCCCACCGGGTCGTCCGGGACGGTCGGCATGACGCCGGGCGCGCCGGGCACGGGTCTACCGGTATCGGCGCCTCGTCGCGCGACGGTCGCCGTGCGATGTCGTCGCGCTCGGGAGGCGATGCGGACCGGCAGCGTCGAGCCGGGAACCCTCAGTGCGCGCCCGCCATCGGGTCGAGCCCCGACTCCGCGATCGTCGGCGCCGCCGCCTCGGACGCCAGGAAGTCGATGAGCCGCTGTGCGCCGGCGGGGTTGGCCGCGTCCGCCGCGATGCCCGCCGAGAACGTCGTGACCCGCTGGTATTCTGTGGGAATGGGGCCGGCGTACGCCGCGCCCTCGACGGACAGTATCTCGCTGACCTGCTGGAAGCCGATCTCGACCTCGCCGCGCGCCACCACCGCCGCCACCCGCTCGCTGACGATGCGTCGGCTCCTGGGCGCCAGCGCCTCGGCCACGCCGAGCCGGGGAAACAGCTCCGTGGACACATAAGTCCCGCTGACGCTCGCCGAGTAGCCGATGGACTCGGCCGCGAGCAGCGTCTCCACGAACGCCTCGGGAGTGCTGATGTCCGGCGGGGAGACCCCCTCGCGCACCGCCATCCCGATCGACGAGGTGGCCAGGTCGACACGCGTATCGGGTCGGACGAGACCCCGCTCGGTGAGCCCGTCCAGGCCCGCCTGCGACATGACGAGCACGTCGAAGCGCTCCCCGCGCTCCAGCCTCGCCGGGATCGAGTCGGGCGCCCCGCCCGTCGACGCCCCGTACGCCGTAACCAGGCGGACGCCCGTCTCCGCCTCGAACCGCGGAGCGAGCGCATCGTAGGCCGCGGCGAGGCCGCCGGACGTCACCACCGCGACCTCCCGCGGCGCATCGGCCGCGCCGGCCGCCGGCCCGTCGCCGGACGGCGGCGCGCAGGCCGCGATCGAGGTCGCCAGGACCAGGAGGAGCGTGATCGTCGGTCGTCTGGGCATGCTCTGCGTCTCCGGGGCGCGACACTGCTGGCCCCGGCCGATGGTAGCAGGAAGCCCAGGGAACGGCGACCGACGACGACGATGAAGGCGTAGCAGGCCGAACCCGAACAGCAGCGCCGGCAATCAGGAAGTCCAGGGAACGGCGACCGACGACGACGACCACGGCGGCGTGCTATTCTCCGAGAAGGGACAGTTGGAGGACCTTCAACCCGCGGCTCACGCCCGCACTGCTGGTGGCGCTCGTCGCGTGGATCCGCTCCGAACTGATCAGTCGGCCGACGCGCTCGAGAAACGGCGCGACGGCGTGCCGTGACAGCACCGACCTCCGCGAAGGCATGGCCAGGCTCGAAGGTGCGCTCGATGGTTCCTCGACGGCCGCCCGCCGCCTCCCCGGCCGGTCGCGCGCCGGCGATCGGGGTCGCCGGACAGGTCCCTCCGTGAACGTGGCGATCGCGCTGGCGCTTCTGCTGACCCCTGGTCTCGTCCTCGCCCAGGAGTGGCCGGGATGGCGCGGACCCGGGCGAGACGGGGTCGCAAGGGCCGCGCCCGCGACATGGCCCGAGGCGTTCGCCAGCGCCTGGCGGGTCGAAGTGGGTGAGGGCTACTCCTCGCCGGTGGTTTCTGGCGGCCGGGCCTTCGTTCACAGTCGCAGCGGCGACCGCGAGATCGTGACCGCCTTCGATCTCGAGAGCGGCGGAAGGCTGTGGCGGCGCGACTACCCCGCGCGCTTCGTTCAGAACACCATCGTTCCCACCGCCCTGCCGGGCCCCTTCGCGACGCCAGCCGTCGACGACGGGCGCGTGTTCACCCTGGGCGCGGGCGGCGTGCTGTCGAGCTGGGACGCGGCGTCCGGCGATCTGCTGTGGCGGAACGACTATTCGGCGTCGGTACAGGTGACCGGTCTGTTCTGCGGCACCGCGGCGTCGCCGCTCGTCGACGGCGGCAGACTGATCGTCCAGGTCGGCAGCGACCCGGCCGGCGGCCGTGTGCTCGCCCTCGACCCGGCGACGGGCGACGAGATCTGGGCGTGGCGCGGGGTGGGTCCCGGCTACGCGTCGCCGATCCTGATCGAGGTCGACGGGAGCCGCCAACTCGTGACCCTGACGGAGTCATCGGTCGTCGGGCTCGACGCCGCAGACGGCACGCTGCTCTGGAGCGCGCCGTTCACCGACGAGTGGCACGAGAACATCATCACCCCGGTCTGGACCGGCGCTCACCTGGTGGTCTCCGGGCCTCGCCAGGGGACGCACGCCTTCGCGATTCACCGCCGGGAAGACGGCTGGCGGGCCGCCCCGGCCTGGAGCAACCCGGGCCTGACCATGTACATGACCTCGCCCGTGCTCGCCGAGGGCATCGTCTACGGGCACGCCTCGACCCGGGCCGGTCAGTTCGTGGCCCTCGATGCAGCGACGGGCGCGGTGCAGTGGTCGACGGAAGGGCGTGAGGGCGAGTTCGCAACGATGCTGCTGCTCGGAGACGACCTCGTGTTGCTGACCGGCGACGCCGAGCTCCTGGTGGCGGAAGCGAGCCCGGCCGGCTTCGCCGTCGCGCACCATTACGACGTCGCCGACGGCGTCACCTGGACGGCGCCGGTCCCCCTGCCCGACGGCCTCCTCGTCCGCGACGCGACCGGCCTCGCGCGGCTGGTCGCCGCAGATTGACCGCCCCCGATCGCCACTCCGCTCGAGGCCTCCCCGCAGTGTCGCCGATACTCGCGGCAACCGTTCATCTGCATCGAGGAGCCCGAGAACGGCCTGTACCACAAGCTGCTCGAGGTCCTCGCGGAGGAGCTCCGCTCGCACGCTACGGCGACCCGGAATGCACCCCAGGTATTCGTCACGACCCACCAGCCGTATTCGTCGACGCGCTGACGCCCGACGAAACGTGGATCCTGGAAAAGCAGGACGATGGCTTCGCCACGATACGCCGGGCCAGCAACGACCCGATCGTGACCGCAATGGTGAACGAGGGACTGCCGCTCGGCGGCCTTTGGTACAGCGAGTACCTCGATCGGCGGTAGATGATGCACTTCGAGGTGTTGGTCGCAGGGTGTCGGCCGGATACCGAAGAACTTGCGCGCTGTACGGGATCCGCGTAAGCGACTCCTTCTGAATCGCTTGCCCGGATTGCTGCGCAGTTATGGTCGGAGTCTCCGGCGCGGTAGCTTCCAGGTGTTCCGTGACGGCGTGCGGCGCCTCGCCGCCGGTTGAGGCGATCCGCGACCCCGCTTGGCCGCCGGGGCGCCTGCGACTCCGCTTGGAGGGCGAGCCGACGCCTACGCCGTCTTGTCGTCGAACTCGCAGAGGTCCGAGATGACGCACGCCCCGCAGCGGGGCTTCCGGGCCGTGCACGTGTAGCGGCCGTGCAGGATGAGCCAGTGGTGGGCGCCTCGCCGGAAGTCCTTCGGCACCCGACGCAGCAGCCGGTCCTCGACCTGCCGGGGAGTCTTGCCGGGTGCGATCCGGGTGCGGTTCGAGACCCTGAAGATGTGAGTGTCGACGGCGATGGTGGGCTCGCCGAACGCCGTATTGAGCACGACGTTGGCGGTCTTGCGGCCCACGCCGGGCAGCGCCTCCAGGGCCTCGCGGCTCCGAGGCACTTCGCCGCCGTGCTCATCGACGAGGATGCGACAGGTCTTGATGACGTTGGCCGCCTTGGTGTTGAAAAGGCCGATGGTCTTGATGAGGTTCCGGAGCCGGTCGAGGCCGAGGTCGAGCATCGCCTGGGACGTGTCGGCGGCCGCGAACAGGGGGCCGGTGGCCTGGTTGACGCTCACGTCGGTGGCCTGGGCCGAGAGCACGACGGCGACGAGCAGCTCGAACGGGGTTCGGAAGTTCAGTTCGGTCGTCGGTTCCGGGTTCCCGGCCCGCAGGCGGGTGAAGATCTCGGTGCGTTTGGCCTGGTTCATGGGCGGGACCGGCGATGGAGTTCGGCTATTATAGGCGCCTCTCCGCAGGCGCCATGCAGACCACGACACTCCCGGCCGAGCCCACCGCCCTCGCGCCGGACGGATCGCACATCCGCGAGCTGGTCGCGGTGAAGGGCGGCAGCCTCGTGCACTGCGTGCTGCCGCCGGGGGTGACGTCCCGGGCGGTGGTCCACGCGACGGTCGAAGAGGTCTGGTACGTCCTGGAGGGACGCGGCGAGGTTTGGCGCGCGGACGATGCCGGCGAGTCGGTGGTCGACGCGGCCCCGGGCGTCGCCCTGAGCATCGAGACGGGGTGCCGCTTCCAGTTCCGCAACACCGGCGATGCGGATCTCTGCATCCTCATCGTCACCATGCCGCCGTGGCCAGGCGCGCAGGAGGCGAGCCCGGCTCCGGGCCGCTGGCCCGCCGCGGGCGGTTGACGGCGCGGACGACAACGATGTCCGTCGCCTCTCCCGGGACACCAGTACAGGACGACACCCCGACCCCGCGCGCGGCGGGCTCGCCGCTCGACTACGTCCGGGCGATGCGGCCGCACCACTGGATCAAGAATCTGATGGTGTTCGTGCCGCTGCTGGCGGATCACGGCGCCGAGGCCGACCTGTATCTGAGGCTGCTCGGGGTGTTCGCAGCACTCTCGGTGTGCGCGTCGGGCACCTACCTGCTGAACGACGTGGTCGACCTCCCCCACGACCGCGGGCATCACGCCAAACGGCGTCGGCCCCTCGCCGCGGGCAGAATCGCGCGGCGGCCGACGGTCGGCATCGGGTTCGCGCTGGTGGCGGTCGGCCTCGCCGGCGCGTTCGGGCTCTCCATCGCCGCGGGATACGGCGTCCTGCTCTATCTCGGCGCGACCTTCGCCTACTCGCTCTGGCTGAAGCGCAAGACGTTCATCGACGTCATCGTCCTCGGCCTGCTCTACGCGATCCGCGTGCTCATCGGCGCCGCCGCCGTCGCAGTCGAGCCGTCGCCGTGGCTGCTGGCGTTCTCGCTGTTCATCTTCCTGGCGATCGCCATCGCCAAACGGCAGACGGAGCTGGCCGCCGGCGATGGCGCCGACGGGCGCGCGTACCGCGTCGAGGACGGCCCGGCGATGGCCGCTCTCGGCGCCGGCAGCGGGTTCGCGACGGTCGTCGTGCTGACCCTCTATATCCAGACCCCGGAGGTGAGCGCCCGCTACGCGCAGCACGAGCTGCTGTGGATGGTCTGCCCCCTGCTGGTTCACTGGCTGGGGCGGCTGACCCTGCTCGCGGGACGCGGCGCGGTCGACGACGACCCCCTCGTGTTCGCGATGCGCGACCGGACGAGCTGGCTGACCGCCGTATCGATTGCCGCGATCGTCGTCGCGGCGCTGTAGCTGCCGACCGGGGCGGGAAAGACGGTCTGCGCCGCCGCCCTCGTGTGGATTGCCGCAATCGTCGTCGCGGCGCTGTAGGAGCCGGCGGCGATGCCTCGCGCTGCACCACACCCATGCGGCGAGGTGCGGAGGAAGGCTTGGCGACGTGACGAGCCGATTTCCGCCCATCGGGGCCGCGCGGGTACGCGTACACTTGATTGACGCGCGGCCACGACCCGCAGAGGCGGGCCGGCCGGACGAAGAGTCGACGATCCCGGACGAGAACCGATGGAACTGTCGGGATGGGGCCGCTACCCGGTGCTGGACTGCCGGGTGGCGCGGCTCCGCCGCGGCGGCGATCTGGGCCGCCTGCTGGACGACCACCGCACCCTGATCGCACGGGGCAATGGCCGCGCCTACGGCGACGCGGCGCTGAACCCGACCCTCACGCTGTCCATGCTCGCGATGGACCGCCTTCAGGCATTCGACCCCGCCACGGGCCGCCTGACGTGCCAGGCGGGGGTGCTGCTGTCGGACGTGCTGGCCACGTTCGTGCCGCAGGGCTGGTTCCCGCCGGTGGTCCCCGGCACGGCGCTGGTCACGGTCGGCGGCATGGTCGCGGCCGACGTCCACGGCAAGAACCATCACTGCGACGGCTCGTTCGGCGCCCACGTCGAGTCCCTGACGCTGGCGACGGCGGACGGCGAGACCCGGCACTGTAGCCGCTCGGAGAACCCGGATCTCTTCCGCGCCACCCTGGGCGGCATGGGCCTCACCGGCGTGATCCTCTCTGCGAGCTTCCGCCTGCGCCGCATCGACTCCGCGTACCTGGCGGCGGAGACCGTCGCCACGCGCGACCTCGACGAGACCCTGGCGCTGTTCGACGCGTCCGGGGACCGGCCGTTCAGCGTCGCCTGGATCGACGGCCTGGCCCGCGGCGGCGGGCTGGGCCGCGCGCTCCTCTCCCGCGGGGGGTGGCTGCCGCGGGCTTCCCTGCCCGCGCGGTTGGCGGCAAGCCCCCTGGGCGCCCCCTCACCGGCGAGGCTGGCGGTGCCCGTGGACGCGCCGACCGCGCTGTTGAACCGAACGTCGATGCGGTTGTTCAACCGGCTGCACCACCTGCGCGGGCGCCGCCGCCGCGGCCCGCGTCCGGTGCACTACGGGTCCTTCTTCTTCCCCCTGGACGGCATCGCCGCCTGGAACCGCCTCTACGGACGGCGTGGCTTCGTGCAGTACCAGTGCGCGCTGCCGAAGGCCGAGAGCCCGCGCGGCCTCGCGGCCCTCCTGGCGTGCGTCGCGGCGGCCCGACCGGGCCCTTTCCTCACTGTCCTCAAGCGGTTCGGTCCGGCCGGCGAGGGGCCGATGTCCTTCCCCCTCGAGGGCTACACGCTGGCCATGGACTTCCCGATGAGCCCCGGCGCCGCGGCCCTGCTGGGCCACCTCGACGACATCACCCACGGCCACGGCGGGCGCGTGTATCTCGCCAAGGACGCGTGCTCGGCGCCGGAGCGCGTGCGGCAGGGTTACCCCCGCCTCCACGAGTTCAACGCCGTCCGAGCCGAAGCGAACCGCGGCGCGCACCGGTTCGCCTCGGCCCTGTCGCAGAGAGTCGGCCTGTGACGGCTCCCCGCGCCGTCCTCATCGTGGGCGCCACGTCGGACATCGGCCGCGCCGTCGCCCGCCGGCTCGCGCGCGACGGTTGCGCCCTGCAGCTCGCGGCCCGCAACGCCGAGGACCTCGCCGCGGAGGTGCAGGACATGGGTCCGCGGACCACCGGGGCGGTGACCGCGCACCGCTGCGACGTACTCGACGCCGACGGCGGCGCCTCGCTGGTGGACGGGCTCGACGTGCTTCCCGACGTGGCGGTGTGCGTGGTCGGCCTGACCGGCGACCAGCAGGCCGCCCAGCGCGACGGCGCCGTGGCCGAGCGGATCATGCGAACCAACTACGTCGGCCCCGCCCTGCTGATGGCGGCTCTGGCCGAACGGTTCGAGCAGCGCGGCAGCGGCGTACTGGTCGGGGTGAGCTCGGTGGCGGGCGAGCGCGGGCGAGCCTCGAACTACGTCTACGGCTCGGCCAAGGCCGGCTTCTCCGCGTTCCTCTCCGGCCTGCGCAACCGCCTCGCCGGCGCCGGGGTCCATGTCGTCACCGTCAAGCCGGGCTACGTCCGCACCCGCATGACCGACGGCCTGGACCTGCCGCCCGTGTTGACGGCCGAACCCGACGAGGTGGCGCGGGCGGTGGTCCGGGCGGTCCGCCGCCGGCGCGACGTGGTGTACGTCCGGCGCGTCTGGCGCCTGATCATGCTTGCCGTGCGCGCGCTGCCCGAGCGCGTGTTCAAGCGCAGTAGACTGTAGCAGTCTCGGCGCGCCGCACTTCAATCGGACGTGCCGGTGGTGGTCCGCCGGCCGGGCCACACGTCGGGTCTCGGCGGTAACCCGCCGCGCCGCATGTCAACCGGCGGCCCGCGCTGCCGGCGCCAGGCGGCATAACCGTCCCGGCGGCACGCCCCGTCCACCGCACGCGGTGTCGGGCGGACGCCCGGAGCGGCGAGCGGGCCGCCGTGGGGCGCCGCAACGGCGGGTTCCCACCACAGGCGATCGAATCCGCGCTGCCGCATGACTCGACCACGCCGACTCGTCGCCGCCATCCTGTGCGCGGGCGCCGCCCTGCAGATCCTGCTGTGGTCGCGCCAGTGGATCTACGGCGACCAGTACGCCCTGCTGCTCGCCGGCATCGGGCTCCTGGAAACCGGCGACCTGCCGCCGTTCGCCAAGACCATGAGCGGCGACGGACGCGTCCCCGGCGCGCTGTTGCCGCTGCTCATCGCCGCCCCACTCCAGGTCTGGGCCGACTATCGCGCCCCGGGGCTCCTGATCGGCCTGTCGCACGCCGCTGCCGCCGCCATGCTGTCGGCCTGCATCGGTCGCGCCCTCGGCGCCCGGTTCCTCGCCGCCTATCTCGCGGTGTACTGGCTGTCTCCGTGGCGCCTCTACCACGCCGGCTTCATCTGGGAGCCGGCCTACGTGTTCCTGCCGGCGGCGCTGCACCTCGCCAGCGCCTACCATCTGCGCGAGCGACCGCACGCAGGGTGGAGCCTGCTGCACGCGGCCAATCTGACGCTGACGCTGCAGCTCCACGCCTCGTTCCTGGTGCTCGCCCTCCTGACCGCGGGGCTCGCCGCCGCCCGCCGCCTCCGCCTGGACATCCGGGGCTGCGCTCTCGGCGTGCTGGCCGGGGCGCTCACCCTCGTCCCCACCGCGCACGCCTTCGTCTCCGGCGCCCTGCCGCAGATTCTGCCCGGTCGCACGGACGATCTGCCCCGAGTGTTCATCGCCCTCGTCAACCTGCCGAAGAGCCTCGCCTACTGGTGGCGCCTCGGCTCGCTGTACATCGGACGGCGGCTGGAGCAGACAATCTACGCCGAGCCCGAGACCGCATCAGGAGCCTTCGCCTCCGGGCTGACCTCCGTGCTCATCCTCTTGAGCACCGCTACGGTGGCCATCGCGGTATTCGCCTCGTGGCGCTACTTCCGGCGGCATCCGTCCTTCGAACCCGACGCCCCCGACCACCGCGGGTCCCAGGCCGACTGGTTCCGCGCCTACGCGGGGTGGTGCCTGGCCGCGCTGTGCGTCGCCGCCATCCTGTCCCCCGTTCCCATCCAGGGCTGGCACGTGGTCATCGCGTTCCACGCCGCCTGCCTGCCAGTGGCGGCGTGGCTGCACGCTGCGTTCCGAAGCCGATCTCGCGTGCCCCGGATGGCCGCGGCGACGTTCATCCTGGCGGAGATCGTCGTCGTGCTCCTGCTGGCGTTCGGCCACCCGATGTACCGGCCGGTCTCGGGCGAAGCCCTGATGCGGCAGGATCTGCCCGAGGCGGTCCGCCCGTTCATTCCCGCCGAGCCCCGCTGACGCCCGCCCGACGACACCGTGCACGCGAGGCAGGACGAACTCGGCGACGCGCCTCCCTTGGCTGATGCCGGTACGCATCGCGGGGACCGGGCCGCCTCTACATCCCCCACACCTGGATCTCGGCGCCGCCGGACGACACCCGGCGGTGGAACACCTTCTCGTCCCATGCGCCGCCCCCCCGGTCGAAAACGACCAGGTGGCCCGCCTCCGCCGCGCAGCGGTCCATGTAGTCGCGGGTCTGCGTCACCCCGTCGCGGATCGCGCGCTCCAGACCGGCATGGACCAGCTTGCACTCGATCACGAATCTCTGCGGCGTACGCGCCCCCTGCGGCCACACGACGAGCAGATCCGTCCGACGCCGGCCCAGGCCGTACTCCCGCTCGATGCGCCCGCCGCCGTTCACGATACCCGCAGCGCCTGGGGCTTGTCCTCGCACGCCGCCTGCCCTGCCTCGACGTTGGCGTAGACGCAGCGGTAGTCGCCCGCTGCGCCCCCGTTGAGCAAATCCCGCAGCGCCTGCAGGGCCGACGTCTTGCCCGTCTGACGCGGCGCGTGCAGCACGAAATACTGCTCGTCCCGGACGAGGGAAAGCACGCCGTCGAGGTCCAGACGGCTCAGCGGTGAGATGCAGTAGTGCCGCTCAGGGCGAACGGGCCCGCGGTGTTGAAGAAGCGCATCACGGCCCCAAAGAGCCATCCCGCCCCGCGGTCAGGCAGCCGACAACCGGTTGGGGACTGCGCCTGCCCGCAGCCTCTCGTTCCACTACGGTGGCGCCATCCTGGTCATTCCGCCGGACGACACGGACCGCTTCCGGCTCTCCCAGCAAGTCGAGCAGCAGCGGAGAGTGAGTCGTCACCATGAACTGGATGCGCCCTCGCACTTGCCGGAAACTCTCCAGGAGGGCGGACAACGCCATCGGATGGACATGGTTCTCAGGTTCCTCGATGCCGATCAGATTTCTCTCGGACTCTGCCTGCATCGCCGTCATGAGCGCCAGCATGCGCAGCGTTCCGCTGGATACGCCCATCTGGTGGACGGAGTACTGCAATCCCGGCTCCTGCTGTACGAAGTAAAAGCGATCGTATTCGGTTAGCGCGTCCGGGAACGGTTTCGCCCGTGAAAATGTAACTGACAATGGACCTGTGCTCCGGAAAGTTACGGCGGCGGCGAAGCGTGCCTGACGCAAGATTGTCGGATTGTCGGGCCAATGCCGCGAAGGGCCATCGGCCGTCGTCGTGGGCGGCGCCCCCGGAGGTCGCGGGCGAGGCGGGCGGCGGCCGGCTCGGTGTGATGGCGGCGGACCCGGGACCCGTCGGGAGGGCCCGCCAGCGGTCAGGCGGGTGGTGGCAGTGCAAGCGCTTCGGGCACGACGGGTGCGCGGGCGCACAGCATCGTCGTGAACAGCACGCGGGGGTCGAGTCGGCGTTGGCGGGCGGTACGCACCACGCTCGCCAGCACCTGCTGGGTGTTGGCACCCTTGCGGGTGCGGTTGCCGCCGCACACCTTGCGGGTGACCACCGCGGGGCGGATAGCCTGCTCCGCCCGCCAGTTGGTCGCGTCTATCGACGGGTCGCACAGGAAGAGGAACACCGCCGGGAACTCGTTGGCCAAGTGCTTGGCGAAGCGCTCGGCGGCGGCCAACGGCGGCGCGGTGTCGATCAGGCGACCGAGCCGGGCGACCAGTCGGCCGCGGGCCGTCGCCAGACCGTGCTCGCTGATGTCGCCCGCATTGCAGCGGTCGCGCAGCGCGAGACCATCCTGAAGGACCGCCTGCACCTCGCCGGCCCAGGGGCTGTCGGGATGAGCGGCCTGCAGATCCTTGCAGCGGCGCAAGAGATGACCCACGCACGTCTGGTGCGGCGCATGCTTGAAGCCGCGATAGGCCACCCAACCGTCCCGCACCAGCACGCCGGAGAAATCGGGGCCGAGAACCGCCGCCGCATGCTCGAACCCCCGCCCGGCGCAGATCGCGTAGACCGTGGTCTCCGGGGTCGCGAACACCCACAGCCAGTGGTTGAGCGTCCACACACGCCACCCCGTCTCGTCCGGCGTGACCGCCGGGCTACGACGGACCTGCTCGCACAGCGCCGCATACGCCAGCGCCGCCTTGGCGGCGGTGCGGTGCAGCAGTTGGACCAGACCGCCCTTGGTGACCCGGAGTCCGAACTGAATGTTCAGCACGCGGGCGACCTTCTCCACCGGCATGCCCAGCTCGGTGTGCAACTCGACCACCAGCGCGGCGACGTTCGGACCCAGTTGGGGAGCGGCGGCGCCCAAGGCGTCCGAGGTCTGCAGCGCGTGCCGGCCCTGCACTCGCCGCCGACACTGGACGCAGCGGCCCACCTCGATGTCGAACCGCCGCACCAGGGCCTGAACCGCCGGCAGCTCTTCCTGATACTGCGACGACACACCGTCCACGGTGACCGCGCCGCCGCAGTCGGGACAACTCGTCGGGACCGGCGCCGCGTGGACCTCGTCGACGCGTGGGGGCGGCTGGCGCCGCCCCTGCTTCCCGTAGTCCGCACCACGCCGCCGCCCCGGCCGCTCGCCGCTTCCCTGCCGCCGGTCCTTGGCGAAGGGGGCCGCCTGCCGCTTGCCGGCTCGCCGAGCGGTCTCGAGCTCCTTTTCCAGCTGCTCGCTGCGGCGCTTCCAGTGGTCGCGTTCCTCGATCAGCTTCGCCTTGTCCTGCTTCAGGCGCTCGATGCGCAGGTCGCGAGGGTCTCGCTGACGCCCCGTCCGGTCCGACTCGTCCTGGTCGCCCTTCTTGCGCGCCATGTCTCACGTATCGGCACAAGGCCTCCACGCCTGCACACATTTTCGGGGATCTTCTCGCCCCGACCCGGTAACCGAATACCGGCGTCATTGGCCCACTGGACCGGGTAGTTTCCACAATGTGCTTCAGCGTCTGCGCGGAGGACTGATTGAGCGCATACAACGTTCCACCCAAGTTGCGACCATAGTGGTCGAACCGGTCAGAATCCAGTTCCGGCCAATCACGACGAAGGAGAAATGGACTGGGATCGAAGAAGCCCTACCGGCGGATGAACTCCGCCACGTCACGGGCAGGGAATGACGCATCCGCGGCCGCCGCCGACAAGACGCATACCGCGGGCCCCTGCTTCAAGTCCACTCGGCCGTGCTCGCCAGACCACCACCATCCCTCTCCGCGAGATGCGTCCTGCAGACGAACCGGCGGCGAGCCGGAACGCAATTCATCGACGTATTCCTCGGCTTGAAACTCGTATCCGTTCCTGGCGAGGCTGAAATCCCATGCCAATCTTCTGCACGCTGTCTTGCAACCGCACCTTGAGTCCGACCCGTCTGCGCCGACTTCTCCTTTCCATGCAAGGTTGAGCGAATCCACCCCGCGCGAACGCCGGTCCCCGGAAGTCAGACGATGCCCGAGTCACCACGCGACAACCATCATAACGTCCGTCAGCGATGGCCTCTGTGCTGCCGAAAATGGCTGCCCGTCCCCTCCCTACCATTGTGCCAGATGCCTCCGTACCTACGGGCGCCGAAGGGTCGCGCCGGTCGTCACATCTCCTACACCTGGAACGCAGGTGCCGGCGATGCGCTCCTCCAGCATCTCGGGACCGCGGGCGAACAGCTCCTCCCGGGAGACCTTGCCGGCGTCCACGTCGGCGAGCAGCTCGCGCTGGGCGGCGTAGTCCTTGTTGACCTTGCCGATCTTGCTCTGCAGCAGGCGCCACGCCTTGCGCCGCTCGACGCAGAAGAGGACGAGCTGGCGGGAGAGGACCCGGTACTCCGGCATGTTGTCCTTGCCGTTGACCTTCATGCAGACGCCGAAGTCGGGGACGTAGGCGCGGTGTCCGGGGTCGAGGTGGCGCCGGTAGACGACGTCCTGCTGGGTCAGCCGGAGCAGCATGCTGTCGAGCGGAATCATCTCCGCCGCCGCCTCGGGCTTGACCTTCTTGACGTGGTTCCGGAACCGGGCCTCGGTGGCGCACCAGTGGGCCACGGTGTACTGGTAGGGCTCGCGGTTGCCCTTGAACCGGGTGTGGTACCAGTCGCGGTCCGGGGTGGGGTTGCCCTTCAGGTCCAGCGCCTCCATGTAGCTCTCGCCGAACTGCGGGTTGAAGACGAACTCCGGGGCCCCGCGCGAGTCGCGCACCCGCTGGGCCTGGTCGAGGGCCATGTCGTCGCCAACCCCGTGCTCGGGCTGGCAGGTGGTGAACGACTGGATGAACGCGGTGCCGCGGTACTCCAGGGCGTCGAGCAGGGCCCGGAACAGCTTGGGCGCGTTGGCGATGGACACCTGCGCGACGAACGGCGACCCGTGGCCGGCGAGGAACGTCTCGGCGACGGTCTTCTTCTCGACGGTCTTGCCCTGGCTGGCCGCGCCGAACGCGTTCATGTCGCCGCCCCCGAGCATCGGGGTCGAGTCGGAGTTCTGGCCCCCGGTGTTCGAGTAGACCTGGGTGTCGAGCATCAGCGCCTTCACGTTGGGCCGGTTCTGCAGAATCATCTTCGAGACGTTCTGGTAGCCGATGTCGCCCATGCCGCCGTCGCCGCCGATAATCCAGACCTTGGGCAGCTCGTTGATCTCCTGGTCGGTCATCAGCGCGTCGCTGAAGTGGCCGTACTCGTAGTACTTCCGCTCGTCGATGAGCCCCTCGTCCTGGTGCAGGAGGGCGTTGGCGAGCCGCTCGGGGATGACCGACCGCCGGGCATGGTCGACCATGAAGCTCTCGCCGATGAGCCAGCCGATGGTCGAGCCGTCCTGGAACAGCGAGTTCATCCACGGGTAGGGGTGCGGGTTGTTCGGCGGGGTCGAGCCGTACACGGTGTTGCACCCCGTGTGGGCGGCCATCGCCATCACCGACTGTCCGTTCGCGAGCCGGCCGTCGAGGGGCTGCAGGTGCTGGTGGTTGAACGCCTCCTGCTTCAGCACGGTGGCAATGGCGTCGGCGATCTCCTCGTCGGTGATCTCGCCGTGGGCCTCGAGCCGCGCGGTGGTGTCGGCGTCGTCCTCGCCGCCGAGGCCCATCAGGAAGTGGGCGACGGCGCGCTTGAACAGCGCGTACTCCTCGGGGTTGCGGGCGGCGAGGGCGGCCAGCTTCATCGGCCCGAGCTCGAGCACCTCGTTGGCGACCCGCCGGAACCGGTCGGCCTTGGCGTGGAAGACCGGCCGCATGAACGCCTCGGTCACCCCCGCGATGGCGCGCAGGACGCTCTTCTCGCCGCAGCCGGCGCAGGCGCCGTCGCCCGACACGAGGGCGTCGTAGTTGCGCCGCACCATCATCAGGTTGCGCAGGGTCGCGGTCTTCGAGTCGGTGGGGTTGGCGTCGTTGTAGAACCCGAGGAACTTCTGGGACGTATCGGGCAACAGATCGAGGAACGCGGTCCCGGTCTCGTGGTCGGCGTTGACCTGTTCGGTCTCGGGCACCATGCGCAGGGCGTCGTGGTCGCCGCACGCCGTCACGCACGCCGCGCAGCCCTTGCACAGGTCGGAGACGAAGATCGAGAAGATGCCGCCGCTGCCGGGGTTCTTCTTCTCGGGGCCGTTGAAGATGGCGTTCACCTTGTTGTAGGCCAGGGGCTGCTTCTCGATCACCGCGAAGAACTCGTCCTTCGCCTGGGGCGAGAACCCGTCGACCTCGTTGGCGACGGTCTTGATGATCTCGGGCAGCGGCGTCCTCGCCTTCGTCTTGATGGACTCGCGCATCGCCTCGCGGGTACGCACCTCCATCTCGGGCACCTTGGCGAGCATCTTCATCCGCTCGCCCTCGTCGGTGACGTAGCTGCTGACCGCGGTGCGGAGAATCGTCTCGATGTCCTGCGAGCAGTTGGGCAACGCGGTGTCCGGACACACGGAGATGCACTCCATGCACTGCGTGCAGTTCTCGGGAATGAAGAGCGGCGTCTCGCGCCGGGCCACGTACTTCGAGGCGGTGTCGCCGGTTCCGGCGGCCATCACCCCCATCGCCGCGTACTCGTTGGAGGGCTGGTCGTAGTCGTAGTCGGACCGGAACAGGGCATCGAACTCCGCCACCTGGGTCACCGGCGTCCGCTCGTCCTGCCCCTCGGGAATCGGCGTCGTCCGGCAGCCGCTGCCGCATCCCTCCATCGGCAGGAGGGGAATGCCCCGCAGGGTCGAGCGGTCGACCGCCTCGACCTCGCCGACAGGGATCTCGCTGACCCGGTCGAAGCCCTGGGTCATGACCTCCATGTTCGACTTGACGACCGCGTCGCCGAGGCGCCCGAACTTCTTCTTGTACTGGTTGTGGACCACCTCGTGGAACTGCTCGGTGGCGATCTCGAACTCCTTGAGCAGCGGCGACACCTTGAAGAAGGCGCCGAGGAACGCGTTGCCCTGCATCCGGAGCTGGAGGTCGGGACGGTTGGTGGCCTTCCGGGCGATATCGAACCCGGCCAGGGTGAACATCCGGATCTTCTTGTCGATGATCTGCTTCCGCGCCCAGATCGGCAGCCGCTCCCACGCCTCGGCAGGCTCCTCGTCCGACTCCCAGATGAACGAGCCGCCGTCCGCCATCCCGTCGAGCGGGTTCGTGTGGGTGAACGCCTTGGGGTCGCAGCACAGCACGACGTCGACGTGGCGCAGGTCGCAGTTCACGCGGATGCGCTCGGGGGCGACGACCAGGAAGTAGGCGGTCGGCGCGCCCTTCTTCTCCGACCCGTACTTCGGGTTGGCGCTGACGTGGATGACCTCCTCCGGGCGGCCGAACTCGTCGACCTTGGTGCTGCGCGCGGCGAGGAAGTCGTTGAAGTCACCGATGATGGCGCCGAGATTCTTGCCGGTGGTGATGGCGCCCCAGCCCCCGATCGAGTGGAACCGCACTGCGATGGAACCCTCGGGCAGCAGCGAGGGCGTCTCGTCGGACTTCACCTCGTAGGGGTGGTCGATGCCCAGCGCGAAGAAGCTCGCCCCGTCGCGGGCTCGCTTGCCGTCCGTGCGCGCCCGGTCCTCCTTGACGAACTCCCAGGCCCCGAGCACGTGCTCGGGCCGGAAGTCGCGTGAGCCGAGCCCGTAGACGCCGTGGTACAGCCGCGGCATCTCACCGGCTTCGATGACCGGGAACCCCGCCTCGACGGGCTGGCCCTCGATGTGCAGCGCCTTGTGGAGGGCGGTGCTGATGTCGCGCCCCACCGGGTTGGCGCCGGCCATCGCCTCGTCGGTCCGCTCGACGATGATGACGCTCTTCTTGCCGGCCAGCGCCTCGACGACGGCCCGCTCGGGGAACGGCCGAATGACGTTCAGGTGGATGGATCCGACGCTGGCGTCCCGCGTCGCCCGCAGGTGGTCCACCGCCGCCTCGATGTTCTCGGCGGCGGAACCGAGGGACACGAAGACGGTGTCGGCGTCCTCGGTCCTGTACTCGGTCACCGGCCCGTAGTAGCGGCCCGTCAGCTCGCCGAACTCCTTCCACGCCGCGTCGAGGAACTCAAGAATCGGCTCGGTGAAGTTGTCGCGCCGCGCCACGACGCCCTGCATGTAGTGCTCCTGGTTCTGCACGGGACCCAGGAGCACGGGGTTGGCGAGGTCGATCATCGGCGGCACGCGGCGGCGGGTCGACCCGAAGAGCTTCCGCTGCGCCTCGGTCGGGCACTCGATGACGTCGTCGGGAGCGCCGAGAAACTTGCGGATCAGCTCGGACTCGTGCTTGTAGAACGTGCGCTCGAGGTGCGACGTCAGGAACCCGTCCTGCACGTTCAGCCCCGGCGTCAGGCTCAGCTCGGTGACCTTGCGCAGAATCAGCGCCTGGTCCGCCGCCTGCTGGGCGTCCTTGCCGAACAGCGTGGTCCAGCCGGTGTCGAGCGAGCCGTACACGTCGTCGTGGCCGCAGTGCACGTTCAGGGCGTGCTTCGTGAGGGCCCGCGCCACCACCTCGACGACCATCGTCGAGGCCTTGCCGGGGGCGTGGTAGTACTGCTCGATGCCGTAGACGATGCCCTGACCCGAGGTGAAGTTGCAGACTCGGCGCCCGCACACCGAGTAGGCGATGGCCCCGCCCTGCGCCGCGTGCTCGCCCTCCGCCTCGACCGCCAGCGTGTTGCGACCGAACACGTTCAGCCGGCCCTCGGCGAACGACTGCTGGTACAGCTCGCCGCCCTCGGTGGACGGCGTGATCGGGTAGAAGATCCCCGCATCGGCGACACGCGCTTCGGTGTGGTACGAGACGAGCTGGTTGCCGTTGGCGGTGATCCGCATGCCCGGATACGGCGGCTTCTGCCCGTTGGTGTTGTTGTCAGCCATGACCCGCAAGCTCCCACGCTATGTGAATGTCGTGACGGCGGTCGTCCGCGTCCCGCGGCCGCACGTGCCCCGGGGGCTACATGTTACCCCAGTCCCGGCCAACCGGGACGATCTCCGGTGCGGGTCGATCGGCATCACACCGGGCAGCGGTGGAATCGCGTGCGGAGGTCCGAGCGGCTCAGCCGGCCAGCAGGATGAGAGCAAGTCCCCTCGAATCGGCGGAAGTCGATTGTCCTCGCGGTCGAACAGCCGCTGTGAGCCACCTTGGGCTCACGTTGCCATCGCAGGTAAGAAATCGTACCATCGTGGTATGGTCTCACGGCTGACCACAAAGGGCCAAGTGACGATCCCCAAGCCTCTCCGCGACAGCCTGGGGCTGGAGCCGGGCCACGAGCTCGAGTTCGAGGAACGGGAAGGCACCCTGATTGTCAGGCGCCGCGCACCCGTCGACCCGCTTCGGAGACTGGTCGGCCTGCTCCCCCATCACATCGACGTCGACGCGTACCTCGAGGAGACGCGGGGTCCGGCGTGGCAGCCCAATCTGGACGGCGGAGAAGGCAGCGGCTCGTGATCACAGCCGTCGACAGCTCGGTGCTTCTGGATGTCCTGACCAACCATCCGGCCAGAGGGCCGGCGTCCGTGCGGGCTCTGGCTGCCGCCCGCAGCCTCGGTCGCGTAGTGATCTGCCCGATCGTCTGGGCGGAGGTCGGCGCGTTCTTCCCCGACGTCGGCGACATGCGCCGCGCCCTGCCGGGCACGGGCATCCGCTTCGATCCCTTCGACGAGCCTTGCTCCGACCTCGCCGCCCGACAGTGGCGGGAGTATCGACGGCGCGGCGGCCGTCGCACCCGCGTCATCGCCGACTTCTTCGTGGGGGCACACGCCCTGACCCGCGCCCAGGCGCTGGTCACGCGCGATCGAGGGTTCTATCGACGCTGCTTCGAGCCACTCCGCGTCATCGAACCCGAGCCGTCGAGCTGAAGAGTCTCCCGCGGGCGCAGACAGCCGGCTGATCCGGACTCGACGTTGCCGGCGCCGCCTACGGTGCAGGGTCCTGCGGCCCCGCGATGCGGTAGACGGCCTCGGCCGTGCGGATGATCAGGCTGTCGTCGAGGATGGCCGGGGTCGCCATCGTGAACTCGTCGAGGGGGTTCTCGGCGAGGACGCGGAACTCGGGGCCCGCCTCGATGACGTAGGTCGTGCCCTGCTCGCTGAGGGCGAAGACCTTCCCGTTGTAGGCCCACGGCGATGCGGTGAACGCCTGGCCGACGTCGATCCGCCGGCGCCCGTAGACCTCTTCCCCGGTCCGGGCGTCGTGCGCGGTCATCATCCCGCGGTCGAGCAGCGTGTAGTAGTGGTCGCCGTAGACGAGGGGCGAGGGGTGGTACGAGCCGCCCTGCTCGAGCGACCAGGCCACGAACTCGTTGGCGGTCTCGCCTGCCTCCAACGAGATGTCACCGCTCGCCCCCGGCCGTATCGCGTAGACGGGACGGAAGAAGTCGGCGATGTAGCCCGACTCGATGTAGAGCAGCCCGTGGGCGGCGACGGGGGTGGGGATGACGATGGACGACATGCCCGACAGCCCCCACAACTCCCGGCCCGCGAGGTCGTAGGCGCGGATGCGGTCGGTGCCGG
Source organism: Vicinamibacterales bacterium (assembly GCA_965199675.1). GTDB lineage: Bacteria > Acidobacteriota > Vicinamibacteria > Vicinamibacterales > UBA8438 > JAJEEA01. Next base: position 153,351 of record CBDATI010000008.1, on the reverse strand, counting down.
TGGTGACGATCTCGGTGCGCCCATCGTGCTCCCAGACGAAGGGCGTCGACCAGTTGCTGCCTTCGTCGCGGTCGGTGCGCCAGACCTCGGCGCCGGTCTCGGCGCTCAGGGCCGTGAGGTACGACTGCTCCTCGTTGTCGACGACCAGATAGACGCGGCCGTCGTGGAGCACCGGCGACGACGCAGTACCCCACCCGTTGCGGGTCTCCGCCGCCGGCAGGCCGCGCGACCAGCGCACGGTCCCGTCGAGGCCCAGGGCATAGAGGCCGACGTTGCCGAACAGCACGTAGAGGTGCTCGCCGTCGGTCACGGGGGTCTCCGACGCGAAGGTGTTCTTGAGGTGATGCGACGACCGCGGCAAACCGGCGTGAACCTCGGTGCGCCAGCGCGGCTCCCCGGTCTCGAGGTCGAGCGCGTAGACCAGCCAGTGGTGGACGTCCTGCGGCGTGGCCCGCTCGCCGCCGCCGTACCAGCCGCTCTCGGGGGCCTCGACCTCGCCCTCGCTCGCGACGGTGGTGACGAACACCAGGCCGCCCGCGACGACGGGCGAGCTCCACCCGAGGCCCGGAATCGGCGTCCGCCACGCGACGTTCTCGGTGGCGCTCCACCGCTCGGGCAGGTTCGGGTTGTCGGCGACGACGCCGGTCCCATCGGGTCCGCGGAACCGGGTCCATTCCTGGGCTGCGGCGCTGCCTGCGGACAGCATGGACGCAGCCGCGAGCAGCAGCGCGACCCGCCGCCGGCCAGCGCCAAGGTCCCCAAGCAGGATTGCAGCGTTCACCATCAGAACCATGTCTCCACTTTCGCTTGCGCCCGCCGGCGGTGTTCAGGCTTCACGTGCGCCAGGACGGCGGCCAATGCCATGGCGACCGCGCCCAGGTCATCGGAGAATCCGACACCGGGCATCAGATCGGGAATGGCGTCGAGGGGAGCGATGAAATAGCCGAGTGCGCTCACGATGACCGTTTTCGCCCACACCGGCGTATCGCTGTCCAGGCAACAGTAGTACAGGACGAGAACCTGCTCGATGGTCTCCCGACCCGCCCGACCCGCGAAAGCGGAGATCTTGCGCCACAGCGACTCCTCGCTGTACTCGGAACGGTAGTCCCGCTCCTCCGGATCCGCGCCGCCGGCGTCCGCCGTCACGCGCCTACTCCCGGCGATAGACGGCGACCGCATCCCGGGTCGCCACGAAGACGTGCGTCGCATCGACGGCCACAGGCCCAGTGGGACCGCCGGCTTCGGCGAACGCGGTGAGCACGGGACGCGCCGGGTCGGTCAGATCGAACGCCTGCACCACGGGACCCGACGCCACATACAGCCGGCGGCCCCACAGTGCCGCTCCCGTGGGCCGCCCGTCCGTCGGCACGGCGGCGGCAAGGCGCGGCGCCCCCGGGTCGGAGAGGTCGATCACCTGCAGTCCACCGCGCCCGCTCACGATGCAGATGACGGCCGGCGGCGCATCGCCGGTCGATCGGACGTCCGGCGCGAACACCCGCGTGACGGGGTCGCGGCCGAGCGACAGGCGGCCCTCGACCCGGGGCGACGCGGCGTCGGACGCGTCGACGACGATCAGCCCCGCGGGCTGGTCGGCGATGAAAACCCGCGGGCCCGCCGCCGCGATGCCTCTCGGAAAACCGTCGGCGAGATACTCGCCGGCGCGGGCGAACCCTCCGGCTGCATCAACGATGTCGAAGCCGATCGAGTTGTCGGCCGTGAACAGATACCGACCCGCCCCCGCGACCCCCACCGCCTGCCCGCGGGTGGGGGCGGTGCCGCTCAGCACCGGGGCGGCCGCATCGGAGAGATCCAGGCGGCGGAGCCCGTCGTGGCTGTTGGCGACATAGGCGACCGCCCCGTCGATGACCACGCCGAGCGCCGGCAGGTCGAAGTCGTGGCGCCCGACGACCTCCGGCGCCTCGGGCCGCGTGACGTCGACGACATGGACGCTCTCCCCGCTGGCCGCGACGAACAGACGCTCGCCGGCGGCGAGCGCGGTCACCGGGCCGGGCAGGGAAACGGACCCGACCCGATCGAGGCTGGGCGTCTGGGCGGCGACCGCCGCAGACACCAGCACCGACAGGATGGCGGCGACGACCGTCCCCACGCGCGCCTTCACCACCGCCTTCACTGGTCGGCGCTCGCCCCGCCGAAGCGGAGCCAAGTGTCCGGCGGACTCGTCTGGCCAACGCCGGGCTGCGACCAGTCGCAGACGCCGGTCGAGAAGATCTGGTCCAGGGTCGCCCGCTGCTCCGCCGTCAGGTTCGCGTCGTAGTCGTCCGGGTCGACCGGCTTGAGCTGGCACTTGAGGACATCGCTGCCGACGGGGGCGCCGGCCACCTCGCGCGGTCCCGGGGCCGAGGGGTACAGCTCCTCGCACCGGCCGCGGCCCCGCACCATCGGTTCGGCGATCTTGACGGGGTCGTCGTCCCGGCTCCAGCACGCATCGACGAGGTCGGCGGGTCTGGCGCGGGCGATCCGATCGAGGGCGGGCGCGGCGGACTCGTCGGCGGAGAGCGCCCCGAGCCATTCGTCCATCTGGCGCAGCGCCTCCTGCGCCACGGGACTGGCCGTCGAGTACAGCCCGTAGCGGTCGTCCTCGACGAGCATGACGTGATTGTCGGTCCGCCCGTTGGCCCGGCGCAGGCGGTCGCGCAGCGAGAACGAGTGGTACCGCACGTGCACGTCGCCGTTCTCGCGGTCGTCGCTGTAGGCGCGGTAGTCGATGATCGGCGTCTCGGCGAGGCCCCCGCCGCCGTGGGTCACCCGGCCGCTCTCGTAGACGGCGCGCAACGCCTCGGGGTCGGCCACGGTCCGCTCCGCCTGGAAGTTCCCGTCGCCGTCGTAGCCGCCGATGCGGGCGTTGAGATCGAGGAACTGCTCGGCGGTGATGACCCCGGTGTTCAGGGCCTCCAGTCCGTACTGCACCCCGACGTTGTCGAGGGGACGCCGCGCGAAGCCGGTCTCGGGATCGCGGCCGAGCACGTTGACGGCGTGCGAGAAGACGTCGCAGCGCGCGCCGTCTGGATTGGTCTCGGGGTCGTAGCGCAGTTCCTCGGGCAGCGCGTCGGGGCAGAACTCGCCCACGGTGATGCGGCCGGCGTTGCGCGACACGTTGGGCATGGTGGCCAGCATGAGGAAGCCGGTCACCGCGCGCTGCTGCTCCTCGGTGAAGGGCACCCCCGCGGTCTCTGCGAAGTAGTGGTTCAGCAGGCGGGCGTCGGTCACGAACGGGATGGTCCCCGAGATGACGTCGGGGAAGCTGCACCCCGGAATGATGCCGTCGAGCAGCCCGGGATAGTTGTCGGCGATCTGGTGGTTCTGGTACGAGCCGCCCGAGCACCCCCAGCCGATGGTGAACCGGGGCGCGCCGTACGCTTCGACGAAACGCTCCTTGACCATCATCATCGTCTCGGCCGCGAGCAGGTCGTTGCAGTTGTTGCCGAAGACGTTGAGGCTCGCCGACGCCACCGCGTAGCCCTGGCGCAGCATGACGTCGTCGGTGACGCCTCCGGTCGTCGCCCCCTGCCGGTACCAGCCGTTCACGCAGCCGCCGCCGAACGTGTAGACGAGCCGGCGGTTCCACCCCGCCGGGGCCTGCCACGGGTCGGGGTCGGGCTCGTTCGCGGGGTCGTGGAGCATCGCGATCTGGTAGACGGCGCGGTTGATGGTCCCGGTCTCGATGCGCACGATGTAGGGCGCCTCACCGCCGTCGAGGGTCGTGGTGCGGGCGAGGTCGGCCGGCCGCATCGCCGGATCCGCCAGCGGCCTGAGGCTGCCGTCCTCGGCCGACCGATAGGCGTAGTCGACGCGCCGCTCGACCGAGCAGTGGTCGTCGAGGGCGCGACCGAGGGTCTCGCCCGAGACCAGCTCGAACCGGTCGGTCTCGCAGACGAAGGGACTCTCGTGGGGCCCCGAGAAGACCGGCCCCGCGGTGGGATGGTTGACGACATCGATACCCGCCGCCGTGCCGCCGGCGGTGCGGACCTCGATGCGGTGGGTCCCCGGCTCGAGGCCACGGACGAGCCCTTCGAGGGCGCCGTCGTCGAGCCGGCGGAAGTCGCCGGTCACGTCGCGGCCGGCCGCCAGCACCGTCAGCGCCGCATCCGGCGCCCCCGGCGCGGGCGTCACCCGCACGAGAACGTCGCCGCCGCTCACCATGTCGGGTCGGGCGGACAGCGTCGTAATCTGCGCATCTCCCGCGGTCTGGGCCGCCGCGGAGGCGACGGCGCCGACCATCAGCAGAACGAGCAGGACCGCGACCCGCGGCCGGTTGGCGAAGAGCGTCAGCGTCGGGTTGGGCACGGGTCGACTCCTTCGAATCTCTGGACTGTCGTCTTCGGGCCGGTCCCGGGCCGGTCCGCCCCCTGTGCTCGACAGGGGCGGGACGTGCGGACCGGAAAGGGCTGCGGCCGGCATCATACCAGAACCGGCCCGGCCCCGCGGGCGCCTCGAAGCGCCTCGAGCGCCTCCCGCAGGCCGCTCTCTCCTTTGATTTTTCGCGGAACCGGCGCGTATAGTGAACTCGGGCGGGGTCGGCGGCGCCCGGCGTCCGACCCGGGAATGGCGAGGGCTCGTGCACGCCTCGTCGCGCGACGCCGCACAGGTGCAGAATCGGAGGAATCTCGATGCCGCGACGACTCAGGTGGGTGACGTTCACGCTGACCGTCGGGCTTGCCGCTCGGGCCCTGGCTCAGCCCGATCCCTGGGCGGGCACGTGGCGCGGCGAACTGACCTCGGGGTCCGACACGAGCAGTCCGGTGTCTCTGACCCTGGTCGCCGGCGACGCCAACGGCTACACCGGACTCGTCGACGGGCTCGCACCCAACCGCGAGGTACGGCTCGACAGCGTCGTCGTCGACGGCGATCAGGTGACGGTGGAGGCGACCACCGACACCGACTTCGGCCCCCTGTCCTTCGTCTACACCCTGATCCGCAACGGCCGGGACCTGTCCGGAACCGGCCGCGTCTCCGCCGGCGGACACGGCTTCGACGTGTCGCTCGCGCTGGCGCGGGCGCGTCGGGCCGACGTGCCGCAGCCGCAGATCGAGCCGCGCATCGGCTATTTCAGCGGCGCCTGGCGCTTCGAGTACACCGGAGGCGAGTTCCCCCCCCTGAGCGTGGGGACGCGCGAGGGCACCGTCGCCTTCGAGCCGCTGCCCGCGGGACCGTTCGTCCGGGGACGGGCCGAGAGCGACCTCTACGGCGAAGCGTACGACGAGACCTGGACCATCGGCTTCGACGAGGCCACCCGGGCCGTCGTCTGGCAGGAAGAACGGCCCGACGGCCGCACCCTGACCGCCCTCGGAAACTGGACCAGCCCCATCGCCATCACCTTCCTGACCGCCCCCCTGGAGGCGGACGGCCGAGTTTATGTGCTGCGACGCGTCGTGCGGACCACATCGGACAGCGCCTTCGCGGTGGTCGACGAGTTCTCCGTGGACGGCGGGCCGTTCCGCCGCCTCGGCGACGGCTCGTATCTCCGCATCGGCGGCGCCGACCCCGTGGTCCGCGGAGGAGGCCGACGATGACGCCGACGACCCTGACGACGACCAACGCCGAACTCACCGCCCGCGACGCGGCCCACCTGATTCACCCCCTCCACGACGCCGCCGCCCACCAGGCGGCGCGCGTCTGGGTCCGGGGCGAGGGGGCGCTGCTCTTCGACGCCGACGGCCGCGAGTACATCGACGGCCTCGCCGGGCTGTGGAACGTGCTGGCCGGTCACGGGCGGCGCGAGCTCGCCGAGACGGCACGGGCCCAGATGGAGACCCTGGCCTATGCCTCGGGCTACACCGGCAGCTCGAACCGGCCCGCCATCGAGCTCGCCGAGCAGCTCGCCGACATCACCTATCCGTCGATCAACCGCTTCTTCTTCACGAGCGGGGGCGGCGAGGCGACCGAGAGCAGCATCAAGATGGCCCGCGCGTACTGGAAGCTGCGGGGCCGGCCCGGCAAGACCAAGGTCATCTCCCGCATCGAGGGCTACCACGGCGTCACCCTCGCCGCCATGAGCGCGACCGGGCTCTCCGCCTACTGGCCGCTGTTCGAGCCCCGCGTGCCCGGCTTCGTCCACATCCCCTCGCCGTACCCCTACCGATACGAGGCGCCGCCCGGGATGAGCCAGGGCGTCGCAGCCGCCGACGAGCTCGAGCGGGCAATCGAGCGCGAAGGGGCGGACACCGTCGCGATGTTCATCGCGGAGCCGGTGCAGGGAGCGGGCGGAGTCATCGTGCCGCAGGACGACTACTTCCCCCGCATCCGCGAGATCTGCGACCGCCACGACGTGCTGCTCGTCGCCGACGAGGTCATCACCGGGTTCGGACGCACCGGCGTCCTCTTCGCCCTCGACCACTGGGGCGTCGAGCCCGACATCGTGCAGTTCGCCAAGGCAATCACGTCGGGCTACGTCCCCTTCGGCGGCATCGGCATCAGCGACCGCATCGCCGCCGCCCTCGACGAGGACGGGCGCGCGTGGATGCACGCCTACACCTATTCGGCCCACCCCGTCGGGTGCGCGGTCGCCGCCCGTAACCTGCAGATCGTCCGCGACGAGGACCTGCCCCGCCGCTGCGCGGTCCAGGGAGACCGGCTCCTGACGGGGCTCCGGGCCGCCCTCGGCGACCATCCCCATGTCGGCGACATCCGCGGCAAGGGCCTGATGTGCGCGGTCGAGCTCGTCGCCGACCGCACCACGAAGCAGCCGTTCGCCCCCGGTGACAAGGTCGGTCCCCGCGTCCACCGGGAAGCGGCGGACCGGGGCCTCTTCAGCCGCGTCAAGGCCGACACCTACGTCCTCGCGCCCGCCGCCGTCATCACCGACGACCAGGTCGACCGCACCGTCGACATCCTCACCGCCGCCGTCCGGGCCGTGCTCGGATAGACGCGATTCAGCGCAGCCCCACAGCGCCGTCGCAACCCGACAGCGCCGCATGGCTGTCGGTGTCCCCGAAGTCTCCCACCTCACGCAGTTACCGCAAACGCCGCGGGCAGCGTGCGGACCGGCGCAACGACGTCCGGGGCCTGGACCACGATGGAGGCCGATCCGCGTGGCTGGCGAAATCGGGCGACTGCGCGGCGTGTCCACGTCGCCGGCGCGCAGACACAGATTGAAGACCAGCAAAACGCGATGGCCCTCGCGCCCACGGCGGATGCGTAGCATACCGACCCGCGCCCGGCAGTGACGGCACGAGTCGGCGAGATCGCCCTTCTCCCGACAACGACTCCGTCCCAGGAAAGATATCTTTGTGATATCATATTGAAATCAAAACCGGACCCACCCATCCCCGAGGCGGGTCCATGACGGGAGAGGTTGATGCTCAAGGAGAGAGTGCACGCTGCGTCGTCGGGCTGGCTCGCGCTGGCCATCCTGCTCGCCGCCCTCGTGGTGGTCATCGTCCTGTTCATCTTCGACCTCGCGGACAACGGCCAGATCGGCTTCCCCGGGTTGGCGGCAATGCTGTCGGTGCCCATCATCGTGTTCCTGCTGGCGGGGCTGTTCGTCGTCAACCCGAACGAGGGGCGGGTGCTGCAACTCTTCGGCCGCTATGTCGGCACCGTCCGCGACGCGGGCCTGCGGTGGGCCAACCCGCTGTTCACCAAGCATCGCATCTCGTTGCGCGTGCGCAACTTCGAGACCGAGCGCTCGAAGGTCAACGACATCGACGGCAACCCCATCGAGATGGCCGCGGTGGTCGTGTGGAAGGTGGTGGACACGGCCGAAGCGAGCTTCGAGGTGGACGACTACGCCGACTTCGTGCAGGTTCAGAGCGAATCGGCGGTGCGGAATCTCGCGACCCGCTATCCGTACGACTCCCGCGAGCCGGAGCGCCGGTCGTTGCGGGGCGACACGGAAGAGGTCGCCAGGCAGCTCCAGACCGAGATCCAGGGCCGCCTCGACAAGGCGGGGGTCGAGGTGCTCGAGGCGCGCATCACCCACCTCGCCTACGCGGCGGAGATCGCCGCCGCGATGCTGCAGCGCCAGCAGGCGGGGGCCATCGTCGCGGCCAGGACGGAGCTCGTCGAGGGCGCGGTGGGCATGGTCGAAATGGCTCTCGAGCGCCTGTCCACGCAGCAGATCGTCGAGCTCGACGAGGAACGCAAGGCCACCATGGTCAGCAACCTGCTGGTGGTGCTGTGCGGCGACAAGAGCGCGCAGCCGGTGGTGAACACGGGTTCGCTGTACCAGTAGACGCGGGCCGTCCCGATGCCTGCACGCAAGCCGTTCCTGCTGCGCACCGAGCCGGAGGTCCTCGCCGCCCTGCAGCGGTGGGCCGCCGACGAGCTGCGCAGCGTGAACGGCCAGATCGAGTTCGTCCTGCGCCGGGCGCTGCAGCAGGCGGGCCGGCTGCCGCCGCCCTCGGGGGCTTCGCCCGGCCCCGACGACGACTCGGCGTCGACGCCATGAGCCGGAAACGGCGACTCGCGGACGTCGGACCGTCGCCTCGCCCCGGAGCAGCACGCGGGCCGACTGTCAACCCGCCGGCATCCGCGCCGCTCCCGGCGCGCCGCGGGGTTTCGCCACCTGGCCACCGGCTCAGGGCGGCAGCACTCGGCGGCTGCCCTCGCCGCTCGCGGCGCAACGCAGATTTCGCTACGGGCTGAACTACCCTTCTCGACCGGTGAATCCCCCCGAGACCGCGCGGCATCCTGCCGCACATGCCCGACCAGCCCGATAGCTGCTACCATAACGGTCGGCTCGATTTCTCGGAGACGCGACATGCAGAACCGACTGACCCTGATCCTCGCTTCCCTCGCGCTCCTCTCGGTCGGCAGCGCGGCCCGCGCGGCGGAGGCGCCGACCTTCGCGGCCGACGTCGCGCCGATCCTCTACGAGGAGTGCGCAAGCTGTCACCGCCCCGGCGACATCGCCCCGATGTCGCTGCTGACCTACCCCGAGGTGCGCCCGTGGAGCCGAGCCATCAAGGACAAGGTGGTGTCACGCGAGATGCCGCCGTGGCACGCGGCCCCCGGCGGAGTGCCGATCCGCAACTCGCGCGGACTGACCCAGGCGGAAATCGACACCATCGTCGCCTGGGTCGACGGGGGGGCGCCGCTCGGCGACGCGGCGAAGATGCCGCCCCTGCCGACGTTCTCCGACAACGAGTGGCATCACCCCAGCGGGCGGCCGCCCGACCACATTCTGCCGATGCCGGTCGAGATGGAGATCCCCGCCCAGGGCGAGCTGCCGTACATCACTCTGTATTCGGAGATCCCGTTCGAGGACGACGTCTTCGCGAACGCCATCGAGATGCTGCCGTCGAACCGCAGCGTCGTGCACCACCTGTCGGTGAACGTCACCACCCTGCCCGAGGGGACGGTGCTCGTCGGCGGACAGGGCTACGACGCCGCGGGCGCTCCCCTCACCGACGAGGCGATTCGGGCCGCCCGCAACACTGACTCGAACGCCCTCGGCGGCGCCACCAAGCTCATCTGCTTCGTGCCCGGGCGCGGGTTCGAGATGTTCCACCCCGGCGTCGCCAAGCGGGTGCCGGCGGGCCAGGCGCTGCAGTGGAGCCTGCACTACAACGCGACGGGACGACCCGAGACCGACCGCTCGCGCATCGGCATCTGGCTCTCCGACACGCCGGTGACCCACGAGATGCTGTCCCGCACCATCGGGAGCCCCCTGCCGACCACGCCCGACCGGACCCTGCCCGTGATCGTCAACGGCCAGGAGGTGCCCCGGCGCGAAGTGCCGGTCATCCCGCCCTTCGTCGACGACTGGGCAATCACCATGCAGACCGACGTCACCGAGCCCATCACCTTCTACGCCATCTCGCCGCACATGCACCTGCGCGGCAAGGACATGCGGTTCCGCCTCGTCTGGCCGGACGGCCGCGACGAGGTCCTGCTCGACGTCCCCCGCTACGACTTCAACTGGCAGACCGAGTTCGAGCTCATCGACCCCCTCCACATCCCGGCCGGCAGCCGGCTGATCGTCGAGGGGCACTACGACAACTCGCCCCGCAACCGCTACAACCCGGCCCCCCACCGCGAGGTCTACTGGGGCGAGCAGAGCTGGGACGAGATGTTCGAGGGGTGGATCAAGTACTCGATCGACAGCCAGGACCTGTCGAAACCCGCTACGGAGTGACGTCCCGTGATGGGTCTGGCCGTTCGGTACCAGCCAACCAACGGCCGGCACCGACCCCACCCGAGTCGAGCGCCTTGACGACGGCGGACGGTATGTTGGGGCTGTCCGGGTTGACGGTGACCGCCTGTCTCCGTGGATCGATGACGAGGTCCATGTCCTCAAGGGGAATGGCCCCCAGCAGAACACCGTCCCCCAGGACGAGCGCCCCGGTGAAGCACGACCGGTTGCCGAAGCTGACCTGGACGGGCCCGACATAGGGCACGGAAACGTGCCGCCCCTCGGCCGTGGTCACTTCGCGCCTCTCCAGCTCCGACAGGTGCAACTGCAGGGCCACGTGTTCCGGAATGCACAACGTGATCGCCCCCGTATCGACCAGGGCGGTAACGGGCAGGGCGGCGAGTGCACGGTTTCCCGGGTTGGACAGCGTCACCGGGGCGTGGATCAGGCCCATGTCACCCTCTCCTCACCCGCCGGGTCGCGAGTCGATTGCAGTCGGCGTGGTGACACACGGCCTCGCAGCCGGGGGGCTTCCGACGGCAGGCCTGGTCGAGGCGCCGCAAGGGTCCCCCTGGCCGCGGAGGGCAATCTCAGGACGCCGGCGAGGTCGTCAATCGACCCGGGTCACCCCCTTGGCCACGGAGGGCAATCCGAACGTGCAGAGACGGTCGGCGCTCGCCGATGGACGCCGATGCGGCTCGTGGCCGGGCGACGCTACTTCGGTGCGATCGGTCCCGGCGCCGGCTTCTCGGTGTCGCCCAGGGCGTAGCCGCGTGACTTCCAGTCGTTCAGGCCGCAGAATTCGACCGTGCGGTAACCGTTTCGTGTGAAGAGCTCCGCTGCACGGGAGGCTCGGCTGCCGCCGTTTCAAAAGAAGACGAGCCGCACGTCCTTGGGGATGTCGGGCATCCGCCGCTCGAGCTCGGCCACCGGGATGTGGACTGACCCCGGCATCGACCCGCTCGCGACCTCCCAGTCCTCGCGCACGTCGATGAGCAGCATGGTGGCGCCGGCGTCCAGCGCCGCCTTCAGCTCGTCGATGTCGGCCCGCTGCTCGGGCGGGGCCTGACCGCCAACCGCAGTCGCCGCGAGCAGGAGCCCGCACGCCGCCACGAGCAGCATGCGCCCCCCGTCCCTGCCCCTTGTCGCAACCATGTCGAACCTCCTGGGTGCTATCACGTCCCTACGCCGCATCGAACACGTCGGCCACACTCGGAGCGAAGCCGTTCAGACACGCCGAATCCGCCCGATCGCCTCGGCGGAACACACCGTGCTCGGCATATTCCGCGCCCGCCAGCGTCAACACCGTGATCGTCTCGTCCATGGGATTGACGATCCAGTACTCGGGAATGCCCGCCTCCGCGTAGTCGCCGCGCTTGACCTGCGTGTCCCGCTGAGGGTCGTCGGGACTGACGACCTCCATGACCAGGTCGGCGCCGAGCCAGTAGTCGTTCCGGCGCCGCGGGTCACCGGCGTCCTGCACGAGGAGCAGGTCGGGCTCGCGGAACTTGCCGTCGCGGATGCGCAGACGCAGGGGAGCGAAGCGGACCGTCCCGCCGCGCGCCCCGACCCACGGGACCAGAGCCAGGAACAGGAACTGCGAGACGGCCTGGTGCCGGTCCGTCGGCATGGGGAGAACGTCCAGCCGACCGTCCGTGAACTCGATCAGCAGCCTGGCGTGATCCGTCAGCCGGAGGTACTGCGCCTGTGTCCACAGCCCTTGAAGCGGCTCGACATCGATCTGGGTGCGGTTGTCCGGGGTGGTAATCCGCAATCCGAGACGCGGTGCGGTCGCGCCATGGCCGTGCTCGGCCACCGCCGGTGGTACGCGGGACGCCGGCGTCGAGGCGGATGCGACTGTCATCACCAGGCGCTGGAATGGCCGCAGTGTAGCACGTCCCCGTCGGCGACCCTTCGCCGGCCGAACCTCACTCAGCGCCGTCCGGTGGCGGTCACGCGGCCGATCGGACGCAGCAGCCTCCGACCTGGCGCACTGCCCATCCGTCCCCCGAAATCGCCGGGTGCGCCGAGTGGCTAGACGGCCCGGACGCGACGTCCCCCTTCCGCCCCTGCCGCCATGCCATGGCTGCGCAGTTCACTACTACTCCTCGGTGACCACGACCAGGGTGTTGACGTCGAGCGGCCCGGCAACCGTCTGCTCGCCCCCCGAAGGCCACCGCACGTCGATGCGATCGACCGACTCGGCGGCGCCGAGGCCGAAGTAGAGCGGCATCGAGCTCTGCGACAGGTAGCCCGACTTCCCGTCGTGGAGCTGCGTATAGGTCCGCCCTCCGGCCGTCACCCGCACCACGGCGCCGAGGCCGTCGCGGTTCGAGGCCCCGCCCGCGAGCCGCACCTTGAGGTAGCGGATGTCGCGCCGCTCGGCGAGGTCGCTGACCAGCACCATGGGGGCGGCGTTGAACTCCGAGGTCACGATGTCGAGGTCGCCGTCGTCGTCGAGGTCGAAGATGACGGCCGAACGCGAGCCGCGCGCGGCCATGACCGTCACGTCGCGCGGGGTGCCCGTGAACGTCGGCAGCCGGTCGGCGGCCCCGAGCCCGAACCACGGGGTGGTCAGCCCCCCCTCGCGGGGCTCGACTCCGAGGATGAACTCGGCGTCGAGGAACCGCGTGCCGCCGTTGTTCAGCAGCACCGAGTTGACGCCGTAGCGGAAGGGGAAGTTCATGCTCGAGGCGACGAACAGATCCTCGTAGCCGTCCGCGTTGAGATCGCCCGCGCTGGGACCCCAGGGCCAGTAGTTCTCGGCCCCGATCTCGTCCGACACCTCGCGGAACTGGCCCGACCCGAGGTTGAGGAAGAAAGCGTTGCCCCAGATGCTCGTGCTCCCGTCGCCCACCATCTCACGGTCCCAGATCATGATCGCCTTGCGCTTCTCGTCGGCCGGCCCCACCTCCTGGCTCATGTCCGAGTGCATGTCGGTGATGTAGACGTCCAGGCGGCCGTCGTTGTTGAAGTCGAGGACCGCGATGCCCATGGCGCCCCACGGGGTCCTGGGGAACACGTCGCGGCCCCGCGCCATGAAGCGGGTCCCCTCGACGTTCTCGTAGTACTCGTCGTCGCCCTGCATGTTCAGCACGTAGAGGTCGGTCCAGCCGTCGTCGTTCAGATCGACGAGGTTGGCGTCGCCGGACCACCGATCGTCCACGAGGCCGGTCGCCGCCGAGACATCGACGAAACGGTTCCCGCCCGCGTTCCGGAACAGCAGGCTCTGCTCGGTCCGCTCCGGGAACAGGTGCCCCCGGAACGCGTCCTCCTCGAACCCGACGTAGTAGCGGTATCCGTCGCCGCCGATCGCGTCCGTGGTGTAGCGACCCACGTTGGTCAGGAACAGGTCGAGCCGCCCATCGCGGTCGTAGTCGAAGAAAACCGCGCCCGACGAGTGGCCGACATGGCCGAGCCCCGACGCGGCCGAGATGTCGCGGAAGGTCCCGCTGCCGTCGTTCTCGAAGAGCACGTTGCCGCCGCGGACGGTGGTGACATAGAGGTCGGGGTCGCCGTCGTTGTCGATATCCGCGAACGAGGCGGTGACGCCGATCCGGTCGGCGACGGCGACCCCCGCCGCCGCGGTGACGTCCTCGAAACGCCCGCCGCCGAGATTCCGCCACAGCCCGTTGGCGCCGACCTGGGTCACGAAGTAGAGGTCGTCGAGGCCGTCGCCGTCGACGTCGGCCACCGCGATCCCGTTCCCGTGGTCGTAGTGCACCGCCTTGTAGTCGCGGCCGGCGTCGCTGACGATCCGGTGCACGAAGGTGATGCCGGTCTCGGCCACCCGGTCCGCGAACCGGAAGTCGTGGAACACGTCGAAGTCGCCGGACGTCCGCAACTGCGCCTGCCGCCGAGGCTCCACCCAGCTCTCGTCGACGAGCACGGGGGGGATGTGCAAGATGTCCTGCGGCGGCTGGCCTTGCGGCGGTCGACCGGCCGGGCCGGGGGCGGCGCTCCCGCCGAGCGGCGCCGCGCCGATGCCGATGACGCCGAGGATGCCGGCGAGTCCGGCGGCGACGCTGCAACGAACCGGTTTCATGTCGAGGTCTCCTGTGTACTGCTCGTCTTGTCACCTGCGGGTCGCGTTGCACACGCCGCGATCAGGGTGAGAGTCGGCGACGGCCCCGCCCCGACGCGGCTTCGCGGGCTCCGCGGAAATCAGTCGCCGGGGTCGGGCGCCGAGAGGAGGTTCGGGTCGACGGCGGGGCCGGGGTTGTGCTCCGGCTCATCGTCCCGCCAGGGGGTCCGGCACGGCTCGTGGCGCTGATAGAGCGCGAGATTGGCGCTCATCCCCCGCGCCACGTCGCCCCGGGCGGCGCCGGCGGCAACCTCCATCGCGCGGCTCTGCCACTCGACCGCCTCCGCGAACCGGCCCAGCTCGGCCAACGCCATGGCCATGGTCTCCGCCACCCCGGCCGTCCTGTACCCTGCCGCCACCAGTCCCTCGACCAGCGCCAGCGCCAGCGCCCCGTCGCGCAAGCCGTCGTCGGGCGCGGCAGCGAGCAGGCGGGCCCTGGCGTGCAGGAAGGACGGCTCCGCAGGGTACCGCTCCCCGGCCGCGTCCAACACCTGGAGGGCCTCGCCGTGCCGGCCCAGCCGCACCAGCGCCATCGCCTCGCCGAAGCGGGCCTGCTCGCCCTGAACCTGCCGGTAGTGGGGCAACGCGGCCTCGAACCGGCCGGTGCGGCGCAGGGCGTCGGCCAGCCGCAGACGGGCGGCGCTCATACTCGCGTCGGCGTCCGCGGCCATCCTGAACCGATCGATGGCTTCCTCGTCCCGTCCGCTGCGCTCGAGGAGGGTACCGATGAGGAAGTGCGGCGCCGCAAAGCCGGGGTCCAGGCTCACCGCGGCCTCGAGCTGGGTCAGCGCGGCCGGGGCATCGCCGGTCCGAACCAGGGCGGTCCCCAGGTTCAGCCGCATCACGGGGTTCTCCGGCGCCATCCGTGCGCCGAGAGTGAACTGCCGCGCCGCCTCCCGCCAGTCTCCCCGTTCGGCCGCCTGGAGCCCGAGATCGCGATGGGACTGCGGGCTGCGGAGCAGCGTGTAGATCTCGGCCATCAGGGGATCGGGCAGCACCCCTCCCTCGGCCCCGCGGCCGTCGGTGCGGGCGCCGCCCCGGTCCAGATGGATCCGGGCCCGATCGAGGTCGCCGAGGCCCCGGTAGGCCATCGCGAGCGGATAGTGAATCACCGTCGCGGCCGGGTTCAGCCGCAGGGCCTCCTCGAGACGTTGCGCCGCCGCGGCATACTCCCGCGCCGCGAGGGCCGCTCTCCCCCCCTGATACAGGATGGCGGGCGTGTCGGGATGGCTCGCCCATGCGCGGGCCAGCAGTCGCTCGGCCTCGGCCGGCTGGTCGAGGTCGACGTGCACGTGCACCAGCCAGACGAGGGCCGCCAGGTCGTCGGGCTCGATCGTCAACGCGCGCTCGAAGGACTCGATGGCCCGATCGAGGTCGCCGAGACGGATGTGGACGTGCCCGAGGTAGTAGGGCCAGCGGAACTCGCCGGGGGCGAGACGCGCCGCGTCGCGCAGGCAGCGCCCCGCCGCGTCGGGGTAGTCGGCGGCGAGCAGCAGCATCCCCAGCGCGCCGTGGGCCGCACCACGCCCGGGGGCGGGAGTCTCGACCGGCGCGCCGGCGCCGCCCGCGGGCTCCGCTGCGGCCAGCGCACGGTAGGCGTCGGCGAGCTGCGACCGGGTCGCCGCGTGCATGCGGCTCAGGTCGGGCAACGTGCACGCCGCCGGGGCCAGTGCGCTCGCCCCCGCCTGCTCCGGCGCGGCCGCCCGGGCGGTTGCAGCAGAAGCCGCACCGAGGACGAGCGCGATTCCGAGGCCGCGCACCACGCCGGCTCGGGTGACGACACCCCCGGGACGATGCGGGAAAGTACAGCGCATGTCCTCAAGCATCCGTGGGGAACTCACTCGACGAGGCGGCCGGTGCCCCGGACCAGCGTCGTCCAGCCGTCGACGGCGACATCGGCCCACTCCTCGGCCCCGCCGTCGGGCCAGACCACGCGGACCCGGTCGACGTCGGCGGCCGGGCCCAGACCGACGAACACCCGAGGATCGTTGGCCGAGACATAGCTGCCGTCGGTGCGCGCGCGCCGCCACAGCGGCGGCCCGGCATCGCGGAACACCGCGACCCGGGCCCCCAGCATGTCCCGGCCCGAGGCGCCGACCAGCCGCAGGCCCACCCAGTGGTTGCGGCCGGCCGCCTCGTTGATCAGCAGGCGCACCGGCCCGTTGTTGTTCGTCAGCAGCACGTCGACGTCGCCGTCGTTGTCGATGTCGCCGAACGCCGCGCCCCGGCTGACCTCCGACAGATCGAAGGCCGGCCCGGCGTCGCGGCTCACGTCGGCGAAGCGGCCGTTCCCGAGGTTGCGAAAGAGCTGGTTGCGCTGGTGAAGCGGAAACGGATCGTTCACCCGCGCGAGGGCCTCCATGGTCCGGATCTCGCCGTTCGCGACCACGAGGTCGAGCCAGCCGTCGCTGTCGAAGTCGAACCACCCGGTCCCGAACCCGGTGAAGGGCAGGCTGGGGGGGCCGAGACCGACGCGCACCGTCCGGTCCTCGAACAGCCCGAGGCCGTCGTTGATGTAGAGGGTGTTCGTCTCGGTGGCGATGTGGGTCATGAACAGGTCGTCGTCTCCGTCGGCGTCGAAGTCGCCGGCGTCGACGCCCATGCTCCCCTCCGGCCAACCGTCGCGGTTGACGGCCGCGCCCGCGAGCCACGCCATGTCCTGGAAGGAACCGTCACGCTGGTTCATCCAGAGCTGGTTGGGCTCGCCGTCGTTGGCGACGTAGAAATCGATCCACCCGTCGCCGTCGAGGTCGGCCGACACCACCCCGAGGGCGGGGCCGAACTCGCCGCCGCGCAGGGCCTCGAGGGTGACGTCGTCGAACGTCCCGTCGCCCCGGTTGCGGTACAGCCGGTCGGACACCGGCGGGTAGCGGTTGGGGCCGCAGTAGTCTTTCTCGCCGGTGCGGCTGAAGCACGCCAGGTCGTCTTCGAGGCGCGGGTCCACGTAGTTGGCCACGTAGAGATCGAGCCGGCCGTCGCGGTCGAAGTCGGCGAACGAAGCCGCCGCCGTCCACCGCGTGTCGTTCACGCCGGCGGCCGCGGTGACGTCGGCGAACGTCCCGTCGCCGTTGTTGCGGAAGAGGTGGTTGTCGTCGAGCCCGATGCGGTAGACGTCGATCCGGCCGTCATCGTCGAAGTCGCCGGTCGCCGCCCCCATGCCGTAAGAAGCCACGCCGAGGCCGCTCTCCGCGGTGACGTCGGTGAAGCGCAGGGTGCGGGCGCCGTCGGGACGGACCTCGAGGTCGTTCCGGTACAACCGGTCGGTCAGGGGCAACCCGGCCCGGGCGGGATCGACGAGCGACTGGTCCAGGGTCTTGCCGGGGCCGAGCATCTGGCCCTGGACGAGATAGACGTCGAGGTCGCCGTCGTTGTCGAAGTCGAGCAGGGCCCCGCCCGGGCCCATGATCTCGGCCGAGTAGTACTCGCCGGACATGCCGTTGAAGTGCACGAAGTCGAGGCCGGACTCCTCCGCCCGGTCGGTGAACCAGGCGCCCGCGCCCGCGGGCTGGCCCGTCGCGGAGCCGACGGCGGCGGCGACAGCCGCAAGGACGGTCAGACCCGCCCCGGCGGGTACTCCAAGAAGACGGTGCAGAATCATGTGCGCTCTACCGCGCAGCCTCCCCGTCCGGGTCCGGGAAATACGCGATCATCCCGCCGCGGTTCGTCCCCAGCCAGATCTCGCCGCCGATGCGGATGGCTGCGGTGGACGCCGCGAACCCCTCCATCCGAGGGTATTGGAAGATCCGCCGGACCTCCAGCGTCTCCGGATCGACCAAGGCCACGTTCGACGTCTCCTCCGGGGTCCCGAAGTCGCCGTGGCCCGCGGCCAGGATGACCGCGCCGCCGTCGACGGACCGCAGGTTGTCGGGCCGGAAACCCATCGGCACCACGTCCTTCTGCTGCGGCGTCCTGCCGCGCGACAGGCGCGTGAGCTTCTCGCCCCGCCAGCCCGCGACGTAGAGCCACTGCCCGTCCGGAGAGATCTCGAGACCGTTCGGGGTCGTGTCCTCGGTGCCCGCGATGAGCGACCAGCCGGCCCCGGCATGCCACTCCCACACGTCTCCGGTCGACGTGCTCGTCGCCGCGAAGCCGCCCTCGGGCAGCGCCACCACCGAATTGAGGCGCAGCCCTTCCGGCGCCACCGCGCACCCGACCCACGCCAGCGAGATCGGCGGCGCCCCCGCGCTCACCTCGAAGACCTCGATCGACTCGCGCCGGCCGTGGTGCACCACGTACAGGTCATGGACACCGCCTTCACCGGGGTCGAGGTAGAGGCCGTGGGCGCGGAACTCGTCGTTGTCGAGCTCGCCGGGATCGAGGGGCCCGGGACAGTCGGGCCATGCCGACGCGTCGAGGCGCTCGGTCCGCATGGGCGTCGGGAAGAGGACCGACGTGGACTTGTCCGCCACGTCGATGAGGTGGATCCGCCCACCCGCCTGGTTGCCCGACGCGATGACCCACTCCTCGCCGGGCAGGATGGCGAGGTCCTCGGGGCCGACGAGATCACAAATGAACCGGATGTCCCCGACCGGCTCGCACCCCGCCGCCTCCTGCTCCGCGAGTCCCCCGGAACCGGACAGCACCACGACAACGCAGGCCGCCAGCCACATCCGTGCTCTCATGACGACTCCTTCCCGAGTGTCGATTCGCCGGCACGGCGGGCCACGACGGTCTCGGCTTCACGCAACCCGCCTGGTGGTCCGTCACGCGTCAATCTTCGGACCCGGACACGGGTCATGGTCCGCAATCGTTGACGAATTCGGCGGCGCGGACCCGACGTTCAGCCGTGACCGCAGCCCTGGTGATCGCCTCACGGAGTCCGTCGAGACCGGCCCTCCCAGGTGGGCCATCCGTGCCCGGAACTGGCCCATCTGTTCGCCCTGGACGGCGATGCGCCGGCCCAGGCCCTGCCCTCGGCGCGCATCTCGTCACGCAACTCGCAACGACGCGTTGATCGCGACCAGGACGGCGATGGCCGCCCCCACGACGGTTCCGGCGGCGGCGTCCATCTCATGATCCTAGCGCAACTGACCCGGAACGACCCGGGACCCGGTCAGCCGACCGGTGGCGGCTGCGGCTCGTCCGCCTCCGGCGTCCGTTGGCGCTCGACCTCGATCGCGCAGCCGGTGACGAGGGCGGTCATCGCGCCGATGGCGGCCAGCAGAGGCGCGAACACCGCGCCGACGAGCCCCACCGTCAGGGGGAACTCCGCGATGATCTGTCCCTTCTGACGTACCCTCACCCGCCGTACATTGCCCTCGGCCAGCAGTTTCCTGAGCCGGTCGAGCACTGCGCCGCCGGTGCCCCCCACCGTTTCCCACCAGGTGTTCGTCGACATGCATCCTCCTTCCCCCGCTATGACGGAAGCGGCCGGCGATAGGTTCGCCGGAGCGCGGCGAAGCGCGGCCCCACGGAGACCGTCACCGCCCCGCCAACCCCGGCGCGGGCGGGGCGCGCCGGGCGACGGCCGCGGCGCGACATCGCGGACATCGGCCGTCTCGTGCCGCGGCGCCGTGACAGCGCCGCCCCGACGCCCGCCTTGTGCCGCCGGCCGCCCCCGCCGACAATAGCGGCATGGCGAAACGCTACTGGTTGATGAAGTGCGAGCCGAGCGCCTACAGCATCGACGACCTGGCGCGCGACGGAGAGACGTGCTGGGAAGGCGTCCGCAACTTCCAGGCCCGGAACTTCATGCGCGACGAGATGCGGGTGGGCGACGGGGTCCTGTTCTACGCGTCGAACGCCCAGCCGGCGGGAGTCTCCGGACTGGCGAAGATCTGCCGGACCGGCTATCCGGACCACTACGCGTGGGAGCCCGGCCACAAGTACTTCGACGTCCGCAGCAAGCCCGACGCGCCGGTCTGGTACATGGTGGACCTGGCGTTCGTGGAGCGGTTCGCGGCGACGGTGCCGCTGGCCGCCCTCAAGACGACTCCGGGGCTCGAGGCGATGAAGGTCGTCCAGAAAGGCAGCCGGCTCTCGGTGCAGCCGGTGACCAGGGCGGAGTACGACATCGTCGTCCGCCTCGGCCGCCGCACGGGCCGTTGATCGGAGAGCCGAGCGCCCGCCGCCGCGAACGAGACACGCCGGCGGGCCGGCGCCCGAACGGGCGTCGAGCCGGTGGGCCGAGCCGCCCGGCGGAGGGATGACCACCCTTCGTCGCCGGGCGGCTCGGCCTCCCGCACCCGCCCGAGCCGCAGCGTCTGCTGCGCCGCTGCTACTGCCCCTCGTCGGTCGGGGCGCGCACCGCCTTCAGCACCTCGCGGACCAGACCCCAGCGGTCGAAGCCCTGCCGGCCCCAGTCGAGGCCGCGGCGCACGATGACGAGATCGTGCGACGGCACCACGACGGCGTACTGGCCGCGGTTGCCCGAGGTCGAGTAGGCGTCCCTCGGCACGTCGTCCCGGTTCTCGGGCACGAGCCACCACTGCCCGCCGTAGTGGCCGCCGCGCCCCACCGTGGTCGGGGCGGGGGTGCGCACGAAGTCGATCCACTCCTCGGATATCAGCCGCTCGCCGTTCCACACCCCGTTCTGCAAGTACAGCAGGCCGAAGCGGGCGAGATCGCGGGCGTTGGTGTAGATCTGGCTGCTGAGGATGAAGTCGCCGAAGCGGTCGGTGCTGACCAGCGTGTTGCGCATGCCGATCTTGTCGAGCAGGGCGCGCCGCGGGAACTCGCGGTACGTCTTCTCGTCGCCCAGGGCCTGCTTCATCTTGAGGACCGCGAGCAGCGTGTCGTAGTTCTCGTAGTCCCAGCTCGTGCCGGGTTCGCGGATGAGCGCCTGCCGCAGGGCCCCGCGCACCGAGCTCGCCCCCGCCCAGTAGGAGAGGCCCGAACCGGTGGCGTACTCGAGGCCGCCGTTGTCGACGACGTCGAGGCCGCTCGACATGTTGAGCACGTGGCGCAGGGTGATGGCGTTGCGCGGGTCGGTCTCGGGCGACGAGGCCCGGGGCAGCCAGTCGAAGCCGAGGGGCTCGTCGAGCTTCAGCCGGCCCTCATCGACGAGCATTCCGATGAGGGTCGCGGCGATGCTCTTGGCCGTGGACCACGTGCGGGTGCGGGTGGTCACGTCCACGCCGGGCGCATAGCGCTCGTGGATGATCTGCCCCTCGTGCACGATGAGCAGGCTCAGGGTCACCTGCTCCGGCGTGCCGCGGTCGAAGGCCCAGTCCGAGGCGGCCTCGATGGCCGCCGCGTCGATGGACGGGGAGAGGGCCGCGTCGGTGACCAGATCGCCGTCCGGCCACGGAATCTCGGCGGGGTCGCCGTCCGGGTACGGCAGATCGAGGATCGGCAGCGAGTCGATGTCCTCGAAGGTCTGGTCGGGAGCGAGGATGACGCAGCCGATGCCCTCACGGAACGCCGCGCGCATGACCGGAGTGCCCCCCGGCGTCCCGATGGCCACCGCCTTCCGCTTCTCGTCGATGACGTAGTCGCCGCCCCCCGGCGTCCCCACCGGACGGGGCAGGAACGCGAGCTCCTGGGCGAAGACATTCTCCAGGGTGCGGTTGGACGTGAACAGCCCGTTGCACATGAAGATGGCCTGCTGTCCGTAGCGGACCATCTCGCGCTGGAACTTCCAGTAGTCGTAGGTCTCTTCCTGCTGGGCCGCCGCCGACAGCGGGACCGTCAGCAGAGCCAGAATCAGCGCCGCCGCCACGCGCTTCATGGTCATGGGTCCTCCCTCTGGGCCGCCACGGGGTGGTACAGCCCACGTTGCACGACGAAACGGTGCAGTATAACGCGCTTCGAATCCGGTCATCGGTTCCCGGCGCGAACGCGCATTACCCCGGCGGGTCCAGCAGCGGCTGCTCGGCGAGATAGAGCAGTTGCGTGCCCGGGTGCAGCACGTAGTCCTTGGGGGGGTTGATCACCTCGTGGCCGTCCGGAGTGCGCACGCCCACCACGAGACCGCCGCGCTTGGAGAGCTGCATCTCCATCAACAGCTCGCCGAACGGCGCCGGCTCCTTTCGACCGCCGGGCAGCACGCCGATGTAGACGTTGTGGTGACCCGACATGAGCACCCGGCTCATGGCGGTGGCGGTGCCGTGGAAGCCCACCGCGTGGGCGATCATCGCATAGCCGATCTTTCGCGTCTCCAGCACCTCGTCGGCGCCGGCCTTGCGCGCGTGGTCGACGTTCTCGGAGTCGAGGATCTCGACGACGATGTAGAGCGGGAACCGGCGGCGGCGCACGTCGGACCGCTGGCGGCTGAGATAGGACCGGATGGTGAACGTGATCAGGATCGACCGCGCATCGGCGGCCTGGGGCGAGGTGTCGCGCTCGCCCGGCACGATGACCGCCGCCGCGTGGGTCAGCCGCACCTTGTCGAGCTCGCTCTCCTTGGTCGGGTCGCCCTGCACCCACAGGAACTCGGGAGGCACGTCGCGCGGGCGCTCGTGGGTGTCGAACAGCACCACCCGCTTCTTCACGAGGTCGAGTTCGGCCCGCAGCGCCTCGAGCATCAGGTGGGTGCTCTGGTCGTACCCGCACACGACGATGTGGTTCACGTGATCGATCATGCGGAACTGCTCCTCCCGGACGCTGACGACGCTGCTGACGAGGCTCGAGCCGACGATGCCCGCGAACAGCGCCAGCGTGAACATGCCGGCAACCATCATCACCGCGCCGATGAGGCGGCCGAATCCGGTCACGGGGGCGATGTCGCCGAACCCGACCGTGGTCGTCGTGACCAGCGCCCACCACATGCCGTCGAGAAGCGTGGCGATGTTGGGGTTGTCCCGGACCTCGACGAGGTACAGGCTCGCGCCGCCCAGCAGCGTCGCCCCCGCCAGAACGCCGAACGCCAGGGTGAACAGGACGCCGTTCTCCTCGAACGCCTGCAGAACGATGGCGACCGGGTTGCGATAGCGAAAGAGCCGGGTCGAGCGCAGGAACCGCAGCAGCCGGAGGGCGCGCAGGCCGCGCAGCTCGGGGAACTGGGCCAGCACGGCCACGATGTCCACCAGCATGGTGGGGCGCAGCAGGTACACCAGCCACCCCCGCAGACGGATGCGGAACCGGCCGCGGGGGGGACGCCGAAAGATGGCCAGCGTGGGGGGACGGTACGACCCGACGCGGAGCAGTATCTCGACCGCGAAGATTGACAGCAGCACGACATCGATGCGCCCCAGGGCGAGAACGGCGCGGCTGTCGACCGGCAGCAGGGCCTCGACGACGAGAAGAAGGACCGCGGTGAAGATGAGCGTCCACACCGCGCCCTGCACGCACCGGTACGGCCGGGTGTCGCGCTCGTGGAACGCCGCGTGCAACAGGTCGGCCAAGGCGCGCATCGACGTCAGCGGGACGCGGGGAGACGGCACGTCACGGCGAGCCGTCCCGAACCGGCGCCGGCGGAGCTCCGGTCTCGAGCAGCATCAGGGCCGGCTGCTCCAGACGTGACCTGATCGCGGCAAGCAGCTCGGCCCCCGCCGCGCCGTCGATGACCCGGTGGTCGGCAGACAGGGTGCAGGCCATCACCGTGCCCACCCCGACCGCGTCGCCGTCCGCCACCGGACGCCGGGATGCCGCGCCCACGCCGAGAATGCCGCTCTGGGGCGGATTGACGATGGCGTACAGGCTCTCGACGCCGTACATCCCCAGGTTGGAAACGGTGAACGTGCCGCCCGAGTACTCGTCGGGGGCGAGGCGCCCCTCGCGCGCCCGCGCGGCCATCGCCCGGGTCTCGCCGGCGATGGCGCCGAGGTCCTTCCCGTCCGCGCCGCGGACCACCGGCGCCACCAGACCCTGCGGCGTGGCCACGGCAACCGCGATGTCGACGCGCTCGTAGACGCGGACGGCGCCGTCCGCCCACGCGGCGTTGGCCTCGGGCACGGCGCGCAACGCCGAGGCCGCGGCCCGCACCACGAGATCGGTGAGGGTGGGCGCCGCCGGGTAATGCCGCTTGGCGGCGGCGAGGAACTGCAGGGCCGCATCGACCCGGCAGTCGGTCCGCAGATAGAAGTGCGGGACGGTCTGCTTGGCCTGCTGCATGCGGGTGGCGGTCACCCGCCGCATGGCCGTCACCCGTTCCTCGCGGTAGGACGGGGCGGCGCCCCCCGACGCTTCCTCTGCCGCCAGCGCCGGGGGGTCGCGGACCGGCGCCGGGCCGCCGGACGTCGGCGCGGGTGGCTGCCCGGCCTCGCCGAGAGGCGCCACGTCGCCGGCAAGCGCCACGTCGCCGACGAGCGTTCCCGGTGCGGGCGGCGTGGTCACGTCGCCGGCAGGCGCGCCGCCGCCGAAGACCGTTGCCGGTGCGGACGCCGTGGGCGTCTCACGGGATGCGCCCCGCCGCGCCGCGAGAACGCGGTCGATGTCGGCCTTGCGGATGCGGTCGTCCGGGCCGGCGGGACGGATTGCGAACAGGTCGATGTCGGCCGCAGCCGCCATGCGGCGGGCCAGCGGCGTTGCGGCTCGAGCGTCTTCCGCCGGGGCGCCGGCCGACGCGTCGTCAGAGACCGCCCGGGTATCGGCGGGAGGCGCCGAGGGCTGGCCCCGTGACTTGGCCCCGTCCGCCGCGGCGGGGCGTCCGCCCACCGCCGCCGGCGCTACCTCCCGCCCGGCGTGGGTGTCCGACCGAACCCCCTCGGCGCGGGCGCCCGACCGGGCGTCGGGCGCTTCGTCCCGCTCCGCAGGCGCGTCGATGGCCGAGTCGCCGGTCGCGCCACGGTCCGCCGCGCGCGGTCGCGGGCCGTCCCGGCTCGAAGCCGACTCGTCGACCGGGCCAGGCCGTGCCCCATCGTCCGCCGAAGGCGGCGCCGGCGGCCCGGCGGCAGCCGCGGCGGGGGCAATCCGCGCGAGCACGGCGCCCACTTCCAGGTCGTCCGCCCCCGGCTCGACGCGCAGGTCGCACAGCACGCCGGCGGCCGGGGCGTCCAGCTCGACCGTGGTCTTGTCGGTCTCGACCTCGGCTATCGGCTCGCCCGCCTCCACCCGGTCGCCCGCCTGCTTCAGCCACGCCCCGAACCTGACCGATGAGACGGCATCGGCCAGCCGGGGCAGTCGGATCTCGGTGATCTCGGCCATGCCTCCCTGCCGGGGCTCTCCTCGTCAGCCGCTCGAACGCCCGCAGACGCTGGTCGATTCGACACCACCCGCGAGCCGCGTACAGCGTAACGCAATCCGCGGCCGACGGCGCGATCACGCCCAGCGGCTCGATCATGAGCTGCGGACCGGTCTGGTGCGACGACGGCGAGGGTGGCCAACTCACTCACTACGGCCGATGCCGAATTCGGGCGCCTGTTGTGCGGTTCCTCCTCGTGTGATGCCGACGCGGTTCGCTCTGTTCGAGACGGAGCATCTTCCTGCCGTCGACGCGAGCCGCCCGCCGCTTCATCCGCCTCGTCGAGGTTGGCCGGACCCGTCAGACACACAACCGCGCCGCGGCGTCGAGGATGGCGTCGACGTCGAGGCCGCACGCGCGGTAGAGGTCGGGGATATCGCCCGACTGCCCGAACCGGGTGACCCCGAGCGGCTGCACCCGGTGCCGGCCGACCGAGCCCAGCCACGAGAGGGTGGCGGGGTGCCCGTCGAGGACCGTCACGAGCCCCGCCGTGGGGGCCAGGGGCGCGAGCAGCCGCGAGACGCGGGCGCGCTCGGGCCGCCCCGCCCGGACCGCCCGCATCCACCCCTGCTGCAGCCGGTCGGCGGAGGTCACCACCAGCACCCCCGTCCCCGGCAGGTCCTCGGCGAGTTGCCGCTGCGCCTCGACCGCCTCGACGACGACCGGCCCCGACGCCACGATGGCGAGCTCGGCCCCCGGCGCGGGGGGCAGCAGCCAGTAGCCGCCCTCCACGATGTCGGCCCGGACCGCGGGCGTGAGATCGCGCCTCGGCTGCGCGAGGGGCCGGGTCGACAGCCGCAGGTACACGGCGCCGCCGTCTTCGGCCTGGATGTGGTCGAAGCTCCAGCGCAGTATCTCGGCCAACTCGTCGACGTAGGCGGGCTCGAACGCGGTCAGGCCCGGCTGCCCGATGCCGATGAGGGGCGTCACCACCGACTGGTGGGCGCCTCCCTCGGGGGCGAGACTGACCCCGGACGGGGTGGCGACGAGGATGAAGCGCGCGTCCTGATAGCAGGCGTAGTTGAGGGCGTCGAGGCCGCGGCTGATGAACGGGTCGTAGAGGGTGCCCACCGGCAGCAGCCGGGTCCCGAACAACGGCCCCGTCAGCCCCAGGGCGGCCAGCAGCACGAACAGGTTGTTCTCGGCGATGCCCAGCTCGAGGTGCTGGCCCCCGGGCCCCATCGTCCAGTCCTGGGCCGACAGCGGCCGGTCGCCCCGGAACGCGTCGGCCTGCGCCGACCGGGCGAACACGCCGCGGCGGTTGACCCAGCCCCCGAGGTTGGTCGACACCGTGACGTCGGGCGAGGTGGTCACGATGCGGTCGGCGAGGCCGGGGTGCCGGCGCGCGATGTCGGCGAGCACGCGGCCGAAACCGGCCTGGGTCGACAGCGGGTCGCCCGACGGCGCCTCCAACTCGGCCGGCACGGCGATGCCCGGGGCGTCGTGCCGGCGCGTCGCGGCCTGGTTGAAGGGCACGCGATCGAGGAAGGTCTGCAGCGTCTCGGGCGGAACGTCGAGCCCCGCGAAGGGGGCCCACTCGTCGCCCGCGGCGATGCCCATCTCGTCGCGGAGGGCCGCAATCTGCTGCGGACTCGTCAGCCCCGAGTGGTTGTCCTTGTGCCCCTCGAACGGCAGCCCGTGGCCCTTGATGGTGTAGGCGATGAAACACGTCGGCACGTCGTCCTGCGCCGCCCGGTGGAACGCCTCGCGCACGGTGTCGAGGTCGTGGCCGGCGAGGTTCGTCATCAACCGGTGCAGGGCGTCGTCGTCGTGCTCGTCGAGCAGCTCGCGCATGCCCGCGGTGTCGCCGAGGTCGCCGAGCAGGCGCGATCGCCAGGCCGCGCCCCCCTGGTAGGCGAGGGCCGAGTAGGTCGAGTTGGGGCAGTCGTCGATCCACTGGCGCAGCGCGCCGCCCCCCCGCCGCGTGAACGCCGCCTCGAGGCGGTGGCCGTACTTGAGGGTGACGACTCGCCACTCCATCGTCTCGAAGATGGTGTCGAGGCGGTGGAAGAACCGATCGGCGACGATGGCGTCGAGGCTCTGGCGGTTGTAGTCGATGATCCACCAGACGTCGGTGACATGGTGCTTCCACGCCTCGAGGAGGGCCTCGAAGACGTTGCCCTCGTCGAACTCGGCGTCGCCGGCGATGGCGATCATCCGCCCCGGCGCCCCGCCGTCCGGCGCCAGCCCGCGCGTGCGCAGGAACTGCTGGGCGAGGGCGAGGAAGCTCGTCATCGCCACCCCCATCCCGACCGATCCGGTCGAGATGTCCACATCGTCCTGGTCCTTGGTGCGCGAGGGATAGGACTGGGCCCCGCCGAACGCGCGGAACCGCTCGATCTGGTCGCGGGTCTGGTTGCCGAGCAGATACTGGATGGCGTGGAAGACGGGGCTGCCGTGGGGCTTCACCGCGACCCGGTCCGCGGGGCGCAGGACGTCGAAGTAGAGCGCGGTCATGAGCGTGACCATCGACGCGCACGACGCCTGGTGGCCGCCGACCTTGAGGCCGTCGCGGCTCGCCCGCACGTGGTTGGCGTGGTGGATCATCCAGGTGCTGAGCCACAGCACCTTGCGCTCGATGGCGGCCAGACACCGGGCGGCGTCGGCAGGGGCAATACCGGCGGGGACCATCGAAGGCGGGTGATGCGAAGGGAAGGCGCTCATCGCCCAGTCGCGCCCGGGGAATCGGACGTCAGCGTCCCGCGCCGACTCCTCGCGCCGCAGGCCGGGACAACCGATGGCGGCGCCGGCCAGGCCGCCCCCGAGCCGCTACTGCGTCGCGATGGCGGCGCGGCCGCTGCGCAGGACATATTTCTGGATCTTGCCGGTGGCGGTCTTCGGCAGCTCCTCCACGAACCGGATTTCCCGGGGCGCCTTGAAGTGGGCCAGGTGCTCGCGCGCGTAGTCGATCACGTCGGCCTCGCTCGGCGACGTCCCCGGCGCCCGCACCACGAACGCGTGGGGGGTCTCGCCCCACTTCTCGTCGGGCATGCCGACGACGGCGACCTCCTGCACGGCCGGATGGCGCATCAGGACGCCCTCGACCTCGACCGACGAGATGTTCTCGCCGCCGCTGATGATGACGTCCTTGAACCGGTCGCGAATCTCGAGGTAGCCGTCGGGATGGACGACGGCGGCGTCGCCGCTGCGGAACCACCCGCCCCGCATCGCCTTCGCGGTGGCCTCGGGGTCGTTGTAGTAACCCGCCATGACCACGTTGCCTCGCACCACGATCTCCCCCAGGGTCTGCGCGTCGCGGGGGACGGGCCGGTCATCCTCGTCGAACACCTGCAGCTCGCCCGACGTGATCAGCTCCACCCCCTGGCGCGCCTTGACCACCGAGCGGTCGGCCGGCGACAGGCCCGCATGCTCGGGCCGCGGCTCGCACACGGTGATGAACGGGGCGGTCTCGGTGAGGCCGTAGACGTGGGTCAGGTCCCAGCCGAACTCACCCTCGACCCGCTCGATGGTCGCGGCGGCGGGCGGGGCCCCCGCGGTGATCACCCGCACTCCCGCCGGCGCCTCGCCACGCTGCGCGGCGGGGCACCCGGCGAGCCCGATGAGCACCGTTGGCGCCGCGCACAGGAGAGTCACGCCCTCGTCCCGGATCAGCCCGAACGCCTGCACGGGGTCGACCTTGCGGAGACAGATGTGGGCGCCGCCGACCGCGGTGACGATCCACACGAACGTCCACCCGTTCGCGTGGAACATCGGCAGCGTCCACAGGTAGCGGTCGGCGCAGGTCATGGGGATGTGCACCAGCGTCCCCACCGCGTTCATGTACGCGTTGCGGTGGGTGATCATCACCCCCTTGGGCCGCGAGGTCGTGCCGCTCGTGTAGTTGATGGTCAGCAGGTCGCGTTCGTCGACGGCGGGGCGGTCCACCGCCCCCGACTCCGCCTCGCGCAGCGCCCGATGGTCGAGCCACCCGTCGCGCGTCCCTTCCAGCGCCACGTAGTGCTCGACCGCGGGGCACTCGCCGCGGATCTCGTCCACGGTGTCGAGGAACTCGGCGTGCGCGCAAACCACCCTCGCCCCCGAGTGCCGGACGATGTACGCGATCTCCTGCGGCTTGAGCCGGAAGTTGATGGGGACGAGCACCGCGCCGATCTGCGGCACGGCGTAGAACGACTCGAGATGCGACGCGGTGTTCAGCGAGATGTACGCGACACGGTCGCCCTTGCGCACCCCGAGCCGCTGCAGCGCCGCCGACCACCGGTCGCACCGGTCGAAGAACTGCGCGTAGGTCAGGCGGTCGCCGCCGTCCACCACGCACTCGCGGTCGGGGTAGAGCGCCCGCGAGCGGCGCTGGAACTCGAGCGGCGTGAGCGGTGTCTCCACGTTCCGCCGGCTAGTCGTCGGTCCGGCTCGCCCGCCGGTCCGCGATGATCTGCTCGTAGTCCTCGTCGGTGAGGTAGGTGATGTTCACGTGCGCGTGATACATGTCGTCGTAGCTGCGCTGGCCCCACCCCACCCACTGCGTGTGGTCCGGATTCGCCCGGTTCGCCTCGGTGTTGTCGTGCCACGCGGTCAGGTGGATGACCGTGCCCGCGGGCAGCACCGGGGCCGAATCGTCGGTGTAGACGTAGTTCACGTGCCAGTTGAAGTCGAAGTTGGCGACGTGGTTCAGCATCTCGACCCGGCCGTCGGGGTAGATTGCCTCCATCGACATCGCCTTGCCCCGGATGTGCATGTGCGGCTGGTAGTTCTCGAGCCGCGCGGGCAGGGCCAGCGGCACGTAGGCGTGGTGCACGGTCACCTTGCCGGGCGGGATGTCGAGGGTCTCCATGGCCTGCCGCACGCCGAGGGCGCCGCCGTGCACGCGGTACTTGGGCACGAAACCCTTCGGGTGGAACCAGACGCCCACCGCGGTCGAGTCGACGAGTTCCTCGCCCACCGAGTGGTAGTGGTTGTCGAAGGCGAGGCGCGAGCCCGCCTTCATCAGCTTGCCGGTGTTCTCGCGGAACACGTCGCCAATCTTGCCCACCGCGAACTCGGTGAGGTAGGTGCCCCGCCCCGGCACGTCCACCACCGCCTCGTGGTCGCCGGGCTGCTCCTCCTGCTGCAGGTAGACGACCGAGTGGTGGGTGATGCGCCGCTCCGACGGCCGCACCTCGATGCCCGACACCCAGCGGTCCTCGGTCAGGCCGGTCTCCATGATGGGCTGCCACCACTGGTCCTGCCCCGCGGCGCTCTGCGTCCAGGGCTCGGAGGCGATCACGAGGTCGGGCTGGCGGTCGAAACGCTCGGCGAGGTGCCACACGTCACCGTCGGGCCAGTCGACGGGCGGCGGCAGGTCGGCCGGGTTGCCCCGCGGGGCGCCGGCGTCGACCCACCGCGCGATGGTGTCGATCTCGGCGTCGCTCAGCGAGATGTCGTTTTCGAACTGCTGGATGCCGACGGTCTTGTCGAGATGCCAGGGCGGCATCGACCGCTCGACCACCTTGGTGCGGACGGCGCGGGCCCAGGGTCGCACTTCCTCGTAGCTCGTCAGGGCCATCGGCCCCATCTGACCGGCCCGATGGCAGCCCTGGCAGCTCCGCTGGAGGATCGGGGCCACGTCGCGGCTGAAGGTGACCTCCGCGGTCTGCGCGCCGGCGGCGCCGGCGGCCAGCGCGAACGCGGCGGCGGACAGGGCAAGCCGCGAAGCGCGGCGGTTCGTGGTCTGCGTCATCGTCTGTCTCCAGGCGTTCCTATCCGTTTCCAACCGCCAATCGCCCACGCGGCGCGGGCGCCACGCCGGGCTGCAACCCGATTCCCCCGGCCCGACGAGCGACGCCGGCGCCCGGGCCGTGCGGCGCCGCCGCCCCAACCGACTCTACCGGACAGCCCGCGCGGGGCGCAGGCGCCTACCGTTCGACATCGACCGTCAGGTAGCCGTTGGTCCAGCAGCAGAAGAAGCCGCCGGCCATGATCGCGGCCTGCCCCCCCGAGTCGTCCCACGCGAGCGCGCGCAGGACGTAGCGGCCCGGCGCGTCGAAGGTCGCCGCGGTCACCGCCCTCCCGGCATCGTCGATCTCCGGCTCGGCGGTCTCGAAGGTCACCGCACCGGGCCCTCGGTACTTGCTCCAGACGAGCCCGAAACGGTTGGGTCGATCGGCTGCACGCCGCTTGCGGACGCCGTCGTCGACGGCCCACACCGTGATCGCCGCCGGCTCGGCCACCACCGCCCGCACCGCCGACGCCGACCGAACGCCGTACTGCCCCTGCCCGGGTTCGCCGGCCGGCGACCCGAAGCGCACCACGGGCGGCGCGTTGCCGCTCGTCACCTCGCGGAGCGCGTCGATCTCCCACTCGGGCCGCAGGTGGCCGGGAATCGCGATGGTCTCGCCGTGCGCGGTCAGCGACCAGGTCAGCCCACCCTCGAAGTCGGCGGGAACGACCACCGCGAACACCCCCGTCTGCCGCCGGGGCAGGAAGTGGGTGGGCTGCCCCCGGTCGGCGGGGCCGGGCTCGAAGTGGTTGTCGGGGCCGACGGCGATGTCCAGATGCTCGGTGTAGTTCCGGTTGAAATAGCCGAATACGAGGCTGCGGGTCCCGTCCGGGTTGCGGTACCAGCCCTCGAACGAGGGCGACACGCTCTGCCCGCGGACATGCGGGATGGGGGCGTCCACCCGGACGTCCTGGGCCGGAGCCTCCGCCGCCGCGGCGATCACGGCGAGGGCGGCGAGCCCCGCCATCGACAGTCTTCCGCACCGTACAGGCCTGTTCACTATGATTGAGAGTTTGAACCAGGACCGGAGTCGTGTCAACGCCGCCCGCGGCGCGCTAAGATACAGGGCGTTGATGCCGACGGACGCCCGAGCTGCCCGCCGATGACCAAGACCACCGCGGCCCCCGCGCCGGCCGCCCGTACCACCGTGTCGGGACGGCCCGTCGAGCCTCTGTACACCGCCGACGACCTGCGGGGGATCGAACCGCCGGCGCCGGCCGGCGCGTTCCCCTACACCCGCGGCATCCACGCCAGCGGCTACGGCGGCAAGCTGTGGACGATGCGCCAGTTCGCCGGCTATGGCACGCCGGAAGAGACCAACCGGCGCTACCGGGAGCTGCTGGCGGCCGGCGGCGCCGGCCTCAGCGTGGCCTTCGACCTGCCGACCCTGATGGGCCGCGACCCCGACCACGCCTGCTCGCAGGGCGAGGTGGGCAAGTGCGGGGTCAGCGTCGCGTCGCTGGCCGACATGGAGCGGCTCTTCGACGGCATCGACCTCGGCGCCGTCACCACCTCGATGACCATCAACTCGCCGGCCGCGGTCATCTTCGCGATGTACCTCGTCGCGGCGGAGCGGCAGGGAGTCCCCTGGCGGGCCCTGTCGGGCACCCTGCAGAACGACATCCTGAAGGAGTACATCGCCCAGAAGGAGTACATCTACCCGCCGGTCCCGTCCATGCGCCTCGTCACCGACACCTTCGCCTTCTGCGCCCGCGAGACGCCGCGCTGGAACACCATCTCGGTCAGCGGCTACCACATCCGCGAGGCGGGGGCGACGGCCCTGCAGGAGCTGGCGTTCACGCTGCGCGACGGCATCGAGTACGTGCAGTACGGGATGGACGCAGGCCTCGACGTCGACCGCTTCGCCCCCCGCATCTCGTTCTTCTTCAACGCCCACAACGACTTCTTCGAGGAGATTGCGAAGTACCGCGCGGCCCGCGCCCTGTGGGCGACGGCGATGCGCGACCGCTTCGGGGCGCGCGACGAGCGGTCGTGGAAGCTGCGCTTCCACACCCAGACCGCCGGCGTGTCGCTGACCGCCCAGGAGCCTCACAACAACGTCGTCCGCACCGCCGTGCAGGCGATGGCCGCGGTGCTCGGCGGCACCAACTCGCTGCACACCAACTCCCTCGACGAGGCCCTGTCGCTGCCCACCCGCGAGGCGGCCCTGTTGGCCCTGCGCACCCAGCAGGTCATCGCTCACGAGAGCGGCGTGACCGCCCACGTCGACCCCCTGGGCGGATCGTTCTTCGTCGAGCGGCTGACCCGCGACATGGAGGAGGGCGCGCGCGAGTACTGGCGGGCCATCGACGACCTCGGCGGCATGGTCCAGGCCATCGAGGCCGGCTATCCGCAGCGCGAGCTCGCCGAGAGCGCCTACCGCTTCCAGCGCGAGGTCGAGTCGGGCGAGCGGAAGATCGTCGGCGTCAACGACCGCACCGGCGAGGCCGGGGCCGGGGTCGAAACCCTCTACATCGACGAGGCTGCGGCCGCCGCGCAGGGCGACCGCCTCGCCGCCCTCCGCGCGGACCGGGACGGCGCCGCCGTCGCCCGCGCCCTCGACCGCCTGCGCGAGGCCGCCCTCGGCACGGACAACCTGATGCCGCTCCTGATCGACGCGGTCCGCGCCGACGCCACCCTCGGCGAGATGTGCGACGCGCTCCGCGACGTGTGGGGAGAGTACGAGGAGCCGGCGTCGTTCTGAAGACGGAACCCTCGCCGGCACCACCTCATCTGCCGTCGAACATGTCGATCAGGCCCAGGCTCCGCATCCGCTGAAAGTCGCCGTCCAGTGACCAGAGCGGCAACCCTCGATCGGCGGAAATCGCCGCGATCAGAAGATCGCCGACGCCGAACCGGTGACCTCGGTCGCCGGCGCGCCTGACCCAACCGTCGATACGGCGCCAGGTTGCCTCCGTCGGGAACAGGACCGGCAAGCCGGACAGCGCGCGCCTCAAACGAGGCTCCTGCTCGCGCGACACACCACTCAGCAGTTCCACACGCACCGGAATAGGCAGAGCCACCTCATCCCGATCGAGGAGATCGTCCAGACAGCGACCAGCGGTGGAATCATGAGCACGGAGCGCGGCGACCCAGACCGACGTATCGACACAGATCATCGACTCATCGCCGCGGGCGACGGCGGGACGCGGCGGTATCGACGTCCAGATTCACCGACCCCAGGAGGTCTCTCAGCTCGTCGATGCGCTGGAAGCGAACGCGGCGATCCGGCGTATCAGCTCGCGCAGCGAGAGCACGACGGTATCTGTCTTCGACTTGAACCCGAGCAACCGCTGTGCTTCCTCGACCAGGCCCGTCGGCAGATCCAAAGTGGTGCGCATATGATGATCCTACGCGCATATGCTTCAAGACACACCACTTTCCCACGCGGCGTCTGCATCAGCGGCGCTCCCCTCCGTGTCAGTTCGCCCTCCCCTGTTGCCCTGCGCTCACTGGCAGGGTCGCCCTACCCTCGCTCGCCCTCGCGGAGCGCAGCCATCGGGTCGACCCACGCGGCACGGAGCGCCAGCAGCCAACAGGCGGGCAGCCCACCGCAACCAGCACGGCCGCGACCACGGCGAACGTCAGCCATTCCGTGGGGCGCCCTACGCCACGCTCGGTGAGATGCGCGACGCCCTCCGCGACGTGTGGGAGAACGCGGAGCCGGCGTCATTCTGAGCGCCAGGGCCGACCCCGGCCCCGCCTGTTCCACGACCTTCGGGGCGAGGACGGGCGCGCGCAAGGCCCCGTCCCGTCGGGTTCTGGACCGCGGCGTCGCACCGGGGCGGCGCCGGAGCCGCCGCTATGCAGCACGGCCTCGACGAGCCGGCACACGCTGCGTTCGTGAAGCGCCTGCGGGCGCACCGGCGAACGCACGATCGGGCAAAGAGACAGTCAGGCCAGCGACGGTAGCCGCAGGGTCCTCGTGGCCCGGAGGTACACCGCGGGACACCGGGAAGTCGGCGCCTCCCATCATCACCCCCAAGACGCACGGCTTGGCGATCATGGATGAGAGCCCGCGCGATGTCTTGCGGAGCCCGCAAGGAACGACGGCGAGCATGCCCGCTGCCTCGTGCTGTTCGGCGCCGGGAGGCGGGGGAGAGGACCCGCTGGATCCGCAGGGACGCTTCGACCGACGGGGTGGTCGCTCCCCCCTTCGGTTGCCGGCCGAGGAGAAGGGTGAATGCGGTAGACTGAATTCCGACCAGAAGTAAACCCGTGAGATATCGACGGTCATCGTGATGCGCCCGATTCTCGTCCCTGTCTCACTCGTTGTCTCCGGCGCCTTGCTCGGTGCGCTCGCGACCGCCGCGGGGGTGGTGTCGACGAGGTTTGCTGACTCCGCCGGAGAGTCCCCTCGGGGCGCCGAGCAGGCAGGAGTTCTGGATGTGGTCGCTCTGGACCTCGCCGCGGGTTCGCTCTTCCTGCTTGAGGAGTGCCTCGTGAAATCAGAGACGACTTTCACGACATCCTTGATGAAGGGGCTTTCCCTGACATCACTCTTGAGATCCGCTCTGGCTGGTGTCGGGAAATTCTCGACACCAGGCCGGGGGTCCTCGCCGGGGTGGGTGTCGTGGTCGACCTTGACCGCCTGGCCGGAGGTCACATGCGGCTGCTTCACCGCGAAGCTCCTCTCTTGTGGGCGGAGGACGAAGCCCTGGCGAGGGTCCGTGTCGACGATGCGCTCTACGAGCGGTACCGCGAGGCTTGGGACCTTGCCGTGGGGCTCGCCTCTCGTGCTCGCCAGATCCGCCGTGGGTGTTTCGGTCTTGCCCACTGCCCGGGTCGCTTCAACATCAGCACTCCGGCGTTCCACGAGTACCGCGAGCGGGTCATGGCGGAAGCCCGGGATGTGGACGGCGTCCCCTGAGAACGGGACAGGGGACGCCCGCGCGGCGGACACTGGCCGCCGGAGCCACCCAACGAGCCTCGTACGGGCACCGGAACGGCGGGGACGGGGGCCAGGGGATCGCCGCCACGAAGGACGCCCGGAACAGGGCCGGCCAACAGGGCCGAAATAACTGACGGCGGCTTACCAGTCGCGGAGCGGATCACGGATGTCTAGATAAGGGAGTCCGAAACGCAAACCAAGCTCGGCGCCAGTGGCGGGGAAACACGGAAACCCCGGCCGGAGGCGGAGGGATTGGCGGCCAACCTGCTGTGGGCCTCGGAGGTCAAGGCCCAGGTGGTGGCGAGCGTCATGAACGACGAATGCGGACCGGGCACGAGCGGCATAGCCGACGATTTCGGGATCGCCGTCGAAATGGCACTAAAGGCGCGCGTGGTGTTCAGGGAGTGCGGCCCCTGGAACAACTCCGCCGGCTACCGAGCGATGGAGGAGGCGATCAAGACCAAGCTCAGGCACAACGCCGCCGTGATCCTCCAAGAACTCCCGCCCGAAGACGTCGAAGCAGCCAAGAAGCTGTACGACGACTGCGTCGACGAGCACCGCCAAGTCCACCTTCCTCCCGGGCCCACCCGGAACGTGGAATTCCAGCGGATCGGAGACGGCCGCCTGCTGGAGTACCAAGGAATCTGCGGACCGCACGTCGCCTGGGCGGACTTCGACGGATTCATCGAGTGGGTCGGCCGCGCCGTACGAGAACGCTACCACCCGGATCCGCCCGGGATACCCCTGCCTGTCGGGGTGGCGGTCATGCAGATCCCGAGCTTCGCCGACAGGCTAATCGAGTGGGTGCGCGAGCCGATGGACGAGCTCTGGAGCGGACGCACGCTGCGCGAGATGATCGAGGTCAACTGGAACATCGCCGCCGCACGGGCGGCGGACCGGCGACCGCGGTACAGGAATGGACGCGAGACCATCAGCATCCCGCTCGGGCCCGACGACGCCAACACCCTGAGGGCGGCGGCGAAGACCAGCGGCGCGGCGCTCAACGAATGGGCGCGGCGAGTGCTCTTGGACGCGGCCCGGCGCACTGGCCAATTCACGTAGACCGGCTCAAGTCGCAAGCGCCCGCCCCGTACCGCGCCGCGGATGTGGAAGGCCGCGTCGCCAGCGGCGCGTCAACAGCCGTGCACCGAGGGCGCACGACGTTGAAGGACCTTCTCGAAGGATGAGCCGGCGTATTCCGTCAGCCAGCGGCGAGAATGGCGGCCGTGACGCGCTCGACGACCCGGCGAGAGCGCCGGATCGCTTCCGCCGGTGACCGGCTGGCGAACACACGGTCGAGGTCGACCCGGAGTAGACCCGGCAACGCGACGCTGGCCTCGGTGGGGCGGAACGGGGTCTTCGCATCCGCATCGCCGATCCACAAATGCGCGCCATCCGCGGGGCTCCAGGTCCAGGCCTCGCGCACGCCCATCCGGAAGTACGGCGCCAGTTTGCCGCTGGAATCGACGCTGCGATCGATCTCGACGACGATGTCGGGAACCGGATGCCCGAGCGCGGTATCGAGATAGCCCGACACGCGCATCGCCGCCGCCGACCGCTCGGGCCCGATGAAGAAGCTGGCGTCGGGCTCGAACGCGCCGTCGTCGCTCAGTAGTCGACTCGCCCCCGTATCGAGATAGGGGAACGGATGACCGGCAGCTTCGAGGGCCGCGGCAATCCGACTGAACAGCACGCTCAGCCACGAGGCGCGCCACTCGTGGGACACGCCCGGTTCGGCCACGAATTCCGCGACTCCCGTCGCCATGTGGTAGCGGCTGCGCGGGGCCTCGTCGGACGCCGTGAGCCGATCATAGAGCCCCCGCGGCATCGCCACGTCCAGGCGCACCGGTGCATCGGGATTGTGCGCCTCGGCGGCGGTCGAGACCGAGTGCGGGGCCATCCCGGCCGAAGGGCGAGAATGGGGACGAGCGCCGCCCGCGGCGCGGGAGGCGGGGGCGGGCTTGCCGGACACGCTCATGAGTCGAGTATGGCGGACAGCGGCGACCGGCGCCGGCCGCCCCCACGTCAGATCGTCGTGGTTTCCACGGCGCAGACTCCTCCTGGCCAGCCGATCGTTACCGCGGCGCCGGCGGAGTGCGCCGGTACACCGACCGCCCCCGCGAGAACGTCTCGATGACCGCGATGTCCGCCAGGTCGGTTGGGTCCACCGTCAGCGGGTTCCGCTCGAGGACCACGAGGTCGGCCTGCTTGCCTACCGTGATCGAACCCTTGGTGTCCTCTTCGAAGTACTGGTAGGCGGCCCCGAGGGTGACCGCGTGCAGGGCCTCGCGGACGGTGGCGCGCTGGTGCGGCCCGAGCACGTGGCCGCTGCGCGTGGTCCGGTTCACGGTGATGGAGACGAGCCGCATGATGTCCGGCGGCACGATGGGGGCGTCGTTGTGCACGGTGAAGGGCACGCCCCGATCGATGGCCCAGCGCACCGGGCTGACGTTGTTGCCGCGCGCCTCGCCGAAGCTGCGCCGATGCCAGTCGCCCCAGAAGAAGGCGTGGGCCGAGAAGAACGACGGGACCACCCCCAGCGGGGCGGCCCGGTCGAGCTGGTCGGCGCGCATGAGCTGGGCGTGGATGATGACGGCCCGGTGGTCGGGCATCGGGTCCCGGCCCACCACCGCCGCCGCGACCCCGTCCAGCATCAGGTCGATGGCCGCGTCGCCGTTGGCGTGGACGATGATGGGCACGCCGCGCCCGATGAGGTGAGCGGCGCCGGCGCGATAGGCGTCGGGGTCGAGAGTGCCATAGGCGCGGTAGTCGGGCGGCGCTCCCGGCGGCCCCTCCGTGTAGGGCTCGGTGACCCAGGCGGTGCGACCCTGCGGCGACCCGTCGAGGCTGAACTTCACGCCAGCGACGCGGAGCCCGCCGCGATAGGCCGGTTCGTGGGTCACTGCCTCGGCGTCGGCCATCGACCGGAAGCGCGGGAACACCGCGACGTCCACGGCGAACGGCTCGCGCGCGGCGGCGGCGCGCAGCGCCTGGACGACATCGGGACCAGTCGAGCCGTCCTGCACGGTGGTCGTGCCGTGGGCGGCGTAGACCTCGATGGCCCGCCGCGCCAGCCGCTCGAGGTCGCCCGCGGTCGGGGCGGGGCCTCCGCTCGCGACCAGCCCTCCCGCCGTTTCTTCGAGCACTCCGTCGGGCTCTCTCGACCCGCCGCGGCGGCGGATGTGGCCGCCGGGCGGGTCCTGGGTGTCGGCGGTCACGCCGGCCGCCGCGAGGGCGGCGGAGTTGGCCGCCCGCAGATGCCCCGAGACGTGGGTCAGGACGATGCGGTGACGGGTCGAGGCCCGGTCGAGGTCGTCACGGGTCGGATGCCGGCGCTCCGCCAGCAGCGAGTCGTCGTAGCCGCTCCCGAGCACCACGTCGCCCGGCGGAATGTTCCGCTCCGCTATCCACGCCCGGACCTTGCGCACCAGGCCGTCGATGTCCGTTACGTCACCAACCGGCGGCGAGTGCAGCGACAGCGTATCGAGCCCGCGCCCCACCGCGAGAAAATGCCCGTGCGTGTCGATGAAACCGGGCAGCAGGGCGCGGTCGCCGAGCTCGACGACGCGGGTCGCCTCCCCGCGTTGTTCGAGGACCGCGCGGCGTGCTCCCGCCGCGGTGATGACACCGTCGCGGACCGCCACCGCCTCGACGGCGGGCCCTGCGGGGTCCATGGTGACGATGTGGCCACCGACGAAGATCGTGTCCGCGGTCTGCGCCGCCGCGAGGACGGGAACGCCCGCGGCGAGCGCAACCGCGACGAGGGCGGCGACGACCTGGTTCAGCATCTCTGACCCCTCCCACGCGGCGCACACGGTCAGTCGAGAACGAGACAGCCATCCCGCCGCAGCGCGGCGCCCGACCCGGCTGCTCGCGACGCGGCGCGCTGCGGCACACGATCAGGAACCCGGCGAACGGCCCAGACTACTCGCGACAGCGACGCGGTCACCGTCAGGAACCCGGCGCCCGGCCCGGCTGCTCGCGACGCGGCGCGGTCACCGTCAGGAACCGGCGGCGAACCCGACCCGGCGCCGGAAATCCTCCTCGTCCCGGCAGGAGAGCGCCGCCGCCAGCAGGACGTCCGGTGAGACGTCCACGAGAGCGGGCGACCCCGCCAGCGGCGGCGACAGCCGGATGCCGCGGGCCCGCAACACACTCTCCGCCGCCTCCGCATGGCCTTCGGCGCGTCCGCTCTGGCGTTGCGACCGCAGCAACAGGTCGTCGTCGGGCCCGGTGCCCTCGCGAGCGCCCAGCACGCCGCCCACCCGCTCCAACGCCGCCGCCGTCGACGGCGACAGAACCGCCTCGTTCAGCGCGGTGTGAATCTCGGCCGCCGTCCACCCCGACAGCGCGCGGCTCGCCGCCGCCGGCCGGTATGCCCCGTTCTCCAGAACGTGGATCGTCAGCCCCGACGCCCGGCTTCGCGGCCGGCTCGCCGAACGCCGCTCCGGCACCTCGACCCACAACTCGGGGAAACCCCACGACTCGTACAGCCCCAGCTTGCTCTGGCGCACGTCCGTCGAGTGGTCCACCTCCAGCACGACGTCCGGAAACGCGTGCTCACCCACCACCAGCGACCGCGGACCCGGCAGACGCTCCGGCGTGGGGTGCAGACAGACCACCTGGTCGGCCTGAAGAATGCGCTCCGGCCGGCCCGTGGCGTCGCTCACTTCCAGGTCCATGTTGCCGAAACACCGGATCGCCGACCCGCGGACGGCCGCGATGCGTTCGACCAGCCCCGCGAGCTGCGCGCACGGAGCCTCGTGCCACGGGGATGTCGGCTCGCACACCCACGCCGTCTCCAGAGCGGCGTCCCAGTACTCCAGCCGCCCGTCGTAGTCCTCGATGGCGTCCCGGGTCAGGCGGATACGGCAGCAGCCGGGGAAGTCCAGCGTGTCCGGCCTCGGCGGACGCCGCCCTCCGGTGTGGGCGGCCGCGTCCGCAGACTTCGAGACGGGGCGGAAAGCCGCGGATGCTCCCAACCGGGTAGGCGGAACGGTGGAAGACATGAGGGCCAGTATAGCGCCGAACCCGGCCCACCCGGCTCACAGGAGTCTACAGGGCCTGCGGGGGGCCAACGGGCCGCGCGCCCCCGCCGCCGCCCGGCAACCGGACCAGCGTCGGTAGTCCGACTGCCGTTGGCGCTGGACGCTCGTGCAGAGGCTGCTCCCGGCCTCGCACCCCTCCGGCTTGGGGTTCGACGCGCTGACCGACTGCGCGCCCCCCGGCCTGGGCGCCACCGTGCGCAATCCCGCGCGACTGCTGGCAGATCATCGCGACCTGTGGCCGAGCCGGGGTCCGAGCCTGGGCGCCACCGTGCGCGGTCCCGCACGACGGCTCCGCTGCGGGTGATCGTCGGCCGCGCCGTGACGCCGGACGCCAGTTAGTACTTCGACCGTCCAGCCGAACGCCGGGCCCAAGCCTTGACGCCCGCCCACCCTGCCCGGGATACTCGCGAGGCGGACGGATGCAAGCTGCGCCGCGCGACCGCCCGGCTCACCGCCCATGCCGCCGAGGGATCCGATGACCGCCGATTCCGTCACCGTGACCACCCCGTCACCCCTGACCACCCTCACCGACGACGAGAAGCTGTTCCGCGCCAGCGTCCGTGCGTTCGCCGAGGCGGAGATTGCCCCGCAGGTGCGCGAGATGGACGAGCAGGCGCTCATGCCGCGCGCGCTCATCGACAAGCTGTTCGACCTCGGGGTGATGGGCATCGAGATCCCCGAGCCACTCGGGGGCGCCGGCGCCCCGTTCTTCCTGTCCGTGCTGGCCGTCGAGGAGCTGGCCCGTGTCGACCCGTCGGTGGCGGTGGTCGTCGACGTCCAGAACACCCTCGTCATCAACGCCCTGCTGCGCTGGGGCTCGGCCGACCTGCAGCAGCGGTTCCTCCCCCGCCTCGCCGGCGGCGCGGTCGGGGCCTACGCCCTGTCCGAGGCGGGCTCCGGCAGCGACGCCTTCGCGCTGAGAGCGCGCGCGGTGGAGGACGGCGACGACTACGTCATCACCGGCCGCAAGCTCTGGATCACGAACGCGCGCGAGGCCGAGCTGTTCATCGTCATGGCCAACGTCGACCCCGACGCCGGCCACCGCGGCATCACCGCGTTCATCGTCGAGCACGACCGCCCGGGGCTCGAGGTCGGCAAGAAGGAGGACAAGCTCGGCATCCGGGCCAGCAGCACGTGCGAGCTGCTCCTCGACGGGTGCCGGGTGCCGAAGAGCCACGTCCTCGGTGAGCGCGGCAAGGGCTACCAGGTGGCCATCGAGACCCTGAACGAGGGGCGCATCGGCATCGGGGCCCAGATGGCGGGACTGGCCCAGGGCGCCCTCGACCACACCATCCGCCACATCCGGGAGCGCGAGCAGTTCGGCCGACCGATTGCCGGCTTCCAGGCCGTCCAGTTCCAGGTGGCGCAGGCTCAGACCG
Organism: Vicinamibacterales bacterium; assembly: GCA_965199675.1. GTDB lineage: Bacteria > Acidobacteriota > Vicinamibacteria > Vicinamibacterales > UBA8438 > JAJEEA01. The sequence goes on along the minus strand of CBDATI010000008.1, from coordinate 111,081 downwards.
AGGTCGAGATGGCCCGGCTCGGCGTCTACAACGCCGCCCGCCTCCGCGACGCCGGCCGACCCTTCCTCACCGAAGCGGCGATGGCCAAGCTCTTCTCGTCGCAGGTCGCCGAGCGGGTCACGTCGCTCGCCGTGCAACTCTTCGGCGGCGTGGGCTACACGAAGGACTACCCCGTCGAAAAGCTGTTCCGCGACGCCAAGATCGGCCAGATCTACGAGGGCACGTCGAACATCCAGCTCCAGACCATCGCCCGGCGGATCCTGGGTCAATGAATGGGTGGATTTCATCCCCCCAATGGTTTGATTTGCGCCCGCCGGACGGTTCAGATCTGCGCGACATGCGCCGAATGGCGCGGACTCTGCCTGGGGCCAGGCGGAGCCGAGGCGACGATGGCGGGCTACCGCCCGCCGGGGCGGGCACCCTGCGCCTCGAGGAACGCGGCGACGGAGCGCATGCGGGCCATGCGGGCGCCGTCGAGGGCGGTTCGACCGGCCGCGTCGGTGGCGTTGATGTCGGCGCCCAGGTCCAGGGCGACCTGGACGGCATCGAGGGCGAGCATCTCGGCTTCAGCGGGATCGGGAGGCATCCACGCCCGCAGCCGTCCCCCGCCCATGCCGGCGGCGGCCATCAGCGCGGTCGTCGACTCGGTGATGACCTGGGTGTACCGCTGCTTGTAGCTCGCATGGTGCACGAACGACGTATCGGCGCCGTGGTCGGCGAGCAGGCGCATGACGTCGGGGGCGGCGAAGCGCGCGGCGAGCCAGAACGGGGTGGCTCCGATGAGGGCGGGCCGGAAGTTGTAGTCGCGGGAGGCGCGCCGGGTGGGAGTCCACGTGCGCAGCACCGCGTTGGGGTCGGCGCCGGCTTCGAGCAGGGTCGCCACCATCGGGGCGTCGCGGCGCATGACCGCGGCGTGGATGGCGGCGAAGCCGGCCTCGGCCGCGTCGGGGTCTGCGCCGGCTTCGAGCAGGAGCGCCACGAGCGAGCCGTAGCCGGCGTGCGCGGCCATGGTGACGGCGCTCACCCCCCACGCGTTCTGGTCCTCGACGTCGGCACCGGCCGCGATGAGCAGCCTCGCCGAGGCGAGGTCGCCGTTGCGCGCGGCGAACATGAGCGCGGTGTTGCCGCCGTGGGGGATGTCGGCGTTGTACTCGGGCTGGCCGTGCGGCGGCACCGCCATCATCTGGCTCCAGACATCGGAGCGCGCATGCACCGCCGCTCCGTGGGCCAGCAGCACCGCGACGACATCCGCGTGGCGCTGAGCGACCGCCCACATCAGGGCGGTCTGTCCGCGGGGACCGCGGGCCTCGGTGTCGGCCCCGAAGGCGAGGAGCAGGCGGGCCACGTCGGGTGCGCCGGCCCGCGCCGCCACCATCAGCGCGGTCTCGCCGGCCAGGAGCGGCCGGTTGGGGTCGGCCCCCGCCTCGAGCAGGATCTCGACCACGGCGGCGCTGCCGTTCTGGCTCGCCGCCCACAGCGCCGTCACCCCGAGGTCGGTCGCGGCGTCGACGTCGGCCCCGGCGTCGAGGAGCCGCGCGACGGTCGCGGCGTCGTCGCGGTGGCTCGCCCAGTGCAGCGCGGTCGAGCCGTCGGCGTCCGCCGACGCAACGACGGCGCCGCCGGCGAGCAGCGCCGCCACCGCCGGCGCGTCGCCCCGCTTGGCGGCGTCGACGAGCGGAGGCGTCTCGGCCGACGCGACACCGACGGCCGTCGCCAGGACCGCCGACGCAACGACGACACGGGCTCTCAGCAGGAACATGTCGGGTACCGCCCTTCGCCTGTGGGAAGTGATGGAAGCCGAGTCGCCAGATGCCCTCGGGCGCGCCCTTCTCTTGCAGCTCTGCGCCCGTCACACGGCAAGGCAATTGCCGTCTGAATCGCCCCGGGGGCGCCGAGGCGATTCCCGGTCACCGCATCTACAGCAGCCCCGCCAGGGTGTCGACGGGCAACGCGCCGGTGCTGCCGCCGATCCGTTCGACGGGGACGCCCATCTTGTCCATCAGGGTGACGAGCAGGTTCGCCATCGACGGCTCGTCGGTGTACCGGATGTGGCGTCCGCTCGGCAGCCGGCCCGCCCCACCCCCGGCGAGCACCAGCGGCAGGTCGATGCCCGAGTGCCGCGTGCTGTTCGACAGGCCCGACCCGTACAGGATGGTGATGTGGTCGAGCAGCGTGCCGTCGCCGTCGGGCGTCGCGCGCAGCTTCTCGAGATAGCGCGAGAAGAGCGCGGTGTGGTACGCGTTGATCTTCGACATGTGGGCGACGAGCGTCGGGTCGTCGTTGTGGTGCGAGAGCGGGTGGTGCGCCTCGGGCACTCCGATCTGCGGATACGGCCGCGCGCTCTGCTCCTTGCCGATCATGAACGAGATGACCCGGGTCAGGTCCGACTGCAGGGCGAGGACCTGCAGGTCCATCATCAGGTCGTAGTGGTCCTCGAACTCCGACGGCGCCCCCTGCGGCTGCTCGAGGGTCGGCAGCTCCAGGTCGCTCTGCTCCTCCGCCTTCTCGATGCGGCGCTCGACGTCGCGGATGGCCTCGGTGTACTCCTCCATCTTCACCTGGTCGCCCGGGCCGAGCTCGCGGCGCAGCGCCGCCAGCTTGTCCCCCACCGAGTCGAGCAGGCTCTTGTGCTCTTGCAGGCGCGCCGCCCGCGCCTTCCGGTCGGTGGTGCCGCTGTCGCCGAACAGGGTCTCGAACACCGCCCGCGGGTTCGACTCGGTCGGCAGGGGCTGGGTCGGGCTGCGCCACGACAGGGTGTGGGTGTAGACGCAGCTCAGGTTGCCGGTGCACGCACCCGCATTGTTGGGGGGGTCGAGCGACAGCTCGAGCGACGGAACCTGCGTCTCGTTCTGGAAGTGCCGGGCCAGGAGCTGGTCCATCGACACGTCGGCGATGATCTCGATCTCGTTCGTCCCGCCGCGGGTGGTGCCGGTGAGGAACGATCCCGACGCTCCCGCGTGGATGTAGTTCCAGCTCGCGTTGAGCCCGGAGAGGACGATGAGCTGGTCCTTGAAGTCGGCCAGGGGCGCGAGAATCGGCGACAGCGCGTAGTCGGTCCCCTCCCCCTTCGGCTTCCAGTACGGGATGGCCATGCCGTTGGGGACATAGAACGCCTGGAAGCGGGCCGCCGGCCGCGCCGCCGCCCGGCCCCGCACCGAGAACGCCGGGTGCATCGCATCGAGAAGCGGCAACGCCATCGTGGCGCCGAGCCCGCGCAGCACCGTCCGCCGCGGCAACGTCTTCGTCAAGAAGGTCATGGGTTGCTTCTCCTCTGCCTGCCTCAGTTCGCCGTTTCCGGGGTCCGGACGCCGCGCATCCGGAACGTGGGACTCTTGACGATGCCGACGATGAGCGACGACCAGCGGTAGCCGTCGGCGGCCGCCTCGCGCACGACGCGGCGCACGGCGGGTCGGTCGTAGTACTCCAGGGGCCGGCCCAGCGCATAGGCCAAGAGCTTCTCGGTCACCGTTCGCGGGAACTTCTCGGGGTCGTCGAGCAGCAGGGCCCGCAGGCCCGCGAGGCCCTCGATGCTCTCGCCGGCCGCGGTCGTGCCGGTCGCGTCGACCGGCTCGCCGGCCTCGTCGATGGTGCGCCAGCCGCCGATGACGTCGAAGTTCTCGAGGGCGAACCCGAGGGGATCGATCACCGCGTGGCAGCTCGCGCACGCGGGGCTCCGCCGATGCCGGGCGAGCCGCTCGCGGATCGACGGCGGCCGCACCCCCGGCTCTTCCTCGAGGGTGGTGTCCACGCCGGGGGGAGGCGGCGGCACCGGCAGCCCGAAGATGTTGTCGAGCAGCCACTTCCCGCGCAGCACGGGCGAGGTGCGGTCGGGGTAGGACGTCGTGGTGAGCAGCGCCCCGTGCGCCAACAGCCCGCCGCGCCGCCGCGGGTCGGGCAGGGGGACCCGCCGCAGCCGGCTGCCGTAGACGCCGGCGATACCGTAGTGCTGCGCGAGCCGTTCGTTGACGAACGTGTAGTCGGCGTCGAGCAGCTCGTGGACGCTGCGGTCGCCGCGCAGGGTGCCGGCCACGAAGAGCTCGGTCTCGTCGCGGAACGCCTCGAGCAGCGTCTCGTCGTAGTTGGGATAGCGGATCGGGTCGACGACGACCTCACTGACCCGGCGCAGGTTCAGCCACTGGGCGGTGAAGTCGTCCACCAGCGCGTCGGTGGCGCGGGGATCGGCGAGCATCCGCCGCGCCTGCCCCTCCAGGACCGCGGGGTCCGACAGGGCGCCCCGCTCGGCGAGGGCCAGCAGCTCGTCGTCGGGAACGCTGCTCCAGAGGAAGAACGACAGGCGCGACGCCAGCTCGAAGTCGTCGAGGGAATAGGCGGCCTGCGCCGCCGGCAGGTCGATCGGATCGCGGTGCACCCGCAGCAGGAAGTCGGGGTCGATGAGCAGGCGCTCGAGGGCGAACTGGATGCCGTGCTCGAAGCTGTCGCCCCCCGTCCGGCCCTGGTCGTAGAAGTCGAGCAGCACCGCCAAGTCGGTCTCCGTAACGGCCCGGCGGTACGCCCGACGCGCCAGCCTCGACAGGATCTCGCGGGCGCACGCCCGTTCGTCCGACGCGGCGGCAGGCCGGCAACTGAAGATGGCGCGTCGGCTCGGGGTGTCGGCGACGGCGCCCGTCACCTCGTAGGGTCCGCCGATCTCGACCGAGCCGACCGCCGCGTAGCCCATGTAGATCTGGTCGTTGGTGAGCACCCGGCCCCGCTGCAGCGGCTGCGGCAGCCCCTCCTCCTCCCACAGCTCGCGCACGAACGACACCCCCACGGTGTGGGGTCCGGCCTCGACCGGCGCCTGGACGAGCAGGTGGTCGTCGCCGGTGAGCTGCATGAAGGCTTCCCACTCGGGGTCCTTCACGAAGCCCGGCTCGCCCGCGCCGGCGTAGCTGGCCGCGCCCGGAATGCCGGGGGCGTCGCCGCCGACGGTGAATCGCCTCAGCAGCCGCCCGTCGAGGCGGACATCGAGCTGCTGCGGCCAGCCCATCCCCATGAGATAGGCCTGGTACTGACGGCGCAGCCGCACCCGGATGGCGTACTCGCCGTCGACGGGGAACTGATAGGAAACCGCGAGACCGCCCCGCGAACCCAGCGGCAGGTCCTCGCTCTGCCGGCCGTCCTGCACGATGTGCAGGGGCACCTCGAAGGTGTCGAACCCCGCCGCGGGGGGGGGCAGCCCCACCGCGAGGCGGGTGACCTGCCGGGCCACCGACAGGTACCGCTCGAGATGGGCGCGCGAGATGGTGAGGACGTCGGCGAAGTTGTCGAAGCTGCCGTCGGCCGTCTCGTCGCCCGGCAGCAGCGAGGCGACGTCGATGTCGAGGGCGAAGAGGTCGCGGACCGCGTTGGCGTACTCGGTCCGGTTGATTCGGTGCACGGCGCTGCCGCGCCCGGGATTCGGGTCGGCGGCCCACGCCGCGTCGAGCGCGCCTTCCAGGTGGGCGGCCACCGCGGTGTAGGTCACGGGGTCGGGGCGCGGTCGCCGGGGCGGAGGCATCGACGCCGCCCGCAATCTCGCGGCCACCTTCTCCCAGAGCTCGGGGTCCGCCTCGGGATGCTCGGCGTCGACCCCGTCGAAGCTCAGCTCGGCCGTCCGCAGCCGGTCGTTGTGACACGCAACGCAGTACCGGTCGAGCATCGCCCGCACGTCGGCCGCGTCCCCCGCGCCCGGAGGCTCCTGCGCCGCCGCGCCCGCGGACGCCGCCGCGACGAGGCAGACGCCGGCGACCGACGCCAGCCCGAAACGCCAGAGACCCGTCCGACCGTCGTCACGCAGTAGCCGCATGCCTCTCCCCGTTTCCGTCCGGGTCGCGCTGCGTACCCGCGGGCACACTTGGACGGGTCAATTTTGCCCCATCGTCAGCGACTTGGCAACGCGATTCCGGTGGCGCCGAACGCCGGCGGGAACCCTGCGAATCTCGGACGCTGCGGCCCGTCGCCCCCCACGGCCTGAAACGCGGGCCGCCGACGCGGCTCAGGAGAACGGGACCCGAACCGTCACGCCCGACAGGAACACGTTGTGCCAACGAGTCGGTCCCGGCGATGGATCTCTCTCGCGGGAGCCGGTGCTGAACGCGTGCTGCGCACGGTCTCGTGCTGGAGCCGCTCGCGGCGGTCGAACTCGGTCTCCTCTTCCCGACCACCGGATCAGGATTCCCGCACGGCCGCCGAAACCGAAGTGCCGCGTTCCGCCGCCCTGACGCGCGCGCCGGCACACGTCAACGTCCCTGGAGACCGTGATGTTCTCATATCGCAGTTTCACACGTCCCGTCCTGCCCTGCAATCGACTTCGACACACGACGAGTCGGCAATCGCCCTCCTGTGACGAGTCGGCAATCGCCCTCCTATAATGAGCGTTTGCGGGCCACGTCTCGGTGTCGGCGGGCCGGCCCCGCCCCACCGTCTTCACGGCTACGTACGTATCCCGGAGGACACCGGATGACGAATCGCGCCCTCGCGCTGCTGGCCGTGTCGGCCCTCGCCGCCCCCGCGCTGCATGCGCAGCCCCGCCCGACGCAGCCCGACGGCATCGGCCTCTCCGCGATCGTGAACGCGCGAGTGGTGACGGTGTCGGGAACCACCCTGGAGAACGGCACGGTGGTGATGGACGACGGCGTCATCACCGCGGTCGGGGCCGAGGTGGACGCGCCGGCGGGGGCCCGGATTGTCGACGGGGCGGGTCGGACCGTCTATCCGGGCCTGATCGACGCCCTCACAACCCTGGGGCACGGGCGCGAACCGGCGCCGGGGGCCGCCCGCGGCGGCGGAGGCCGTGACCGGCCCCATGCGTGGGGGCCGGAGGACCGGCCGGGGACGACCACCTGGTTGACGGCGGCCGACGGCATCGACCCCGCCGACGAGCGCTTCGCGCAGTGGCGGAAGGCGGGGTTCACGTCCGTCGTCAGCACCCGCCACGCGGGGCTGGTCCCCGGTCAGGCCGCGGTGCTCAACCTGGGGAGGTTCGAGCGCCCGCGGGAGCTGGTGGTCGCGAGCCCGGTGGCGATGCGCGTGAACCTGCGGGACCGCAGCCGCACCTACTCGGGGTTCCCGGGCAGCTCGATGGGGGTCTTCGCCTACCTCAAGCAGCTCTACTACGACGCCGCCCATCACGAGGCGGTGTGGACAGCCTACGAGGACGCTCCGCGCGGCCGGCGGCGGCCCGAGTGGGACGGGGCCCTCGACCCCATCCGGCGCCAGCTCCGGGAGGGCTGGCCGGCCCTGTTCCCGGCATCGAGCCGGTCCGACATCGCTCGCGCCCTCGCGGCCACCGCGGAGATGGGCGTCCGGCCGATCGTCTACGGCGCGCAGGGCGCATGGGAGGCGGCGGACCTGCTGGCCGCGAACGACGTGTCCGCCCTGGTGAGTCTCGACTGGCCGGCGCCGCCGCGCGACGGTGACCCGAATGAGGTGCCGACCCTCGCCGATCTGCGGCGCTACGACCGCGCGCCCAGCGCCCCGGCGGCCCTGGCCGAAGCCGGCGTGCCGTTCGCGTTCTACACCGGCGGGCTCGACGACCCCGCCGAGGCCCTGCCGGCAGCGCGGCGGGCATTGGCGCAGGGGCTCTCGGCAGACGACGCCATCCGGGCCCTGACCCTGTCGGCGGCGGAAATCTTCGGCGTCGACGACCGGATCGGGTCGATCGAGACGGGCAAGATCGCCAACCTGATCGTCGCCGACGGGGCGCTCTTCGACGCGGACACCGCCATCGAGATGGTCTTCGTCGACGGCGAGCCCTTCGACGCGGATCGCGGCGGGGGCGGAGACGAGGACTCCGCCGAACACGGCAGCGGCGGCACCGCCCCCGATCCCGCCGCCCCGCCCGTGCCACTGGCCGCCGACCGGGGGCCGTACCGCGACGACCCGGTCACCTTCATCCGCGGCGCGACCCTCCTCACGGCCTCGCGCGGGACCATCGAGAACGGCGACGTCCTCGTCCGCGGCGGCCGCATCGCGGAGGTGGGAACCGGCCTCGAGCCGCCCGTGGCAGCCACGGTGGTCGACGCGGCCGGCAAGTACGTCACCCCCGGCATCATCGACGCCCACTCGCACCTCGCCGCCCTCAGCATCAACGAAGGGTCGGTGAACGTCTCGTCCATGGTCACCATCGAGGACGTCATCCGCCCCGAGGACGTCGGGATGTACCGGGCCCTCGCCGGCGGGGTCACCACCATCAACGTACTGCACGGCTCGGCCAACCCCATCGGGGGCGGCAACGCGGTGCTCAAACTGCGGTGGGGCGCCGACGCCGACGACCTGCTGATGGGCGCGCACCCCGGCATCAAGTTCGCGCTCGGCGAGAACACCACCCGCGACCGCAACCCCGACCGCTATCCCGGGAGCCGCCTGGGGGTGCAGGACGTCATCCGTCAGGCGTTCCTCGACGCCCGGGCCTACCTCGCGGCGTGGGCCGAGCACCGGGCCGGCGACAGCGGGGAACCCGCCCCCCGCCGCGACCTGAAGCTCGAGCGGCTCGGCGAGGTCCTGCGCGGCGAGCGGTGGGTGCACGCCCACAGCTACCGCGCCGACGAGATCCTCCAGTTGCTGCGGGTGGCCGAGGAGTTCGGGTTCACCATCCGCACCCTGCAGCACGTCCTGGAGGGCTACAAGGTCGCCGACGAGATCGCGGCCCATGGCGCCGGGGCGTCCACCTTCTCCGATTGGTGGGCGTACAAGGTCGAGGCCTACGACGCGATTCCCCACAACGCGGCCCTGATGATGGACCGCGGAGTGCTCGTCTCCATCAACTCCGACTCGGCCGAGGAGATCCGCCACCTGAACCAGGAGGCGGCCAAGACCATGAAGTGGGGCGGGCTCGACGAGGAGGCGGCGCTGCGCCTGGTGACCCTGAACCCCGCGATGCAGCTCGGCATCGACGACCGGGTCGGCTCGATCGACGTCGGCAAGGACGCCGACCTGACGGTCTGGGAAGGCCATCCCCTGACCATGTTCGGCAAGCCGGTGCAGACCTACGTGGACGGGAAGCTGTACTTCGACGTCGAGCTCGACCGCGAGCGCCAGGCCGCCGTCGCGGCCGAGAAGCAGGCCCATCTGGCCAAACTCGGGTTGAAGCCGAAAGCGGAGGAAGACCGATGAGCCGCGCCACTTGCATCCGGACCATGGGGACCGCCGCGCGGCTTCGCGCCACCGGCTTCCGCGATCCCGTCGACGCCGTGGGCGACGCCCGGTCTTCGCGTGCGACGCGCCTTCTCGTCCCCCTGGTCGCCGTCCTCGCTCACCTCGCCCTCGGCGCCGCGGCGCCCGCTGACGCCCAGACCTACGCGATTCGGGGCGGGACGGTGCACACCCTGGCCGGCGACCCGTTCGTGGGGACCGTCGTCATCCGCGACGGCCGCATCACCGCGGTGGGACTCGAGGTGGAGACCCCGGCCGGAGCCGAGATCGTGGACGCGGCGGGACGCCACGTCTATCCGGGCCTCTTCGACGGGGTCTCGCGGCTCGGGCTCACCGAGATCGGCGCCGTCGGCGTGACCAACGACGCCCGCGAGCAGGGCGGCTTCAACCCCCATCTGCAGGCGGCGACGGCCATCCATCCCGCGAGCGAGCACATCCCGGTGGCCCGCGCCAACGGCATCGCGGCGACCCTGAGCGCGCCGCAGGACGGAACCATCGCCGGGCAGGCGTCGCTCGTCGGCCTCGACGGCTGGACGGTCGAGGAGATGCTGATCGACCCCGGCGCCGCGATGGTCGTCAACTACCCCTCGCTGGAGCCCGGCTTCGGCGACCGCGGCGACTGGTCCGAGCGGCGGGAGCGCTACCTCGAAGCGGTGGCCCGCCTCGACACGTGGCTCGACGCGGCGCGCGACTACCAGCGCGCGGTCGCGGCGGGGGTCGGCGTGCGCCGCGACCTGCAGCTCGAGGCGGCGGTGAAGATCGTGGCGGGAGGGATGCCCGTCCTCCTCACCGCCAACGGCGAGCGCGACATCCGCAACGCCGTCGAATGGGCCGAGCGTCAGGGGCTCGACTTCGTGGTCGCGGGGGGACGCGAGGCGTGGAAGATCGCCGACTGGCTGGCCGAGCGCGACGTCCCCGTCATCCTCGGGCCCACCCAGGCCATGCCGTCAGGCCCCGACGAGGCCTACGACGAGGCCTACGCGAATCCGGGCAGGCTGCACGCGGCGGGAGTCCGCATCGCCTTCGGTACGTTCAACTCGGCCGATTCCCGGACCCTGCCCTACGAGGCGGCGCAGGCGGTCCCCTACGGGCTGCCCCGGGAGGCGGCGCTGGCCGCGATCACGAAGAACGCGGCCGAGATGCTGGGCTTCGACGACCGGCTCGGGACGATCCGGGAGGGCCGCATCGCCAACCTCATCGTCACCGACGGCGACCCCCTCGCCATCCGCACCCAGGTCAGCGAGCTCTTCATCCTCGGCCGCCGCGTGAGCACCGACAACCGGCACCGGTCGTTGTACGAGCGCTACCGCGCGCGGCCGCGCTGAGGGCTCAGGCGTCGGTCGGAACCGGGGAGGGTCGACCGGCGACCGGGGGTCGGTCGCTCCACCGTCCGGACGGCTCGAACGGAGCTGGCCCGGCCGCTCCAGGAAACCCGGACCCGTCCAGATGAGCGCCAATGTCAATCTGCGCGGAACACGTCGGCGAGCGGCAGGCGGAAGGCCGGAAGCAGGGGGGCGCCGGGCAGGACTTCAGGAACGGCAAGGCGCCGGGGGGGTGCGTCCGGCTCGTGGACCGTGACCGACTCGCGGCCCGGGTCGACCACCCAGACCACGCGCGTGCCGGCGGAGAGCCACGACGCCGTCTTCTCCGCCACTTCGGGGCGGGCGTCGCCGGGCGAGGTGACCTCCACCGCCAGGTCGGGCGGGCCCTCCCAGAAGGTCGCGGGCAGGCCCGACGCGGGGATCCGCTCTCGCCGGACGAAGGCGACGTCCGGGGCGAGCACGGTGTCGGGATTCCGTTCCAGGACGAAACCGGTCTCGGCGCCGCAGACGACGCCCAGACGATGGGTCTTCACGTGGTGTCCCAGCGGCACGGTGATGTTGACGATGACCGTTCCGTGCCGGAAACCGGCAGGCGTCATCCTCTGCAACTCCCCCCGGAACAGCGCGTAACGCCAACCATCCTGGGGCAGGCGGAACAGTTCCTCCGCGGTCATGATCCGACCGGCCGGCGGCGCCGCCGGGGTCGAAAGTGATGCAGGCTGGGACATCCGTACCCCCGCACGTCCACCAGGTGAACACCGACGAACCGAATCTACCACGCCCGCCGCGTGACGGCCGACGCCGGCCACGCGCCAGTCCGACGTTCAGGGCTGCGTCGGCGTCATGACCGACGCCGGCCACGCGCCGGTCCCTGCCGTCTGCATCACGACGGCTCACCGTATGACGGCCGACGCCGGCCGCGCGCCCCCCAGCCGCTCGGTGTCGACGAACATCGTCAGGGCCACCCCGTCCCAGCGCCCGTCGCCGCGCGGGCTGCCGTCGGCTGCGGACCCCATGGGCATGGCGCCGGTCAGCGACGCCGCCCGGCGGTAGGCGCGGGCGAGGTACGAGCGCACGAGGTCGGCGCGCGCCTGCGACTGCCGGTACTCCAGACCGGCGCCCCCGCCGGCGGCGTAGCCCTCGACCACGATGGGGCTGTCGCGGGGATAGGCGAGCAGCCCCGCCATCGCCTCGTCGAGCCGCTCGACGGCGCCCTCCGCCAGGGTGATGCGCCCCTCGCCGCCGCGGGTCTCGAACAACAGGTCGCCCTCGACCCAGATGCGCAGCGGCGTGTAGCGGTCGTCGCCGAGCAGCTCGCGGTACTCGTCGCGCGTGAGCTGGTCGAGGTTGTAGAAGCCGCGGTCGGTGAAGAAGCCGCTGAAGGGCCAGCTCCGCTTGAGCGCCTCGGTGTTCTCGGCGATGTCCGACATCGCGTTGCGGGCGAGGGCGGCCGCCTCGCCGGCGTCGGCCATCAGCCGCGTCGCGTCGCCCTCGGGGCCGGCGAGGCCGGCCACGACCCGCTCGAGCTGCTCGGCGCTCTGGCGCACCGCGCGCACCGTGGCCTCGGTCTCCGCCACGGTGCCGACCAGCCCGTCGTAGAGCGCGTCGTCCTCCAGCAGCCGGCCCACCGTGCCCTCGCCCTCCGAGAGGCCGGCGACGAGGGCCCGCGTGTCCGCCAGCACCGCCAGCGCGCCCTCCATGACCTGGGCGCTCGCCCCGGTGATGGCCTCGATGTCGGCGCCGACCCGGGTGACGAGCTGCGTGGTGGTGTCGACGGTGGCGCCCAGGTTGCCCAGGGCCCCGGCCATCTCCTCGCGCAGCCCGGTGAACTCTCCGGCCAGGGTGGTGAAGGTGCGGCGCCCCTCTTCGATGAGGTCGGCGATCTCGACCGCGTCGGCCCCGCGGATGCGGGCGCCGTCTTCGACCTGCGGGGCCCCGGCGCTGCCCGACCGGATCTGGATGAACACCGACCCCAGCAGCCCGTCCGTCAACACCGCCGCCACCGAGTCGGTGCGCACGAGCGGGCGCAGGTCCTCGCGCACGCGCATGCGCACGAGGAACCGCTCGCCGGGGTTCAGCGGTATCTCGATGCCGAGCACCTCGCCCGCGTCGAAGCCGGCGAGGCGCACGCCGGTGCCGATGGCGATGCCGGTGACGTTGCCGAAGTCCGCCTCGACCTCGAAGCGCTCGGTGAACAGCAGCCGGCGGTCGCCGATCATGAACAGGCCCACTGCGAACAGCAGCAACCCGCCGACCACGAACGTCCCGACCACGGCCAACCGCGGGGAACCCATACGCTCCCTCCCTCCATGTCCGCCGCGCGGCGCTACCCGCCCGACTCCGACGCCAGGAACTGCCGCACGATGGCGTGCCGGCTCCGTTCGAGGTCCTCCGCCGACCCGCGCTCCAGGACCTTCCCCTCGTGCAGGAACACCAGCGTGTCGCCGATGCGGCGCGCGCTCGGGATGTTGTGGGTCACGATGACCAGCGTCGCGCCGAACTCCTGCTTGACGCGCACCAGCAGGTCGTCGATCTCCTCCGAGGTCACCGGGTCGAGGCCCGCACTCGGCTCATCGACGAGCAGGATCGACGGCTCGAGCACCATCGCCCGGGCGAGCCCCGCCCGCTTGCGCATGCCTCCCGACAGGTCCGCGGGCATCTTGTCATAGTCGCGGGCGAGGCCGACCAGCCCCAGCGTCGCCTCGGCCCGCGCGCGCATCTCGTCCTCCGGCAGGCGGGTGTGCCGCCGCAGGGGGAAGGCGACGTTGTCGCCCACCGTCAGCGAGTCGAACAGCGCCGCGTTCTGGAACAGGAACCCGACCTGCCGCCGCACCGCCGCGACGTCCGGGGCCGACAGTCGGGTGAGGTCCCGCCCCTGCACCAGCACGCGCCCCGAGTCGGGGGCGAGCAGTCCGACGATGTGGCGAAGCATGACGCTCTTGCCGGTGCCGCTGCGGCCGAGGACCACGGTGGCCCGGCCCCGCGGCATCTCCAGGCAGACATCGTCGAGTACGGTGAACCGACCGAACCGCTTCGACACGTGGTCGAGGCGAATCGGCACCCCGTCGCCGGTCATTCGGCCGTCTCCGGGAACAAGAAGAAGATCAGACGCACGAGCACCACGTTGGCCGCGATCATCAGCATCGAGGCCAGCACCACGCTGCGGGTCGCCGACCGGCCCACCCCCTGCGTGCCGTGCGAGGTGTGCATGCCGATGTACGACGCGGTCATCGCGATGATGAAGCCGAAGACCATCGTCTTGAGGGTGCCGGGCAGGTAGTCGGTGAACTGGACGATCGAGAACGCGGCCTCGAAGTAGGTCCGGAACGCCATGCCGGATATCGCCGCCTCGGCCACCCACCCCCCGACGATGCCGGTGAAGTTCATCACCGTCGTCAGGATGGGCATGGCCACCACGCAGGCCACCATGCGGGTGACGACCAGGAACTTGAACGAGTCGACGGCGACCGCCTCGAGGGCGTCGACCTGCTCGGTCACCTTCATCGCCCCCAGCTCGGCCCCGACCCCCGCGCCGACCCGGCCCGAGACGAGCAGACCGACCACGAGGGGACCGGTCTCGCGGACGAGGGCCAGGGTCAGGGCGGCGGGAATCAGCGCCTCGGCCCCGAAACGCTGGAGCGAGGCGCGGGTGTGCATGGACAGGACGACGCCCACCGCGAAGCCCGCGGCGGCGATGAGTGGTACCGACAGCCACCCGATCTCGTAGAGCTGGCGCGCTGTCTCCTTCCACTCGAACGGTGGCCGGCAGGCTTCGCGCAACGCCCGGGCCGCGAAGAGCACGGCGTCTCCGACCCGCGCCAGGCGGGCCACCACGTGGCGGTCGAGAAAGTCGGACATGCGCGAGTTCCGTTCCCGGCGGCGGCCCAACGACCGGCCGGCGATGCGGGTCCGGGTGCGGGTCAGTGCATAACCGTCAGAAAATCCACCACGCTACACCCAGGCTGACGATGGCGGTATCGGCGTTCAACTGGCGGTTCACCACCGACCCGCCGCTCAGAAGCGCCACTTCGGGGCGTGTGACGAGATAGCCGCCGAACGCGTTGACGCCGAACCGGGGCGTGACGTCGACCCACACCGACCCGCCGGCCCGCCAGACGAAGCTGTTCTTCACCTCGACCGCCCACGCCGGTCCCGCGTGCTCCCGATCGACCCGCAGTCGGTTGAAGGCATAGCCCGCCACGAGCGACGCCGCCGCGCTGACGCGGCCGTCACCCACCCGGTACTCGACCCCGCCCATCACCGGCCGCACGCTCAGGCCCGTCCCCGTCGAGACTCCCGAGCCCTCCGCGAACCGCGTCCGACGCCAACTGAAGGCGAACACCGGCGCCACACCCGCCCGCGGCCTGAGCCGCAGGACCGCCCCGACCCCGATGGACCGGTCCAGCGCGCCGCGGGCCGGGAGCATCGCGGTCCCCGACACACCGACGCCGATCAACCGCAACGGGTCGTCGCTGGGCGGCGGCGCCAGCGCGGGGAGGGTGGTCCTCGGGCGCTCCCGCGGCGGGGGACCGCCGGCGACGACGTCGAGCTCGGCGCGAACGCTCGCCACCCCGTCGACGCCGCGCGCCAACGCCACCGCGCGGTCCACATCGGCGGCCGAGCCCACGACCCCCCGCAGGGTCACCGCGCCGCCGCGCACCGCGACGTCGATCGGCATCGTGCCGAGGTCGACGTCGTTCACGAGCGCCGTCTTGACGCGGACGGCGAGCTGCGCGTCGCGGGCCGCGTCCTGCGCGCCCGCGAACGCCTCCGGGATCGCCGCGCCGCCCAGCCCAAGGGCGAGGCAGACCGCGCCGGCGAGCCGCGGAACCACGCGTCCGCGGCCTGCCGCCCGGCGGCGGGAACGCGGGCGGCGCGCATCGGGAACCACGGTGCGCGCGGTCCTCGTCGTCTCCGGCATCGGCGCCGGGCCGACCGTTGACCGTTGGATCTTCAAGGCGCTACGCTCGACACATGGAGACCGCGTTGCTCGTCGTCAGCGCCATCAGCGCCCTTGCCGCGCGGGTCGGCGCCATCTCGGGAGCGCGGACAGCCATCACGTCCTCACGAACTCGAAGAGCATTACATACCTCACGGGCCGCGTCGAACACCTCACGGGCCGCGTCGACCCCCTTCAGACCATCTCCGCCGCCAACCTCGAGCAGCCTCAGCGGTCCTGATCGAATCGGCGTCGCGACCATTCCGGCGCCCATCCGGTCCACGTCGCACCCCCCTACCCCTGGCGGAAGAACGTCGCGGTGACCGCGTCGCCGATCTGGTTGAGGCGGTCCTGCAGAACATCGATGAACTCGTGCAGGCCCCCGGCGATCACCTCGCGGGCGTCGGTGTAGTCCAGCTCCGACGCCAGTCGGCCCAGCAGTTGCTCGGCCCGGTTCTCGAAGCGGCGCATCGGAGTGCCGGTGACCCCGTGCAGCGAGAAGTCGGCCTGCGTCACACAATAGCCCACCGAGCGCGGGAAGGCGCGATCGAAGAGCAGAAACGCCACCACCGACTCCGACGCCACGAGCCCGTGGGCGCGGCGATAGGCCTCGAACCCGCTCGCCGAGCGCAGGAGGGCACTCCACTGCAGATCGTCGACGGGCCGGCCGACGTCCGAGGCGGACGGCAGCAGGAGGAAGTACTTGACGTCGAGGATGCGGCTGGTCTGGTCGGCGCGCTCGATGAAGCGGCCGAGCCGGCCGAAGTTCCAGGCTTCGCCGTGCTCCATCGTCTCGCTCTTGGTGCCGGCGACGACGTGGCAGGCCCGCGTGACCGACCGGAAGAAGCGGACCGCGTCGTGGAGGGCGAAGCGTCTCGCCTCGGGAGCGGTGACGTCGAGATAGAACTCGTTGATCTCCTGCCACACCTCCGAGGAGATGCTCTCGCGCACGGTGCGGGCGTTCTCGCGCGCGGCGGCCACGCACGACGCGATGGAGTTCGGATTGGTGCGGTCGATGGTCAGGAACTCGATGACGTGCGACCGGGTCGGCGCTTCGTAGCGCTCGGCGAAGGCCGCTTCGTCGCCGCCGACCTGCACCATGGGGAACCACTGCTCCTCGGCGAGGCCTGACAGGTCGATCTCGAGGTTGAGGTTCACCCCCACGACGCGGGCGACGTTGGCCGCGCGCTCGAGGTAGCGGCTCATCCAGTAGACCGACTCGGCGGTGCGGCTGAGCATTGAACCCGCTCATGCGAGGACCCAGGTGTCCTTGCTGCCGCCGCCCTGCGACGAGTTCACGACCAGCGAGCCCTTCGTCAGGGCGACCCGGGTGAGACCGCCGGGCAGGACGAACGGCTCGCTCCCCAGGAGGATGTACGGGCGCAGGTCGACGTGGCGGCCCTCGAAGCGGTCGTCGACGAGGGTCGGCACCCGCGACAACGACAGGGTCGGCTGCGCGATGTAGTTGCGGGGGGCGGCAGCGATGCGGCCGGCGAACTCGGACCGCTCGGCCGCGGTGGACCGGGGGCCGATGAGCATGCCGTAGCCGCCCGACTCGTTGGCCGGCTTCACCACCAGCTCGTCCAGGTGGTCGAGCACGTAGGCCCGGTCCCTGTCGCGCCAGCACAACCAGGTGGGGACGTTGGGCAGTATCGCGTCCTCGCCCAGGTAGTAGCGGATCATCGCGGGCACGTAGGCGTAGACCACCTTGTCGTCGGCCACCCCGGTCCCCGGCGCGTTCACCACCGTGAGCCGCCCGTTGCGGCAGGCGTCCATCAGGCCGGGGACCCCGAGCACCGAGTCGGGCCGGAAACAGGCGGGATCGAGGAAGTCGTCGTCGATGCGCCGGTAGAGCACGTCGACCGGCTCCAGCCCGCGGGTGGTGCGCATGAACAGGGCCCCGTCGTTCACCAAGAGGTCGCGTCCCTCGACGAGCTCGACCCCCATCTGCTGCGCGAGGAACGAGTGCTCGAAATAGGCGGCGTTGTGAATTCCCGGGGTGAGCACCGCGACGCTCGGGCGCCCCGCACCCCGCGGAGCCACGCCTTCGAGGGTGCGGAGGAGCCGGCTGGGGTAGTCGCTGACCGGCCGCACGGGGAGGCCGTCGAATATCTTCGAGAAGGTCTGCTTCATGACCGCCCGGTTCTCCAGCACGTAGGAGACGCCCGACGGGCAGCGCAGGTTGTCTTCGAGCACGTAGACGGCGCCGTCGCCGTCGCGGACGAGGTCGGTGCCGGTGATGTGGCACCAGACGCCGCCCGGCGGGTCGAGGCCCATGCACTCGCGGCGATAACCCTCCGAGCTCTCCACGACGTCGGCCGGCACCACCCCGTCGGCCACGATGCGGCGGTCGTGATAGACGTCGTCGATGAAGTGGTTCAGGGCGGTGATGCGCTGCCGCAGGCCGCGTTCAATCTCGTGCCAGGCGCCGCGGGAGACGATGCGGGGGATGACGTCGAAGGGAAAGATGCGCTCGGTGCCGTGCCCCTCGTGGTAGACGTTGAAAGTGATGCCCATCCGCAGGAGGGCGCGCGTGGCCGCCTGCTGACAGCGCAGCAGCTCGCCGTGGGCGAGGCCCTCGATGCGCTCGACGAGCGGACGCGCCTCGGGCCGGGGCGCGCCGTCCGCGCGGAACAGCTCGTCGTAGAACCCACCGGTCGCATAGCCGTCGAACGTCACGCCGGAAGTCTGCCCGTGTCTGCGGCGCGACCGTTACCGCGCGGCCGCGCGGGCGTCGTCCTCGAGAATCCGGGCCCCGCGCAGGATGCCGCCGAACGAGTAGTTCGCCTCGTGGCAGGCGTACTCGTAGACGCGGTCCTCGCTCGCGGGCCAGACGTACTCGCCGCTCCAGGGCGCCGTCCACACCGTGGGATCGTCGACCGTGAACTGGTACAGCAGCGAATCGCCGTCGATGCGGCTGAACCGCTCGACCACGTGCAGGTTCCGCGACGCGCCGCCGAGGGCGGGACTGTCGGTGAAGTTGGTGGTGTCGACGACGAGGGTGTCCCCCTCCCAGCGGCCGACCGAATCACCGAGCCAGCTCCGGATCTCGGGCGGGGCGTGCTCCTGGTTCAGGCGCACCACGCGGGCGTCGTGGACCATCTCGACGAGGATGAGAACGGTGTCGTCGGTCTGCACGATGCGCTTCAGGTTGTTGTAGAGCACCGGCAGCATGGGCGGCCCCGCCGTCGAGCCGAACCCCAGCAGGCACCGCTCGGCCAGGGGGCGCTGCTCGGGGTTGTCGTAGGGGCCGGGCGCATCCAGATCGTCCTCGAGCCACCACGCCGTCCCCGTGTTCGGCCGTACGTAGGCGGCCGCGTAGGCGGCGCGCGCGGCCTGCGACTCGGGCGTCATCGGGGGCTGCCGGCCGTTGGGCGGATCGGTGATGATGGAGGTGCGCCACTCGCCGTCGATCTGGAACCCGGCGGCGCCGCGGTCCATCCAGAACGAGTTGTAGCCGCCCACGTTGCCGGCCGCGCCGGTGGACCCGTCGCCGCCCACCGGGGGCGCCTCGCGCGGCGCCTCGGCCTCCACGTTCCTCTCGTCGGGAATGTTGAAGATGCGCTCGAGGGACTGGCCGCCGGACGCGAGAGCGGCGGCCTCCTCCTCGGTCAGGGTCAGCTTCTCGCCGTACTCGACCGGGCGCTGCAGCGGGGTCAGGGTGGCGATGTCATAGGTCCCCGACAGGTCCGGCCGGCCGTCGGGACGGCGTGGCATGTCCTGATCCGACTGGGCGAGCGCCGCCGGCGCCGTCAGCGCCAGGGCGAGGAGCCCGCAAGAGAACCCGCGCCGAACCACCGTCGTTTTCCAGCCCGACATCATTGCCTCCAATCACGACCGGGGCGCCGGGCGCGCCGCCCGAAGCGCATCCGGACCCCGACTCCTTCCGACAGTCTATCGCGGATGCCGACGATCGGGCGGGGCGCATCCGCCGGCGCCCGTCCCCGGACGCCGTCTCCCTCGTCGCGCCCTGTCAGGCGGGCGCCTCGCCGCTCTCGGTGCACGCGGAACCACCACAGACGTAAAGGGCGTTCCCCGACCACCCGTCCGCTCAGTCGGCCGGCGCTCGCGGCGGGAGCGCAAAGACGTACATCGCGTTGGTGCGACCCCCGCCGGTGGGCACGGCCAGGTACTGCCGCCCCCCGACCGCGTAGGTGATCGGGAACCCCGACACCGAGCCGGGCAGGCGCGTGCGGAACAGGATGTCCCCGTTCTCGACGTCGTGGACCGCGAGGCTGCGGTCGGTGTCGCCGCTGACCACGAGGCCGCCCGCCGTCGTCAGGGCGGCCGCCCCGGGACGGGTCATCATCGAGTGGCGCCACAGGATGCGCCCGGTCGCGATGTCCATCGCGATGAGGTGACCCCGGTAGGGTTCGCTGTCGGGATGGACGGTGCTGCCCCGCGACAGCCATCCCGTGTTGCGGTAGTAGCTCGCGCCCGGCACCTTCTCGATCTCGGTGAAGACGCCGCTGACGCAGGTCGGATGGATGGGGATGTAGAGAGCCTTCGTCTCCGGATGATAGGCCGACGCGCGCCAGTTCCGGATGCCGCCGAAGTCGGGACAGAACGCGAGCTCGACGTCTTGCACGGGGAGCATCTCCGGACGATAGATCGCCCTCCCCGTCCCGGGATCGACGTCGAGCACGTTCTGGTAGCCGAGATCGTGGGCGGCGACGAACGCGCCGGTGTCGCGGTCGAGCTCCCACAGGATGCCGTGCTTGCCCATCTTGAACAGCGACCGGCGGCCGTCGTGGTCGATGAGCACGCTCTCGAACACGTCGTCGAGGTCGTGGGTCTCAGCCGGGGTGAACTGGAAGTACCACGACAGTTCGCCGGTGTCGGCGTCGAGGGCGAGCACGCTGTTGCTGTAGAGGGCGTCGCCGTCGGTCCCGCGGGTCAGGCTGGCCCACGGCTTCGCCTGCGAGGTCGACCAGAAGGTGAGGTTGCTCTCGGGGTCGAAGCTGCCGGGAATCCACGAGTCGGCCCCGGCGCGATAGAGCAGCGGCAGGTCGCCCCACGTGTCGCCGCCGGGCTCGCCGGGGCGCGCGATGGTCGACGTGCGCCACAACTGCTCGCCCGTCTCGGCGTCGTGGGCGGAGATGAAGCACACGTCCTCCTTGAAGCGCTCGCACCCCGTCATCCCCGCCACCACCCGTCCGTTGGCGACGATGGGGCCGCTCGTGTAGCGGTAGCCGAGCGCGTTGTCGGCGACCTCGTGGTCCCACGCCACCTCGCCGGTGCGGGCGTCGAGAGCGACGATGTGGGCGTCGGCCGCGTTCAGGTAGACCTTGTCGCCGTAGATCGCGATCGACCGGCTGCGCGGGCTCAGCACCGTCTCGACCATCGCGCTCAGGTCGCGCCGGTACTCCCAGATGCGGTCTCCGGTCGCGGCGTCGACCGCCTGCACGATGTTGGCGGGGCCGGGAAGGAACATCACGCCGTCGTGCACCAGCGGCGTGGGCTGGTTGACGCCGGGCGGCATCGACCACGCCCACGCGAGCTGCAGCCGGTGGACGTTGCCGCGGTCGATCTGGTCGAGGGGACTGTAGCCCCATCCGTCGAGGGTGCGGCGCCAGTTCAGCCAGTCGGCGGGGTCGGGATTCTGGAGCATGGCGTCGGTGACGGGCGCGACGTCTCGGTCCTGGGCGGCGGCCGGCGCCGCGCCGGCGGCCACGAGGACGGTCGCAACCACCAGGCCGGCCGCGAGGACACGGCGGCCACGACTGAATTCGGTATGCATCGATGCCTCCCTTGCTCTGACGCGAGCGACCGCGTCGCTACCGGCGACCGCGCGCCGCGACGATGACCCGGTCCACTATAGCGGGAATAGTCCAGTGAAGACGGCCCGGCACGCCGATCTTCAGCGCGACCGGCGCCAGCGGTACGGAACGCGCCACGCTGAACCCAGGAAGACCGCGCAGCCCCACGCCGACCAGCATCGAGGCCAGGAAGCCGAAGCCGACGAGAACACCGGTCCCGACGCGCCATGGCCGCAACACCTCGTATTCCTCGCCCCACCTCACGACCAGCCGCGCGTCTCCGCTGACGCCCACCACTCTCCTGCCGTCCGGTTCGTTACCCAACCGCAAGCAACCGCCCCAGCGGATCGGCCCTCGGCCAGAACTCCCGGGCGAGGAGGTCGCGGAAGCAGCGGGAACAACCGGACAAACACCAATTGGAGATCCCTACTCGGCCCGCAGGACCTCGGCGGGATCGACGCGCGTGGCGTGCCGGGCGGGTCCCCGGCAGGCCATGAATGCCGCCGCGAGGAAGAGGGCGGGGACGACGGCGAGTGTCGCCGAGTCGCCGGGGCCGACCCCGTAGAGCAGCCGCGACAGCAGCCGGCCGGCGCCGACGCTCGCGGCGAGGCCGAGGACGAGGCCGAGCGCGGCGAGACGGAAGCCGAGCCCGAGGACGAGGCCGTAGACGTTCGCCGGGGTCGCGCCCAGCGCGATGCGGATGCCGATCTCGCGCTCGCGCCGGCGGACCACATGGCCCATCAATCCGTAGAGGCCCACCAGGGCCAGGCTCAGGGCCAGCCCCGCGGTGACCGCGGCGAGACCGGCGTGCACTCTCGACTCGCGGGTCGCGGCGCGCCGCAGCGCGGCGAAGGTCGCGGCCTCGGAGACGGCTATCGCGGGGTGGAGTCCGCCCACCCGGCGGCGCAGGGCGGCCGGCCCGTCCACCACGCCGCTCCGTGTGCGGATCGTCACGTACGCGCCGTCGTGCCGGCTCTGGCGGTACGGCACGTACACCATGGGCCGGGGCGGGAGACGGACGTCGAGGTCCGCGGTGTCGCCCACGACGCCGACGATGCGGCGCGGCTGCTCCTCGCCCCGCAGACGCAGGGTCTGGCCCACGACGCGGCGACGGGGGAAGTGCTCGGCGGCCAGAGCCCGGCTGACGACGGCCACCCGCGCCCCCGCCTCCGCATCGGCGCGGCCGAACACGCGCCCGGCCCGCACCGGGATGCCGAACGTCTCGAAGTAGCCGCCGGTGACGGCGTTGAGCTGCGTCTCGACGGGAGTCTCCGGTCCCACGCGGGCCGAAGCGGCCAACCACACCTCGTTGCGCCCCGGACCCGACCCCGGGCGGCGGGTCGAGGCGCTCGCGGCGGTGACGATACTCTCGGCGCGAAGACCCTCGATGAGCCGGTCCACGGCGGCCCCGGCGAGATCGGCATCGTCCCGCCAGGCCCGGGGAAACGACATCCGCAGGCTCGCCCCGCAGGGGGCGTCGAACCCCTGGTCGATCCGCTGTGTGTTCCAGGCGCTCCGCAACAGGAGGCCGCACCCGACGACGAGCACCGTCGAGAAGGCCACCTGGACGACGACCAGCGCGCTCATCGCGGAGGACCCGCCACGGGCGCCGGAGCCGCGAGACAGAGACGCGCCCTCGGGCCGATCGCGGAGGACCCGCCACGCCGCGGGCATCGCGAACGCGAAGCCGGTCGCGGCGGAGAGGACCACGCCGATGCCGAGCAGGCGGCGGTCCGGCGCGAGGTCGAGCTGATAGGGCACGGTCAGGGGCAGCAGCGGCGCGAGCGCGCTCGACGAGACGACGAGCGTCAGGGCGCCGAGACCGCCGGCCCCGACGAGCAGGGCGACCTCCGCCCCGAGCCGCCGCACGAGGTCGACCCGCGAGGCGCCGAGGGCCCGGCGAATGGCCAGCTCGCGCCGCCACTCGGTCGACCGCGCCAGCAGCAGCGTGGCCAGGTTCGCGCACGCCACGGCCAGCGCCGCCGCCGCCATGAGGCCGAGAACCGCCAGGAACGCGGCGACCTCGTCCCGGAACTCCGGCCACAGCCGCAGGTAGCTCCCGGGCAGGGCGCGCGCGCGCCACGGCGCCGCCGTCTCCGGGTAGTAGACGCCGGCGCGGTCTCGGGCGAGGACCTCGTCGACCGGATCGATTCGCGCCTGCGCGCCCGCCAGGGACGCCCCCGGGGCAAGCCGGCCCACGGTCTGGAACACCGGCAGACGGCCGTTCAGGACGTCGCGCCCGCCGAAGTACTCGTCGGCCATGGTGGCCGGAATCCAGAACGCGCTCTCGAACGACGGCCAGACCGGGCCGCGGAAGCCCGGTGGCGTCACCCCGACGACGTCGTACGCCGCCTCGTTCAGGCGCACCGTCCGACCCACGATCTCCGGGTCGGCCGCGAACTGTCGGCGCCACAGGAAGTCGGAGAGCACGACGACGCGGCGACCGCCGGGAACGCGGTTGTCGGCGGGGCCGATGAGCCGTCCGAGGACCGGCCGCACCCCGAGCGCCGAGAAGAAGGCGCCCGACACCATCTCGCCCTCGTGGCGCTCGGGAAACGCCCCCCCGCCCACCGTCATGAAGACCCGGCAGAACGCGGCGAGATCGACGGCGCCCTCGAGCGCCGTCCGAAACTCGCGGTAGTCGGGGTACGGCATCGGCGAGTAGCGGGGGCCGCTCGTCACGTACAGCGTGACCAGCTCGCCGCCGGCCGCGAAGGGCAGCGGGCGCACGAACGCCTGGTCGAAGAGACCGGCGGCGAGGGTCGAGCCGGCCACCCCGATGGCCAGCGTGAGGACGCCGGCGGCCGTCCATCCCGGCTTGCGGGCGAGGGCCCGGCCGGCGAGCCGCAGGTCCTGGCGCACGGCGCCGAACCGACGCCGCCCGCCACCTTCGAGGTCGGCCATGCGGGGAGAGTGTACCGCGGCTCCGCGCCGAGGGTCCGCCCTGCCGACGCGCGTCGTCCGGCAGACGCGAACCGCGTCAGGACGTCGGATTCGGCCGGCGCCGGCTCGGCGGACTAGAATCGGGACGGGAGCGGAAACGGGTTGGCCGAACCCGTTCGCGCGGACCCGACGGCCAGCGCGGGACGGAGCCGCGCCGACGCATCCGGCAGGACGTGGTGGTCCGGTCGGACGAGCACCGACACCGACGAGGTTCATCAAAATGAGACGACTGCAACTGCCGGCTACGGGACTGGCCCTGATTCTCGCGGGTTGCGCGGGGCCGGCGTCCGATGGGGCGGGGGGACTGGCGCTCGTCGGGGCGCAGTTGATCGACGCCACCGGCGCGCCGCCGGTGGCCGACTCGGTGGTCGTCGTCCGCGACGGCCGCATCGAGAGCGCCGGGCCGCGGGACGCGACACCGGTCCCCGACGGCGTGGAGACCCTGGACGTGACCGGCAAGACCATCATTCCCGGCCTGGTGAACCTGCACGTGCACTACCGGGAGGGACCGGAGGCGATCGAGCGCCAGTTCCGCTCGCAGCTCCACTACGGGGTGACCACCGCCCGGAGCACGGGCAGCGACACGCCGGAGCGGGTGGCCTACCTGCTCGGGTCCGCCGGCCGTTCCGACGCCCCCCGGACCTACACGGCGGGGATGGGATTCTCGTATCCCGGCGGCTTCAACGCGGCCGGCCGCAACGCCCCCGCCACCGAGGAAGAGGCGCGGGCGCTGGTGCGCGACGAGACCGCGCTCGGCGTGCACTTCATCAAGATGTGGGTCAACGAGGTCGCCGAGCCGGGCCTGAAGATCCCGCCGGAGATTCGTGCGGCAATCATCGACGAGGCGGTGGCCAACGGCGCCGTCCCCATCGCCCACATCGACGACGAGGCCGACGGACGTCAGTTGGTGGAGGCCGGCCTGCGGGACTTCCTGCACAGCACGGTGCTGACCTTCGGCCCGGGGGCCGGCGTCCCCGTGGACAATCCCGCGCCCTCGGCCGAGTTCATCCGGATGTGCCTCGACCACGACGTCTACTTCACGCCCACGCTGTCCATCGTCCAGAACCGCTGGCACTTCGCCGAACATCCGGAGCTGCTGGACGACCCCGAGTTGCGGGCCGCGTTCGAGATGTTCAACCCCGATGCGCTGGCCGGATGGGACGACCCCGCGCGCCGGGCGGAGATCGTCGACGACCCGGGGTTCGAAGACCGCAAGGCCGCGTTCCGCCAACTGCTGGACTTCGTGAAGACGATGCACGACGCCGGCGTAGCGGTTGCGCTCGGGAACGACGCCGGCACTTCCAACGTGCCCTTCGGCTGGGGCATGCACCACGAGATGGCGCTCTACGTCGAGGCCGGCCTGACCCCGATGGACGCCATCGTCGCCGCCACCGCCACCGGCGCCGCGCAGATGCCTCCGGTGGGCGAGGCCGACTTCGGCACCCTCGAGGCGGGCAAGGTGGCCGACCTGGTCGTGCTGAACGCCGACCCGCTGGCCGACATCCGCAACACGCTGAACATCGACCGGGTCATGCGCCTCGGCGAGTGGGTCGACCGTTCGGGATTCGCGCCGGCGCCGTAGTCGGCGCGACCCGGCGGCCCGCGGCGGAACGCAGCGCCGCAGACGCTCACGAGGTCCGGCCAGCCCGCCGGTCGGCGCGGGACCCGACGCCGCCTACGGGGCAGACTCCGGATCGCGCGGCCCGTAGTGCGGCGCGGCGCGTCCGACCTCCAGCGCCCCGAGGTCGGGCGCGGTCCCGGTGAAGCCGTCGGTCACCGTGGGCAGCACCGTCCCGCGATCGACGGCGGCCGAGCCGGCCCTCAGGCGAAAGTCGAGATCGTCCGCGTCGTAGACGGACTGGAGCGTGCTGATGTCGCGGGCATCGAGCGCGGGCACGTTCACGAACACCTCGTATCCCACCTGAACGCTGTTCCGGTCCTGCCCGGTCGCCGCGCTGTACTCCTCGAGCGTCACGAACTCGCGCCGATCGAGCGCCGGAGCGTGGTTCGGGGCCCGGAAGTCGGCGGCCGTGTCAAACGGCGGGCTCTCCCACCGAAACGGCATCGCGGTGTCCGGCGCGGGGCCGAAGCCGTTGTAGTCCGACGACGTGTAGTTGGTGAACGTCGTGATCCCGAACAGGTTCGGAGGCTGCCCTCGAAAGTCGGAGGGCGCGTTCTGGCCGAGAATCAGGTTGTTTCGCCAGTGCGTGTTCGACAGGGTCCCGGTGGTCTCGGACAGGATTGTGTTGTTGTAGAACACGACGCCAGCGGCGCCGAAGAAGCGGCTCGATCCGCCCGGGAGGTTGTAGCCGATGTTCCGAATCCAGTAGACGGGTCCGCCGAGCACCGGCTGGCTGCAGAACGCGTGCGACGGGTGGTTGATGAACAGGTTGCGGAGCACGCGGACGTTGTGCAGACTTCCGTCGGTCTCGATCGGGTTGTCGTGGGAGTTGGTGATGTGGTTGTTGTAGAAATCTATCGCGACGGGACGCTGGTCCCAAAGCTCGCGCGGCGGGTACTTGGGACCGTCGGGCGTCCCGGGGCCCGACGCGACGCTTCCGTCGGGGTTCCCGTAGGTCTCCACGTTGATTCCGTCGTGGAAGTCGGCGATGTAGTTGTAGGCCACGACGTGGCCGGGGCCGTATAGCTTCACGGCCACGTAGGACGCCATGACGGGGGGATGGACCTGGCCGTCGACGCCGTCGAACCGCCCCCACAGCGGCGCGTCGCTCCAGCCGATCAGGCGCTCCGGGTCGTTCCGGCCGTAGAAGCGGTTGTCGGCGATGTAGAAGTTGCTCGACCCCGAGTAGTTCGTGAAGACGCCCACGCCGACGTCCTCGAAGCGGCTGTGCTTGACGGTGAGCCCCTTCGCCCCCGCGATGAACTGCTGGCCGGCCCAGATGGCGAACTCGGTGTTGCGAAACGTGATGCCCTCGAAATACGTGTGGTCGGCGGCCATGACGTTGAAGAGGGCGAAGTTGCCGTTGCCGTCGAAGATCACCTCGCCGTCGCCGGCGGCCTTGATGGCGATCGGCCGTTCGGGGGTGCCGTCGGCCGTCAGGTAGTAGGTGCCCTCGAACGGAAAGGCGCGGTTGGCCCCGCCGTACTCCAGGTGGTTGTACCGGTAGACGCCGGCGTGCACCAGCAAGGTGTCCCCGGCGCGCACCCGGGGACGCCCGGCCGTCGCGAAGTCGC
The DNA here is from genome assembly GCA_965199675.1 of Vicinamibacterales bacterium. Classification (GTDB taxonomy): domain Bacteria; phylum Acidobacteriota; class Vicinamibacteria; order Vicinamibacterales; family UBA8438; genus JAJEEA01. Next base: position 83,791 of record CBDATI010000008.1, on the reverse strand, counting down.
CGCCACCGCATGAGGAGTTGTACGCGCATATCAGCCCCTCGAAGGACGGCTCGATCTTCGCGCCCTCGAAGCCATGCGGATAGACGTGGAACACCCTTCCCTCCGCGTACGGCGCCGGCTCGGCGCGCGTTCGCACCTTCACGGTCCTGGCTGCCTCGCCGATCACGCCGTCGGGATCGGTCATCACGAACCGCGCCTCGTACGTGGTGTCGGGCTCCAGGTCGAGGATGCTCCCGGCGAACATGTTCGGTACGACGACGTCGAACTGGTTGCCCACCGAGATGCGCTCGCGCTGGAGGCGCAGGAGCGGGAGCGCCGGCGACCACGCCGTCTCGCCCTCCCGGCGATACGACACCTCGACCGCGGCGTTCCGGTTGTCGTCACCCTGAATGAACCACTCGAAGCCCAGGTTGATCAGGGTCGGCGGCTCGACGAGGAGCTCCCCCGCCTCGACCGCGTCCCCTGGCGCCTCGCCCCGCTGCGCCAGGACGACGTTGTCGCCCCCAGGGTACGGCGTGCCGATGGGCAACAGGCCCAGGGCGACGATGCAGACGAGTCGACCGACCCTCTCACACACGGACAACCTCATCTTTCTGCGGCTCGGCCGGGAGCGCGTCAGCACCGGGGACCGAGACCCGGACGATTCTGTGGGCAAGGCGACGAACGCCCGAGCCGTCCGCCGCGAGTCCGTAGTCGGCTGGACCGGCAGTCGGGGCGAACCCGGCGTTGCACGGAGCGACGAGGCGCCCGCCTGACTTCAGCCGAGCAGTTCGGCGGTCACCTGCACCAGTTGGGCCGCCGGTCGACACGACACCCTCACGGTCGGCGCGAGTCGGGCGGCGCTTCGGGCGAGCCCGGTTTCAGGCTATCATCCGACCGTCGTCCGAGTCGGGGCGGCAACGCGGGAACCGACAATACGAGCCCGCGCAACCGGGGTTCGGGGAGAGAGACGCCATGTCATCGACACGCCATCTGATGTCCACGTTGTTCGCCGGCGGCGCCCTCGTGCTGGGCGCGTCCGCCGCCGAGTCGCAGACCGCGGGCGGGGCCGCCGGCAACACGATCACGGGCGAAGGCCTGCCGAACCCGACCGCGACGGTCATCGCGAACTGGGGCGACCTGCCCGAAGGCCGCGAGTGGGGTTCGACCGCCGGCATCGACATCGACCCGATCGACGGCCAGGTCTGGGCCTACGAACGCTGCGGCGCCGGTTCGTTCGGCGCCGGGGTGCCCGTCAACTGCGACTCCAACCCCGTCGACCCCATCTTCAAGTTCGACCGCAACACCGGCGAGGTGCTGGCGAACTTCGGCGGGGGCGTCATGGTGACGCCGCACGGCATCCACGTGGATGCCGACGGCAACGTCTGGGTGACCGACTTCGCAGGAAACGCGGAGGGGACCAAGGGGCATCAGGTCCACAAGTTCAGCCCCGCCGGCGAGCTGCTGATGAGCCTCGGCACGGCGGGCCAGCCGGGGACCGGCCCCAACCAGTTCAACCAGCCCAACGACGTGACCACCGGGCCGGACGGCAGCATCTACGTCTCGGACGGTCACAGCGGCCAGGGCATGACCACCGCGCGGGCGATAGAGGCGGGACGCGCGTCGGGCGCCACCGGCCGCATCCTGAAGTTCGCTCCCGACGGCACCTTCATCCGCGAGTGGGGACGGATCGGCACCCTGCACGGCGAGTTCCGCACCCCCCACGCCCTGGCGTTCGATTCCGCGGGACGCCTCTTCGTCGCCGACCGCGGCAATCACCGCATCGAGATCTTCGACCAGGACGGCAACTACCTCGACTCGCTCTACTCGCACGGGCGCATCAGCGGCATCTTCATCACCGCCGACGACATGCTGTACTCGATCGACTCCGAGTCGAGCCCGACCAGCCATCCGAACTGGATGAACGGCGTGCGCATCGGGCCCGTGGACGAAGACCGCGTCGTCGGCTTCATCCCGCCGTTCGACGCGGAGACGCGGCCGTATCAGGGGGCGGCCGGCGAGGGAGTGGCGGTGGACGCGGACGGCAACGTGTTCGCAGCCGAGGGACCCAACTCGCTGCGCTTCGCAGGGGGCGCGTTCACGAAGTACGCAGTCCCCGAGTAGCGAAGAGGACCGGGCGGGTGGCCCGGGCGGCGGTTCGGCCGCCCGGCGCGAGCGGCGAGTCCGGGCGGAGTTCTCCGCCTGGACTCCCCCGCTTCCCGGCCCCACCCGGGTCTCACCGCTCGAGCATGTGCGGGTAGCGGTAGTCGCGCGCCGGCACGAACGTCTCCTTCGTCGTGCGGGTGCTGACCCAGCGCAGCAGGTTCAGCGAACTGCCCGCCTTGTCGTTGGTGCCCGACGCGCGCGCGCCGCCGAAGGGCTGCTGCCCCACCACCGCGCCGGTCGGCTTGTCGTTGATGTAGAAGTTGCCGGCGGCGTGGCGCAGCCGGCCGGCCGCGATGTCGATGGCCTGTCGGTCGCGCGCAAAGATCGACCCCGTGAGCGCGTAGGGCGACGTGCGATCGCACAGCTCCAGCGTCTGCTCGTAGTCGCTGTCCTTGTAGACGTGGATGGTGAGCACGGGACCGAACAGCTCGGTCTCCATGGTGGCGTACCGCGGGTCGCGGGCCTGGATGATCGTCGGCGAGATGAAGTAGCCGGTGCTGTCGTCGCAGACGCCCCCGCAGATCACGTCGGCGTCGCTGTCGGTCCGCGCGGCGTCGATGTAGCCCTTCAGCTTGTCGTACGACGCCCGGTCGATGACCGCGCCCATGAAGTTGGTGAAGTCGCTGACGTCCCCGTAGGCGATGGCCTCCACCTCCGAGATGATCTGATCACGGCACCGGTTCCAGAGGCTCTCGGGGATGTAGGCGCGGCTCGCGGCGCTGCACTTCTGCCCCTGGTACTCGTAGGCCCCGCGGATGAGATTGGCCGTGAGCTCTTCAGGGTCGGCGGAGGCGTGGGCGAAGACGAAGTCCTTGCCCCCGGTCTCGCCGACGATGCGCGGATAGCTGCGGTACCCGGCGATGTTGCCGCCGATGGTACGCCACATGCCCTGGAACACCTCGGTGCTGCCCGTGAAGTGCACGCCGCCGAGGTCGGGATGGGCCATGGCGGGGGCGCCGATCTGCCCGCCCGAGCCCGGCACGAGGTTGATCACCCCCGGCGGCAGACCCGCCTCCTCGAGCGCCTGCATCACCCAGTAGGCCGAGAACACCGCGGTGGACGCAGGCTTCCAGACGACAGTGTTGCCCATCATCGCGGGACTGGTCGGCAGATTGCCGGCGATGGCTGTGAAGTTGAACGGGGTGACTGCGAAGACGAACCCCTCGAGAGCCCGATACTCCACGTAGTTCCAGATGCCGGGGGAGCTCTGCGGCTGCTGGCCGTAGATCTCGGGCATGTACGAGACGTTGAACCGCAGGAAATCGATGAGCTCGCACGCCGCGTCGATCTCGGCCTGGAACACCGTCTTGCCCTGGTTCAGCATGGTGGCGGCGTTGACGACTGGCCGGTAGCGGCCCGCGAGCAGGTCGGCCGCCTTGAGAAAGATGGCCGCGCGCGACTCCCAGGGCATCTCGCTCCAGCCGGGACGGGCCGCCGCCGCCGCCTCGATCGCCTGGTTCACGGTGTCGGCGTTGCCGCGGTGATAGGTCGCCACCTGCCGGCGGTGATCGTGAGGCAGGATGCAGGCGCCCAGATCGCCGGTCGTCACCTCCCGGCCACCGATGATCAGAGGAATCTCCACCGTTCCCGCCGCGAACGTCTCGAGCTGCGACTTGAGCGCCGCCTTCTCGGGCGATCCGGGCGCGTAGCTCAGCACCGGTTCGTTCCGGCCGGGGGGCACCGTGACACGAGCGTTGTTCATCGAAGAACTCCTGACATGACAGCGAACACGAAAGTACCGGAAACGATCTATTGTGTCACAGTCGGCGTTCGTTTCCGCTTCGAGAGGACTTTCCGGAGCGCCGGCGCTCCTTGACCGCCCCCCGCGTTCGGGATAGACTCGTTTCTTCAATATTGAGACTCAGTTTCACTTGATGCCGCCGCCGGGGAACGCCGAGCTGCCGGCGCAAGGAGCCACTTCCCGTGCACCAGGGCCTCCACACGCTCGACCAACTTCCCATTGGCGACGCCGGGGTGATCCACCGCGTCGGGGGGCAGCCGCGGGTGGCGCGCCGGCTGATGGAGATGGGGCTGCTGCCCGGCACCCACATCGAGGCGGTGGGCCGGGCGCCGCTGGGCGACCCCATCGAGGTCCGGCTGCGCGGCTATCTGTTCTCGCTGCGCCGGGCCGACGCCGCCCACATCCAGCTCCTGCCGGACGGCCGCGCCGACCTCGCCGAAACCGGGGACGGCGAGGCGCCGCGCCACCTGCCGGCGCACGACCCGTCGGCCACGGCGGTCCCCGGTGAAGACGGGGGCGCCCGCGTCCCCCGCGTGCTGGTGGCCGGGAACGCCAACTCGGGCAAGACCACCGTCTTCAACGCCCTGACCGGGGCCCGCGCCCACATCGGCAACTATCCGGGAGTCACCGTCACCCGCGCCTCGCGCCAGGTCACCCTGCCCAACGGCGCCCCCGTCGAGATCGTCGACCTGCCGGGCACCTACAGCTTCACCGCCAACTCGCCGGACGAGCAGGTGGCGGCCGACGCCGTGCTCGGTCGGCACGACGGCCCGCCGGACGCCGTGGTGGTGGTGGTGGACACCGGCGTCATCGAGCGGGCGCTGTACCTCGTGCTGCAGATCGCCGAGACCGGCATCCCCGTCATCGTGGCCCTCAACATGATGGACGAGGCGGAGGCGGCGGGGACCGATTTCGACACCGAGCGGCTGGCGGGCTGGCTGGGCGCCAGGGTGGTCCCGACCGTTGCCTCCAAGGGCGTCGGGTTCGACGCCCTTCGCAACGCGATCGGCGACGCGGTCGCGCTGGCGCCGCGCCCCGACGAGGCCTGGACGGGCCTGCCCCCCGAGACCGAGCGCGACGTGGCGACGGTGACCCGGGCCCTCGCGGACGCCGATTTCGGCAGCACTCCTGCGGTCCGCCGGTCCTGGGCCCTGTGGTCGCTCCTGTCGCTCGACACCGACGACGGCGCGGCGAGCGGACTGCCCGCTCCGGTGGTGCGGAAGGTCCAGGCGATCCGCGGGGCCGCCGCCGCCGCCGAGCGGCGACTCGACGAGGAGATCATCGCCGCGCGCTACCGCTGGACCGAGGAGGTGGCCCGAGACGTCCGCACCATCCGGCGCAAGGACACCCGCAACTGGACCAAGAAGATCGACGACGTGCTGACCCACCGGGTCTACGGCATGGCCGTCTTCGCGGCGGTCATGGCGGTGGTCTTCGAGGCCCTGTTCACGTGGTCGGAGCCGTTCATGGGGGCCATCGAGACGGCGACGGCGTGGCTCCAGGGCGGGGTGAGGGCGGTCCTGCCGGAGGGGAACCTGGCCGATCTGCTGGCCGACGGGGTCGTCGCCGGGGTCGGCAACGTCGTGGTCTTCGTGCCGCAGATCGCGATGCTGTCCTTCTTCATCGCCCTGCTCGAGGCCTCGGGCTATCTCGCCCGGGTGGCGTACGTCATCGATCGACTGATGGGCAGGGTGGGCCTGCACGGCAAGGCGTTCGTGCCGATGCTGTCCGGCTTCGCCTGCGCCATCCCCGCGGTCATGGCCACCCGCACCATCGAGGGCCGTCGCGACCGGCTCATCACCATGCTGACGCTGCCCATGATCTCGTGCAGCGCCCGCCTGCCGGTCTACGCCATCGTGACCGCGGTGGTGTTCGCGGGGGCCCCCCGCGTCTTCGGCATCGTGAGCGCGGGAGCGGTGGTGCTGTTCTCGATGTACGCGCTCTCGGTGTGCGCCACCCTCGCCGCAGCGGCGGTGCTGCGCCGGACCGTGCTCCGCGGTCCCCGCCTCCCGCTGCTGCTCGAGCTGCCTCCATACCGCGTGCCGGTCTGGAGCAACATCTTCCTCGTCGCCTGGCGCCGGACCCGCAAGTTTCTCGAAGACGCGGGCACCGTCATCCTGACGATGACCATCATCCTGTGGGCGCTGCTCTCGTTCCCCCACAGCGGCGACATCGACGCGCGGTACGACGAGGCGCGGGCCGAGGTCGTCGCGTCAGCGGCCGACGCCGCCGCGCAGGAGGAAAGGCTGGCCGAACTGGCCGGGCAGCAGGCCGGCGAGCAGCTCCGCTACAGCGTCGGGGGGCGGCTGGGCCAGGTCATCGAACCGGCGATCGAGCCGCTGGGCTTCGACTGGCGCATCGGGGTCGGCATCATCGGGGCCTTCGCGGCGCGCGAGGTCTTCGTCTCGACCCTGGGCATCGTGTTCGGCATCGAGGAAGCGGACGAAGAGAGCGTCAGCCTGCGCGAGTCGCTGCAGAACGCGACGCACGCGGACGGATCGCGGCTGATGACCCCGCTCGCCGGCGTCTCGCTGATGGTGTTCTTCGTGCTGGCCTGCCAGTGCATGAGCACCATCGTGGTCGTGCGCCGGGAGGCTGGAGGCTGGAACTGGCCGATCTTCATGTTCGGCTACATGTCGGTTCTGGCCTACGTCGCGTCGCTGGTGGTGTATCAGGCCGGCTCGGCCCTCGGCTGGGGCATCTGACCGGCGGCGCCGGCGTTTCGGCCGGGCACGGCGATGACCGGCTGGCTGCGTCCGAGCACCCCGCCACCGGGGCGGCGGCGCACCGCCCACGGGTCGGAGGCGCGGCCGCGCGGGCGTCCGGCCGGGCCCGCGGGATGCCCGGGGCGGCTCGGACGGCGCTTCGGCGAGAGTTGCGGCGGACGCAAGACGGGTGACCCACCATGACCTGGACCTGGCAGGATCCGATCGTCGCGCTCATCGTGGCCTACGCGGTGGTCGCGCTGTATCGGCATCTGCGCGCCCTCATCGACAGCGCCGCCCCCGCCTCCAAGGCGCAGGGCTCGTGCCACGGTTGCGACGACGGCTGTGGGACCGACGACGTCGCGCCGCCGCGTCGTCCCCGCGCTGCACCGCCGCTGCCGCCCGGCGACCTCCGCGCGCACTGAGCCCGGATCGCGTCACTCCGCCGCTGCGGATTGAGGGGGGTCGCACCCGATGTTATCGACCGCAACTTTCGTGTAACTTGAGCCCGATGCCGAGCACCGACGCACGCCGGATCATCGGGACCGTGATCGTCGTCGGGGGCCTTCTCGCCGCGCAGATCGCCGGACTGACGGCCGGAATGAACGACCGCATCGACCGCATCGAGACAGACCTGCGCGCGCTCGACACCAGACTGCGCGCGGTCGAGATCAACCTCGCCAAGATCGATCGGCGCCTGGCCGCCCTCGAGCGCCTGCACCTGCCCACGCCCGGTGCGTGACCCACCGTACCGCCAGCCGGGTTCCCCGGTTCACGCCAACGCCGTCAGAGTGGCTTCGAGCAGCTTGTAGAACCGCCCCACCGACGCGACGTGCACCCGCTCGTCGGGCGAATGCGGGAACTCGATGCGCGGCCCGAACGAGATCATGTCCATGCCGGGCACCTTCTTCCCGAGGATGCCGCACTCCAGGCCGGCATGGATCGCCTTCACCTCGGGTTCGCGGTCGAACGCGCGTCGATGCACGGCCGTGACGACATCCAGCAGCGGCGACTCGAGGTCGGGCTTCCAGCCCGGGTACGCCTCGCCCTCCTCGACCGCCACCCCCGCCAGCCCCCCGATCGCCCGCACGCGTCGGCGCATCGCCTCGAGAGCCGAGTCGATCGACGACCGGCTGCTGAGGCCCACCCGCAGGGCGCCGTCGACAGGAACGACGGTGGCCAGGTTCACGCTGGTCTCCACGAGGTCGGGAATGTCGTAGCTCATCGCCTCGACGCCGTGGGGCAGGGCGTTGACGAGACGGAGCACCCGCTCCGTCGTCGCCCCGTCCCACGCCGTGTCGGGCCGCGTCACCGCGTCGGCGGCGAGGCTCATGTCCGGTTCTGCGGGGGCGTACTCGTCGCGAATCGCCGCAACTTCCCGGTCGAGCGCCGCCAGCAGGGCGCTCTGGCGGTCGGCCGGCACGACCACCGTCGCGAACGCTTCGCGCGGAATCGCATTGTGGGCGCTGCCGCCGTCGAAACGGGCGAGGTGGTAGCGGTGGCCGAGGAGGCGGACGGCCCAGAGGGCCCTCCCCAGCAGCTTCACGGCGTTCCCCCGCTGCAGATGGATGTCCACGCCGGAGTGGCCGCCCTTGAGGCCCTTCAGGGCCACCGCAAGGGCGACGCCCGTCTCGGGCGCGGGCGCGGCATCGAGCGCCACGGTGAGCTGGGTGTCCCCGCCGCCCGCGCACCCGACGTAGAGCACCCCGTCCTCTTCGGAGTCGAGGTTGATGAGCCGCCGCCCCTGCACGAGACCCGCGTCGAGGCGGGCGGCCCCGGTCAGCCCCGTCTCCTCGTCGATGGTGAAAAGCAACTCGAGCGGCCCGTGGGGGAACGCCGTCTCACCCATCACCGCGAGCATCGCGGCCACGCCGATGCCGTTGTCCGACCCCAGGGTGGTGCCGGTCGCGCTCAGGTACTCTCCCTGCATCCGCGGCACGATGGCGTCGGTGGCGAAATCGAATGCGACGTCCGCGTTCTTCTCCTGCACCATGTCGAGGTGCGACTGGAGGACGGTGATGTCGGCGCCCTCGTGGCCCGGCGTGGCGGGCATGCGCACGACGAGGTTGCCGGCCGCGTCCGCGTGATGGGCGAGGCCGAGGCGGTCCGCCGACGCCACGATGTGGTCGCGCATCCGCCCCTCGTCCTTCGAGGCGCGGGGAATCGTGAGTACCGTGTCGAAGTGCCGCCAGAGGGCGGTCGGCTCCAGGTCGCTGACGAAGGTCATGGCGTCTCCCGAAGAGGTCATGGAGGTTGTCGAGTCCGTATCCTACACTGCCCCGCACCGCCGATTCGGTTGCCGCGCGGGGCGTCGGCCGACCGCCCCGCACCCGCCCCGGGGAGGGACGGACGCCGACCCGGACGTCGATGCATCTCCGTATCGCGCGCCGGAAGACAGGCGCCGACCGACGGTCCCGAGCGCGCGTCGATGTATCATCGTCCTGCGAGATGCCTGGGGTTCTGCGGTTGACGGACGCGACGGCCGACGGCACCAGCCGACCGTGGGATCGGCGTAGTCCCGGCTCGAAGGCCGTCGGCGTGCTCCTGACTGTCGCCGTCCTGACGTCGGCCCCGGCCAGGGCGCAGACGCCGGCGGCGGACGAGACGTCCCCCGCCGAGAGCACCGTCGGCGCGCTCAGCCCCGAGTCGCTCGCGCGCATCCGGGCCGCGCTCCAGGCCGACCGGCGCCCCGAGGGGTCGGCTCGGACGGTCTTCGGCAATCCCGACGACGGTTGGATCGTCCCCCCGCGCCCGCCCGTCGAGCTGGCGCCTGGCCTCAGCTTCACCGAGGGGCTCGGCCTCTTCCGCGACCTGACCCGCGGCCGCGAGCCGGCGCCGATGGGCGGCCCCAGCCACTGGGCGATGATGAACCACATGACGCCCCGCGAGTTCACGGAGGTGGCCCAGACCGACGTCATCGGCATCGGAACCGCCTCGGCCGTCGCGGTCGGGCTGCCCTACGTCGCGCGGCGGGTCACCGGCTGGCTCTCGGGCCTCCGTCGCGGCTCTTTTCGCGACCTCCCGACCCAACCGGTGCTGACCTCGACGCAGGAACTCGCGGTGCTGGACGACATGCAGGCGAACACCGGGGTGATCGAGGCGACCCTGCGCCAGCGCGGCCGCACCGTGACCCTGTCGCTGCTCGTGCCGGCCGAGACCGGGCCCCAGGCCGCGCGTGCAATCGGCGAGCGTTTCGTCCGCCTCGTCGGCCGGCGATCGGCCCTGGGTCCCGACGCCTTCGACTATGTCGTCAGCGTGCGCTCGCCCGACGCCGTCATCGTGCGCGGCGGCAAGCCCACGAACGACCCCCTCGTCCGCTGGTGACGTCGACGGCCCCGCCCGGGTCCCGTCCCGAGCGCGTTCCGATCACCGGCCCTCCGCTTCTCGGCACCGATTCGCGTTCCCCGTCGCCGACCCGCACGGCCCACGCCGTCGCGGCCGGCGGCTACAGGTCCATCACCGCGTCGATGTCGGGGTCGAGAGCGGGGGGCGGCGAGGCCAGCGAGATGCCGAAGAACAGGGTCATCGAGAGCAGCAGGGCCACGAACCCGCCGTTGATGCCCCACGGCATGGCGATGCCGAACAGCTCGATGCCGAAGTTGACGACGAGACTGGACGCGATGGCGGTGTTGGCGGCGGCGGCGGTGGCCCGCTTCCAGTTGAAGCCGATGGCCACCGCGGGCACGAGGGCGGCCGCGAACGTGCCCCACCCGAAGGCGCCGAGCAGGGCCACGAGGTCCTGCTGCGAGTAGAGGACGAAGAGGGCCGAGCCGACCGCGAGCCCCACCGTGGCCGCGCGGGCCCAGAACAGCTCGTTCGCCAGCGACCGGCCGTAGAGGGCCCGGGGAATGTCGTGCACGACGGCCGCCGCGCCGAGGTTGAGGAAGCTGTCGGCGGTGGACATGATGGCCGCGAAGAGCCCCGCGAAGACGATGCCGGCGAGCACCGGGCCGGCGTGGAACTGGAGGAACTGCGGAGCCGCCTCGTCGGGACTCGCGAGCTCGGGGTGGCCGCCCTGGATGACGAGCGCCCGCATCGCGAGCCCGATGCTGAGCCAGAGCAGCGAGCAGATCGCGTAGCCCACGGCGCTGACCGGCAGACTGCGGCGGGCGTCCTCGATCCGCCGGTTCATCATCAGCTTGGTGATGACGTGGGGCTGACCGGCCCCGCCGAGGGTGAAAACGACCAGCCACGACAGCGACCCGAGCATGCCCAGCGTGCCCCAGGGGCTGATGGCCTCGGGGTCGTCGGCGACGAGTGTGGTCACGAGGCCGCCCAGGCCGCCCTCCACCGCGGCGAGGGCCGCGACGAACACGAACACGGCGGCGACGATCATGATCGCACCCTGCACGAGGTCGGTGTAGACCGACGCGAGGATGCCTCCGGTGACGCAGTAGAACACCAGGACCGCGCAGGCGACGGCCATGCAGGTGACGATGGAGACCTCGGGGATGAACGACACGTTGTTGAGGATGTCGCGCAGCACCGTGGCCATCGCCAGGATCTGCGTCCCGAGGTAGCCGACCACCCCGAGGAGGATGGCGACGGCGGTGAGCAGCCGGGCCAGCTCGCTGCGGTAGCGCGCGGCCACCGCGTCGGGCAGCGAGATGGTGTCGCGCAGCTCCGCCACCATGCGCAGGCGCTTGGCGAGCAGGTAGTACACGCTGCAGAACGCGAGCGGGCTGACCACCGTCATCCAGGCCGAACTCAGCCCCATGCGATAGACGAGCCCGGGGCCGCCCACGAAGCCGAACCCGCTCATCACGCTCGAGAACACCGCGAGGCCGGTGACGAGGACACCGAGGTCGCGCCCCGCCATGAAGAAGTCGCGGGTGGAGGTGGTGCGGCGCAGGGCCCAGACCCCGACGCCGATGCACATCACCAGGTACGCGGCGACGAATGCGAGCACGACGAGGGAGCGCGAGTCGTCCATCGGTGGAATCAGCCCGCGGGCGGCGCTCTCCGGGCGAGTATCTCGCGAAAGCGGTCGAGTTCCCGCCGGGTCGCGATCTCCGTGTCGAAGAGCAGGACGTAGAGGGCGACGACGAGGAACTGGGCCGGCCAGAACCCGTAGAGGAACCAGGCGGCGGGGACCGGCAGGGCCAGGAACGCCGCGTGAGGGTCGTCGAGGTAGGCGCCGTACGAGACCACCATCATCGTGACGATCGACGCGAGCACGAGCCCGCACGCGGCCAGCCGCGCCCGCATCCGGGGACGCCGGACCCCGAGGGCCAGGCAGCCCATGACGAGGGCGAGCTGCAGGATGCCGAAGGCCCACGCCAAGCCCAGGACCGACCCGTGCCGCCCGGCTCCCGAGCCGCCGTGGTCCATCGACGGGAACCGCGGATGGGCGGTGCCCGACGCAGTCACGGGACCGGTGCTCCCGTCAGGGCCCGCCCCCTCCCCCGACGCGGCGGGTTCCACCGCGATCGCGAGGGCCAGGGTCAGGCACAGGGCCAGCAACAGGCCGAAGAGGACGACCGGCAACCGCGACGACGGCTCGGGCATGTCGCGCGAAGTGTACCCCGGCCCGCCGACGGGGGTAGAATCGTGGCAGGAGCATGGTGAACACGACACGACGGTGGGCGACGGGCCGGCGGTACGCGGCGGCGGGGCTGATCGCGGTGCTGGCGACGGGCGTGGCGAGCGGGCAGCGGGGCGGCGTGTTCCGCGAGTCGCGCGATCATCCCGCCATCCGCTACACCGACGGAGCGCGGAACGACGCGGTCACGGCGCTCAACGAGGCGGTGCGAACCGGCGCCGTCGAGTTGGCGTTCGACCCGACCAGCGGCTACCTGCGGTCTCTCCTCGACGCCCTCGACGTGCCCGTCGAGTCGCAGGTGACGGTGTTCTCCGAGACCAGTTTCCAGGCCCGCTGGGTCACGCCGGAGAGCCCGCGCGCCATCTACTTCAACGACACCGTCGCCGTGGGCTGGGTGCCGAACGCCGACGTGCTCGAGGTCGCGTCGCTCGACCCGGTGCAGGGCGTCGGCTTCTACTCGCTCGACCAGGACCCGGCCGGGCGCCCCGAGCTGCGCCGCAACGAGCAGTGCCTCGCCTGCCATCTGTCGTGGGACACGCTCGGTGTGCCCGGGCTGATGACCCTCAACACCCTGCCCCTGCCCGACGACCCCAACGCCTACGCGGTCGGCTGGGTGACCGACCACCGCAGCCCCCTGGAGGACCGCTGGGGAAGCTGGTACGTGACCGGCGCGCCGCCGTCGCTGCGCCACCTCGGCAACCGGACCGAACCGTTCGAGTACATCCCCGGCGGCGGCGATCCGGCGCCGGTGCTGGACACCCTCGAAGGCGTCGTCGGCGATCTCGCCGGCTATCCCACCCCCTACAGCGACCTCGTGGCCCTGATGGTGCTCGAGCACCGCAACCACATGACCAACCTGCTGGTGCGACTGGGCTGGCAGGCCCGCGTCGACGCGCACGGGGGCGGGCGGACGGCCCGCGGCCGGGACGCCCCCACCCTGGAGGAGGCCGCGGTCGAGCTGGTCGACTATCTGCTGTTCGTTGACGAGGCGCCGTTGCCGCCGGGCATCGCCAGCACGTCGGGCTACGCCGAGGTCTACTCGTCCGTGGGCCCCTTCGACCGCCGGGGCCGCTCGCTGCACCAGCTCGACCTCGACGGGCGGCTGCTGCGCTATCCGTGCAGCCCCCTCGTCTACGCCGAGGCCTTCGACGCCCTGCCGGCGTCGGCCCTCGACGCCGTGTACCGGCGGATGTGGACGGTGTTGTCGGGCGCCGCTTCCGAGCCCCGCTACGACCGGCTGTCCCGCGACGACCGCACCGCCGTGGTCGAGATCCTGCGCGACACCAAGCCGGGCCTGCCCGACTACTTCCAGGGCGAGATACGCTGATCGCCACGCCGGTCACGCGCCCGCCAGAGCGCCATTCCGCGCATGAGATCCGTCGATCCCGCCGCCGGCGCACCGTCGCTCGGACCCTGGCGAGATCGCGTTCGAGGCCAGGCGGGTCCCGGCCCACGCGTCCAGGGTGCGTGGCCGACCGCTCACGCGCCGGTCAGGTCGATCTCGTTCGGCCCGGCCGCGATCTCTATCTCGCGCTCGCTGCGGTCGGGGCCCTGGATGACCGTCGCCGTGTAGCGGCCGGGGATGACGTCGGGCAACGCGAAGCGGCCGTCCCGGTCGGCGACCACCGCATAGGGGGTGTCGACGACCATGATGTCGGCGAACATCTCGGTATGGGTGTTGCAAATCACCGAGTACTCGTCGCCGATCTCGAAGGTGTGCTGATAGGTCGTGCCCATCATGGTGGCGATGTTGAAGATCGACTCGCCGTGGCTGTCCTTCACGTGCACCGTGTGCAGCTCGTCCTCGCTGTTGGTGAAGTCGATGGTCTGGCCGGCCCGCACGAGGATGAACCCGGGCACGAACTGGCGGCCGATCTGATCCATGATCGGCGTCTCGTCCGGCACCGGCACGTCGATCTCGGCGTGCGGATCGAGGATCACGATGGACACCAGCATCCCGGCCGCGGGCGGAGCCTGGCCGGCGACCTGCGCGAGGTCATGTGCAGCCGCCGGCGCATCCGCTTCGGTTGCCGCCGCCCGCTCCGGCCCCGCCGCCCGCGTCGGTTCGGCGCCCGGCCTCGGCCCGGCCGCCCGGTCACGACCCGGCGTTCCACCGCCGACCGGCGCGGGACCGCCACCGCAGGCGCCGAGCAACAGGGAGCACGCGAGCGAAAGGGACAGCAAGAGAGCGGAATGGCCCCGCAGGCGCCGATTGCCGGCGCCGGACATGCGGTAAGGTGACAGCAACATCAAGCCGGAGATCGTACCAGAAGTCCGGCCTCGCGGGGACGGCCCTCTGACGGCGCTTGAAACGGCCCTTCGCGCTTGGCATCCTGGCAAAGCTGGATTCGCAGCCACAGGGGGAAGACCCCGGGGAGCACACACGACATGACGACATCGACATTCCGTGGTCTTGCCGCACCTGGTCATGGCGGCGGGAACCGCGCGCGGGTCCGCGCCGAACGTCCGTCGGCCGACCTCCGGCGCTGCTCCGGGCCGTGCCGCGCACTGCTCGCCACGGCTCTCGCCGTGGCGATGGCCCTGCCGGCGGTCGCCCAGGACCGGCCGACCCTGACCACGGAGGCGGACTTCCTGCGGGCGATGGAGGAGCTCTCGAACTGGGGCCGCTGGGGTCCCGACGACGGTCTCGGGGCCGCCAACTTCATCACCCCGGAGAAGCGCAGGGCGGCCGCCGCGCTGGTCACCGAGGGCATCAGCATCTCGCTCGCCCACGACGTCATCCAGGAAGGCGCGGTGGACGGCGGCACCTACCTCGACCGGCAGGTGATGCGGGTCAGCGACACCGGCGCCTCGGACCGCTACCAGTACACTGGCACCTACCACGGGGCCATCCACAGCCACCTCGACTCGGTCGCCTGCCACGTGATGTTCGAGGGCCGGGGCTACAACGGCGTGACCCGGGAGCAGATCGAGACCGCCGGGGGCTGCCCGCAGGGCAGCATCCACGAGCTGCGGGACGGCATCCTGACCCGCGGCATCCTGTTCGACGCGACCCTGCTGCCGGGACGGGCGACGCCGGAGGGCTGGCTCGAGCCGGGCGAGGCGGTCACCTGGGCCGACCTCGAGAAGCTCGAGGAGATTCAGGGCGTGCGGGTCTCCGAGGGCGACGTCATCCTGCTCTACACGGGGCGCTGGAAGCGTCGGGCGGCTCTCGGCCCGTGGCCCACGTCGGAAGGGGTCGCCGGCTACCAGGCCGACGTGGCCTACTTTCTCAAGGAGCGTGGCGTGTCGTTCATCGGGCACGACATGTTCAACGACGTCTCTCCCCACGGCTTCCCCGAGCGGGTCGGCCTGCCCCTGCACCGGCTCGCCCTCGTTGCTCTCGGCGTGTCCATCTTCGACAACCTCGACTTCGAGCGCCTCGCCGAAGAAGCGCGGCGGTTGAACCGCTACGAGTTCCTCTTCACGGCGGCGCCGCTCCGCATCGAGCAGGGCATGGGGTCGCCACTGAACCCGATCGCGACGTTCTGAGGCGACCCGCGCGGTCCACCGCGGCGCCGGCTGGGCCGCACCCGAGTGGACGTATAATTACCGTCCGGACGCGAACGGACGACGCGCGGTGCGTAGCGCGCACATTCGGGCCGACGGTGCCCGACGGGGAGGATTGAGATGTCGATTCCAAAGAGAATCGTGCCGCTGGCGGCGGTCGCCGTGGTGGGGCTTGCCGTGGCCTGGGGCAGCGGCGGGGGCGCCCTCGAAACGTCCGTTCAGGGGCAGGGCAAGGAGGCCCCGATGTTCGAGGTCGACCCGTTCTGGCCGCAGCCGCTGCCGAACCACTGGCTGCTCGGCTCGACGATCGGCGTCGACGTCGACGCGCAGGACCATGTGTGGATCGTGCACCGCGCCTCGACCCTCGCCCGCAACGAGATTCCCGCCATCTCGGACCCCCCGTTCGCCGATGACTGCTGCGCCCCGGCCCCGCCGGTGCTGGAGTTCGACGCCGACGGTAACCTCGTCGGTCACTGGGGCGGCCCCGGCGAGGGCTACGACTGGCCGTCGTCGAACCACGGCATCACCGTCGACCACATGGACAATGTGTGGGTCGGGGGCAACGGGGCCGGCGACTCGCACGCCCTGAAGTTCACCAGTGACGGGCAGTTCCTGCTGCAGGTCGGGGTGGCCGGACGGGCTCCCGACAGCCTCAGCCTCGACAGCTTCGGCCGCATCGCCAAGATCTCGGTGGACGGCGACGCCAACGAGATCTACTTCGCCGACGGCTACGGCAACAAGCGGGTGGCGGTGGTGGACGCCGACACCGGCGACGTCAAGCGCTTCTGGGGCGCGTACGGCAACGAGCCCGACGACAGCCACGACGAGCGCTATGTGCCGGGCGGCCCCAACCTGCAGCAGTTCATGAGCCCCGTGCACTGCGCCGAGGTGTCGAGCAGCGGGCTGATCTACGTGTGCGACCGCGCCCACGACCGCATTCAGGTGTTCCAGAGGGACGGCACGTACGTCGACGAGATGCTGGTGATGCCCAACACCACGGGTTCCGGCGCGGCCTGGGACCTCGACTTCTCGCACGACGAGAATCAGACCTACATCTACCTGGCCGACGGCGTGAACCAGCGCATCCACATCATCGACCGCGAGAATCTCGAGCACCTGACGAGCTTCGGGGACGGCGGGCGGCAGCCCGGCCAGTTCTTCGGGGCCCACAGCATCGCGGTGGACTCGGCCGGCAACATCTACACGACCGAGACCTACGAGGGCAAGCGGATCCAGAAATTCGTCTACAAGGGCATGGGCCCGGTCACCACGATGAACCAGGGCGTGGTGTGGCCGACGAGCGGCGAATGACGGTCGTCGAACCGGTCGAGAATCGGCGCGGCATCCTTCGGGGATGCCGCGCACCGGCGCCCCAGCGGGACCCAATCCCGCGGTGAACTCGAATGCGGGGGATGACGATGCGCAATCGGTCCATGGTGGTCGCCGGGCTCGTGGGCGTGGTCGTGGCGGCGAGCTGGACGCTGCTGTCGGCCGGCCAGCTCCTGCTGGCGCCGGTCGGCACCCACGGACAGACGATAACTCCGGTGTACGAGGGCTGGTACCCCAACCCCGACGGGACCATCAGCGTGTCGTGGGGGTACTTCAACCGCAACTCGGAGGAGATCGTCCGCATCCCCATCGGGGCGGACAACCGCATCGAGCCCGGGGGGCCGGACCGCGGCCAGCCCACCGTCTTCCTCCCCCGCCGCCATCGCGGCGTGTTCACGGTGGTCGTGCCCGGCGACTTCGGCGACGACGAGGTGCTCTGGACCCTCGCCTTCCGCGGCGACAGCCAGACCATCCCCGGCCACCTCCACCGCGACTGGCTGCTCGACGCCCTGGGCGGGAACACCCGCGGCGACACGCCGCCCGCGGTCAGGTTCGCCGAGGAAGGCCGCGAGTTCCGGGGGCCGGGCGGCGCGCCCGAGGGCCCGCTGACGGCCACCGCCCGCGAGCCGATGCCCTTGGCGGTGTGGGCCACCGACGACGGCGTCGCCCGGCGGCCCGGCGAGACCGACGGCGAGCCGCCGCCCCTCGTCCGCCTGTCCCTGCACCCGCACAAGGGTCCGGGCGAGGTGACCTTCGCCGACTCCGAGATCGAAATCGCGGAGGGCGACCCCGAGCGCGTCGAGACCACCGCGACGTTCAGCGAGCCCGGCGAGTACGTCCTGCGGATCTTCGCCAATGACCGCTCCGGCGGCGGCGGCTCGCAGTGTTGCTGGACCAACGCGTTCGTCCGCGTGAACGTCTCCTGACCGGTCCGGCGGCGACCGCGCGGGTCGATCCCCAACCCACGGTGGGGGCCGCAACGCATTCGCCGGTGAACGTCTCCTCGACGCGTTGAGACGACGACGACCGCTCCCGGCGCAGCGCACCGCGCTCCTGGATCAGGACTTCGGCCGGGTGAACGCCTCTCCACTGGCTTCCGGCGTTCCGAATCGGGACAGGGGTTTGGTGGCGGGTTGCCGGCCCCCCGTTGGCGAGGCGGGCGATGGCGGCGCCGCTCAGCGACGGCGGTCGTCGCCTCGGCCGACCACCTCGTCGACCGTGACTCGCAGCCCCGCGACCGTGGACGTGATTTCCTCCCCACGCCGGAAGAGCCGCCGGTCGGCGTAGCCGTCGGAGCCGGGACCCGAAAACACGGTGACGGCGCCGCCGGCGACGTCGACCAGCCAAGCCTCGGGTATGCCAGCCCCCCCATAGCGCGGCATCTTCTCGATACGGTCGTAGCGGAGCGAGGAATCCGCGACCTCGACGACGAGCAGGATGTCGCCCGCCTCCAGGTGACGATCGGCGTAGTCGTCCTCGCCACCTCGCGCGACGACCAGATCCGGTTGCGGTTCGGTATACCGATCGAGGCGAAGCGGGTTCTGCACGCTGACGTAGGCCCGGCCCGCGAGACGCGTCACGAGCCGCCAGGTGAGGCGGTTGACAATCCAGGCGTGCGGCTGACCGATGGGCGTCATGTCGCGGATCTCCCCATCGATCAGCTCCACGCGGTCGTCCTCGGTGAAGATGCCGGCTTCACCCAGGCGGGCGAAGTCGTCGACGGTGAAGCGATGCAGGGGAATCGCGCCAGCGACCTCCGGTTCGGGCAACACCCTCTCCGCCTCTCTCTTCCCATCGCGGTCGAACGTATCGGTCTGTGCTGGTTCCATCCCAATCCCCGCCGATCGACCGGGGGCCCGCCGGTCTGGCCTCGACCGCTCGTAGTGAACGCCGCGTTGCCGGGGTAACGAGGCGCCCGACCGACCAGACATGAGGACGGTCGCACCGACGAGGGCGGATCACCCAGGCGCCCGGCCGCTCGACCGGGGCCGGTGGCGCCTTCGCGCACCTCGACGGTGGCGCCGCCCGCGTCTCACCCGCGCGCCGCGGCCGCTCGACCGGCCAGCTCGCTCGCGACGCGGCGGGCGAGCTGGCGCATGGCGGACATGCGGGCGGCCCGCGAAGGCGGTCCGAACAGTTCGTCGAGCGCATCGCGGGTCGCGCCCGGCAGCACGCGGCTGGCCGCGATGCGCCGAACCGGTTCCACCGCCTCGCCGCCGGCGACCCAGACGGCGGAGCCGCCGCCGCGGCTCCAGGTCCACGCCTCGCGCACGCCCATCCGCAAGTAGGGCGCGAGCTTGCGGCCCGAACGGGTGCTGCGGTCAATCTCGACGACGAGGTCCGGCACCGGAGGGCCGCGGCGGACGTCCAGCCAACCACCGGCGCGCTCCGCCGCCGCGATTTTCTCCGCCCCGATGAACAACCCCTCGTCCGGTTCGAATGCGCCGTCGTCGCTCAACAACCGGGTCGCCCGCAAGGCCTGCAGCTCGATCGGCGCCCCCGCCGCCTCCAGCTCGACCGCGACCCGCGTGAACAGCTCGCCGGCAATCGCGGCCCGCGACTCGTGCGCGAACGTGGGTTCCGCCACGAACTCGGCCCGTCCCGTCGCCGTCTCGTAGCGGCACCTCGGCGCCTCGTCGTGGTCGGCCAGGCGGTCGAACAGACCGCGCGGCATCGCCACCTCCACGCGCACAGGAGCGTCGGGACCCGCGCTCGGCAACCCACTCGCGGACGCGCCGCAACCGGCGTCTGCCGGCCCCGCCCTGTCCAACGCAGACACCGCTGCCCCTTCCGCCGCGACCGGCCTGGTCATGCCGCTCCCGTCTCCGGTCGAATCCACCGCCGTCGATGGGACGGCGCCAGCGGGAGCCCGCCGACCCGCGCCAGCGGCCGCACCGCCCGTCTCCGCCATGTTACACCCGCGCCGTGGTGACGACAGGATCTCCGGCGCGCCCGCCCGCCGCCTTCGTGCTGGCGGGCACGACGGCGCCCCGAGGAGGCCGGTGAAGCGTCGGCCGACGTGGCAGCCCCAGCGACCGGACCGATGGCGACCGCGATTGATCCACAGCCGCGTCTTCCCCGACCGCGACTCGCGTGGCAACTCCAGGGGACGGACCGATGGCGACGGCGACAAGCGCCCACTGCCCGCCGTTCGTCTGTACCGGCGTTACACCCGCGTCGTGATGACGACGGGCTCGAGGGGGTTGCGGTAGAGCGCGTGCAGGAAGCAGGTCTGCTCGCCCATGTCGAGGCACCGGCGCGCGAACGCCGCCCCCTCGGTGGTGTCGAGATGGACGTGGGTCTCGACCGCGCCCACCGCGCCGGCGCGGGTGGACGTCTCGCCGGGTGCGGCGCGACCGGGGAAGCGCGTGTCCTGCACGATGCGGTAGCCGCGCAGGTCCTTCCGCAGAATGGCGGCGTAACGCCCGAGCTGGGTCATGAAGCAGAACGCGACGCCGGCCGCCATGTAGCTCGCGGCGGAGGGCGCGGCGCCCCGGCCGCCCCGCGCCGGCGGCTCGTCAGACAGGAACCGGAACGTCGACCCGAGCGGGCGGTGGAGCTGCTGCTCGATCTCCTTCACGCCGTCGGGGCGTCGGCGGCAGACGGCCCGCAAGTGGAGCTGACGGCGCTGCTCGGCCTGCAGGCTCGTCCCGGCCCCGCCGGCCACGCCGGCGACGGGCTCGACGGCTTCGAGACGCACCACCGGCGCCTCCGCGTCGCCGGCCGGGGCGGCGTGCGAGAACGCCGGCGTGGGGACGCGCGAGAACGCCGGCGCCGGATCGGGGGCGCATCCGCCGTCCAGACCCGCGACCCGGCCCACCGGCGCCTCGGCGCCGTTCACGGTGAGGGTGAAGCGCGACACGTGCGCCCGGCGCAGCACCTCGTCGACGACGGCCCCGCGCGTCGCCGCAGCCACCAGCTCGCGCACCGCGTCGGCGCCGGCGTCGACGTCGATCCGCACCTCGATCTCGACCGGCAGGGCGCCGCCGGTCATCGTCCCGTTCAGGGCCGAGCCCTCCATCGTGTAGCGGTTGTCCTGCACCAGGACGAGGTCGCGGACGGTCAGGCCGCGGGCCCGCGCCGCGTCGAGCACCGCGTCCATCCACGACGACACCATGCCCACGGTCATGAACGCGAGGGGACAGGGCGCGGCGTCGAAGCCGTCGAGATACGGACCCTCGTCGCTGGCGAGCCGCCACACCCCGCCGGCGGCGGAGCAGACGATGGCCTCCTTCTGCATGCCGGAGAGCGACCGCGCCCATACCCGGACCGTCTCGCCGCGGCCCGGCGGCGGCCGGTCGAGCCCGAGCGCATCGGGCCCGGCGAGGGGGAAGAAGACGGGCCGCGGGTCGTCGCCGAGAACGTTCTCGTGGCCGGCGGCTGGACCCGGACGTTGGGTGACCATATCCTGTGGTCGGGTTACCCGGAGCGGCCTTCGCGAGCCGTGCCAGCACACTGGAGCGTCTGGCCGCCCGCGGCGGAACCTCGCGTTGCACCGAGCGCCTGACGAGGCCGGAGGCGCCTCGACCCCGGCGCCGACGAACCCCGCCGGCCAAGGGGGGTAACCTCGCCGCTCGAGCGCAGCGGGCACCTCTCGCCGCCGGCTGCCGGCGGCGTCTCTGGCCGGGCGCGGTGGAGCCCGGACCGCCATTGTGACACACTGGCGAGTCCCGTCCGCGACCCGGGCGACCCGGGCGACCCGGTCCACGCCGTCGCCGCCGGGCCGCACCCGAGGAGATCCGATGCAGGCATCCGCCCCGACCGCCAACGAGCCCCCCGCCGCCACGCCCCAGGCCCTCGCCGGCGTGGCCGCGGCGGCCGTGCTCGCCTTCGTGCTCCTGAGCGTGCCGGGACCCGAGACGCTGCCGCCCGAGGGCCAGCGGATGGCCGCCATCTTCGTGGTGGTGCTCGTCCTCTGGGTGACCGAGGCCCTGCCGGTGGGAATGACGGCGTTGCTCGCGGTGGTGCTGCTGCCCATCTTCGGGGTGGCGGACCTGCCCACCGCGTTCACCACCTTCATCAGCCCCGTCTTCTTCTTCGTCCTCGCGATGTTCGTCGTCGCCCAGGCGTTCATCAGCTCGGGACTCGACCGGCGCTTCTCGCTGTGGCTGCTCTCGAAGGCGGGCACCGACAGCCGCCGCGTCGTCTGGGTGTTCATGGTCGGCACGTGCCTCGTGTCCACCATCATGTCCGACGTGCCCGCGACCGCCATCTTCATGGCCCTGGCCGTCGGCCTCTTCGACAAGATGGGCCTGACCCCGGGCCGGTCGTCGTTCGCCCGGGTGGTGATGATCGGCGTCCCCTTCGCGGCCCTCATCGGCGGCGTGGCGACCCCCGCCGGCAGCTCCATCAACATCCTCGGCATCTTCTTCATCCAGGAGTACGGCAACGTCACCGTGCGCTTCCTCGACTGGATGGTCATCGGGGTCCCGATGGTCGTGGTGCTGCTGCCGGTCGCGACCCTCATCCTGCTGCGCTTCTACCCGCCCGAGATGGAGCACGTCACCGCGGTCGGCGACGTCGCGGCCGAACGGTCCGCCCTCGGCCCGGTGAGCGGCCGCGAGTGGCGGGTCCTCGTCGTCCTCGGCGCCATGATCGTGCTGTGGGTCCTCAGCACCTGGTTCCCGGCCCTGAACGTGGTGATGGTGAGCATCCTGGGGGCCGTCGTCATGTTCCTCCCCGGCATGCGTATCTTCACCTGGAAGGAGGTCGAGCGCGGCATCGGCTGGGAGGCCCTGCTGATGGTGGGCGGCGTCACCGCCCTCGGGGCCGCGTCGGTCGAGACCGGCCTCGCCCAGTGGCTCGTCGACGGCTCCCTCGGGGGTCTCGAAGACTGGAGCGCCCTCGGCATCGTCGCCCTCGTGAGCGCCTTCACCGTCGTCATCCACCTCGCGCTGCCCATCGGCCCCGTGATCAACACGGTGCTGATTCCCCCCCTCGCCCTCCTCGCCCTCTCGACCGGGCAGAACCCCGCCCTCTACGCGCTGCCGGTGGCGTTCACCGCCTCGTGCGCGTTCCTGCTGCCCCTCGACGCAGTGCCCCTGGTCACCTACACCAAGGGCTACTACCGCATGCTCGACATGCTGGCCCCCGGCACGCTGCTGTCAGCGGTCTGGGTGGTACTGATCACGCTCCTGATGGTCATGCTGGGGCCGCTGGTCGGGTTCCTGTAGCGCCGGCGCCAACCCTGGCCGACGAAGCAACCCCTGCGAACCAGCCATCCCTTGGACCTCGCCGGGCGCGGCCCGCTGCCGGACCGCGGCGATTCGGTCGAGTCGGCTCCCGCGTTATGCGACAGGCTCCGACCGCAGGTCGAGCCAGAGGGCCATCAGACCGAGCCAGAGGGCGTGGGCCAGGAACAGGTGGGCCATCTGGAGGGCGATGGGGGCCAGCAGGACCGCGTCGAGGACGCCGATGGCCAACTGCGCGGCGAAGATCGCGGCCACCGACAGAAACGGCGCCGGCACGCGGTCCGGCAGCGTCCGCCCGAGCCGCCGCCACATCCAGACGAGATAGCCGCCGAATGCGACTACCGCCGCGGGGTGCCAGACCCGCAGGCGGATCAGGTAATGGGCGCCGCCCGAGAAGTCGCTGCGGACGCCGTCGAGAAACGACTCGGACGGGAAGACCGTCGACGCGAGGGACGCGGCGGTGCCGAAGGCGCTGACCACGACGAGCCCCCCGAGGGCGGCGGCCACGAGCCGGTCGGGGCGGCCGGGGTCGATAACGGCGGCGGGACGTCGGGAGCCGGACCACCACGCCGCGCACGCGAGCGCGCCCATGAGCAGATAGGTGTTGGTGAGATGGACCGGCTGCACGATGGCACGGGCCAGCGAGACGTTCATGTCGACCCACTGGAAGATGACGAGAGCGGCCCCGATGAGCGACTCGACGACCATGAACGCGAGGGCCAGGGCGGCCCAGTACCGCGCGTGGTGGCCGGGAGGGAACCGGTAGCGCGACCAGACGGCGAGGCCCGCGACGGCGAGCAGGGCGAGGCCGCTCGTCGCGCGGTGGGTGAACTCGATCAGGGTGTCGGCGGCGTCCACCGGCGAAGCCCCCGTCGCGGGCGCGAGCAGTTCGCCGCACAGCGGCCAGTCGTCGCCGCAGCCGTCGCCGGCGCCGCTGGCGCTGACGAAGCCGCCCCACAGGACCACGAACAGCGTGAAGACCAGGGCCGCCCAGGCGGCGGCGGTGTAGGAAACCCGAGGGATCATGCCTTCTCGCGTTCACCCTCGCCCCCGCGACGAGGAAGAGGCTGCCATCCACTATATTCGAGCGACCGGGGACCAGAACTCCGCGGGCGCGAACCAGCACGCGCCACCTTACACTGCGGCCGATCTTCGCGTCAGGGCGAACGTCACGGGATTCCTCGACACTCGTTCGATTTCGCCGTCCTGCTCGGCTCGCGCCAGCCACCGGTCGGCTTGCTGGGGTACGAGATCCAGCATCCTCGCGACTTCCCCCGGCGCCATCGCTTCGCCATCCAGGAGACGGCGCACTCGACTCCGGAACTCAGCGTACAAGGTGTCTCCCGGATCGCTACCGGATCCAGGCTCGGTGTTCGCCTCGGCCGGTTCATCGGCCTCGGAGCTTGCGGGTCCGGGACCCAGGAGCGGCTTCTGCTGCGGAGCGGACGCGGCGTCAGACCGACGAGAGCCGACAGCACGCTTCGACTGTTCGACCTTGGTGACGAACATGGTCTGCCCTTCCGGCGTACGTAGCCGCCATGCGCGCACGGTGATCGACTTCGAGGCTGATCTGGGGGTTGGTAGCGCGGTGGCCTCGACTCGCGTGCCTCCACCGAGATCCACCTCATGATTGCCCCGCGCGAGATCGGCCTGGATGGACCGTGCGGGCAGCGGTGGCTCCACCGGCCGCTGTTCGGCGCTCGACGGTCCCTGCGCCACCCGAGCTGCGATGCGACGCAAGTAGGCGGCGTCCTGCACGTCGCGCCACGGCGTCGGCAGCCATTCGTCGCCTACAAGGCACCCCAGGAGCCCCCCGGTCACCGCCGCAAGGGTATCCGTATCCGCCCCCCGTTCGAAAGCCGCCCGCAGCACGCCTTGTTCCGGTTGGGCGGCGTGTCTTGCGGTGAGATACGCCGCAGCAGCCGCGGTGACCGTACCCGAGCCCTTCTCTCGTCCGAAGCAACCCAGGTCGTCGAGCACGGCCCGATCGTCGGCCAGCGCGCCCGCCGCGATTCCGGTTCGGGCCCGTTCCAGCAGCCGCTGCATCTCGTCGGCCGTACGCTTCCAGTGGCGTTCGTAGGGCGCGTTCAGCACGCGCTCGGCCACGGTGGACCAGGCTTCGCCTCCGCGCCCAAGGTCAGGATAGGTACCCCATCCATCGCGCTCATCGATCAACAGATCCAACAGTTCCCCGAAACCGAGCGTTCGGCTCCGGCGCACGAGTGTCCAGGCGGCGTACGCACACGCCGCCGCGCCCACCAGTGCGCGCGGATGACCATGTGTCGCCGTGCCGTCACGCACCACATCACGGACAAGGGCCGTCGGGTCGGCGTCCCCCGCGAGAAACAGGGCGTGCGGCAGCACGCGCATTGCCACCCCGTTGCCGCCAGCGTCGAAGTATCGGCGCACGACATCAGCCTTGCCCGACTGCCAAGGCGGACGACCCGCCACCCAGGCTTGTGCGGCACGTTTCGTCGCGCCGCCGCCGCCGCGTTCGTAGATAGTCCAGCGCGGCAGCTCCACAAGCATGAACGCCTTCCACCAGTCGTCGCCGTGGTTCGTCCGGCTCCGCGCCACCGCGAGCGTGAGTTGCGTGTCGTCGCTGTACTCGCCGGCCCCGATGGTCTCATCGAACGGGCGGTAACGGCCTCCGCGCCGGCGTGTCCATGTCTGAAACTCGATCCTCGGCGACGTCCCGTGGGCGCCGCTCCGCACGTTTCGACGCATCTCCTGCGGCCAGCCCAGCGCATCTCCGGCCGCGAAGGCAAGGAACGCGCCTTCGGCTCTGGACAGCGGGACCGGGCCGAGCGTCTGGCTGCTGCTGCCGTCAGCCATGTTCACCCCCGGTGTTGTGCTCGCGTTCGGATGGGGTCCGTCCGCGACGCAGATGTTGACTCAACGCGGGAGGCGAGAAGAACTCCGGCACGATCACGACTCGGGGAACCATCAGACCCTGAAGTGCCAGTCTCAACGTCTCTCGCGCCGCCTGGTCGTCGTCGCGCACGACGACACCTTGGACGTCGCCGTGGCTGATCCGGTCCGGAATCAGCACTTCCGCCTGTTCATCGGTCGGCAGGAAGTCAGGATGGTGCGTTCCGCGCCGGTAGACGTCGACACCCTGAACCTCGTCGGCGAACAACGAGTCGAACGCTGCAGCGCCCTCTGCGACGAGTCGCCCTTGCTCCGCCGCGGCGTTCCGCGAGCAGAACTTCGTGCCGGCCTCCCACAGATATCGCGCGTCGATCAGCAGGACGACCCAATCCCGAAACAGGTGTTCCTTCTCGCGTGCCTTCCGGAAGTACCACGCGTTCGGATACTGAATCGAACAACACACATGATCGGGGTAGCCGTCCAGACGCGCCTTGTCGGTCGGGTTGAAGATCGCGGCCTCGTCGTCCTGGAGTCGCGCCGAGGCGAGGACGCCTCTCCGTTCACTCGCGATGTGCGCGAGATTTCGCGACGGCGTGAAGTGGCACAACCGCGTGATGCCGCGCCGCTTCACGCGTTGCTGAATGGCGTTCATGACTGGTACAGCCTCGCCGCCGTCGGCAGCAGGGCAGTCGGCTGCCCGGTGTGCGTCAGCACCAGCGTCGACCGGGCGCGCGTTGTCCCGACGTACAGAAGACGGGAATCACGGATCGCGGCTTCCTCCCAGCCCAGCGCCTCTATGTCGGGTGGATGTGGCCAGCGCTCGGCGGACAGGAACGGCATGAACACGGTGTCGAACTCCAGCCCCTTGGCGGCATGATATGTGCCGTAGAACAGCCTTGGTCCGTGTGGCCAGATCTTGAGTTCGCGATGCAGGCGGGTTGCTCCATGCGGAAGGCGCGGCAGGATCATCTCCTCCTGCTCTCGCGTCCGCAGCAGGACGGCGACGGTTCCGGTTCGCGCAAGTTCGGTCGCTCGCGCGGCCACGAGATCGCGTTCCGCCGACTCGTTCGGCTTCCGGACCAGGACCGGAAGCGGGCCGTCGGCGACCGGCGCGGTCGGTTCCACGAGATCGGGGTCATCCGGAAAGTGGGGCATCTCCGCCAGTGCCAGGGCCAGTCGGGAGATCGGCCTCGTGTTGCGATAGTTCTCCTGGAAGCGCCAGATGTGCTGGGTGTTCAGCCCGGCATGACGCCACGATATCCGGTGGCCGTATATCTGCTGCGCGATGTCGCCGAAGAAGGTGACGCTGCCGTCGTCAGGCACCGCGGCGGCCAGAGACCGCAGCATTTCCGGCGAGAAATCCTGTCCTTCGTCGATGACGACGTGGCGATAGCGGCGGCTCGTCCCGTCGTCGCCGAGCTCCCGACGCACCGCGCTGGCGAGGTCATCCCAGTCGTAGAGCTTGCCCGCTTGCCGGCGTCGTTCCAGATAGCGCTTGTAGAGGTCGAATACGAAGGGCCGTTCGGCTCTCCGAACCCGGGTGGAGCGACCTGTGCGCTCCGCGTCGACGTAGTCCTGTTCGGCGCCGATGCCGTGCCGTTGGATCCACTGGAATTCCTCGTCGAAGAACTTTCCCAGGCGATCCAGCATCACGCTCCGCGCGCCCGCGTTCCGTGCGTCCTCGACCACCTTCTCGATGAAGCCCAGCCTGGCGGCGGACGTGCAGATGCAGTTGCTCGGGAGTTCGTTCCTGGAAGCGAGATAGCCACGAGCGAAGTGGTGGTAGTTCCGGACATCGAGGGATCCGCGGACGGCGCCTGCGAGATGCTTCATGTAGGTGACCAGACATCGATTGAAGGTCACCAACAGCGTGCGACCGCCGTGAGCGGTGGAGGGATCGGACAAGTACACGGATCGCAGGATGGCGAGCGTGGTCTTTCCGCTGCCAGCCGTGCCGAGCACGACGGTGTGGCCCTCGGCCGGAAGGTACAGAACCTCCCGCTGTCGGCCGATCGGCGTCGGTAGCGACGCCACCGTCATTGGACCACCCCGACGGCGAGGAACGACATGGCTCGCTGCGCGGCGTTCGTGCCAGGCACGAAGAAGGGATGCGCGATGCTCTCCTCGAAGCCATGTCAACCATCGCTCCGCAGGTTCAGCGCCAGCAGCGCCGCCAGTGCGTCTTCATCGCCGACGTCTGCCGGCCAGCCGTAGGCCGCCGCCACGGCGGCATCGAGGGCTGCGTGCGCGTCGGCGAGCCACTGCGGGCGGGCGTTGTAGAGGTTCGTCAGGGTGCGCTTCCTGAGCGCCTTCGCGGCGGTCTCGTCGTGGGGCACGGGGCGCTGCGGGTAGCCGGGGACCGGCTCGTCGACCCACTCGACCCATTCGGGCGGGTTGAGCCAGCGGTCGCGCAGGGCGACGAGCCGGCGGGCGGCCTCGGCGATGGCGGCGGCGCGCGGGTCCTCGGCGTAGTCGGCGGCGGGCACGTCGGGCGACAGGCCATCGGGGAACGGGAAGGTCTCGAAGGTCGTGCTCGGCGTGTAGCGCGGGTCGTTGCCCTTGCCGAGCCACGTGCCCAGCCGCAGCGACCAGAGCTCGTGGAAGCGGCTGTGCAGGATGCCGAACGTGGTGTCGTCGTCGCGGGCGACGGCAATCAGTTGGTGGTCGGGGCAGATGCGGGCGTCGAGCCAGACGAACAGGCGGTGCTTGGCGACGGTAGGTGTGGCAAGGTAACGCGACTGCCCCGCAAGCGCCGCCCACATGCCCGGTCGCGAGTCGGCGTGGCGCCACCAGCGCTCGCGATGGGCCTTGCGCCGAACCTTGGCCCGCATCGGGTGGACATGCTCCTTCACCCAGCGGAACGGTTCCTCGTACAGCGCCGCATCGGTGACCGACATCGTCCACCCGAAGTCGACGATCCACTTCCCCGCCGGCCGACGGGTCACGTCCATGCCGTTCACCCACGGCTTCAGCACGTCCGCGTTGGTTCGGCCGTTCGGGTTGGCCGGCAACCGGAGCCATGTGCGCGCCTGGTCGCCGGAAATGTCGAAGGGACCGCCCTTCTGATCGGCCACGAACGCCCTGCGCTGGTTGGAGAGCAGGCCTCGAGCGCGCGTGAGATTGACGCCGGTCTGCGTCCCAAGCGCCGTGAGGTCGGTGTAGATCTCGTTGACGGGGTGGCCGTCGAGCCGAAGTTGCGCCGCCGAATCGTCGTCGGAACGCGCGAAACAGATCAACGACACCCGCACGGCCGCTCCGTCCGTGATCCACGGCTCGTCGCTCCACGCATCGAAGATCCGATGCGCGGCGGTCGCCGCCTTCAGGGCCGGCAGATTCCAACCGCCCCGAATGGAATTGGTCGCAACGAGTCCGACCCGCTTCACCCCGATTCGGGTCTGCCGCACGGCGTCCGCCGGGCCGCCCTCCCGCACGAGCATCTGACCCGGTTGGCTTGGCAGGTACGGGGCGTGCGCTCTCATCTGCCGACCCGCCTTCTCGAACCAGTAACAGACGAGGTCGGCGCCGGCGGGCACGCGCCCCTTGTAGGCCACGCGGAGCCGAGTCACGTAGTCCTCGCCGAGCTTCCGAATCTGAAGCTTGGTCCCGAGGAACGGCGGGTTGCCGATCACGGCGTCGGCCGCCGGCCACGGCGGCTCGGCGCCGTCGTCAGTCAGGATCGCATCGCGGCACTCGACGGTGTCGAGCGGCTTGAGGATGGGGTTACGCGCCTCCGAGAAGCCGTTGCGCCGCATCCACTGGATCTCGCCGATCCACACCGAGACCCGAGCCAGTTCCGCCGCGTAGGGGTTGATCTCGATGCCCTTGACGTTGGCGGGGCCGACCTCGGGGAAGGCCCGCGGGAAGCCCAGCCCCTCGGCCTCGACCTGCACGCGGTGCTCCACGTCCTTGAGCGCCTGCAGGGTGAGGTAGAGGAAGTTGCCCGAGCCGCACGCCGGGTCGAGCACCGTGAACCCGCGCAGCCGGTCGAGGAACGCCCGGTAGCGCCGCTCCGCCTCGTTCCAGCGCTTCTTCCGCGCGGCCGGCGACTTGGCGGCTTCGGCCCGTTCGAGGTCGGCGGCGATCGCGGTCTTCGCGACCGCCCACTCGGCGAGCAGCGGCCGGACGACCACCGGCTCGACGAGCAGCATGATCTTGTCGCGGTCGGTGTAGTGCGCGCCGAGCTGCGCCCGCTTGGCGGGGTCGAGACCGCGCTCGAACAGCGTGCCCAGGATGGACGGGTCGATCTCCGACCAGTCGAGCCGCGACGCGGCCAGTACGGCGTCGATGTCCGACCGCTCCAGCGGCAGCGCCGCATCGTCGTCGAACAGGCCGCCGTTGAACCAGTCGACCCGTTCGAAGCCGACCCGGCCGCCCTTGGCCATCACCCGGAACAGATCGCGTGCGAGGTCGGCGAAGTCCGCTGGGGCGAGCCGCGCCTGCTCCAGCATCCGCGTGAACATGTGGCCGGGCAGCAGGCCCACGTCGTCGGCGAACATGCAGAAGACCAGCCGGTTGACGAAGTGGGCGACCGCGGGCGGCTCGTGGCCGCGGTCCCGCAGCGCCTGCGCCAGCGCCGCGAACGACGCCGCCGCGCGCTCGGTGAGCGACTGTCGGGTCTCGCCCGGCCGCAGCCGTTCGGGGTCCGAGAAGGCCCACTTGAGCCTGTCGCGCGTGGCCGCGTCGGTCAGGTCGTCGAGGCCGAACTCATGCGTGCGGCTGACGCTGTTGGTCCAGTTGGTGCGGATGCGGAACCGCGCCATGTCGCTGACGATCAACAGCGGCGGGTTCTCCAGCGCCAGGGCGTAGAGCCGAAGCTGGTTGAACGCGGCGTCGAGGTCGGCGCGCTTGCCCTTGTACTCCCAGGCGAAGTGGTGGCGCTTCCACACGTCGGCCCAGCCGTCGCCGCCGGTGTCCTTGCGGGCGCCGCGCTCGAAGCAGTACGACTCGCCGGCCGGGTCGGCCTCGGCCGGCGTCGGCTCGCCGACCAGCCGGCACAGGTCGATGAAGTGCTCCTGCGAGGCCGAGCGTTCCTTGAGATCGGAGGCGCGCCACTTGGTGATGAACTCGTGCGGCGTCATGGGCGGCTCGACGCGCCGGGCGTCGTGTGACTCGTCTCGTCGGCGGCTGTCGGCGGCTTACGTGATATTCCAGAACGAACGCGGATGCTCCAGGAACACGGCCTACCGTTCGGGCAGCGCGAACACGTACACCGCGTTGGTCCGGCCGCCGCCCACCGGCGCCGCCAGGTACTGCCGGCCATCGACCGCGTAGGTGATGGGGAACCCCGACACCGAGCCCGGCAGCCGGGTCCGGAACAGGACCTCGCCAGTCTCGACGTCGTGGGCGAACAGGTTGCGGTCGGTGTCGGCGCTCACCACCAGCCCGCCCGCGGTGGTCAGGGCCGCCGACCCCGGCCGCGTGGCCATCGAGTGGCGCCAGCGGACGGCGCCGGTGTCGATGTCCATCGCGATGAGGTGGCCGGCGTGCCCGCCGCTGTCGGGGTGCACGCGGCTGCCGCGCGAGAACCAGCCCCGGTCGGCGTAGTAGTCGTTGCCCTCGACCTGCTCCAGCTCTGTGAACATGCCCCGCACGCAGGTCGGGTGGATGGGGATGTAGAGAAGCTGCGTCCCGGGGTGGTAGGCGCTCGCCCGCCAGTTGCGGACGCCGCCGAAGTCGGGACAGAAGTCGAGCTCGACCCCGGCGACGGGGATCATCTCGGGCCGGTAGGTGATCGCGCCGGTCGCGGCGTCGACGTCGAGCACGTTCTGGTAGCCGAGGTCGTGGGCGGCCACGAACGCGCCGGTCGCGCGGTCGAGCTCCCACAGGATGCCGTGCTTGCCCATCTTGAAGAGCGACTTCCGGCCCCGGTGGTCGATGAGCACGCTCTCGAAGACGTCGTCGAGGTCGTGCGTCTCGCCCGGCACGAACTGGAAGTACCACTGCAGCTCGCCCGTCGCGGGGTCGAGCGCGAGCACGCTGTTCGTGTAGAGGGCGTCGCCGTCGGTCTTGCGCGACACCCGCGCCCAGGGCTTGGCCTGCGACGTCGACCAGTAGGTGAGGTTCGTCTCGGGGTCGTAGCTGCCGGGGATCCACGAGTCGGCGCCGGCCCGGAACGTCAGGGGCAGGTCGCCCCACGTGTCGCCGCCGGGCTCGCCGGGACGCGCGATGGTCGACGTGCGCCACACCTGCTCGCCCGTCTCGGGGTCGTGAGCGGAGATGAAGCAGACGTCGTTCTTGTAGTTCTGGCACCCCGTCATGCCGGCCACGATGAGGCCATTCACCACGATGGGCCCGCTCGTGTAGCGGTAGCCCAGCCGGAAGTCGGCGACGGTGTGGTCCCACGCCACGTCGCCGGTCCGCGCGTCGAGGGCGACGATGTGGGCGTCGGAGGTATTGACGTAGACCTTGTCGCCGTAGATGGCGATGGAACGGGTGCGCATGCCCGCCCCCACCGCCTCGAGCGCGTCCGACGCTTCGAACTCGCGCCGGTACTCCCAGAGGCGGTCGCCGGTCGCCGCGTCCACCGCCTGCACGACGCGGGGGCTGGGCACGAACATGATGCCGTCGTGGACGAGGGGCGCCGACTGCACCAGCCCCGGCGCGAGCGGCCACCCCCAGACGAGCTGGAGCTGATCGACGTTCCCGCGGTCGATCTGGTCGAGGGGACTGTAACCCCAACCGTCGAGGGTGCGCCGCCAGTTCAGCCAGTCGGCGGGGTCGGGGTCCTGCAGCATGGCGTCGGTGACGGGCGTGAACGTCCGCTCCTGGGCGGCGGCCGCGGCGCCGAGCAGCACCATCAGCGCCGCTCCCACGGCGCGTCCGATCCGTCCTGCCAACGCGCTCCGGGCCGGTCCTCTCATCGCGGTCATCGGCGACCTCCCCTCGTGTGTTCACAGCAACTATAGCCCACCCGCTCCGTGGGCCGACGCGCGTCGGCCGGCGCCGCCAAGAGCGGGCCGAGCCTGCTGGAGGACGCGCTCCTCATCCGGTTGCCGCCCCCGTACTTCCCCCAAAACGGGACGCGGAGGCCGCGCGACATCGACGTGGACGATGGGAGTGAGATTGCATTATCATGACAGCTCGACTCTCGCATCTTCTCCGCATGCCTGCATTTCCGAAAATCACCATGAAAGACTCGCTTGCCACCGTCCCGTCGAGCGCGTATCTGGCTTCCGGATCGCGGCTGGCGGCATGCACTGCGGCCTGGTGTGGCCTCCACTGCGCGCTCACTCCGCTCCTGGTCGCGGTGGCGCCCGCGCTCGCGCTCTCGGAGAGTGTCGAGCGAGCCGTCTGGGTCGGGACCGTCTTTGGCGGCGCGGTGATGCTCGTCCTGGGGCCGGCCCGCAAGAACGCGGCCGTGGTCCTCGCCTTTGCAGGGGGGACCGTGCTCTGGGCAGCCTCGCTCGCCGGTTGGCTCGAGCCGCTGCCCGAGACCGTGACGTCGGCCTCCGGCAGCCTGGTGCTCGCGGGCGCTCTGGTGCAGAGCGCCCGCGCCTGCCAGGCCGGCGCGTGCCCGGCATGCGTCGACGAGGAGCGCACGGATCGAGGAGGCTGACGACGACCGTCCTCCGTCATCGGAGTGGACGGCTCGGGTCAGGGTCGTTGGCGTTCATCCCGCACGCCCACTGCAATGCAACGAGACACCCATCAGCGCAGGGCGATCCGCCACGTGTTCATGAGCGTCGAGCGCCCCCTCACGCCGGACGAGGTCCTCGAGTACGGCCAACGGATCGCGCCGTCACTCGGACTCGCCACCGTCTACCGGAACGTGAAGGCCCTCGCCGGCGAGGGGTGGTTGTCGGCGGTGGAGCTTCCGGGTGGCGGGCTTCGGTACGAGTTGGCCGAGCGCCCCCATCACCACCACTTCCTCTGTCGCTCCTGCCATCAGGCGTTCGACGTCCATCGGTGTCCGGATGCCGTGGAAGATCTGGCGCCCGAGGGCTTCGAGGTTGACGGCCACGAGCTGATTCTGTTCGGTCGCTGCGCCGCGTGCAGGTGACGGGCCCCATGAACCCGGTCAGGTGCTCTGGGAGTCGAGGCGTGGAGACGGCCGGCTGCCGGGGGCACTGGCGGTTGCGCCCGGGTTCGCGATTGTGGGCCGGTCCCCAACCGCAACGATTTCGGGAACGGCTTCCGGGTCGCCAAGCCTCTGCCGTATTCCGGGCGTCTGGCCCGCCCATCGTCGCCTGACGGTCCGCTGGGCGCCCAACCAAACCCCTGCAGGAGTCTGCGGCACAGGGACGGCGCAGGCTCGTGGCCCGGCCCGCTACGTTCCCTGCCCGGCGCCGGCCAGCGCCGGTTCCGGCGATGGCCCGCCCGGCACGCCGGCCGGCCGCAGCATGCGCAGGCCGTTGAACGTGACGAGCAGCGATGCGCCCATGTCGGCGGCCACCGCCATCCAGAGCGTGGCGGCCCCAAAGGCCATGAAGACGAGGAAGATCGCCTTGGCGCCGAGGGCGAAGGTGATGTTCTCGATGATGATGCGCCGGGCGCGGCGCGCGTGATCGACCACGAACGGGAGCTTGCGCAGATCGTCCTGCATCAGCACCACGTCGGCCGATTCGGCGGCGACGTCGGTGGCGTTGCCGCCCATCGCAACGCCGACCGAGGCGCGGAGCAGGGCCTGGCTGTCGTTGATGCCGTCGCCGACCATCGCGGTCGGGCCGTGGCGCGCGACGAGCTCGTCGATGGCCGCAGCCTTGCCGTCCGGCAACAGCTCGGCCCGCACGTCCGTGATCTCCACGCGGGCGCCGACGCGGGCGGCGGTGGCGGCATTGTCCCCCGTGAGCAGGGCCGAGCGCAGTCCCTGGCGGTGGATCTGCCCCACCGCGGCCGGCGCTTCCGCACGCACCGGGTCCGTTATCGCCACGAGCGCCCAGACGTCGTCCCCGGCGCCGCAGACGACCACGGTCTCGTCGGCCCGCTGCATCTCGGCGAGCTGCGGCTCGAACGCCTCGGTCGCCGCCTGTTCCCGCGCGAACCGCGTGCTCCCGACCCAGAACCGCGCGCCGTCGATGCGCGCTTCCGCCCCGCGCCCCTCGACGGCCGCGAAGTCGGTGAGATCGGAGGGTTCGACCCCGCGTTCCCGCGCGTAGCGCACGATGGCGCGCGACAGCGGGTGCTCGCTGCGCAGCTCGATGGACA
Organism: Vicinamibacterales bacterium; assembly: GCA_965199675.1. Classification (GTDB taxonomy): domain Bacteria; phylum Acidobacteriota; class Vicinamibacteria; order Vicinamibacterales; family UBA8438; genus JAJEEA01. The sequence continues at coordinate 48,613 of CBDATI010000008.1, read as the reverse complement.
GCAGGCGGGCCAGCACCTCCTGCTCGGAGCGGCCGTTCACCGGACGCAGCTCGCGGACGTCGGGCTCGCCGCGGGTGACGATGCCGGTCTTGTCGAACGCCACCGCGCGCAGACGCCCCAGTTCCTCCAGGTGCGAGCCGCCCTTGATCAGCACGCCGTGCCGCGTGGCCGACGCGATGGCCGCGGCAATCGTCACCGGCGTCGAGATCACGAGCCCGCAGGGGCACGAGATCAGCAGGATGAGCATCGCCTGATAGAACCACCGCTCCCAGTCGGCGCCCAACAGCAGCGGGGGGACCACCCCGACCGCGAACGCGACCGCGAACATCAGCGGCGTGTAATAGCGAGCGAAGTGGTCGATGAAGCGCTCGGTCGGCGCCCGGTGGTGGTGGCTCTCGCCGACCATGCGGGTGATGCGGGCCAGCATCGTGTCCGACGGGGCCCGGGTGGTGCGCAGATCGAGCACGCCGTGGCCGTTCACGGTTCCCGCGAACACCTCGTCCCCGGTCGCCTTCCAGGCCGGCACCGACTCGCCGGTGACCAGCGCCTGATCGACATGGGAGCTGCCGCCGGTCACCACCCCGTCGCAGGGGATGCGTTCGCCCGGCCGCACCCGCACGTGCGCCCCCACCGCGACGCGGTCCACCGGCGTCCGATGCTCGTGGTCGCCGTGCACCACCGACGCCGTCGCGGGGGTGATCTGCAACAGCGAGCCGATGGCGCTGCGCGCCCGCCGGGCGCTCCAGTTCTCGATCAACCCCGACAGCCCGTAGAGAAAGGCGAGCACCGCCGCCTCTGCCCACTCGGCCAGGAACATGGCGCCGGTGACCGACACCAGCACCAGCGCATTCATGTCCGGCCGCAGACGGACCAGCGACGCCACCGCCTTCGGGGCCGAGGGGAAGAGCCCGGCGGCGATGCCGACGATCAGCAGGACCACGACGGGCCGGTCGATACCGTGCGCGCCGTGCGCGTGCCCCAACAGGGTCTCGACCACCCCACCTCCCGCCACCGCGATATGCAGGACGAGACCGGCGACGAGCGCGAGCCCGCTGGCGGCCACCAGCGCGTGGCGGCCGTGCGCCTCCCACCACGACTCGACCCGCGGCGCCGCGTCCCACGGCGCGGCCCGCATCCCCAGGCGGGAGACGGCCTCGGCGACCTGCCTGGGACCGAAAGCGTCGGTGTCGGCATCGACGGTCATGCGGCCGTCGACGACATGGAACGACACCCCGTGGACGCCCTCGCGACCGTCGAGCGCGTCGCGCAGCAGAGTGGCCTCTTCGTTGCAGTCGAGGCCCTCGACGCGGTAATCGAGTTGCTCGCGGATGAGTGCTCTCCTTGTCGTACGTCGTCCGAACCCACGATGGTGCCCCGAACTGGACCCGCCCGTCAAACAGCAGCGGTCGCGCACAGACTTCAACGACGATCGACCTCGCAACCGCAGGGTGAGCGGGGCGCTATCCAGGCCGGCCTGGAGGCGCTGACGGTGGCCGAGACGGATTCCGCCCAGACGCACGAACGCCGCCAAGCCAGACATCGGTTCCGACCCGGGGGCATTCTCGCTCAACCGCCGCTGCCGCGACCGCGAGGCCGATCAGGGAGCGACAGTTCGGACGGCGGGGAACCGGGCCTCGAACGCCCGGCTGGCGCGGATCGTGACCGATCCGGCGCCGGATTCTGAATCGGGAACGAGGAACAGGGCTGCGATGTCGTGTGCGCCGGCGTACTCCAGGCCCGGTTCGACGCCCATCACGTACAGCGCCGTCGAGAGGATGTCGGCGGCCAGCGGGTCCTCGTGCCAGACGGTCACCGACTCGGGGCGATGGACCGGTCGTCCCGTCCGCGGATCGAGGATGTGCGCCACCGGCCGCCCGTCGACCACCGAGGTCCGTTCGGCGGCCCCGCTCGTGGCGATGGATCCGGCGGTGAGAGTCAGCGCCACCGCCGCGTGATGCCGTTGCCGGGGATGGGCGACGGCCACTCGCCAACCCTGCGCGGGCGGTTCCCCCCCCACCGCGATCTGGCCGCCGAAGTCGGCCATCCACGGCCGACCCTCGCCCGAGGCGGCCAACCGCCGCAGGGCCTCGCCCTTGCCGAACGCCCCCGCGTCGAGGGTGGCGTCGACGGTTCGGGTGACGCGGCAGGTTCCCGCGTCGAACCGGAAGTGCGCGAGGCCGGTCGCCGACCGCGCCGCGCCCAGGACTTCGGGGGCCGGCGCCGCGCCTCCCGCGCGCAGTCCCCACGCCTCGACGAGCCGCCCGACGGCCGGGTCGAACGCTCCGTCGGTCAGTCGATGCCACCGCCCGAGCCGCGGCCAGAGACCGCACAGGGCCGGCGGCAGGCGGAACGGTGCGCCGACCGGCTGCCGGTTGAGAGCGCCCAGAAAGCTGTCGGCCCGCCACGTGCTCAGCGACGCTTCGGTGCGCTCGATGACGCCGACCATTCTCTCGAGCGCCTGCAGCCCCGCCGCCCGGTCGGAAACCCACGCGGCCAGCGTCGCCCACGTGCCCATCAGGTGGACGGTGCGCTCGACCAGAAACGGAGCGGCGGCGCGCGTCTGCCGAACCCCGGCCGAACCAGCGGCGCGCGACGGCGCCTCGGCAATCGCCGGCGCCGTTCCGCCGCACGCCAGGCAGACCGCCGCGACGATCGCCGCGGCTCTCATGAGGCAAGCGGGGCGGCGGGGCGGAGTGTGTCGGGACGAATGGCCGACGGGCGGCTGAGCCTCCAGCCGATGACCATGTGGGCGGTATAGCCGACCACGAAGACGGCGCTCGCGGCGACGTGGGTCCAGATCCACGCCGTGATCCACGCGGGGCTCGCGGTGACCTGGATGAGATAGCCGGTCAGCGCCATCACCGAGAAACCGACCAGCGACGTCCACCCCGACCGGCGGTTCCGGGGGCTCGCGGACAGGAGCTTGCGCAGGGTGTGGGTCCGGAAGAGCATGCCGAAGAAGACGACGAAGAACGGCGCGGCCATGATGTGCCACGCGAGCATGGACGGCTGCCAGGGATGGTTGACGACCGCGAAGGGATCGGTCGGGGTGACCAGGTACTTCATGAAGAAATAGGCGGTGCCGGTGACCGCGACCGCGGCGTGAAGGAGGTTGAAGGCCCACTTCTCCCACCACGTCATCGCCATGATGACGACGGGACGCGGTACGTCGGGCCGACGGGTGGCCGTCGCGTCGTGCTTCGCCGGGCTGCGCATGACCGATACCCAAGGTGGGGACGCCGCCATCAGCCGGAGCCCGCGGCGAGAGCCCCACGTCCACTCGCCCCCGAACGAACCGGCGGCGCCGCCGGTTCACTCACCCGCGCCGCGCGCCAGCACCTGGTCGGTGGCCAGCACGCGCCGTACCGCCGCGTTCGTGGCGACCCCCGACAGGGTCGCGCCGGCAATCGTCCGGATCGCCCGGCGCAGCGCCAGATCGTCGTCGAGCGGACGGTCGTCGTACTGCGCGAGCCACCGCCGGGACGGCAGATACTCGATGGGCTCGAGGAACGCGGTGACGTCGATGCGCCTGACCGTGCCGTCCGCGTGGAGCGAGATCAGCAGGCTCTCGCGCTTGGTCCGGACGACGTGCGTATCGACGTACGCATGCCCCACGACGGACCCGTCTCTCGTCGCCACGTAACGGGCGACGAGGCCGCTCACGTCGTCGACCCCCGCCAGCTCGCCGATCGCGCGGCGCTGGGCCCGGGTCAGGAAGACGCGCTCGGCCGCCACCGCGGCGCCGGGGAAGACGGCGGCCAGGGCCTCCTCGCGCGTGATGGGGCCGCCCTGCGCGGACAGCCCCGCGCCGACCGCCAACAGCATCGCCAACGTCATCCCACCCGCCAGGCGTAATCGCATGGTCACCTCGCGCGCCTCCTGCTTGCGTATCGCGGGAACCGCCGCTCTCCGGCCGAGCGCGCGAGGGGCGGGAACGTCCGCCGCCGCACTCGGCTGCCTCAGAACGCGTAACCCAGGTTGATGTTGAACTGGTTGGTCCCCGAGTTCGCGTCGTTGCTCACCCACATGTGGTCGACCTTGAGGACGACACCGGGGTTGGGTTTCAACTCGATGCCGAACGTGAAGTAGTTGTTGTTCTTCGAGGCGCTGCGCTCAAACCCTGCCGGCACTTCGGCCTGGGTATCGACGTTCTCGAAGCGTATGTACGGCGACAACGCCACGTCCCCCGCCCCCGCGACCTGCGACAGCAGGTCGTAGCCGATCTGGACATACTGGCCGGCCAGCCCCGAGCCCACGCTCTGGCTCCCGGTGTATCCGAGCGCCTGGTTGAGCTGGGTCACATCGGAGAGGCTGGCGCGGGCCATGAGCACCCGAAGGTCGAGGCCGCGCATCTGCGCCTGGGCGTGCACGTCCCAGATGGTGGTGCCGACGCCGTACTCCTGGTCATCCACGACGATTTCGCGATTTCCCGAGTCGCCGCTGTAGAAGCTGGCCCCGAAGAAGACGCCCGGCGTGGGGGTGATGTCGAGCCGTCCGGTGTAGGCGATGCTCGACGACAGCGCCTTGTAGCCCTTCTGACGGCCGCCGCGCAGGCCGCCATCGTTGAAGTTCGACCCCCTGAAGCCGTTGAGGACGTAGAACCGGAACGACACCTGATCGAAGGCGCCGTAGAAGCCGCCGCCGTTCTCGCGCCACGTGGACGGGATGATCCTGTTCTCGGTGACCGACCTCTCGGCCCCCATGAACACCGTCGGCTCGTGGAACTCGTTCACCAGCCCCATGGGCACCATCAGCATGCCGCCCCGCAGCCCGAAGTTCTGGGTCGCCTGGTAGTCGACATAGGCGAACTCGACGTAGATCTCCTTGGCGTGCTCGACCTCGATCTCGGAGTTGAACAGGAACTTGTCGTTGAACCGGTAACCGGCGTAGAGGATGGCGCGCAGATAGTCGAACTGCGTCGTCTTGCCCGACGAGTCGGCGTAGTTCTCGAGCAGCATCTCGCCGTATCCGGCGATGGACACGCCGCGGTCGACGGCGTAGGTCGCGGCCGCCGACGGACCGAGCCCCAGGCGGCGCGCCTCGTCGGCGTCGAGGCGCTCGTCCTCGCCGCTGCGCAGCCGCTCGATCTCCTCGGCGAGCACGTCGATGCGGCGCTCGAGCTCGGCGACGTCGGCCTCCTGCCGCGCCGTCTCGGCCTCTTCCTCGGCCTCGGGGTCGGTCTCGGCCTCGGGATCCGCGACGGCCGCCGGCGCGCTCGCGATGGCGGCCGGAGCTCCGGCCGCGGCAGGACTCGTCCGCCCGGTCTCCGCCGGGGCTCCCTGGCCGGCCGCGGTGGCGGCAATGCCGAAGATCATGGTCACGATGAGCACGTGGTCGATGAAACGGCGACGGTCGTTCGTCATGGGTATGGCTCCTTCGCTGATGGGTTGCATACCCCGACCGCCGACCTATAATGGCCTTGCTGGACCATGTCAAAGCCCGCGACTCGCTGAAGGGGTAGCGGCGCGTGATGTTCAGCCGGGGCCCGCCGGGTGTTGCCGCACCCGCGGGCCTTCTTTTTCTCTTCCACCGTGGCCGGCCGGGGCCAGCCGGCGGCCGGCCCCGCACAAAGTTGAGACGTGATCTCAACTTGCGGGCGCAACTATAACAGGCCCGCCAACCGGCCGTCAACACGAATTGCGACTGGTCTCAGTTCTCGGCATCGGCGCGCCGACCCGTCGAACCCGAGGGACGGCCGCGAGATCGATCAGTTCGACGTTCTCGCAGCGCGGCCGCTCAACAGCCGGCCGACCGCCTTCATCTTGCTCCAGAAGAAGTCGAACTGTCCGAGGAGGGTTCCGTATCCGAGGAGCACGACCTGATAGATGGGCAGCATGACGACCAGATAGACCGCCCACTGCAGCCACTCCGGGGTCGCGTCGGAGAACATCAGCCCCGTCACCGGGCCCTTGAGGCGCATCGTGGTCAGGCCGGCGAGCGAGAACGCCGCGAGAATGGCGATCACGCCGGCCGGCCCGACCCCCCAACGCGATTTCATGCGCTCGACAATCGCCATCAATTCACTACCGCGGCGGGGGGGTGAAGCGAACCCGCTCCGTGTCGTCCATGTGTCCCTGCTCGTTCTCCGCCCTTGCACCGGAGGTTTCGCCACGGACGCGATTCCCGGAGATGCGATGCAACCGCAATCGTGTCACGCCTCCGTGAGAATGAGTCTCAATATCGCACACTGCGAAGCATACGGCGCTGCCGCCTCTCACGTCAAGCCGGCGTTGCGAACCGGGTGCACGACAGAATCCGTGAGATGGTCGTCCCCTGGCCCCGTCAGCGCGTCGTCGTGGCGATCTCCTCGCAACGGTTCCCCGCAAACGCCCGCAGATTCGGCGCCGCTCCAGGCGTCGGTGGACGGCTGCGCCGCCACACCAGCCGTCGTCGCGTCACTCCTTGTCCCGTTCACCCGCGTGCACGGCCCCGGGAGTCCCGTTGGCTCGGCGCACCCTTGACCGTGGACTCCACGCGGTATAGAATCCGCCCCTAATGAGACTGAGTCTCAGTTTCAAGAGTGCCGATCGGCCACGATGGTCGGCGGCAGGAAGCGGGCCCGTCGGGTGTGGCAGCACCCGGCGGGCCATGGTCGAGCGCTGGTCCAGCCGGACCGGCCACACAGGCACGCGTGACGACGCTCGTCCGGCCCCAAGTGTAGGCAGTGAGCATCATCGCGCGCAAGCGAAAGGACGCCATGATGTCGGGAGAGCGCGGGCTCCCCCCGAGCCCCCCCGACCGGCGCCCGCCCCTTGCTCCACAGCTCGCTCGCGTATACAGTTATGGCCGACGACACTGAGACTCAGTCTCAATAATCGATCTCATGCCGTGGCCCGGCGCCGCGGCGCCGGCAACGCCGGCTACCCGCGGGGCCCTCCGCCTGTGACTGCGCATGAGGGCGGGCCCACGAACGAGCGGGCGAGGAAGAGACATGCCGAAGAGAGCCTGGACGCGATTGCTGCCTGCCTTGTCGTTCGTGCTGTTGACGCCCGGCGTCGTCGACGCCCAGGGCGTCCTGCTGCTGGCTCACGGCGGCCGCGCCGACTGGAACCAGGAGGTCCTCGCCGTCGCCGCCCGGGTCGACTCGAGCGTGCCGATCGAGGTCGCGTTCGGCATGGCCAACAAGCGGACGATCCGCGACGCGCTGGACCGTCTGGCGGATCGCGACGTCGCCAGCGTCGTCGCGGTCCCGCTGTTCATCTCGTCGCACAGCAGCGTCATGCGCGCCACCGAGTATCTGCTGGGCACCCGCGACGAAGCGCCGCCGCAGATGGAGGCGTTCGGCAACATGGCCGCCCGCATGGCCTCTCGGCGCGGTTCCGAGGAACCGGTCGGCGGCGGCCCCGGCTTCGATTGGACCACGCCGGTCGAAACGACCCTGCCCATCACGGTGGGCGGGGCGCTCGACAGCCACGCCATCGTCGCCGAGATCCTCGTCTCTCGCGCCCTCGACATCAGCGAGACGCCGGAAGACGAGGTCGTCGTGGTCGTGGCGCACGGCCCGAGTTCGGAGGAGGACAACGAACTCTGGCTCGGGAACATTGACATCCTGGCCGAAGCGATACGCACTCGCACGGACTTCAGCCGCATCGAGCACCTGACGGTGCGCGACGACGCGTCGGAACCGGTCCGCGATCAGGCGACCGAGGAGCTGCGCACGGTGGTCGAGGGCGCCGTCGACGACGGGAAGTCGGTGTTGATCGTGCCGCTGCTCCTGTCCTACGGCGGCATCGAGACCGGCATCCGGCGGCGGCTCGAGGGGTTGCCGTACCGGATGGCCCGTCAGGCCCTGCTGCCGGACGAACGCCTGTCCGAGTGGGTGTTGATGCAGGTGGCGGAGCGCTAGCTAGAGGTTGCCGTGCAGGGTCGACTCCATTTCGGACACTCCTTCGACTTGGCGGGCGAGGCGTGCGCCAGAAGGGCGCCCGCGGCCGCGAATGGACGGTCTGGACGTGGCTACCAGTCGTAGGCCAGGGACGTGATCAGGCTGCGCCCCGGGCTCGAGTACCGATCGATGACCGGGTCGCCGGCCGGACGGCCCCGTACGTTCCACCACTCGAAGTACTTGGCGTCGGTCGCGTTGAGCAGCCCCAACCGGAACCTGAGGGCCTCGGTGAGCGAGACGAAACTGACCACGTCCACGACCTGGTAGGCGTGGGGCGCGAACTGGTCGGCGTCACTCCCCTGCCGGTACGCCTCGACGAACTTCAACGAGAGCTCGGTGCCCCAGCGGCCCGACGGCTGCACGTAGCGCAGGCCGATTACCCCTTCGTCGGGCGCAATGGAGCCGAGCGCCGTCTCTTGCGCGATCGGCGGATCGTCGGCGGCGCCCTGGAGAATCTCCACCCCGTCGATCAGGGCGTAGCTGCCCCGAATCATCACGCTGTCGCTCAGATACGCCTCGCCGCGCAGCTCGATGCCCCTGATCTCCGCCTGGTCGAGGTTCTGGCTCTGGAACTCGAGCAGCCGCGTCATGGGGTTGAACCCGATGTCGGTCATCTCGATGAAGTCGTCGTACCGGTTCGAGAACCCGCTGATCCCGAGGCTCGCGCGGTCGAACGCGGTCCGGATGCCGACCTCCAGGTTGTCGCTGGTCTCCGCCCGGAGGTCCGCATTGGGGAGCGTCGTATAGCCGCCGCGGGGATTGGTGAAGCCGGTGTTGATGGCGCTGTAGGGCGGCGCCCGGAATCCGCCGGCGTATTGCGCGTGCAGGGTCACCACGTCGCTCAGCCGCGCCGCCAGGCCGACCTTCGGCGACAGGGCGCCGTGGGAGTAGTCGGTCGCCTCGGGGTTCAGGCTCGCGATGTACACGGGGTCGGCCTGGTTGGCGTCGAGCGAGAAGTGGTCGTAACGCACCCCGGGGACGAGGGTGACGCGCCCGAAGCGGATCTCGCCCTGGAGATAGGAGCCTGCCTCGACGACGTCGCTGGCCGGGAAGTACTTGGAGGGAAAGATCAGACTGGTCGGCACCAATTGCCCGGTGGCGGTGTTGGTTTCGGTCCGGTTGCGCTCCATGTCGAAGTAGTCGGTCTTGTAACTGACGCCGAACGTGACCAGCACGCCGTCGTCGAGTCCGCCCAGCCAGTGCTGGCCCTGGGCCGACCCGCCGTAGCCAACCTGCTCGTGTTCGACGGTGCCGTGGCGCATCAGTGAAATCGGCGGTCCGGTGCCGAACGTCATCCGTTCCTCGTCGACGATCTGCGCGGTGTCGTTGTACTGCCCGTACATCTGCCACGACAGGAGGTCGAGACCGAGGTCGGCGATGGTGTGGTCGAGCGACAACCGCTGGCGCTGCTGCGTGTCGAAGGCCGATGAGACGAGGGTGTCGTACCTCAGGAACCCGAAGTCCGTCAGCCCGTTGTTCGAGAGCCAGTCCGTCTCGACCCGGTTGTCGTAGAGCTCGGAGGTGGCGCGGAACCGGTTGCCCGGCGAGGCGTTGAAGACGAGCTTGGCGAGCATCTGCTGGCCTTCCACGTCCTGGGGATTGGGCGCGGTGCGGGTGTGGTCCCTCGTGTCGACGGCGCCCTTGTTGCCGATCTCGCCGCCTCGGTTGACACTCCCGAACAACGACGCCTGGACCCAGTCGCTGCCCCCGGCGAGAGTGAAGTTGACGCCGACGTCGTCGGCGCGGCTGTCCCAGGTCGTCTTGCCGCCCACGTAGAAGCGCTGGTCACGCAGGTAGTCTTCGGGGTCCTTGGTGAACAGCGAGACGACGCCTCCGAGCGCGTCGCTGCCGTAGAGGGCGGAGTTGGCACTGCGCACGATTTCGACCGTCTTCAGGAGGTCGACGTCGAGCCCGGCCTGATGGATGTTGAACGGGGCGAAGTCGAACTGCTCCGAGGTCTGGACGCCGTCGATCATCGTCATCACGCGGTTGCCGCCGATGCCGCGGATGTTGAAGCCGTTCAGCCCGAGCCGGGTCACGCTGTTCTCGACGTAGACCCCCGGCTCGTACTTCACGAGGTCGGAGAAGTCCTCGATCATCCGCTCCTGAATCGTCTCGCCGTCGATGACCGACACCACGCCCGGCGTGTCCCGCACCGGCGCCGGCCGCATCGTGGCGGAAATGGTGACGGAGTCCAGGAAGGTCGGTGGGGCGTCGGGCTCCGACTCGGCGTCGGGTTCCGCGGGGTCCGATGGCGCGGCGGCCGGGGGCTGGTCGGGCGCCGGCTGCGCAAGCGCGGCAGCCGGGCTCGACAGGATCAGGACGAGGACCGCCGGCGCGATCGCCGCCGGCGTCGTGAGGGCCGCGCCGTCGAAGCGGCGTCGGTGCACGGGTTGCATCGGATGGGCTCCTGCTGGTTTCTGTTGGTTCCGGCGAACCGGCCGCGCCAGAACCCCGGACGACCTGCCCCGCCAACCGTCGGCGGGGCGACCGGTCTCGAGCTGATGTCGGCTCCCGGCGTTGCTTCTGTTGCGTATCTTACGTCGCGGACTGAGCGGTGGCGGGCCACCCTCAATCTCGGTCCGCGGACCGCCCCACCCGGATGACGTCGCCTCCGGCCCGGATGACGATGGCGTCGTCCACCGCCGCGAAGCCGGTCACCGGGGCGCCGACGGAAAGGTGGTTCGTCGCCAGCACCTCGGGGTGCGTCGGTCGAGGCGCGCAGGACCTGGGTGACCCCCTGCTCGGTGAAGAAGTAGACGCGGTCGTCGTGGCCGAGCGGCGTCGCCCACGTCGACGCGGGCAGGCGATGGGTCCAGCGCACGGCCCCCGATTCCGGGGCGAGCGCACGAACGTCTCGATTTGCGGTCAGTCGACGGGAGGGGTGCCCGGTCGGGGCGTTGGGAAGAGGGCGAAGTTGGCGCCGCCGAAGCCGGTCACCTGCTGCAGGTTCAAGCCGTCGGCGTCCATGACGAACACCTACAAAGCACGAAGCCGCCACAGCCCGGCCGAGCAGCCGCTGGCAGTCGTCGTCGAACCTGGGGCCCGACCGGGGTCTCGCGCGTCACGCGCTCGACCCCCGGACGGGTGCGGGACTCACTCCACCCAGTCGGCGATGAAGATGTTGGTCTCGCCCTCTTCCGCGGCGTTGCGGTTCGAGGCGAAGATCAGCTTCGTGCCGTCGGGCGAGAACATCGGGAAGCCGTCGAAGACGTCGGTGAAGGTGATCTGTTCCAGCCCCGTGCCGTCGAGGTTGATCATGAACAGGTCGAAGTTGCGGCCCTCGGGGTTGTGCTGGTTCGACGCGAAGATGACGCGCTCGCCGTCGGGGTGCCAGAACGGGGCGAAGTTGGCGCCGCCGAGGTCGGTCACCTGCCGCAGGTTCGCGCCGTCGGCGTCCATGACGAACACCTCCACGGTGCCGGGCCGCCACAGCCCCTGGTCGAGCAGCCGCTTGTAGTCGTCGAACTCCGGGCCGTCGGGAATCTCGCGCCCGCGGAAGATGATCTTCGAGCCGTCGGGCGAGAAGAACGGCCCGCCGTCCGGTCCCTGGCGATGCGTGAGGCGACGCACGTCCGACCCGTCGCCGTTCATCGAGTAGATCTCCTGGTCGCCGTCCCGCACGCTCATGAAGACGATGCGGCCGTCGGGCCCGATGGTCGCCTCGGCGTCGTAGCCGGGGCTGTCGGTCAGGTTGGTCAGGGTGCCGTCGGGCGACGCCCGGAAGATGTCGAAGGTGTCGTAGGTGGCCCAGACATAACCCATCCGGAAGCTGGGACTCGGCGGGCACTCGGGCGAGGCGAGGTGGGTGGACGCATAGACGATCGTCTCGCCGTCCGGGTAGAAGTAGCCGCAGGTGGTCCGGCCGTTGCCGGTGCTCACCATCCGCTGGTTCGAACCGTCGAGGTTCATCCGGAAGATCTGGTCGCACGGCACCCCCTCGCGGGTGCTCTGGAAGATGATCTCCGACCCGTCGGGCGAGAAGTACGCCTCGGCGTTCTCGCCGCCGAAGGTGAGCTGCCGGATGTTCGCGAGGCGGACCTCGGCCTCGATGGCCGGCAACGCCCCCTGCCCGGCGGCCGGGGTCGACGCCTCGGCGGCCCGACCGGATGCCACTCTCTCGGCCGACACGCCGGTCCCCGACGGCGCGACCGCGAGCAGCAGCATCAGGATCGACAAGGGAATGAGACGATTCGACATGGTTTCAGTCCTTTCGTTCGCAGACCAGGCACGCGCACGCTCAGGCCGTCCGGGCGGGACAGGCGCCCCATCGGGTTCCGGATGCGGCTCCCGGAGCCGGCTCCCGCACGGGGGCTCGGCGCCACGCCTACTCGTCGTCCGTCGGCAACGCGGTCTGGTAGAGCAGCAGCTTCTGCACCCGCCAGTTGTTCAGGTCGGCGATGAGCAGGACGTTCTCGTCGCGGCACGAGATGCCGTGAATCCAGTTGAACTGCCCGAGCCGCCGGCCCGACTCGCCGAGCCAGCCGAGGATCTCGCCGTCGAGGGTCAGCTTGTAGATGCGCCCCGGCTCCTCGTCGGCCGCGAACAGGTACTGCGTCTCACCGCCCGAGATGCACAGCGCCCACGGGGCGGTGTTGTCGGGCTGGTTCGGCCGGGGGTTGCCCAGCACCGGCTGCCGCGTCTTGTCGAACGGCACGTTGAGCATGATGGTCTTGACGTAGTTCCCGTCCGAGTCGTACTTCTGGATGCGGCGGTTGGTGCGGTCGGCGACGTAGACGAAGCCCTCGCGGTCGACCTGCAGGCTGTGCGGAAGCCGGAGCTGGTCGTCGCCGGTCCCGTAGCTGCCCCACGACTTGATCCAGTCGCCCCACTCGTTCATCTTGGCGACGCGCGAGTTCATGTAGCCGTCGCTGACGTAGATGTTGCCGTCGGCGTCCCAGCCCACGTCGGTGGGGCCCTGGAAGTAGCCGTCGACGTGCCGCGCCTCGCGGGGGTCGACGTGTTCGTAGTGGTCGAAGCCCTCGGGGCGACGGCCCAGGTTCAGGGTGACGTAGCCGGCGGGGTCGAACTTGGTGACCGCGTTGGTCCCCTTGTCGACGACCCACAGGTTGTCGTCGTTGTCGAACCGCACCGAGTGGCCGTACCCCAGCCCGTAGACGCCCTGGCCGATCTCGCGCACGAAGTTGCCCTGGCCGTCGAACTCGAGCAGGTTCGTGGTGGCGTTCCCGTAGAGCGGCCCGGAGGTGGCGGTGCCGGGGTGGTTCAGCAGGATGATGTGGCCCTTCGAGTTCTCGGCGACCCCGAGGGCCTCGCCGAGGTTCATGGTCGGCGGGTACTTCAGGAAGTTGGGCACCGAGACGAAGGGAATCTCCGGTGCATCCTGCGTCTGGGCGCTCGCCGGCGCCGCGCCGAGGACCAGCGCGGCGGCCGCCGCAACGATGATGGAACGTCTCACACGAACCTCCTTGCAGCCCGGTCCATCCGACCGGAAGAACAGCATCGGGACACGCGAACGCCCGTATCATAGCGCAGCCCCGCAGCCGTGGTGAATCGGCGCGGCGCACCGGGAGACGGACGAGGCGGCCGCCCGACAAGGCGCAACGAAGGCGTCAACCGCCCTTCTTCGGCCTCCGGTTCGCGGCCAGGATCCGCTTGCGGAGCCGGATGCTGCGGGGGGTCACCTCCACCAGCTCGTCGTCGTCGATGAACTCGATCGACTGCTCGAGGTTCAGCAGCCGCGGGGGCACGAGCCGCACCGCCTCCTCGGCCGTCGACGCGCGCATGTTGGTGAGCTTCTTCTCCTTGGTGACGTTGACGTCGAGATCGGCCGGCCGCGCGTTCTCGCCGATGACCATGCCCTCGTAGACCTCGGCGCCGGCAGCGATGAAGATCTCGCCGCGCTCCTGCAGGTTCGAGATGGCGTAGGCGGTGGCCCTTCCCGCCCGATCCGCCACCAGGGCCCCGGTGGGGCGGCCCGCGATGGACCCGTGCCAGGGCTCCCAGCCCGCGAACAGGTGGTGCAGGATGCCGGTGCCCCGCGTATCGGTCAGGAACTGCGACCGGAACCCGATGAGCCCGCGCGTCGGAATGCGGAACTCGAGGCGGACCCGGCCGCTGCCGTGGTTGACCATCTTCGTCATCGTCGCCCGGCGGGTGCCGAGCTGAGCAATGACCACCCCCTGATAGTCCTCGGCGACATCGATCACCAGCTCCTCCACCGGCTCCTCGACGCGCCCCGCGTTGCGGCGGGTGACGATCTGCGGGCGCGCCAACTGCAGCTCGAAGCCCTCGCGGCGCATCATCTCCACGAGAATCGAAAGCTGCAGCTCGCCGCGGCCGACGACCTGCACCTGCTCGGGCGACTCGGTGTCCTCGACCCGGAGCGACACGTTGCCCACCAGCTCGCGAGCCAGCCGGTCGCGGAGGTTGCGCGACGTGACGTACTGTCCGTCGCGGCCCGCCATCGGCGACGTGTTGACCCCGACGACCATCGACACCGTGGGCTCGTCGACCCGGAGGGGTGAAATCGGCCGGGGATCCCGCGGGTCGGTGATCGTCTCGCCGATGGTGATGTCGTCGATGCCGGCCAGACAGATGATGTCGCCGGCCGCGGCCGACGCGATCTCCACCCGCTGGAGGCCGTCGAAGAGGTACAGCTTCGTGACCCGGGTGCGGTCGACGGCGCCGTCCAGCTTCGACACCGCGATCTCGTCGCCCAGCGCCACGCGGCCGTTGACGATGCGGCCGATGGCGATCCGGCCCAGGTAGTCGCTGGCGTCGAGGTTCGCCACCACCACCTGCAGCGTCGCCTCCGGATTCCCCCGCGGCGCCGGGATCCGGTCGGCGATGGCATCGAGCAGCGGGCGCAGCGTCCGCCCCGGCGCCGCCGGGTCGAGACTCGCGGTGCCGGCCTTGGCGTTGGCGTAGATCACCGGGAAGTCGATCTGTTCCTCGGTGGCGTCGAGATCGATAAAGAGGTCGTAGACCTCGTCGAGGACCTCGGCCGGGCGCGCGTCGTGGCGGTCCATCTTGTTGATGACGAGTATGGGCGGCAGCCCCTGCTCGAGCGCCTTCCGCAGCACGAACCGGGTCTGCGGCAGTGGCCCCTCGGAGGCGTCGACGAGCAGCAGCACGCCGTCGACCATCGTGAGGGTCCGCTCGACCTCGCCCCCGAAATCGGCGTGGCCGGGCGTGTCGACGACGTTGATCAGGAGGTCGCGATAGCGGATGGCGGTGTTCTTCGCGAGGATGGTGATGCCCCGTTCGCGCTCGAGGTCGATGTTGTCGAGGGCCCGCTCCTCGACCCGCTCGTTGGCGCGGAAGACGCCGCTCTGATGCAGCATCGCATCGACCAGGGTCGTCTTGCCGTGATCGACGTGGGCGATGATGGCGATGTTGCGGCGCAGGGGATTGGCGACACCGGAACCGGCCGCCTTCATCGCCCGTCACGTCCGTACAGGAACCAGGAGTAGTTCATGTCTCGATCGTACCCGAGGCGATCGCGCGTCTGCACAGGAATGCGACGCCGCGAACGCCTGTCGAACCCACCGCCCGTGACGAAAGGAGACCCCTCGGACATGCGTGTTCAAGTGTGCGTGCAAGCATGCGTCATCGCCCTCGCCGGACTGTTCATCACCGCCTGCGGACCGGGACCGGAGCCGGAGCCGACCGCGGAAGCGCCGGCCGCGGAAGCCCCGGTCGCCCCGCCCATGCTCCCCGACGTGATCGTCGCCGAGCGCGGCGGGTTCATTCCCGAGGGCGTGGAGTACGACATGGACAACCGACGCCTGCTGACGGGGTCACTGTCGGAGGGCTCGGTGTTCCAGCTTCACGAGGACGGCCGCGTGACGCCGTTCGTGACCGATCCGGACCTCGTGTCGTCGGTCGGCATCGAGGCCGACGAGCTGCGGAACCGGCTGCTCGTCGCCAACGCGGACCGCGCCGTGTTCCAGGGCGAGACCCGAGGCCAGGCGAAGCTGGGGGTGTACGACCTCGCCACCGGCGAGCGCATCGCCATGGTCGATCTCGCCGCGGCGGTCGACGACGCCGGCGACGACGACGCGTTCTTCGCCAACGATGTCGCGGTGGCCGACGACGGCGCCGCCTACGTCACCGACACCCGCATGAACCTCGTCTACCGGGTCGACACCGACTACGCCGCTTCCGTGTTCCACCGCTTCGACGACGGCGGGTCGGGCCCCAACGGCATCGTGGAGCACCCGGCCGGCTATCTCCTGGTGGCGCGCGGCGACGCGCTGTGGAAGGTGCCTCTCGACGACCCCGCCTCGGCCACGGCAGTGATGCTGCCCGAGGACATTCCGGGGCAGGACGGCATGGTGTGGAGCGCCGGCCGCCTCGCCATCGTCAGCAACTCCGACAACCGGGTGGTGGCCCTGACGAGCAGCGACGACTGGATGACGGCGGACCTCGCCGGGATCGCGGCCTATGAGCCGCAGGCGACGACGGCGGCGGTGGTCGGCGACGACGTCTATGTCGTGCACCCCCACTTCGCGGACGACGATCCCCCCAGCGTCTCGCGGGTCGAGTTCCAGTAGGCGCCCCGCCGCCGGCCCGGGCGAACTGACCGGGCCGCCCCAACCGAGCCGCCAGGGCGACGAGTCCCGACCCGTACACGAGAAAGCTCCCGGCCGGCAACGGATCCGGCCGGGAGCCTGCTCGACGCCGCGGTCGCGGCGCGCCTCTCGGTCCGTCGACTTCGCCACGTAGTCGGTGACGCGACCGCCGCCGAGGCAGAGTCGCGCCCGTGGCCCGACCTCAGTCCATCGACTTCGCCACGTACTTGGTGATGCCGCCGCCGGCGGTCGGCCGCGACCCCGGGCCCTCGGCGGCATAGACGTTGCCGTCGGCGTCGACCGCGACGCCTTCGCCGGCCACCCCCTGCAGCACCCGCACGTCGTGCGCATGCGGCGGGATGAACCCGGTCAGCCGGTCCTCGCCGGCGGGGCCGATGCGGACGCCGGTCTTCCAGCCGGGGTGGTTGCCCACGCCCGACTCCGAGTCGATCGCATAGAGAGTGTCGTCGTCGGTGATGAACAGCCCGCTGATGCGGCTGTACTGCATGTAGATGTCGAGCAGCTCGCCGTCCTGGCTGAAGATCTGAATCCGGTGGTTGCCGCGGTCGGCGACGAAGAGCCGCCCCTGCGAATCCATCTCCATCGCGTGGGGCGTGCGGAACTGCCCGGGCCGGAACCCGATCTCGCCCCACTCCTTGATGAACGTGCCGTCGGGGGCGAACTTGAGGATGCGGCCGGTGGCGCCGGCCGGCGGATCGGGGCTCTGGCCGCTGTGGCCGTCCGACACGAAGATGTCGCCGTTGGGCGCGGTGATCACGTCGCACGGCTCGTTGAGCTGGCCGGGCCCGCTGCCGGGCTGGCCGGCGATGCCGAGGCGCATCAGTTCCTCGCCCTCGGCGCTGAACTTGATGACCTGGTGACCCTTGGTGCCCGCCTCGTTGCCCTGCGAGTCGGTGACCCAGACGTTGCCGTCGGCGTCGACGTGGATGCCGTGCGGCAGCACGAAGAGGCCGGCCCCGAAGCTGGTCATCACCTCGCCGGTGTCCTTGTTGAACTTGAAGATCGGATCTCGGTCGGGGTTCTCCTCACAGCCGCCGGCCAGGGCCAGACCCCCGCACCGGTCGTAGGCCCACACATGACCGTCGGGACCGATGTCGATGCCCGCCGTCGAGCCCCACACGCGGTCGTCGGGCAGGGGCGCCCAGTTCAGGATGACCTCACCCGTGGGGTTGGGCAGGGGGCGGTCGACCCAGTCGCTCTCGCCGTTCTGCGCGGCGGCGAACGAAGTGGTCGCCACCACGAACGCGGCCGCCGCCAGCGCCGTGCCGACGCGTCCTGATGTCCTTCTCGTGTCGATCATGCCTGTTCCTCCTCGTTCCTCGGGCGGCCGGCGACCCGCACGACCGCCCCGTTCACATGCCGCAGACGTCCAGACGGGCCTCGATCGCGTTCCCCCGCCTGCGCGCCACGAGCCGTCGACCTCGAATCAGTCGAAATGCACCTCGGCCAGGGCGATGCCGCTCTCCCCCGCCACCGCGTAGAGCAGGAACACGCGTCCGTCCTCCTCGTAGATCGCGGGGTCGCGAAGCTGGTTCACGTGGCCGTAGGCGGTGCTCCGCACCGACGGCTCGAGCGGCGCGTCGGCCCCCTCCCAGTCGTGCTCCGGACGCAGCACCTCGACGCCGGGGGTCTCCGACCACGTCATCCAGTCTCCCGAGAGGTCGATGGTGCTCAGCTTGATGTGCTCCGGCGCGTCGCCGACCTGGGTCCAGAACACGTACAGGGTGTCGCCCCGCTCGAGCAGGGCCGAGTGCCGCATCCGCGGGTTAAAGAGCAGCGGCCCCGCCTCGAACCCGCCCAGCGGGTCGCGCGACCGGTAGAACTGCCCCGGCATCGCCATCGCGTAGGTCCAACCGTCGCGCTGGAACACGCGCATGTAGGTCCGCCCCAGGCGCTCCGGCCGGGTCGTGAACGCAACGCCGTCCGACGAGGTCGCCACCCGCGACACCTGCGTGGCGATCCCGTCGAGGCCGTGGAAGTACATGACGATGCGCCGGTTGGCGTCGTCGACGTGCACGTCCGGCGACGCGATGTGCGGCGCCGACGCCTCGAACAGGGCGTCGTGCGACATCGGCGCCGCCCCCCTGGCCCGCCGCGCCGCCGAAATGCGCTCCAGCTCCTCGGCCGAGATCTCGGGCGGCTCGGTCAGGAAGTGCGAGTCGGCGATCTGCAGACTGCCCGGCGGGTGCACCCGCCACGGCCCCCGCAGGTCGTCGGCGTAGGCGAGCCGGATGTAGCGTCCCTTGTGGTCCGCGAAGTACAGATAGTAGGCGCCCAGCGGATCCGCCACCCACTCGGGCACCCGGATCAGCGACGGCCCCTGGATGTTCTCCCCGATGCTCGGGTGCAGCCCGGGTCCGATGATCGGCGCATCGGCCAGGCGCTCCACCCGCACCGACTGCGCGGCCGCCGCGGCCCCGAACGCCACGATGCCGCTCGCCACGGCCACGACGAGGGCGATGCCCGGCTGGTTCCTTCTCATCATGTCCCCCCGCCGCCTCCCTGACCCCGTTCGCGCCCCGGCGACGGCCGAGGTCAATGAAACGGAAGGCCGAACTCGCACGCGCGCCGGCGGGCGAGGCGTCCGGCCGCGTCACCATCCAAGGACAAGAGCGTACGTGATCGGAGGCCGAGAACCAAGCCCCCTCGAAGGGACGACGGTGGTCGCTTCTCGGACACCACCCGCCGTAACCGCCCGGTCGCGGCAAACACGGATCCGGCCACGACTCGCCGCCGTGGCGGACTACGTCTCGGCGACGGGCGGCGCGCACGCGCGCATGCGGTCGAGCAGGGCGGCCCCGTCCGCCTCGGCGAGCACCAGGCCGCGGTCTCGCGGGGCGAGGAACTCCCGCTCGACCGCATGGTCGAGAAAGGCGAGGAGCGCATCGAAGTACCCGGCCACGTTCAGGAGGCCGCACGGCTTGCGGTGCAGCCCGAGCTGGGCCCACGTCAACGCCTCGAACAGCTCGTCGAGGGTCCCGAACGCGCCGGGGAGGGCGACGACGCCGTCCGACAGCTCCGACATCACCATCTTCCGCTCGTGCATCGAGTCGACCACCCGCAGCTCGGTGAGGCCGGGGTGGGTGATCTCCTTCGCGGTGAGGCGGTCCGGAATCACCCCGATGATCTCCCCGCCGCCGGCCAGGACCGCATCGGCCAGGACCCCCATCAGGCCGATCTGCGCGCCCCCGTAGACGACGGTCTGCCCGCGCGCGGCGAGCTGGGCGCCCATCTCTCTGGCGGCCGCCGAGTACTCGCCGCCCGCCCCGACTTTCGATCCGGTGAAGACGCAGATTCGTGTCATGGCCGCCCCGCTTCAACGGTATCATGCGGCCGGGAAGCAGGCGCGGCTCGACCCCGAGCCGTGAGCACGGGGCGCGGATCCGGACGCGTCCCGCCGGCCCCGTCCCGGGCGATGAGTCGCAGCTTCAGAGCACCAACCGTCAGCGCCGCAGAGTCCCGCGGACTCCCGCGCGGAGAGCCGAGCCGCACGGCGACGGACATCCGGCCCGTCGCCGCATCCCCCGAGCGCCGGCCTCCAAGACGGCGAATGTCGGGACGGGACGGTCGTTTCGGGTCGGCCCTCGCGCGGGCCGTCCTGTGCGCCGCAGCGGCCACCGCATGGAACGCCGGGTCCGCCGACGGCCAGACCCGCACGGCGTGGGACGGCGTCTACACCGAAGCCCAGGCCGAGCGCGGTCGGGAACGGTACCGGGCCCTCTGCGGATACTGCCACCGCGACGACCTGAGCGGCGGCGGCAGCGAGGCCGGCGCCCCCGCCCTGCGCGGCCCCTTCTTCCTCAACCAGTGGCGGGACCGGCCCCTCGTCGACCTCTTCGTCACCATCGGCACCACCATGCCGCAGCAGAACCCCGATTCCCTGCGCGCCCAGATCGTGATCGACATCGTCAGTCATCTGCTGCAGCAGAACGGCATGCCGTCGGGCGGCGCCGAGCTCCCGCCCCGGCTCGAACCGCTTCGCAACATCGTCCTGGACGCGCGACCTCGCCGGTGAAGCCCTCCCATCTCGTCGGCGCGCCGCCAGTCTCGACGGGAGAAAGATCGAGGACCTGATCGAGTGGATCCCGGATCCACTCGCATGGATCCCCGATCCACGGAAGGCCGCCCCCAGACATGAGCAGGAAGTGAGCTTCGGTGCCACCCCGCCGAGGGACTCAGCGGGGTGGCAGGAAGTGAGCTTCGGTGCTACCCCGCCGAGGGACTCGGCGGGGAGGCTGTCGGCATCTCCTGGTTTGTGGTGGGCAAAAGCCAATCATGCCGACGGGGAATCGCTGGCGCGAGACTCCGTGGAGACGGAGGCGCCCTCGTCCGGGTCGAAGGGACGAGAGCGCCTGGATCGTGTGGAGCAGCCCTACTCGGGCACCGGCTGGGCCGCGTCCCGGGCGGCCGGCTCGACCTGCGAGGGGACCCGGTCGGGGGTCGGCTGGGCGACCCGGCGGCCCTCGGCGTCGCGGGCGTTGCCGCGGTTGCGGCCGCAGTCGAAGCAGGTGCGCAGCGCGTCGGCCATGCCTTCGGTCGAGATGCCGCGCTCGGCCATCAGTTCGGCGAGCCGCGCCGCCGTCGCCGGCTGCTCCTTGTAGAACAGCGAATAGAAGACGCCGTTGGCGATGGTCCACGGCGTCCACCCCTGGGCGCTCCGGGCGTCGAGCCGGGCGCCCTGCTCGACGAGGTAGTCGACGATGCTCGGGGCGCCGCGGTATGCGGCCCCGTGCAGCGCGGTCTCGCCGCGGTCGTTGACAGCCCGGATGTCGTTGCCGAGTTCGACGAGCATCCTGACGGCTTCGAGGGCCTCGGGCTCGTGCTCGACCGTCGCTCCGCCGTCCTCGCCCGGGTTCCACATGTCGACCCCGGCCGCGACCATGAGCGGGGTCGTCAGGTCGGCGTTGGGAATCAGGGGGTCGGCCCCGGCGTCGAGGAGCACGCGCATGACCTCGGTGTCGACGTTCTTCGCGGCGAGGAGGAACGGGGTCGCCCCCACCCGGTTCAGCCGGTTGCGGTAGCCGTCGCGGAAGTCGGCGGTCATCGGCGCGTTCACGTCGACGCCGGCCTCGATCAACGCGTGGATGAGGTCCATGCTGCTGCGGTTGCCCCGGCCCTCGGGAGGCGGCATGTGGCCGATGTTGGTCCGGCGCAGCCGGATGGTCTGGTGCAGCGCGTTCCACCCCTGCCCGGCCGCGTTCACGTCGACCCCCTGGTCGATCAGGTGAATCGCGACGTCGTGCTGCCCGTTCATGGCGGCCACGACGAGGGCGCTGGTCCCGTCGGGGAACGTGTCGTTCACGTCGGCGCCGACCTCGAGGAGGGCCTGGATCGCGTCGAGCTGGCCGAGTTGGACCGCGAACAGCAGGGCCGTGAACGAGGGACCGGACCGGTCGCCGCGGGTCAGACCGACGTCGCGGGAGAAGACGCCGCCCGCCTCCCTCGCCGCCGGATCACCGGTGCGGGCGGCGACGTCGGCGCCGTTCGCGACGAGCACCCGGATGGCGTCGGCGTTGTTCTCGGCCGCCGCCCACATCAGCGCGGTCTGGCCCCGCGCCGGCTCGGTCGCGTTCGGGTCGGCCCCGGCCGCCAACAGCACCTCGACGACCTCGGGACGTCCCGTGCGGGCGGCGGTCATCAGCACCGTCTCGCCGTCCGACAGCCGCCGGTTCGGGTCGGCCCCGGCCGCGAGCAGACGGTTGACGATGGCCGCGTTGCCGTTCATGGCGGCCAGAGTAAGGGGCGCGACCCCGTAGCGATTGGGCGCCGCGGCATCGGCGCCGGCGGCGAGGAGCAGACCGACGACATCGGCCGCGTCGCTCTGCACCGCCCAGTGCAAGGCGGTCATGCCGCCGGTCTCCGACGCATTCACGTCGACCGGACCGTCCAGCAGCGCCGCCACGGCCCCATCGTCGCCGGCCTTCGCCGCCGCGATCAGCGACGCCTCGACTTCCGCGGGGGCCACCGCCGCGGTCGGCGCCGCGGCGAGGAACAGGAACACACCGGCGACCGCCGCCGTCAACGCGGCATTCCACCGTCGTCGATTCGTTGTCATGGTCGATTCTCCGGCGTCTACAGGTCCGTCAACAACCCGGTGGAGTCGGCCACCCGCTCGCGCTCCACGCCGACCTTGTGGAGCAGGGTCAGGCCGAGGTTCGTGAACGGCGTGTGCATCGGGTAGCGGATGTGACGCCCCCCCGCGATGGCGCCGCCCCCGCCCACGACCACCGCGGGCAGGTTCACCGGGGTGTGATGGTCGCTGTCGCCCATGCCGGTGCCGTACAGCAGCAGGGTGTGGTCGAGCAGGGACCCGTCGCCGTCCGGGGTGTTCTTCATCCGATCGAGGAACCGGGCGAAGAGCGAGACGTGGTACGCGTTGATCTTGGCGCCCTGGGCGATCTTGACGGGGTCCATCTGGTGATGCGACACCGCGTGGTGGCCCTCCGGCACCCCTATCCAGGGATACGGCCGCCCGTTCAGCTCGCGCGAGATCTGGAAGGCGACGACCCGTGTCACGTCCGACTGGAACGCGAGCAGCTCGAGATCGAACATCAGCTTCGCATGGTCGTCGAACGAGTCGGGCACGCCGACCGGCGGGTCCGCGATGGGCATCGGCGACACCTTGCTCTGGCGCTCGGCCCGCTGGATGCGCTGCTCGACGTCGCGCACCGAGTCGAGGTACTCGTCGACCATGATGCGGTCGCGGACCCCGAGCCGGCGCTGGAGGCGGGCCATGTCGGCCATCGCGAGGTCGAGCACGCTGCGATCCCGCTTCAGCCGCGCCGCCTGCTCCCTGGGCGAGCCCCCTTCGCCGAAGAGCCGCTCGAACACCGCGCGGGGGTTGCTCTCCATGGGCATCGGGGTGGTGGGGTCGCGCCACGAGTAGGTGTGCTGATAGACGCAACTGTACCCGTTCTCGCAGCTTCCGACGATGTTCTCGTGGTCGAGCGAAAGCTGCAGCGAGCCCAGCGGGGTGTCCTTCCCGATGGCCGCGGCCGCCATCTGATCGATCGAGGTGCCCGCCTCGATGTCCGCCCCTTCCGTCTTCTTCGGGCGCGTGCCGCTCAGCCAAGCGGTGTGCACGCGGGTGTGGACCCCGCCCCCTTCGCTCTGCGTCTCCGCCCCCTTGTTGCTCAGGCCGCTCAACACCACCATGTCGTCGCGGAACGGCTCGAGCGCCTGCAGCACCGGAGTCATCTCGTAGCCCTTCCCGGTGGTGGCGGGGTGAAAATTGGGCAGATACGTGCCGTTGGGCGCGTAGACGAAGCCGAGCCGGGTGACCCGGCTCCGCCCCGGCGCGGCGGCGGACAGCGCCGGCGTCATCGCGTCCAGGAACGGCAGGGCCAGCGTCGCCCCCATCCCCCGCAGGAAGCTCCGCCGCGGCAGCGCCATCTTGGTGATGATCATCCCGATCTCCTTCAGTTCAACGGGTCAGTTCGTCAACAGGTCGACTCGAAACGAATTCGGCTCACGGCGCAGACTACTGGAGCGCCGCGGCCGGCGCCTCCGCCGCGGCCGTGCGCCGCTCGCGGAACGGCAGGCTCTCGACGATGCCGAGGACGACGGCCGACAGGCGGTAGTCGTGCTCCGCCGCCCGCCTCACAATCCGCCGCACCGCCGGCATGTCGTAGTGCTCCAGCCCGCGGCCCAGCGCATAGGTCAGCAGCTTCTCGGTCAGGGCGCCCACGAAGCGGTCGGGACGCGCGAGCAGCGCCGTCTTGAGCTCGGCCACGTCGTTGAACGGCGTCCCGTCCGGCAGCACTCCCGACGCGTCGATCGGCAGGTGCTGCTCGTCGACGTCGCGCAGGCGGCCGATGGGATCGAAGCGCTCGAGCCCGAAGCCGAGGGGGTCGATCATCGCATGACAGCTCGCGCACGCCGGGTTGTCGCGGTGCGCGGCCATCCGCTCGCGCATCGACGGCGTCCGATCCGCGTACGCCCCCGCCCGGTCCGGCAGGGCCGGCACGTTGGGGGGCGGGTCGGGCGGCGGAGTGCCGAGAATGTTGGTCAGAATCCACCTGCCCCGGAACACCGGCGACGTCCGCACCGGGTGCGACGTGATGGTGAGGATGCTGCCCTGCCCGAGCAGCCCGCCCCGGTGCCCGCTCACCGCCACCCGCCGGAAGTGGCTGCCCTGCACGTGGGGAATGCGGTAGTGGCGCGCGAGCCGGTCGTTGACGAAGGTGTAGTCGGCGTCGAGCAGGTCCAGCACGCTGCGGTCTTCCCGCACGATGCTCTCGAAGAACAGCTCGGTCTCGCGGCGGAACGCCTGCCGCAGCCCGTCGTCGAAATCGGCGAACAGCACCTGCGACGGCCGCACCGACTCCAGGTTCCGAAGCTGCAGCCACTGGCCCACGAAGTTGTCGGTGAGGGCGCGGGCGCGGACGTCGGCGAGCATCCGGCGCACCTGCCGCCCGAGTTCCTCGGGGTCGGACAGGCGCCCCGCCGCCGCCACGTTCAGCAGCTCGTCGTCGGGCACGCTGCTCCAGAGGAAGAACGACAACCGCGACGCCAGCTCGAGGTCGCCGATCCGGTAGTTGGCGGCGGCCGCCGACGGCGCGTCCGCCGGATCGACCTCGACCCGGAACAGGAACTCGGGACTCACCAGCAGTTGTTGGAGCGCGCGCTCGATGCCGGCCTCGAAATCACCGCCGGCGCGCCCCGCCGCGTAGGCGATGCGCAGGATCTCGAGGTCGGCGGCGTCGACCGGCCGGCGCCACGCGCGTCGGGCCAGGTCGGCGAGAATCGAGTCGGCGCAGGCCTCCTCCGCACCGGCGTCTGTGGGCCGGCACGAGAAGAGCCGCCGGCGCGCCGGCGTGTCGCCGGGGCCCGCGGCGTCGAAGGGACCGGTGACGGTGAGGCTGCGCAGGTACGGCACATCGCGGCGGCTCACCGTCGGGTTCAGGAAGAGGCGGCGCGGGGTCTCCGACAGCAGCGCCGGCGTCTTCAGGAAAGCGACCCCGATGTCGCGGGGGCCGGCGGTGACGGGCAGCCTGACCTCGAGGTCGTCGCCGACCTCGTTGCCGTCGATGTCGAGCGACGGCAGGCCCTGCTGCATGCGGAACAGCTCGACCCGCTCGCCGTCCACCGTCACTTCGAGCTGCGCCCCCCCGGACACGCGCGACACCTCGGCCCGCAGCACGTACTCCGCGTCGAGCGGGAATCGATGCGTGATCAGGGCGCCGCCGCGCGTGCCGTGGGGCAGCCCCTCGACGTGGTCGTCCTGGGGCAGGGCGGGCGAGACCGTGTAGGTGCGGGCCGACGGCGTCGGCGGCGTCGTACCCACCACGGCGCGACTGATGCGCCGGGCCGCGGTCAGATACCGTTCCATGAGCGACTCGGACACCCGCAGGACGCCCGCGATGTTGTCGAACCCGTAGCTCGCGCTGTCGGCCGGCAGGAGCTCCTCGACATCGACGGCGATGCCGAGCACGTCGCGCACCGCGTTCCGGTACTCCGCACGGTTCAGTCGATGGAAGGTCTGGGTGCGGCCGGGGTTCGGACGAGCCGCCGCCGCCGCGTCGAGTTCCGTCTCGAGCCACGTCGCCATGCGGTCGTAGGTGGCCTCGTCAGGACGTGGCCGTCCCGCCGGGGGCATCAGCCCCGCGCGCAACTTGCGGACCACTCCCTCCCACAGCGCCGCGTGGTCGCCGACCCGGGTCAGGTCGACGCCATCGAGGGCCAGCCCCGCCGTGAGGCTGCGGCCGTTGTGGCAGGCGACGCAGTACCGCCGCAACACGGTTCGGGACGCCTCGGCCATGTCCTGCGTCGGCGCCGAGCCCGCCTGCCCGCTCGCGGCCCCCGATTCGGCCGCCGCAAGCGGTCCCGCGACGGCGGGGCCCGGAAGCATCAACAACGCCGCGACGGCGACGAACGCAAGCCAGATGCGCATCGTGTTCCTTCGTCTTCCGTCTTCATTGACGGATCCAGGCGACCCCGGCCATGCGGGCCCGCGAGACATCGAAGAGGCGCGGTTCCGGTCGCCCGACCGCCCTGACCGCGCCCTCCGGCGAAGCGCAGACGCCCAAACCGTGCCATGATAACGCAGTACAGGGCAGCCCGCAGCCAACCGAGCGTGCGCTGGCATGTGCGAGGCGCCCATCATGTGTCGAGTGTTCGCCGCCCGGCCGCAATCGGCAGCGCAACCCGCGCGCCGACCCGCCGACGGCTCCACACGAGGAGGTTGGAGAAAAAATGCAGGTATTCACGACCAGGTCGGTCACCATCGGCATCGTCGCCGGAGTGCTCATCGCCCTCGCGGTCACGACGCTCGACGCACCCTGGGGTCTTGCCATCCCGACCGGACTGGCCGGCGGCGCATTCGCCCTGGCGGTGTCCACGATGGTGGGTGACGGGAGGTTCGGCTTCATGACGGCCCGCGGGCGACCCGGGATCCGCATGCTCGCCACGGTCGTCATCCTGTTCCCCGCGCTCTCCGTCAGTAACGCGATCGAGGTGGTGGAGCTGGCGCGGGCGGAGAGTGTCGCCCTCACGCTGATGGTCCTGCTGACGGGAGCCGCCGCCCACGCCCTCGGCGGAATCCTGGCGACGCTCGATCATGTCGACGACTGATTCCATGGGGCTCACACCCCGGCCGACCCCGGTGGACGAATACGCACCGGCCCGACCGGGCGGGACGGCGCATGACGGTGGGCGCGAGAGCCGTTCCCCGTCACGAGCAGGCGCCGCCGTGCGCTGCCCGCGTCCGGACAGGCGCCGCGCCGCAACCCCGGCGACGACCGAACCGATGTTCCGCTTCGCATCCCTCGTGCCGCGGTCCGACAGGCGCCGCGCCGCAACCCCGGCGACAGGCTCTCCATGAAGCGCGCAGTCCGGCTGAACCTGCTCGTCTGCCTGCTCGGTCAACGAGCCTGGCGCCCCCAGGAGCTCGCCGAGCACTTCGGCATCTCCATCCGCACCATCTACCGCGACATCCTGGACCTGTCGAGCGCCCATAGCATCCCCGTCACCAAGGACGACGAGGGCCGCTACCTGCTCGTCGAGGGCGCCACGATGCGCCTGATGCCGCTGACGGCCGCGGAACGGGCGCTCCTGTCGCTGGCCCTGGACAATCCGGCGCTTCGCACCGCCCGCGACATCGCCGCCGCCATCGACCAGCTCGGCACCAAGCTGAAGGCGGCCACCGAGCAGATCGAGGAGACGCCGAGCGGGCTCGCCCTGACCGGACCCGAGAGGACCGGCGCCATCGAGGAGGGGCTCCTCCCGACGCTGAACGAGGCAGTGCGGAACCGCACGCCCGTGACCATCCGCTACCGTTCCCTGTGGAGCAACCGCACCACTTGCCGCGGTCTCGATCCGTATCACGTCCTCCACCGCGAGAACGCCTGGTACGTGGTGGGGCACTGCCACCTGCGACAGGAGTTGAGGGTCTTTCGCCTCGACCGGATCGCCGAAGCCGAGGCCGTGGAGGGGACTTTCGATGCGCCCGACTTCGACGTGTCCGCGCTACTGAGGAACTCGTGGGGCATCTTCCACGGCCGGCATGTGTACAACGTCGTCATCCACTTCGACGCCGCCCTCGCCCCGCTGCTCGAAATGAGCACGTACCATCCCGACCAGCAGGTGGACCGGCTCGGGAACGGGAATCTGGCCTACCACGTCACGCTGTCGCATCTCGAGGAGATCGCCCGCTGGATAGTCGGCTTCGGCGGCGCCGCGCGCGCCGTCGAGCCTTCCGCCCTGGTCGACCTCGTCGCCGCCAAGGCCGCCGGCGCCCACAGGGCGCACCCCCGCGACGAAACCGCCGCACCGCCCGGCGGTCAGGGTTACCTCCCCGGCGTACCGCCGCGAGGCGGCGACTCCGGGCACCAGCCCCCGCTGATCTGACCGTCCCCCGCCGCCGGCGGCGGGACCGGAGATGAACGGCGCCGCATACGTCACCCGTTCCCGAGCTCCCGGTCGGCCACCAGCGCCACCGCCGCCGCAAGCTTGTGTCGGGCCTGCCACGGCGGCCCGACCGATCGCCCCATCGCCGACAGCAGGGCGTCGAGGTCCTCGCCGTCGAGCGCCGTGGCGGCGTCGAGAAAGACGCGCTTGCGGTCGTACCAGGACACGGACCAGCCGCGCGCTTCGGCGGCGGCCGCGAGGGCCTGCCGGTACATGACGGAGTCGGCGACGGCCTGCGCGCGATTGTCGGCGATGGTCTCCTCGACCGTCGGCGGCAGGTCGGGGCAGACACGGATCGCGATGCTCGCGATGGGCGCGGACACGGCCGCGGCCAACGCCTCGAGGCCCTCGCGCGCACCGAATGCCGCGGACGCCCGCACCCGCTCGACGAGCGCGACCGCCTCGGCGAGTGAAACCTCCCGCGCCCACGGGCTGTCTCGATAACGACCCACCGCCCACGACCCCTCGTGGTGATGCGGGTGGGTCGGCAACCCGCCGTCGGTCAGGTCGATTCGACGACGATCGAGGAGCGCGCCGCCGGGAGCGACGGTGACGAGCACGGCCGAGTTGCCGTGCTCGGCGACGCCGACCGACGCCGTTCGCCGCGTTCGACTTCTCGCCACGCCTTCCTCCTTCGGACCCGCCCCGAACCGTTCCGTGACCACTGACAGGTTCTGACACGCGCCTCACCGCCACTGAACGTATCGCTCGGGCCGAACCGCGACGCAACCCTCATCGGACCGGTGACCACATCGGGACGGTTCGGACGGCGCCGAACGATCCGGCGGAGCCCCCCCGGCAAAACCCCGACAGACGGTACGCAAGGAGACGTAAAGGAATGAAGACACAGCAGGGAGTACGACCAACATGGACGCTCGCGGCGTCGCTGTGGGTCGGTGCGGCGTGATGTCGGCCGCTCCGCCGGCCGCGGCGCAGACCGCCGCCTTCGGCGCCAGCGTGTCGACTCTGGACGTGGTGGAAGGGCCGATGAGCGGCGCCTACGTCGACGCGGACTTCCCCGCCTGGCGGGCTCTGCACGTCGCCGGCACCCTCAGCACGGCGAGAGCCGAGCTGACCACGTTCCTCTTCACCATTCCCCTGAACCGAGTGTACGCCGGCATCGGGCCGCGCGTGCGCGGCGGCGACCGGTGCAGGTGTTCGCGCACCTGCTGTTCGGCACCGTCGGTGTCGGCACCGACGCGGGCGACTTCATCACGGCGGGCTACGGCGAACAGTACGGCGGCGGGGTCGACTGGTTCTTCTCGGACTCATGGGGCCTGCGGACTTCGCTCGACTACAACCGTGCGACCCACTTCAACATCGCGGCGACCTGGAAGCGGTAGGCAGGAGAAACCGCGCACCCGGAGACAGGGAGAGCACATGATGCAACCACGAACCGTCCGTTACACCGGCGCCGTCGGCCTGGCTGCGCTCCTCGTTTCTTCGCCCGCCGCCGCGCAGCGCTGGAACGACCTGGAGGACGCCATCGAGGGACGGGAGCTGGTCATGCGCCCGACGACCCACGGCCGGCGCAAACTGTACATCGACGCGGGGAACGGCGACGCCTTCGTGCTCCATCGCGGCGACCGGCTCTTCCCGCTGCGCGAGCGCGAATCGGTCCTCGTCATCGACGCGGATCCCGAGGACGACCACATCCAACTCGAGATCCGCAGTGCGCGCCTCGGACGGGGCCGGGAGGACTTCTACGGCCGCGCCCCGGCCGCAGACGAGTTCGAGCGCTGGCTCGACGAGGTGTTCGAGATTTCGACCTCCGAAGCCGACTTCCACCGCTATGTCGGCAACCGGCAGAGCGGCGCGTTGCATATTCGAGGGGCGAACCACCTGCCCGCGGCCGGAGATCGAGAACCGTTCGGCCGGGTCGCCGACGGGCTCGACCGCGGCTACGTCCGGTGTGGCGTCTGCTTCGTCTCGACGCCCACGGTATCGGACTACGACACCGAACGCTCGCTCGCGATGTTCGGACTGCAGCAGGTGCGCGCCACCTACTATCCGCAGATCGACCCCGACATGCAGGCGCAGATCGAACGGATCGGAGAGCAGGTGCTCGATGAATGGCCGGTGCCCCTCAAGGGCTACCGGTACCGCTTCCAGGTCGTCGACGCCGACGACATCAACGCCTTCGCGGTGCCGACCGGCTACATTTTCGTGACCCGGGGGTTGATGGAGTCGCTCGAAACGGAACTGGAGCTGGCCGGGATCCTCGCGCACGAGATCGCCCATGTCGAGAGCCGCCACAGCTTCCGGCAGTGGCGGACCAGCCGCAACGTCTCGCGGGTGGCAGGCTTCCTCGGAGCCCTCGCCAGCGGTACCGACAACGTCGCCGACGACATCATCGCCGGCATGACAGCGTTCACGTCTCAGTTGTTCCTCGCCGGGTACGGACGGGACCGCGAACGCGAAGCGGACCTGTTCGCCAGCTTCTACCTGAACGAGATCGATGTCGGCGATCGCCCGCTGGTGAACGCGTTCCGGAAGCTCCAGTTCGCCCGCGACGCCTACGACCCGTTCGGTGGCGGCGGCGGTCCGTTCGCCAGTCACCCCCACATCCGCGAGCGGCTCGAGAGGGCCAGCGGAACCCGCACCGCCGCGTTCCCGGACAACGAGGTCTTCCACGGCATGAGGCGCAACGGGACGCTCGTCGCCACGCTGCGCTTCGACGTGCAGCGGCTGTTCCGGAACGAGCTCGACGTGATCGCGACCCTGTCCACCACGGCCGAACTGGGAGACGACGACAACGTCAACACCCTCGACATCCGAGTCGGCGGACGCCGGATCAGGCTGCGCGAACGCACCGCCGAGCGCATCTTCCCCAGCGACGAGGTCTCGGCCGTCTTCGGCAACGACAACGCGCGGAGTCTCATCGAAGACGCGATCGAGGCGGTCGACCTCGACCTGCGGAACGTCGATCGGTGGGTGCGGGCTCCCAATGGCGATGCCCCCGGCAACTGAACGACAGTGGTCCGTCACGGATCGCCGCGGAGCTGCTCAGGATTATCGGCCGTTCCTGACCCGCGCCGCCGAGACGGCAGCGGGATGCCGCTGACGAGTTCCGAGTACGACCCGGAACTGCTCCGGGTCGGGCCGGCCGGCCTGGACGCGCCAAGGAGGCCTCACGGCAGGTTCCCGCGCGTCTTCGAGCATCGTAGTCCGTCCGATGCGGCCGGGGCTGATAAAATCCCTGCTGAACGCCCGCGAGGGGCGACTCGTTGGGGGCCGTGCTGCATTCAGTCGGCCTCGCACAGGAAAGGGAGCGACCAGATCATGCGTACCACTCACATCGCCGCGATCGCCCTGACCGGGGCGGTCCTGCTGATGGCGCCGCCGACAGCGCCGGGCCAAACCGTCGAAGAGGAGATCGCCAAGGCCACCATGGCCGCGCCGGCCGCGCTGCGGGCCAATGCCACGGTGCTGCGGCTGGCCCCAGACGGCGCCGAGACGGTGCTGCGGGAGGGCTCGAACGGGCTGATCTGCTGGGACCGATCGGACGAGCCGAACCGCGAATTCGCGGTGCAGTGCACGAGCGAGGATAACCTGGCTCGCGTCAAGCAGAACCGGGCCTGGGCCATGTCGGGCATGAGCGCCGACGAGTTGCGGGAGACGCGCGACACGGCCGAGGCGGACGGCTCGCGCGAGGTCTCGGAGTTCGGCTCGGTCTACTATTCGCTGAACGGCGCGGACGCCGAGTCGGCCAACCTGCACACGACCATCGCAGTGCCGTTCGCGACGGCCGAGTCGCTGGGCCTGCCAGACGCGGGCAGCTACACGCAGGCAGGCACCTGGATCATGGAGGCGGGCCAGTCGGCCGCCCACATCATGCTCCCCGGCCAATAGCCCGAAGCCGCGGCGGCCGGAATCTCGCCCGCTCGCGGGGTCCGAACCGTCGCGGTCCTTGCGGGCAGATTCATCAGGATGAACACCACATGAAACTCACTACGACAGGATGCGCACTGGCCCTCTGTCTCGCCCTCGCGGCGACGGCGGCGGCCGGAAACGACAACTGGCCGCAGTTCCGCGGACCGACGATGAACGCGGCCGTCGCCGACAACGCCGACCTGCCCGAAACGTGGAGCGAGACCGAGAACGTCGAGTGGGTCGCCGACATCCCCGGCCTCGGCTGGTCCAGCCCGGTCGTGTGGGGCGACCGCGTCTTCCTGACCACGGTGACCGCCGAGGGGGATTTCGAGCAGCCAAAGCCCGGCCTCTACGCCCCGCGGGGGAGACCCGACCCGGTGCCTCTCGAGCACGACTGGCGGGTCTACTGCCTCGACCTCGAGACCGGGGCGGTGCTGTGGCAGCGTTCGGTCGAGACCGGGCACCCCGCCTTCCCGCGGCACATGAAGAACTCGTACGCCTCGGAGACCCCCGCCACCGACGGCGAACGGGTCTACGTGCGGTTCGGCGAGCTCGGGCTCTATACGTTCGACATGGACGGCAACGAGGTCTGGCGCCTCGAGATACCCGACCGGCAGACGCGCTCGGACTGGGGGTCGGCCTCGTCACCCGTAGTGCACGGCGACAGGGTGATCATCGTGTACGACAACGAGGAAGAGTCCTGGATCGCGGCCCTCGACAAGCGCACCGGGGCCGAGATCTGGCGCACGGAGCGCGACGAGGTGTCGAGCTGGGCGAGCCCCTACGTATGGGAGCACGAGGAGCGGACCGAGATCGTGACGTCCGCGGTGAACCGCATCCGCTCCTACGACCTCGATGGGAACCTGCTCTGGGAGATGGACGGCCGCATGTCGTGGGCGGCCATCGCCACCCCGTTCTCGAGTCACGGCCTGGTCTATGTGAACTCGGGCTACTTCCGGGACGAGCACCGGCCCGCCTATGCGATCCGGCCCGGGGCGAGCGGGGACATCACCCTCGCGGCGGGCGAGCGGTCGAACGACTACGTGGCGTGGTACCAGCCGCGGGCGGGCAACTACAACACGTCGCCGCTGATCTACGGCGACATCTACTACAGCCTGCTCGACCGCGGCTTCTTCGAGGCCTACGACGCGAGGACCGGCGAGCCGGTCTACGGCCGCCAGCGGATCCGGGTCGGGGCCAGCTTCACGTCGTCGCCATGGGCCTACAACGGGAAGATCTTCGCCCTGAGCGAACAGGGCGACACCTACGTGATCCGGGCCGGGCGCGAGTTCGAGGTCATGGCGGTGAACAGCCTCGGCGACCTCGCCCTGGCGTCGCCGGCGATCGCCGGCGACCGGCTGCTCATCCGCACACAGTCGAAGCTCTACAGCATCCGGAAGGAGTGACGCTCTGGACCGCGGCGGCACGTTGCGCCGGTGGCTGCTCTGGTTGACGATCGGCGCCCTCCTCCTGCATCAGGCGGGCGCCATCGTCACCACCCGCGACGGCGCGCTGCTGCTCCCGCCCGGCGCGCTGACCGGCGCGCTGCTGTTCTGGCTCTTCGTCACCGCCGCCGTCCTCAGGCGGCGGTTCGCGCGGCCCGACCGCGCCCCCAGGAGGAACCCCATGCCCCACCGCCCCGAACGGCTGCCCTGCCTTCCGCTGCTCCTCGCCGCCAGCCTCTGCGCGCACGCCGCGCCGGCGGCGGCCCAGGAGGAAACGGCGCGGCCCAACTTCATCCTCGTGTTCGCCGACGACCAGGGCTACGGCGACCTCGGGGTGTTCGGGGCCACCGACTTCGAGACCCCGCGCATCGACCGCATGGCGCGCGAGGGCATGCGGTTCACCAGTTTCTACGCGCAGCCGGTGTGCGGCCCGTCCCGCACCGCGCTCCTCACCGGCAGCTATCCGATCCGGGTGGCCGAGTACGGCAACCAGAAGAACAACTTCCCCTACGTCCACGAGCGGGAAATCCTGCTGCCGTCGGTCCTCCAGGCCGCCGGCTACGCCACCGGGATGATCGGCAAGACCGACATCACCCAGCGGCGGCGCGGCTTCCGGCCCGAGCTCAACCCCGTGCGCCGCGGCTTCGACTACTGGTTCGGGGTCGTCGGGGCCAACGACAGCGGCGAGGTCCACTGGGTGTACCGCAACGAGGAGCGCATCGAGGAGTCGGCCCCGCTCCACGACCTGACCCGCCGCTATACGGACGAGGCGCTGGCGTTCAT
Source organism: Vicinamibacterales bacterium (assembly GCA_965199675.1). Lineage (GTDB taxonomy): Bacteria > Acidobacteriota > Vicinamibacteria > Vicinamibacterales > UBA8438 > JAJEEA01. Next base: position 14,165 of record CBDATI010000008.1, on the reverse strand, counting down.
CCGGCGCCACCGGGACGAACCGTTCTTCCTCTACATCGCGCACACCATGCCCCATGTCGTCCTCGACGCGAGCGAGCCGTTCAGGGGCGGCTCGCGCCGCGGGCTCTACGGCGATGTCGTCGAGGAACTCGACGCGAGCACCGGGGAGATTCTCGACCTGCTCGACCTGCTCGACCTCGCGGAGAACACCATCGTCGTCTACACGTCCGACAACGGCCCGTGGAGCAACCACGCGCTGCCGCGCTACCGGGAGAACATCACCGCGCACGCCGGCTCGGCCGGTCCCCTGCGCGGCGCCAAGGCGACGACCTGGGAGGGCGGCATGCGCGTCCCCACCGTGATGTGGGGGCCCGGCCGCATCCCCGCCGGCGCCGAGACGGCCGAGATCGCCACCACGATGGACCTCCTGCCCACGTTCATCGCCATGGCGGGGGCCGAGCCGCCGGCTGACCGCGTCATCGACGGCCGCGACATCTCCGCCCTGATGCTCGGCGCCCCGGGCGCGGTGAGCCCCCACGACGCGTTCTACTACTACCGCGAGACCCACCTCGACGCGGTGCGCAGCGGCCCCTGGAAGCTCGTGTTCCCCCGGCCGGGGCGCGACGACGCCGAATGGCTGCTGTCGAAGACCGGCGCGTTCATCGGCGAGCTGCTCGAGCCGGTGACCACCCTCGAGCTCTACAACCTCGAGACCGACATCGGCGAACAACGCAACGTCGCCGCCGATCACCCCGACGTGGTCGAGCGTCTGACCGCCCTCGCCGACCGCGCGCGGGCCGATCTCGGCGACCACGACCGCATCGGCCGCGGCGTGCGGTTCTTCGAGGAGGGACCGCGGTGGCCGCGCCGGCAGCCGTGGATCACGCAGTGACCCGCGGCCCGAAGGCCCTGCGGTTCCTGACCGGGCTCGACGCGGACCTCCGGCAGTCGTTGCTCAATCAGATTCGCGATGCCTGGACTCACAACTCGACGGCGCTGGAGGGCAACTCCCTCAGCCTCGGGGACACCAAGTTCGTCATCGAGGAAGGCCTGACGGTCGCCGGCAAGCCTGTCAAGGACCACGAGGAGGTCATCGGCCACGCCGCCGCCATCACGCAGATCTACGGCCTGCTCGGCCGCTACGTCACCACTGACGACCTGTTCCACCTCCACCGCAGCGTGCAGACCGGGCACGTCATCGACATCGACAAGCCGCTCGGAAGCTGGAAGGTCGAACCCAACGGCGCCTACGCGGTGGACGACAGCGGCGCCCAGGTCTTCGTCGAGTACGCCGCGCCGACACACGTGCCGGCCCTGATGGGCGAGGTCATCGATCGCGTCAACGCCACCCGGCTCCGGGGCGACGACCCCGCGAGCGCCGCGCCCGCCTACGCCCGCATCCACGCCGGCTTCGTGTCCATCCATCCCTTCTGGGACGGCAACGGCCGCCTCGCCCGCCTCATCGCCAACGTACCCCTGCTGAACGCCGGCCTGCCGCCGCTGGTCGTCCCGAAGGAAGAGCGCCGGCTGTACATCGACACCCTGGCCCGCTACCAGCGCCGTATCGGTCGAATAACGCCCGAGACCGGCGTCTGGCCCGACCCCGCCGAACTCGCGCCTTTTTCGGGTTTCTGCGAGCGCTGCCACGCGACGACACGCCAACTCGTCGACCGGGCGTTCGAGCAGCAACGCCGCCGCACCTGATGCGCCACCCGCAGCCGCGGCGGATCCAGAGTCCGGACGATCCGCCCAGTGAGGAATCCGGCTGAATCGGGTCCTTTCGTTTGCCACGCCTCTGCTGACTGACAGGTTCTGACAGTCACGCCGTCTACACTGCAGAGTGTGACTCGACGGTGGCGGATGTGCCGGATATTCCGTTGAACTGCGTGGCGCCCGGCGGCGGCTGAACCCGCCGACCGGGTGTCGGCCGGCGACCAGGATCGCTGGTTGCCCGCCATCCGCGGTTCGCACGCAACGACTTGCGCCGGAGCGGCGCCGCCGGTCGGGCCGCGCTGCCGGCGGCTCGCGCCGACGGCCAACGTGTCTCCCGCCGCCGGTCGGCCACTGTCACCGCCCCGTGCGAGAACCGAGGAAGGAAACCCGCGCCCAGGGAGGTGGTAGTCGAACGATGAACGAATGAAACGAATGAGAGCGAACGAACCCCGTTGCGCAACCTGGAGGTCAGCCCACTCTATGAAAACTCGTCAGGACATCGTGAACCGTTTCGGCGTCGCCGCCGCCGACGCCATCGCCACGCGCCTGTGCGCGAACATCACGCTCGACCGGGGGCCGCGCCCGGTCCAACCCGATCGGTTCGACGGTGCGGTCACCGGTTTCGCCGTCGGGGCGGCGCTCGGCCGGCCGGTCGAACAGCGTTCGCGGCAGTGGATCGTCGACAACCACGGCGTGATAGAGGGACACGTCGCCTCGCCGGCGCGGGTCGGACTCGACGCGAGCGCGGCGATGCTGACCGCAGAGGCGGTCCTGGCGGACCCCGGCGGCCACCCGGCGCGGTTGGCCGAACTCGTCGCCGCGAACGACGAGTTCCTCGGCGACGCGACCGGCCGCGCGCGAGCCCGCCTGCGTCGCGGCGCCCCGTGGTGGGAGGCCAGGTCGGCCAACTCGGCCGGCACCGCCGCCGCCGCCCGCTGCGCGGTGTTCGGGCTCTTGTGGCCGCACGATCCGCCGCGCGCCGCCTACGAGGCCGCCCTGTCGGCCAGCGTCACCCACGGCCACCCGGTGGCGATTGCGGGGGCGGCGGCGTTCGCGGCAGCGCTGGCGTTGGCCACCCGCCCCGACGACCCCCTCGACGCCACCTGGCTCGCCGAGGCGGCTCGCTGCTGCGAGTCGTTCCCGCAGGGCGACATCGCCGACGCCACCGTGGCCGGTCGGCTCCGGGTGGCGATGGAACTCGTGCACTTGCCGCCCGAACTCGTCCTCACACAACTGCGTACGGGCCCCTTGGCCCTCGAAGCGGTCCCTGCCGCCCTGTGGTGCGCCGCCACCGCCGATCTGCCCGAAGACGGGGTGTTGCGCGCCGTCAACGCGGGCGGCGACACCGACACGATCGCGGCGATGGCCGGCGCGTGCCTCGGTGCGCACCACGGCCCCGGCGCGTGGCCGGGTCGGTTCACGCACGACATCGAGGGGCTCGACGTCATGCGCGCCCTGGCCCGGAGGCCGCTCGGCAGGCCGTCGCCGATGCGGCCCGAGCAGCCGCCGGCGACGAGCAGCCGCACGAACGGCGACGAAGCCGACGCCAATCCCGTGCACGTGTCCTTCCTGCTCGACCGGTCGGGTTCGATGCACCACCTGGTCGACGACGTGGTCGGCGGGTTCAACGACTTCGTCGCCAACCAGCAGGTCGCCAACCAGCAGAAGGAAGGCGCGTGCGCCTTCACGCTGGTGCAGTTCGACAGCCAGAATCCGTTCGAGGTGATTCACGACGCGACGCCCATCGTCTCGGTGCCGCCGCTCAGACCCGATCAGTACCGGCCGAGAGGCGGCACGCCGCTGCTCGACGCGTTCGGCGACGTCATCACCGCCGCCGACCGGCGGCTCGCCCGGCTGGGCCGACCCGAAGATCAGGTCGTGGTGGTCTTCACCGACGGGTTGGAGAACGCGAGCAGCCGATGGAGCCACGATCGGCTGACCCGAGCCATCGAGGAGCGCAAGGCCCGGGGCGGTTGGGTCTTCGCGTATCTGGGCGCCAACCAGGACAGCTTCCTCGTCGCCGGACCACTGGGCGTCGACCGCGGGAGCATCCGCAACTTCACGGCCGACAGCGCCGGCGTCCGAGACGCGATGGCGAGACTGGACAAGAACGTGAACCGCTTCCGGAAGGCCAAGCGGACGGAGCGCATGGCGCGGGCGAGCAATTTCTGGCGGGACGACGAGCCCGGGGACGCGACGTAGCGTCGGCGCGGCAGGACGGCACGCGCCACAACATCAAATCGTCGCAGCCGTCCCTTCACGGTGACGAGCCCCTGCCCCGGCCGTGGCCGCGTCGGTTGGGAGTCGTGCCGGTCGAAGCGACCGACGCAACGAGGTCAATGACCAGCGTCGTCGACTCGACCGACGATCTCCTGGACCGTCACCCGCAGGCCGGCCACCGCGGTCGACGCTATCTCGGCCCCGGGCCGGAAGACCTGCTCGTTGGCGTATCCACCCGCGCCGGGAGCGGTGTAGACGGTGACGGCGCCGGCGGCCACGTCCACCAGCCACGCCTCCGGGATGCCGGATCTCCCGTAGCGCGGCATCTTCTCCGCCCGGTCGTAGCGCAGGGAGGAATCGGCGACCTCGATGACGAGCAGAACGTCGCCCGCCTCCAGGTGACGGTCCGGGTAGTCGTCCTCGCCGCCTCGGGCGACCACGAGATCCGGTTGCGGTTCGGTGTGCCCATCCAGACGAAGCGGATTCTGCACGCTGACATAGGTCCGTTCGGCCAGACGCGTGACGAGGCGCCGGTTCAGGCGATTGACTATCCAGGCATGAGGTTGTCCGATAGGTGTCATGTCGAGGATCTCGCCGTCGATCAACTCGACGCGATCGTCCTCGGAGAAAATCCCCGCTTCGCCGAGGCGAGCGAAGTCCTCGACGGTGAATCGATGGCGTGGAATCGGGACGGCCTGCGGATCGGCCATGGCCATCTCTGCCCCCCCTCATGGGTCCGGCCGTCGGACTCTGCGCCTCAGGGCAACCTGTACCGCGGCGCGCGTGCCACGACGAGACCCCGCGCGGGTCCGGGACTCTGCGTCTTCACGCACATCGGGCGTCGTTCCAGCCCGCCAGTGTCGCCTGAGATTCCACCCGACCCCCAACGACCCTGGTGCAGGGAATCCGCGCCATCGCAGGGCGCAGACTCCCAGCGCGCAGTGCTCCTACACGCCCGACAGCGGCCGGGTGTTCAGCAGCCCCGTGCTGTCGCCCAGCTTGTCGGCCGGCACCCCCGCCTTGGCGAGGACGGTCAGCAGGAGGTTGGTCATCGGCGTGTCTTCGGGGTAGGCGAGATGCCGGCCGCCCTTCAGGCGCCCGCCCCCGCCGCCGGCGACGAGGCACGGCAGGTTGGTGTGCTCGTGCAGGTTGCCGTTGCCGATGCCGCCGCCGTAGACGGTCATCGAGTGGTCGAGGAGGTTGCCGTCGCCGTCCGGGGTCGCCCGCAGCTTCTGGAGGAAGCGGCTGAGCAGCGACACGTGGTAGGTGTCGATCTTCGCCTTCCGGGCCATGTAGTCGGGGTCGTCGCGGTGGTGCGACACGGTGTGATGCTGGTCGGGCACCCCGATCTGGGGGAAGGTGCGAGGGCTGGTCTCACGCGCCATCATCAGGGTGGTGACGCGGGTGACGTCGGCCTGCCACGCGAGGGCCGTCAGGTCGAACATCAGGGTGGCGTACTCTTCGAAGTCCTCGGGAATGTCGATGGGCCGATCGGGCAGGTCGATCTCGGCCTGATCGTCACGGGCCTCGGCCCGGCCGATGCGCTGCTCGAGGTCGCGCACCGAGTCGAGATACTCGCTGAGCTTGGTGCGATCGGACGGCCCCAGGGTGCGCTCGAGGCTCAGCGCCTCTTCCGTCACCGAGTCGAGGATGCTGCCGGCCTGCCGCGCCTGGGCGCGCCGGTCGGCGGCGCTGCCGCCGTCGCCGAAGAGCCGCTCGAACACCACGCGGGGGTGCGGCTCCATCTCGAGCGGGGTCGTGGGGTCGCGCCACGAGATGGTGTTCGAGTAGAAGCAGTCGCCCGAGTCGCACGAGATGGCGGTCGGCTTCTCGAGCACCAGTTCGAGCGACGGCAGCGGCGTCGCCCGGCCGAGCTCGCGGGCCGCGAGCTGGTCGGCGGTGGTGCCGAGCTGGATCGCGGTCGGGCCGATGCGCCCCCGCCGCTCCCACGCGTGCACGCCGCTCAGCCACGCCGCGGTCGCGCGCGGATGGTCGCCGTTGCCGTCGCCGAACGAGTCGGCCTGCCGGTGGGCGAGGCCGCTCAGCACGAGCAGCCGGTCGTGCACCGGGGCGAGGGGGCTGAGGGTGGGCGACAGGGCGAACCCGGCCCCGGTCGCGGCGGGCACGAACTGCTCCTGGATGACGCCGTTCGGGATGTAGACGAAGCCCAGCCGCGTGGCCGGCCGCGCCGCGGTCCTGGCCAGGGCGGTCGCCGCCGGCACCATGGCGTCGAGAAGGGGCAGGGCCACGGCGGCCCCCATGCCGCGGAGGAACGTCCGACGGGGCAGCGCGAGCTTCGAAATGGTCATGACTTTCTCATCTGGAAAGGCGTGCTGTTGACGATGCCGAGGACGATGGACGCGAAACGGTAGTCGTCGCGCTCGGCGTCCCGGACGATGGCGCGGATGGTCGGCGCGTCGTAGTGCTCGACCGGGCGCCCCAGCGCATACATCAGGAGCTTCTCGGTCACGGTGTGTACGAACTGCTCGGGCGCGTGCAGCAGCGCCGCCCGCAGGCCCGCCGGCCCCTCGAAGCGCCGCCCGTCGGGGAGGATGCCGCTCGCGTCTATCGGGGTGTCGGCCTCGCTGACGGTGCGCCACCGGCCGACGGCGTCGAAGTTCTCGAGGGCGAACCCGAGGGGGTCCATCTGGGCGTGGCAACTCGCGCACGCCGGGTTCGCACGGTGCTGCTCCATCGCCTCGCGCATCGACCGCGGCTCGCCGCTCTCGGTGGTCTCGTCCAGGGCCGGGATGTCGGGCGGGGGCGGGGGCGGGGGCGACGCCAGCAGGTTCTCGAGGATCCACTTGCCGCGCAGCACCGGCGACGTGCGGGTGGCATACGAAGTCAGGGTCAGGATGCTCCCCTGCCCGAGGAGTCCCCGCCGCTCCGACGCATCGAGGTCCACCCGCCGGAAGTGGCTGCCGTAGACGTGGGGTATCCCGTAGTGCCGGGCCAGCCGCTCGTTCACGAACGTGTGCCGGGCCGTCAACAGGTCGAGCACGCTGCTGTCGCCGCGCAGCACGCTGTCCACGAACAGCGCGGTCTCGCGCCGGAACGCCAGCCGCAGGTTCTCGTCGAAGCCGGGGAAGAACCCCGCGTCGGGCTCCTTCGCATCGACGTCACGCAGGAAGAGCCACTGCTCGGCGAAGTTGTTCACGAGGGCGGCCGACCGCGGGTCGGCGAGCATGCGGCGCACCTGGCGTTCGAGCCCCCCCGGCTCGCGCAGCTCGCCGCGGATGGCGGCGTCGAGCAGGTCGTCGTCGGGAATGCTGCTCCACAGGAAGAACGACAGGCGCGACGCGAGCTCGAGGTCGCTGACCGCGTACGCCTCGCCCCCGGCGACGCCCCCGGGGACGCGCTCGATGCGGAACAGGAACTCGGGGCTGACGAGCAGCCGCTCGACGGCCCGCTGGATGCCGCGCTCGAACCCGCCCTCGCCGCGCCCCTGCTCGTAGAACGGCAGCAGCCGGTCGAGGTCGCTCTCGGTCACCGGCCGCCGATAGGCGCGGCGCGCCAGCGTCCACAGAATGGAACGCGCGCACGCGGTCTGCTCGGCCTCGGGGGCGCCGGTGCGGGGCCGGCAGATGAGGATGCGCTCTCGGCTGGGGGTGTCGCCGGCGCCGTCCGCGCCGTACGGCCCGCTGACGATGAGGCTGGCGATGGACGGCTGCCGGCTGCGCGAGCGGTACGACCGGACGAGCCCCTCGGACACCGCCCCGCTCTTCGGCAGAAACGCCGCCGCGACCTCGCGGGGGCCGGCCCGCAGGGGCACCCGCACCTGCACGTCGGGGTCGGCGTCGAAGGCGAACACCCCGCTCGCCAGCCGCTCCGGCGGGTTCTCGCCGACCGTGAACAGCTCCACCCGCCGACCGTCCACGCTCACCTCCACGTCGTGGGGCTCGCGGGCGGCGCGCGTGAACTGCACGGTGATCAGATACTCGCCGTCGAGCGGCAGGCTGGTCCGCACCCGGACGCCGCCGCGGGTGCCGAGGGGCAGCCCATCGAGGTGCCGGTCCTGCACCAGGTCACGATCGAGCTGGTAGGTGTCGACGATGGGCAGCATCGTGGGGTCGCCGATAGCGAGCCGGCTGATCTTTCGCGCCGCAGCCAGATACCGCTCCATCAGGGTGGGCGACACGAACAGCAACTCGGCGAGATTGTCGAACCCGCTGGTGGCGTTGTCGGCCGGCAGCATCACCCCGATGTCGAGCTCCTTCGGCAGGTCGTCGAGCCCGAGCAGGTCGCGGACCGCATTGGCGTACTCGGTGCGGCTCAGCCGGTGCAGCGCGGGCCGGCGGCCGGGGTCGGGGGCCAGGCGGGCGGCCTGGTCGAGCGACGCCTCGAGCCAGGTCGCGACCCCCTCCACCGTCGCCTCGTCCGGCCGGGGCCGGCCGATGGGCGGCATCGCGCCCGTGCGCAGCTTGCGGACCACCACCTCCCACGCCCTGGCGTCGCCGGACACGTCCGACGCATCGAGACGGTCGAGCGACAATCCGGCGGCGCGCAACTGCGCCACCAGCGGCGAGGGCGCGGCCCCTTCGCCGTCGACGACTCGCGCGTTGTGGCAGGTCACGCAGTAGCGGTGGAGCACCGCGGTCACATCACCCGCGGAGAGGGTCGACGCGCGCCCCGACGGAACCTCGGACTCGGCCGCGGCAAGCGCCGGCTGGCCCGCCGCGACGGTCGGTGCGAGCCACGCGAAAGTCAGCGCGACGAGAGCGAGCGCGCGTGTCGATCTGTTGGCCATTGAACCCCACTTAATACGCGCAATCCCCGGGGTTTGTCAACGCGCCCGACGCTGCGGTAGTGTCTCTTTTTGAAAAATCTTCAAGTGTCTGACCTGCCTGGATTTGCGCTACGATCCTTTTTGAATCTCGTGATCGTCTTTGAATCCAGAGAGGAGTAGCACATGTCCAGAGACAGCCGATACCGGAGCCACAAGCCCAAGTGCCCCGAACCGCGGGCGCACGTCCACGCACCTTGGAGATCGTGGCGCTCGCACCAGCGCCGCAGAAGGGGGAGTCGTTGACCCTGATCAAGGCGCGCTACGAGCTCTACCGCGGCGACGACCGCTGCTGGCGTTGGCAGTACCGCGACGCCGGCGGGCAGGTCATCGCCCAGTCGAGCGAAGCCTACGAGGGCCGCGGTGACTGCCTCCGGTCCATCGCACGCATCCGGGGGTCGGCACACGCCGGGATCCGCCAACTGCCGCCCGCGAGGCGGCCGAGACGACAGCCCCGCCGACCCCGGCGAGTCATCGACTTCATCACCTGCAAGCGCAGGGGAGGTGCTTGAAATGCAGAAGACGAGAAACGATTGGGTGGCCCAGCGCCACTTTTGCCGCGGCCCCGAGCCCTTCATGCAGCTCTGGAGCGGCGCGGCCAAGAACGTCGGGACGGCCAACCGACTGCTCGCCGATGGAGCGGAACGGCCGTTCAGTGTCGAGCCGAACCCGTCGGACGGCGAGCACAGCCCGCCGCGGGACGCATTCACGGTCCGTCGGGCGCGCCCGGACGGGTCGGTCGACGAGGTCGTGTTCCGACGGTATCTCGGCATCATCCAGGCGGCGGGTTTCGGCCACCGGATCCCGCTGACCGCGGTCTTCGCCGTGGACTACGACGACGGCCGGGTCAAGGCGGTGGTCAGCTACGACGTGAACGGCGAGGAGGTCACGTGCCGCGCCGGCGGCCCGTCGCAGGTGCTGCCCCGCGCCCTCGGGCCGCTGTTCTTCGCGCGATCGGCCGCCGAGTAGATGGAGGGGGTGTCCGCCCCCCGCGCCGTACAACGGGCGGGCACCCTCGCCGCGCGCAGCCGCGCGGCAGCCCCCAGGGCTATACTGGACGCGGTGCTCGGCGGGCTGGAGAGGAGGTGCCCCGTGCAAATCGCCGAGGATCTTGGCCCATATGCTATATCCGGTAAGCGCGGACTACAGAAGCCTCCCGAGCACCTCTACACCAAACAGCGCTAAGTTTATCACGGCTAGGGCGGGTGCGGAGTGCTGCACCCGCCAGAAGCGATTGCCGCCGAAACTAGCGACGCGGCGACCGCCTCATTGCACGGACGTAGTCGCCGTCCGCGAGTACCCGCGCGGACTACAGAAGCCTCCCGAGCACCTCTACACCAAACAGCGCTAAGTTTATCACGGCTAGGGCGGGTGCGGAGTGCTGCACCCGCCAGAAGCGATTGCCGCCGAAACTAGCGACGCGGCGACCGCCTCATTGCACGGACGTAGTCGCCGTCCGCGAGTACCCGCATCTCGCTAAACGGTCCGGTGATGACGAGGTCGCCCTCCGCCACCCCGGCGAGTACCTCGAAGTACCGCTCGCCTGCGATGCCCGTGGTGACGGGGCTGAATGCCGCACGCCCCTCCCTGAACACGAAAACACCCTCTGTGTCGCGGGGCTCAGCCCCTTCGGCCGCCGAGACGGCGCCTCCCCCACCCCCGACCGTCTCGCGCACGGCGGCCGCCTCAATCGGGATCGCCAACGCATCGGCGCGGACCGCCGTGCTGATCTCTACGGTGCACGTGAAGCCCGGCCGCACGCCCGCCACTGTGTCGTCCAGCGTCACGACGACCTTGAACATCGTCGCCCAGCGAGCGCCGATGGGGCTGTTGCCAATCTCGGTTACGGTGGCGGCGAACACCTCGCCGGGAAATGCGTCGATGGTGACGACAGCCGGCTGCCCGAGCGTGATACTGGGGATGTGCGCCTCGCCGACCTCTATCTCGGCTTCGAGCACCGAGAGATCCGCAATCGTGGCCAGGCGGCTCCGCCTGATGCCCACGACTACGGTCTCGCCCTCCTCGATGTTGCGCCGGGTGACGACCCCGGAGATGGGCGCGGTAATCGTCACCTTCGTCAGCTCGTACCGCGCGCTCTCAAGATCGGCCTCCTGCCGGCGGATGTGCTGGGTCCGGATAGCCACCTCCGCCTCCCGCGCCCGCAGATCGGCTTCTCGCAGGGCGACGGTGCTCGCTGCGCGATCGTAGGCGTCGCGAGAGACCAACCTCAATTCCCACAGACGCCGCTGCCGCACGAGGTCGGCCCCGGCTTGCTCTAGCGTGACCTGCGCCGCGGCCACCGAAATCTCGGCCTGCCGCCGGGAAGCGCGCGACGCCTCTACCGCCGCCTCGTTCTGGATGACCGCCGCCCGCCGCGTCTCCGGATCGATCTCCAGGAGGAAGTCGCCTGCCGCGACGCGATCGCCCTCGTCGAATGCGAGCCGGGTGACCCGGCCCATGATGTTCGCGCTGACGTCCACCGAGAGCTGGGGGACGATGACGCCCGACGCGGACACGACGGCCTCCAGGTAGCGCCGTTCGACCGCCGCCACGTCCACCGCGGCCCCTGCCCCCCGCGCCGAGGTCAGACCGCCGTACACGAGCACACCCACGGACGCCGCGATCACTGCAAACAGAACGCTCTTGCGGGAAGCGCCGAACGACTCGTCAGGTACCGCTGGCATGTTTTCGGCCTGGGGGGCTGGGCGGTCTTACCAGCCCGTGGAAAAAGTCGGCAAATTCGGGCCGATCGGGTCGATCTGAGTGGTTGTAGTGTCGTAGACTTCACAGCATGGCGATGGGCAAGAGGCCGGCGGCTCGACCGGCGCCACCGATGTGGGTGACGGCAGAGGACCTTCCCAAGAGTGCGGGGCATCCCTTCTTCGAGCGGCTGAATCGGATTCTGGAGAAATCCAGGTTCGACGCTTTCGTGGAGGGGTTGTGTGCGGTCTTCTACGCGGAGCGAATGGGTCGTCCGAGTCTGCGACCCGGGCGGTATTTCCGGCTTCTGTTCATCGGGTATTTCGAGGGTCTGTCATCGGAGCGCGCGATTGCGTGGCGGGTCGCGGATTCGCTGAGCCTGCGGGCTTTCCTGGATCTGGACGTGACGGAGGCGACGCCGAACCACTCGACGCTGTCACGGACTCGGCGTCTGATCGACGTGGAGACGCACGCGGCGGTGTTCACGTGGGTGCTGGAGCGGTTGTCGGAAGCGGGTCTGGTGAAGGGGAAGACGATCGGGGTGGACGCGACGACGCTGGAAGCGAACGCGGCGATGCGGAGCATCGAGCGTCGGGATACGGGGGACTCGTACGACGCGTTCGTGCGGGGGCTGGCGGAGGCATCTGGCATTGCGACGCCGACGCGGGCGGAGTTGGCGCGTTTCGACCGTTCGCGGAAGGGCCGGAAGACGTCGAATGAAGAGTGGACGTCTCCGCAGGACCCGGACGCGAAGATCGCGAAGATGAAGGACGGTCGGACGCATCTGGCCCACAAGGCGGAGCACGGTGTCGACCTGGAGACGGGAGCGCTCCTGTCGGTGACGGTTCAGGACGCGTCGGAGGGTGATACGGCGACGCTGCCGGAGACGCTGACGAAGGCGGCGGAGCAGGTGGAGGCGGTTCAGCCTGACGGTGAGGGCGTCGAAGAGGTGGTGGCCGACAAGGGGTATCACAGCGACGCGACGCTGGTGGCGCTCGACGACCTTGGTGTACGCAGCTACATCGCGGAGCCGGCGCGTGGTCGGCGCGTCTGGCAGGACAAGAAGACGGGTGAGACGCCGCCGGAGAAGCGTGCTGCGCAGTCGGCGCTGTATGGGAATCGTCGGCGTATTCGCGGGGACCGGGGCCGTCGTCTCCAACGCTGCCGGGGGGAACTGGTGGAGCGGCCTTTCGCTCACCAGTATGAGACCGGGGGTCTGCGTCGGGTGTGGGTGCGCGGCCATGAGAATGTCCGCAAGCGGGTGCTGGTCCAGCAGCCCGTGGAAAAAGTCGGCAAATTCGGGCCGATCGGGTCGATCTGAGTGGTTGTAGTGTCGTAGACTTCACAGCATGGCGATGGGCAAGAGGCCGGCGGCTCGACCGGCGCCACCGATGTGGGTGACGGCAGAGGACCTTCCCAAGAGTGCGGGGCATCCCTTCTTCGAGCGGCTGAATCGGATTCTGGAGAAATCCAGGTTCGACGCTTTCGTGGAGGGGTTGTGTGCGGTCTTCTACGCGGAGCGAATGGGTCGTCCGAGTCTGCGACCCGGGCGGTATTTCCGGCTTCTGTTCATCGGGTATTTCGAGGGTCTGTCATCGGAGCGCGCGATTGCGTGGCGGGTCGCGGATTCGCTGAGCCTGCGGGCTTTCCTGGATCTGGACGTGACGGAGGCGACGCCGAACCACTCGACGCTGTCACGGACTCGGCGTCTGATCGACGTGGAGACGCACGCGGCGGTGTTCACGTGGGTGCTGGAGCGGTTGTCGGAAGCGGGTCTGGTGAAGGGGAAGACGATCGGGGTGGACGCGACGACGCTGGAAGCGAACGCGGCGATGCGGAGCATCGAGCGTCGGGATACGGGGGACTCGTACGACGCGTTCGTGCGGGGGCTGGCGGAGGCATCTGGCATTGCGACGCCGACGCGGGCGGAGTTGGCGCGTTTCGACCGTTCGCGGAAGGGCCGGAAGACGTCGAATGAAGAGTGGACGTCTCCGCAGGACCCGGACGCGAAGATCGCGAAGATGAAGGACGGTCGGACGCATCTGGCCCACAAGGCGGAGCACGGTGTCGACCTGGAGACGGGAGCGCTCCTGTCGGTGACGGTTCAGGACGCGTCGGAGGGTGATACGGCGACGCTGCCGGAGACGCTGACGAAGGCGGCGGAGCAGGTGGAGGCGGTTCAGCCTGACGGTGAGGGCGTCGAAGAGGTGGTGGCCGACAAGGGGTATCACAGCGACGCGACGCTGGTGGCGCTCGACGACCTTGGTGTACGCAGCTACATCGCGGAGCCGGCGCGTGGTCGGCGCGTCTGGCAGGACAAGAAGACGGGTGAGACGCCGCCGGAGAAGCGTGCTGCGCAGTCGGCGCTGTATGGGAATCGTCGGCGTATTCGCGGGGACCGGGGCCGTCGTCTCCAACGCTGCCGGGGGGAACTGGTGGAGCGGCCTTTCGCTCACCAGTATGAGACCGGGGGTCTGCGTCGGGTGTGGGTGCGCGGCCATGAGAATGTCCGCAAGCGGGTGCTGGTCCAGGCGGCGGGCTGCAACCTGGGTCTGTTGCTGCGCCGCCTGACGGGCGTCGGTACGCCCCGGAGCCTGCAGGGGCGGGCTCTTTCGGCGATTCTCGGGCTGATCGAACGCCTCATGGGCCTCTGGGGGCGTCTGAACGGCCTCTGGAGGGCCAAATGGGCTCCGGTCGCCCCCTGGGGCTCAGCCGCTCGTCCCCAAGCTGCTTGAACAGGCCCGCTCAGCGAACCGACTTCGTCCACGGG
>CBDATI010000007.1:0-10770 GCA_965199675.1 Vicinamibacterales bacterium | reverse complement strand
GCCGATCCAGACCGATTCGAGGACGCTCGTGGCGATGGCCCCCGCGAGGGCCGCCCCCCCGGTGTTGGCGACCGTGTTCAGCGACAGGATGGCCGCGATGGGCCGGTCGACCTGCGAACGCAGCCGCCGGAGCAGCGGTCCCGCCGGCTGGCCGGCCCGTTCGAGCGTGTCGATGTGCGCCGGCGGCACCGAGTACAGCACCGCCTCGAACAGCGAGCAGGCGGCCGAGGTCAGCACCACGATGCCGACGACGAGGGCGAGTTCGAGCATGTCGTATGGTCGGGGTTCCCGCCGCCGGATGCAACCGCGCCGGCGCGCCCGGGCCGGGCCCCGGCGCCTTGCCCGTCGCGGTTCGCCGCCGCCGGGGGCGGGCGCCCCCGGGCGGTCGGGGTGACGGGAAGCCCGCGCGCTGGAGGCGGCGGGCTCCCCGGGAGGTCGGGTGCGGCGGTCGCCGCCGAGCGGCGGAGCCGCCGGCGACGATTCACGGGGAGGAGCTAACGCGGCGTCTCGAGGAAACGCAGCAGTTCGCTGTCGGTCCCCAGAATGAAGAACGTGCTGGGATCCATGGTGCGCTCGTAGGTCTCGAGAGACTTCGTGAACGCGTAGAACTGGGCGTCCCGGCCGTAGGCGTCGGCGTAGATGTCGATGGCCTCGGCGTCGGAGGTCCCACGGATCTCCTCCGCCGCGCGGAACGCTTCGGACTGGATCTGCGCGAGGTCGCGCTCGCGCTCGCCCTGGATGCGGGCCGACTCGCCCTGACCCTCCGAGCGGAACTCCTCGGCGATGCGCTGCCGCTCGGCGATCATCCGGGCGAAGACGTCCTGCTGGACGTCGGCGATGTAGTTGATCCGCTTGAACTTCAGGTCGAGCAGCTCGATGCCCAGCTCGGCTACCGCGGCGGTCGCCGCGTTGAGGATCTCGCGGGTGATCTGCTCGCGGCCGGTCACGATCGGCACGAGCGTCTCCTCTTCCTCCAGCTCGCTGGCGGCGGTGTCCGCCGGTTCGCGGTTGCTGGTGCGGACGATCTCGATCAGGTCGTGCCGCGCCACCGCGTTGCGCGTCTCGCCGTCGAGAATGTCGTCGAGTCTCGACTGCGCCCCGCGCTCGTCACGCAGGCGCTGGAAGAACAGCAACGGATCGGTGATGCGCCACCGTGCGTAGGTGTCCACCCAGATGAACCGCCGGTCCCGGGTCGGGACCTGGTTCGGGAAGCCGTCCCACTCGAGAAACCGCTTCTCGAACATGTTGGCGGTCTGGATGAACGGGATCTTGAAGTGGAGCCCCGGCTCGGTGATGGGTTCCCCGACCGGCTCGCCGAACTGGGTGATGACCACCTGGTTGGTCTCGCTGACGATGTACGCCGAGCTGGCCACCAGGAACAGGCCGGCCAGCAGAACCGCCACCAACGTCGGTCGCACGCTCCTCATTGCTCACCTCCCGTCCGCGCCGCGGCGCCGGCCCCGACCAGGGGCGCGGCGGCCGCGCGGGCGCCTCCGTCCAGCGACAGGAGCGGCAGCACCCCGGTCGCGCCCTCGTCCACGAACACCTTGCGTCCGACCGCCGGCAGGATGCGCTGCATGGTCTCCAGGTACATCCGCCGCCGGGTGACGTTGGGCGAGGCCCGGTACGCCTCTTCGATGGCCGCGAAACGGGTGGCCTCGCCGCGGGCGCGGTTCACCCGGTCGAGGGCGTAGCCCTCGGCCTGCAGGATGGCCTGCTCGGCCTCGCCGCGGGCGCGCGGTATGACCGCGTTGTACTCGGCGAGCGCCTCGTTGATGAACCGGTCGCGCTGCTGCTGGGCCTGGCTGACCTCGTCCCAGGACGGCTTGACGGGGTCGGGCGGGTTGACGTCCTGCAGGACGACCTGGTCGATGGCGATGCCCATCTGGTACTGCTCGGTGAGCGCCTGCAGACGCTCTTCGACGGTGGACTCGATCTCCTGCCGGCCCACCGTGACGACCTCCGTGACGGTCCGGTCGCCGACCGTCTCCCGCATGACCGCCTCGTTCATGGCGCGGAACGTGTCCTCGAGGTTGCGAACCTTGAACAGGTATTCGTAGGGATCGTCCACGCGGTACTGGACGATCCACTCCACCACCGCCACGTTCAGGTCGCCGGTGAGCATCACCGATTCGTCGGCGAGCTGCTGCTGCTGGCCCGCGTACTCCGTGCGGATGCCCGCCGCGGTGGTGCGGAAGCCGAACTCCTGTTTCAGTTGCCGCTGTACCGGCACCCGCTGCATCTGCTCCACGTACGGGATCTTGAAGTGCAGGCCCGGATTACTGGTGCGGACGTATTTCCCGAACCGGAGCACGACTCCGACCTCCTCCGGCTCGATCTGATACGCCGCTCCCGCCGCGGTGACGAGAGCGACGAGGACCAGGATACCCGCGCCCAGTCGTCTCCAGGGAATCCTGGGCGCCCTGAACCCGTCGGCGTCGACGACGCGAAAGTTGTCGTTCATGTCGGTGTTCTCCTTCTGAAACACCCGGGTTGCCGCGGCGGCGCCCGCCGGCGGCCGTGACGGCGCTGTGAACGGAGACGGCGTTCGGATCCCCCGCTATCGTCTCTCCGGACCGGCGTGCGCGCGCCGGTGTCGAGTACTACTACGTAACGTGGGCGGTTTCGATTCACCCGCGCGGTCCGTGCCTGGCCTCGCGTCGGCCTCGCGCCCGTCACTTCCGGGTGAACCGGCTCCAGTCGCGCGAGGTGCCCGGCTCGCGGTCGGTCTGGAGAATCTCCATCCACGCCGGGTACTCCACCGTCAGCGCGCTGACCGCGTCGAGCCGGTCGAGCTCGTCGGGGATGAGGGCGAGGTCGACCGAGGCGAGGTTGTCGTCGAGCTGATCGAGTCGTTTCGCGCCGATGATGACGCTGGTGACGGCGGGCTGGTGGAGGAGCCATGCGAGGGCGACCCGGGCCACCGACACGTCGTGCGCGCGGGCGACGTCGCGCATGACGTCGATGATGTCGAAACCTCGCGCCTTGTCGACGGGCGGGAAGTCGAACGACACGCGCCGGGCGGCGGGATCGGTCTCGCCGTCGCGCGTGAACTTGCCCGACAGGAATCCGCCGGCGAGGGGGCTCCACGGAAGCAGCCCCAGTCCCTGGTCCTTCACCAGCGGGACCATCTCGCGCTCGAGGTCCCGGCCCGCGATGGCGTAGTACGACTGGGTGCTGACGAACTCTGCGAGCCCGTGCTGCCGCGAGACACCGAGGGCCTTCATGAGCTGCCACGCGGGGAGGTTCGAGCAGCCGATGTAGCGCACCTTGCCCGCCCGCACGAGGTCGGTCAGCGTCTCCAGGGTCTCCCGGATGTCGGTGCAGGGATCGGGTCCGTGGATCTGGTACAGGTCGATGTAGTCGGTGCCGAGGCGCCGCAGGCTGGCCTCGCACTGCTGCATGACGTGGGCGCGCGACAGTCCGATCTCGTTCGGGCCATCTCCCATGCGCCCGCGCACCTTGGTGGCTACGATGACGTCGCGCCGCCGCGGGCCGAGGGCGGCGCCGAGCATCTCCTCCGACTGACCGGCCGAGTACACGTTGGCGGTGTCGAAGAAGTTGACGCCGGCGTCGAGGGCGCGGTGTACGAGGGCGTCGGCCTCGGCCTGCCCCAGTGCGCCGATGGCCTGGAATGGGCCGTAGCCGCCGAACGTCATCGCCCCGAGGCACAGTTCGGAGACGTAGATTCCCGTGTTCGCGAGCCGTCGGTACTTCATGACATGACTTCCGGGGCCGCCCTGCGGCGATTCGGCTACGGGCGAGGTCAGGCCCACCGGTCGCCTGCGGCTCGGTGGGCGCCCGACTCTGCAGGAGTCCGCGCCGTTCTGCGACGCAGACGCCTACCGTTCCGTCCAGCGCTGCCGCACCCAGTCGCCGCCGCGGCGCAGCGGCTCGGGCCGCATCTGGAAGTGACCGACGCCTTCGAGGGGCAGGAACGACACGTTCTGCCCCCGGGCCTCCATCTCCTGCGCCGTTCGCTCCGCCGGTGCGAACGGCACCACCTCGTCCTCGCGGGGGTGAATGATGAACACCGGCATGTCCCCCACGTTGCGGGCCTCGTCGGGGTCGGACCGCGCGGCCATGGGTATCGCCGCCGTGAACAGGTCGGGATGGCGCCCGGCCATGTACCACGTGCCGCGCCCTCCCATGCTGTAGCCGGTGACGAGGATGCGGGCGGGGTCGATGGCGTAGTTCGCCCGCACGTCCTCGAGCAGAGCCAGGACCCCGCGCTCGCTGGTCTCGTTGTTCCAGCGACGCCCCGGGGCGTCCGGAGAGACCACGACGGCGCCCCAGTCGGCGAGCGCGGGCGCGACGAACCCGCGGAGGAACTGCGCGCCGTATCCGGGGCCCGGCGACCCGCCCGGGTGCAGGGCGAGCACCAGGGGGCGGGGCTCGGCGGCGTCGTAGTCGCGCGGGACCCAGAGGCCGTAGGTCACCGTGCCCACCCCGTCGACCTCGAGCGTGGCGCCGTGCATGCCGGGTTCGCGCGGGGCCTGGGCGAGCGTCGCGAGCAGGACGGTGGTCAGCAGCCAGGGCATCTGGGTCTCCTCTCGGGGCCTGCTTCCCGGGAGTTCCCGCCGGCGGAACCGGCGGGCGCCGCAGGCGTTTCGCGCGGCGACGACTCCGGCGGGCCGGCAAGGTCTCGCGCGTCCGGCGGGCCGGCAAGGTCTCGCGCGACGGCGGCTCCCGGTTCACCCGGCATCATGTCGGGGGAAGGCACTGATTATAATCCTTCGACCGATGACCGTCCGCACGCGCTTCGCCCCCAGCCCCACCGGCTACCTCCACATCGGCGGGGTGCGCACCGCCCTGTTCAACTGGCTGTTCGCGCGGCGCCACGGCGGGCAGTTCCTGCTGCGGGTCGACGACACCGACGCCGAGCGCAACGTCGCCGCCGCCCTCCGCCCCATCCTCGACGGGTTCCGCTGGCTGGGGCTCGACTGGGACGAGGGCCCGGAGGTCGGCGGACCGTACGCCCCGTACCGCCAGTCGCAGCGGAGCGCCCGGTACGCGGAGGCGGTCGAGCGGCTGCTGGCGACGGGCGCTGCCTACCGCGACTACGCCACCGGCGAGGAGATCCGGGCCGAGCGCGAGGCGGCCCAGCGCGAGAAGCGGCGCTTTCTCTACAGCCGCCGCTGGATGGCCGAGACCGATGCCGACGCGGCCCGTTTCGAGGCCGAGGGGCGTCGGGCCGCGGTGCGGCTCAGGATGCCCCGCGAGGGCGTCTGCAGGTTCCGCGACCTCGTGCGGGGCGAGGTCGAGTTCGAGTGGGGTCTCGAGCAGGACCACGTCGTGCAGCGGGCGGACGGCACCTGCCTGTACCACCTGGCGAGCGCGGTCGACGACCACGACTTCGCCATCACCCACGTCATCCGCGCCGTCGAGCACCTGTCGAACACCCCGCGGCAACTGTTCATCATGACCGCGCTCGGCTACGAGCCGCCGGCCTTCGCGCACGTGCCGTACGTGGCCGCGCCCGGCGGCACCGAGAAGCTCAGCAAGCGCAAGCTCGACCGGTACCTGCGGCACCACGAGTTCAAGGCCGTCTACGACCGGGGCCTGGCCGTCGCCGAGCGGGCGCGGCTCGCGACGGCGCCCGAGACGTTCAACCCCGTCGTCGTCGATTTCTACCGGGCCGTCGGCTACGAGCCCGACGCGCTGCTGAACTACCTGCTCCTCGTCGGCTGGTCGCTCGACGACCGCACCGAGCGCTTCACCCGCGACGAGATGGTGGCGCGCTTCTCGCTCGAACGAATCAACCGCGCCGCCGCCAGCTTCGACCCCGGGAAGCTGGCCGCGTTCCAGGAGCGGCGGATGCAGGCGCTCGGCGTCGACGAGCGGGTGGGGCGCGCGACGCCGTTCCTCGAGCGGGCGGGGCTCGTGGCCGCCCCGCCGAGTCCGGCTGAACGCGCGCGCATACGCGACGTCGTGGCGGCGGCCGGCGACCGCATCAAGGTGGCCGGCGACGTGCTCGACTATCCGGAGTTCTTCCAGGCCGCCGCCGACGTCGCATACGATGGGAAGGCGGTCGACAAGCGGCTGCGGAAGGCCGGGGTCGCGCAGTTGCTGCGCCGGTTCCGGGACCGGCTCGCGACGACCCGGCCGTTCGACGCGGCCACCCTCGAGCGGACGCTCCACGAGTTCGTCGAGGCCGAGGGCATCCGCATCGGCCAGGTCATCCACGCCGTCCGGGTCGCGGTGACCGGCAAGGCGGTCGGCTTCGGCCTGTTCGAGGGGCTGGCCATCCTCGGCCCCGAGGCATGCCTCGCCCGCATCGACCGCGCCCTGGCGCAGCTCGCGCCGTAGGAGCATATGGGCAAGACGACGATACCGGGTTACGAGAACAGGAACGGTCAGGTCAATTTGGGTTGCACCGAACCGCCACGGGCGGGCAACGACCATCTCCAGTTCGTGTATGTGATGCACTGTCCTCGATGCGTCGAGAACTATGGCGCGAACGGGAGCGACATCTGGCAGCGGAAATGCCCGTTCCATCAGGACGGCGTGCCCGGACCCGAGCTGACCGGCGATGAGCTGGACTGGCGACCCTGAGTGGGAGCGTTTCGGCGAGCCGCGGAACACCATGGAACGGCGATGACGACCGACGTACGACGAGAGACGGCGGAACCTGCGGCCGACGCGGCCGGGCTCGACTTCATCCGGCAGATCGTGGTCGACGACCAGCGGACCGGGAAGCACGCCGGCCGCGTGCACACCCGGTTCCCCCCCGAGCCCAACGGCTACCTGCACATCGGGCACGCCAAGTCGATCTGCCTGAACTTCGGGCTCGCGGCCGAGCACGGCGGGCGGTGCAACCTCCGCATGGACGACACCAACCCGACCACCGAGAGCGTCGAGTACGTGCGGGCCATCGAGGACGACGTGCGCTGGCTCGGGTTCGACTGGGACGACCGGTTCTACCACGCGGCCGACTATTTCGAGCGGCTCCACGACTGCGCCGTGCAGTTGATCGAGGCGGGGAAGGCCTATGTCTGCGACCTGCAGGGGGCCGAGGTCTCCGAGTACCGCGGCCTGTGGAACCGCCCCGGCCGCAACAGCCCGTGGCGGGACCGGACGGTGGCCGAGAACCTCGACCTGTTCGCCCGCATGCGGGCCGGCGAGTTCGACGACGGGTCGCGCACGCTGCGGGCCCGCATCGACATGGCGTCGCCCAACATGAACATGCGCGACCCCACCATCTACCGCATCCGGCGGGCGCCGCACTATCGCAGCGGCGACGCGTGGTGCATCTACCCGATGTACGACTTCACGCACCCCTTGTCGGACGCGTTCGAGGGCATCACCCACTCGCTGTGCACCCTCGAGTTCGAGGACCACCGCCCGCTCTACGACTGGTTCCTCGAGAACATCGACGTGCCCTGCCGGCCGCGCCAGATCGAGTTCGCGCGCCTCAACCTCAGCTACACCGTGTTGAGCAAGCGCAAGCTGCTCGAGCTCGTGTCGGAGAAGCACGTGGCGGGATGGGACGACCCCCGCATGCCCACCCTCGTCGGGTTTCGCCGCCGCGGCTACACGCCCGAGGCGATCCGCGAGTTCTGCAACCGCATCGGCATCGCCAAGGCGAACAGCATCGTGTCGATCGCCCAGCTCGAGGACGCCGTCCGTCAGGACCTCAACCGGCGGGCGCTGCGGGTGATGGGGGTCCTGCGGCCGCTCAAGGTGGTCATCGAGAACTACCCCGAGGGACAGGTCGAGGCGGTCGAGGCAGTCAACAACCCCGAGGACGAGAGCATGGGGTCGCGGGCGGTCCCGTTCTCGCGCGAGCTCTACATCGAGCGGACCGACTTCCGCGAGGACCCGCCCCGCAAGTACTTCCGGCTCGCCCCCGGCCGCGAGGTGCGGCTGCGTTACGCCTACTTCATCACCTGCCGCGAGGTGGTGAAGGACCCCGCCACCGGCGAGGTGGTCGAGCTGCGCTGCACCTACGACCCCGACACGCGGGGCGGCTACGCCCCCGACGGCCGCAAGGTGCGCGGCACCATCCACTGGGTGTCGGCGCCCCACGCCGCCCCCGCCGAGGTGCGCCTCTACGACCACCTGTTCACCCGCGTCAACCCCGAGGACGTCGGCCCCGGCGGCGACTACAAGGACGCTCTCAACCCCGCCTCGCTCGAGACCCTGACCGGCTGCCGGGTCGAGCCGAGCCTGCGGGACGCCCCCGCCGGCAGCCGCTGCCAGTTCGAGCGCCAGGGCTACTTCTGCGTCGACCCCGATTCGACGGCTGAACGTCTGGTGGTCAACCGGACAGTCACCCTGCGCGACACGTGGGCCCGGATCGAGAAGGCGCAGCAGGCCCGGAGCGCATCGTGACGCCCGGGCAGGCCGACACCCCGCGACTCGACGGCGTCCGTCGCCCCGGCATGTTCTTCGGTACGCTGCGCCGAACGAACGCGTGAGACAGCGCCGCTCACGCCGCTCCCAAACGCTTTCGCGACGAGCGCTGGCGGGGCGCCGTGAGCCTGGGGTCCTGCCGCCCGTGCCCCGAGGCCAAGCCGTGCTGGGCGACACACGGCGTCTCCACTACCGCCGGATCCTTCCTGCGCAGCCCTTTTGTCCCCTCGGCCGAATGCACTGACGGGTTCTGACACCGGTCGCTCGTAGGCTCGACGTCACGCAGGCCGGACGAGCGCTGGCGGCGCCGGGCCGCCGCCGCGGTCGCGTGGCGTCGTGTCGCGACCGCGGCGCGGCGGACGCCGACCGTACAGCGCACGCACGGCCGGCTCGACGTGCGGACCATGCCCGCCCGCGTCGGGCGCATCCCGAGGGGCCAGAGACAGGAGTGCTGCAAGTGCGACAAGCGATGGTGTTGTTGTTGGCGTTGGGGTTGGCGGCGGCGGGCGTACGGCCGGCGGCGGCGGAAGAACCGGGGTCGATCCTGGCCGCGGCGGAACGCCTGGCGGCGGAGACCCGGCTGCAGAGCGACTTCGGCGGCACGCGGCGGTCCGGGGCTCGCGTTGGGATCGGCGTGGCGATGGCCGCGGCGGGGGCGGCCATGCTGCTGATCGACCCGACGCAGCCGGTGCAGCCAACTCAGCCGGGGGTGGTGACGGGGGAACAGTTGGGAACCAGTGCGGCCGACTTGTTCCTCCAGGTCAATCCGTGGGACGCTCGAGCTCAGCTTGGTGCGACGAGACTGGTCTGTGAACCCTTCTGTCTCGGCGCTATCGATGAGGCGATTCTCGAGGCATACGCCGCAGGAGGAGTTATCGGCATCGCGGCGGCTGTGCAGGCCATCGATAGCCAGCCCTGGACCCTCTACGCGGACCAGTTCCAGCCGTTCATCCCCTTCAAGGAGCGCAGCCCCGCCCTGAAGTACGGCGGCGCCGCCCTGGTGGTCGGTGGCGCCCTCATCGCCGGCTTCTGGTCCGACGTGCCCGTCCTGCGGGACGTCACCGTCGCGGCCACGCCGGGCGGCGTGACCGCGGCCCGCACCCTGTCCTGGTAGCGAGTACCTCCGAAGTGCCCGGGCGGAGCTCGCGTCTCCGCCCGGGCCTGTCCGGTTGCGGTGGGCTCCTCGGTTGTACGATGCCAACCGGGCAGCCGAGAGCGAATCCTGGAGATCGCGCGGACGGACACGCGGCGGCCGGTCGTCTGCCCGGTCACCGGCTCAGCGCGAACGCCACGTAGGCGTCGCCCGACCGGGTGCCGATCTTGCCGCCGCCGGCCGCGATGACCACGTACTGGCGCCCGTCGACGGCGTAGGTGATGGGGGTGGCGTAGCCGGCCGCGGGCAGGCCCGTTTCCCAGAGCAGCGCGCCGTCGCGGGTGTCGAAGACCCGGAAGCGCTCGTCGCGGGTGGCGGCGATGAAGATGAGGCCGCTCGCCGTCACCAGAGGGCCCCCGTAGGCCTCGGCCCCGGTGGGTGGCCGCCCCGCCGCCGACAACTCGGGCCAGTCGCCGAGGGTCACCTTCCACACGATCTCGCCCGCGTTCAGGTCGATGGCGTTCAGGGTCGCCCACGGCGGCTTGATGGCGGGGCGACCCTGCTGGTCGAGGAAGCGGCGGTAGCCGGCGAAGACCCATTCGGACTCGCCGGCAACCTCATCGCGGGCGCCGACGCGGGCGATGGGATCGTCCGAGTCGTAGAGGTACGCGAGCAGCGCCGCGCGTTCGCGCTCGGACAGATGGGCGTGCGAGGGCATGTAGCCCCGTCCCTCGTCGATGACGGCGCGGGTCTCGTCGCGAGTCAGGCGGCCGGGCAGGTCGTTCACGGCCGGGTAGACCCCCAGCTCGTCGCCGGCGCCGTCCACGCCGTGGCACTGTACGCAGTGCAGGCCGTAGACGCGGCGCCCGGTCCCCGCCGGCGTTCCCTGCGACCCGGCGGGTATCTCGACCATCGCCCCTATCCAGGGCATGTCGTTCCCGTTCACGTACATGATGCCGGTGTCGGGGTCGACAGCCGCCCCGCCCCATTCGCCGCCGCCGTCGAGGCCGGGGAGGATGATGGTGCCCTCGCGGCTCGTGGGGACGAACTGCCCGCCGCTGCGCATCCGCCGCAGGCGGTCGAGCACGTAGCGGTGCGCCTCGGGGGAGATGTCGGTCACCTCGTCTTCGGTCAGGCGCTGTCGGGTGAACGGCGGCGGCCGCACCGGCAGCGGCTGGGTGGGCCAGGCGACCTCGCCGGGGATGTCGGAGGGCGGGAACGGCCGCTCCTCGATGGGGTGGATCGGCTCGCCGGTCTCGCGATCGAACACGAAGACATGGGCCGACTTGGTGATCTGGGCCACCACGTCGCGCCGTCGGCCG
>CBDATI010000006.1:0-71794 GCA_965199675.1 Vicinamibacterales bacterium | reverse complement strand
GTCGGTTTGCTGGACTTCCGCATTGAATGCCGTGGAGCGGCGGCGGAGTCGCTGCCCACGGAGAGGAAGTCAGTGACCTGCCGGGCAACGTAGCTATCCCGTCGCGGTCGAGCTGGTGTGGCCGGCGGCCGGCCAGTTACACGGGCGTGGCCGCACGTCGTGCGGCCTTTCGCGCTGCAGGTCGGCATCGACTTCGACAAGCAGGAACGGCGCGCCTCGAGACGACGAGAGGGGTTGCCTCCGCATGTCGCCGGGGAGTGAGCGGGTGTCCCGGGGTACGGTCTGGACACCGGCTCGCACACCTTTGTCTGCATTGGCTCTTCCATCGACGCTCCACGACGTCGCGGCGGGATGACCGAGGCATCGTGATGTCCATCATCGACGCGTCGTTGCGAAGCGTCTGGGACTCGTTGCGGGCGCGCAAGCAGGTGCAGAGCGACTTTCTCGACGAGATCAGGTTGCGGAACCTGCGCGGGATTCGTGACCTGCGGGTGGCGTTCGACTATCCCGTGTCCGTGGTTGCCGGCCCGAACGGATGCGGCAAGTCCACGGTGCTGTCCGCGTGTGCGGCGGCCTATGCACCGGCCGGTCGCAGCGCCCGCGCGTACACGCCGGCCGCGTTGTTCCCGGGATTCACCAATGGCGAGGGCGAGTTCGTCGATGTCACCGGCGATGCGGCCCTGGAGTTCCACTATCTCGCCGGCGGCGCCCGCTACTCGATGGTGTGGAAGAAGGGCAGGTCGTGGAGCAGGAGCTTCATGGGGCGCAAGGGCATGCGACAGCCCGAGCGCGAGCTGTACCTGCGCACGCTCGCCAATCTCACCAATCCGTCCGAGGTGCGGGGCGTGCTCCAGCTCGGTCGTGGGGCGTTCGAGGCGGAGGAGATCACGCCGGCCCTGCTGCTGTTCGCCCGGCGCATCCTGCCGCAGAAATACCGCGGCATCGCGCTCATCCGCGGGAGAAGCAGGGACCTGCTGTTTGCCGACCTCGAGCGCGATGAAGCGGTTCGCTACTCCGAGTTCCACATGTCCGCGGGCGAGCGGGCCATCCTGCGGATGTCGAAGGACATCTCCACACTGCGACGCGCCCTGGTGCTCATCGATGAAGTGGAGGCCGGCCTGCATCCCTGGACACAGCAGCAGCTCATGCTGGAGCTGCAGCGCATTGCGCTGCGCAACGATCTGCAGGTCGTGGTGACCACGCACAGTCCGGTGGTCCTCGACAGCGTCCCTCCCGAAGGTCGGATCTTCCTGGATCGGGATGCGGAAACGCTGGACGTCGCCCGCGCGCCGGCCTATCGCGACATCTTTCAGAAGGCGTTGTACGGGCAGTCGACAGACCGTCTGTCGATTCTGTGCGAGGACGAGGTCGCGGAAGGCGTGATTCTGGGCGTGCTGGATGTGCTGAACTACAGGACTGGCACGCGCCACGACGACTTCGTGGTCGGCCGCGATACGGGGAGCGACGAGTTCAGGGGCCACATTCACGCGTTCGGCAAGTTCGGGAGGCTGGGCGGATTCGTCTTCGTGCTCGACGGCGATGCGGCGGACAAGGCGCCGGCGATGGTGGAGGCAGCGGCGGCGTACGGCCAGCGCATCGAGCCGCTGGTGCTGCCCGGAGGCGGCCCGCCCGAAGCTTGGGTCTGGGACTCGATCAGCGAGCGGACGGAAGACTACGCGGCAGCGTTTGGCGTATCGGCGCAGGAGCTCCGCATCCGTATGGCGTCTATCGAGCAGACGTTCGCCGGCGACACCACGACGCGTCGGCAGGACGTGCCCAAGGCGATGGTCGAGGCGCTGTCGGATGAAGTGACGCGCGATGTTCCCGGCATCGCGCGGATGGTGGGCCGGCTGGAGACCGAGGCCGAACGGGGGGAAATGGCGGCATTCAGCGCCGGGCTGGCTGAGCAGATCGAGGCCTGGCGACAGGCAGGCGGCCGTTGACGCGGGCGGATTGCCGGCTGCGGGGACTCGAGTACGAGCCGCCTCGTGACCACGGTCAACCTCACGCTGCACGAGGATAGCGGTCGGTTGACCCCGGCGGATTCACGATGCGGCGCTGCGCATCGGGGTGGACGACATGCACCTGGTCAGCATGGAGTGAGGGCCGTGGACTCAGAATCGACGACGTTCCGGCACGTCGCACGCCGTACACTGGGCCGCATGGTTCCTGGTGGCCCGCGATCGCCGCTCTTCTTGGGCCGCCCGCGAGCGCCCAATCACTCCGGCGGCAAGGCGAACGTCACGATCATGTTGCTGCCCATCGGCGCCTCCAGTTCGGACGCGTAGTTGTTCAACTGGAAGATCGAAGCGCCCCCCACCGGCACCGTCAGGTACTGGCGTCCGCCCGCGGTGTAGGTGACGGGGAAGCCGGTGATCTGGCTGCCGAGAATGGTCTCCCACAGCACGTCGCCGGTCTCGGCGTCGAAGGCGCGGTAGCGGCGGTTGAGGTCGCCGAAGAAGACGACGTTGCCGGCGGTGGCGAGAGTCGAGCCGGCGTTGGGGGCGCGCTGGGTGTAGCGCCACGCCTCGCGGCCGGTGGAGATGTCGATGGCCCGCACCTCGGTGAGGTGGCCGTCGACCTCGAAGCCGGGTTCGGGCTGGGTGAAGCGGGGGCTCGCGCCCGAGACCGAGCGCTCGTTGGTGGTCTGGTTCAGGCACGAGCGGTTGATGGGGACGTAGAGCATGCCCGTCTGCGGGCTGTACGACCACGACCACCAGCCCTTCACGTTGTGGCCGCAGATGATGAACTGCTGGCCGAGCTCGCGGGCCACGAGGTCCATGTTGATGAAGACCTGCCCGGTCTCGGGGTCGATGTCGCTGATGACGAAGCGCTCGGTGGTGTCGTAGGGGAGCGGGTGCCCCCACAGGAACTCGCCGGTGACGCGGTCGAGGACGAAGAGACCGCCGGGTTCGCCCATGGTGACGACGACCTTGCGCTCTTTGGCGGCGCCGGCGAGGCGCGGGTTGACCCACATCACCGCGTCGGGGTCGGGGTCGACGACGGTGTCGATCAGCGTCCGCTCCTGCACGAAGTCCTGGTCCCAGTCGTCGCAGGGCAGGTGCTGGTAGTACCACTCCAGGGCGCCGTCGGCCACGGCGAGAGCCACGGTCGAGTTGGAGTACAGCTCGCACGGCGTGCTGTCGCCGACGTCCCAGGCGCCGCGGCGCACGATGCGCGGGTAGGGCAGGGGGACGGCGATGCCCCAGTAGATGAGCCCGAGTTCGGGATCGTAGCTGCCGGGGGCGCCCCACGGCGACACGTGGACGCGGTCGGCGACAGGCAGGTCGCCCCACGTCCGGCCGCCGGGGTCGTCCGAGCCGGCCGCGGTGTACATGCGCCACAGCTCGTCTCCCGTGTCGGCGTCGTGGGCCGAGATGAAGCAGCGGGCCTCGACGCTCCGGGGACTGCAGGTGCGGCCCGCGAGGATGCGGCCGTCGATGACCATCGCGCCGGTCGAGTGGGTGATGCCCTGGCGGTAGTCGGCCATTTCGGTGTCGAAGGCCACCTCGCCGGTGCGCGCGTCGAGGGCGAGGAGGTGGGCGTCGGCGGTGAGGTGGTAGATGTGGTTGCCGTAGATGGCGAGGTTGCGGGTGCGGTTGCCGAGGGTGACGTACTGGCGCAGGTCCGGGGGCGCCTCGCGCCGGTAGTCCCAGAGCATGTCGCCGGTGGTGGCGTCGAGAGCCTGGATGTGGTCGTCGTTGTGGGCCAGGTACATCACCCCGTCGTAGACGAGCGGCTGGGTCTGCTGGGGCCCCTCGTCCATCGCCCGCATCCACGCCACCTGGAGCCGGTGCACGTTGTCGCGGTCGATCTGGTCCAGCGGGCTGTAGGCCTGGAAGTCGTAGGTCCGGTGGGTCATCAGCCAGTCGCCGGGGTCGGGGTTTCGCAGCATCTCGTCGGTGACGGGCGTGAACGGCCGCACCTCGCGGGTGATGGTCGTGCCCTCCTGGGCAGTCGCGAGAGGCGGGAGAGAGAGGACGGTGAGGGCCGCGAACAGGCGCATGAGCGTCAGGGGTCGGTTCGGCATGGCATTTCCTCGCGGCGACGGTCCATCGACAAGGGGGCCTCCGCGGGGCGGCTCGCCGCAGCCGGGAACCGCCGCCGCCGTCGGCCGATGATCTTGCGGACGGTCTCGTCCGGCACGCCCGCGTAGCACTGTTTCGGCGCGAAATGGCCGGCGCCGAGTGACCGGCGCCGCCGGCACTACTCCGCCAGGGGATGCGGGCGGACCTGGAAGCGCACGATCTCGCTCGTCATCCCCTTGCCGCCCTCGTTGTGCCAGTTCGTCACCGAATCGTAGCTGGCCCACACGCCGCGGCCCTTCCAGCCTGCGTCGGCGTCGTCGATGCGGCCGTCGAGTCCGCGGGTGTAGAAGCCGAGCGGATACGGCACCCGCAGCGTGACCCACTCGCCGGTGTCGGGCAGCAGCGCGAGCAGGGCGTCCGAGCTCGTGCCGTTCGCGATGGGGACGTTCTCGCCGAGCCCCAGCGTGTCGAACTGGTCCACCCAGTTGTAGTAGTGGAAGTCGGCGCTGCCCGCCGCCTCGACCCCCTTCATCTGCGGACCGGGGGTCGCGTAGAGCGTCCACCCCTCGGGGCAGTGCTGCCCGGTCGCGGTGGGGCCGTTCAGCACCCGGCACTTGCTGCGGTCGAAGCTCGCGAGGTGGCCGCTGCCACCCAGCGCAGTCCAGAGCACCCCGTTGCGGTCGACGTCGATGCCGCGACCACCGTGGCCCCACTGGCTCGGGTCGACGTCGGGGTTCTCGAACGGCGGTTCGTAGACCTCGGCGATGCACGTCTCGGGCGGGTCGTCGCCGATCTCCAGCCGGACGATGTTCCCCGGCACCGGCAGGCGCCGCGCGATCCAGATCGAGCCGTCGACGGGGTTGGGGATGATGCCGTAGGCGAACCCGTCGATGCGCATGTCCTTCGCGGGGTCGAGCGGCTCGCCCGGCTCGGTGTAGGCGCCGATGACGCCGTCCCCGCTCGTGTCCACGATGGTCGGGCACCAGCCCTGCGCCGCCTGCTCGTCGCCGGTCTCGTCGTACAGCCTGGTGTTCAGCCACCCGACGACGTCCGTCGATCCGCTCAACCAGAGGGTGTCGTCGTCGTCCTCGGCGAACTGCAGGTGGTGGGTCATGTAGCAGGTGTCGACGTGCACGAACTCGCCGCTCTCGACGTCGTAGTACGAGAGCTGCCGCTGGCTTCGGTCGATGGGGAAGCGCCGCGCCGACGGATGGTCCGAGCCCGCCCGGCACCAGTCGGGGTTGTCCGACGGACGGATGCGCTGGGTGATCCAGAGGCGTCCCTTGTCGTCCAGCATCGGGTTGTGGGCGCTGAACCCGCGTGCGGTCGAGCGCTCGTCACCCCAGTACGGCGAGGGTATGCGGGCGGCGGCGCCCGCGTACGAGTCGCCGCGCTCCTCCATGGGGACGCGGGTGGTCATGTCCTTCCGCACCGAGCGGTGGGTCACCGGGTCGGTGATGACGAGCCCGGCCCCGCCGACCCCGTAGACGGGGCCGTTCGCATACAGGTGCGGGTTGCGCTTGTCGGTGGCGATCTCGTCGTGGACCATCGCGATGGGGTCGCCCCAGCCCCACATCGTCAGCACCAGGTTGCGCTCCCGCCCCTGCGGCCGCGGGGGCGCCGGGGGCACCTCGCCGGCGGCGATGCGGTCGGTCCAGTCTGCGAACAGACCCAGCGCGCGCTCGCGCCCCATGCGGTTGAGTCCCGCGTTCATGCTCGGGCCGCTCCGTCCCACCTGCACGCGGTGGTCCCACGCGTCGAGGGTCGAGTCGAAGTCGTCGATGTCCAGCATGGGCATCTCGCGGGTCGCCACGTTGCCCATCTGGTGGCAGAGCTGGCAGCCGTCCTTCAGCCGATCGACCCATTGGGCCTGATGCCGCATCGCCCGGCCGATGCCGTTGCCGTTCGGGCCCGTGCCCGGAAAATCAGTCGCCGCCGGCACCTCGAGCAGCGAGTACCAGTAGTTGGCGGGGTAGATGCGCGCGGCCTCCTGGGGCGTCGCCGCCGCGGTCACCGAGATGGTTACCTCGTCGCCGGGCCGCGCCGCCTGCTTCGCGGAGTCGACGAGGCCGTATCCGCGGACCCACAGCGTGTAGTCGGCCTCTGGCAGATCGGGAACGAGGAAGCGCCCGTTGTCGTCGGTGACCACGATCTTCCGGAACGTCGTCTCGAGGTCGTCGGTCTCGGCGATCACCCAGACCCCGGCCTCACCGCCGCCGTCGCCCCGCACGACGCCGCTGAGGTCCCCGTCGGTCGCCGCTGCGTTCGCGCCGCTCAGCAACACGCCGCCGCCGACCAGGAGCAGGGCTCCCGGGAGACCGAGCCGCCATGTCCCTCGCATGTCAACCTCCTCGAGGCAACCGCTTCCGCGCTGTTGGCATACAGTGTATGTGACCGGGCGGCAAATGAGGGATCCAAATCCGATGTCCGCAACGTCTCCGTCGAGGCGTCAGGGTGGGTGTCAGCGTCGCCTTGATTACCATTCGCCGGGCGCGGGAACCGCGGGCCGTGCCGCGAGTCCAACGCGAGGAAGTTGACCATGCCCATTCGCACCGGTCTCTGCTCGATACTCCTGGCCGCCGCCCTGCTCGCGAGCGGCGCCGCTGCCCAGCAACCCGACGCGAACCGCGACGGGGGGGACGTGGCGCCGCCCGAGGGGTTCCGGGCCAACCGCTCGTCCTACAGCGCCGTCATGGACGTTCTCCGCTCCATCCGCCCGGACGTGGAGGTGAGCGACGCAGACCTCGCGCGGCTCGCGGAGATGCAGCTCGAGGACATCTGGCGCTCGCTCGGCGACTACCGGACGAACTACGTGCGGGGGTTCCGGGCGACGCAGCCGGGCCGGCGCGTGGTGGGGCGCGCGCTGACCATGCGCTTCCTGCCGCCGCGCCCGGACCTGGTCGAGGCGATTGACCAGCTTGCGGCGGAGGGCGACTGGGACCGCCGGTACTACGCGCGCGCGTCGGAGGAGGCGCGGCCCGGCGACGTGATCGTCGCCGAACTCGGCGGGGCCGACGGCCATGTGCTGTTCGGCGGCATGGGGGCGCTGGGCATCAAGCTGCGCGGGGCGGCCGGCGTGGTCATCGACGGCGGCAGCCGCGACCTCGCGGAACTGGTTGGGGAGACGTTCGCCGACTTCCCGGTCTTCGCGCGGTTCTTCGATGTCACGACGACGAGCTGGCTGGGCGTCGAGTGGAACGCCCCGGTCCGCATCGGGACCGCGACGGTGCTGCCGGGCGATGTCGTCGTCGCCGACGAGACCGGCGTGCTGTTCTTCCCCGCGCACCTCGTCGGCGACGTGCTGCGGGCGGCGGCGGAGCAGGCGGCGCTGGAGGAGTACGAGCGCGAGCTGTTGCGGTCGGGTGAGCACCGTTTCCGCGACGTCTATCCACTCTCGCCGGCCCTTCGGCGCGAGTACGAACGACCCCGATAGCCGGCTGGAGGCGGTTCCCTGAACGGTGCCGACTCCCGGCAGGTTGGCGGGGCGCTCCGGAGCCGAAGGCGCAGCGCTGCAACCGATTTGCGGTGACGGGTCGAGGGCGCCCCGCCGAGGCGCGAACGCCGGGTCGCGTTGCGCCCCATCCCGGGCCTGTCGGGGCTCAGAGCGGCCGGCCGAAGCGGATCCGTGGCTTCGGCCGGCGGCCGTCAGTTCCATGGCGGGACCGCGGCGCCGCGCGCAGGGCCCTCGCGCACACCGGGACTCACGCCTCGCGCGTCACTCCGCGCCGGTCACGAACTCCTCGAACTCGGACCACGAGCCCGTGCCCCCGTGGATGGGGACGATCGTCTCGACGTCGAGTCCCAGGCGCTCCACGTTGCGGTAGAGGGCGCGGGCGCTGGCGTTCGGCGCGTCGGGCAGGGGCCGGCCGGGGCCCGGCGGGGTGTAGAGGTCGGCCTCGACCAGCAGCTTGTCGGCGGGGAGGTACGCGATCAGCATGCCCGCGGCGTGGGCGAGGCCCTGGACGTTGTGCAGCTCGACGAGACGCGTCGAGTCGCCGAGGATGTACTTCTCGTGCAACGTCTCGAAGATGTAGCCCTCGGACCACTCCTCGGGCGGGTGCAGCGAGAGCCGGTCGGGCTCGAGCATCCACAGCCCCGCCCGCAGCACCTCCTGGTAGTAGGGGCGGTTTCCGAAGTGGGTGACGACCGTCGCGCCCTCGTGCACGTAGGCGCGGAGGCCGCCGATGTGGTCCCAGTGGTGGTGGGTGGTCACGATGAACCGGATCGGCTTGTCCGGCGCCAGGCCCATCACCTCGTCGATCACCGCGAGCGACCGCGCCTCGTTCAGCGGCGCTTCGATGACCGCCACGTGGTCGGCGAACTCCACCGCCACGCTGTTGTGCGACCCGCCGCCAATCAGCCACACGCCGTCGGCCACTTCTTCCGACTCGACGCGCATCGGCGGAACGGTGGCGGTGCGGACGATGTCGGGCACGGTCAGGGCGGCGCCGTCCACGTTCACCTCGACGCTCTCGATCGTCGTGAGGCTGAACGAGTGGTCGCCGCCGCTGACGTTGGGCTCGTTGGCGCCGTCGTCGTAGTCCTGGTGCTGGTGCCAGTTCATGGGGAACATCATGTCGCCACCCACGTCCTGGTAGTCCGTGTACACGGTCTCGTAGTACATGTCCCCGACGACGGGGCTGGGCATCCAGGTCTGCACCCGCTCGACGACGTTGTCCTCGGTGATGGTGCCGTTGATGCGGTACTTGCCGAGGGCGATGTAGGAGATGACCGTCACCCGCTGCCCGTATTCGTTCCGCCTGATGGCGATCGGATCCCCGGCCCGGGCGCCCTGCAGGAACCCGTGCGGGGTGAGGAAGATCTCGAGCAGGCGGCGCTCGGCGTCCTGCGGGGTGGGGACCACCCGGTCGACCCCCGGGACGTTCCAGGCGTGCTCGCCCCGGACCCGCAGGTTCCGGATGCGGTCGCCCCGGATGGGCGCGCCGCCGCCGCCCCGGGCGGGGTAGTCGCCCTGCCGGATGACCATGTCCTCGGCCGACGAGTTGGTCTCGAAGTCGATGGTGCGCGTGTACTCCGCCAGCTCGAAGCGCGGCCAGTCCTCGGCGGGAGAGGCGTTCTGCCCCACCGCGCCGACCCAGCCGCTGCCGGTGTACCGGATGGACGTCATGTCGGTGACGCCCATCGTGTCCATGGCGGCCTGCAGGGCCGCCATCGGATCCTGGGCCGAGGCCGGTCCCGCCGCCAGCATCGCGGCGACGACGAACGATCCGATTCGCTTCACCATGGTTCCCTCCGACTCATGCCTGATGAGCGGCGCCGGACGGGCTGCGTCGGGCGCGCCCATCTGTCTCCGGATGCGCAAGAGCAGAGCGTAGTCCTTTTGGGCGGGATGACCAAGGGCATCGCGCCGCGGTTCACGCCCGCAGGCCCGGGCGGCGGTCCCGATCCCGGGCGGGCCCGGCGTTCGCGGCCGCCGCAGAGCGTTCCTCGACGGGGAACTTGACGAGGGTTGGAGGCGGGTAATACGCTATTACCCTCATGGCCACCATCTCGTTCAAGGTGAGCGAGGACGAGGCTCGGTTCATCCGCGCGCGGGCGCGGAAAGAGGGGGTCAGCGTCTCGGAGTATCTCCGCCGCCGGGCGCGTCTCTCGACCCCCGATTCCCGGCCGCTGCAGCGCGTTCGCTGTCCCCACACCGGCGCGATGATCTTCGCTGCACCCGACGAGCAGCCCCCGCTCACCACAGAGTCGGTGCGCGAGCTCCTGTCGGAATTCCCGTGAATTACCTTCTGGACGTCAACGTGCTCGTCGCGTGGGGCTGGTCCGACCACGTCGCGCACGAGCGCACCGTGAGGTGGATCGCGGCAACGCGAGAGCGGCGGAGCTCACGGATGCTGACCTCGGCGATCCCCGAGCTCGGCTTCGTCCGGGTGTCCGTCCAGCGTACGGGAGGACGTGTCACGGTGGGCGAGGCAGGGAGCACGCTTGTCGGGATGTTGAGCACCCTGGGCGCGCGCCACGTCTTTCTGCCGGACGACCGGCCGGGCAGCGGCCTTCCCGACTGGTGTGGGAGCGCGTCCCGGACCACGGATGCCCACCTCGTACGGTTGGCGGAGGCGCACGGAGCACAGCTTGCCACGCTCGACACGGGCATTCCAGGCGCCTTCGTCATTCCCGGCGGCGTCGACACGCCGCCCCTGCCCGGTACGCGCAGGATTCGGACGCATTAGGCGCCAGGGCCCGCCCCGAGGGCGCACTGCATCACTCCGGTTGCGGGCATGTGGCCTCGCGGCGTGGCGGAGGAAGAACCCGGCGACGCTGTCGCGTGCGGGGGACGGCCGGTGGTCTTTCGGCCGTCACTGAGCCCGAACATTCGGTTCCGGCAAACTGCGGCGGGTGTGCAGAGTGGCTTCCGGCGCACTGACGATGCCGGTACGAGGAGTGTCCTCGCGAGGCATCGCGGCCCCGCGAGGACGTGGTGCGGAATGCGTGCTCCGGACGCCGATCAGTCCATGGCCTTGCTGTACTTGGTGACGCCGCCGCCCGCGAACGGCCGCGAGGCAGGTCCTTCGGCCACGAACACGTTGCCGTCGGCGTCGACCGCGATGCCCTCGCCGGCGAGGCCCTGCAGGGTGCGGCCTTCCTCGGGGACGTGCGGCGGGATGAACCCGGTCACCCGGTCCTCACCGGCCGAGCCGATGCGGACGCCGTTGAGCCAGCCGTAGTGGTTGGTCTCCTGCGACTCCGAGTCGATGGCGTACAGCGTGTCGTCCTCGGTGATGTAGAGCCCGCTGATGCGGCTGAACTGGTAGTAGATGTCGAGCAGCTCGCCTTCCTGGTCGAAGATCTGGATGCGGTGGTTGCCGCGGTCCGCGACGAACAGGCGGCCCTGCGAGTCGAACTCCACGCCGTGCGGCGTGCGGAACTGGCCGGGCCGGAAGCCGATCTCGCCCCACTGCTTGATGAAGTTGCCGTCCCGGTCGTACTTGAGGATGCGCCCGGTGCGCCCCGCCGGCGGGTCGGGGTTCTGCCCGCTGTGGCCGTCTGAGACGAAGATGTCGCCGGTCGGGCCCCACGTGACGACGTCGCACGGCTCGTTCAGGTGGACGCCCTCGGGGTCGCTGCCCGGCTGCCCGGCCACGCCGAGGGTCATGAGCACCTCGCCCTCGGGGCTGAACTTGAACACCTGGTGACCGATCTCGTCGTTGCCCTGCGAGTCGGTGACCCAGACGTTGCCGTCGTCGTCGACGTGCAGGCCGTGCGGCAGCACGAAGAGCCCCGCGCCGAAGGCGGCGAGCAGCTCGCCGGTGTTGCGGTCGTACTTCAGGATGGGATCGACGGTCGGGTTGGCCGCGCAACCGCCGGCGAGTCCGATGCCGCCGCAGCGGTCGTAGACCCAGACGTGCCCGTCGGTCGGGTCGATGTCGATGCCTGCGGTCGAGCCCCACACGCGATCATCGGGCAGGGCGGCCCAGTTCAGGGCGACCTCGGGGTTGGGGTTGGGCAGGACCCGCTGCACCAGGTCCGCCGAGCCGTCCTGGGCCGCGGCGGGCGCCGCCACGAGGGCGAGCGCCGCGGCGAGGGCGAGGCTCCGCTTCACAACATTCCATCGATGGTCGGTCATGCTCGTCTTTCTCCTGGGTTGAATCTCCGGGGTGAAGTCAGGGCCAATATCCTAGCACCTTGCGAAGGGTCCGCTTGGACAACCAGTCCTGGTCGGCCGGGGTGCGGAGAGGCGGCACGTCGACCACCCCTTGCGGCCGAAGGTCCCGCTGCACAACCAGGCCCTGGGCCCGGTCTACGCCGGTCGGCAGTTCAGTCTCGCGCCTTCGACCGGGCGCCCCGCTTTCGAGGAGCACTCGAGCCAACGGCTGGTAGGATCGCCGGATGGAGCAGACGAAGATTCTCGCCGCCATCGTCGCCGTGGCGCTGGTCCCGGCCGCGGTCCTCGGACAGACGGGGCCGCCGCGCACGCCGTGGGGGGCGCCGGATCTGCGTGGCGTCTGGAGCCACGGGACCGCCACGCCCCTCGAGCGTCCCGAGCGCTACGGGGACCGGGCGCGCCTGACCGACGCGGAAATCGCCGAGGTCGACGCGGCGCAGCAATCGGCGGAGGGCGTCGGCGCGCGCCGCGTCGTCTGGTGGGAGCGCAGCCTGTCGGACGGCCGCACGTCCATGATCGTCGACCCGCCCGGCGGGCGCATCCCGTACTCGGCGGCGGGCCGGGCGCGCCGCGCCGCCCGCCCGGGGCAGACGACGGAGGGGCCGGAGGGCCGCAGCCCCCAGGAGCGCTGCATCTCCTACGGCATTCCCCGCCTCGGCGGCCCCTACAGCCAGAACGTCCACATCGCGCAGACGGCCGACCACGTGCTTCTCCTGCACGAGATGGTCCACGAGTTCCGGGTCATCGCCCTCGACGGCCGGCCGCACCTGCCGGGTCACGTCCGCCAGTGGCTCGGCGACTCGCGCGGCCGGTGGGAAGGCGACACGCTGGTGGTCGAGACGACCAACTTCCGCGATGACCAGTGGTTCCAGGGACTGTCCCAGGGCAGGATGCGCCTCGTCGAGCGCTTCACCCGCCTCGACGCCGACACCGTGCACTACGCGGTGACGTTCGAGGACCCGGGTCTGTGGACGCAGCCGTGGACGGCGGAGATCGTGATGCCGCCCACCGAGGGAGCGATGTTCGAGTTCGCCTGCCACGAAGGGAACACGGGCATGACGGCGACGCTGGAGATCGCCCGCGGAGAAGAGGCGGCGGAGGCGGCATCGCGCTGATCCGCGAGCTTCGGTCGGCCGCCTTCGTTCCCGGGGCCGCTGGCGGGGGAGTGGCCTGCCGCGCCCGAGCGCCGGGTGCGCGATGTCGGCGCGACGGCCGGCCGCGAGTCAGTGGCGGCGCACCTCGATGCCGCCGTTGACGGTCGAGACGTCGATGTCGGGTCCGCCCTGTCCGAGTTGGCCCGACGCCGAGCGCGGGCCCCAGCGGCCCCGGACGTCGACGGGGAAATCGCTGTCGATGCCGCCGTTGACGGTGCGGAGGCTCAGGTCCGCATCGACCTCGGCGGGCAGGGCCAGGCGTACGCGGCCGTTCACGGTCTTGAACGACAGATCCTTCCGAGGAGAGGCCCCCATGGCCGCGTCGATTCTCCCGTTGACGGTTCTCGCCGACACCGAACCGGCGCTCTCCGCCTCGATGTCGCCGTTCACGGTGATGGCGCTGACGTCGCCCGACAGCCCCGACACCCGCACGACGCCGTTGGTGTTCCGGGCGTTCAAGTGCACGCCGTCCGGGATGGACACCGTGAACGCGACGTTCACGTCGTTGTCCCGGGAGCTCATGCGGTAGGCGTCGCGCCTTGCGCAGCGGTTCTGCCGGAACCACCCCGATGGATAGACGGCGCAGACGAGGATGCCCTCGCCGTCCTCGAACACCTCGATGGTCACGTCGTCGGGGTCGCTGCGGCGCGCCGTCTTGACCGCTTCCACCACGACCTCGCCGCTCCCGCGGGCCGCCGTGATCGATCCGCTCACGCCGCGGATGGTGACGGTCTGGCCGGCCTCGACGCTGCCACGCCACTGGAAGTCCGGCGCGCCGGCCTGCTCTGCTGCCGGCAGGGCCAGGACCAGCGCCAGCATCGCCGCCGCCGCGAGTACTGCCGACAGCCGCTTCCACGCCGTACCGCCCGATCTCGTTCCTGCTGGGACCATGCTGGCGCTCCTTGGATCTGCTCCCGGGCGTTGCGTTCCCTGCGAATGAAGACGGACGCTGCGGACAGGGAGTTCCCCGGCCGGTCGTTCCCCTCGTCTCGGCATTCGCCGTGGCGACGGTGCGACGCGAAGGCGCCACGGACGGCTGGAAGCGACCGGAGGCCGGCTTCGAAACGGTGCGGCGCAGTGGGTGGGCGGACGGTTTCCTCTCGCCTTGTCGGCCGGCCGGGGGAGTGTGTGGGGAACGACGGCCGGCCGGGGGCCGGGGCCGACTCGACTTCACGCCCGGGCGCGAAGCGGGGGAGAATGTTCCGGACGGAGGCGCGACAGCCCGGCCGAGTAGGCCGAACGTAAGAACGGGCGCCTGATGTACGGGGGAGGGAGAAATGACCATCGTCCCATGCACCGACCGGCGGACCGCAGGGCGGGCGGCCGGTTCACGCCGGCTCGCGCCGGCGGTCTCGGCGGCCAGGAGTCTGTGTCGTCGAACGGCGCGGACTCCTGGAGGGTTGGTTGGGCGCGCAGCGGAGCCGTCAGGTGACGATGGGCGGGCCGGCCTCGAACGGTCGCGTCGGCGGGGAAGAACCGCGTGGGCCTGGGTTGCCGCGACGGCGGTGCTGCTGTCGGCGGGCCTCCCGGTCCTGGCCCAGGCTCCCGGCCCCAGGCCCGCCCTCGACCACGAGGACACCTACCGCTGGAACGCCATCCGGAGCCCTCGCCTCTCGCCCGACGGCGTCTGGGCGGCCTGGGTGGTGGAGCCCTGGGACGGCGACCCCGAGCTGGTGTTGTCCCGCACCGACGGGACCGCGTCGAGGCGGGTGCGGGGCCGCGGCCCCGTCTTCACCCGCGATTCGCGCCACGTGGCGTACCGGGTGCCGCCGCCGCAGTCGGAAGTCGACGCCCTGCGTCGGGAGGGGAAGTCCGGTGACGATCTGCCGGGCGATTCGCTGGGGGTGCTGTCGCTCGCGGCGTCCCCGGACGGCGCGGAAGCCGAGTTCATCACGGGCCCCATCGAGTCGTTCCAGGTACCCGAGGACGGGGGATCGTGGATCGCCTATCACCTGTCCGAGGATCCGGCGGAGGCCGGGGACGGGGAGGCCGGCGTCGAGATGCCGAGCGGAGAACAGCGACTCGGCGGTGCGGAGGCCCGGGAAGCGGAGGAGGCGGAGGAGCAGCGTTCGCCGGAGTACGAGAAGCGGCACGAGAAGGACGCCGGGACGCCGCTCGTGCTGCGTCACCTTGACACGGGAGACGAGTTCATGTTCCCGCACGCGGTGTCCTATCGGGTGGCGGACAGCGGGACGGCCCTCGCCTACGCCGCCTCGACCGATGAAGAAGGCGGCGACGGCGTCCACTGGGTCGACGCGGCGACGGGGGCGGCGACTCCGGTCATGGAGGGCGAGGGCCAGTACCGCCAGATCGCCTTCGACAGGACGGGCGGCAGCCTCGCCTTCGTGAGCGACGCAGCGGAATGGGAGCAGGAGCAGCCTGCCTTCTCCCTCTACCGCTCCGACGCGGGCGCCGCGGCGATCCTGGCGGCGACGACGGCGACGGCCGGCGTGCCCGCGGGCTGGTGGATCAGCGAGCACGGGGAAGTGTCGTTCTCCGACGACGGCGAACGGCTGTTCTTCGGGACCGCGCCCCGGCCCGCGCCCGAGCCGGCCGAGGCGCCGCTCGAGCGCGACGACGTGCGGCTGGACGTCTGGAACTGGCAGGACCCCTACCTGCAGCCGATGCAGCTCGTGCAGCTCGACGCCGAGCGCGAGCGCTCGTACCTCGCCGTCGCGCGGCGCGGCGCCGACGGGGTCGTGCAGCTCGGCGGGCCGGACATGCCCGACGTGGCGCGGACGCAGGACGGCGGGTCGGACTTCCTGCTGGGGACGACGGACGTGCCGTACCGGCAGGCGCTGTCGTGGGACGGCCGCTACCAGGACGCCTATGCGGTGGACGCCGGAACCGGCGAGCGGCGGCGGGTCGCCGAGCGCGTGCGCGGGGGCCGCGGGGTGGGCCTGTCGCCGGGCGGCGCCTACGCCTGGTGGTGGGACGACGGCGACCGGGACTGGAAGGCCGCCCCGATCGACGGTTCGGCCGGTGCGGCCAGCCTGACCGCGGGCATCCCCCAGGCGTTCCACGACGAGCTGAACGACCGCCCCCAGGGGCCGTCACCCTATGGGGGGGCGCAGTGGATCGAGGGCGACGCCGCCCTGATCGTCCACGACCGCTACGACGCCTGGCGGGTCGCCCCGGGGGGTAACGAGCCCCCGGTGCGGTTGACGTCGGGGCGGGCCGGCCGGGTGCGGCACCGGCTCGTCCGCACCGACGACGAGCCCGCCCTCGCCGAGGGCGGGCTCCTGTTCTCGACTTTCGACGAGAGGACGCGGGTCGGCGGTTTTGCCCGCGGGGTCACGGATGGCGCCGGCGGCGCAACCGGGCTGGTGTCCGGGCCGTTCCGGTTCCGCTTCCAGGCCCGGGCCGAGGACGCCGGGCAGATTCTCTGGACCCGGGAGAGCTTCGGGACGTTCCCCGACCTGTGGACGGGCGACGCCGAGTTCGAGGCGAAGCGGAAGCTCAGCGACGCCAATCCGCAGCAGGCGGAGTACGCCTGGGGGACGGCGGAGCTGGTGGACTGGACCTCGAACGACGGCGCGCGGCTCGAGGGCATCCTCATC
Source organism: Vicinamibacterales bacterium (assembly GCA_965199675.1). Lineage (GTDB taxonomy): Bacteria > Acidobacteriota > Vicinamibacteria > Vicinamibacterales > UBA8438 > JAJEEA01. Next base: position 55,428 of record CBDATI010000006.1, on the reverse strand, counting down.
ACTCCGGAGGGGTTCGACCCGTCGAGGCAGTACCCGCTGCTGGTCTACTTCTACGAGCGCATGTCCGACGGGCTGCACGACTACCGGACGCCGACGCCGGGGGGGTCGTCGGTCGCGTTCTCGTTCTACGCCAGCCGGGGCTACGTGGTGTTCGTGCCGGACATTCCCTACGAGGTCGGCTATCCGGGCGAGAGCGCTCTCGACGCGGTGGTGCCGGGGGTGCTCGATCTCCTCGGCCGGGGTTTCGTCGACCCCGCCCGCATCGGGGTGCAGGGCCATTCCTGGGGCGGCTACCAGATCGCGTACATGGTGACCAAGACCAACCTGTTCGCGGCGGCCGAGGCGGGCGCCCCCGTCTCGAACATGACCAGCGCCTACGGCGGCATCCGCTGGCAGACGGGCATGAGCCGCATGTTCCAGTACGAGCGCACCCAGAGCCGCATCGGCGGCACCCTGTGGGACGAGCGCGACCGCTACATCCACAACTCGCCGCTCTTCTTCGCCGACAAGGTGCGGACGCCGCTGCTGATGATGCACAACGACGAGGACGGAGCGGTGCCCTGGTACCAGGGCATCGAGCTGTTCGTGGCCCTGCGGCGCTTGCAGAAGCCGGTGTTCCTGCTGAACTACAACGGCGAGGCGCACGGCCTGCGGCGCCAGGCCAACCGGGAAGACTGGGCCGTCCGCATGCAGCAGTTCTTCGACCACTACCTGCTCGATGCGCCCGCGCCGCGGTGGATGGCCGAGGGGGTGCCGGCCGTGGACAAGGGTAGGGATCTGGGGCTGGAGTTGGCGCCGCGGGCCCGGTCCGACAGATAGGATGGCGATGTCTGCCCTCTCCCGGGGGCACTGGAAGTAACCCGACGAGCGAGCGAATCCCCGAACCCCCGGAGCATGACCGGCACACGCGACGACCTCGCGACTCGCGACACGCTGCGTTGCTCCCAGAACTGGCGGAAGCACGTCGTCCGAGCCGGGGCGCATTGAGCGGGATCGGGTAACTCTGGGGGATGATGGAAGGAACGGGCGGGACCGGGAGCGGGCTGGCGAGCCTGTTGGGGTGGCTGGACACGCTACGCCAGGACAGCCGCTACGGCGGTCGCATTTTGCGCCGGGCGCCCGGGTTCACGGTGGCGGTGGTTCTCATCTTGGGACTCGGGGTTGGCCTGAGCACCGCGATGTTCGGCATCGTCCACGGGATGCTCATTCGACCGCTGCCGTACCCCGACGCCAGCGCCATCGTGCGGGTCGGCGAATCGTCGGACGTGGTCTTGACCGGCGCCACGCTGGCTGCGCTGGAGGCGGAGGCTGAGTCGTTCGAGCAGCTTGCCGCCTATCGGGAGCGTCTTTTCGACTGGGGGACGGTGGACGGCGATATGGCTGTCAGGGGCGCGTGGGTCTCGCCTTCGCTGTTCACGTTGCTGCGGGTGAGGCCGATACTGGGGCGGCTCTTCACGGCGGCGGACGCACGCGCCGGGTCGGAACGGGTGGTGCTGCTGAGCCATGGCGCGTGGACGCGCCGCTTCGGGTCGAACCAGGACGTCGTGGGGGCGGTTGTGGAGCTCGATGGAGCTCCGCATACAGTGGTCGGGGTGCTCGACGAAGAATTCTACTTTCCGAGGCCCGACGCGGAGGTGTGGACCCCGTGGGTGATGTCGGCCGGCGCGGCGCAGGCGTCAGGGCAGCAACCGCCCCTCATGATGGCGTTCTCTGCGCTGGGACGGCTCCGGCCCGGTGTCTCCCCGGGGCGGGCCGCCACGGAGATCGAGACGATTCTGCAAAGCGTCGATGACGACCTGGTGCGGCGCTTACGAAGAGGCCCCAGTCTGGGCGGCAGAGGAGACGGTTCGGCGATAGAGGCTCGCGTGATTTCATTGCAGGAAGACATGGTCGGCGAATACCGGCCGGCGCTTCTGGCTTTGGCGGTGGCGGTGGCGCTGGTCTTGCTCATTGCCTGCAGCAACACAGCAGCGCTGTTGCTCTCGCGCGGCGTGACGCGCCAACGCGAGCTGGCGATCCGCGTTGCTCTCGGTGCGGGGCGCGGCCGGGTGATGCGCCAGCTCGTGACCGAGAGTGTGGTGATGGGTCTGGGGGGAGGCGCCACTGGGTTGGCTGCGGCGGCTGCGGTTCTCTATGCGGTGCCGGCACTGGTCCCGGGGTACGTCCCGCGGCTGGATGAAGTGGCCATCGACGGTGTGGTGTTCTCGTTCTGCGTCGGGCTGTCGGTCCTTGTCGGACTGGTGACAGGGACCGCGACGGCTTTCCAACGGTCAGCGAGGAACGATTTGGCGGGCGTCGCCCCGAAAGCGGAGAGCGGTCCTGGATGGCTGGGCTCCAACCAGGCGCGGGCCGCGCTGGTGGTGGCGCAGGTTGCGCTCGCGATCATGCTACTCGTTGCCGCGGGCCTACTCTTGCGCAGTTTCCTGGAGCTGGTCTCGATCGATAGAGGCTACGACCCCGCTGACGTGATCACTGCTCGAATCCGTGGCGACCAGGGGGCTCCGGGCCGGTTTTTCGATGCGCTGCTGGAGCGAGCGGAAGGTCTGGCGGGTCTTCCCAACGTGGATGCGGTCGGCCTGTCGTCCGGCTTGCCACTTGCGAGCGGTCTCATGGGCGTGGCCGTGAGGACCAGCGGCCTGTCGGTGCGAGGTCCGGGCGATCTACCGGTGTCGCGGGTGCACGTGGTCAGCTCGGGGTACTTCGATGTGATGCGGTTGCGGCTGGTCAATGGGCGCCTTTTCGGTACCGTCGACGGACCCGGTCAGCCTCGCGTCATGGTCGTGAACGAGACCTTCGCACGGGAGGTCTTGGGCGCCAGCGGGGCAGTTGGGCAGCGGGTCGGCATTGGCGAGGACTGGGTGGAAGTGGTCGGCGTAGTAGCGGACATTCGGTACGCTGGACTCGCGCCAAGAGAGACAGAGCTGGAGGCGTTTCTTTCGATGCGTCAAGTCGCTCCGCCCCTGGCGCTGTTCGAATTCAGGCCGTTCATCTCGGTCAGGGCCCCCGGCAACTCGTCGGCGGTCATTCCGTATCTCCGCGAGGCGGTGGCGGCGGCGCGGCCGCGCGCCTCGCTCGATGATGTGATGACAATGAGTGGACGGCTTTCGGCCTTGGTCACGCGACCACGGCTTTACGTCGTCTTCGCCGGTTTCTTCGCAGTGCTTGCGCTGCTGCTCACGGCTTTTGGCCTCTACAGCCTTCTCAGCTACAGCGTCAACCAGCGGCGACGGGAGATCGGTGTCCGGATGGCGCTGGGGGCTCAATCCGGCGACATCATCAAGCTGGTCGTCGAGCATGGGACCCTTCTCGTTGTCGCCGGGGTCGCAGCGGGCTTGCTCGTCGCGGCTTCGGGGACTCGCGTCTTGGAGAGTTTTCTTTTCGGCGTGACGCCGTACGACCGAATCACGTTCGTGGGAGCGCCCGTCGTGCTGATCAGTGTGGGGCTTGTCGCGTGTTGGTTGCCAGGGCGCCTGGCCGCGCGAATGAATCCGATCGATGTCCTCCGAGCAGACTGAGAGGATGCGTCGGAGGCGGCAGTCGGATCATGCACGTTGGATCATCAGGTCGGCCGCGTGCGCCCGGGCCGCCTCGGGCACCGGAACCGCCGTCGGAGGAGCGGCTGAGCATGAAGCCGAGGCCGGCGTCGGCGCCCAGGCGGCTGCCGTTCAAGGAGGGGCTCGTGCCTGACAGGTCCGCGAAGGCGCCGACGCGCCCGCGGCGCTCGGCCGCCCGACGGTCCGTGAGGCGGCGAATGGCGTAGTATGCGGTGTCGCGTCGGCATCCCCGCCCTGACGGCGGAGAAACGGAGCTTTCACATTGCGCATCATCTGTCTGTTCCTGCTCGCGGGGCTTCTGGGGCTCTTCCCGGTGGAAGCCCGCGCCCAGGTGACCCTCACCGACTGGATGGGCCGGTCGGCCGCGTTCGAGAAGGGCGAGGTCGACTCGAACGGGGTCACCATCGTGTATCACGCGGCCGGAGAGGGGCCCCTCGTGGTGTTCGTGCACAGCATCACCGGGCCGTGGTTCGATTTCCGCCACCAGATGGTGGCGCTGTCCGAGCGGTACCGGGTGGTGTCGATGTCGACCCGGGGCACCGACGAGAGCGGCAAGCCGGAGGGAGTCGAGCACTACGCGTCGGCCCGCATCGCCGACGACATCGAGGCGATCATCGACCACTTCGGCGAGGAGCGGGCCACCGTGGTCGGCCAGGACAGCGGAGGCCTCCACGCCTGGCATTTCGCGATGACCCGTCCCGAGCGGACCGAGCGGCTGATCTCGCTGGGGTCCGTCCACCCTGCGGGGCTGATACGGGAGCTCATCGACAACCCGGACCAGCAGCGCGCCAGCACGTTCCAGCGCAACATGCAGGAGAACCCCGAGGCCGGCGCGCAGTTCGGGGCGCGGGTGCGGAGCGGGGGGGCGCGGCCCGGCGATACGCCGGAGCTGGCCCGGCTGCGGCAGGCCGCGTACGACCGGTTGTATGCCGAGTCGATCGTCAACTTCTACAAGGCGAACTGGCCGTACTCGCCGGTGACGGCGGAGACGGAGGGGTTCGGGTTCACGATGGATGCGTTCCCGCCTGTGCAGGCGCCGACCCTCTTCATCTACGGCAAGGACAGCGGGCCGTTCCTGAACGAGACGTTGAACGACATCTGGAGCCGGGTCGAGGGCGATCTGACCATCCATGTGATGCCGGGGGTGGGGCACGGGCCCCACAACGAGGCGCCGGAGTTCGTCACCCCGCGCATGCTGGAGTGGCTCGATTCGGGCCGATAGCGTCTGCGCCGGGAACGGCGCCGTGGGGTGGATGGTCGGCGCCGGACGTCGTCGTCGCGTGCCGGCGCCCGCCGGCGGCGGCGAAGGGCGGACGGGGGGCGGCGGCGGGGCCGCAAGGAAGGCCGTGTCAGGGAAGGTGGTCCCTCGGCACGAGGCGACCCGTTCGCGGGGCGGAACCGGCGCCCACCGGAACCTGGCAACGGCGGGCGGTGGTATTCTGGCCTGAACGAGAGTGTGGCGGACGTGCGTGTCGAGCCGTTCGCCATTCGGGAAGATCGGGAAGAGGAGGATGCCATGAGACTGAAAGCGCTGGTTCTCGTCGTGGCGGTGTTCGCGACGGCTTCGGTCGCGGCGGGGCAGGAGTGGGCGCCGCCCCGGACCGCCGACGGCCACCCCGACCTGCAGGGGGTCTGGGCGAACAACAACGTGACGCCGCTCGAGCGGCCCGAGATGCTCGGCGACCGCGAGACCCTCACCGACGAGGAGGTGGCGGCCCTGCAGGCGCGCGCCGGCGACCTGTTCAACGATGCGGCGGGGGACGCCGCCTTCGGGGACAGCGTCTTCGCGGCGGCTCTGGCCGAGGCCGAGTCCTTCTCGTCGCGCGACCGGGCGACCGGCAACTACAACCACTTCTGGATGGTCGAGCGGGACTGGGACAACCGGACCTCGCTCATCGTCGACCCGCCCGACGGGCGGCTGCCCGCCCGCACCGAGGCGGCGGACGCGCGGGCGGCGGCACGCGCCGAGGCCCGCGCGCGCCACGCGTGGGGGCCGGAGGACCGCAGCCTCGGCGAGCGATGCATCACCTGGGGGGCGCCGCGGCTCGGCGCCGGCTACAACAGCTACCTGCAGATCTTCCAGAGCGCGAATCACGTCGTGCTCTACCAGGAGATGGGCGGACCGCGGGTCATTGCCCTCACCGACGCCCCGCACGTCGACGACGACGTCCGGCTGTGGCACGGTGACTCGCGCGGGCGCTGGGACGGCGACACCCTCGTCGTCGAGACCAGCAATTACTCGCCGCAGGCCACGTTGATGGGGTCGGCCGGCGACAAGCTGCACGTGCTCGAGCGGTTCACCCGGGCCAGCGACGACGTGCTGCAGTACGAGGTCACGGTGACCGATCCCGACACCTGGGCGGCGCCTTGGACGGCGATGATCCCGCTGCGCCATTCGACCGACCCGGTGTTCGAGTACGCCTGCCACGAGGGCAACATCGGCATGGAGGGCATCATGGCCGGGGCCCGCGTGCTGGAGAAGGCGGAGGCCGAGGGCGGCGGCCAGTGACCCGGGGAATCGGCAACCCCAGCTTGCGAGGATCCCAAACCATGAGACGTTCTTTCACGTTCCTCACCGCGACCGCGGCCGCGGCGGCGCTCGCGGCGGTTGCGACCGTTGTCGCGACGGCCAACACCGCGGCCGAAGGCGTGGCGCAGTCGGCCGCGGAGATGGCGAGCTGCGACAGTCTGGCGTCGCTCGCTCTGCCCAACACCACCGTCACGGGGGCCGCCCTCGTCGAGGCCGGGGCCTTCACGCCGCCCGGCCCCCAGAGCGAGCGGGCGCGGGCGGCGGCCGCGCGCACCTACGGGGGGCTGCCGCAGTTCTGCCGCGTCCAGGCGACCCTGACCCCGTCGGACGACTCCGACATCAAGGTCGAGGTGTGGATGCCGGCGGGCGACTGGAACGGCAAGTACCAGGCGGTCGGCAACGGCGCGTTCACCGGGTCGATCCGCCACAACTCGATGGCCGCCGCCCTCGCCCGCGGCTATGCGTCGAGCTCGACCGACACCGGGCACGAGGGGAACACCGCGAGCTTCGGGCTCGGGCATCCCGAGAAGGTCATCGACTTCGGCTACCGCTCGATCGGCGAGATGGCGGTGATGGCCAAGGCCGCCATCGAGGCCTACTACGGCAGGGCGCCGGAGTACACCTACTGGAACGGCTGCTCGGCCGGGGGGCGTCAGGCCCTGAAGGCGGCGCAGCGGTTCCCCGAGCACTTCGACGGCATCATCGCCGGGGCTCCGGGCAACGACTGGACGGGCCGGGCCGGCGGGGCGCTGCGCGTCGCCAAGCCGCTCGAGGCCAACGAGGGGGCCCGACTCACCGCCGACCTGCGCGAGCTCGTGCACGGGGCGGTCCTCGAGGCGTGCGACGCCGGTGACGGCGTGACCGACGGGGTGGTCGGCGATCCCGAGGGTTGCGACTTCGACCCGGCCGCGCTGCAGTGCGCGGACGGCCAGGGCGAGGGCTGCCTGTCGGCCGCGCAGGTGAACACGGCGCGCATGCTCTACGCGTCGCCTGAGAATCCCCGGTCGGGGCGTCCCATCACGGGGCTCCTTCCCGGCAGCGAGCTGGGCTGGACGGACCTGGGCTGGACCCGCTCGGCGCGGGCGACCGGGCTCGAGCAGTTCCGGTACCTGACGTTCGCGGACCCGGAGTGGACGGTCGACCAGTTCAACTTCGAGACCGACATCGTCGCCGCCGAAGAGGTCGACAACGACACCCTCAACGCCCTCGACCCGAACCTGCAGCCGTTCTTCGACCGCGGGGGCAGGCTCATCTCCTACCACGGCTGGGCCGACCCGCAGATCTCGCCGGCGAACGCGACGCAGTACTACCGGCGGGTCGTGGACGCCGTCGGCGACGCCGAGACGGTGCACGACCACTACCGCCTGTTCATGGCCCCGGGCATGGGGCACTGCGGCGGCGGGGCGGGGCCGAGCCAGTTCGACATGGTGAGCGCCCTCGAGGCGTGGGTCGAGCGGGGCGAGGCGCCCGACAGCATCGTGGCGTCGCGGGTGCGCGACGGCGCGGTGGACCGCACACGGCCGCTCTGCCCGTATCCGCAGCAGGCGGTCTACACGGGCAGCGGGAGCACCGACGACGCCGAGAACTTCGTCTGCCGCGCTCCCTGACGGCGCGGCCGTCGGCGTTCGTGAACGTTGACGCGGGCCGGCCGGGCGTCCTCGCTGGCGCCCGGCCGGCCTGTCTCGGCGCTGCGCTCTTCACGGCCGCCCCGCGCGGTCAGGCGCCCGCCGCGAGTCAGCGAACAGGAGTTGCGAAGCCACCGATCGCGCCGATTGCCCCGCGTGCGGTCAGGCGCCCGCGGCCGAGTCAGCGAACGTGCGCACCGCTGGTCACGGCGCGCCGCAGCCGGCTCGACGCCCCTCGACTCCGCCGGCGACCGTCATCGGCGGCGTCGACCATCGGCGGCGTCGGCAGCGTCAGCCGGCGTCGGGGCCATGAGCCCGCCTTCGGCCCCGGGAGGCGGCGCCCCGGCAAGTTCCCAGCGCAGAAGTCCCTCCAGCGAAGCTTCCGTGCCGAGTGCTACCGCGTGTCGAATCGGATGTTGAACCAGGTGATGCCCTCGGTGTCGCGGATGCCGTGGGGCACGCCGGCAGGAATGTAGACGACGTCGCCGGCGCCGATGACGCGTTCGGAGCCGCCCCGGATGGCCGCGCCCCGCGTGCCGTCGACCGGCTCGCCCTGCTCGTCGACGATCCGACCGCCGGTCACGAGGGTGCCCGAGCCCTCCCGCACCACGTAGACGTCGGTCGTCCGGGGGTGCACCAACGCGGTCTCGGCGTTGCTGATGCGCCGGATGTTGACGTTGTACGCGCCGCCCTCGAGCAGCCGCGTGGTCACCGTGCCCGCCGCGTCCATCTCGGCGATGATCGCGTCGATCTCGGACGTCGGGAAGTCGACGGCGCGGTCGAGCGGCGCCTGCTGGCGGATGTCGATCTGGGCCGTGAGGATCGCTGCCGCGGCCAGCCCGACCGCCAAGCCTGCGACGAAGGTGATGGAAAATCTGCGCATGACGCCTCCCTGGATTGTTGTCGCTGGCCGCGATCCGTCGCGTGCCCGGCACGTCTCGGGCGCGGCGGGCGCGGGTCGCTTCGGGCCCGGTCGACGTGTTGTGTCCGCGGGTGTCCGCGGGCGTCTACCGGTTCATTGGTAGAATATCCTCTGCCGGCAACGACCGGACTGCGGGGGACTGCGGGGATGGTGCGTTGGCATGGCTGTTGCTTCCGATTCTGCGGACGCGATGATCCGCGATATTCTCGGTGCGAGCGGCAAGTGACCGGGCCGAGGGAGGCAGCGAACCATGAGTACCGACACTCATGTCTCGGGAGCGACGGTCGGAGTTGAAGCGGCAGTCGTCGGGCTCGACAGCCGTTTGCGGGCGGTGGAGGTGGGCGTGGCGAGGCTGGAGACGAGATTCGGAACGGAGATGAAGCGCGTCGCGACCAAGGCCGATCTCGAGCTGCATTTCAACCGCCTCCTGCGGTGGGGACTCGGCATCATGATCACGGCCACCGGTGCGCTGTCGGCGATCATTTTCGGTCTGGTCCGAACGAGCGGCAACTGACTGGCAGGTAGTTCGCTGGGCGGCATCGGAGCCGTCCAGAGACGGCTGCGGGTTTGGGAGACTACCATGCGCACGATGCGACACGTTGTATTCATCGGACTGGCCGCCGTGTGCGTGGCGGCCGGCGCGGGCGGCGCCGCCGCCCAGTCGGAGCGCGGGCCGGTGGTGCTGACGCCATCCGGCGAGCTCGAAGGGGCGTGGGCCGAACCCGAGGCGGGCGTCTCGGTGTTCCGGGGAGTGCCCTTCGCGCAGCCGCCGGTCGGCGACCTGCGCTGGCGGCCGCCGGTGGCGGTCGAGCCGTGGGACGGGACGCGCGCGGCCACCGAGTTCGGGCCCGCGTGCTGGCAGGCCCGCAACGCCGACGACTCGCCGTACGCGCGGGGCGAGCTGCCCCGCGACGAGGACTGTCTGACCCTGAACCTGTGGACGGCGGCGCGGGTCGGCGAGCGCCGGCCGGTGATGGTGTGGTTCCACGGCGGCGGCCACAGTTCGGGCACGGGCAGCGCCAAGATCTTCGACGGCGCCGCGATGGCGAAGAAGGGCGTGGTCATGGTGACCGCCAACTACCGGCTGGGGCCCTTCGGCTTTCTCGCCCATCCCGCCCTGACCGCCGAGTCTCCGGAGCAGGCGTCGGGCAACTACGGCATCCTCGACCACGTCGCGACGCTCGAGTGGGTGCGCGACCACATCGCGGCGTTCGGGGGCGACCCCGGCAACGTCACCATCTTCGGGCAGTCGGCCGGCTCGTGGTCGGTGTGCGTGCTCCAGGCGTCGCCATTGGCCACGGGGCTCTTCCACAAGGCCATCGGCCACTCGGGCGGCTGTTTCGGCGCCCCGCGCGCGCATCTGGCGACGACCGGGGGAGCGGCGACCGCGGTCTCCGGCCACGATGCGGGTCTCGCCATCGCGGGCCGGCTCGGCGTCGAGGGCGGGGGAGCGGACGCGGCGGCCGCTCTCCGGGCCGCTGCGCCCGAGGCGGTGCTCGAGGCCGGCCGCGGTGCCGGGGTGGTGGTCGACGGCTGGGTGCTGCCGGACCTGCCCAGTGCCATCTTCGCGGCGGGCGCCCAGAACGACGTGCCGGTCATCGTCGGATCGCTGTCCGACGAGGGCACGACCCTCTACGCGGGCATGGCCGAGCCGTCGCGGGACGAGTTCGTGGCCGGTGTGCGGGACCGCTACGGAGCCCGCGCCGACGCCCTGCTCGAGGCCTACGCTCAGGAGATATCCGCGTCGACCCGCACCGCCGGCCAGGCGATCCAGGCCGACCGCAGCTTCACGTGGCAGATGCGCGAGTGGGCGCGGGCCCACGCCGCCGCCAACGACGTCTACCTCTACTTCTTCAGCCACGCCCCGCCGGTGTTCCGCCTCTATCTGCCCGACCGGCCGGAGCTCGACTTCCCGGGCGGCCGGCGGGGCGGGGGCGCGTACCACTCCGGCGACCTCGCCTATGCATTCGACAACGTCGGGCTCGTGGGCGTCGGCTGGAACGCCCGCGACCACGAGCTGTCGGGCCAGATGTCGCAGTACTGGGTGAACTTCGCCGCGACCGGCGACCCCAACGGCGAAGGCCTGCCGCTGTGGCCGAAGTACGACCGCGAGGGCGAGCCGGCCATCGAGTTCGCGACCTTCGGGACGGCGGCCGCGAGCAAGATCCGCGAGACGAAGCTCGACCTGTTCGACGACTCGTACCGGGCGGCGGCAACCGACCAGTAGGTATTGCCCGGCCGCAGGGCGGGCGCGTCCCCGGGCCCGGCCGGGGGCGTCGGACGACCGTGTCGGGCGGGCGGGGCGGCCGGCGCCCGGACCGCAAGCGCCCTTCGGTTACGATTGTCGGCCGGATCCTCCGGGGAGGGTCCGGCCGCCTCTTCCCGCGCGATCAGCAATCCTGGTCGGGCGGGGGAGCCTCGCATCGCTCGGTCACCGCTGAGAACTGCACGACCAGGCCGTCGGGGTGGGCACGAGGATGCTGTCCTCCGGGGCGGGTCCGGCTGCCTCTTCCCGCGCGATCAGCAATCCTGGTCGGGCGGGGGAGCCTCGAATCGCTCGGTCGCCGCCGAGAGCTGCACGACCAGGCCGTCGGGGTCGGGCACGAGGACGCTGCCGCCGCCGCCCCGCACGCCTTCGAAGCCGGCGTCCTCGAGCGTCCTGGCCACGCGGTCCCCGTCGAAGTCCTCGATGCCGACCCCGAAGTGGTCGATCTCGCCTGCGACCGCGCTGCCCGCGGTCAGGCTGCAGTTGCCCCCCTCGACCGGGCACAGGCTGATGAGGCCGCCATCGGGCAGGTCGAGCGCGTAGGCGTCGCCGACGATGTGGCGCCGGGCCGGCAGCCCGAGCAGATCGCGGTAGAACGCCCCCGACCGGTCGAGGTCGGCGACCCCGACGTTGACGTGATGGAGGGTGTGGGCTCGCACCCCGCCCGCCTGGGCGCGGGCGCCCGCGGGCAGGGCCATGGCCGAGAAGGCCCCCAGCACCTGCCGCCGCGTCAGCTTGCCATCCTCGTACTGTTTCAGTAGCGTGTCGAAGGTGTCTCTCATTGCGGGTTCTCCCTCCACGGTCAGAGGGGTGATTGTAGCCGCGCTCTCGATTTCGGGTGGGGCGCGGATGACGAGGGCGTCGTCGGGAGGGCGCGGCGCCGTACCGGCTGCACGGGCTCGGTAGCGAGGGCCGCGCGGGCTCGGTTCCGTCGGAGGCTGGCATGGCGCGAACGGTGGATCCGCAAGGGCGGGAACTGGCGTTGATCGGTCGAGTCGCGGATCTCGCCGGCCAGGAGGTGCTCGATATCGGCTGCGGCGACGGCCGGACGTCCCGCCGCCTCGCCGGTCGGGGCGCGACCGTCCTCGGCGTGGACCCGGACGAGGCGGCCATCGCCCTGGCCCGCACCGCGACGGCCGGCGGCCGGTGCCGCTTCCGGGCGGTCGACGTCCTGGACCTCGCCCTGCCGCCGTCGAGCTTCGATCTGGTCGTCTTCTCGCGTTCGTTGTGATGACTGCCTCCCGAGGGCGTCGGTGACGCCCTGCGCAAGGTGGCGGGCTGGCTTCGTCCCGGCGGGCGCCTGGTCAGCATGCAGCCGATGGGCCGACCGACCCCCTTCGAGGTCCGGTGGGCCGGTCGCACGGAGCCCGTGGGCATGGTGCACGTCACCGCCGCCGGGCAGCGGGACATGCGGTCGTCTCGGCGCGGGCTGGCCGAGTCGGTTCGGGCCGGCCTGTTCACCTTGCGGGCCGAGCGCTCGATGGTGCTGGAGTTCCACTACCGCACGGAAGACGATTGGAACGAGTTTCTGAAGAGACCGCGGACCGGCGCCGTCGAAGCCGATCCGGACGCGCTCGCGGCGGCGCTGGCCGCGATGTCTCGGGAGGGCGCGGTGATCGTCGTGCTCGAGGACACGCTTTGCAGCGACTGTGTTTGCGTCGGCGACCGCGCCCGCGACGCCGCCGGAGACTTGCCGCGATAGACTGAACGCAGGTTGCCCATGCCGGTGCTGCGGGCGCGCATGACGGCGACCTGCCGGCGGGCGTTCGGCGAACCGCGGCGCGCCCGTCCACGGGGCGGGGGCCGAACCGCGGACGGCTGACAACGTGGGAACGGCGGCAGGCAGGGGGGCGGGTCCCCGAGCAGGAGACGAAGCAGATGATCCGAAGCAGAAGCGGGGGCGGTTGGTTCGCGGCGGCAACGATGCTGGCGGCCCTGGCCGCGGCGCCGGCCGCCGGCCAGGACGGGCCGGGTCCGCACGACGAGGCCGAGTTCGACGCGCTGTTCGAAGAGGTCAAGAACTGGGGCCGCTGGGGCTCGGACGACGAGCTGGGCACGGCCAACCTGATCACCGAGGAGAAGCGCCGGCAGGCGCTGGCCCTGGCGACGCGGGGCCGGACGGTGTCGCTGTCGCACAACCCGATGCCCGGCGTCCACCCCGACAATCCCGACTCGGCGTTCAACCACACGATGGCCGAGACCTTGCGGTCCGACACCATCGAGTTCTCGTACCACGGCTACGGGGTGAGCCACATCGACGCGTTGTGCCACTTCCTGCACAAGGGGATGATGTACAACGGCATCCCCGCCGACACGAGCTCGGCCGAGGAGGGCTGCGTCAAGCTCGGCATCGACAACCTGAAGGACGGCATCGTCACCCGCGGCGTGCTCCTCGACATCCCCCGCCTGAAGGGGGTCGACTATCTCGAGCCGGGGACGCCGGTCTACACCGAGGACATCGAGGCGTGGCTCGAACAGGCGGGGGTGACCATGCAGCCGGGCGACGCGGTCTTCCTGCGGACCGGCCGGTGGGCCCGCCGCGCCGAGGTGGGGCCGTGGCGGCTCTCGGGCAACTCGGCCGGCATCCACGCCTCGGTCATCCGCTGGATCCGCGGCGAGGACGTGGCCCTGTTCGGCAGCGACGCCGCCACCGACGTGCAGCCGTCCGGGGTCGACGGGGTCGGGCTGCCGCTGCACGTCCTGCTCATCGCGGGCCTGGGCACCAACATCTTCGACAACATGGACCTCGAGGCGCTGGCCGAGGCGGCGGCCGAAGAGGGACGCTGGGAGTTCCTGATCGCGGCGGGGCCGATACCGGTGACCGGCGGCACCGGCTCGCCGTTGAACGTGATTGCGGTGTTCTGAGACCCGCCTTGCCCATCAGGAGAAGCGAGGTCGGAAGTCGAGCCATGCGATGCGGGCCGATAGTCTCCCGGTGGCGGAGCCGGCCAGGAGTCCGGTTCGCAGGGACGCTCGCCGTACCCGGAGCAACGGAGCCGAGGAAACGATGAGAAGGACGTCAATCGCGTGTTTCGGTCTCGCCGCGGTCCTGGCCGGCAAGGTCGCGCTCGGCCAGACGGCGCCGCTTGATTTGAGCGCCGTGCGGCCCGGTCCGGTGACGGTGACCGAGGTCGCGAACGGGGTGGCGGTGGAGTGGCCGGACGAGGCCGACCGGGACTGGCGGGCCACGTTCTCGCTGGATCCGGACCGGCCGCTCATCGAGTCGATCGCGGTGGACGGCGCCGCCGTGGTGTCGGCGGTACGGCCGTTCTACCAGGTGGAGACGGGCACGCGGCGGCGCGGGTGGAATGCGTTCTTCGACTTCCCGCCCAGCCATCCCGACGGCACGCGGCACGCCCAGGGGGTGTTCAGCCTGCGGCAGGCGACCGTTCGCACCGTCGGCGAGCGGGTCGAACTGGCCTTCGACGGGCTGCGAATGGGGGTGTTCGAGGGAGCCGTCGTCTACACCATCTTTCCTGGCAGCCGCCTGATCCAGCAGGAGGCGGTGGCCGCGACCTCCGCCGCCGACGTCGCCTACTACTACGACGGGGGCTGGGAGATGGCCGCCGAGGCCGACCGTGCGCCGGGCGGCAACATGCGGACCCGCGTGAGCTGGTACGACACGGCCGGCGATCTGCGCCACGATGTAGCGACGGGCTTCGACCCGGAGCGGAAGCCGGTGAGGGTGCGCTACCGCACCCTCGCGGCGGCCACCGCCGACGGCAGCGTGGCGGTCTTCCCCCCGCCGCACCAGTACTTCTTCCCGCGCGACTTCACGTCGAACCTGGGGCACGTGTGGCACCGGTCGTGGCGGGGACGGGTGTCGCTGGGCATCCGCCAGATCCGCGACACCAACTGGCGCTTCTATCCGTGGATGAACGCGCCGCCGGGCGAGACGCAGCGGATGTCGGTGTTCTTCCTGCTGTCCGACACCGCGGCGGAGGCGACGCTCGACGAGGTCCTGGCGTTCACCAACCGCGACCGGTTCCGGCCCGTCGACGGCTACAAGACCCTGAGCACCCATTGGCACCTCGCCTACACGATGCAGGCGCTCGAGCACGGGTTCGACTGGACCCCGCCGTTCAAGCCGGTCCTGAAGGCGATGGGCGTCGACGCGTCGATCATCATGGACTTCCACGGCGACGGGCATCCTCGCGACCTCACCGACCTGCGGCTCGACGAGCTCGACGCCTACTTCCGCGCCCTGCGTGCCCAGTCCGACCCGGACTTCCTGCTCATTCCCAGCGAGGAGGCCAACGTGCACCTCGGGGGACACTGGGCCGTCATCTTCCCCCGGCCCGTCTACTGGTTCATGGACCGGCCCGAGGGGGGCGCGTTCGAGATGTCCCACCCCCGCTACGGCAAGGTCTACAGCGCCGCCGACGCGGCCGAGATGCTCGAGGTCGTGCGGCGCGAGGGCGGGGTCATGTACCAGACCCACCCCCGCACCAAGGGCTCGACCGGCTACCCGGACCGTATCGCCGACACCGAGCACTTTCGCGATCCCGCCTACCTTGGTGCGGGGTGGAAGGCGATGCCCGCCGACCTCTCGTCCCCGCGGCTCGGCGAACGTTCGCTGAAGCTGCTCGACGATCTGAGCGCCCAGGGGCTCCGGAAGCGGATCTTCGGCGAGGTCGACGTGTTCCAGTTCGACGACACCCACGAGCTGTACGCGCACATGAACATCAACTACGTGCGCCTCGACGAGCTGCCCCCGTTCGACCGCTGGGGCGAGGCGGTCGAGCCCTTGGCGCGGGGCGACTTCTTCACCACTACCGGCGAGGTGCTGCTGCCCGAGGTCGACTTCTCCGCTTCGACCGACGACCGTCTCGACCTCTGGATCGAGGCGGACTGGACCTTCCCCCTGCGGTTCGCCGAGATCGTGTGGGGCGACGCCGCCGGGAGCGTGCACCACGAGGTCACGCCGCTCACGCGCACGCGGGCCTTCGGCGCCGGCGGGTTCGCGCTCGCCGCCGACGCCCCCGGCTGGGCGTGGGCGCGGATCGCGGTCTGGGACGTGGCCGGCAACGGCGCGTTCGTCAACCCGACGTGGCGTGAGTGAGGACCCGACGATTCGTCTTCGACGACGGTGGTGACGCGGGCCGCTGTCGCTGGCGCGTGTCGAGGACGGGTTGGTTCGCTTCTGGGTTCAGGCTGCTTCGTGACTCGGGCGCCCCGGGTCGCGGTGGACCGGGAGCGAATGAGACCGCGGGTCGGACTGCGGTCAGGGTCTAGTGAAAATCGCGGCTGCCCACCGCGTTTGGGCCGCCGTCGAGCTCGGGCCGCCACAACGTGTGGGCGACGAGGTGCACGACGCCGTCGGCCCGCTGAATCTTGCCGGTCACGCCGAGGAACGACGCGGTTCTGGCGATCAGCGCATGCGCGTCGAACACCCGGCTCCACACGACCAGGTTCACGAACCCGGTCTCGTCCTCCAGCGTCATGAACACCACACCGCCCGCCGTCCGGGGACGCTGACGGCAGATGACGAGACCGGCGTAGCGCGTCTGTCGTCCGTCGCGCATGGTCGAGACGGTTCTGGCGTCGGGGAGGCCGCGGGCCTTCAAGCGCTCCCGCAGGGCGGCGAGGGGATGGCCGCGCGGGCTGTGCCCGCTCGAGCGGTAGTCCCACGCGATGGTCTCGCGCGGATCCAGGTCCGCGAACTCGGGGGTCTCGTCGCTCGCGGCTTCGGCCGGCAGGACCGGTGCGCGGGCGTTGACGACGCCGCGCACCTGCCAGAGCGCGTCTCGGCGCCGCGCGTCGAGACCGGCCAGGGCCCCCGCTTCGGCGAGACGGCTCGACACCCGCTCGTCGAGGCCGGTTCGATCCGCGAAGTCGGCGACCGAGTCGAACGAGGCGTGGCGGCGCGCGGTCTCGATGCGAGGCCAGTCGCGCGATTCGGACAGTCCCTTGACGTACCGCAGTCCCATCCTCACTGCGAACCTGGGCGTCTGCGCCGGCTCAAGGGTGCAGTCCCAGTCACTGTGAGTGACGTCGACAGGGCGCACGTCGATGCCGTGCCGCCGGGCGTCGTCGACGATGGTGGCCGGCGTGTAGAACCCCATCGGCTGGGCGTTGAGCAGCGCGCAGGTGAAGACGTCGGGATAGTGGCGCCGGAGCCAGGACGTGGCGTAGGCGATGAGCGCGAAGCTGGCCGCGTGGCTCTCGGGAAACCCGTACTCACCGAAGCCGCGAATCTGGTCGAACACCCGCTCGGCGAACTCGGGGGCGATGCCCCGGGCGGTCATCCGGCCGACGAGGCGCTCGCGGTGGCGCTCGATACGCCCGCTGCGCCGCCAGGCGGCCATGTCGCGCCGGAGCTGGTCCGCCTCGCCGGGGGTGTAGTCGGCGGCGACCATCGCGAGCCGCATCACCTGCTCCTGGAACAGCGGCACGCCCAGCGTCTTCCGGAGCACCGGCTCGAGGCACGGGTGGGGATACTCCACCGCCTCCTCTTCGTTGCGCCGCCGCAGGTACGGGTGCACCATCCCGCCGGAGATGGGCCCCGGTCGGACGATGGACACCTCGATGACGAGGTCGTAGTAGTTGCGCGGCCGGAGCCGCGGCAGCATCGCCATCTGGGCCCGGCTCTCGATCTGGAAGACGCCGACGGTGTCGCCGCGGCAGATCATGTCGTAGGTGGCCTCGTCCCCTTCGGGAATCGTCGCCATCGACAGCGTGCGGCGGTAGTGCCGCTCCAGCAGTGAAAACGACAGGTCGAGCTGGGTCAGCGCCCCCAGCCCCAGCAGGTCGACCTTGAACAACCCGAGATCTTCCAGGTCCTCCTTGTCCCACTGGATCACGGTGCGGCCGGGCATGGACGCGTTCTCGATCGGCACCACGTCGTGGACCGGCTCGTGGCCGAGCAGGAAGCCGCCGGGGTGGATGGACAGGTGCCGGGGAAAGTCTCGAATCTCGTGGGCGAGCCGCACGAGGTGCGCCGCCGCCGGGCCCTCGCCGTCGATTTCCTGCCGGACCGTGTCTCCGTCGACGGCGTCGTAGTGGGACAACCGCCTGGCGAGCCGGTCGATCGCGGTCTCGGGCAGTCCCAGCGCCTTGCCCACTTCGCGCACGGCCGAGCGGGTGCGGTAGCGGACGACGTTGGCGACCATCGCGGCCCGGTCGCGTCCGTACTTCTCGTAGACGAACTGAATCACCTCTTCCCGCCGCTCGTGCATGATGTCGAGATCGATGTCGGGCGGCTCGGCCCGCTCGCGCGACAGGAAGCGCTCGAACAGGAGGTCGACCCGGGTCGGGTTGGCGGCGGTGATGCCGAGGCAGTAGCAGACGGCCGAGTTGGCGGCCGACCCCCGACCCTGGCAGAGGATGCTGCGCTGGCGGCAGAACTCGACGATCTCCCACAAGGTGAGGAAGTAGCCGCAGTAGTCGAGCTCGTCGATGAGGGCCAGCTCCTTGTCGATCTGCGCCCGCACGGCGGCGGGGACTCGGCGGCCGAAACGCCGCCGCGCCCCGTCCTCGGTGAGCCGGCGGAGCCAGCTTGCCGAGGTGGCGCCGTCGGGCAGGCGCTCGGACGGATAGCGGTAGCGAATGGCGTCGAGCGAAAAGCGGCACCGGGCTGCGATCTCGATCGTGCGCGCCACCGCGGCCGGGTCGTCGCGGTACAGCGCCGCGAAGGCGGCCGGCGCCTTCAAGCCGTGTTCGGCGTTGGCGCGGATACGGCGGCCAGCCCGGGCGAGGCTCACGCCGTGCCGGATGCAGGTCAGCACGTCCTGGAGGTCACGGCGCGCCGGGGCGTGGTACAGCACCTCGGTCCCCGCCACCAGCGGCAGGCCGATCGCCTGGGCGTGCGCCCGCAGCCATCCTTCCCGCGGCGTTTCGCCGGCGAGGCGGTGGCGCGTGAGCAGCCCGCAGGCCCGATCGCCGAAGGCGTCGCGTAGCGCGGCCAGGGTCGGACGGTCGCGGTCGGCGTCGGCCTCGGCCGTCCAGTGGGCGCCGGGCCACAGGGCCAGCAGCCCGGCGGCGTGCCCGCAGACCTCGTCCACGGTGACGCTGCACCCGCCCTTGGGGCGCCGCCGCCGGCCGCGGGTGATGAGCCGGCAGAGGTTGGCGTAGCCGGCGCGATCGGCGGCCAGCAGAACCACCTGCCCCCCGTTGTCCAGCGACATCTGGGCTCCGCAGATGAGGTGCACGCCGAGTTCGCGGGCCCGGACATGGGCTCGCACGATCCCGTAGACGCCGTCCCGATCCGTCAGCGCGAGGCTGTGCAGGCCCAGGGTGTGGGCCTGCACGACCAGCTCCTCGGGATGCGAGGCGCCTTCCAGAAACGAGTAGTTACTCTTGCACCAGAGCGGTGCGTACTCCACCTCGGCCCGTTCCCACCCGGCTCATCTCGCCGTGGTTCATGCCACCGCGGTTCGCACCGCTCGTCACCCGCGCGGCTCATGCCATCGCGGCTCGACCTCGCCCGTGCAGGCGGCGGCGAGGTTCCCCTGTGCATCCAGAAATGCGGTCCTCCACACCTCATTCCACCGCGCCCTGCTCGAACCAGGCCCGGCGGCGGCGGTCGTAGTAGATCCAGCGCCAGCCGCGCCCGCCGACGCCGGCGAAGTAGTATTCCCGGTCGATCGGGGTCCGCCACCAGCCGCCCGACACCACGTAGGGTCCGCGCATCCCGGAGGCCCGGCCGGTTGCAGCCGTTGCCGGCAGACCCCGGCCGCCCCGGTCCGACGCGAACGGCGCGGAATCGTGGCTGGAGCGGCCCGAGACTCGGCCGTCCAGTTCGCGTTGCCGGGGCGACGACACCCGGCGCGGGGCGGCATAGAGACGCCGCACCAGAGAACGGACGCCGGCCGGAGCCGGGACCGGGCGCACGACGCGGTCCAGCGGCAGCCAGGCGAAGGCCGCCTCGGGCAGATGGCCGTCGGCGAGCGCCGCCCGCACCACCGCCCCGTCGCCGAACTCGGCCCTGATGCGGGCCACCGCGCGGTCCGCGGCCCGGAGGTCGCGCCGATGTCCTTCCTGAAAGAGCCGCAACTGCTCGCGGGTCGCCCGCGCCGGTGCCACCGCCAGGCCGATCTCGATCACGCCGGCGGACAGGGTCAGTCCCTCGACGCGCAGACGCACCAGGTTCAGGACCTGCCGGACGTCGAGGGTCGGGGCGGCGGGGCGGATGCGCTCGACCCGCTCGGCTCGCGGCGCCGCGGCCGGCGCGTCCAGCCGCAGGCGGAGTTCGAGGCCGGCCAACGCCTCCTGCCGCGCCGTCATCACCCCGAGCAGCGGATCGAGCGCCTGCTTGACCCGGAACAGCAGGCGCTCGACATCAGTCTCCGGTGTATCGAGGTCGAGGCGGCATGCAAGGGGATCGACCGCCGGCGTGGGTTGGAAGGGGACGACGAGGTCGCCGGCCGCCTCGCGATGCAGCCGATGCGCCTCGCGGCCGAAGCGCCGGCGGACACCGCCGGCCGGCAAGCGCAGGAACGCTCCGACGGTGCGGACCCCGAGCGTGTCGAGGGCGTCGCGCAGGGCGGGATCGATGTCGAGCCGACGCAGGGGCACACGGCGGGCCGCTCGCCGCTCGGCTGCGACATCCACGAACACCGCCACCCCGCGGTCCGCCCCCCGGCCGTCCGTTTCCGCCCCGGTCCTCGCCAGCGCATACGTGCCGAAACGGGTGAACCCCACCGCCACCCGGCCCTGGAACCCGGCCGTCCGAAGCTGCGCCCATACGCCGCGTGCCCAGTCCATGAGGGAGGCGAACAGCGGCTGCAGCCCGGAGGCGTCGAGCCAGAACACGCCGGGACGGGAGCGGGACGGCTCGATGCCGGGCGTGAACCGCCGGAGCAGCCCGGCAATCGCATCGACGCCGGCCGCGACGTCGCCGGGAGGCACCTCGGCCGCCCGAAGTCCGCCGGCCAGCGAGAGCCCCGCCGCGTACGACATGCCGGGCAGCACGCCCGCCCGCCGGGCCGGCTCGTTCACCCACTCGACGACCCCTTGCGGCCGGTCGCGGTCGACCACCGCCGCCGGCTGCGCGGCCCACGCGGGATGCCTGTGCATCAGCAACTGGAGGGGCAGCGCCGGCACGTCAACACAGGCCATCTGGTCCACGACACACCTCGACGTGTCTCCACCCGGGTCCGCCCCGCTTGTCCTTGAGCACCCGGGCGGTGCACGTGAAAGCTCCGGTCCCGACACGGCGGGTATCCTTCCCGGCCGCCTCCGGCGGCGCGGCCGGCTCCTGCCGCGCCTCGGCCCTGAGCGACACGAGGGAGCCGAGCGACGCGTCGCCGTGCCCCTTGCGGGTCAGGAACAACACCGCCGACTCGTGCTGCCGGGCCAGACCGAGCAGGCGCATCTGCATGGGGACCGGCACCCGGGCGGCCTCGCCGAGGTCGAGCACGAGGAGGCCGAAGGCGCCCGAGCGGGCCAGGTGTTCGGCCGCGCGCGGAAGCTGCCCGGCCGCCGTCAGCCGGACGACGACGAGGGCGTCGAGGTCGACGCCGCCCTGCGCCGCGTCGGGGGGAAAGAATGCGCTCGCGTCAGCCGTCAGCCAGGCCACCGGTTCGCCGGCCCGCTGGGCGTCGAGCACCAGCGAGAACGCCAGGGTCAGCCCCGCCGCGCCCTCCCGGCTCGACAGCTCGGCCAGCCGCCCGGCCAGGGTCGCCAGCCGCCACGACCTGAGCGGCCCGTCGCCCGGCCCCGGGGCGGCGGGCGCCCCCCGGCGCGGGAACGCGTCCGAACGCCCCGCCAATCGCGGCGGCAGCTTCAGCGTTGCGGCCTGGGCCATCGCGCATCCCGTCAGCCTACCGTGCGGCGCACCTCGATGACCTTGCCGAGCAGGGCGATCTCCCGGTCGGACCGGATGGGCTCGAACTCGGGGTTCTCCGGGTGCAGCTCCACCCGTCCGTCCCGCCGGCGCAGCCGCTTGACCGTCGCCTCGCCGTCGACCAGGGCCACCACCAGGGCCCCCGAGTCGGCGGTCGGCTGGCGCCGCACGATCACGAGATCGCCGGGAAGGATGCCGGCCCCCACCATGCTCCGCCCCTGCACCCGCAACGCGAACAGCCCCTCCTCGGCGCGTCCGGCCGGCGCCGGCACGTAGCCTTCGACGTCTTCCACCGCCTCGGTCGGACGCCCCGCCTCGACCCGCCCCAGCAGCGGCGCCCAGCCCACCGGCCCCGCCGGCTCGCCGGCGGCGGGCAGGCGATAGCCCCGCGCCTTGCCCCGCGCCGCCGACAGCCGCCGCTCGGCCACGAGCTTCTCCAGGTGATACCGCGCCGTGTGCGGCGTGCGGAAGCCGAACACCTGCTGCACCTCGCGCACCGTCGGCGGGTCGCCGGCGAGCAGCCGGTCGCGAACGAACCGGAACACCCGGTTGCGGGTCTGTCCCGCTCGGGTCGGACTCATGTCTGGGGATTATAATACATATGTATCATTTATCAACTTCCATCGTTCCCGTTTCCGGGCGGGAAGAGAATCGCGAGCTGGCCACCGCGCGGCGCATCCTGGTGATCAACGACGAAAGCGCACCGTGCGTGGCGGCTGCCCGCCGGCGAGAACGCCGTTTCCGCCAACTGCCTCGGCTCTCGTTGCCGACTCGACCGCGGTTGGTCCCGAAGCCGGTAGCGTCCGCGGCTCGCGCACGAACAGTCCCGGCGTGTCGGGCGAGCTCGACGCGATCGCCAATCTGCTTCACGGAGAGGGCCCCCCGACGTGAGGGACATGACGCGCAGAATGGCGTCGCGGACAGCGCCGGGGTGGCCGCGCGGGGAACCCGTTGCTCCCATCCCGCGTAGTTCGACGTCCGGACGTCATTCTGTCAACCGCTCAGGGGGTGTCGTGCCGGGGACTTGCAGCCGCCCGAGTGGTGGGTGCGGGCGGGAGCGAGCGGTTGCCGCGCGAGTCCGCGGATGCGGAGTTCCGGTTCTGACGGGCCTTGCCGACAGTGCTATGCTGTAGCCGAAATCAGGAGTGGTGCATCGTCAGGCGGGAGGAGACCAGATGCGGCGAACGACCACGTTGCTCGGGCTGGTCGGGGTGTTGGTGGCAGGGGCCGGTTCCGTCGCGCAGGCGCAGACGGGGGTTGAGATCACCTTCACCGACCACATCCGGCCGATCTTCGAGCGAAGCTGCTGGAACTGCCACGGCGAGGCGTCGCAGCTCTCGGAGCTGGACCTGCGGACGCGGGAGGCCGCGGTCGCAGGCGGCGTCCGCGGGCCCGGGCTGGTGCCGGGGCGCGCCGAGGACAGCCGGATTTATCGGGTGCTGGCCGGTCTCGACGACCCGCCGATGCCCATGGCCGGCGACCCCCTGAGCGACGCCGAGCTCATGGCCATCCGCACCTGGATCGACAACGGCGCGCACTGGGACGCGGGCGGGGCCACGAGCGCCGACGCCGCCCTGGCCGCGCTGGAGAACACGATGCTGCCGGCCGGGGCGCGCGACTACTGGGCCTTCAAGCTGCCGAAGAAGGCGCCGGTGCCCGCCTCTGTCGACTACGAGCATCCCGTCGACCGCTTCCTCGACGCCGCGCGGCAGGAGGCGGGGGTGACGGCGGGGCCGAGGGCGGATTCGCTGACCCGCCTGCGACGGGCCTATCTCGACCTCACCGGCCTGCCCCCGACGCCCGAGCAGGTCGACGAGTTCCTCGCCGACACCGAGCGGGGGGCCTGGGAGCGCCTGATCGAGCGGCTGCTCGCCTCACCGCACTACGGCGAGCGCTGGGGGCGGCACTGGATGGACGTGGCCCGCTACGCCGACTCGACGGGGTTCGAGCAGGACTACCGCCGCCCCAACGCGTGGCGCTATCGCGACTACGTCATCGACGCCTTCAACCGGGACAAGCCCTACAACCAGTTCCTGCGCGAGCAGATCGCGGGCGACGAGCTCGATCACGTCACCGACGAGACCCGCATCGCCACCGGGTTCCTGCGCGCGGGGCCGCGGGTGAACTTCCGCGAGAAGGACAACCCCGAGCGCCGGCACGACTACCTCGACGACGTGCTGGCCACCCTCGGCCGCGGGGTTCTCGGCATGACCGTGCACTGCGCCCGGTGCCACGACCACAAGTTCGACCCGATCCTGCAGAAGGACTACTACAGCATGCAGGCGTCGATCTTCGGCTATGTCGAGATCGACTACCCGCTGCTCGACCGGGCCGGGGTGGCCGAGTACCGCGAGAAGAACGCCGCCATCGACGCCCACCAGCAGCCGCTGCGCGACGAGATCGCCGAGATCGAGGCCCCGCACCGCGAGCGGCTGCGCATCGAGCTCATCAAGGAGCGCTTCCCCGAGAACGTGCAGCGGGCGGCGTTCAAGCCCGAGGCGGAACGGACGCCGGGCGAGCAGTTGCTGGCCGCCCAGGTGCTGTCGATCAACCCGCCGCGGCGGCAGGTGGTGGCGGCGCTGTCGGAGGCGGAGGGCGACCGCTGGAGCAAGCTGACGGCGGCGGTGGAGGCCCTCGAGGCCCTGCGCCCGGCGGAACCGCCGATGGCCGAGATCGTCACCGACGGTGACTATCGCTACGCCCCGGACGGCCCCGGCGACAACGTCATCGGGTGTCCCGAGTGCCGCATCCTGCCCGACGAGCCGGGCTCGTTCCTCCACGAGGAGGGCGGGCCGGCCTACGAGGCGCCGCCCAACTACTTCCTGATCCGCGGCGACCCGTTCAGCCCGGGGTCGCCGATGTCGCCCGGGTTCCTCAGCGCGGCCACCCACGGCGACCCGCCGACGGTGATACCCCGGCCGGACGGGCGCACGTCGGGCCGCCGGCTCGCCCTCGCCGAGTGGATCGCGTCGCGCGACAACCCCCTGACCGCGCGGGTCATGGTCAACCGCATCTGGCACCACCACTTCGGCCGCGGCATCGTCCGCACGCTGGACAACCTCGGCCGCATGGGGGACGCGCCCACCCACCCCGCGCTGCTCGACTGGCTGGCGGTGGACTTCATGGACCGCGGCTGGAGCATCAAGGAGATGCACCGGCTGCTGATGACGTCGGAGGCCTACCAGATGGCCTCGGCCCACGAGGACGCCGACAACCGGGCCGCCGATCCGGAGAACCGGCTGCTCTGGCAGTACCGCCCGCAGCGCCTCGAGGCGGAGGCCCTGCGCGACGCCATCATGACGGTGAGCGGCGGCATCGACCTGACCGTGGGCGGTCCGCCGGTCTTCCCCCACGTGCCCCGGGAGCTGCTCCTGGCGGCGAGGAACGGCTACTGGAACAACCAGGAGGACGGTCCCGATGTCTGGCGGCGCAGCGTCTACGTCTACCGGCGCCGGTCGCTGGGTTTCCCGTTCTTCGAGACGTTCGACCTGCCCGACCAGAACCAGACGTCGGCGGCCCGCAACGTGTCGACGGTGGCGACGCAGGCCCTGACCCTGATGAACAACGAGTTCGTCCTGAACCAGGCCCGGCTCTTCGCGGACCGGCTCGAGCGGGCGGCGCCCGGCGACGTCGACCGGCAAATCGACCTCGCCTACCGCATCGCGCTGACCCGGCCGCCGGCGGCCGAGGAGGCCCGGATCGCCCGTGACCTCGTGTCGTCGCAGTCGCTCGTCGACCTGACCCACGTGATGCTCAACCTGAACGAGTTCCTGTACCTGAGATAGAGGTGGCCACGATGCACGATCACCATCATCACCATTGCCGGAAGCGGACGTTCTGGGACCGCCGCAACTTCCTCTTCCAGTCGGGCGGCGGCATTGCGGGGCTCGCCCTCGCCCACATGCTCGAGCGCGAGGGGGTGCTCGCGGCGGCGCCCGCCGACGGCTGCGGCGACCCCATCCCCGGGAACCCGTTCGCCCCGAAGGCTCCCCACTTCGAGCCGCGCGCCACCGCGGTCATCTCGCTGTTCATGAGCGGCGGGGTCAGCCAGGTCGACACGTTCGACTACAAGCCCGCGCTGACGCAGTATGCGGGCCAGCCGATGGCCGAGTCGGTCGTCGTGCGGCAGGGGCACCCCGGCCCCCTGATGCCGAGCCCGTTCGAGTTCCACCGGCACGGCGAGAGCGGCCTCCATGTGTCGGAGATCTTCCCGCACCTCTCCAAGAAGGTCGACGAGATGGCGTTCATCCGGTCGCTCTACGGCCGGTCGAACGACCACATCCAGGCGACCTACGAGATGCAGAGCGGCCAGATACGGATGGGCTTTCCCGCCGTCGGCTCGTGGGTCACCTACGGCCTCGGGTCAGAGAGCTCGAGCCTGCCCGCGTTCGTGGTCATGAACGACTACCGCGGCGGACCCCTGGGCGGTCCCAACGACTGGAGCGCCGGCTTCATGCCCGCCGCCTACCAGGGCACGCTGTTCCGCGCCGTCGGCGACCCCATCGTCGACCTGCAGCCCCCCGAGGGGATGACGGTCGAGCAGCAGCGGGCGCGCCTCGACACCCTGGCCCGGCTCAACGAGATGGACATGGCCCGCAACCCGGGCAACTCGGAGCTCGCGGCCCGCATCTCGTCCTACGAACTCGCCTACCGCATGCAGGGCTGCGCGCCCGAGGCGGTCGACACCTCGAGCGAGTCGGAGGCCACCAAGAAGCTCTACGGTCTCGACGAGGAGATCACCGAGCCGTTCGGGCGCCAGTGCCTGATGGCGCGCCGGCTCGTCGAGCGCGGGGTCCGCTTCGTGCAGCTCTTCCACGGCGGCCTCGGCGTGCAGAACACCGACACCTGGGACGCCCACAGCAACCTGAAGGAGAACCACAGCCAGCATGCGGCCGAGACCGACAAGCCGATTGCGGCGCTGTTGACCGACCTGAAGGCCCGCGGCATGCTCGACTCGACCCTCATCGTGTGGCACGCCGAATTTGGCCGGATGCCGATCTCGCAGCGCGGCGTCGGCCGCGACCACAACCCCGGCACGATGACGGGCTGGATGGCGGGGGCGGGCATTCAGGGCGGGCAGGCCATCGGGGCCAGCGACGTGTTCGGCTACAAGGCCGAGCAGCAGCGGGTGTCGCCGCACGACCTGCACGCGACGATGCTGCACCTGCTGGGGATGGACCACACGAAGCTGACCTACCGCTACAACGGGCGCGACATGCGGCTGACCGACGTGCACGGCACGCTGATCCCGCAGATCGTGGCGTAATCCCGGTCCGTCGGGTAACACCAGGGGCACGGTGGCAGCCCGCCCAGGGCCGCGGCCGTGCCCCTTTCCGTTCCGGGAACTCCCGGGTTCGGGCCGTTCGTTGGGGCGTTGGTCGGGGAGCCCCCGGGGCGGCCTGCGCCAGCCCGCCAGTCGTCGCGTGCGGTTCCGCCTCGCGCCCAACCAACCTGCAGGAGTCCCGCTCCGGCGTAGACTCGTGGACCAGAAATCAGGCCTGAAATATAATCCAACGCAAGGGAGGCACGCCAATGACCACGGTGCCGCTGTCAGAGGCCAAGACCCATCTTGCGAAGTTGTTGGCGGATGTGGAGGCGCTGGGGGGGGAGGTCGTCATCACCCGTTCTGGACGTCCCGTGGGTGTGCTGCTTTCGCTGACCGACTACGAGGGGTTGATCGAGACGCTGGAAGTCCTGGCCGACCAGGACCTGGCGAGATCGATCGAGCAGGGCCTGGCGGAAGCGGATGCGGGCAAGGTCGTGAGCCACGAGGACGTGTGGGATGACGTGGACGCTCGTCTACGCGAGTAGCGCCGCGCTCGCCCTCAGGAAGCTCGATCCCGGCGTCCGGCGGCGCCTGCAGGCCGCCCTCGAGAAGCTACGCGAGGATCCCGAACGCGGCAAGCCGCTGGTGCTGACCCTGAAGGGATTGCGGTCCCTGCGCACCGCAGACTACCGGATCGTGTATCGCGTCATCGAATCCCGCGTCGAGATCCTGGTCGTGGCCATCGGCCACCGCCGCGACGTGTACGCGCGAGTGCGGAAGATGCTGGACGCCCGGCGCTGAGTCGCCCAGCGCCGGCGCCTCGGCGCGTTCGGGATCGACTTTCCGAGCACGTCCCGTGCGTCTTCGACAATTTCGCGTCCAGCGTTCCCAGTGCTCACGCCTGATCACCGCCGCGCAGCGTGTCGAGCGCAGCGGGTATGATGGGCCGATTGCCGGAGGACGCATCGCCGCGTGCCCGACCGCGCGGCCATGAGGAGGACCCCATGCGACAGTCGATCGGCGTACGGGCGATGGTGCTGGCGGCGGCTGGATTCGCCGCCGGGGTGGACGTGCACGCGCAAGGGGAGACAGAAGGGGCCAACGCGGTGCTGCCGTGGGCCTATGTGCTCAACGACCCGGACGTGACCGCCGAGATGCTGGATCCCGACGAGGTGGTCACGGTGCCCGGCTCCAGCGTGTCGATGCCGCGCTCGGCCATCGCCATCGACAACGGGCCGCCCGACTGGCACCCGGACGGTCATCCGCCGATGCCCGAGGTAGTGGCGCGCGGCGGCGGCGAGGGCGTCGTGGCCTGCGGCTACTGCCACCTGCCGAACGGACAGGGCAAGCCGGAGAACGCGGGCCTCGCGGGACAGCCCTACGAGTACCTCGTGCAGCAGATGACCGACTGGCGGAACGGTCGGCGCCGGCCCGGCGAGCCGCGCATGGGACCGCCCGCGTTCATGGAGCGCATCGGGCTGGCCGCCACCGACGAGGAGGCGCGCATCGCGGCCGAGTACTTCTCGTCCATGGACTTCAGGCCGTGGGTGCGGGTGGTCGAGACCGACGCGGTGCCCGAGACGCGCTTCGCGGGGTGGATTCACGAGGTGGTCGAGGGCGGCGCCGTCGAGCCGATCGGCACGCGCATCGTCGAGACCCCGGTCGACCTGAAGCTGACCAAGCTGCGCGACGACTCGTCGGGCTTCATCGCCTACGTGCCGTCGGGCGCGGTGGGGCGGGGCCGCCGCCTCGTGCTCACCGGCGGCGACAACTCGGTGGCGTGCACCGTCTGCCACGGCCCCGACCTGCGCGGTCTCGGCCCGGTGCCGGCCCTCGCCGGCCGCTCGCCGACGTACATGGCGCGGCAGCTCTACGACCTGAAGACCGGCGTGCGCGACGGCGCGTGGTCCGACCTGATGGACGCTGCGGTGGCCAACCTCACCCTGGAGGACATCGTGGACATCGTGGCCTATACGGCCAGCCTGGATCCGTAGGGCGGTCTCGCCACCAGGCTGCCGGCACGCGCACAGCCTGTCTCTCGCTGCTCCGAACGGCCCGCCCGCCCATCGCCGGGAAGGGCGCGCGGCGGTAGCGGCCGCCCGCCGTCACGTCGATGCGGGCCCCGATGTCGTCGCGGTTCGAGGCCGTGCCCCACGGTCTGCCGGGGGTGCGCCTTTCCGCGGACGCGATCCGAGACGCGCGCGAGTTCGCCGGGGTTCGCCCTTCCGCGGGGCGACGCCGGTCGTGCGGCGGTCCGCCGGGGTGCGCTTCTCCGCGGGGTCCAACCAATTCCCGCTCCCCCGGGTCAGACGCCGGTGGCCGACCCGAGGCCCATCGCACGGCGCCACGCCGCGATCTGCCCGATGTGGCTGGCCTCGTGGACCACCATGACGAAGGCGGCGTAGTCGCCCAGTGTGGGAAAGGTGCGCCGGCGACGTTCGTCGGGGAACGAGGGCGGGGTGTCGAAGATGGCAGCGTCCGCCCCGGTGACCGCCTCGGCTACACGCGCGTGCTGGGACGCCAACTCGTCGAGGAGCCGGTCCCGGCCGGGGAAGTCGGCGGCGCTGCCGCTCGGGAGGCCGCCGGGCCCGAACGTGTCGGCCCACCCCGAGGGCAGGGTGGACGCGAGCCCGAAGCGCCGCGCGAGGCCGTCGGACGACAGCGCGAGGTGACCGAGGATCCACGCGGGGTGGTTCACGACGCCGTGCGGCTGCCAGACCATCTGTTCATCAGAGAGGTCCTTCACCATCACCCGGCTGCGGTCGAGGTTGAACTGGTACGCGAAGAGCAGGTGTCGAAGCATGGCCCGCATTCTACCGCCGGTCGCGATGCCCGCGTGTACGCAAACGACCGCCCGGGGGACTGCGTGGTGTCCCCCGGGCGGCGTGACGTGCGCGTTTACGAGGCGACGCTCGCGGCCGTCACCGCGTCGACCGGCGGGGTCGTGCCGATCGCGATGCGGCGGGGCCTGGCGGTCTCGGCCAGCGGCAGCGTCAACTCGAGCATGCCGTTCTCGTAGTGGGCGCCGACCCTCTCGGCGTCGACCTTGGCCGGCAGGGTGAACACGCGCTCGAAGCGGCCGTAGCGGATCTCCGAGGCGTAGCCGTTGCCGTTCTCCTCGGTGCGCGGCCGCTCTCCGGAGATGGTCAGCCTGCCCCCGTGCAGGTCGACGTTGACCTGGCCGGGGTCGATGCCGGGCAGAGCGATCCGCAACGTCCAGCCGTCGTCGCCGGTGCGGACCTCGGTGGCCGGGGTCCACACCGGTCCCGCCGCCGGCTCGTCGCCGATGTAGCGGCCGAACACCCGGTCCATCTCGCGGTGCAGGCTGCCGAGCTCCTCGAACGGGTTCCAGCGCGTCATGCTCAACATGGTGTTCTCTCCTTGGGTGGTGATTGAGTTTCGGTTGCGAATCCTGTCGATGTTCATCCGGTTCGTCCTCGCCTGATTCAACAGACTAGCGGGGTTGTCTTGGCTAAGTCAAGTAACCTTAGTTGTTAACAGGCATATATTGGATGAGACGAGCACTCAATCGAAAAAGTTCACCAGGAGTCTGCGCCGTCGAAAGGAGCGGACTTCTGCAGGGGGTGGGGCGCCATGCGGAGCCGAGGCGACGATTGGCGGGCCTGGTCTTTGCGCGGCGTTCACGAGCAATGACCTCAGCGGTGGCTTCAGGCCGAGGCGACGATTGGCGGGCCTGGTCTTTGCGCGGCGTTCGACGGCTGTCGTACCATGGACGCGCTCATCGGCGCGGGGGCGCGGAGGCGGCGGCGACGCGGTCTGCGGCCGGCAAACGCGTCTCGGGCGGCGCCAGCGCCGTCGGGCGGGCCGGGATTCCGGGAGCCGCTGCGGCCCTTCGCCGCTCGGGTGGTGGAGCCGGGGGGGGAGTGGCCGCTGCGACCGCGCACTCGTTTCCGGCGGGAGGAGCCGCCCGGGCGCACGGGAGAGGGGTACCCATGGTTCTCATCGGCAGCGATCGGTTCATCGAGCATCAGCCGCCGAGCGGCCATCCCGAGCGGCCGGCCCGGGGCGAGGTGATGGCCGCGGTGGCCCGGCGGTGGGTCGAGGCGGGCGGCGTGTTGACGCCGCCGCGGCCCGCGACCCGCGGCGAGCTGACCCGGGTCCACCGTTCCGCCTACGTCGACCGGATCGCGGACACGGCCGGTCGGCGGCTGCGACTCGATCCCGACACGTACACGTCGGACACCTCGTACGAGGTGGCGCTGCTGGCGGCCGGGGCCATCGTCGCCGCCGTCGAGGCCACTCTCGCCGACGGCGCCCCGGCCATGGCCCTCGTCCGGCCGCCGGGCCATCACGCCGAGGCGGACCGGGCCATGGGGTTCTGCCTGTTCAACAGCGTGGCGGTGGCCGCGGCGGCCGCGCGGGCGGCGGGCCTGGACCGGGTGGCGGTCATCGACTACGACGTGCACCACGGGAACGGCACCCAGTGGATGTTCTACGAGGACCCGTCGGTGCTGTTCGTCTCGCTGCACCAGTACCCGTTCTATCCGGGGACGGGCGCGGCTGGCGACGTCGGCCGCGGCGACGGGCTCGGCTTCACGCTGAACGTGCCGCTCGAGGCGGGCGCGGGAGATGCCGACTACGACCGCGCGATGCGCGAACTGGTGGCGCCGGTGGTGACCGGGTTCGATCCCGACCTGATCCTGCTGTCCGCCGGCTTCGACGCCCATGTCCGGGACCCGCTGGGCGGCATGCAGGTGTCGACCGCCGGCTTCGACGCCATGACCGACCACGTCCGTCGTCTCGCGACAGGTTGTTGCGGGGGGCGGCTGGCGGTGGTGACGGAGGGAGGGTACGACCTGACCGCGCTGGACGCCTGCCTCGACTCGACGGTGGCGCGGCTGGCGGACGACGGGCCGTCGCCGGCGGCTGCCGTCGCCGGCGACACGAGCCGGGCCGACCGGGTGATGCCGGCGGTACGGCAGGCTCTCGCGCCGTACTGGGCCGAGTTGCGCCAGTAGGGTCATGATCCCGGGCCACGGCCCGGACTCGGGGACGGGTAACTTCGACGCGGCTGTCGCCCGGCGGCCGCCTCGCCACGTCAGCGGGCCGCCATCCGGCCTCGAATGGGAGGCGACCTGGCGCCGTGTGTCGTCGCGCCGCGCCACGCCTGGGCCCGGGATCCGCGTCTGGACGGCCGCCTTGCTATAATCGTGACGATTCGGCCCGTTCCGCTCGGGCCAGCCCCACATCCAGCCGGCTTCACACCGTGTCCGACTACGATCCGCAGGCCATCGAGAAGAAGTGGCAGCGGCGCTGGGCCGACGAGCGCGCCTTCGAGGTGACCGAGGACGCGGGGCGCCCCAAGTACTACTGCCTCGTCATGTTCGCCTATCCGTCGGGGCACGCCCACGTCGGACACGTCCGCAACTACATGATCGGGGACGTCATCGCCCGCATGAAGCGGATGCGGGGGTTCAACGTCCTGCATCCGTTCGGCTGGGACGCCTTCGGCCTGCCGGCCGAGAACGCCGCCATCAAGAACCGGTCGCACCCCGAGACCTGGACGCTCGACAACATCGCCCACATGAAGGGGCAACTGCAGCGCCTGGGCATCAGCTATGCCTGGGAGCGCGAGCTCGCGACGTGCGAGGCCGCCTACTACCGGTGGAACCAGTGGCTGTTCCTGCGGATGTTCGAGCGCGGCCTCGCCTATCGGCGCCGGTCGACGGTGAACTGGTGTCCCGACTGCGCCACCGTGCTCGCCAACGAGCAGGTGGTCGACGGGGGGTGCTGGCGCTGCGGGTCGGCGGTCGAGCCGCGCGACCTCGACCAGTGGTTCCTGCGCATCACCGAGTATGCCGACGGCCTGCTCGACGGCATCGAGCGGCTCGACGAGTGGCCGGCGAAGGTGCTGACGATGCAGCGGAACTGGATCGGCCGCTCCGAGGGGGCGCGGGTCCGGTTCGCGGTCGAGCCGGCGGGGGGGGAGGCGCCGCCCGGAGAGGACGCGGCGCCGGAGATCGAGGTCTTCACGACCCGCATCGACACCATCTTCGGGGCGACCTTCGTGCTGCTGGCGCCCGAGCATCCGCTGGTGTCCCGCTTCGTCGACGAGGCGCCCGACCCGGCCGGGTTGCAGAAGCAGGTGCAGGAGTTCCGGGCGCTCGATCGGACCGACCGCCTCACCGGGGCGGTCGACAAGGAGGGCTTCGACACCGGCCGCCGCTGCATCAACCCGTTCACGGGCCGGCCCGTCCCCATCTGGGTCGCCAACTTCGTGCTCGCCGAGTACGGCACGGGCGCGGTGATGGCGGTTCCCGCCCACGATCAGCGCGACTTCGAGTTCGCCCGCAAGTACGGGCTTCCGGTCGAGGTCGTCATCCGGCCCGAGCACGGAGACAGCGGGGCACCCCTCGACGAGGCGGCGATGGACGCCGCCTATGCGGGGCCGGGGGTGCTGGTCGAATCCGGCGAGTTCACGGGGCGGTCCACCGCGGAGGCGCCGGCGGAGATGGCGCGCGCGGCCGAGCAACGCGGGTTCGGGCGGGCCGCGGTGCAGTTCCGGCTCAAGGACTGGGGCATCTCGCGGCAGCGCTACTGGGGCACGCCGATTCCCATCATCCACTGCGAGGTCTGCGGTCTGCAGCCGGTGCCGGATGCGGACCTCCCGGTCGAACTGCCGAAGGTGGCCGAGTTCAGCGGGCGGGGCGACTCGCCCCTCGCGCAGATTCCCGAGTTCGTCGACACCACCTGTCCGTCGTGCGGCCGGCCGGCGCGCCGCGAGACCGACACCATGGACACGTTCGTGGACTCGTCGTGGTACTTCTACCGCTACTGCGACCCGACGAACGGCGAGCGGGCCTTCGACCCCGCGACGGTCCGCTACTGGGGGCCGGTCGACTTCTACATCGGCGGCGTCGAGCACGCCATCCTCCACCTGATCTACTCCCGGTTCTTCTGTCGGGTGTTCAACGACCTGGGGATGGTCGACCACGACGAGCCGTTCACGCGGCTCCTGACCCAGGGCATGGTGCTGCGCGACGGCGCGGTGATGTCGAAGTCGAAGGGCAACGTGGTGGACCCCGATCAGATGATCGCCCGCTACGGGGCCGACGCCCTGCGCCTCTACGAGATGTTCGTCGCGCCGCCCGAGAAGGAGATCGAGTGGACCGACTCTGGTCTCGAGGGGAGCTTCCGCTTCCTGACCCGGGTGTGGCGCCTCGTGACGCGGGCCGTCCCGGTGCTCGCCGACGCGCCTTCCGCCGGGGCCGCGGGCCGCGACGTCGACTCGGCGCACCGCGCCCTGCGCCGCAAGACCCACGACACCATCCGGCGGGTCTCGGGGGACCTCGATCCGCGGGCGCACCTGAACACCGCGGTGTCCGCCCTGATGGAGCTGGTGAACGAACTCTACGCCTTCTGCGATCGGCAGGGGATCAGACCGGGGCAGGACCCCGAGGCGGGGGCCCGGGCCGAGGCGCTGCCGACCGGGACCGGCGCCGTGCTGCGCGAGGCCCTGGAGGCCCTGGTCCTCATGCTGTCGCCGTTCACCCCGCACCTCTGCGAAGAGCTGTGGGAGCGGCTCGGGCACGCCGGGGGCCTGTGCGCCGCCGGGTGGCCCGAGTTCGATGCGGCGGTGGCGAAGGCGGACGAGATCGTGGTGCCGGTGCAGGTGAACGGGAAGCTGCGCGCCCGCCTGACCGTCGCGGCCGACATCGGCGAAGAGGACCTGCGGGCGGCGGCGCTGGCCGAGTCCGCGGTGCAGGCGCACACCGCAGGGCGGACGGTCGCCCGGGTGGTGGTGGTGCGCGGCAAGCTCGTGAATGTCGTCGCCCGGTGACGGGGGCGACGCGTCGTTCGTGGAAGGGGGAGCACGATGATGCGAGGGGTGCTCGCGAAGTGTGTCGGGCTGCTGGGCGCGGCGGCGCTCTCGAGCGGCTGCGGCTATGCCCTGGCGGGGCAGGGGACGTTCCTGCCCGACTACATCGAGACGATCGGCGTGCCGCTGTTCCAGAACAACACCACCGTGTTCGAAATCGAGCAGTCCCTGACCCAGCAGGTGCGTTCCGAGTTCATCGGGCGGGGCCGATACCGGGTGGTCGCGGAGGAGACCGGCGTGGACGCCGTGCTCACCGGCGCCATCAGCCGCGTGACCATCGCCCCCGCATCGTTCAGCGCCCAGCAGCAGGCGTCACGCTACATCCTCACCGTGCAGGCGGACATCGAGTTCCGTGACCTGACGACCGATGAGGTGCTGTGGGAGAACCCGTCGCTCTCCTTCAGCGACGAGTACGACGTGGCCTCGGCGGGCGGCGGTCCCGTCGACGCGAACCTCTTCTTCGGCCAGCAGTCGAACGCGGTGCAGCGGGTGGCCCGCGACTTCGCCAGCACCGTGGTGAGCTCGATCCTCGAGGCATTCTGACCGGGCCGGCGATCGGCCGCCCCCGACTTCGGGCTCGATGAACAGGCACGCCCTGTCGCCATGTCCGCCATCACGCCCGGCGAGGCGCTGAAGCAGATTGCCGCCGGTGACCTCGCGCCCGTGTACCTGTTGCTGGGCGACGACGATCTCGAGAAGACCGAGCTGGCCGACGCGTTCGAGCAGGTCGTCGACGAGGGCCTGCGGGCCTTCAACGTGGAGCGGCTCGATGGCGCCGAGGCCACGCTGCGGCAGGTGGTCGAGGCGGCCGCGATCCTGCCGATGATGGCGCCCCGGCGCATCGTCATCGTTCGGCGCGCCGAGCGGTGCCTCACCCCGAAGCGCGAGAGCCGGGCCGCCGCCGCGGACCTCGCGGCGTTCGAGGCGTACCTCGCGAACCCCTACCCGCACGCGTGTCTCGTGCTGGTGGCGTCCGGCCTCGACCGGCGCCGCCGCACGACCGCGCGCCTGCTCGACGCGGCCACGCAGGTGATGGGCGACGAGTTGGCTTCGGTGGCCGACGCCGAGCGCTGGGTGAAGCGGCGCGTGTCGGCGGCGGGCCGTTCCATCGACGCGGCCGCGGCGCGTCTGGTGGCCGCGCGGGCCGGACCCGACCTGCCCCGCCTGCGCGGCGAGGTCGACCGGCTGCTGCTCTTCATCGGCGACGCGCCCACGGTCGGCCTCGACGACGCGAGGATGGTGGCGGGGCCGGCGGTGGCCCACGACGACTGGGCGGTGGCGCGGGCCATCGAGCGCGGGCAGACGGCGGCTGCGCTCAAGGAGCTCGCCCTGATCGTCGAGTCGGGCGCGGCCCCCTACATGGTCGTGGGACAACTGGCGTGGGTCGTGCGGACGAGGATGCCGAACCGCCGGATTGCCGCCGCAGTGGAGTCGCTCCACCGCACCGACCTCGACCTCAAGAGTTCGGCCGGCGATCACCGGGTGCTGCTGGAACGGCTCGTCGCGGAACTCTGCGACGCGTGACCGCGGAGCTCGCGGTCATCGGTCCGGAAGCGTCGGCCCGGCGCTTCCGGGGGCCGCGAGTCCCGCCGCCGGGATCCTGGTGCGAGGGGGCGGTGGCGGGAGTCCGTCTGCTATCCCGCGGCCGTGGCGAGGCGCCGGGCGAGCCGTGACTTGTAGCGGGCGGCGGTGTTGTCGTGGATGATTCCCTTGGCGGACATCCGGTCGATGAGCGACACCGTGCCGCCGAATGCCGAGCGGGCCTCTGCGACATCGCCCCGATCGATGGACGATCGCAGGGACTTGAGGGCCCCCCGGAGCCGGGTTCGCAACGCGCGGTTGCGGGTCCGGCGCACGAGGTTCTGCCGGTGCGCCTTCAGCGTGTGCTTGTGATTGGCCAAGTCGTGCGCATTCCTTTCCGTTCCGCGATTCCGGAAACTGACAGTATAGCACCGTCTGCCTCCTTCATGGCGCGGTCAACTGCGTTTCAGACGTCGCAGGGCGCGGCGATCGCGCGCGTCGGGAGCCTTCGCGCCCGGCCGGCGGGACGGGGGACCGGGGTCGCGGCCCAGGCGGCGCATCTCCCGCTCGGCGTCGGTGAGCGGCGGGGTGACGTCCTCGTACAGGGTCCTCGCCTCCGCCTTGGGGAGATGGTGCTCGGCCAGCGACCGCACCACGACGAGCTGCTTCCGGCCCTGCGTCCGGGTGATCGCGAGCCGGTCGCCGGTCTGGACGGTCCGGTGCGGTTTCGCCCGCTGGTCGTTGAGGTCGACCTTGCCCCCGCGGCAGGCGCGCTGGGCCTCGGAGCGGGTCTTGAACAGGCACGCGACGTCCAGCCAGACATCGAGCCGGATCCGTTTCGGGGTGGCTTCCCCGCCTTCCGGATCGCCCCCGGAGCGCGCGCGGGCTGAGGTCATGTCGGCGGTGCAGCGCCTACGCGGCGGACTCCTCGCCGAGCATCCGGCCCACGATTCGCCGGCTCTCCGTCAGGAGCGCGTCGATGCGGGCGGGCTCGCGGCCGCCCGCCTCCGCGAAATCGGGGCGGCCGCCGCCGCCGCCGCCGACGATGGGGGCGACCGCCTTGACGACCTTCCCGGCGTGCACCCGGTCCGTCAGGTCCTTGCTCACGGAGACGATCAGGCCGACCTTGCCGTCGTTGTCGGAGACGAGCAGCACCACGCCGCGGCCCACGCGGTCGCGGAGCGTGTCGGCGAGGCCGCGCAGCGCACCCTTCTCCAGCCCGCCGACCCGCTTCGCGATGAACCGGGCGTCGCCGATGGACACCGAGTCGTCGTTCTGCGACGCCTCGGGTCCGCCGAGGGCCGCCTTCATCTTCAACCGGTCGAGCTCGCGGGCGAGCCGCCGGGCCTCGGCCTGAAGCCGCCTGACGGTGTCCACGGCACGGTCGCCGGAGACTCCCAGGGCGTCGAGAACGGCGGCCGCCGACCGGCGTTCGCCCTGCAGGTGAGCGATGGCGCCCGCGCCGGTCACGGCCTCGATGCGGCGGACCCCGGCCGCGACGCCGGTCTCCTGGGTCACGGCGAACAGGCCGATATCGCCGGTGGCGCGGCAGTGG
The DNA here is from genome assembly GCA_965199675.1 of Vicinamibacterales bacterium. Taxonomy (GTDB): domain Bacteria; phylum Acidobacteriota; class Vicinamibacteria; order Vicinamibacterales; family UBA8438; genus JAJEEA01. The sequence goes on along the minus strand of CBDATI010000006.1, from coordinate 17,563 downwards.
GTGCCCCCGCACAGCTCCATGCTGACGCCGGGCACGGACACGACGCGAACCGAGTCGCCGTACTTCTCCCCGAAGAGGGCCATGGCTCCGGCCTCGATGGCCTCCCTCGTCGCCTTGATCTCGGTTTCCACCGCGTGGTTGGCGCAGACCCCGGCGTTGACCGTCCGTTCGATCGCGTCCAGCGTCTCGGAAGCGACCGGTCCGCCGTGGGCGAAGTCGAACCGGAGCCGGTCGGGCGCGACGAGCGAACCGGCCTGCTTCACGTGCGCGCCGAGGTGCTCGCGGAGCGCGGCGTGGAGCAGGTGGGTGGCGGTGTGGTTCCGCCGGATGGCGGCTCGGCGTTCCCCATCGACGGTCGCGGTCACCCGTTCGCCGATCCGCAGGCTTCCCCGCGCGACCTTCACGTGGTGCGCGCGCGGGCCGCCGGGGGCGACGCGCTCCAGGCCGTCGACCTCGGCCGCGACGGCGTCCCCGGCCGCGGTCAGGTGTCCACTGTCCGAGACTTGTCCGCCGGCCTCGAGGTAGAAGGGCGTCCGGTCGAGGACCACGTAACCCGACTCGCCGGCGTCGATGGCGGAGACCCGGTTGCGCTCGCGGTCGAACAGCGCCAGGATCGCCGCGTCGTCGACCCGGGTGGCCGCGTACCCTTCGAACCGGTCGGGCGCGCCCGACACCGCCGCGCGGTCGGCGTCGGACTCGAACGAGAACCCGGCCGCCTCCGCCGTCCCGAACCGGGTGCTCGCCCGCGACTGCGTGCGCTGAGCCTCCAGGAGCCGCTCGAAGCCGGCGCGGTCCACCGTTACGTCCCGCTCCACGGCCAGCTCCTCGATGAAATCGAGGGGCAGCCCGTAGGTGTCGTACAGACGGAAGACCTCGTCGCCGGGCAGCACGCCGCCGGCGGCCGCGGTCAGGCCCGCCTCGAGGCGGGGCAGCCCGTCGGTGAGGACCGCGTCGAACCGGTCCTCCTCGGCCCTCACCACGCCCGTGATCGTCTCCCGGCCGGTGTGGAGCTCGGGGTACGCGTCGCCCATCTCGTGGGTGACGACCTTCACGAGGCGATGCAGGAACGGCCGGGTCATGCCCAGCTTCTTCCCGTGGCGCATCGCGCGCCGCATGATCTTGCGCAGCACGTACCCGCGCCACTCGTTGGAGGGCATGACGCCGTCGCCGATGAGGAAGGTCATCGCCCGCAGGTGATCGGCGACGACGCGCATCGAGACGTCGTCGGGGCCCGGCGCGCCGCCCGGCGCGAGGGGGCCGTAGGCGCGGCCGGTCTCCTCGCCGATGGCATGCAGCAGCGGCGTGAACAGGTCGGTGTCGTAGTTCGAGGTCTTGTCCTGGATGATCGCGACGATCCGCTCCAGCCCCATGCCGGTGTCGATGGACGCGGCCGGCAGGGGCGTGAGCTTCCCGCCGGCGTCGCGGTCGAACTCCATGAAGACGTTGTTCCAGATCTCGACGTAGCGCTCGCAACTGCAGTCGATGCCGCGGCACGAGGGCTCCTCGCAGGAGACATGGTCGCCACGGTGGTAGTGGACCTCGGAGCAGCGGCCGCAGGGCCCTGTGTCGCCCATCGCCCAGAAGTTGTCCTCGACGCCCATCTCGACGATGCGGTCGGACGAGACGAGACGGCTCCAGATGGCGTGCGCCTCGTCGTCGCGCGGAATGCCTCCCTCGCCCTTGAAGACGGTCGGGTGCAGCCGATCGGGCGGCAGCCGCCACACCTCGGTCAGCAGCGTCCACGCGAACGGAATCGCGTCGTCCTTGAAGTAGTCGCCGAACGAGAAGTTCCCGAGCATCTCGAAGAAGGTGTGGTGCCGCCGCGACGGCCCCACGTTGTCGAGGTCGTTGTGCTTCCCGCTGACCCGCATGCACTTCTGCGACGTCGTCGCCCGCTTGTAGGCTCGCTGCTCGCGGCCGAGGAAGAGGTCCTTGAACTGGTTCATGCCCGCGTTGGTGAACAGCAGCGTCGGGTCGTCGGCCGGCACGAGCGGCGAGCTGCGGACGATCTCGTGGCCCTGACCGGCGAAATAGTCGAGAAAGCTCTGGCGAATCCTGCTGGACGTCATGCGGCTATTCTTCCACAAGTGCGGCGTCGTTCCCGGACCGCGCGAGGAGGGCCGCGGTCACCTGGTCGCGCGCGAACCCCTGTCGGACCAGGGCCTGGTGCAGCCGGCGCGCCTCGGTCCGCGTGAGGGCCGGGCCCCGGACCCGCTTCGCGATCGCGCGTTCCAGCACCGCGGCCTCGTCGACCTCGTCGAAGACCAGCGCGAGGGCCCGCTCGGCGACCGGCGTGTCGACGCCGAGCGCCTCCAGCTCGCGGCGCGCGCGGTGCCGGCCCCGGAGCTTGACCTGGACGGTCCGGCGCGCGTGGGCCAGTGCGGTCCGCGCGTCGTCGAGCAGGCCGGCACGGGTCAGGCGGTCGATGGTGCGGTCGATCTCGTCGAGGGGAAGCCCGCGCCGGAGCAGACGCTCGCGGAGCTGCGACGTGGTGAGCTCGCGGCGGGCGAGGAGCCGCAGCGCGATGCCGTGGCAGCCGCTCTCCCGGTCCATGCGCGCGGTCAGGAGGTCTCGGCGGCCGCGAGCGGCGCGGCCACGTGGCGCACGGGCGTGAGCCAGTCGTGGGCATCGCTGACACGGCCGTTGACGACGTCGAAGAACCGGCGCTGTATGGCCGCGGTGACCGGCCCGCGGGCGCCGTCGCCGATGGTGATCTTGTCGATGCTGCGGATGGGCGAGATCTCCGCGGCGGTGCCGGTGAAGAAGACCTCGTCGGCGACGTAGAGCATCTCGCGGGGCACCGGCTGCTCCACCACCGGCCTCCCGAGGTCGCGGGCGAGTGTGACGATGACGTCCCGCGTGATGCCGGGGAGCACCGACCCGCCCATCGGCGGCGTGAAGATGACGCCGTCGCGAATCACGAAGATGTTCTGGCCGCTGCCCTCGCTGACGAGCCCCGACGGGTCGAGGGCGATCGCCTCGTCGTAGCCGTTCAGCGTCGCTTCCATCTTGATCAGTTGCGAGTTGGCGTAGTTGGCGGTGGACTTGGCCATCGCGGGAAACGTGTTCGGCGCGGGTCGGGCCCACGAGCTGACCTGCACGTCGACGCCCTTCTCCAGGGCGTCGTCGCCCAGGTAGGCTCCCCACTCCCAGGTGAGGATGGCCGCTTCGACCGGGCAGTTGAAGGGGTTGACGCCGAGGCTGTTGTAGCCCCGGTAGAGCAGCGGACGGATGTAGCAGGCGGAGTAGCCGTTGACCCGGACGGTCTCGAGCACCGCCTCGCGGAAGGCGGGCCGATCGATCTCGGGGGGCATCCTGTACACCCTGGCCGAGTCGTAGAAGCGGCGCAGGTGGGCGTCGAGCCGGAAGACGACCGAGCCGGCCGGCGTGTCGTAGCACCGGATGCCCTCGAACACGCCGCTGCCGTAATGGACGACGTGAGCGCCGATGTGGATCCGGGCGTCCGCCCAGTCCACGAACCTGCCGTTCATCCAGATCTTGCCGCTGCCGAAGCTCATCGCGAAGGCCCGTCCATCTACCGCCGAATCATAGACTTGTACCCATCCAGTGTAGTGTTGCGGTCCGTCCCGGCGCAACCCCAATCCCACCGTCCACGGGGTGGAGAGGCGCGCGGCGGCCCTGGCGTGGTCGGATTCCGGCGCTGCCGGGGTTCGCGGCAGAACGGACAGCGTGTGGCGCGGGGGGGCTCGTTGCAGTATCCGCAGAAGTTGGCCGACGACGTCGCGCGCGGCCGGCTCGGCGTTCGTCCCGGCGTGCGGATGCTACAGGGGTTCGCGGCAGAACGGACAGCGTGTGGCGCGGGGGGGCAGCGGCTTGTTGCAGTATCCGCAGAAGTTGGCCGACGACGTCGCGCGCGGCCGGCTCGGCGTTCGTCCCGGCGTGCGGCGGCCGCGCGCGCGGGCCACGGCGCCCTGGCTCCGGGCGGGCCGGGCGTGCCGCGTGGCCCGGATGTCGTCGAGATCGGACAGCAGCTCGCCGGCGTTCCCGTACCGGTCGGCAACCAGCGGGGCGAGCGCCTTCATCACCACGTCGTCGAGTTCCGGCGGGATGGCGCCGTTGACGACCCGCGGCGGCTGCACGAGCTCGCCGCTGCGCAGCCGATGGAGGTCCTGCGGGGCGGGGGGGTCGTAGGGGAGCTCGCCCGTCAGCATCTGGTACATGGTGATGCCGAACGAGTACAGGTCCGACGCGAACACCGCTGCGCCCTGGAACTGCTCCGGCGCCATGTACGGCGGGCTCCCGATGACGGTGGTGCCCCGGGCCGCGATCTCGAGGAAGCGCGATGTGCCGAAGTCGGCCACCTTCAGCGTGCCCGACGCCGAGACGAGGACGTTGGACGGCCGCAGATCGCGGTGGATGACGCCCTGGCCGTGGGCGTACTCCATCGCCTTGCCGATCTGCATGGAGTAGTCGACGGCACGGTCCACGTCGAGGGCGCCGTCGACCCCGATGAGCGCTTCCAGCGTGTCGCCGTCAACGTATTCCATCACGATGAAGAAGAGGTCGTCCTGCTTCTCGGCGGTGGTGATGGCGACGATGTTCGGGTGGTCCAGAGTGGCGAGGAGGCGCGGCTCCCGGAGCAGTTCGCTGAAGTTGAGGTTCTGGCGGTGGGGGACCTTGAGGGCGACCCTCTTGTCGAGCCAGGTGTCTTCGGCGAGATACACGGTGCCGAATCCACCGCTGCCGATGGTGGAGACGATCTTGTATTTCCCGAGCAGACGGTCGGAGAACAACATGAAGGGCGGAAGTATAGCAGTCGCCTTCGCCGGGGCGGTCGTCGGGGACGATTCGGTGAGCGGCGGTCCCGCACTCTTATAATCGCCCCGATGCCGCCCCGGTTCTTCGCGCCGACCCTGGCCGGACTCGACGCTCCGGTCGCGCTGCCCGACGGCGAGGCCGCGCATCTGACGCGGGTGCTGCGGCTGGGCGCCGGCGACACCGTCGCGGTGTTCGACGGGCGGGGGGCGGAGTATCTCGCGCGGGTGGAGCGGGCGGGGCGGGGGGGCGCCGTGGTGCGCCCCTACGAGCGGGCGGCCTCGGCCCGGGAGCCGGCGGTGGCGCTCACGGTGGCCTCTGCGCTCCTGAAGGGGCGCAAGTTCGACGACGTCGTGCGGGACGCCACGATGGTCGGGGCGGTCGCGGTGCAGCCGCTCACCACCGCCCGGACGCTGCCGCCGCCGAGTGACGCCGGGCGCTGGTCGCGCATCGCGGTGGCCTCGGCCAAGCAGTGCCGGCGGGCGTTCGTCCCCGCGATCAGGTCCCCGCGCTCCCTCGATTGGCTCATCGACCACGACCGGTCGGCGGTGCGGCTGCTGCTGGCCGAGCCCGGCGCCGCCGACACCGGCGCGGCCGGACTGCGAGCCTTGGCCCGGGAGCCCCGGCCGGCCTCCGTGACCCTCGCCGTCGGACCCGAGGGGGGCTGGGGCCCCGACGAGGTCGAGGCGGCGGTGGCCGCCGGTTTCCGCGTCGTCACCTTCGGCCGCCTGACCTTCCGCGCCGACGCGGTGGTCGCGTGCGCGGCCGCGATACTCCTCTACATCTGGGGCGACCTGTAGGGGCCCACCACGGACCGTCGCACGACCCTCTGCGAGCACGCTGCGAGAATGCGCGTGGTAGGATTGCTTTCAATCATGACGGTCGCCATCAGCTCCGATGCCAAGTGGATTCTCGGGGGGTTCGCGGCCGGGTTCGTCCTGCTGGGTACGATGATCGTCGGCTCGTTCCTGTTACTGGACAACCGGATCGACGCCATCAGGGCCGATATGGCTACCATCAGGGCCGATGTGGCCATCATCAAGGCCGATGTGGCCACCATCAAGGCCGATGTGGCCACCATCAAGTCGACACTCGAAGTGCACGTCGTCGAACACGGGGATTAGCGCGGCCCCGCGCTTTCTCATCGCGATCCTGTCCATTCATCCGTGGGCCGGGGTGCGAAACGCCATTCCGACCCACTCGTCCTCCTGCTGCCGCCACGTCATCCGCCCGTGGTCCCGATAGGCGGCGGCGACCGCCGTCTCCTCCTCTGCGAGGATGCCGGACAGGATGGCGGTGCCGCCCGGCTCGAGGATGGCGGCGACGATCGGGGCGAGTCGGATCAGGACGGCGCCGGTCAGGTTGGCCACCACGATCGGCGCGCTCGCGGGGGCCACGTCCGCGACGTCCTGGCGGCGCAGTTCGACCTCGGCGCTGACGCGGTTGGCGTCGACGCCCTCCCGGGCCGAGTCGAGGGCGTCGGGGTCGCGATCGATGCCCGTGGCGCGGCGCGCTCCCAGCTTGACGGCGGCGATGGCCAGGATTCCCGAGCCGGTCCCCAGATCGAGGACGTGGCGCTTCGACAGGTCCAGTTGCTGCAGGCCGCGCAGGGCGAGCCGGGTGCTGGGATGGTGACCGCTGCCGAAGCCGAGGGCGGGCCGGAGGGTCACGACCACGTCGGCGGCGTCGGGGTTCGATGGCGCGCACCACGGCGGGGCGACGACGATCCGCCCGATCCGGACCGCCGGCAGATCCGCCTGGGACCGGGCCGCCCAGTTCTCGTCCGAGACCCGGATAGGCCGGGCGAGCACCCGCTCTCCGTAGACGGAGACCACCGCGGTCAGGGCGCGGTCGCGGTCGGACGCCGATTCGAAGAACGCACGGACGTGATCGGGGGCGGGCTCGTCGAGGGCGCACGGCCGGTGTTCGTCGACGGCGGCGGCGATCGCGTCCAGCCACGACAGGTCGCCCGGGTGCCCGCCGAACGCCCGTACGTCGAGGGCCGGGTGCAGACCCGGGGCGGACTGCGGCGGCCGGCCGACCGGCCCTGGCTGGTCGCCGGGCATCCTTCGTTACCCGAAGATGTCCTTGACCCGCTCGAAGAACGGCCGCTCCTCGTCCGCGCCGGCCGTGGTCGGGTCGAACACCCGCTCGGGCATCGTCTCGTCGAGGCTCTCTATCAGTTCCTTCTGCTCGCGGCTCAACCGCCGGGGCACCGCCGCCTTGACCCGCACGTAGAGGTCGCCGCGGCCCCGTCCGCCGACGTTCGGCATGCCCTTGCTCCGCAGGCGGAAGCGGGTGTCCGACTGCGTGCCCTTGGGTATGTTGATGGTGGCCGGGTCGTCGAGGGTCGGGACGAGAATCTCCCCGCCGAGCACGAGGGTGGGATAGGTCACCGGGATCTCGCACAGCAGATCGTCGCCGTCGCGTTGGAAGAACGCGTGCTCCCGGACGTGGATGACGACGTACAGATCGCCGGCAGGGGCGCCCCGGCTCCCGAACTCGCCTTCGCCGGTCAGCCGCAGGCGCTGGGCGGTGGCGATGCCGGCGGGAATCTTCACCGTCCGCTTGCGCTCGCGGCTGACCCGCCCCTTGCCGTGACATGTCGGGCACGGCTTGGAGATGACGCGGCCGATGCCGCCGCAATGGTGGCAGGTCCGGGCCACCGTGAAGAACCCCTGCTGCATGCGGATCTGCCCGTTGCCGTGACAGTGTGAGCAACGCTCCGGCGTGCTGCCGGGCGCGGATCCGGATCCGCCGCAGGTGTCGCAGGGCTCCTCCCGAGGGATCTGCAGGGTGGTCTCGGAGCCGTTCGCGGCCTCCTCGAACGAGATCTCCAGGTCGTAGCGCAGGTCGCTGCCCCGCCGGGGGCCGCCGCGCCTGCCGCCGCTGAACCCGAACAGGTCGCCGAGCCCGCCGAGAATGTCGCCGAAGTCGTTGAAGATCGTCGGGTCGACCCCGCCCCCGGCCGCCCCGCCCACCCCGGCGTGGCCGAACCGGTCGTACCGGCTGCGCTTCTCGGGATCCGCAAGCACCGAGTAGGCCTCGGCCGCCGCCTTGAACCGTTCCTCGGCGGTCTTGTCGCCGGGGTTGCGGTCGGGATGGTACTGGAGGGCGAGCTTCCGGTACGCGCTCTTGATGTCGGCGTCGTCCGCCGTGCGGGAGACGCCGAGAATCTCGTAGTAGTCGCGGGTCGTCACGCTTTCGCCACCTTGACCATCGACGGCCGGAGCAACCGCCGGCGCAGGGTGTAGCCTCGTCTCAGCTCCGCGACGACCTCGCCGTCGCGGTGGCCGTCGCTGGGCTCGTGGACCACCGCCTGGTGCAGGGCGGGGTCGAAATCGGCGCCGACCGCTTCGATGGGAGCCACGCCGCGCCTCGCCATGACGTCGAGCAGTTGCTTGTGAATGATCTCCACCCCGCGGCGGTAGGCGTCGCCGTCCTGGGTCTCCGCGGCGAGGGCGCGCTCCAGATCGTCCACGACGGGCAAGAGGTCGCCGAGCAGGTCGCCGGCCGCCTGATCGATCAACTCGCGACGCTCGCGCTCGGTGCGCTTCCGGTAGTTGTCGAACTCGGCCGTGACCCGCAGCAGGCGTTCGTAGTGCGCGTCGCGCCGGCGGATGGCCTCTTCGAGCTCGGCCGCGATCGGGTCGACGTCGCCGCCGGCGCCCTCGTCCGGGGCGCCGGCCTCACCGGCGGCTTCGCTGACGGCGTCGGCGAAGCCCGCTCCGCTCGCGCCGGCGTCATCCGGCGGTGTCTCCTGCGTCGCCGGGGGGGCCGGTTCCGTCGCGGCGTCGTCCGGCGGCTCCGGTTGCTCGGGTGGCGCTGACTCTTCCCCTTGCGCTGGCTCTGTCTCTGACGCTTCAATCCGGTGTTCGTCGGGCATCTTCAGTGGGCGGTGGTGGGGCGTGGTTCAAGAGGATCCGGCTGACCGCCTGCGACACGCTGTCGACCGCGGCGATCGCTCGCGAATAGCGCATCCGGCGGGGGCCGATCACTCCCACGGTTCCGGTCTGCCGACCGTCGGAATAGGCCGAGGCGACGACGCTGAAGGCCCGCAGTTCGCTCTCCCCATGCTCGGAGCCGATGACGACGCGCAACCCGTCCGTGCCGAGATACTCGGCGAGCAGCCGGACCAGCCGGTGCTTCTCCTGCACCATCGCCAGCAGGGCCCGCAGCGTGTCGAGGGACACGGAGCCGTCCTCGTCGGACATCTCGTCGAAGAGCAGCGTCGCGCCGTCGACGAACACGCTCTCCTGCGGCACCATGTCCTCGAGGGTCGAGCTCGCGAGGCGCAGCCACTGCGACAACAGCTCGTCGTACAGAACCTGCTCCTGGCGGAGGCGCTCAATCACGAGGGCGTGCACCTCGCCGATGGTGAGGCCGCGGAACTCCCGGTTGAGGTAGTTGGCGCCCTGCTCCAGCTCGCTCCGCTGAATGCGCTCGCCGATGTCCACGACCTTGTGGCAGACCTGCTCGGCCCGCGCGGTCACCACGACGAGAATGCGCGTGCCCTCGAGCGGCACGAACTCGATGTGCTCGAAGCCGGCCGTTTCGCTGGTGGGGGCGAGGACGAAGCCGAGGTGGTGCGAGATGCGGGACAGCTCGTGCGAGACGTTCGACAGCACGCCCTTGACCGAGCCCGCCTGCCGCAGCCGCGCTTCGACGGCCGGGGTCGAGCGGGACGTCCGCCGGTGCTCCAGCAGGAAGTCGACATAGCAGCGGTAGCCGACGTCGGTGGGGACCCGTCCCGCCGAGGTATGCGGCTGCGCCACGTAGCCGGCGTCTTCGAGCGAAGCGAGGATGTTGCGCACCGTCGCCGAGGACAGGGCGAAGCCGCCCTGCTCGACGAGTCGACGAGACGAGACGGGCGCGCCGTGCTCGATGTACTCCCGGATGAGCGTGGCGAGCACCCGCCGTGTGCGCTCGGGAAGGGTCGGGGCGGCCGGATCGTGGACGGACTGCCGCGGCATCACACCAGACAGTATAGCTTGACCGCATTCGGCCCTGGCAACGTCGTTTCGCCTCTTCAGGCCGTCGTGGTCAACTGCCGACCGCGACCCTGGAACCGCGTTGCGGGCTCCAGCGCATCGACTGGGCCTCTCGCGCTCCCGATTGCCCGGCCGTCGCGTCGATTTTGCCGTACTTCACGCCGATGAGCTCGGCGAGGATGGACACCGCGATCTCCTGGGGTGTCACCGCGCCCAGGTCCAGGCCGACGGGGGAGTGCACGCGGTGCAGTTGCTCCGCCGGCATGCCCTCGCCTTCCAGCACCTCAGTGAGGCGTGCGACCTTGGCGCGGCTGCCGATGAGCCCCAGGTAGCGGATGCGCTTCGGGGCGAGGGCGCGAAAGGCGTCGAGGTCGTGGCGGTGTCCGCGGGTCAGGATGACCGCGTAGGCGTGGGCCGGCAGCTCGGCCCGCTCCAGCCAGTCGGGAATCGCGTCAACCACCACCTCTTCGGCGTGCGGGAACCGCTCGGCGTTGGCGAACTTCTCGCGGTCGTCGATGACGTGCAGCTTGAAGCCGACCTCGTGGGCGGCGCGGGCGAGGTGGTACGAGACGTGTCCCGCGCCCACCAGATAGAGCTCGGGCGCGGGCTCGAGGGGCTCGATGTACACCTCCATCTGGCCGCCGCAGATCAGGCCCGAGTCTTCCGCGATGTCGTCGGCGAGCTCGTATCTGGCGATGACCGGCTGCCGCGTCTCGATGGCGGTCCGCGCCTTCCAGAACGCCTCGTTCTCGTAGCAGCCGCCGCCGATCGTGCCTACCGTGCGCCCGTCCGGGAATACGAGCATCTTCGCGCCGACCCGCTGCGGGGTGGAGCCCTGGGCCCGGATGATGGTCACGAGCGCGGCCTGCTCGCCCCGTTGCAGGGCGTCGGCGACCGCCGCGAACACGTCTTCGTTTCTCATGGTGACCTGCCGGTCTCCCCCCCGACCCGCCCGTCTCGCCGCTGCCTCGACGGCGGGCGACGCTGCGGTTTCAGATCAGGACCTGCACATCGTACTGCGTCTGCAGCTCGTCGATGAAGGCCGCCGTCCGCGTCTGCTGCTCCTGTTGCAGCAGCAGGTCGCGAATCGGGCCGCGGGCCTCCGCGAACGGCACGAGGCGGTCGTCCCGCCGCTCGATCATCTGGATGATGTGGAACCCGAACGGGGTCTCGACGACATCGCTCAGCGCGCCCGGATCGAGCGCGAAGAGCGCCGTCTCGAAGGCCGCCACGGTCTGGCCCTCGACGACGAGGCCGAGGTCGCCGCCGCGCGCCGCCGAGCCCGGGTCGTCGGAGTGCTCGCGCGCGAGGACCGCGAAGTCGGCCCCGTTCGCGGCGTCCTGCCGCAGACGGCGGGCGCGTTCCCGGGCCTCGGCCCGGTCGGGCTCGGCCGCGTCGGGGCTGACGCCGATCAGGAGGTGCCGCGCCCGCACCCCGCCGCGCTCGGTGAACTGCGCGGGATGCTGCTCGTAGAACGCGCGCACCGACTCGGGATCGATCTCGACGCCGGCGAGAACCGCCGATTCCAGCACCCGTTCGACGAGGAGGTCCCGGCGGGCCTCTCCCCGCAGCACGTCGAGCGACGTGTTCCAGCTCTCGAGTTGGGCCTCGAACGCCGCCTCGTCCGCAAAACCGGACCGGATCGTGTCGATTCGGGCTTCGACCGCCGCCTCGTCCACGACGATGCCTCGCCGCCCCGACTCCTGCCGCAGCAGGTGGAACGCCACGAGCCGGTCGAGCACGGCCCGATACACGCTGTCCCGGAACCGGGTCGGGAGGGCCTGCCCGGCCTGGACCTCCGCGCTGCGCACCGCGCGCTCCAGCTCGTCGCGCGTAATCTCGTAGGCGTCCACGCGGGCGACGACCGCCGGCAGCTCGGCCGGCACCGGCGCGACCGCGGGCGGGGCGGGGACATCCGACGCGTCCGCCGGCGCCTCGGGCGGACCGGCTCCGCACCCCACCGCCATCGCCGCCAGAGCGAACCACCCGCAGGCACCCAGCCGCGCGCCCAATGACCGCATCACGCCTTGATTATACGTCCGTAGCTCGTGGCTTGCCGTGGCGGTGGTCACGAGGGGGTGACCGTCGGCGAACCATCGCGACTCGGGGCTTCGCCATTTGCGACCGGGTTCGCGGCCGCCTTGGTCATGAGGGTGACCGTGAACCCTTGCGACAGCGCGGCTTCGCTGGCCGGCCTCGTGCACGCCGATCTGACGGCGCGACCCGACGACCGGCGCAACCGTGACAAGCATCCCGGACCGGTCTTTGCCCGTCAGGCCGCTTCGCGGTCGCGGCGGCCGGCGAGGAAGCCTTCGACCGAACCCTCCAGCTTGGCCATTCGCTCGCGGAGGTCCGCGAACTCGCGGGTCATGGCGTCGAACCGCCCGTTGACGTCGTCGAATCGCTTGTTGACGTCGTCGAATCGCTTGTTGACGTCGTCGAATCGCTTGTTGACGTCGTCGAATCGCCGGTTCGTCTGCTCGATGTGGACGTCGAGTCGCCCGTTGACGTCGTCGAGTCGCTTGTTGATGTCGTCGAATCGCTCGTCGAATTGCTTGCCGAGGTCGTCGAATCGCCGGTTCGTCTGTTCGATGTGGATGTCGAGTCGCTTGTTGACGTCGTCGATCCGGTCGTTGGTCTGCTTCCCCTGCCGATCCATGCGCAGGATGAGGGTCAACGTCGAGGCGATCTGCCCGCCGGCCAACGCGAGGAAGCCGACGAGGATGGTGACGAGCTCCGTGGTCATGACGTCATCCAAGGGTGCGACCTCCCTCACCCCCAGTATACAGGCGCTGGCGGGTCGTCAGGCCGCTGGCGGGTCGTCAGGCCACGGCGGGCCGGCTGCCGGACGTCGCCGCCCGTTCGTGGGCGGGACAACATCATCGTGGCGCGGCGCCTCGGCATTCGACGCCGGTCGAGGGCGTCCGCTTGGGTCGGTCGACCGTGCGATTTCGTGGTCCCGCCGGGCGCCGGCGGGGCGACACTCGGCCGGAGAGCCCGCCGGGGTCGGTCGGGCTGGGCGGCTCAATGTTCCCGGCACCGGGCGCCGGGTTCGGTGCCCGTTCTGAAGGCGCCTTCAATCGTCCGGGGGCAGCCGGCGCCGGCTGCGAGGCCGGTGTCGGCGCAGACGTCCACGAGGGTGACGCGGGGCGGCGGCATGAAGCCCGGAAGCGTCCGCTCGGCCAGGGCCCGCCGCATGAAGTCGGTCCAGATGGGCAGGGCGGCCTCTCCTCCGGTGAGGCCGAGGGGACGGTTGTCGTCCAGACCGACCCAGACCACGGTCAGCAGGGTGGGCGTGAAGCCTGCGAACCAGGCGTCGCGCAGGTCGTTCGAGGTACCGGTCTTTCCGGCTGCGTCGTGGACGAAGCCGGCGCGTCGGGCCGACGCCGCGGTGCCGATGTCGAGGGTGCTGCGCAGCATCGACGTCACGAGGAACGCGTTGTCGGCGCGAGCCACCGGCCGGGGCGCGGGCGCAGTGCGCTGAATCACCTCGTCGCCGGCGACGATGCGGCTGACCGCGTGCAGGGGCGCCCGGGCGCCCCGGTTCGCCAGGACCGTGTAGGCGGCGGCCACCTCGAGCGGCGTGCTCTCGAAGCTCCCGAGGACGATGGAGGGATAGGCGGGGGGAACGGCGCCGCCCGAGGCGGCGGCCCAGAGGTTCGCCACCGCGCCGAACCCGGCTACCTCGCCCACCTTGACCGCGGCCACGTTGCGCGAGTGGGCGAGGGCGGCGCGCGCGGTGACCGGTCCATCGTAGACGCCGCCGTAGTTCGTCGGCCGCCACGGCCGGCCGCCGAAGCGGAACGTCGTCGGCCGGTCGTCGATGACCGACGCGGGCGTGAACCGCACGCCCGGCTCGCGGGCGGCCCGTTCGAGGGCGGTGAGGTACACGAACGGCTTGATGACGGACCCCGGTTGCCGCCGCGCGCGCACGGCGCGGTTGAACTGCGACTGCGGGTAGGAGCGGCCGCCGACCATGGCCCGAATGGCGCCGCTGCGCGGGTCGACCGCCACCAGCGCGGCCTGCGGCGCGACGTCCGCGCCGCCGTCGCCGCGCCGGTCCGCGATGCGGTCCAGTCCGTTCCGCACCGCCGCCTCGGCGAGGCGCTGAAGGTGCAGGTCCACCGTGGTCTCGATGCGCAGGGGCCGTCCGCCGCTCCGCCAGTCGTCCACCCGGTCCGCCACCCGGTCCCGGACGAAGTCGACGAGGTACGGCGCCTCCCCGTCGGCGGGTTCGACCACGCCGCCCAACGACTCGCGGGCCGCGACCATGGCGCGGTCCGGGGTCACCAGCCCGAGGTCCACCATGGCCTGCAGCACGCCGTTGCGGCGCTCCCGGGCCCGCTCCGGGTGCCGGTGCGGCGAATGGGTCTGAGGCGCCCGAATCAGGCCCGCCATGGTGGCCGCCTCGCCGAGGGTGAGGTTGTCGAGGTGTTTGCCGAACAGGGCGCGGGCGCCCTGGGCCACGCCGTGGATGGCGAACGAACCCCGGTGGCCGAGATAGACCTCGTTCAGGTACATCTCGAGAATGCGGGGTTTCGGCAGGCGCCGCTCAAGCAGGAGGGCCAGGCCCTGCTCGCGCAACTTCCGCCACAGGGTCTGCTCGGGGCTCAGCAGCGTGTTCTTGATGAGCTGCTGCGTCAGCGTGCTCGCGCCGACGAGGTAGCTCCGGTTGCCGGTGAGGTTGGTGACCGCGGCGCCGGCGATACGGACCGCGTCGATGCCGGGATGGTCGAAGAACCGATGGTCCTCCGCCGCGAGCACTGCCCGCACCACGTCTTCGGGCATCTCCGCCAGCGGCACCGTCCGCCGCCGCCGCCGGTCCCCGCCGTGCAGCGTCGACAGGTGAGGGGCATCCAGAGCGAGGCGCCCGGTCCGGCGGCCGGGGGGGCTCTCGATCGCCGCCACGTGGCCGCGGTCGCCACCGGCCGGGGTGAACCGCACCCGGGCGAGGCGGCCTTCCTGCGGGCCCTCGCGGGGAATCAGGGTGAGTGCGTCCGGCTCGACCGCGTACTCGCCGGCCCGGCGGGCCACGTCGCGGCGGGCGTAACCCAGCTCGTCGAGCCGGTCCGCGAGCCCCGCGCGGTCGAGCCCGAGCCCGGGCGCCAGCTCGAGCGGCGTCGCGAAGACCATCGCCGGCGGGGGCGTCAGCCCCGCCGCCAGCCGCGCGTCGAGTTGCTGCGACAGGGTCCGGTAGGCCAGCACGCCGGCGGCGGCGCCCACGAGCACCAGCGCGAGGAAGTTCTTGCCGTACCGGATCCACGCCGCGGGCCGGCGTGGCCGCCGCCGCGCCCGCCGCTTCGGCCGGGAACCTCCCTTGCGAGTGCCGCCCACGCCCAGTGTATCGGCTCGTCACGCTGGCAGAACATGCCGGATGGATGGTCGATCCAGGAATGAACGTCCCGAGGCGTCTGCGCTGGCCGCGATGCCGACGGCCGGCGGGATCGGGCGGCCATCGGTGTCGAAGGCGACGTTTGCCGGACTCGAGCCGGGATCGCGCGAATGCAGCGGGGACTCTCGCCGGGGCGGTCAGACCGCGACCACCCAGTGGCAGCGCGTGTCGAGGGCCGAGTCGGTGAGGAGACGGTCGACGAGGGGGGGGCCGTAGCGGTTGAGGAAGCAGATGCCGCCGACCGCGCGTTCCTGGGGGCTCCCGTGGGGGAAGATCTGGGACTGGGCCCGGGTGAACTGGCGCCTCAGGGTCTGATGCCTGCGCTTGGCGGCCTGCACGACCTTGCCCTGCAGGTTGGCGAGGTCGCGTTCCATCCGCCCCCGCGTCGACGCGGCGGCGCCGGCGAGGGTCGGGTCGACCTCGGCCACCGCCCCCGCCACCGCCGCCATCCGCTCGCGGATCGCGCCCCCCGCGCCCTCGAGCGCCTGCTCGACGGCAGGTGGGAGCTGGGCTCCCAGGAGGCGGTTCAGGGCCGACTCGTCCCGCGGCTGCAGGGCGCCGAGGGGGAGTCCGGCGCGCCGCAGGAACTTCATCACCGCGGCATCCACGAGCGTCGCGCTCAGCCGCGGCGCGACGAGAGGCATCGGCACCTCGAAGTGGCCGTACACGGGCTTGAGCTGCGCGAGATAGGCGAGCTCGTTGGGGCCGGCGACGTAGCAGACCGTCGGGAACAACCGGTCCTGCACGATGGGCCGGAGCAGGACGTTCGGGCTGAAGCACGTGGCGTCGGCGCGGACCCGGTCGAGCCAGACCGTGCGGTCCCGCGCGTCGTCTCCGGCGCGGAGACCGTCGCCGTCGATGCGGATCGCGAGCCGGCTCCCGTTCGTGAGGAACAGGGCGACGCCGTTCGCCGGAGGATCCACCTGCGCATGGAACCCCGCCTCGCGCAGTCGGTCGCCGGCGTTGCGGGCGAGCGTCGTGGTGGTGCCGGCGCTGGCGATCTCGCGCTCGAAGATGTCTGCGGCCAGCGGCTTCGCGGCCGGGTCGGCGGCGTCGAAGACGACCAGGCCGTGAGGGCCGAGCAACTGCTCGATCCACGTGGCGAACGCCTCGACGAGCCCGCGCCCGCTCGCGTATGCGCGGCGGAGATTGCCCAGCACGTCCTCGGTGAAGTCCGTCGCCGGGAGGGCGGCCGCGAGGGCGTCGAGCGCCGGCTCGATCTCGCGTCCGAGACCGACCGCTGCCGCCGGCGTGCCGGCCGGCGCCTCGGTCTCCAGGGTCACGGTGGCCAGCGCCTGGTCGGCGTCGAGCACGCCGCAGGTGCGAATCTCGTCGAGGTCGTGGTCTTCCGCATCGACCCAGAAGACCGCCACCCCCGGAACCCCGAAGACGCGCTCTGCGCGACGGGCCAGACGGATGGCCGAGACCGCCTTCAGCAACGTGTACAGCGGTCCTCCGAAGAGGCCCGCCTGCTGGCCGGTCACCACCGCGACGGACCGTCTGTCGTCGAGACGCGCCGCGGCGTCGACGGCGGCGCGCGGCGCCCCCCGGGCACGCTGCTGAGCGCGGACGATCCGGCCGACTGCCGGCGGGTCGCCGCCGAGCCGAGCGCGGGCCGCGATCGCCGCCCGCCAGGCGCCGTCGTCGGCGGGGTCGCCGGCGAAGAACGGCCGGAGCGCGTCGAAGTTGGCGATGTACTCGGCGGCCAGCCGCTTGATGCCGGGAAATCTCTGAAAGTCGACGGACAGCGGGACGCTGTGGGGAGGGGCGGAGAGCTCCGGAGACACAGGACGTCACTGTCGCAGAGCGGGCGCGAGGTGTCAAGCCGCGGCCCGGAGCATGGCCCGGCCATGGGCGCCACGCTGTCGGCGAGTGGCCTATCGCATTGAAATACCGTGCACTTCTCTGGTAACCTGCGGCCCCGAATCGGAGGAACGCTCCCCCTGACACTCGGTCTTTCCGGCGCGGTATTCCGTCTCCCGGTGTATTCGGTCCCTACGAGGTGATGCACCAAGTCGGGAGCGGCGTCCTCGGTCCAGTGTACCGCGCGCGCCGTTCGGGCGGCGATCTCCCCACGGAACGCTTGTTCGCCCTCAAGGTCTTTCAGGTCGATCTGACTCCCGAGCAGGCCATCGTCTTCGGCGACGCGCTGCAGGAGATGGTCGAGCTGGCGTTGACGCACGCGGCGGTGGTGGGTCCGGTGGGGGCCGGCGTCGCCGACGGCGTGCCCTATGTCGCCTACGAGTACGTCGAGGGCGAGTCGCTCGACGTCAGGATGCGGCCACGCGCCCCGCTGGAGGCCGAGGCCGCCCTGCCGTACATCGTGCAGATCGCCGACGCGCTGGACGCGGCGCACGCCCGCGGGCTCGTCCATGGCGCGCTTCACCTCCGTGACGTTCTGCTC
>CBDATI010000005.1:0-3184 GCA_965199675.1 Vicinamibacterales bacterium | reverse complement strand
ACAGGGACCGACGGCACCCACGCCCTGCCCTACGCCATCGTTTCCGGCCACGACGAGTTCGCGCTCTTCCTGCTCGACCGCGGCGCCGACCCCAACGGGACGATGGCGGGAGTGCCGGCCCTGCACGCCGCCGCCGGCAGCATCTTCACGTGGATGACCGACTGGAACCGTCGGCACAACGACATCGACCGCTACGCCCAGTTCGGCCGCAGCGGCATCGACTCGGACCGCCGGTTGCGGCTGGTCGAGGCGCTTCTCGCGGCCGGCGCCGACCCGAACGGGCGCATCACCACCTCGGCGATGATCATGAACTACATCGGCTATCCCCGGAAGGGCGCGTTCGAGCCGTTCGCCTGCGGCACCGGCGACCTCCGCGGAGCCACGCCGCTTTGGGTCGCGGCGTTCGAGCTGAACCGTCCCGCCCGCCTGTTCTCGGGCGGCAGCAGCTTTACCGCCAATGGCGGCAAGATTGTCGAGGCGCTTCTCGCGGCCGGCGCCGACCAGCACCTGACCACCGACGACGGGACCACGCCGTTCATGGCCGCGGCCGGGCTCGGCCGCTCGACCTACACGCCGCGCGAGCCGCGCGGCGTCCGGTCGCCGGGCGCCGAAGAGGCGGTCCGAATCCTGTTCGAGGCGGGGGCCGATATCAACGCCGTCAACGAGGCCGACTTCACGGCGCTGCACGGGGCCGCGTTCCGGGGGCTGAACGAGGTCGTCGAGTACCTCGTGGCCAACGGCGCCGACATCGACGCGCGCGACTTCCGCGGCCGCACCGCGTACCGTATGGCCGAGGGGTCCAAGCAGTCGTTCCAGTTCCAGAGCTGGCCCGAGACCGCAGCTCTCCTCGCGCAGCTCGGGGCCAACACCCGGCTCGGCATTCCCGGCACCGTGCAGGAGCGTCTGCGGGACGTGCCGCGCACGGCGGAACAGTAGGAGCCTGCGCGGGGAATCTGCGGGGAATCGGGCGATTCCCCACCGGCGCACGTTCCGCAGGCTGCTTTCGGGCTGCGTCGTTCCGGGCCCGATGGCAGCAGCATGTCGGCGCGGGGAGAGGGGGTGAGGGGAACACGATGAGCGACGAGATCCGATTTATCTTCAATACGTTCTCCTTCCTCATCTGGGGGGGGCTGGTCATGTGGATGGCGGCCGGCTTCACCATGCTCGAGGCCGGATCCGTACGCACGAAGAACGCGTCGGTCATCTGCCTGAAGAACGTCGGGCTGTACTCGGTTGCGGGCATCGCCTTCTACCTCATCGGCTACAACCTCATGTACGTCGATGTCGGGTCGTGGATAGGCTCCGTCCGGTTCCTGTACGGGCCCTCGGCCGACGAGATCGCCCTGCTGGCGGGGCAGGACGAGGCGCAGGCGGCGGTGGTCGCCAACGGCTACTCGGTGATGTCGGACTGGTTCTTTCAGATGGTCTTCGTCGCCACCGCCGCCTCCATCGTCTCGGGGGCGCTCGCCGAGCGGGTCAAGCTGTGGTCGTTCTTCGCGTTCACCCTGGTGCTGACCGCCGTCCTCTATCCCATCGTGGGCGCCTGGACGTGGGGCGGGGGCTGGCTGAACCAGCTCGGGTTCCAGGACTTCGCCGGCTCGACCATCGTGCACGGCACCGGCGGCTGGGCCGCGCTGGCCGGTCTGCTGGTCGTCGGCCCCCGCCGGGGCAAGTTCCGCCGTGACGGAACGGTCCGGCCGAGCCCCCCGTCGAGCATTCCGACCGTGACCCTCGGGGTCTTCATCCTGTGGTTCGGCTGGTTCGGCTTCAACGGGGGGTCGCAACTCGCGCTGGGCAGCGTCTCCGACGCGGTCGCGATGAGCCTGGTCCTCGTCAACACCAATCTCGCCGGCGCGGCCGGTTTCATCGCCGCCCTCGCCCTGTCGCGGCCGATTCTCGGACGCGTCGATCTGCTCGGGGGCCTGAACGGCGCCCTCGGCGGGCTCGTCGCCATCACCGCCGGTCCCGACATCGTGCAGCATCCCTGGGCCCTCGTCATCGGCGCGCTCGGCGGCGTCGTCTGCATCGCCGCGATGCGGCTGCTGGAGAAGCTCCGGGTGGACGATGTCGTGGGGGCAGTGCCCGCCCACCTGTTCGCCGGCGTGTGGGGCACGCTCGCGGTCAGCATCGCGGCCGGCGGCAACATCGGCGTGCAGCTTCTCGGGGTCGTCTCCGTCGGCGCGTTCGTGTTCGCGTTGTCCTGGCTGTTGTGGATTGCGCTGGAGAGGACCGTCGGCGTTCGCGTGTCGGACCAGGTCGAGCAGCTCGGCCAGGACGTCGCCGAACTTGGCATCGAGGCGTACCCCGAGTTCGTGCTCATGCCGGAGCCGGGCGACGAGAGTCGCTGACCGCGAAGGCGTGATGTGATGAGGCGCCGTGACGGGGGGGCGGCGTCCGGGAATCGGGCGTGGGCATGCAGCAGCTAATCGCATGGAGCAGTGCAACGGCAAAGGAGCAGCGGCCATGAAGAAGCAGAGGTTGGCGCGGATGTTGGTGATGGCGGCGGGCGTGGCGGTGCTGCCGCTCGCGGCTGCGGGGCAGGCTCCCGACGGCTGGACGGCGCCGCGGACCGCGGACGGGCATCCCGACCTGCAGGGCATCTGGGCCAACAACAGCGCCACCCCGATGGAGCGGCCCGAGCAGTTCGGTGACAAGGCGCGGCTCACCGACGAGGAGCTCGCCGATCTGACCGCCCGCATCCAGGAGTTCCGCGACGCCGAGCAGGCCGGCGACCTGCTGGGCGACCGGCTGATTCAGCAGGCCCTGGGGAACGCCGAGTTCCAGGACTTCGATGTCGTCACCGGCAACTACAACGCGTTCTGGCTCGTCGAACGGACGCTGGACAACCGTACGTCGCTCATCATCGACCCCCCGAACGGCCGCCGGCCGCCGCTGACCGAGGCGGCCCTGGCGCGCCGGCGGGCGGCGCAGGCCGGCGGTCTCGGCGCGACGGGGTCCGACGGGCCCGAGGACCGCACCCTGGGTGACCGCTGCCTGTTCTGGGGCGTGCCCAACATGGGATCCGGCTACAACAGCTATTCGCAGATCTTCCAGACGGAGGACCAGGTCACCATCATCCAGGAGATGGGACACCACGTGCGGACGATTCCGCTCGACGGACGCCCGCATCTCGACGAGAAGATCCCGCAGTGGGCCGGGAACTCCCGCGGGCGCTGGGAGGACG
>CBDATI010000004.1:0-39034 GCA_965199675.1 Vicinamibacterales bacterium | reverse complement strand
TCTCGCTCATGGCGCCGCCGCCTCGGAGACCGGTGGGAAATCCACGATGAAGCCCAGCCTGCCTGAACGCCTCGCGGGCCGGCTCGCTCTGCAGATACGCCAGGAAACGCGCCGCCCCCGGCCGGTTCGGCGCGTCGGCGAGAATCGCAGCCGGATAGGCGATGGCCGGCCCTTCGACCTCGGGCACCTCGAACGCGACCGCGACGTCGTCGGACGACCGCGCGTCGGTGCGGTAGACGATGCCGGCGTCGGCGTCGCCCGCCTCGACCACGGCCAGCGCCGCCCGGACGCTGCGGGTCGGCGCCAAGCGGGGGGCCAGCGCGTCCCAGAGACCGAGCGAGGCCAGATAGGCGCGAGCGTAGACCCCGGCGGGGACGCCGGCCGGATCTCCGACGGCGATGCGGCGGAACGCCGGATCGCGCAGCGCCGCCGCGTCCCGCGGGGCGGCGGACGCGCCCGCCGGCACCACCACCGCGAGCCGGTTCGACAGCAGCACCACCCGCGTCTCCGCAGCGACCAGCGATTCTGCGGCCACCCGGTCCATCTGCCGCTCATCGGCGCTGAGGAACACGTCGATCGGGGCCCCGGCCAGGATCTGCGCGGCCAGGGTGCTGGAGCCGGCCAGGTTCAGCTCGGTCGCGGCGCCGGTGGCCCGCTCGAAGTCCGCCGACACCCGCTCCAGGGGTTCCGTCAGGCTGACCGCCGCCGACACCCGGACCCGACCCGCCGGGGACGCGCCCGGATCCGCGCAGGCGGCCAGAACCGTCGCCGCCACCAACCCCACGAGCGCCGCCCTCGTTGCCACGCGCCGGCCCCGGTCGGCCTCTTCAGCGTTCTCCCGCGCTTCCGCCCCAGGCCGCGAAGAACGCGCCGGCCGCATCGCGCGGAACCACTGGCCAGTCACTCACATGCACAATATAGTATGATTCGATTCGGTTCAACAAACGATTCGGAGTGAATCGACCAGACCATGGTCGAACCATACCGGATCGGGGCACGGAGAGCGGCAGGGGCATGGCCACGCTGACGGTGCGGCAGGCGGCAGAACGGCTCGGCATCGGCTACTCCACCCTCAAACACTGGATCTACCGCGGTGAGGTCCGCACCACCCGCACCGCCGGCGGGCATCACCGCCTGGCCGAGGCTGAGGTCGAACGCCTGCTCGCCCGCACCGGACGGCCGCCCGCCCACCCCGGCGGCCACGCCCGCGGCGGCGTGCTCGTCCGCATCAGCGGTCGCAACCGCCTGCAGGGCATCGTCGACGAGGTGCGGCGCGAAGGGCTCGTGGCGCAGGTGCGCCTCCGCATCGGCGACCAGTGGCTGACCGCGGTCATCACCCGCGACGCCCTCGACGAGCTGGGCCTCCAACGCGGAGACGAGGCGACGGCGCTGATCAAGGCGACCGAGGTGATGATTGCGAAAGAGGCGCAGGGGGACGGACAGGACGAATCCGCGCGGTCGGGGTCGGCGGTCACGGATCCTCCGGCGTGAACCCTGTCCGCCGCGCAACCTCGTCCTGCGACCCGGCGATCGCGCCGAACGACTGCGCGGTGTAGCCGTGATCGCCTTGACAAGGTCGGTATAATCCTCGCAATTTGAACAGTTTAGCGGATATCGAGCCATGGGTCAGACTCAAGCCGAAACACGCCGGAAGCTCCGAGATCTCCTGGATGACAGAGCAGCGCGGACCGGCGACGTCACGCTCAGCAACGGGGCCAGGTCGAACTTCTACTTCGACTGCAAGTCGGTGACGCTGAGCGCCGACGGCGCCTACCTGACCGGGATGGCCTTCCTCGACGCACTCGACGAGCTGCCCGATCGCCCGGAGGCCGTCGGCGGGCTGACGCATGGCGCGGATCCGATCGTCAGCGCGATGGTGGTGCTGTCGCATTCGCGCGGACGTCCGATCCAGGGTTTCTGTGTCCGCAAGGAAACGAAGAGCCACGGCACGAAGCGCCGCATCGAGAACCCGCCGAAGTCGGGCGCCAAGGTGGTCATCGTCGACGACGTCGTCACGACCGGGGGATCGCTGCTGAAGGCCGTCGAGGCAGCGCGCGAGGCTGGCTGCGAGGTCGTCGGCGCGATGGCTCTCGTCGACCGCGAGGAACAGGGCGGCGGGGCCAGTATCCGCCGCGCTGTCGCCGCCTACATCCCGCTCTACACGCGGCGCGATTTTCCGCGCATCGCCGATGTGGAGGATTCACGCCGCACGACGACGCCCGGGCAGTCTCCCATCCGGGAGGCCTCGACCGCCTCCGGTGCGTGAGCCTGCGCGTCGAGCCGCTCGCGGCCGAGCTCCGCGAGAGCCGGCGCTCCACCAGCTTCGGCAGCGTACACCCACCTTGACATGTTTCCTTACGCCGAAGATGACGTAGTCGTGCGTCTCGGCCAGCCCCGCCCGGGCGTGCGGCGTACCGGGCGAGAGCGCTCGCCGACCGAATGCCGGAACCGGCGCCGTTCACCGTAGATCGACCGAGCGAACGCGGCCGCAAGCGCCAAGGGAGACCCCATGCCCGAACAGCCTCTCGGCGCGGCTGCGCGCCTATCTCGACCGCCACCGCTGACCGGCCCAGTTTGCGTCTGTCCGTGTCCCCGCGGGCGGAACGCCGGCCTTCACGCGGTCGCCCGCAGGCCCGGCCCCATGTCCCGCGGCCGCGCGTGGCAGAGACCGTCCCAGAATACCCCCACCGCGTCGAGCATCTCGACCCCGGCCGCGATGAACGCGCCGCCCTCGAACGCGGGCGAGTCGTGGCATGCGCGCAGCTCGTGCCAGACATGCTCGCGGTGGTTCTCCTCGAGCCGGTCGTGCCAGGTGAAGAACGCCAGCGGCAGAGCCGGAACCCGCTCGGCCTTGACGCGCTCGAGCCCCCGGATCAGCTCCTTCCAGAACCCCGCGGCGGCCCAGTTCTCGACCGCGAAGGACGCCCCCATCGCCTCGTTGTAGTCGCTGCTGCCGTAGAGGCGGAACAGCTCATCGCAGAAATGCAGGGTGCTGGGGTCGCCGTGGCGGCGCTGGCCCAGGTCGGTGAACCTGAGGCCGAGGGCGGCGCCGAACCGTAGCAGCCACTCGAAATGGGCGGCCCGGAAGCGGAACGTGCCGCCGTCGACGGTGCCGGTGGTCGACACCAGCTCGGGGTCGCCGTCACGGTCGGCGGCGGCCGGCCCCGCGCCGGCGGGCGCCTCCCCGCTGTCGGCCGCGCGCCCGCCAGCCGCGTAGATGACGCCGAGCTCGTTCAGCAGTATCTCCTTGCTCCCGCGCGCCGCCTCCAGCGTGTCGGCGTTGATGACGCGGTTGAGAGCGGCGAGCAGGAACTGGTTGGAGAACACCGAGAACTGCACGGTGAAGTGGCGGAGGTGGTCGAGGGGAACGCGGCCCTCGGCGAACCAGGCGGTGTAGGCGTTGTCCGTCACCACCCGGTGCTGCATGAGCTCGCGGTCGACGGTCGCCTTGAACGTGTCGAAGTCCCGGCCGGTCATGGTGTCCTCCCTTCAGCGCGCGCCCGTTTCAGGCGGCAGTTCATGACGCCGCCGCGACGACGCTGCGGCGGCGTGCGGATTCTCGCGCTCGAATCGAGCTGCGAGGATCAACATGTACTCACAATAACAACATTTTCTGATATGGTTCAATCACTAAAGTCGCCGTTCAGTTCCGTGCTGTTATTTTGTTAATCCTGGGAGCCGTGGTGACTGCAAAACCAAACAATTCAGACGATCCATCCATGGACGCGCAGGCTCCAGCGAAGGGACAGAGGACGACGAGGGCGAGGGCCGGCGATTGGCCGCCGCGCCTCGACGACCTCGATCGTCGGCTGCTCACCCTCCTCCAACGGAACGGCCGCGCCACGAGCGTCGAACTGGCGAGGAAGCTCGGGCTGTCGCCGCCCGGTCTCCAGCGCCGGATGCGTCGCCTCGAGGCGGCCGGGGTCATCCGCGGCTACGCCACGCTCGTCGACCGCGAGGCGGTCGGGCTCGACCTGCTGTGCTTCGTCGAAGTGAAGCTGGCCCACCATCGGCCCGACTGCGTCGACCGCTTCCGCGACGAGGTGCAGGCGATTCCCGAGGCTCTCGAGTGCCACTACCTGACCGGGGAGTTCGACTATCTGATCAAGATCGTCGTGCCGAACCACAAGGCGCTCGAGGCCGTGCTCTTCGAGGGGCTGATGCGGATCGACGGGGTCGACCGCATCCACACGAGCATCGTCGTCACCGAGGTGAAGGCCTCGACCTCCCTGCCGCTGCGGGAGCCTCCCCGCCAACGCGCCCGCGAGAGCCGTGAACGGTGAGACGACGCGCCGGCGACGCCGACGACGCGAGCACGAGGGCGCACGGGCGCTCATCGACCGCGAGCCCGTGGCCCGTCAGAACTGCACCCGCATCCCGCCGTTGATGACGCGGCGCGGGCCGCGCACCCCAGCACCGTCCCCCCGGGCCGCGCGATTGTCCGGCGGATCGCGATGCGATACGGCGGGACGCGCACCCGAGCACCATCCCCCGGGCCGCGCAATTGTCCGGCGGATCGCGATGCGATGCGATACGATGGCGGTTGTCCATGTCTGTCACGGGGGACTTCGGAGTGCTCTTCGAGCGCCGGAAGACGTCTGGCAGCCATGGACGCTCTTGTCGCCCGCCGCTCGACCCGCTCACGGGTGGCGCCCGGCGCTGGGTGCGCGTAGCGTTGGAGCCGTGTCGAGATCGCGTGCTTCGGAAACGGACATCCTGACGGACGGTCACCCTGCATGGGCACCCGCTACGAAGATCTCGCCGCCAGGCTGAGCGGGACGGACTTCTATTCGCACGCCCTGGAGCTCGCACGCAGCGGCGTCGACGCGCTCCCCGCCGTCCACGCCGCGATGAGCCACTCCGACTGGCGCATTCGCCGCGGGTGCGCGGCGGTGCTCGGCTACACCGACGACGTCGAGTCGCTGCGGCGGCTGGCGCTGCTGACCCGCGACCCCAAGAAGAAGGTTCGCAAGATGGCGGTCCTCTCGCTCGGCCTCGGCCGGATGCTGCGCAGGGACGACAGCGACCCGCTCGACCCCGTACCCCATCTCGCCCACAGCGCCCTGCACGACCCGTCGGTGCGGGTCCGACGCCTCGCCGTCCTCACCCTCATGCTCCGACCGCCGGCACGCCGCATTGCGCGGCTCCTGCGGAAAGTGCTTGCGACCGAGAAGGACGCGAAGGCGCTTCGCGTTGCGGGATGGGGGCTCCGACAGCAGGAGAAACGGGCGTAGGCGCCTGCCGCCGCGGGAGGACCGACGCCGCGTCGAGATCGAGCGCCTACCACCACCACGAGAGACCGACGGCGAGACGGACCGACGCCGCGTCGAGATCGAGCCGGGCGCCGGGGCGGCCGCGCGCCCCGTGCGCCGGGAAGTCGCCCCCGGGAACGTCCTCGAACGTGCCCTTGCCCGCCCTGACGTTCACATCGAGAGCCCGCGCCTCGGACAGATAGATGAGGAGTCCGCCTCCGACACTGAGGAGCGGCGTGCCCGTGAAGTCGGCAGCCCGCTCGTCGTTCTCGATCACATCCGTCACCGGCCAGAATGTCAGGGCGACATCGCCGTAGGGGACCCACCGGCGGCGCCCGGCGGCGAGGTGCAGCCGCGCACCGAGGTCGACGTAGCCGAACGTCACCTCGTCGAATGCCTCGATTCCGCGACTCTCGATGGCGGCGTACGCCACGCCGAGGTACGGGGCGACCACCGGGTTGAGGCCATACCCGATCCGGGCCCCCACGAGCGCCGCGCCGTCGCCAGGATCGCCCTCGAAAGAGACGGCCGCCGCTCCGGAATGCACGCCCGCCACCCAGCCTTGCGTTCTCGACGGTTGGGCGCCACCCTCGGTCACGCACCCGAGACAGAACAGGACCGGCAACCCGACGCGGCCGAATCGCGAGCGGCTCGAAGGAAACATGTTTGCCCCCGCGCTCCGACCGGGGCCCGGCCGGACGGCCAAGGACCGTCATCACCCGCCAGCCTGCCCGGGGGCCCGGTGACGAAGGGTGAACATCCATCGAGGGCGCAAGGCCCGCGCGGCCGGCCGCGTATCGCCTGGAACACCTCGTCCGTGAGCAACCCGCGCAGACCGCAGGATCGCCCCGGTCAGGGCTGCTTCGGGATCAGCGCGAACGGGACCGTCGCATGGCGGATGCGGCGCCGGTTCCAGGTGTAGGTGATCTGCAGATCGCCGTTCCCGTCCTGGATCATCGCGGGGTACGAGAGCTCCCCGCGTTCGCCCTCGGCGAGCTCCTCGACAACGAGGAAGTCGAGCCAAGTGACGCCGTCGTCGAACGACACCGCCAACGAGAGCGGAGTGCGGCGGGTGGTCGACGGGTTGTAGATCAGGAGCGATCGCCCGTCGTCGAGCCGCAGCGCGTCGATGCCGGCGCCGGGATGATCGAGGTCGGTGAGCCGCAGGGGTTCCCAGGTCCGACCACCGTCCCGCGAGAGCGAGGTCGCGATCTTGCCCATGCGGTTCGTCCGGAAGAACGCGCGCACCACCCCGGGGGCGACCTCCAGCAGGGTCGGTTGAATGGTGCCGCGACGGTCGCGCTCGGGGTCGCCGAACAGGATGGGGCCGTGCTTGCTCCACGACTCTCCCCCGTCACGGCTGATCTCCATCCACGACGACCACGTCCGATAGCTCTCGAGCGACGTACCCGCAAGGACGTCGCCGCTGGCCAGCCGGATCGGCTTCGCCCGCACCGGCCCCAGCATGCCGGCGGGCAGCCACACCGGGTCGGACCACGCTGTGCCGGAAGTGGTGGAGGTCATGTACGCCCCGCTCCACGACCGCGGGCTCGGGCCGATCTTGAAGTAGAGGTGGATGACGTCGCCGGCGCCGCGGAACAGCACGGGGTTCCAGGCCGGCTGATCCGGCTCCTTGTAGAGCTGTCGCGGGGGCAACCACTCACCGCCCTTCGGTCGCCGTGAAGACCACACGCCGACATCGGGGCGCCCCTCGCCCGAGCCGCCGAACCAGGCCGCGACGAGCGATCCGTCGGCCGCTTCGACGATGGTCGACGCATGGGCGCGCGGAAACGGCGCCTCGTCCCAGATGAAGCGCAGCGTGTGCTCGGGCGGCTGCGCGCCCGCGCTCGCCGTGAGGGCCAGACATGAGAAGACGAAGGCAGCCGGCATCCGCATGTTCTCACCCGTCCTTCCGCCTCGACGAGACGGGGGGCGGCTCGGTCGCGGCCGCCCCCCGTCGGCAGGCGCCGCCTACTTGAGGGCCGAGAAGTCGCTGGCGCTCATCCAGAAGACCTCGATCCCCTCGAGGGGGGCCGGGTACTTCGCCAGCAGCGAATCCCAGTCCGGATCCTCACGGAACGCGGCCCACACCTCGTCGCGATGCGCGCGGTCGCGATAAGCGAGCATCCAGACGAGGGTGTTCGGGTTGTCGAGCCGCTGCCAGACCGCGACCACCTCGGCGCCGTGCTTCTCGAAGATGGCGACCTCGCCGTCGCGGAACCGCTGGTGCAGCTCGTCGATGCCGCCGCTGCCGTCATCGGCCTGCGGGCGGGCGGTGTACATGCGAACCTCGAAGCAGCGCGAGTCGGCCGCCACGTTGTTGGACAAATCGGCCGACAGGTCGCCCTTCGGACCGCACGCGTCCGGCGGCCCCTGCGCGGCGGCCAGACCACTGACGCCAAAACCGATGACGACGGCGAGCACAACTGTTCGAGT
This sequence comes from Vicinamibacterales bacterium, assembly GCA_965199675.1. Classification (GTDB taxonomy): domain Bacteria; phylum Acidobacteriota; class Vicinamibacteria; order Vicinamibacterales; family UBA8438; genus JAJEEA01. The sequence continues at coordinate 31,346 of CBDATI010000004.1, read as the reverse complement.
CACTGTTCTCCTCCTGCGACTGGTTCGTTCCGCTGCGAGTGACCGCTGTCGCGCAACCGCGACCGGCTCACGGTACACCGTCCGCTGGCTCTTCGTCCACCGTCACGAGCAGACGGTCTATCCCGAAGCCGTGACACACGACCTCCTCGCTCGAGGGTGGACCACGCCATCGAGCCGGCGGCGAGGTCGACGCCGACGTTCCCGGCTACCGTCGGCCGATCTGCCGCTCGTACTCGGGCTCGAGCACGTCGGCGGTGTGGAGGTCGAACGCCCCCGCGGTGCGCTCGTAGCCGCCGCGGAACTCGGCGTGGCACCGGTAGCAGACGGTGAGGTCGCTCAGCCGACTGTAGATCGCGAGATCGATCAGGGTGGCGGCGGCGAGGACGCCGTAGGCGACGAGATCGAGACCGAAGTAGTAGAAGCCGGCGCTGATCAGCGCGCCGACGGCCACGATGGCCACCCCGAGCTTGGGATCGAAGTCCTTCCGCAGGTAGAAGTCTCCCCCCCGGCATACCGGGCAGTGGTCGACCTGTCGGTCGGCGCGGACCGCGTCGGAGAACGACAGCAGGAAGGCCTGGCCGCACCGGCCGCAGTCGATCTGCGCCGACTCGTCGTCCGGCCGCACGGGCAACGCGCTGCCGCACTGGTGACACCGAACGGTGACTTCCATGGTGAGTCAGACCGGCACCGTCGTCGCGACGAGCAGGTACTTCGCGAGCACCTCGCCGACGATGACGGTGAAGAAGTCGACGTAGAGGATGCCGGTGGCCGACTGGGTGGACCGGATCTTGGCGGTCTCCCACGTCAGGTACGCCAGGACCACCGGCCCCAGCAGGCCGAAGAGCACCCGCTGCCAGAAGAACACGCCGTCGATCGAGAGGATGTAGCGATCGAAGGGCGCCCCCGGCAGCTCGGCGACGGCGATGCCCCACCACACGGCGGCGGCCACGACGAGGATGCGGAGCGCCGTCGAGCCGATGTGGAACCGCACGACCGACTGCAGCAGCGACACGTCCATCGACGGCAGCACCAGGTACCAGTGCCCGAGGATCATCGCCGTCGATGTGCCCCCCAGCAGGGCGGCCGAGGTCACGAAGCTCGCGGCCGTCAGGGCCGCCGACAGGCCCCCGCCGCCGGCCGCGGCCAATCCTTGCGCCACGATCGCGGCGCCGCCGGCGATCACCGCCGTCCATACCCAGAGCGGCCGCAACCGCGCGAGCACGCGTCCGATCGTCGCCCAGTAGACGAGCACCGCGGCCGTCGCCGTCAACAGCAAGGCGAGGGCCACCCCCTGCGCGTCTGTCCCCAGCCGCACCGGCTCGGGGCGCATGGCCAGCGCCACGAGCAGCAGCACCGCCGCGAAGCCGGCGTTGAACCGGAAGAACTTCACCCCGGCCTCCCTGCCCACGAGGACCAGGGTGAAGACGATGCCGACCCCGAGGTGGGCCAGGAACAGGAAGAGGACGAAAGAGAGGGTCATCGTGAGGCGCGCGAGCCGGGCCGGCCTCGGACCGGCTCCCACAACGCGGCGCAGACGCCCGGCCGGCCCGCAGACATGAGTGTTCGCGGCTGCAATCGTTGGGAGATCAGCGCCGCAGACCCGAACGTTCAGCCATGCCGCAGCACTAGCCGAGCCGGCGGTTGACCTCGTCCCAGTTCACGACGTTCCACCACGCCGCGATGTAGTCGGGGCGCCGGTTCTGGTAGTTCAGGTAGTAGGCGTGCTCCCACACGTCGAGCCCGAGCACCGGGACCCGGCCGCTCATCAGCGGGGTGTCCTGGTTCGGCGTGCTCTCGATGGAGACGCTTCCGCCGTCCTTGACGAGCCACGCCCACCCGCTGCCGAATCGGCCCACGGCGGCCGCCGCGAACTTCTCCCGGAAGCCGTCGAAACTGCCGAAGGCGCCGGCGATGGCGTCGGCGATGGCGCCGGTGGGCGCGCCGCCCGCGTTCGGGGCCATGACCTGCCAGAACAGGGTGTGGTTCGCGTGGCCGCCGCCGTTGTTGCGCACCGCGGTGCGAATGTCCTCGGGCACCGCGTCGAGATCGCCGACGAGCTCCTCCACGCTCCGGCCCTGGAGGTCCGGACGGCCCTCGAGAGCGCCGTTCAGCTTGGCGACGTAGGTCGCGTGGTGCTTGCCATGGTGAATGCGCATCGTCTGCTCGTCGATGTGCGGGGCGAGAGCGTCGAAACCATAGGGCAAACCGGGAAGCTCGTGCGCCATGCGGGATCCTCTCCTTCGTGGGTTCTTCAGGTCGTCGGGACTGAACAGTTTCGAGATGTGGACCGCCGGGCGTGCACGCGGCCCGGACGTGCGCGGCCGTTCGAACATGCGCCGCCGGGTGGCCGGCGTTTCCACGCGGAACCGTTGACGCCCTCCTGTCTGCGGATCGGGCGCCGCGACGGCGCGAATCAGGCCGAGACGACGTTGTAGAGCGTATCGCGCTCGACGGGGTCGCGGCCCGCGACCCGGATGAGCCGGCTGATGTCGTCGGTGGTCATCGCTTCCGGCGTTCGGGCGCCGGCCATGTGGTAGATCTGCTCCTCCTGGACCGTTCCGTCGAGGTCGTCGACCCCGAACCACAGGGCCGTCTGCGCCGTCTCGACCCCCGTCGCGATCCAGAACGCCTTGATGTGGGGCACGTTGTCGAGCACGAGGCGGGCCACCGCGTGCACCCGCAGCGTGTCCGCCGCGGTCGGGGCCGGCAGCTTCCGCATCTGGTTGTTGTCGGGATGGAACGCCAGCGGGATGAACGCCTGGAACCCGCCCGTCTCGTCCTGCAGGGCGCGGGCCCGTAGCATGTGGTCGACCCGCTCGTCGTCGGTCTCGATGTGCCCGTAGAGCATCGTCACGTTCGAGCGCATGCCAAGCCGGTGCGCGGTGCGGTGGATGTCCAGGTACCGGTCGGCGCCGCACTTGTCGTGACATATCTTCCGGCGGACGCGCTCGGCGAACACCTCGGCCCCGCCCCCCGGCAGCGAGTCGAGCCCCGCCGCCATCAGCTCGCGCAGCACCTGCTCGTCGGTCCTGCCGTAGAGGTCCGCGAAGAACGCGATCTCCACCGCCGTGAAGCACTTGAGGTGCACCTCGGGGCGGATGCGCTTGAACCCCCGCAGCAGGTCCAGATAGTAGTCGAACGGCAGGTCCGGGTGCAGGCCGTTGACCACGTGCACCTCGGTCAGCGCCTGGTCCCGGCGGGACCGCAGCTTGTCCCACACCTGCTCGAGGGTCAGGGTGTAGGCGCCGTCGTCACCGGGCTGCAGCCGCGCGAAGGCGCAGAACAGACAGCTCGCGACGCAGACGTTGGTGGCCTCGATGCGGATGTTGTGGTTGAAGTACGTCCGGCCCGCGTGGCGGCGCTCGCGCTCGCGGTTGGCGAGCCAGCCCAGCGCGAGGAGGTCGGGGCAGGCGAACAGCCGCGCGCCGTCCTCCTGGTCCAGCCGCACCCCGGCGTCGAGCTTCTCGGCGATGTCGAGGAGCCCGGTGCGGGCGAGCCGCGACGGCGACGGCGGAGCGACGGCAGCGTCTGGCACCCAACTATCGTACGCCGGAGCGCACGCCCCAGGCAACCGCGCGCCAAGGGCGGTGCGAGCCCGGCATCGGCCGGGAACGTCGTGCTCCCACGCCGGCCCGACCCGGGCGGGGGCAGCAGACCCGGACCGCGGATCCGCGGCCCGAAGAACCAGGCGTCAGCGAGTTCATGGCATGGGCCCGGGGCCGTCGTTCCGCGCCGGAAACCGGCGAGAACGTCCGGCGCCACCCGCCGCCGGCGACGCCGGCTCCCCCAACGCCGCCGGCGGCGCCAGCGGGAGAGTGATGCGGAACCGGCTGCCGCGCCCGTCGATGCGCTCGTACGCGAGCTCGCCGCGACTGGCCTCGACCGCCCACTTGGCGATGGAGAGCCCCAGGCCGCTGCCGCCGGACGAACCGCCCTGAGCGCCGCGGTAGAACCGTTCGAAGAGCCGCGACCGGTCGCGGGGGGCGATGCCCGGGCCGGTATCGCTCACCTCGAGTACCGCGTTCCCGGACGAGACGGCCACGCGAAGGCGGATCTCGCCCTCGGCCGGGGTGTACCGAATCGCGTTGTCCACCAGGTTGATGACCGCCTGCCGCAACGCGACATGGTCGCCGAGACATCGCGGCCGGGCCTCGTGCTCCACGGTCATCGATTGGCTCTTCTCCTCGGCCAGCACCCCCAGGTGCGCGGCCACGTCGTCGGCGAGGGCGTCGAGCTCGACCGGCCGGTGCGCCAGCGCGAGATCGCCGCGGTCGGCGCGCGACACGAGCAGCAACCGGTCGATGAGGCGCGTCAACCGGTCGGTCTCCTCGAGCATGCTCTGGATGACCTGCTCGTAGGACGCGGCGTCGCGATGCTCGCGCAGCCCGACCTCGCCGACGCTGCGGATGGCGGTCAGCGGCGTCCGCAGCTCGTGCGACACGTCGGCGGTGAACTGCCTCATCTGCTTGAACGAGGACTCGAGCCGACCGAGGGTGTCGTTGAAGACCGCCGCGAGCCGGCCGAGCTCGTCGCGCGGGCTGTCGATGGGCAGCCGCTCGTCGAGATTCGCGGCGGTGATGGCGCGGGCTCGCTCGGCCATGCGGTGCAGCGGCGACAGCGCCCCCCGCGCCAGGACATAGCCGCCGGCGCCGGCCGCCGCCACCGTCAGGGGCAGACCCAGCAGCAGCAGGATGGCGAGCTCGCGCACCTCGAGCCGCATGAAGGCCTCGGAACGGCCGACCTGAATCACCACCGGCCGCCCGGCCACGGTGGCCCGGTCGACGAGAATCCGGAACGGCGCCGGCTCGTCCGGCAGGGAACGAATCCGGCCGTCCGCCTCGTCGACGAGCGCTTCGCTCGCCGGCACCGGCAGCCGCGCCGCCACCGACGTCCGGTAGATGAGCTCGCCCCCGGAACTCCAGACCTGGAGCCAGGGGCCGTCCGTCCACGGCTCCCCCTCGAACCAGGACAGGGACCCGTCGGGGCCCTGCTCGGCCATCTCCGCCGCCCAGCGAAAGTCGCTGCGCAGGCGGGCGTCGAGGGCGCCCGACAGGTTGCGGGTCACGAGGGCCAGCACGACCGAGACGTAGACGCCCAGCACCGCCACCATGACCGCCATGTGCCAGAGCGTCAACCGCGCCCGCAGCGTGTGCGGCGCCCATCGCCGGCTCATGGCTCACCCGCCCGCAGCATGAAGCCCACCCCCCGGACGGTGTGGATCAGCTTGACCGGATGGCCGAGGTCGATCTTGCGGCGCAGCCGGGAGATGTGGACGTCGATGACGTTGTCGAGGGTGGTGCTGCGGGCCGTCTCGCGCCAGACCTCGCGCGCCAGCGTGTCGCGCGAAACGACCTGCCGGGCGCTGCGGGTCAGGTATTGCAGCAGGTCGAACTCCTTCACGGTCAGCTCGATGGCCTGCCCGTCGCGCGTGACCCGCCGGGTCGTCCTGTCGATCTCGAGCGTGTCGATGGCCAGGCGGTCCGCGTCGCTCACCCGTCCGCGCCGGGCGACGGCGCGAAGACGGGCGAGCAGTTCCGCGAACGCGAACGGCTTCACCAGGTAGTCGTCGGCCCCGGCGTCGAGCCCGACGACCCGGTCCTCCAGCGTGTCCCGCGCCGTCAGTACCACCACCGGTGTGTCGAGGCCCTGCTTGCGCAGGGTCGAGAGAATCTCGAGGCCGTCGCGCCCCGGCAGCATCAGGTCGAGCAGGATGACCTCGAACCGGTCCCGCGCAAGGCGGAAGAAGGCGCCCTCGCCGGTGGTCTCGACGACGACCTCGTACCCCTCGCCCTCCAGGCCCTCCCGCAGCGCGGCGGCGACCTTCTCCTCGTCCTCGACGACGAGCAGGCGGCCGGCCGGACCCGGCCGGAGCCCCCCGGCGATCCCGTCATCCAGCGACCTCGTGGTTGTCGGCGGCATCTCTGACGATCTCCGACCCGTCCCTGCCGCGTCGCTGCCCGACCCAAGCCTACAGCAGTCGGCACCGATCGACGCCGCGAGCGCCGCCCCCCGGCGGCGCCGGTTCAGGCAAACTTCAGGAATGAAACCGGAAGGGTCCCGCAGTATGATAGCGAGCAGTCGCCGGGAAGGGAGACCCGTGGGGCTCCGAGGGGGGAAGGAACGATGACGCGCTATCTGGCCGTGCTGACCGTCGCGGGCGCCAGTCTGGCGAGCCCGCCGGCGTTCGGGCACCACCCCATCGCCGAGATCTACGACGAGGAACGCACCATCGTTCTCGCGGGTGACGTGACGTCCTTTCTGGTCGCGGGCGCCGGTCTGGCGAGCCCGCCGCCGTTCGGGCACCACCCGACCGCCGAGGTCTACGACGAGGAACGCACCATCGTTCTCGAAGGCGACGTGACGTCCTTCCTGTTCGGCAACCCGCACTCGATGGTGCATCTGCGGGTGGCGGACCGCGACGGCAACCTGCACACCTGGGCGGTCGAGTGGCGCGCCGCGAGCCGGCTCCGCCGCATGGGATGGACGGCGGGCGACATCAACGTCGGCGACCGCGTGAAGATGTGCGGCAACCCCGGGCGGGATCCCGGCGCCTACCGGCTGTACCTGCTGAACGTGACCCGGATAGTCCCCGGCGCGCGGGAGGCGGACGCAGACGACACCTCGTGCGAGCCGGCGACGCCGGCGACGCAAAGCACCGGTTCCAATGTCCGACTCGGGCCGTCCCGCACCCCCGGCCGCTGATCGCCGGTTTCCGGACGCGTCCCGGGACGGCGTGGCCGCATTCTCGTCGGTGACGGACGTCGCGGGGGCAGTCGTCGCCGGCGGCCGGTCTCCGATACTCCTGCTGAGCGATTTCGACGGCACCTTGTGCGAGTTCCGGAACGACCCGGAGGCGGTGCGGCTCGCCGACTCGCGCCGCGCCGCCCTGTCTGCCCTCGCCCGCCGGCCCGCGGTGTGCGTCGGCATCGTCAGCGGGCGGCGGGCCGCCGACATCCGGGGCCGCACCGCCCTGGACGGGCCGGTCTACTACGCCGGCCTCCACGGCATGGAGATCCTCGGACCCGACGGCGGGTTCACCGTCGGCCACCTCGACGCCTACCGCGACCGACTGCAGGCGCTGCGGGCGTCGCTGGCGGCCGCCGTGCGCCACCTCGACGGCGTCTTTCTGGAAGACAAGGACCTGTCGGTGGCCCTGCACGTCCGCGCCGCCGCCCCGGAAGACCGGGCGCGGGCGGAGGAGACCTTCTGGACGCTCGCCTCCCCCGCTCTCGAGGCGGGACGCGCGCGGGTTCAGCGCGGACACTGCGTGTTCGAGCTGCTCCCGAACATCGCGTGGAACAAGGGCGACGCGGTCCGCTGGATAGAGGGGGACGCGACCCGCCGGCTCGGCGCGCCCATGCGCACGGTCTACCTGGGTGACGACCGCACCGACGAGCATGCGTTCGAGGCCGTCGGCGACCGCGGCGTGACCGTCATCGTCGGCCGGGCCCCGTCGGCCGCGGCCCACCGCCTGCCCGACCCCGCCGCCGTCGAACGGCTGCTCGGCCGCCTCGTCGCCCTGACCGCCGGTCGCTGACCCCGGCGGATCGCCCCGACCGCGGCCCACGCCCCTGCCACGCCGGTCGAATCCACCGAGGGCATGCTGAGCTGCCTGGACGAGCAGCCCGACCGCAGCCGACGCCCCGGCCACGCCGGTCGAGTCGCTCCGCCGCTCCGTCGTCGGGTGCTACACTGGCCGGCATGATTCCAGGCGATGTCGTGCGGCACCCGATGCGCGCCTACTACTTCCCCATCGGGGCCGGCCTGCTGCTCGGCGCGAGCAGCTTCATGCCCTGGATTGAGGTGGGCGAGCAACGCTTCGGCGGGGTGCCCGACCTCGCCGGCCTCTGGGTCCTGGGGCTGGCCGCGGTGACCATCGGCCTTGGCGTCGCGAGCATCGTCACGCGGAGGAACTCGCGGCATCCGCTGCTCCTCGTCGGGCTGCTCGCTTTCGGCATCGTGTTCCTCTCGGAACGGCTGATGGAGCGGGCGGCGAACCAGCAGGGCTGGGTCACCGCGCAGGCCCGCGCCATCGTCCAGGGAGGCCGCGCGGGGCCGGTCATCGCCCCCACCATGGGTGCGGGCGCCCGCGGGGGCCTGGCCGCGTCCACCCTCATCGTGCTCTTCGGCCTGACGGTGGTGGTGAAGCGGACGCCCCAGGTGTACGCCGAGGCGGAGGACGATGACGCCTGACTGATTCAGACCCGCACCTCGCCAAGAACGGGAGCGCCGACCCTTGCCCACCACTGACCAGCGTCGCGAAGACAACGACCGCCGCGTCGAACGCATGAACACGTGGATCGAGCTGGCGGCGGCAGCGCCGTACGATCATGTCCGATTCGTGTTCTATTGGATCGCGTACGAAGCCGCCTACCAGACGTTCCGACGGACTGAAGATTCACGGGAGGACTGGCAGGATAGAGAGAAGTTCCACGGCCGGCTCGCGGATCGGGACAGGGGGAGACTGCGGAGCGCACTGCGCAGCAACAGAGCGGATATCGTTTCCATCCTCGAGCTACGGCAGGCCCACCGCTCCTTCTGGAGGCAAACCGAAGTCGTGAGCAGCGCTGAGGAGTGGGAGAGGAGGTTCAGCAAACGAGTGGACAAAGCGGTCGAGGAGTTGGACGAGACCGTCCATATTAGCAAGGAGACCGCGACATCGCGAGGCGCCTTCGCGCGAACGATGTCCAACACGCTGAACAACCTGTTCGAGAGTCTGAGCGTCGTCCGTCACCAGATCGTGCATGGCGGAAGCGCCGGCCCCCAAAGCCGGGGGCGGACACAGGTCATCCTCGGCGCCAGCTTGTTACAGGCACTCGTGCCGTGCTTTCGCGACAGCATCGCGAACAGCGACCAGGATTGGGGCGAACCGCCTTACCCACGCGTCGGCTCGAAGGCGGACGAGAAGTGCCCGCCGCCCTGGCTCTCCCTCTGACCTGCCAGCGCGGGGTAGACCGAACCCGCGCGTGGGATCAGTGACCGACGATCCGGAGTTCGAGTCGCCTCGTCGGCACGCCGAGCACGCCGGCCAGACGCTTCGAGTAGTCGGTCAGTCGCCGTCTCAGGACGCCGGTGTCCCCGGGGCGCTCACCGTCCCGCAGCAGACTGGCGGCGAGCACGACCTCCGCGGTGTACTGCGATTCACCCTTGACGCCGGTATCCTGAAGCGGCGGGCAGGTCATGCGCCACGCACCGGGAAGCCGGTCGTTCAGGATCGCATCGAACCGCCGGCCGACCGGACTGCGCGGGTCCTGATGCAGCACGAACAGGAGGACGGCCGCCGCCATCTGCGGCGCGACGGTTCTCGCGCCATCGCCGGGCCGCGGACTATCCATCGTGGCGGTCACGGGCCGTGCGCACCGCGACGGTTCGCGCGCGTTCGCCGCTCCGGACCGTTCCCCCGCCGGCCGCCTCGGAGTCATCGAAGAAGGGGTCGATCAGCACCAGATCGCCTTCCCGGGCATCGCGGACTATCGATTCGAAGGCGGCATAGCCATCGTGGCGGTCACGGGCCGTGCCCGCACCGACTCCTGAAATGGTCTCGTCCAGCATCGAGAGGCCGCGCGCGCGAAGCCGCTCCCGACGCGTCGCACAGGTGTCGCCGCTGAAGACGCGGACCGTTCCCCCGCCGGCCGCCTCGCCCGCGCGGCGCACCAGGAGGCTGCTGCCATAGTAGCGGCCCTCTTCGATATCGGATTGCGCGGCGTGGAGGGCGCTTGGCCGCAGGGCCCGCACGCGCCTCTCGACTTCGGGCACGGGCCGTCCCCAGGGCTCGCCGGCGAACGGGTCCATGAAACGTAGCGGCAGGCCCAGGCCGCACTGCCAGTGCGCGAACTCCGCGAGCACACCATGCTTGAGGAGGTCGCCGGCATTTCCCATGTCGTACGGCAGAGTCACAGCCCCCCAACCCGTGGTGCCCCCCCCGCACGGCACAGAGCGATTGAGCCCGGACATCATCGGTCGAGCGCCCTGGACACGGCTCGACCTGCCTCCTCCCGCGGGTTGACACACGTCGCCCAACCGACGCTCATCGCCACGCTTCGCGGAGCCACCCCGACGGAACCACCGCTGCTTTGCGACCCTCCCATCGTCAGGGTTCGTGTGTCCTCACCACCGTGTACCATCGCGGCAACCCTGCAGGAGCCGCCCCGTTCCACGGCGCAGATTCCCGAGGGCGGTCAGCGACGGGCGGGCGAGCGACCGGGGGCGGGGGGCAGCGCGCGGGTATCGAGGTTGTCGAGTTCTTCGAGGATCTCGGTGGCCCACCGGAGCACGTCGCGGCCGGCCACCACCCGCCGCAGGGCGCGCATGCGCCGCTCGCGTTCGTCGGGCTGCATGTCGAGGGCGAGCTGAAGTCCGTCGGCGAACCCCTCGACGTCGTAGGGGTTGATCATGACGGCCTCCGTCAGCTCCTGCGCCGCCCCGGCAAGCTCGCTCAGCACCAGGACCCCGCCGAGGTCTTCCCGGGCCGCCACGAACTCCTTCGCCACCAGGTTCATCCCATCGTGGAGCGAGCTGACGATGCAGAAGTCGGCGAGCCGGTACAGCGCCGTCAGCCGCCGCATGCGCAGGGCCGACTTGCGGTAGCGGATCGGGCCGACGCCGTCCGCCCGCGCGTGCTTGGCGTTGATGGCGGCCACGCGCCGGTCGATGTCGGCCTCGACCGCCGCATAGCTGTCGAGCGTCGACCGGGACGGCACCGCGATCTGGACGAACGTCAACTGGCGGTTGAGGCCCGGCCACCGCGTGAACAACGCGTCGAGAGCGCTGAGGCGCTCCGGAATCCCCTTGGTGTAGTCGAGCCGGTCGACGCCCACGCCGACCAGGGCGGTGTCGATGCGTAGCTCGCGGCGCAGCCGCGCCTGCTCGGCCTCGAAGGCCGGCGCCCGGGTCACCGCCTGGATGCGGTCGTAGTCCACGCCGATGGGCACTGCGCAGACCGCCATGGTGCGGTCCCCGACCTTGAGCCGGCTGCCGCGCGCCCGCGCGCCGAGCTCGACGCGCGCCGCGGCCAGGAAGTTGCGGCGGTCGCGCTCGAGCTGGAACGCGAGGAGGTCGCAGTCGACCAGCCCCTCGAGAAGCTCGCGGCGGTACTGGCAGATGCGCAACTGGTCGGGGTGCGGAAACGGGATGTGCCAGAACAGGGCGACCCGGGCTCCCGGCCTGAGCTGGCGCAGGTAACGCGGGACCAGGGTGAGGTGGTAGTCCTGGACGAAGATCGGGGCGGCTACGTCCGGCAGCTCGGCGTGGACGGTCTGGGCGAAGCGGCGGTTGACGCTCTGGTAGATCCGCCAGTCCTCGGTCCGGAACACCGGCTTGACGTGGGCGACGTGGCAGAGCGGCCACAGACCCTCGTTGGCGAACCCCTCGTAGTAGTGGTGTTCTTCGACCTCGGTCAGCCAGATGCGCCGGAGATCGTAGGCGGGCGCATCGGGGGGTACCCGAACCCGGTCGTCGCCGTCGACGGCCAGGCGGTCCGCTTCGCCGGCCCCGTGGGCAATCCAGACGCCCCCCCGCTCGCGCATCAGGGCGTCGAGAGCCACCGCCACGCCGCCGGTGGTGGGCGCCCACGTGACGTTCCCGTCCTCGGAGCGTGAATGGATGTACGGCTCGCGGTTGGATACCACGACCAACGGACGGGTGAGAATCGGCTCGCCGCCGCATCGGTCGGGCTGCTGCATAGGCTTGGCTGTGGGGCGAGTGCTCTAGACGCCGAACGACAGGCCGCAGCCGCATTCGGCCTTGGCGTTGGGATTGCGCAGGACCAGCGACTGCCCGAGCATGTTCGGGTCGCAGTCCAGCACGGTGCCGTCGAGAAACTTGAAGCTCTTCGGATCGACATAGATCTTCGCGCCGCCCGGGCTCTCGAAAACCTCGTCGTCGGGAGTCGGCGTTCGCTCCCACTTGAAGACATAGCTCAACCCCGAGCAGCCGCCCGCCTTCACGCCGACGCGGAGGCCGCCGTCGGTCATCCCCTCCTGGCGCATCGCGCTGTGAATCCGCTTCGCCGCCGCCTCGGTAATCTCGATCATGACACTTTCAGTGTACCTCACTCCGCAAAGGCGTCCGCAGGCGCCGCAGGCGCCCGTCCCGCCTCCTGCAGGTCGGTTGCGCGCCGGGCGGAGCCGAAGGCGACGATGGGCGGACTAGCGCCACTCCGCCGGCAGGTCGTCGTCGTCGATCTCGAAGACGGGCGCCGGGGCGCGCAACCTCTCGACGAGCGCGCCGATGGCGTCGGCCACGCGATCGACCTCGGCCTCGGTGTTGAAGCGGCCAAGCCCGAAGCGGATCGACGCCCGGGCCAGGGCGTCGTCGACCCCCAACGCCCGCAGCACATGTGACGACTCTTCGCGGAGCGACGTACACGCGGCCCCCGAGGAGACCGCCACGTCGCTCAGCCCCGTCAGCAGTTGCTCGCCGTTCACGCCGTCGACGCTGACGTTGAGGTTGTGGGGCAGTCGCGACGCCATCGATCCGTTCACCGTCACACCGCTCAGCGACCGCTGCAGCTTCTGCCACAGCCGATCCCGCAGCCCGCGCAAACGGACCGCTTCCCCCGCCATCTCCTCCCGGCAGATGTCGGCGGCGCGGCCGAAGCCCACGATCGCGGGCACGTTCAGGGTCCCGGGCCGGAGGCCGGCCTCGTGCCCGCCGCCGTCCATCAGCGCCGCCACCGCCACCCCACGGCGCACGAAAAGGGCGCCGACGCCCTTCGGCCCGTAGAGCTTGTGGGCGGTCAGCGACAGGAGGTCGACGCCGGCGGCCCCGACGTCGATGGGCACGAAGCCGGCCGCCTGCGCCGCGTCGGTGTGCATGGGCGCCCCGCGCGAGTGGGCGACCCGCGCGAGGTCGGCGATCGGCTGCACCACCCCGATCTCGTTGTTGGCCAGCATGACCGACACGAGGACCGTATCGGGGGTAACGGCCTCCTCGAGCGAGGCCGGCGTCACGAGACCGTCGGCCCGAACCGGGAGATACGACACGCGCAGCCCCTGCTGCTCGAGTCGCGCACAGGGGTCGAGGAGCGCCCGGTGCTCGGTCTCCGCGGTGACGATGTGGTTCCCGCGGTCTCTCGACGCCTCGGCGACACCCTTCAGGGCGAGGTTGTTCGACTCGGTGGCGCCGCTCGTGAAGATCAGTTCGCGCGCCGCCGCCCCGATCAGCCTCGCCACCGACGCCCGCGCCGCGGCCACCGCATCGCGCGCACGCCAACCGAACGGGTGATGCCGGCTCGCGGCGTTGCCGTAGTGTGCGCCGAAGAACGGCAGCATCGCCTCGACGACCCGCGGGTCGACCCGGGTCGTCGAGTGGCCGTCCATGTAGATGGGCAGGTTCATCGTCTCCGCCGACGGCGCGGAAACGGAGTCCGCGCCGGTGCCGTGACGCAGCTCCAGCGGCCTGGTGGTCCGTCACGTGTCGATCTTCGGACACGGACGTGAGTTCTACGGCACGCAATCGTTGAGGAAATCTGCGCCGCAAGACCCGAACGTTCAGCCGTGACGCAGCACTAGCGATCCTGGACCAGGGCCATCCCGCGAGCAGGCGGGCGCCTCGCCACCGATATCGGCACGAGGGGCGGCTCGTCGGCGGCCAGCGCCTGCAGGCTGTAGGAGTTCAGCGCGTGGACGATCTGGTCCTTGATGCGCCACAGCGGATCGCGGATGTTGCAGGTGGCGTACTGCTCGCAGTCGTCGTCGGCGCTGGTGCAGGCGGTGACCATCACCGGACCGTCGATCGCCTCGATGACGTCGGCCACCGAGATCAGGCGGGCCGACCGGGAGAGCTGATAGCCGCCGCGCGTCCCGTGGTGCGAGGCCAGCAGATCCTGCCGCACCAGTCGCTGCAGCACCTTCGCCATCAACTCGATGGGGATGCCGTAACGTTCGGCGATCTCTCGCGCGCTCGCCGCCTCGGCCTCGGGACGCGACGCGAGGTCCTTGAGCGCCATCAGCGCGTACTCGGCCTTCTTGGAGAGTCGCAGCATCGCCGTCCCCGTCCCGACTGTTCGGCGCCCGCCTGCCCGCCACGGGGCACAGCACCGCGTCCGGGCGCCGACAGACTGCATTGTAGCGGACCGCCCCGCGCCGGGCCACTCCGGGCCATCCCGCGCGGTCCATGGTCCCTGCGATTCGGTCCGGCGCCGGCCGCGCATCGTGATGCCGCTCGCCGCGCCCGGCGCCGTCTGGTCGACGCGAGGACGTCCAACGCCGACCGCCTGCCCCCTCGACCGCCTACGGCATCGTCAGCAGCGGCGGCCGTCCCGCCGGCAGGTGCTGGTCGAAGGCGATCAACAGCGTGGCGTCGGCGACGTGCTGCGCCATCAGGTCCACGAGGTCGACGAGGTTCGTCGTCCCCCCGACCGCCTCGACCGCTGCTGCGTAGGTCTCGGTGCTCACGGTGTGCGGACCGAAGAGTTCGCGGCCGAACGCGATCAGGGCCGCCTCCCCCTCGCCCAGCCCCTCGACGGGGCCGCCGCCGCGCACGATGTCGATGACCGCGGGGTCCAGGCCGCTATCGAGCGCGGCGGGCTCGGTGAGGGTCCAGGCGTACTGCACGTCGTAGGCGCGTGCGGTGACGAGGATGGCCAGGTCGAGCAGCGGCCGCGGCACGTTGGCCTCGAGCGACGCGCGCCCGGCGCCGTGGCCGCGGATCTGCCCGGGCCCCGTGCCCTGCGGGGAGAGGGTGCGGCCGTAGAGACTGGGGGTGGCCCGCGTCGTCTCGGCGGGGGCGGGCAGCAGCGGCAGGCGGCTGCGTGAGCGCGGGTCCACGTCGTCGGGCGGCGTGAACGGCAGGGGCAGGAACTGCGGCCAGCCCGGCGGCATCTGCTGGTTGAACGCGGCCAGCCTGGCCGCGGTGCCGGCGTACCGTGCCATCAGGTCGACGACGTCGACGAAGTTCGCCTCGCCGAACAGGGCCACGGCGCGCCGGTAGGTCTCGGGGCTCAGGCGGTGCGCGCCGAATATCTCGCGGCCGGCGCCGATGATCGCCGCTTCCCGCTCTCCGAGCCCGGTCAGCGGCTCGCGGTTCCGGACGACATCGATGACGTCCGGGTCGAGGCCGACCGCCACCGCCTCCATCTCGTGCAGCGACCACTCGAAGGGGGCGTCGTGCTCGCGCGCGGTGATGAGGATGGCGAGCTCCAGCAGGGGACGCCCCACCGGCGACTCCCAGCGCGCGTTCACGCCCGTGCCCGCCCCCCGTATCGCGGCGGCCGCCGCCCCCGGGCCGCCGGCCGGGTCGGGCGCGGCGATAGCCAGCCGGTTGCGCGACTCCGGATTGACGTCGGCGGGGAGCGAGGCCCCGGTCTGTGCGCCCGCCGCCGGGGCGAGCAGCGCCGCCAGACCGAGGGCGACGCCGGACGCAAGGACGATCGGCAGCCTGGTGGATGCGTGCATCGGTTCCCCCCGGTCAGCGCGTGGCGGTCTCCGCTGCCTGCGAACGGCGGCACCGCCCGCCTGAGTTCGGCGCCAGTATACAAGGGCATCCCGCGGCGCCCACGCCGACCGACGCCTGCACGGCCTCGCCGGTTCAGTCACCCGCCGCGGTGATGCACCTGCACGTAGTCCATCAGGCTCGGTATGCCGGCTTCCCACGTCGGCGCCGCGTCGGGTCGCCAGATGTAGCCCAGATGGCCCAGGGCTCTCGCCGTCGCCGCCGTCCGATCCTCGCCGCCCTGTCCGCCCAGGCCGCGCCCAACCGCGGCTTCGAGCTCCGCGCCGTCCAAATGCTCGTGCTCCCGACCCGCCAGGTACGGCGGCAGGCCGCCGCGGCCCGGCTTGAACAGGTCCAACTCGCCCTTCGCAGGCCGCTTGGGTCCACTATGGCACAGGCTCGGGCCGGCGTGTGCACACGCCGGCCGGTGCGCCCCGGGCGCTTGCGAGCGACCTTATGCTCGCAGGCCGGGCCGCGCGGTGCCCGAGGCCGTTGCGAGGTCAGCCGCCGAGCTGTCGATGCCAGGCGCCGAACGCGACATCGAGGGCCCGCGCCAGAGTTCCGAACGCGCCCCACCCGTCGAGGCGGGCCGGCAGCCGGAAGCCCGCCGCCGCTTCCGCCGGCGACTGCCCCGCCGCGAACGACCGTCGGCCCTCGGCCTCTATCGCGTCGAGCAACGTTCGGTACTCGTCGAGGGTGTCGGCGTCGGGGAGCGGCCCGTGCCCGGGCACCATGGTCGCGGTGCGGTCGTCGAACAGGGCGTCGACGGTCCGGTCGAGATCGATCGGGGTGGCGTGGACGTAGTTGGGCACGAGACCGTTCCACAGGAGGTCGCCGCAGAACGTGACGTCGTCGACGGTGGCGACGATGTCGCTGGCGGTGTGGCCGGCGTACGGCGTGATCACCACCTGCCGCCCCCCGAGATCGATGGTGGTCGGGCCCTCGGGCGCGACGAGGGCGGCGGCCTCGAGCAGGTCGCGGGCCGGGTTCCCGTTCTCGGACAGCACGGTGTCGCGCGTCGATGCGGTGGCCCAGACGGTCGGGCGCGCGCCGCGTGCGCCAAAGCCGCCCAGACCGCCGTGATGGTCGCCGTGCCGGTGGCTGATCACGACATCGGTCGCCGGCCGCCCCGCGAGGACCCGCGCCTGCTCGGCCACCCACGCCGCACCGTCGGCCGAGCCGAACGCCTCGAACACGAGCACCCGCTCCCGGCCGGCGACGATGCCGCCGTTGCAGAGCGTGGCGAACGACGTGCGGTCGTCGGGATTCGGCGTGGAGACCACGGCCCAGACGCCGTCGCCGACCGCGTCGATTCTCGCCCACACCGCTTGGGCGGCCGGGGTCGTCTGCGCCCGCGCCGGTCGGCGCCGGCCTGCCGCGAGCCACGCCGCGGCGCCGAGAAAGCCACGAAGAACATTGCGTCGTGTCATCTGTCCATTCCTCCGGGGAGACGAGGTTGACCTCCGGGCCACGTGACGCGGGGCGCGACCACATCGGCCCGCAGCGTCGTCATGGGCCGCTCCGCGCCCGCAGCGCCCTCATCGGCGACAGGCCGGCGGCACGGCTCGCCGGAACCATGGCGGCGAGGAGCGCACACGCGGCGACCGAGCCGGCGGCCACGCTGAGGGACCAGGGGTCCCAGAACGACACACCATGGAGTCGCGCGGCCATCAAGCAGGCGGCGCCGACGGCAAGGGGCAGGCCGAGGACGAGACCGATCGCCACTTGCCGAGACGACTGCCCCGACACCAGCGCGATCACCTTGAGGCGGTCCGCACCGCCCGGGACCGACCAGGGGGACAAGGGTCGACGCACACGCCCGGCCGCCCCCCCTGGAGGCCGGCGCCGGAAAGGGCCGTCGACGGGCTGCCCGAGCGGGCTCACGTCAGCGAACTCCCCGCCAGACGCGCCAAGCGGTCGCGCCGTCGGTTCAGTACTTGGGCAGGGTCGGATCGATGCGGTCGATCCAGGCGAGGATGCCGCCCTCCAGGTTGCGCGCCCCGGCGTGGCCGGCCTCGTGCAGCAGGCGCACCGCCTTGCCGCTGCGTACGCCCGACTTGCAGTGCACGATGATGTCGTCGCGCCCTTCCAGCTCGGCCAGGCGGGAGGGCAGGTCACCCAGGGGTATGAGCACCGACCCGGGGATGCGGCAGATCTCGAACTCGCGGGTCTCCCGCACGTCGAGCAGCAGGAACCCGTCGTTCCGGTCGATGCGCGATTTCAGCTCCTCGACGGTCGCGGCGCCCGCGGCCACCGGGTCCGACGCGACCGGCGCCGGTTCGGCCTCGACCGCCGGCATCCCGCAGAACTGCTCGTAGTCGATCAGCTCGGTCACCGTCGGGTGCGCGCCGCAGACAGGACAGTCCGGGTCCTTGCGCACCGTCAGCTCGCGGAACCGCATCTTCAGCGCGTCGAACAGGAGGAACCGGCCCACGAGCGGCTCGCCGGCGCCCAGGATGAGCTTGACCGCCTCGGTCGCCTGCAGCGTCCCGACCACGCCCGGCAAAATGCCCAACACGCCGCCCTCGGCGCAGCTCGGCACCAGCCCCGGGGGGGGCGGCTCGGGGAACATGCACCGGTAGCAGGGACCGTCCGCGGTCGCGAAGACCGAAGCCTGCCCCTCGAACCGGAAGATGCTGCCGTACACGTTGGGCTTGCCGGAGATCACGCAGGCGTCGTTCACGAGATAGCGGGTGGGGAAGTTGTCGGTGCCGTCGACCACGAAGTCGTAGTCGGCGAAGAGGGCGAGGGCGTTCTGCGACGACAGGGCGAGCTCGTGGGTGACGACCTCGACCTCGGGGTTGAGAGCGTTCAGTCGCGCCCTGGCCGAGTCCAGCTTGGACCGACCGACGTCGGGGGTGCCGTGGATGATCTGCCGCTGCAGGTTGCTGAAGTCGACCGCGTCGAAGTCGACGATGCCGATGGTGCCGACGCCGGCCGCCGCCAGGTAGAGAGCGACCGGCGACCCGAGGCCGCCGGCGCCGATGCACAGCGCCCGAGCCGCCTTCAGCCTCTGCTGCCCGTCCATGCCGACTTCCGGCATGATGAGGTGTCGGCTGTAGCGAGCCACCTCGTGGTTGGTCAACGCCGGCAACGTCGCTGCTTGCGTCACGATGCCCTCCCCCCGGCCACCGACGGAATGATGCTGACGGTGTCTTCCGCGGTCACCGGGGTCTTTTCCTTCTCGAGGTAGCGAATGTCGTCGTCGTTGACGTAGATGTTGACGAAGTTCCGCAGCGTCCCGTCCTCGGTGTAGAGGTGTCGACGCAGGCCGGTGTACTGCGCGGTCATGTTGGCGAGCAGCTCGCCGACCGTCTGCCCGTCGGCCTCGACGACGTCCCGCTTGTCGGTGAAGGTGCGCAAGGGTGTGGGAATCAGGATCCTGGTGGCCATGGTGTCTCGTCGTGCTCGCTCTGGTAGTTCCGGTCCGGGGTTGCCGCCTGCCGTTCCCGACGGCGTCCCGGTCGACGTGCCGGGAGCTCTCTGTAACGCCCTCCAGGCGCCGACCCGGGCCGTCGCCGTGCGGGTCACCCGACGGCGACCGCCTCCTCGTCGAATCGTGACCGATCGTCGCGGAGCCGCCACGCCGTCAGGGAGCCGGGTTCTCCTTTCGCCACCGCCACGATGACGTACGCGAACGCCGGCCACGCGTGGTCGAGGTCGACCTGCGACGGGCGGGCCGCACCGTCGGGGTGCGAGTGGTAGAACCCGAGCAGCTCGCCCTCCTGATCGGCCGCCCGGCGCTCGGCCGCCCGATAGTCGACCGGCCGCACGAGAAACCGCCGGCGTGGGCCCTCGGCCGTCGCGTTCGGCAGCGCGAGCGCCTCGGTGACCAGCCCGCCGCGACCAATCAGGGCGCCGCAGCACTCGTGCGGATAGGCATCGCGTCCATGCCGGCGGATCCCCGCTTCGGCCGTGGGCAGAATCGTCAGCATGGCTGAACGCACCGTCGTCCGGTCGCGCCGGCGGGTCCCATCACCGGAACCCCGCGTTGCGACGCCCCGGCGGCACGACGCCACGCCACGACGCCGGCGGCGTAACGCGGGATTTCACCAGGCTCCTATGCGGAATCCGTGACGTAGCCCTTCTCGCGCCACGCCAGCGTGCCGCCGGTGATGCTACGCACATTGCGGTAGCCGAGCGACTTCAGGAACAGCAGGCCCGACAGCGAAGCGTTGCCGCGCTGGCACACGCTCAGCACCGGCGCGTCGAGATCTCGGGGCAGCACCGCGAGGTAGTCTGCGTTCTCGCCCAGCTCGGCCAGCGGAATGTTGATGGCGCCGGGAATGTGCGCCTCGTCGTACTGGCCGGCGGGCCGCACGTCGAGAACGAACGGCTTCTCGCGACGCCACTGCTCGTGGGCGTCGTCGACGTCGACGGTCAACTCCGGATTGCCGCGCACGTTCTCGCGCATACGCTCGAGCAACGGGTTGGGTCCGGCGCCGTTGCCGGCCTTCGCCTCCGGTACGAGCTGCGGCAGGTGCTTGACCACCGACGAGGCGTACTTGAACGCGCTGTCGGGAAAGACCACGACGACGACATTGCCCGGCTCGTCCGGCACCACCGCGAACGCGCCGGCCAGGGCCATCGCGGAGCTGGGGCCGGCCGTGATGCTCTCCTCCCGGTTCAGCCGCAGGCACAGGTCGAACGCCTGCTGGTTCGTGACCTCGACCTGCCGGTCGTACTCGTCGGGGCGGTAGAGCTGCGTCTGCTGGAGCTGCCGCAGGCTGCGCACCCCCGGGATGTCGTGCCCTTCGTTGGGATAGACGCCCACCACCTGCAGGCCCGCGCGCTGCTCCTTCAGGAACCGTCCGGTGCCGGTGATGGTGCCGCACGTGCCGAGCCCGGCGACGAAGTGGGTGACGGCGCCTCGGGTCTGACGCCAGATCTCGGGCCCCGTGGTCTTGTAGTGCGCCTCGGGGTTGGCCTCGTTCACATACTGGTTCAGCATGTGGAAGTCCGGCCGCTCGCCGATCTCGGTCGCCTTGGCGATCGCGCCTTCCGGAGCGCCGGGAGCGGGACACAAGGTGTCCTGCAGCTCCATCACGTCGGCCCCGAAGAACCGCAGCATCGTGCGCTTCTCCAGGGGAATCTCGGTCGACAGCGGGGTGGTCAGCGTGTAGCCCCTGGCGTTGGCGATCATCGCCAGCGCCATGCCGGTGTTGCCGGACGTCGGCTCGACCAGCTTCTGGCCGGCGTGCACGGTCCCCCGCTCCTCCCCGTCCGAGACGAGGTTCGCGGCGACGCGGTCCTTGATGGCCCCGAACGGGTTGTACCACTCGAGCTTCGCGTAGACCTGCGCGTACTCGAACGGGGTCACCCGATTCAGGCGCACGAGCGGGGTGGGATTGTCGGCGTCGCACCGGAGACCGAGAATCGAGTCGTAGACGCGCAGCGCGTGGTCGTTCATGGCAGTGGCTCAATCCGCGCCCGGCCCGCGGCGGCCCCGCCCTTCGCCCGGGGGAACACGGGGGCGAAAGATGCGCGGCATCCTGCGAACCTTCAACCGTTACATGTTAATTCGGCCCCGGCCGGGCTTCAAGGGGAGGCACGACCGCCCGGCGCGGCTGCCGCCGCCAGTTAAACTGGTGTGGCCAGAGTCGCCCCCCGGCGCGAGCCCGACGCCGCGCACCCGAAGCGCACGAGATGCACATAGACCCCTTCGAGCTCGAACGCTGGCAGTCGGTCCACGAACACCACACCGCGATCAACCTCACGGAGAGCGGGGTCCACCCGTTGCGCGTGGGCGAGCTCGCGGCCGGCGCCGAGCTGGACGCGCTGCTCGACCAGGCCCTGGAGTACACCCAGACGAACGGCACCGAGACGCTGCGCCAACGGATCGCCGCGCTCTACGACGGGGCGTCGGCCGCCAACGTCCTCGTCACCAACGGCAGCTCCGAGGCGAATCTCCTCGCCTGCTGGCAACTCATCGAGAGGGGCGACGAGGCCGTCGTCGTCCATCCCGTCTACATGCAGATACCGGGGCTGCTCCGATCGTTCGGGGCGACGGTGCGCGAGGTGTGGCTCGAGCCGGGGCCGGTGGGGTGGCGCCTCGACCTCGACGCGGTGCGCGGGGCGGTCGGCGCCCGCACCCGGTTCATCGCCGTGTGCAACCCCAACAACCCGACGGGAGCGCGCCTCGACGAGACGACGCTGGCCGCGCTCTGCGAGATCGCGGCCGACCGCGGGTGCTGGCTGCTCGCCGACGAGGTCTACCGCGGGGCCGAACTCGACGGCCGCGACACGTCGTCGGCATGGGGCGGCGGCGAACGGGTCCTGGTGACCGGGGGGCTCTCCAAGGCCTACGGCCTGCCGGGGCTGCGCATCGGATGGCTGGTCGGGCCCGCGGGGCTGATCGAAGCCCTGTGGGGGCGCCGCGACTACACGTCGATCGCGCCCGGCGCGGTCAGCGACCTGCTCGCCCGGATGGCCCTCGAGCCGCGGCGGCGGGACGGGTTGCTCGCACGCACCCGGCGCATCCTGCGCGAGAATCAGGCCATCGTGTCCGAGTGGGCCGCCCGCCACCCCGCGGTCCGCCAGATTCCGCCGGAAGCGGGAGGCGTGACCCTGATACGCTATTCGAGCCTCCGGCCCTCGGCCGAGATGGCGGAGCGGCTGCGGGCCGACCACGGGGTGCTCGTCGTGCCGGGTTCCCATTTCGGCCTGGAACACCACCTCAGGCTCGGCATCGGGGGCGGAGCCGGGCCGTTGCGGGACGGACTCGCGACGCTGGGCCGGGTGCTCGGGGCGAACCCCTGACCCGCCGGCCCGAGGGCGAATCACGGAGCTCGCGCGGCGCCGCGGTCCGCGGCGCCGACACAACCCCAGCAGAAGACTGGACGACCATGAACGACGACGTTGCCGACACCCCTCCGACCACCGGGGGCCCGCTGGCCGGGTTCACCGTTCTCGACCTCACGCGGGTGCTCTCCGGCCCCTACTGCACGATGATGCTGGCCGACATGGGGGCCCGGGTCATCAAGGTGGAACAGCCCGGCAAGGGCGACGACACGCGCGGCTGGGGACCGCCGTTCCAGAACGGCGAGAGCGCCTACTTCATGAGCGTGAACCGCAACAAGGAGAGCGTCACCCTCAACTTCAAGCATCCCGAGGGCCGAGCCGCCCTCGACCGGCTCATCGCCGAGGCGGACGTCCTCGTCGAGAACTTCCGCCCCGGCGCCCTCGAACGCCAGGGGCTCGGCTACGACGCCGTGTCGGCGGCTCATCCGAGGCTCGTCTACTGCTCCATCTCCGGCTTCGGCCAGACCGGACCCCGGCGTTCCGAGCCCGGCTACGACGCGGTCATGCAGGGGGAGGGCGGCCTGATGAGCATCACCGGGGCGCCCGACGGCACCCCGTACCGGCTCGGGGTGGCCATCGCCGACATCGTCTCCGGCATGTTCGCGGCCTACGGCGTGGCCATGGGGCTCCTCGTGCGCGAGCGCACCGGCCGGGGAGAGTACATCGACGTGGGCATGCTCGACTCGGTCGCGGCCATCCTCACCTACCAGGCCGGCATCTGCTTCGCAACCGGCCAGGCCCCGCCGCGGCTGGGCAACCAGCACCCGACCATCGTGCCCTACGAGACCCTCACCGCGTCGGACGGCGACCTCGTGGTGGCGGCCGGCAACGACACCCTCTTCGCCCGGTTCTGCGACGTCATCGGGGCCCCGGCTCTGGCCGCAGACCCGCGATTCGCCGCGAACAAGGGCCGGGTCGAGAACCAGGACGCGCTGCGCCCCCTCCTCGCCGAGCGCCTGCGCACGCGACCGCGGCGCCACTGGCTCGAAGGCCTGAAGGCGGCCGGCGTGCCCTGCGGCGCCGTCCGCGACCTCGCCGAGGTGCTGTCGGACCCGCAGCTCCAGGAGCGCATGATGGTGCTTCCGCTGAACCACCCCAAGGCGGGGCCGATTCAGGTGCTGGGGGTGCCGGTCAAGCTGGCGGGGGCCGCCGGCAACGTGCGCACCCCGGCCCCGATGCTCGGGCAGCACACGCGCGGGGTGCTCGGCGAGCTCGGCTACGACGCCGACCGCATCGCCGCGCTGGCGCAGGCCGGGGTGATCTGAATCAGGGAGGCGCACACGTCCCTGGGACCGGCGGCGCAAGACTCCGTGCCGTCGACCGGGCCCGCCTGACCGCAGCGGGCCGCCGCGTTGGGCCTTCGCTCCAGGGTGACCTCGCCCGCTACGCTCCCTCGCCGGCCTCGGCGTGGGGCAAAACGCCAAGGGCCGCCTCGTGCGCGAGATCGACGCGCCGGACGGCCTGATGGGCGGAACGCGGCCCTTCAGGTCAGGAGACGAGCCGATCCACAGCCCCGGGCGCCCCAGCCTCGGCGCGACATGGGTCAGCATCCGAAGGAGGGGTGTCGGCGATCGTGAACGATGGCCAGGGACAGGGGCGGGACGCCTCGGGCTCCGCGAATCTCAACGCTCTACGAACACCCGGATCGCGCCCAGGAGAAAGTCGAGGACGTGCTCCTCGGTCAGCGCATCGATCCCGAGGTCGGCGGCGAGGGGCTGCTCGGTGGCGAGGACGCGGCGACCGCGGACGTGGCTCACCGTGGTCATGATGGTCACCGCATCGTCCGTCGCGGCGACCGCGATGTCGACGAAGTCCTCGCGCCGCCGGTCCGACACGAGCCGCACCGCCCCCGCCGGCGTCGACAGGCGGAAGACGAAACCCTCGGCTCGCAGCACCGACACGATCTGCCGCGCCACCGGGGTGGCGACCCGCGTCACGAAGCGCCGGCCCTGCTCGTCGGCGACGGCGGCCCGGGCGCGGCGCTCCTCCGCGTCGAGGCGGGCCTGCTCTATCGTCTGGCGCACCCGACGGCGCACCTCCGCAATCTCAGCCATGGTCGTCGCGGCGGGACGAGGCGCCCGCCTCGTACAGGCGAACCAGCTCCACGAGCTTGTAGCCGCGGGTCTGGTAGGGCGGGACGATGCGCTCGGTCCGCAGGTACTGCAGCATGCCCTCGTCGGCGTAGTCGGGCGGCCCGACCTCGTCGAGCCGGCCGAGAGCCTGCTCGAGGTCGGTCACCGTCATCACCGGCTCGGCGACGGTCCGGGTCACCGGCAGGAGGCCCAGGACCTTGCGGCGCCGCACCGCGTCCCGGGTCCGAAAGCGGACGAACACCTCGTTGCTGATGAAGTTGTAGTCGACGTCGGTCCGGGACGAGCGGGCGTCCTCGACCCGGAGAAAGGCCACCTGGTCGAGGCTGCGAACGGCGTCGATCAAGGTCTGGGTGAACGCACCTTCGCCCGACCAGCCGGTGGTGTCGAGATCCATGGTCGCGTCGGCAAGGGTTTCAGCGTTCCCGCTGCGGAGCCATCCTCCGGCCGGGCGACCCGCCCTCCCTGCAGGAGCACATCGGCGCTCCTCCACGAAAGACCACCACGGCAACCTCCACGTGCCCTTCCGGCGCCCGATCCTACCAGCCCGACGCCGAGGCGCGCGCCCGATTCGGAACGCACCGCCATCCTGGTTGACGGTTCCCTTCGGCAGGGGCACGATGCAGAATATCAGCCCCGCCGCCACCGGAGCGCGGCGTGGTCGGCATCAACCGGAAATCCGATGCTTCCTTCCGCCACCGTCGAGAACTACCTGAAGGCGCTGTACCAGGCGGAGACGGCCAGCGACGATCGACGTCTCGTGCCGATGGGACAGCTTGCCACCGCGGTCGGCGTGGCCCCGGGCACCGCCACCACGATGGTCAAGGCGCTCGCCGAGTCGGGGCTGGTCGAATACGAGCCGTACGCCGGGGTCAGGCTCACGCCGGCGGGAGCCAAGCTGGCCGCCATGGTCCTGCGGCGGCATCGCCTGATCGAGCAGTTCCTGGTGGAGATCATGGGCATGAGCTGGACCGACGTCCACGACGACGCGGAAAAGCTCGAGCACGTGGTGTCCGACCGCCTGATCGACCGCATGGATGCCATGCTCGGCCATCCCTCGGTCGATCCGCACGGGGATCCGATCCCCAGCCCCGACGGCGCGATGGAGGCCCACCGGTACCACTCGCTGCTCAAGTGCCCCATCGGGACCCCGGTGACCGTCACCCGGATCGCCGACCAGGACACCACGTTCCTGCAGTTCCTCGAGACCCAGGGCTTGAAGCCCGGCCAGTCGATAGAGGTCGAGGCCCGCGACCCCGTCGCCGACCGCGTGTGCCTCCGCACCGGGGAAGAACGCCGGGTCATCCTCGGCACCCAGGCGGCGGCGAAGGTGCTGATCGAAATCGCGCAGGAGCCTGCGCTCCAGGAGTCTGCGCCGTAGCACGGCGCGGACCCCCGCCGGGTGGGCGGGGCGCGAGGCGGAACCGCAGGCGACGTTGGCGGGCTGGCGGACCCGCCCCCCGGACAAGGCGCTACGAGTCGTCAGGCGGGTCGGCTCGCCGGACGCGGAGTCGGCCACCTGCCGCCGCCGACAGCGACCACGCCACGACGAACACGCGCGGCCGCAGCTCGTCCAGTCGCACCAGGTCCGGCGTGCCCCCGAGCCGGGCGCCGCATCGTTCCGCTTCGCCGCGATCCCCGTGCAGGTGGCACACGTCGCCGCGGGTCAACAACTCGCCCGGTCGGCGCTCGATCGGAGACACCGCCCACGTCGCACCGCCGACAAGAGGATCACTCATCCACACTTCCCGCGAGCACGATCCCTCGTGCCACGCACTTCACCGAGCCTCGCCGTAGGTGGCGAACGACGACGGCGTCTCCCACAGCGTCACCCGCACGACCGGGAGGCCGGCGTCCGCGGCAACGTCGTGGATGAGCCGGGCGATTCGTTCGGCCGTCGGGTTGGCGTCGATCACGTGGACCGGCTCCCCGAGCGCCCGTAGCGCCTCGACGAGCGGATCGCCGCGCTTCAGGATCATCTTGTGGTCCAGCTCCCGGTCCACCCAGTTCTCGACGGTCCGCCGGACGTCGGCGAAGTCGCACACCATGTCGCGGGAGTCGAGCGCCGTCGAACGCACCTCGACCTCGGCCACCGCGTTGTGGCCGTGGGCATGCCGGCACGGCCCGGCGTGGTCGAGCAGGCGATGCCCGTAGCAGAACTCGATGCGGACGGCGACGGACCAGGCGCGATCGGACATGCCCGTCACTCGTCTCCGGGGCCGCCCGCGGACCGGGCCTGCGTCTCGAGCGCGGCCAGCATCGCCTCCCGCCGGTCGAACAGCCGCCGCTGCGGGCGCTGGCCGTGCTCGGACCCGACGACGTACTCGCACAGAATCGGGAAGGCGATGGTCGCGTCGCAATACGCGACCACCGCGTCGGGCAGCCGGCCGGGATTGACCTTGCCCCAGCTCACCGCCTCGGACGGCGTCGCTCCCGACAGCCCGCCCCAGACGACCTGATCGGTGGTGATCTGGATGAAGTAGTCGGCCCCGCCCTTGGGGATGCCGTAGATCTCCCACAGCGTCGGCTGGCCCTGCAGATAGAAGTTCTTGGGCGACCCCCCGCCGAGGATCACGCACCCGTTGGTGGTCCCGCCGAGAACGATGGCGGCCACCTCGTTGACGTCGCGCCCGGGGTCGAGCAGGGACCCGCCGCCGCGCAGAAGCTGGTGCGACGCGACGTTCATGCCGATCGAGCTGTCGCCCGGCGACGACGTGTAGACGGGCACGCCGGCCGCCGCGGCGGCGGCCACCAACGAGTGCGCCTCGCATCCGGGCGTGCGGGCCATCAGGTCGCGGCCGATCTCGTGGTGGAGCGCGGCCGACGACACCGGGCCGTCGAAGGGCCGCCGAGCGAGAAAACCGCGCAGGTACGCGTCCGTTTCCAGCAGCACCTGGGCCGGAAACAGCACGTCGTAGATCCGGATGACACCGTCGTCGTGCAGTTCGACGTCATCGAGGAACGGCGAGCCGCGGTGCAGCGTGAAGTTCAGGGCGTAGTGCAGGTCGTGGTAGAGATTCGCCCCCGTGCTGACGACGAAGTCGACGAGGCCACGCTCCATCAGCTCGATCACGCAGCCGCCGAGCCCGGCCGGGGTGAGCGCCCCGGCCACGGTGAGGCCAATGGTGGTGTCGTTCGCCGGATCGAGCATCCTGTCGGCAAAGACGTGACAGGCCTCGCGCAGGCGGCTGGCGTTGAACGCCTGGAACCCCTCGTCGACGAGCCGCCGCGTCTCGGGGCCGCCGCGGGGCCGGTAGTACCGGATCGGCTCGCCGGCCAGGTGGCGGCTGGCCGCGGTCGGCGCGGAAGGAGGTACGGAACGATGGGGCACGGCTATTGCGCTGGGTCGATCCAGTCGGGACGCCGCCCTCCCAGCGCGGTCAGGATCAGCGCCACTCCGGTCGCGAGGCCGGCGAGGCCGAGCCCGTCGGTGAGCCAACCCTCCCAAGGGTAGTCAGCGGCCATCACCGCCACCGCGGGAGCGAGCAGCACCGAGCCGGCCGCGAACGCGGCCGAGCGGCTGCGCGCCAACCGCAGCACGGCCCCCCGCAGGCGACGGGCCCGGGCCGCCCACGGCCGGGACCGCCCGGCTCGTCGCGGTGCGCTCGCCTCGGACCTCTCGATCACGTCGATCCCGGGCGGGTGGTTCATCCTCGTCGCCGCAGCGCGGTCATCGCGACCGGCTCTTGCGGCTCCGCGACGAGGCCTTGTTGACCCGTTCGTGGCGCCCGTTTCCGTTGCGACGGGCCGACTTCGACTCGTTCTTGCCGTAGCCCGACCGGGTGAACTGGCCCGGATGGCCTTCCGCCCGGTTCCCGTTCGGCTCGCCGCCGGGCCGCGACCCGTTGCGGCGCCAGCGCGACGAGTTCCCGCGATCGACGTTGCCGCCGCGACCCTCCTGCTCGCGCATCGTGAACACCGGCGCGGGACGGGACACCGCGGCGGGATCGGGCCGGCCGAGCGTGGCCCGGATCAGCGGACGGCGCACCGAGTCGACGTGCGCAGGTTGTGGAGGACGGCTCACCACCGGCAGGGAAACGTCCGGGGACGCGGCGTCCGAAGCCGCGACGCCCGGAGACGCGGCGACGAGGGGCGTGGCGGCCGGGCGCGCGACGCCCGGGGACGCAGCAATCCGGCGCGCGGGGGCCGGGGGCGACGCGGCGAGGGGCGTGGCCGCCGCCCCCCCCTGCTTCGGCGCCGGAGGCGCCGCCGGCGCGGCGATCAGCGTTCCGTCGGCGGCCGTGTTCGAGAGAGCCGCCACCAATCGCGTCTGCCGGCGCGGAGGCACCCGCGCCGCCTTGTAGGCGTGCTCGGTGTCGCACGTCGTGCATCGGGTCAACTTGATGTCGTTGTCGACGATGGCCACGATGGCATGATTGGTCACCCGGCGCTCGCGTGGACAGTAGTCGTCCAGGACGTCACCCAGGCGCACCCGGCGCTGATCCATGAATCCCTCTCAGGTTGGTTCAGATTGGTGGGATGGTTCGGCAGTTGCTCGAAGGGCCGACTGTTGCGAACAGCGATGGGGATTGTTCCGGGCCCTCGTCACGGACGCCGGCGGCCTCCGGCAAGAGGCCGGCTGCGCGCGGCGGCGCAACGCGGCGCCCGACCGCGTCGATCCCCGGTTGCATGGCATCCGGTCTGGTTCCGTCGTTCATCGACGCGACGGAACGCCGGCCCCGAGACCACGCGCCCCGGGGCGAAAGGCTCCGGTGCATTCGACCGATGCAACGCGGGATTTCACCACGGGCTCCCGGCCCCGTACGCCGGACGGTTGTCCCGAGTTGCGAAAACGTGAACCACCAGTTCCGTCGCTTCAGGAAAGACTCGCGCTTGCGCTGCAAGGGCGGACACGCGAACGGCCGGGCCACGAATCCCTCGCTGCAGGGCGGCCCCGGCGGTTGGCGATGCAGCGGCAACGCCATTCTACTACTCTCGTCCCGTCGCGTAAACGGCTCCGTCGCCCGGAGCGGCTCACCGGCCCGCCGCGTCGATCCAGCGGCGGGTCTCGCCGAGCGCCGCAGCCACTGCCTCCGGCCCCGTCGACTGGGGGGTCCGGCGGGCCTCGACGGAGCCGCGCGCGGTGATACGAGCCGCGCTGTCTGCGTCCAGACGCTCGTGGTAGCCCCGCCATTCCTCCGGAGTCAGCGACGCGAAATCGCCCTCGCGGGCGAGGAGGTCGCGGACGATGCGCCCCACCACTTCATGCGCCTCGCGGAACGGGACTCCCCGGGCCACCAGTAAATCCGCCACATCGGTGGCGAGCGCGAGCCCCGACGCCGCCGCCCCGGTCCGGGCCGCGTCGAGCGTCAGCGTGCGGACGACGGCGGCGGTGGCGCGCAGCGAGGCCGTCACCGTGTCCTCGGCGTCGAAGACCGCTTCCTTGTCCTCCTGGAGGTCCTTGTTGTAGCCGCTGGCGAGCCCCTTCGTCGTGGCCAGCCAGCCGGCCAGCCGGCCGATGACCCGTCCCGTCTTTCCCCGCACCAGCTCGAGGGGGTCGGGGTTCTTCTTCTGCGGCATCAGACTGCTGCCGGTGGTGACCGCGTCGGACAACCCCAGGAACCCGAACTCCTCGCTCGTCAGGATGACGAGGTCCTCGGCGATCCGGCTCAGGTGGACCATGACGCCGGCGCCGGCGTGCAGGAACCCGGACACGAAGTCGCGGTCCGCGGTGGCGTCGAGGCTGTTGGCGACCACCCGCGAGAACCCGAGGCGCCGGGCGAGGGCGGCGGTGTCGACGGCGTAGCTCGATCCGGCGATGGCGCCAGAGCCGAGAGTCAGCGCATCGGCCTCGTCGCGCGCGATCTCGAAACGCCGATGGGCGCGCCGCAGAGCGGCGGCGTGGGCGAGGAAGTAGTGGGCCACGAGGATGGGCTGGGCGCGCCGCAGGTGCGTGTAGGAGGGCATGAGCGCCGACCCCGCCGCCTCCGCCCGGCCCGCGAGGGCGTCGACGAGGGCCACCACCTCGTGCTGGATGATCGTGATGCGCCGGCGCAGGTAGAGACGAAGGTCGAGGGCCACCTGCTCGTTCCGCGACCGGCCGGTGTGCAGCCGCTTCCCGGCCTCGCCGACGCGCTCGATCAGCTTCCGCTCGACGAAGGCATGGATGTCCTCGTCCGGCCCGTCCACGAACGCCGGGTCGCGGCGGCCCCGGTCGCGGATCTCGATGAGGGCATCCCGGATCGCGGTCGCGTCCCCGGCCGACAGCCACGGCGGCCGCCCCGGCGAGACCGGCGCGGTCTTCGCCGGGGCGGCCGCCGTGGATGCGGTCTCGGCCGACGCGGCCCTCGCCGCCGCGAGCTCGACCGGCAGCCCCCAGATCCGGATGAAGCCCTCGGCCGCGGCGTGGTCGAACTGGTCGCCCTCGTCGTAGGTCGCGAGCGCCTCGTCGTAGAGGGCGTGCGGCGATTTGCGCCCGACCACCCGGCAGTCGCCCTTGAACAGCTTCAGGCGAACGGTGCCGGTCACCCGCTGCTGCACGTCGGCGACGAGGGCGTCGATGGCGCGGCGGGTCGGGGTGAACCAGAGGCCGTTGTACACGAGGTCGGCGTACACCGAGGCCAGCCCCGTCTTGATGCGGTCGAGGTCGCGCGGGGATGACCAGGCTCTCCAGCTCGCGATGGGCGGCGTGGAGCACGACGGCGGCGGGGGCCTCGTATATCTCCCGCGACTTGATGCCCACGAGCCGGTTCTCGCACATGTCGATGCGCCCGACGCCGTGGGCGCCCGCAATCGTCTCGAGGCTCGCGATGAGCTCGACGAGGGGCATCGCCACCCCGTTGACCGCAGTCGGCGCCCCCCGCTCGAAATCGACGCTCACGTAGGCGGGCGCATCGGGCGCATCGGCCGGCGATTTCGTCAGCGTGTAGACTTCCTCCGGCGGCTCCGTCCAGGGGTCCTCGAGCACCCCGCACTCGATGGACTTGCCCCACAGGTTCAGGTCGGTGCTGTAGGGGCTGTCGACGGTCGCGGGGACGGGAATGCCCCGTTCCCGGGCGTACTCGATCTCGGCGGGACGCGACA
>CBDATI010000003.1:0-2867 GCA_965199675.1 Vicinamibacterales bacterium | reverse complement strand
TGCAGACTTGACGCATGAGGCGGTTCCCGACGACCCCGAACGCAAGGTGAACGGGGACTGGGTGTGGCTCTTTTTCGTCGGCGGCCCAGAGAGAGTCCATTGGATTCTGCACGGCGGCCAGATCAGAGCTACTTGACGCGTCGAAGGCGGGGTGAGGCGGGGGGCGGGGGCGGCTCGGTGACCGGCGGGACTGCGCCGTCACGGTATCGCTGGGCGTGATTCCGCTCGTACTCGCGCGCTTCGTGGAAGTCCCAGTACGCATCGAAGTCGCCGCTGGCGCGCAGCGCCCGGAGCTTCAGAATCGCCTCGGCGCCGACCAGCCGCCAGCGCGCGCCGGTCAACTCCATGCGGTCGCGCACTAGGTGCCGGCACGCCCCTTCGATGACCCCGGTGGCGATGGGGTAGCCGGCCGCGAGGTAGCGGTCGTAATGCATATACGGCGCGTACTTCAGCAGGTAGTCGGCGCACGTGTCGACCGGCTTGCGGGCGTCCTTCGACAACCCGGCGACGGTCGCTGCACGCCGCATCGACGCCGCGACCCGCTTGGCCCTGCCCTCGAGAATGTCCCGCACGCGAGTCCACGCCCAGCACGCCAACTCGGGGCTCTCCTCCCGGTGGAACGCATGCGCCGCCTTCCACACATACTCGACCGCGTGGATGATGTCGAGGACCACCGTGACCGCCACGCCGTACGCGGCGGCGCCCTCTTCCACGAGGTCGAGCTGCGTCTCGGCCCCGTCGACGAGCACCACCCAGTGCTTGACGCGTTCGGGGTCGTGGCGGTCCGCTTCCAGGAACGCCTCGGCGATCACCTCCACGGGCTCCCGTTCGAGGCTCGCCCACACCCGTTTCGCCACCGGGCGAGGCCGCACCCCCGAGGTCTTCGCCTTCCTGCCCTTCTTCGTCTTGGCCGCCGGCTGTCGGGGCATCAGGCTCTGCAGGAAATCCTCCGCGCTCCGCACGAACGGCGCGACCGCATAGACGGCGGCCACCGTCGCCATCCGCTTCGAGTGCTTCTTCTCCCCCGGCTTGAGGCGATTGAACGGCGAGAGCTGCCCCCGTTGCCGACGGCGCCGCTCGGCCGCCTTGCGCGTCGCCTCCCGCAGGTCCTCCCGATGCAGCACCACCCCCTTGCTGTCGAAGGTCAGCACGACCACCGACTCCGCGGGCACCGCTTCTCCCGCCGCCGCACGGCGCGCCTCGTAGAACGCGTCGAAGTCCTCCGCCGCGCGAGCCGCCAACTGCTCCGCCTGACGCTTCGGCACCTTCGCCCCGGTATGGCGGGACAGGTCCGACAGCGCTTCGTCGAACGACCGCGAGGCCGCCGCCTCCGCCACCCGCCGGCGTACCTCCAGCGAGTAACGCTCCGCCGGCAGGTTCAGCGACCCATCGAGCGGATGCAGACTGTCGTGGCCAGCCCGCGCGTAGCCCGCACGCTCGACATCCACCGTGCCGAAGATCGTCTCCACGGCGCGTTCGTGCACGCGGCGCTCCGAACGCTCGACGCCGTCGGCCCCCTCGACCGGCCCCGCCGCCTCCCCCGGACTGCGTTGGTCGAGGTGTCCCTGCAGGAGCTTGCGCATCAAGTCCTGGCCCCGCCGGTGCAGCTCCCGTTCGAGGTCGCTCTCACTCATCTGCTGGGCCTCGCGCGAAGAGAGGTAGGTCTTGGTCTCCGAGAAGACCGCCTCCGCCGTCGCATACGGCGTCGGGGCGGGTGGAGCGGCACGGGGCGGAACAACGCGCATGGCTCAACGCTCCCGCAGCCGCCGCTGCGCATCCCGAACCACAGGATAGACCAGAACCGTCTTGGGCGCCTCACCCCCGCGGCGCCCGTACCGGTCCATGCGCCCGCGACCGCTCGTGGCCCCCAACACCACCCAGTTGGCGGCGCGGTAGCACCCGCCGTGGTGGCGGCGGGGGTCCACCAGCGTCTCCACCAGCCACGGCGACAGGCCGTAGCGGCGCGGCCAGTCCGCCGCCATGCGCACGAGGCCGCGCGACAGCACCGCGCTCGCGAGGTTCTTCACCTCGACCCACGGCAGCAGCAGAAAGCGGCTGTTGTTGACCACGTGCTGCAGATTCCGCGCCCGTGTCGCGTCGTCCCAGCCCACCCAGCGGTCGCGCGCCGCCATCCGCCACGCCGGGCTGGAGAACTGCAGGCACCCCACCACCGCCCGCGCCGGCCTCGACGCGAACACCAGATAGCGCAGGTGCGCCCCGAACGGAACCCGGTGCCCGATGTCGTGGTAGCGCCCCACCAGCTCCCGGAACAGCAACCGCTGGGCGGGCTCGCGCACCCGCTCGACAGCCAGCGGCTCGATGTCGCGCACGCTGCCGACGAGCCGGGACCCTGGCTCGCCCGCCGCCGTCCGGGGCACCCGGGTCACCGAACCCGCTGCACGGCCCCGGCGCTTGCCGGGCAGGGCCAGCGCCCCGTCCGCGTCCAGCCGCTCCAGGAACTCCCGGCACTCGCGGGCCTTCAGCCGTCCGTTGGGGCGCCGCCACCGCAACAGCTCGCACACGGTGCGCGCCAGCTCCATCCGGCTCAAGCCCGGACAGTCGCGCACGACCTCGCGGACCAGCGTCATCTCTCGCTCGCTGAACGCGCGCCCCGAGAACCTCGTCGTGGCGGTGGCCATCGCAGGACGTCCCTCCAGGACACCGTACCAGAACGCCGGACGAATGTCCAGGGGGAGCCGCGGCAGAGGAGGGACCGAGCGCCCGGTGTGGGCTCGCATGGGTCTGGCGGGTCCGGGAAGGGGGTGGGAAATGCTGTACCTCCGCCAAGCGTGCCGAGGCGAGAGAGCCCAGGAGCGCAAATGCCTATGAATCAGTGAGTTAGCTCTCTACACAGAAGAGCCGCACCC
>CBDATI010000002.1:0-43588 GCA_965199675.1 Vicinamibacterales bacterium | reverse complement strand
CGTTGCCGTGCTGCGAGATGTAGGGAAAGCGGGTGCGCCACAGCATCTCGCCGGCAGTGCTGACGGCGGCGGTGCCGGTGGCGCCGAAGTGCACGTAGACCCGCTCGCCGTCCGGGTCGAGGACCGGCGTCGGCGAGGCGAGGCTGTTCTTCGGATTGAGGGGATGGACCTCGCGGCTGTCGAAGACCTCGACGTCCAGGACCGCGCTTCCCGTCCCGGTGTCGAAGGCGAGCAGCCGGAGCGAGCTGCCGGCGTCCCCGTCGATCAGCGCGGTGGTGAGCCAGATCCGCCCGTCGGCGACCCACCGGCGACGACCACCCGTCGCCCGGCACCGGCGTCTTCCAGGTGACGTTCTCGGTCTCGCTCCACGTCAGCGGGACCGTCGCGTCTTGCGCATGCCCCTGCCCCGTCGGCCCGCGAAACTGCGGCCAGTCGGCGGCGTGGGCCACGGCGCCGGCCAGAGCAGCGATCGCCGCGGCCGCGGCGATCGAGGGCACGAGTCGCTGGACGTTGGCTGTGTCGATGGTCATCGCCTGTCTCCCGACGCGCATTGTATCCGGCTCCCCGGCGCGTGACGGCGACGCGCCCGGTCACACCCGGTCGTCGGTCGCCTGTGACATACTGCCATCATATGGTCCCGTTCATTCCCCCGCCGTTGCGCGCGCTGAAAGAACCGTCAGACCGCAGCCGGCGGCGCCGACCTCGCGCCCGGACTTTCCCGGCTGCGACCCCGTCTCGCTGCCGACGTGGGAAGACGTATGGGCCTACGACGGGCGTATCGAGTACTGGTCGGCGGAGGCGGGGACGGCGTGGGTTCTCCGCGACGCCGGCCCCGTACACGAGATTCCTCCGCACCTGCTGAGCGAACTCCTGACCCGCATCTCCCTGGAGCGCGGGTCACGTATCCGGTGCGCCGGGGCCGTCTACCTCATGGAGCGGCACGAGGACGGTCGACCGCGACAGGTGCTGGTGGCCGACCAGACCATCTACCTCGACCGGGAGGTCTGGACCCCGCGCGACCCCGCCATCGTGAAGGGGGAGGACCCGCTGCCGGACGTGCTCCTCGAAGTCGATCACACCACCGACGTCCGGCGCAACAAGCTGCCGGTGTACGAAGCGTGGGGGTTCCCCGAGGTGTGGGTGGACACGCCCGATGCGCCGTCGCCGAGCCGGCCCCGACGCCTGCAGCCGGGCCTGACGATCTACGTGCTGGAGGGCGGCCGCTTCCGTACCGTCGCCGAGAGCCGCGCGTTCCCCACCTGGACGGCCGAGCAGATCCACGCCGCCCTGAACGAGACTCGACTCGGCCCGCGCACCCTGGCCGACCTGACGCGGGTGGGCCGCGGGCTCGGCGAGCGGGAAGGCACCACCCCCGACGACGACCCCCAGATGCGTCGCCACCGACGGCATGCTCGCGACGCGGGGTTCCGGACGGGCCGAGCCGAGGGACTCGCCGAAGGCGTCGCTCGCGAACGCGCCGCCCTCCATCGTCTGGCCGCACGGAAGTTCGACGCCCGCGCCGCCGGGCGGCTGGCCGACGTCCTGGCCGGCATCGAAGACCCTGCCCGCCTCACCGAGATCTGGGACCTGATCATCGAGTGTGACGACGGCGACGACGCCATCTCCCGCCTGTCATGACCGGCGCTCGGTGACGCAGTCTGCCCTCACGAAGCCCCTGCGGCCTGGGGGTTCCCGGCGAGCGGCCATCGGCACCGGCTGCCGCCTCGCGGGCTTCTCGGATGCCGCCCGATGACGTACGATGGCCCCCGAGCGACGAAACGTCCACTGCGGGACGCACTGCGGCGGAGAGGAGCGACATGGGAAGCATGGCCAGAGCGGTTCTGGCGGCGAGGTTCGTGCACGTCTGCACGCCGGCGGTCCTGGGGATGTTCGCGGCGGCGGGCGCGGCCCACGCCCAGGACGTGGAGTGGCGCTCGTACGGGTCGGATGCGGCCGGCACGAAGTACTCGCCGCTGGACCAGATTGACGCCGAGACGATCCACGACCTGCAGATCGTCTGGCGGCAGTCGGTGCTGCCCGACGCGATGCGGGCGGGGCGCGAGGACTTCACGCCGTCGATCGCCTCGCAGAACACGCCGCTGATGGCCGACGGCCGGCTCTACATCAGCTCGGCCCTCGGGTCGGTGGCGGCGCTCGACGCGCGGTCGGGCGACGTGCTCTGGTTCGACACCCCGCCCGACCGCGACGGCGAACCGTTCACCCGCGTACGCCAGACCCGCGGCGTCGCCTGGTGGGACGACCCGGAGAGCGACGACGCCCGCGTGCTCGCGGTCGTCGGCTCGTACCTCGTGGCCCTCGACGCCCGCACCGGCGAACGCTATCCCGACTTCGGCGACGGCGGCGAAGTGGACCTGACGCAGGGGTTCGACCGCCCGGTGGAGACGTTCAGTTGGGGCTCGCCGCCCCTCGTGGTCGGCGATATCGTGGTCATCGGCTCGGCCATGACCGACGTCACCAACCCGAACATGCCGGCGATGAAGGAGATGCCGCCGGGCGACGTGCGCGGCTTCGACGTCAGGACCGGCGAGCAGGTCTGGATCTTCCACACCATCCCCCAGGAGGGGGAGCCGGGCAATGAGACGTGGCTGACCGCGCTCAACGAGGACCGGGCGTCGTGGGAGTACACCGGCAACACCAACATGTGGGCGTGGCCGAGCGCGGACGAGGAGCTCGGCCTGGTGTACGTGCCGCTGTCGACCCCGACCAACGACTACTACGGCGGCTACCGTCCCGGCGACAACCTGTTCGCCGAGAGCATCGTCTGCCTCGACGCCCGCACCGGCGAGCGCATCTGGCACTTCCAGGCGGTGCACCACGGCATCTGGGACTACGACTTCCCCGCCGCCCCCAACGTCGTCGACCTCCACGTCGAGGGGCGCGACGCGCCGGTGAAGGCGGTGGCGGCGGTGAGCAAGCAGGCGTTCACCTACGTCTTCGACCGCGTGACGGGCGAGCCGGTGTGGCCGATCGAGGAGCGGCCGGTGGCGCCGGGCGACGTGCCGGGCGAGTGGTACGCGCCGACCCAGCCGTTTCCGACGAAGCCGCCGCCGTTCGACCAGCAGGGGACGACGGTCGACGACCTCATCGACTTCACCCCCGAGCTCCGGCAGGACGCCCTCGAGGTCTTCGAGCAGTACGTCACCGGCCCCCTCTTCACCCCGCCGTCGATGGTCGACGACTCGCCGGGGGGCACGAAGGGCACGCTGCAGATGCCGGGGGTGGTCGGCGGCGCCGACTGGGGCGGCTCGGCCGTCGATCCGGAGACCGGCATCCTGTATGTGCCGTCGGTCCACAGCGAATCGGTCATCGGCATCGTGCCCTCCGAACACCCCCGTTCGGACATGCGCCTCGTCGTCGACACGCTGGCCCCGCTCGCGGGTCCCAACGAGCTGCCCCTCTTCAAGCCGCCGTACGGGCGGCTGGTCGCCATCGACCTGAAGCGGGGCGAGCTCCTCTGGTCGAAGGCGAACGGCGACGGGCCGCGCGACCATCCGATGCTGAGCGACCTCGACCTGCCCCCGCTCGGCCAGCCGGGCCGCGTGTCGCCCCTGGTGACGAAGTCGCTGGTCTTCCTCGGCGAGGGCGGCAACGCCGGCGTGGTGGTGCTGCAGCCGATCTGGGGCGGCGCCGGCGGCAAGATGTTCCGCGCCTACGACAAGCTGACCGGCGACGTGGTGTGGGAGATGGCGCTGCCCGGCGGCACGACGGCGGCGCCGATGACCTACATGGTGGACGGCCGGCAGTACATCGTCGTGACCGTCGGCTGGGAGGACATGCCCAGCGAATACGTGGCGCTGGCCCTGCCGGAGTGAACCGGCTCGCAGGAGGACGGTCCCATGCAACGAAGGGGGTTCGGATGGCGCTGGGCGGCGGGAGCGACGGTCTGGCTGGCCGTATCGACCGTCGCCTTGCGCGCCCAGGATCACGTCGAACACGACCCCGCCGACATCGAGTACGGCCTCGCCGTGTACCTGACTCAGTGTGCGAGCTGCCACGGCGAAACGGGAAACGGGGCCGCCGGTGTCGACCTGCGCAACGGCCCCCTGCGCCGCGCCGCCACCGACCGGGACCTGATCGGGGTCGTCCGGAACGGCATCCCCGGCACCGGCATGCTGGCGTTCGATCTCGATGCGGCGGAGATGGCCGGCATCGTCGCCTACCTCCGGAACATGACCTACGAGGCCGACGCGGTGACGCTGGGCGACGCGGCGCGCGGACGGGCGCTCTTCGAGGGCCGGGGCGCGTGCCTCGACTGCCACCGCGTGCGAGGCCGCGGCCCCCGGGCGGCGCCCGACCTGACCTCGGTCGGCGCCGAGCGGGCCCCGAGCGCCCTGCGGCGCTCGCTCCTCGACCCGACGGGCACCATGCGCCCCATCGACCGCCCTGTCGAACTGGTGACGGCCGACGGCGAGCGGGTCGTCGGGCGGCGGCTCAACGAGGACACCTACACCGTGCAGTTGCTCGACGGCGACGCGCGCCTGCGGTCGTTCGACAAGGCGGACCTGCGCGAGTTCCGGGTTCTCACGACGTCGCCGATGCCGGCCTACGGCGACCGGCTCGACGCCGACGCGCTGGCCGACCTGCTGGCGTACCTCGTGTCCCTGAAAGGCTGAGACATGCCCCACCAGCCAGCCAAACTGACGGCGCGCACCCTGCTGGCGTAAGCTCGTGTCCTGAAAGGCTGAGGCGGACGATGCGA
Organism: Vicinamibacterales bacterium; assembly: GCA_965199675.1. Lineage (GTDB taxonomy): Bacteria > Acidobacteriota > Vicinamibacteria > Vicinamibacterales > UBA8438 > JAJEEA01. The sequence goes on along the minus strand of CBDATI010000002.1, from coordinate 38,868 downwards.
ACCAACCAGGCAATGCGACAGATCGGGCTCGTGATGCTGCTCGGCGCACTGGCCGCGGGGGCGGCCTCGGCGCAGGCGCCGTTCGAGCGCCTCCGCGACGCGCCGCAGACGCCGGCCGACTGGCTGACCTACTCGGGCGCCTACTTCAGCCAGCGCCACAGCGCGCTCGACGGGGTGACGCCGGCCAACGTCGGCGACCTGCAGTTGCAGTGGGTCTACCAGACTCCGGTATTCGGGCCGTGGCAGGCGACGCCGCTGGTCGTCGACGGCGTCATGTACCTGACGCAGCGGCCCAACGACGTGGTCGCGCTCGACGCCCGTACGGGGCGGGTGTTCTGGGTGTACCGCTATGCGACGCCGCCGGACCACCGCGCCTGCTGCGGCTCGAACAACCGCGGCGTCGCCATCCTCGGCGACCGGCTGTTCATGGCCACCCTCGACGCGCACGTCGTGGCGATCGACGCCGCGACGGGCGCCGAGCTCTGGGACGTCGAGCTCGCCGACAAGGATCTGGCCTACTCGTTCACCCTCGCCCCCCTCGCCGTCGAGGACAAGGTGATCGTGGGCTCGGCCGGCGGCGACCGCGGCATCCGCGGCTTCATCGCGGCCCTCGACGCGGCCACCGGCGACGAGGTGTGGCGCTTCCACACCATCCCCGGGCCCGGCGAGCCGGGGCACGAGACATGGGAACCGTGCCCGCCCGACCCCGAGACCTACTGCGACCCCGAGGCGTGGCGGCACGGCGGCGCCGCCGCGTGGTTGACGGGGTCGTACGACCCCGAGCTGAACCTGATGTACTGGGGCCTCGGCAACCCCGGCCCCGACTTCAACCGCGAGCAGCGGCCCGGCGACAACCTCTACTCCGACTCGGTGGTCGCTCTCGACGCCGACACCGGCGAACTGCGCTGGCACTTCCAGTTCACCCCGAACGACCCCTACGACTACGACGCGGTGCAGATACCGGTGCTCGCCGACTTCGAGCGCGGCGGCGCCACCCTGCGGGCGATGCTCTGGGCCAACCGCAACGGCTTCTACTACGTGCTCGACCGGACGACGGGCCGGTTCCTCAACGGGCTGCCGTTCGTGACCGTCAACTGGGCGGAAGGGCTCGACGACACCGGACGGCCCATCGAGACGCCGCAGCCGCCGGGGGCGCCGACCTTCCCCGGCGTGCAGGGCGGCACCAACTGGTACTCGCCGTCCTTCAGCCCGCGCACGGGGCTGTTCTACATTCCCGCCTGGGAAGACTACGCGTCGGTCTTCGACGGGCAGCCGCAGGTGTACGAGCCGGGGCGCTCGTTCGTCGGCGGACGGCCGAGGACGGCCGCGCCCGTACCCGACGCGCCCACCGTGCCGGGACTGACGCGGGGCCCCATCAACACCTGGACCGACGCCGCCGGCTCCGGCGCGGTGGTGGCCCTCGATGCCCTGACCGGCGAGCAGCGGTGGAAGTTCGAGATGACCGACGTCACGAGCAGCGGCATCCTCACCACCGCCTCCGACCTGCTCTTCACGGGGACGCGGTCGGGCTACTTCCAGGCCCTCGACGCCCGCACCGGCGACCTGCTGTGGCGGACGAGCCTCGGCGGGCAGATCACCAACGGCCCGATGACCTACTCCGTGGCGGGCCGGCAGTACGTCGCGGTCATCGCCGGGCACTCGCTCTCGACATTCGCGTTGCGCGAGTGAGTGGGGCGCGGGGGGCCGCGAAAGCTGCGCGTATCGCGCCGGGGGAGCCCGCTGGAGCCGCCGAATGACCGGGTCGCCGGTGGCGGCGGAGCTTCGGCCACCGCGTTGTGGGGACGAAGTGGGGAGGACGCAAGACGGCCTTCAGTCGTCTCCTGCCAGAACCTCCTTCATGCGCGGCAACTCGTCGTTCACCAGCTCGTCCAGTCGTTCCGCCCGTGCAATGACCTGTTGCCGCAGTTCGTCCACTTCCTTCTCGGTCACTCGTTCGTCCCTCAGCATCTGATCGAGGAACTGGTTGTACGGCTTCATCATCACCGTCAGAATAGAGGCCGCCACAGGGGTGATGTCGATGCTGCCCCGCCGTGTGGCCTCAACTTCGAACTTCATCTCCCACCTGCCGTAATGTGCCTCACCGCACCCACAAGCTGAGACCGACTGAATTCGATCTGTTCCCGCCGGTCGCGCTCGTCCTGTCGGCCGCGCAAGACCGCAACGTCGGTGGCCAGATTGGTGACCTGCGCACCCCCACCCGACCCCATCAACGCAGGTCGACGGCGACCAGCGTGTTCGTGTTGCGCGCGTAGAGGCGGCCGTCGGCGAGGGCGGGGTACGCCCGCACCACCCCCGGCAGGATCCGCGCGCGGGCCAGCGGGCGGAACGCGCCGGGTGTCGCCTCGGCCAGCATCAGCTCGCCGCTCTCGCGCAGGACCACGAGGAGGTGGCCGGCGAGGGTGACGGTGCCGGCCCCGAAGCGGTCCTCGCTCCAACGGACCGCGCCCGAGCCCAGATCGACAGCCCGGAGGCTCGGGCTGTACTCCTGCCGGCCGTGGTAGCCGTAGAGCACGCCGTCGTGGACCACTGCGGTGGCGTAATGGTTGGTCATGCTGTCGTCGCCGGTCCACTCCTCGGCGAGCGTTGCGCCATCGACCCGCAGGAGGGCGGCGCCGGTGCCGTAGCTGGCGGAGATGAAGACGCGGTCGCCGTCGACGAGCGGCGTGGCCGCGTTCACCGACGCGCCGAGGCGCGAGCGCCACCGCCTCTCGAACCAGACCTCGCCCGAGGCGGGGTCGAGCCCCACGAGCCCCGTGCGGGTGAAGACCAGCGCGAGACGGCGGCCCCCGAAGTCGCCCGCGGCCGGCGACGAGTAGCTCGCCTCGTGGGTGGTCGCAGTCCACAGCTCGTCGCCGGTGACGGCGTCGAACGCGACGATGCCGCCGCGGCGGCCGCCGACGTTGGCGATGACCCGCCCGTCCTCGACCAGAGGCGAGCCGGCGGCCCCGAAGAACCCCTTGCGCACGCCGTACCGGGCGTGGGTATCGACCTGCCAGACGCCGGCCCCCGTCTCGAGGTCGACGGCGTGGAGCTGACCCTGCGCGCCGAACGTGTACACCCGTCCCTCGTGCACCACGGGCACCGACCGCGGCCCCTCGTCGAACCCGAAGTCGTCGCGGTAGCTGGTCTGATAGTCGTAGCGCCAGATCGTGTCGCCGGTCGTGGCGTCGAGGGCCTCGACGACCTCGCGCCGCCCGAGGCGGTGGAACAGGATGACCCGGTCGCTCACGACCACGGGACCGGCGAAGCCCGCCCCCACCGGCCGCGACCACAACCGCGGCGGGCCGCCCCCGGGCCAGCGCTCGGCGAGCGGCGGGCCCGAGTAGCGGCCGTCCCGCGCCGGCCCGAGAAACTGCGGCCAGTCTTGCGCGGCCACGTGGACGCCCGCCGCCGCCAACGCGGCGACCATCGCGAACGTGCTCCCCAGCATCCGGCGTATCGTTGGTGTCATGGTCCGTCCTGACCGCCTGTCGGCGCGATTTCCTGGATGGCGGCTCGACCGCGCTCCAGGTGGGACCGAATCGTCCGTTCCCCGATCCCGATGTTGCCGGAGTGGGTCGGTCTCGGTCTACCGGAGGCGGATACTCGGCCGATCGTTCGATCCGCCGATCCCAATGTCGCCGGAGGCCGAGGCGATGTCAAGGTTACCTGATGCGAAGGATGCAGAGCGTCGAACCGGGGGCGGGCAGGTCCACCGGCACGCGCCCCGGGCAGCCGGCCGCCCTGCGAGCCGATCCCGCCTCGCGAGCTTCCGGGCGTCGCGATGGGGTCGGGATTGGGGCAGAGGATGTCCCTGCCCGGATCCGCACCTCGCGAGCTTCCGGGCTCTTCCGCTCTGCCCGGCGTCGCCGCCGTGGTATAACGAGGCGGTCGGAACCTCGACCGGCGACCGGGCGCCGATTGGCGGCCGCGCCGGATCCGGACGGAACCACGCAGCGGAGAATTGCAGATGAGACTCGCGCGGCGCCGTCTCCCGGCCGGCATCACCCTGCTGCTCGCAGCGGGTCTGGCCGCCACCGTCGCGGCGGCGGCCGGCGCCCAGCGGTTCTTCGGCGAGGGCAACATGCCCCCGCGCTACCCGCCCTCGTCGATGCCCGACCGCGATTTCGCGTTCTGCAAGCTCAGGTACCGCAGCGTCCGCTACGAGGCGTTGGGCATGGGCTGGATCACCGACTACCCCTATGCCGGCATCAACCTGATGTTCCGGTTCTCGGACCTCACCACGGCCCAGGTGAGCCTCGACCACCGGGGCGAGCCGAACCACTGGGTGGTCTCGCTCACCGACCGCGAGCTGTTCAACTGCCCGTTCATCATGGCCGCCGACGCCGGCACCATCGGGCTCAGCGGGACGGAGATCACCCAGCTCCGCAAGTACCTGCTCAAGGGCGGGTTCCTGTGGGTGGACGACTTCTGGGGCACGGCGGCGTGGCAGCACTGGCAGTCGGAGATCAGCCGGGTCCTCCCGCCGGCCGAGTACCCCATCCGCGACCTCCCCCTCGACCATCCGGTGTTCCGCGCCCTGATGTACGTGGAGGAGGTCCCGCAGATCACCGCCATCCAGTTCTGGTGGCGCAGCGGCGGCACGACGTCGGAACGCGGCCGCGACAGCGAAGAGGCTCACCTGCGCGCCATCACCGACGAGCACGGGCGCATTCTCGTGCTGATGTCGCACAACACCGATGTCGCCGACGCCTGGGAACGGGAAGGCGAGGACCCGCGGTACTTCCGGCAGTTCTCGCCCAACGGCTACGGGCTCGGCATCAACGTCCTGCTGTACGCCATGAGCCATTAGCAGCGACTGTCTCCGGGAGAGGCTGTGCCTGCCGATCGTCGTTCTGAACGGTGAGGGGCGGTTGGCGCCGGCTCACCGACAGCCTGCAGGGCCCTCGTCTTGGAGAAACGCGGCGGCGCTTCGGTCGTCTTCTACGTACAGGGGTTTCGCTGCCGCCGCAGGCCCGCGTCCGGGACCATCCAACCGCCAACACCAGGAGCGAGCACCGTGAAACGGAACAACCCAGGCCCCCGTCGTCTCGCCGCCCTCGCCGTCGTCTTCGCCCTGGTGGCGGCTCTGGCGCCGCCGGCGACCGCCCAAGGGTCGGCCGGCGTCCGCATGGTCCCCCCGGAGGGTGACGGCGACCGCTACTGGCCGCGCTGGCGGGGTCCGTCGGGGCAGGGCGTGGTCGAGGGCACGGGGTACCCCGACCGCTGGTCGGACGCCGAGAACGTCCTCTGGAAGGTCGCCGTGCCCGGTCGGGGCCATTCCTCGCCCATCGTGTGGGAAGACCGCATCTTCCTGACGACCGCGCGCAACCGCGGGCGGCGGGTCTCGATTCTCAGCTTCCGCCGGTCCGACGGCCGGCTGCTGTGGCAGACCGATGCCCCGAACGGCGCCGCCGAGCGCACCCATGGCAAGAACAGCCCGGCGTCGGCGACGGTCACCACCGACGGCGAGCGGGTGTACGCCTCGTTCGGCAGTCGGGGCCTGCTCGCCGTCGACTTCGACGGCAACATCGTCTGGCACCGCGACCTCGGCCGCATCGACAACTACCACGGCCCCGCCGGCTCGCCGCTGCTCTACCGCGACAGCGTCATCATCTACCAGGACCAGAACGGCGGCGCATTCGTCATCGCCCTCGACGCCCGCACCGGCGAGACGCGGTGGCGGACCCCGCGGGCGGCGCGCGTCGGCTGGGGCACCCCCATCGCCATCAGCGTCGGCGACCACGACGAGCTGATCGTCAGCAGCCAGCGGTTCGTACAGTCGTACGACCCGTCGACGGGCGAGGAACTGTGGCGCTGCGAGGGCATGCTGCGCGAGGTCATCCCCACCCCCGCGGTCGGGCACGGGCTGGTCTACTGCGCCTCGGGCCGGGCGGGGCCGACCCTGGCCATCCGGCCCGGCGGCCGGGGCGACGTCACCCGCACCCACGTCGAGTGGAGCATCACCCGCGGCTCGCCGTTCGTGCCGTCGCCGACCGTCTACGGCGACTATCTGTACCAGATCAACGACATGTCGAGCATCATCACGTGCCTGAACGCGCGGACCGGCGAGACGGTGTGGCAGGAGCGCCTCGGCCGCCCCCGGCGCGAGGGCATCTCGGCGTCGCCGATCGTCGTCGACGACAAGCTGTTCGTCACCAACGACGAGGGGCAGACGTTCGTGCTGAAAACCGGTCCCGAGTTCGAGATCCTGCACGTGAACGACATCGGGGCCCCCACCCTCGCCTCGCCCGCGCTGGTGGACGGCATCTGGTACATCCGGACCGCAGACTCGCTGTTCGCCATCGGGAACTGACCCGACCCGTGGCGGCGCATCGACCGCCCGCTGACGGCTCTGGTACAGCGGACCGCGGCCCGCTGTTCGCCATCGGGAATTGACCCGACCCGCGGCGGCGCATCGGGCGCCCCGTATCCGATCGCCCTTCCGATTCGGGGCGCCCGCCGCGCGCGGCCCGCCCGGCCTCGGCGGACCACCACGAACGCCCCCGGTGCGCTCGGGCGGCGATGCGCCGATCTGCAATGGAGCCGATCGCGCACCGCTCGGCTTCACCGGCCGGGCACCACCGCGCTACTGCTCTCCGCGCCAATGAAAACGCCCACGTCGACGAACGCCGCTCGCGCGTGGCGCGAAGCCTGGCGACCACTTCGACGGCACGACCGCGATGCCTTCCCCAATCTTCTCGGCCCGCCGGGGGTCTTTCCAACACCCGGATCCACGGCGTGGCCCGGGGCGCCCGCGACATCGACGCGACACTCAGCTCGGCACGACGGCCGACGGAAACGAGTTGCTGGACGCCGCGCCGCGGCCTGCGGCGCCTGCCGCATCGAACATCTCACGTTCAAGAGGCTCGAGTTCGAGAGCAACCAGGAGAACCACATCGACGTCACCTGCATCGCGCCGCATCCTCGCATCGGCGTTCCCGCCCGTGCGTGAACACGGCGAGCGGTGCTACGATCACGCCGCCCCTCGGGCGCGTCGCGGACACCAGGAACCGAAGTCGCATGAACGAAGCCGCGCCGGTCCGGAAGGATCTCCACGCCATCCTCGGCCGCAACCGCGACGCCGACGCCGTCCGCGCCGTCTTCGGCGCCCGCAGCGAACCGTTCCCGACCCCGACCGACGGCGAGATCGCCGTCCGCCTGATCATCCGCACCGGCAGCGTCCTGAGTTGGCACGGAACGTCTGACCGCGCCACAACCCCACGATAGGGGAACCACATGCCATCCAGGAGTGACGATACGCACCATCAGCAGACCGCGGACGAAATGATTCAACAACTGCGGATCCAGAGCTACCGCTGTTTCGAAGATCTGCAGATCAACCCGCTGGCTCGCATCAACCTCTTCGCCGGGCGCAACAACTCCGGCAAGACCACGGTGCTCGAAGCAGTCACACTGCTCTCAGGAGCCGGCGACTCGACACACGTTCTCGTCATCCACGATCTGCGCGGGGTGCAGATCGACGAGCTCGCCGGGACACCGCAGAGCATACGCAACATCATTTGGAAACCGCTGTTCCCCGCATTCGATCTCGACAAAACGATCCGGATCGAGGCGCGAAACGCACGGCACGGCGCCATGAGACTCGAGATGAGTCTCGAACGTACCGAAGGAGCCGTGCTGATCTTGCACAAACCAAGCGAACCACCGCACGTCGGCAACGAGGCTCTTCGACTACTGTACACCTCGGATTCAGCGGAGCCGTGGGAACGCCGTGTAGTGATCAAGGAGGGCACGGGCATCCAGACTCACGGCCCCGGCCGCCGCCACCCGCTCTCCGCTGGGTTCCTCCCGACACGCAGTCGCGACGGCCGACAGGATGCTCTCAAGTTGGGAGAACTCCGACGACGCAAGCAGAGTCACCTGCTGACCGAGGCGCTCCGCATCGTCGAGCCGCGTCTCCAGAGCATCGAGGAAAACTCCGTGGCCGGCTATCCCATGATCTGGGGTGACATCGGCCTGCCGGAACTCGCGCCGCTGTCGACGATGGGAGAAGGCATGACCCGGCTCGCCAGCATCCTCCTGACGATAGCGACTGTCGGCCGCGGCGTGGTGCTCATTGACGAGATCGAGAACGGCATCCACCATTCCGCCATGAACGACGTCTGGCGCGTCGTCGCCGACGCCGCACGCCGCTTCGACACCCAGGTGTTCGCCACGACGCACAGTTTCGAATGCATGGAGGCGGCCCACGACGCGCTGGACACCGATCTTCTGTTTCATCGGCTCGAAATCGGCCCCGACGGCCGGAACCGCTGTGTAACGTTCGAGCCGGATAATCTCAGCACGGCCATCGACTACGGCCTCGAGATTCGGTGAGCACGGTGACCGACATTCCCGATACGCCTGCGCGTCATCCTTCCGGCGTTTGTCGACCGCTCGGCGGAAACACTCTCCGCCCGGAGCGCAGGCAGCGGCGACTTGCGGTCAACAGCACATGCCAACTACTCGTGGAGGGCGCCGATCCGCATCATTTCTTCACAGCTCTCGCTGGACATCTCGGAATCGACCACCTGCAGATTCACGACTTCGGCGGCGTCCGGGACCTGCGGCAGTTCCTGCGCGTATTCGTCGACGCGAGCGACTTCCCATCCGTCATCAACCTCGGAATCGTGCGGGATGCGGAAACCGACGCCGCAGCGGCCTTCCAGAGCGTGCGGGACAGTCTGCGCTACGCAAACCTCCCGGTGCCCGACGCTCCGGAAACGACCCAGCCAGGGCCACCGGCCATCACCACCATGATCCTGCCAGGAGGCAACCGGCCCGGCATGCTCGAAACCCTCCTCCGCGAGGCGGTCGCCGACCACGCGGTCCGCCCGTGCGTGACCGACTTCATGGCCTGTCTCGAAGCGTTGCACGGTGCTCCCCCACAGCGTCCCGATAAGGCCACTGCCCGCGCCCTGCTCGCAGCGCAGACATACCTGCAGGGGTATCTCGCCACGCGCAGGGACCCCCACCTATCGGTCGGTATCGCCGCCAAGCGCGGCTACTGGCCTCTCGACCACGCCGTACTGCAGCCCGTACGCGCGTTCCTCCAGCTCGTCGCCGGAATCGGAAAACCGTAGCGTCTTCGGTTACCCGTCGAATTCCGCGAAATGCGCGAAGTGCGGCGCACGGGGCCGATACAGGTTTAACCACTCCGATTGACCGTGGTGTCACCTCGGCTATAGGGCTGGGTTTCTTGAGGAATTTCCTGCTGGCAGCTTGGCACTGCCCCGCTTTCATCGGCTCTCGACGCGTCCTGCGGCGGGACCGTGGGTGGGTCGGGCGCATCGTGCACGCCAATGAGTAACAGCCACTCCTCGATCGTCGGTGGATTCACGCCCAGAAGCATCAGAACGAGGTAGACCCGGCTCACCCAATCGAGAAACGAAGTTCCAGCACCCGCAAGCGCCAAAAACCTGCAGATCAACAACCCGTACAGCCGACTCATCACCGCAGTCCGCGCGTCCGGCCTTGTAGCCTCCGCCACCGTGATGAAATCCTCGACAACTTCATCGACATCCTGCTGGAAATCACCCCAGCTCGTGGCATCCTCAGCACGCAGGTCCATACACTCCAAGCGGCTCACTGCTTGGGCGACACTGTCGTTCCAAGCGTCGCCGACTAGGCCGAAGTTTCGGTGATAATAACGTGTAAGTTCCTGCTCTTGATGGACTTACCAGGTTTTTAGGGTGTCGCTTCTGGCTACGTTCGGGGGGTGCTCCCGAGTAACTCGAAGCAGCGCTGCTGGATCGGTGTGGGCTGGGTGTGCAGCGTGAAGGAGTTGGCGCCTTCGGTGACCTGCATGGTGTTGGCAGTCAGGGTGCCGAGGTCGGCGAGCAGGGTGCGGAAGCTGTGTACGGGCAAGTCGTGGTACGCTTGCGGCCCGCCTTGCAGCCCGTGGACGAAGTCGGTTCGCTGAGCGGGCCTGTTCAAGCAGCTTGGGGACGAGCGGCTGAGCCCCAGGGGGCGACCGGAGCCCATTTGGCCCTCCAGAGGCCGTTCAGACGCCCCCAGAGGCCCATGAGGCGTTCGATCAGCCCGAGAATCGCCGAAAGAGCCCGCCCCTGCAGGCTCCGGGGCGTACCGACGCCCGTCAGGCGGCGCAGCAACAGACCCAGGTTGCAGCCCGCCGCCTGGACCAGCACCCGCTTGCGGACATTCTCATGGCCGCGCACCCACACCCGACGCAGACCCCCGGTCTCATACTGGTGAGCGAAAGGCCGCTCCACCAGTTCCCCCCGGCAGCGTTGGAGACGACGGCCCCGGTCCCCGCGAATACGCCGACGATTCCCATACAGCGCCGACTGCGCAGCACGCTTCTCCGGCGGCGTCTCACCCGTCTTCTTGTCCTGCCAGACGCGCCGACCACGCGCCGGCTCCGCGATGTAGCTGCGTACACCAAGGTCGTCGAGCGCCACCAGCGTCGCGTCGCTGTGATACCCCTTGTCGGCCACCACCTCTTCGACGCCCTCACCGTCAGGCTGAACCGCCTCCACCTGCTCCGCCGCCTTCGTCAGCGTCTCCGGCAGCGTCGCCGTATCACCCTCCGACGCGTCCTGAACCGTCACCGACAGGAGCGCTCCCGTCTCCAGGTCGACACCGTGCTCCGCCTTGTGGGCCAGATGCGTCCGACCGTCCTTCATCTTCGCGATCTTCGCGTCCGGGTCCTGCGGAGACGTCCACTCTTCATTCGACGTCTTCCGGCCCTTCCGCGAACGGTCGAAACGCGCCAACTCCGCCCGCGTCGGCGTCGCAATGCCAGATGCCTCCGCCAGCCCCCGCACGAACGCGTCGTACGAGTCCCCCGTATCCCGACGCTCGATGCTCCGCATCGCCGCGTTCGCTTCCAGCGTCGTCGCGTCCACCCCGATCGTCTTCCCCTTCACCAGACCCGCTTCCGACAACCGCTCCAGCGTGAACACCGCCGCGTGCGTCTCCACGTCGATCAGACGCCGAGTCCGTGACAGCGTCGAGTGGTTCGGCGTCGCCTCCGTCACGTCCAGATCCAGGAAAGCGCAGGCTCAGCGAATCCGCGACCCGCCACGCAATCGCGCGCTCCGATGACAGACTCGAAATACCCGATGAACAGAAGTCCTTGAAATACCGCCCGGGTCGCAGACTCGGACGACCCATTCGCTCCGCGTAGAAGACCGCACACAACCCCTCCACGAAAGCGTCGAACCTGGATTTCTCCAGAATCCGATTCAGCCGCTCGAAGAAGGGATGCCCCGCACTCTTGGGAAGGTCCTCTGCCGTCACCCACATCGGTGGCGCCGGTCGAGCCGCCGGCCTCTTGTGCTGTGAAGTCTACGACACTACAACCACTCAGATCGACCCGATCGGCCCGAGCCGACTTTTTCCACGGGCTGCTTGGCCTGCGCGGCGGGCGAGGGTTTGGCAGGCTCGACGATGGAGCGGCGCTGGCTGGCGGCTGCCTGTGGGTCGTGGTCGTCGAAGAGCAGGGGGGCGAGGGTGCGCCGCATGTGCCACTCGACGTAGTAGGCGAGCATGCACAGCAGGACGTGCGCCCGCACGCGATCCTCTCGCCGATGGTGGATGGGGCGCACCTTCAGGTCCACCGACTTGAAACAGCGAAACGCCCGTTCGACCTTCGACAGGTCCTTGTAGGCGCGAACGGTCTCGACCGCGTCGAACTGGTTGGCGTCGACGTTGGTGCGGACGATGTAGAGGCCGTCGAGTTGCTCCTCGTCGGCGATCTGCGCGTCGTTCCTGCGGAAGGTGAACGCGTCGTCGGTGATCGCAGTGATGAAGTGCTTGGCGACCTTGTAGCGGTCGAGCACCTTCCCGACGCGCAGGCCGATGGCGGCGGCGCCGCGCAGCGGGTTGCGACTGCGCCGGGTGGCGGCTGCAATCGGCGCGAGCACCTTCTCGGTGGCGGCCAGTAGTTCCTGCCGCTTGCGGTGTCGCTCGGCGGCCAGCAGGGGGTTGCGGCAGACGACCAATCGCTCGCCGGGGAACTCGTCGCTTCGGATTTCCGCCAAGTCCCGCTCGTCGAACAGGGACGGCTTGACAGCGCCAGCTTGGAGCAGTTTGCGGATGGTCGGTCCGCGCAGCGCGGTGATCCAGCGCAGCCCGTCGATGCCCTGCAGGTCCTCTCGGATGCGGGCGGCGGTCAACAGGCCGCGGTCGCCGACCAGCACCACGCGCTGCAGTCCGAACCGCTGGCGCAGCTTGGCCACTTGGCTGGCCACGGTCTTCGGGTCACTCGTTGCCCCTTCGAAGACCTCGACGGCGACCGGACAGCCCTCGGCCGTGCACAGCAGGCCGAAGACGATCTGCAGAGTGCCCGACTTGTTGTCACGGCTGTGCCCGCGCTGAGCCAAAGGGCAGTAGCGCCCCTCGAAGTAGCTCGACGTCAGGTCATAGAGCACCAAGGTGTTCTCGTGCAGATGCCGCTTGGCGAGACGCTGCTCGATGCCCGCCTGCCGGTCCACCAGCCAGTCCATCGCGTCATACAGCTCATGCTGGCTGACGGCGCCGAGTTCCAACATCTGGCCGAGCGTCGAAGCGGCGGTGTCCGGGTTCAAGGCGCGTGCGGTGGCCAGCTTCGAGCGCGGGTCGATGACGCGGGCGACGACCATCGCGACGACCAGGTCTCGGATGCGGCTGGCGGTGCGGGCGATGAGGGTGTGCAGGTCGAGTCGCTTGAGCAGGCCGAGTACGGCGGCGACGTGGCCGTGTGGCAGGCTGCGGACGCAGGTGAAGGCTTCCTCAGGGGTGACGAAGTTCTCTCCCTTCAGGGCTCGCCGCACGAGGGTGATGATGGGCAGGGGGAGATGCGACAGATTGCCGAGTGTCTCGTGCTTGACCTTTCCGTCTTGCCGGAAGGTGCGTCGGAGCAGATGGGACTGGTAGGTCTTGTTGCCGTAGCGTCTTGTGGTTGTGGCTACGTGTACTGCCCCCCCTCTCCGCTTCATTCTTCGATTATAGAACAAATGTGGCCGGAATGTCCACAAAATTAGTGGCTACATATTTCACTCTCAATCAGACGTATCCTGAACAGAATCAACGACTTAGCCTGATCGACCCCTGAAACTTCCGACTAGGTCCGGCGTGAGTTTGGGCATCCCAGCCAAGAGCAGCTTGGCGGCGCGGCGGGCTTGCTCGACCATCGCAGCCACGGGAACCGCATCGAACTGCGCCGCGGCGCGGCAGGCCTGCTCAACCGCGGCCACCACAACGGCTGCATCCTGCGCCGTCCCGCGGCGGGCATGTTCAACCACCGCATCGAACTGCGCCATGGCACCGCGGGCTTGTTCAACCACCGCATCGAACTGCGCGACGGCACGGCGGACCTGGTCGGCCATCTCAGCCACGGGAACCGCATCGAACTGCGCCGCGGCGCGGCGGGCCTGCTCAACCGCGGCCGCCACAGCCGCTGCATCCTGCGCCGTCGCACGCCGGGCTTGTTCAACCACCGCATCGAACTGCGCCATGGCACCGTGGGCTTGTGCGGCCACCGCCGCTGACTCGGCAGAACCGACGTGTTGTAGTGAGAAATTCATCCGGCGATCCTCCTTCTGCCAGAATACCCACACTTTCCTATTTCGTGGGAGTGAACGCTCCGAGCAAACGACACTAATCGTAACATATACCCGTATTCCGCTAGAGGTATAACCGAATGTTGTGGATGGAGGTTTGAGATAGGTGGCGTATCCCTCCATGTGAAGAAACCCAAAGCCCTGGCTGACCGCCCGGGGGGAAGAAGACAGCACCCATGTTGACGGTACCCGACAAACGGAACGGGCGGCGAGCCGGAGGGGCCGCCCACGCTCGATGCGTTGGCTCGGGAGGGAGCCCGGCGGATGCTCATGGCTGCCCTGGAGGCGGAGGTGACGGAGTACATCGAGCGGTTCGCGTCGGTGCGCGATGCGGACGGGTCACCGGCTGGTGGTGCGGAACGGCCCGGCGCAGGAGCGCACGGTGACGTGCGGTGCAGGCACGTGGCGGGTGCGTGCGCCTCGGGTGAACGACAAGCCGGGGGGGCGCTCTATCGAGTCACGTTCAGTGGGCCGCTGGTCCAGATTTCGGTCGGGCTGAACCATCTGATCTCCGCCATGAGGCCGCCCTCATCGCTTTCACAAGTCTTCACGACGCTGTCTAGCTCGATTCCGCCGTCGATGGTCGGCCCGACAGTAAAGATCGGCACTTCGAAATCGTGGAGCTGCCACTCGACGACGGCAACTTGGGCGCACCCCTCGCCGGGGTCGGCGGCTCGGCCGTCGACCTCGGTGGAGATCATCACGAAAACGAAGGCCTCTCCCGCGCTCCGTTCCACGGAGACGAAGGTCAGGACGCCATCGGCGTATCCGACCCGAGCCGCCGATTCCGGCTGTGGCGGACTTCGACGGCAGGCGGCCGTGGTGGTCAGGAAGACGAGGGCGAAGAGCAGGGGGATGATGCGTTGCAAGTGCGTTCTCCTCTCCGAATGCGAGGTCGAGGTCACTGGAGCTCCCACTCGACGAGTTGACGGTGTGGAGCGCAGCGGGGAAGAGCTGGCCGGCGACTATGCTCAACGTGAGCGTCGTGCCCGTGTCTTGGACGCAGGTGAACTCGACGTTCGTCGTCCGACTTCGCGCGGAAGCCGAGCCCGTCGATTGTCGAGTACGTGTCAAGGTTGCCGCGGGGCGGTCATTCGAGCTCGCGTTCGTCAAGCGCGCTCGTTCTCTTGTGGCGGTCTGGCTCAGCGTCTTCCACTCGCGCGCGGACACTGCGGATCGGCAGCCGTCGTTCAGTCGGGCGGGGGCGCGAGGGCTGTATCTTCTGTTCAGCTTGCGGACATCCGTGAGCCGTGTGGAGCGGCGGCGGACTGGGGTGGCTCTGACGGAGTGTTGCGTGGCGGACGGGCACGCGCGGACCAAACGCCGCGCTGCGGTGCCGTTCGTACGGTCGCGGCCGTTGCGCCTTCTGCCTCATGCTGACAGTCCTCTCCCGGACGGCTGGCGGGAGTGGGTCCGGCGGCAGCGGCGCCCTCTCGCGGTCGATCTGTTCGCAGGCTGCGGCGGGATGAGCCCGGGACCCGAGGACGCGGGGTACTGTGTCGCCCTCGCGGTCGACCATGACCCCTGGGCTGCGGAGACTCACCGGCACAACATCGTTGGTGCGACCCGCATCGTTGACCTCGGCAGCGCTGGCGAGGTCTCGGCGTTGGTGGCGGAGCTCCGGGCCCTTCCGATCGGCGTTGTCGCCGCTGGCCCGCCGTGCCAGCCGTTCAGCCGGGCTGGGCGCTCGAAGATCCGTTTCCTCGTGAGGAACGGGCGGAGGGAAGTACTCGACGGTCGGGCCGAGCTGTGGAGGTCTTTCGTCGCCGTCGTGCGGGAGCTCCGTCCGGTGGCGGCGCTGATGGAGAACGTGCCGGACATGGCGCTTGGCGACGACTGCGTCACGGTGTGTCGCATCATCGCGGAGCTCGGCGACGGCGGGTACGACGTTCACGTCCGTCTCGTCGACGCGTGGCGATTCGGGGTGCCTCAGCACCGGCAGCGGCTCATCGTTGTTTGCGCTGCGCGACGGGCGGCCGTTCGACTGGCCAGCGGAGTGCGCGAGCCACGTGCTTTCCGCGCGAGGGAGTGGTGGTCCTCTGATCCGCTGTGCACAGAGCGGGTGCTCGACAGTGCCGACAGCCTCTCTCTCGCGGCATGCCACGCTTGCGTGCTCGCTCCGGAGACTGCCTGTGAACAGTACAACCGGTTCCTCGACAGGGCCGTGCTCGTCGGGCTGCCCGACGCGCCCGGCGTGGGGTTCTCCTCGCGGCTCGCGGGGAAATGAGTGACATGACTGTCAGCGGTGGCGGACGGTCTCTGACTTCAGGGCTGGCCGTTTGTTGTGGTAGAATGACTCTTACACACCCGCTCGAACATCGCCTGCGGTCCAACTTTTGCTCTTGATTGACGGAGAATGCACGTGCGAGAATTCGTGATTCCGCCTTATACTTTCAGTATCGCTGATGGACGCCTTACGGTTACTACGCAGAACAAGAAGGCGACACACTTTCGCGGTCCGATTTTCAAAGGAGTTGCCTGGCTTCAAACGCAGGCTGCATGGCACCGGAATCTTGCACAGATTCATGGCTCTGCGGCGCGTTCCCTGAATGCGGGGTCAGGTGGCGTGTCTGGCTCCCCGCCTTCGGCCTTGACTCATTAGCATCTGTGACGGCGCGACCGTTGAGCGAGCGGCCGAGGATTCGGAGACTCGGGCGACACCTGGTGGGTCAACAACAGTAGACCACAATATACTTTGTGGCGGCCTTCGGCCGAGGCACGCATTGGCCCCACGGACCGCTCAACCACTCTGCCATTTCTCGTGCACGTCTGACGACCGCCGACGGCAGTGAACCCCGTTCACAACATCCGCGGGGAAGGTTGTTCTCGATATTCTGTAGTCGCCTGTTTTTGTTGTCGTTGTCAACGAGGACAATTGCTCCATTCTCACTGAGGTGACGCTCGCGCCATTCTGAGATCGTGGACATCGCCGTAAGCGGCCCCCGGTGCCGGGAGACTGGACGGATCGCAATCTCATTCAGTACCTGTTGTGCAACGATGAGGTCGAACTGCTCCGTGATGGACCCGTGGGTCCCCTGCCTGTACTCCAAGCGCGGAAGCTCCGCGAACAGACCTAGCAGCCCGTGGACGAAGTCGGTTCGCTGAGCGGGCCTGTTCAAGCAGCTTGGGGACGAGCGGCTGAGCCCCAGGGGGCGACCGGAGCCCATTTGGCCCTCCAGAGGCCGTTCAGACGCCCCCAGAGGCCCATGAGGCGTTCGATCAGCCCGAGAATCGCCGAAAGAGCCCGCCCCTGCAGGCTCCGGGGCGTACCGACGCCCGTCAGGCGGCGCAGCAACAGACCCAGGTTGCAGCCCGCCGCCTGGACCAGCACCCGCTTGCGGACATTCTCATGGCCGCGCACCCACACCCGACGCAGACCCCCGGTCTCATACTGGTGAGCGAAAGGCCGCTCCACCAGTTCCCCCCGGCAGCGTTGGAGACGACGGCCCCGGTCCCCGCGAATACGCCGACGATTCCCATACAGCGCCGACTGCGCAGCACGCTTCTCCGGCGGCGTCTCACCCGTCTTCTTGTCCTGCCAGACGCGCCGACCACGCGCCGGCTCCGCGATGTAGCTGCGTACACCAAGGTCGTCGAGCGCCACCAGCGTCGCGTCGCTGTGATACCCCTTGTCGGCCACCACCTCTTCGACGCCCTCACCGTCAGGCTGAACCGCCTCCACCTGCTCCGCCGCCTTCGTCAGCGTCTCCGGCAGCGTCGCCGTATCACCCTCCGACGCGTCCTGAACCGTCACCGACAGGAGCGCTCCCGTCTCCAGGTCGACACCGTGCTCCGCCTTGTGGGCCAGATGCGTCCGACCGTCCTTCATCTTCGCGATCTTCGCGTCCGGGTCCTGCGGAGACGTCCACTCTTCATTCGACGTCTTCCGGCCCTTCCGCGAACGGTCGAAACGCGCCAACTCCGCCCGCGTCGGCGTCGCAATGCCAGATGCCTCCGCCAGCCCCCGCACGAACGCGTCGTACGAGTCCCCCGTATCCCGACGCTCGATGCTCCGCATCGCCGCGTTCGCTTCCAGCGTCGTCGCGTCCACCCCGATCGTCTTCCCCTTCACCAGACCCGCTTCCGACAACCGCTCCAGCACCCACGTGAACACCGCCGCGTGCGTCTCCACGTCGATCAGACGCCGAGTCCGTGACAGCGTCGAGTGGTTCGGCGTCGCCTCCGTCACGTCCAGATCCAGGAAAGCCCGCAGGCTCAGCGAATCCGCGACCCGCCACGCAATCGCGCGCTCCGATGACAGACCCTCGAAATACCCGATGAACAGAAGCCGGAAATACCGCCCGGGTCGCAGACTCGGACGACCCATTCGCTCCGCGTAGAAGACCGCACACAACCCCTCCACGAAAGCGTCGAACCTGGATTTCTCCAGAATCCGATTCAGCCGCTCGAAGAAGGGATGCCCCGCACTCTTGGGAAGGTCCTCTGCCGTCACCCACATCGGTGGCGCCGGTCGAGCCGCCGGCCTCTTGCCCATCGCCATGCTGTGAAGTCTACGACACTACAACCACTCAGATCGACCCGATCGGCCCGAATTTGCCGACTTTTTCCACGGGCTGCTAGCGTGTCTGTGACGAGCGGAATCGTGAACTCTCGGATGAGCGGTTCCCAGATGTCCATCTCGGCGTCGACCAGAGTGACGGTAGCCTCTGGACTCAGACACTGGCAGAGAGACCAGAGCTCCGGCAGGGGGCCTGACAGCCCGTGGACGAAGTCGGTTCGCTGAGCGGGCCTGTTCAAGCAGCTTGGGGACGAGCGGCTGAGCCCCAGGGGGCGACCGGAGCCCATTTGGCCCTCCAGAGGCCGTTCAGACGCCCCCAGAGGCCCATGAGGCGTTCGATCAGCCCGAGAATCGCCGAAAGAGCCCGCCCCTGCAGGCTCCGGGGCGTACCGACGCCCGTCAGGCGGCGCAGCAACAGACCCAGGTTGCAGCCCGCCGCCTGGACCAGCACCCGCTTGCGGACATTCTCATGGCCGCGCACCCACACCCGACGCAGACCCCCGGTCTCATACTGGTGAGCGAAAGGCCGCTCCACCAGTTCCCCCCGGCAGCGTTGGAGACGACGGCCCCGGTCCCCGCGAATACGCCGACGATTCCCATACAGCGCCGACTGCGCAGCACGCTTCTCCGGCGGCGTCTCACCCGTCTTCTTGTCCTGCCAGACGCGCCGACCACGCGCCGGCTCCGCGATGTAGCTGCGTACACCAAGGTCGTCGAGCGCCACCAGCGTCGCGTCGCTGTGATACCCCTTGTCGGCCACCACCTCTTCGACGCCCTCACCGTCAGGCTGAACCGCCTCCACCTGCTCCGCCGCCTTCGTCAGCGTCTCCGGCAGCGTCGCCGTATCACCCTCCGACGCGTCCTGAACCGTCACCGACAGGAGCGCTCCCGTCTCCAGGTCGACACCGTGCTCCGCCTTGTGGGCCAGATGCGTCCGACCGTCCTTCATCTTCGCGATCTTCGCGTCCGGGTCCTGCGGAGACGTCCACTCTTCATTCGACGTCTTCCGGCCCTTCCGCGAACGGTCGAAACGCGCCAACTCCGCCCGCGTCGGCGTCGCAATGCCAGATGCCTCCGCCAGCCCCCGCACGAACGCGTCGTACGAGTCCCCCGTATCCCGACGCTCGATGCTCCGCATCGCCGCGTTCGCTTCCAGCGTCGTCGCGTCCACCCCGATCGTCTTCCCCTTCACCAGACCCGCTTCCGACAACCGCTCCAGCACCCACGTGAACACCGCCGCGTGCGTCTCCACGTCGATCAGACGCCGAGTCCGTGACAGCGTCGAGTGGTTCGGCGTCGCCTCCGTCACGTCCAGATCCAGGAAAGCCCGCAGGCTCAGCGAATCCGCGACCCGCCACGCAATCGCGCGCTCCGATGACAGACGGGTGTGGCTCTTTTTCGTCGGCGGCCCAGAGAGAGTCCATTGGATTCTGCACGGCGGCCAGATCAGAGCTACTTGACGCGTCGAAGGCGGGGTGAGGCGGGGGGCGGGGGCGGCTCGGTGACCGGCGGGACTGCGCCGTCACGGTATCGCTGGGCGTGATTCCGCTCGTACTCGCGCGCTTCGTGGAAGTCCCAGTACGCATCGAAGTCGCCGCTGGCGCGCAGCGCCCGGAGCTTCAGAATCGCCTCGGCGCCGACCAGCCGCCAGCGCGCGCCGGTCAACTCCATGCGGTCGCGCACTAGGTGCCGGCACGCCCCTTCGATGACCCCGGTGGCGATGGGGTAGCCGGCCGCGAGGTAGCGGTCGTAATGCATATACGGCGCGTACTTCAGCAGGTAGTCGGCGCACGTGTCGACCGGCTTGCGGGCGTCCTTCGACAACCCGGCGACGGTCGCTGCACGCCGCATCGACGCCGCGACCCGCTTGGCCCTGCCCTCGAGAATGTCCCGCACGCGAGTCCACGCCCAGCACGCCAACTCGGGGCTCTCCTCCCGGTGGAACGCATGCGCCGCCTTCCACACATACTCGACCGCGTGGATGATGTCGAGGACCACCGTGACCGCCACGCCGTACGCGGCGGCGCCCTCTTCCACGAGGTCGAGCTGCGTCTCGGCCCCGTCGACGAGCACCACCCAGTGCTTGACGCGTTCGGGGTCGTGGCGGTCCGCTTCCAGGAACGCCTCGGCGATCACCTCCACGGGCTCCCGTTCGAGGCTCGCCCACACCCGTTTCGCCACCGGGCGAGGCCGCACCCCCGAGGTCTTCGCCTTCCTGCCCTTCTTCGTCTTGGCCGCCGGCTGTCGGGGCATCAGGCTCTGCAGGAAATCCTCCGCGCTCCGCACGAACGGCGCGACCGCATAGACGGCGGCCACCGTCGCCATCCGCTTCGAGTGCTTCTTCTCCCCCGGCTTGAGGCGATTGAACGGCGAGAGCTGCCCCCGTTGCCGACGGCGCCGCTCGGCCGCCTTGCGCGTCGCCTCCCGCAGGTCCTCCCGATGCAGCACCACCCCCTTGCTGTCGAAGGTCAGCACGACCACCGACTCCGCGGGCACCGCTTCTCCCGCCGCCGCACGGCGCGCCTCGTAGAACGCGTCGAAGTCCTCCGCCGCGCGAGCCGCCAACTGCTCCGCCTGACGCTTCGGCACCTTCGCCCCGGTATGGCGGGACAGGTCCGACAGCGCTTCGTCGAACGACCGCGAGGCCGCCGCCTCCGCCACCCGCCGGCGTACCTCCAGCGAGTAACGCTCCGCCGGCAGGTTCAGCGACCCATCGAGCGGATGCAGACTGTCGTGGCCAGCCCGCGCGTAGCCCGCACGCTCGACATCCACCGTGCCGAAGATCGTCTCCACGGCGCGTTCGTGCACGCGGCGCTCCGAACGCTCGACGCCGTCGGCCCCCTCGACCGGCCCCGCCGCCTCCCCCGGACTGCGTTGGTCGAGGTGTCCCTGCAGGAGCTTGCGCATCAAGTCCTGGCCCCGCCGGTGCAGCTCCCGTTCGAGGTCGCTCTCACTCATCTGCTGGGCCTCGCGCGAAGAGAGGTAGGTCTTGGTCTCCGAGAAGACCGCCTCCGCCGTCGCATACGGCGTCGGGGCGGGTGGAGCGGCACGGGGCGGAACAACGCGCATGGCTCAACGCTCCCGCAGCCGCCGCTGCGCATCCCGAACCACAGGATAGACCAGAACCGTCTTGGGCGCCTCACCCCCGCGGCGCCCGTACCGGTCCATGCGCCCGCGACCGCTCGTGGCCCCCAACACCACCCAGTTGGCGGCGCGGTAGCACCCGCCGTGGTGGCGGCGGGGGTCCACCAGCGTCTCCACCAGCCACGGCGACAGGCCGTAGCGGCGCGGCCAGTCCGCCGCCATGCGCACGAGGCCGCGCGACAGCACCGCGCTCGCGAGGTTCTTCACCTCGACCCACGGCAGCAGCAGAAAGCGGCTGTTGTTGACCACGTGCTGCAGATTCCGCGCCCGTGTCGCGTCGTCCCAGCCCACCCAGCGGTCGCGCGCCGCCATCCGCCACGCCGGGCTGGAGAACTGCAGGCACCCCACCACCGCCCGCGCCGGCCTCGACGCGAACACCAGATAGCGCAGGTGCGCCCCGAACGGAACCCGGTGCCCGATGTCGTGGTAGCGCCCCACCAGCTCCCGGAACAGCAACCGCTGGGCGGGCTCGCGCACCCGCTCGACAGCCAGCGGCTCGATGTCGCGCACGCTGCCGACGAGCCGGGACCCTGGCTCGCCCGCCGCCGTCCGGGGCACCCGGGTCACCGAACCCGCTGCACGGCCCCGGCGCTTGCCGGGCAGGGCCAGCGCCCCGTCCGCGTCCAGCCGCTCCAGGAACTCCCGGCACTCGCGGGCCTTCAGCCGTCCGTTGGGGCGCCGCCACCGCAACAGCTCGCACACGGTGCGCGCCAGCTCCATCCGGCTCAAGCCCGGACAGTCGCGCACGACCTCGCGGACCAGCGTCATCTCTCGCTCGCTGAACGCGCGCCCCGAGAACCTCGTCGTGGCGGTGGCCATCGCAGGACGTCCCTCCAGGACACCGTACCAGAACGCCGGACGAATGTCCAGGGGGAGCCGCGGCAGAGGAGGGACCGAGCGCCCGGTGTGGGCTCGCATGGGTCTGGCGGGTCCGGGAAGGGGGTGGGAAATGCTGTACCTCCGCCAAGCGTGCCGAGGCGAGAGAGCCCAGGAGCGCAAATGCCTATGAATCAGTGAGTTAGCTCTCTACACAGAAGAGCCGCACCCATGACAGACCCTCGAAATACCCGATGAACAGAAGCCGGAAATACCGCCCGGGTCGCAGACTCGGACGACCCATTCGCTCCGCGTAGAAGACCGCACACAACCCCTCCACGAAAGCGTCGAACCTGGATTTCTCCAGAATCCGATTCAGCCGCTCGAAGAAGGGATGCCCCGCACTCTTGGGAAGGTCCTCTGCCGTCACCCACATCGGTGGCGCCGGTCGAGCCGCCGGCCTCTTGCCCATCGCCATGCTGTGAAGTCTACGACACTACAACCACTCAGATCGACCCGATCGGCCCGAATTTGCCGACTTTTTCCACGGGCTGCTGACCCCATTACCAGTACGGAACGGGCGGTTGAAGCCACCTCACGCAGCCGACCGTGACGTCCAACCACGCTACTGAACCAGAAGTAACCTCGCGGCATGTACGCGGCGACGTACCCCCGGGCCGCCTGTCTGTACGGCGGCTCGCTGTTGAGCATGTCCTCGTACCACTCCCAGAGAAGCTCGGTCTCGTCATAGAGCGCCTTCCGCGCCTGTACCTCGGAGTGTTTGCTAAACCACCTGGGCCAGCTCTCGCGTACGTACGACACATGTACTTCGTCCGGGTACCGCGGTGCTCTGCCCCTCACGACGCGTCGCCGTACACCCTGAAGGTGAGGTTCCAACGGCAGCCGACATCTTTGGCAGGAGGGACCCGATGCTGCCAGTCGGCCTGGAAGCCTGGGGGCATGACGAGGAGCGACCCGGGATCCAGTGGCAAGCCGTGTGATTTCCGAACGGACCCGGCCGCGGGTCGTTCAGCCGGGCGGACGCGGAACCTTCGAACCGCACCGAGTGAAACCGATGCGATTGGCGACCGCTGGTCGATTTCGCGCTCGTCGTCTGCGTGCCAGTCGACGTGGTCGCGTCCGTCCCGGTAGACGTTCAGGAGTGCGACGTTGGGCGCCGCACGCGGCGCTTCCGGGAAGCACCATGCGGGATGTTCCGCGATCTTGCCCGCCAGATGCCGAATCCAGGGCGGCCATCCGATGGACTCGTCTGTCGTCCCACCGTACGAGTACGGGCGACCGTTCTCGGACATCCAAACCGTGTCCCGGGGCCGAACGACGCGACGGCCGTACAGGTTGAACTCGGCCCTCGGCCGCGAACTGCCGTCGGGAGCTGTCAGCAGAGCATCGCACTCCTGCTCGAGCCGTCGCACTTCATCGTCCGTCAGCCAGTTGCGCACGTAGCGGATACCGCTTTCCGGAATCGGAAACTCGTAGCCGTCCTCCCCGAGCGGTGGCTCTGACGACAGCAGACTGTGCTGCACGGGCCCTTCGGGCATGTGTCAGACCTCCATGACGACTCGAAGCGGGCAACAGTCGACCGCCAACGAGGCTCGAGGCGTGTCGCCTTGCTGTCTGCCGGTCCTCTGCCTCCGGTGTGTCGGTCGTAGTCGGTGCGGGCTGTAGGACGGGCGCGATGTCGGCCGCGCTTCGGATTCGGACATGGATTCTGAGAGCGACGGCGGGCCGTGGTTCGTGTACGCCTGGCCGCGGCAGGCGGTCGGGAGCATTCGTGATGTCCCGGCAGCAAGCGAGAAGCTGCCGCACGGGCGGCCGGTGAAGCTGTGGTTGCGTGGTGGCGGGACCGCGATCTCGGCGCTTCCGGTGGTGCCGCTGTCCGGGGTGGCGACGTCGGCGTCACGGAAGCTGGTCGGCTCGGACGGCAGCGCGGCGGGCGGCGGCGTGGGCTCGGATGCGGAGTCGCCTCGGGCGATATGTAGTGGAGGTTGAGCTGGATGGATCGAATGGTTCTGACCCGGCTCGGATGAGGATCGAATATCGGTGACCGCGGCGCGGCGTCGAGGGGCCGCACGAGGTGCCGGAGTCAGCGGGACGCTGCCGCCGGGTGACCCCGAGGTGTTCGAACGCGAGATGCCGCCGGATGGAGACGGGAGACAAGCGCTCCGGCGCTTCGAGCCCGGCGCCGGGATGGACCCGTCCCGTGCGATGATCAGAGTGACAGCATGACAGACTCGCCGACCCACAACCCCCACGACCATCTCTCCGAACGGTCTTCTCCGACCGTGACGAGGCGGCGTACATCGTCTATCTCCACGCGACACTCGCCTACTTCCGACGGGAGGAGCCGCGATGAACTACGCCGAACAGCTCGTTCAACAGGGACGACAGGAGGGACGACAACAGGGGCTACAGGAGGGACGACAACAGGGGCTACAGGAGGGACTACAGGAGCGCCAGACGCAGATCGCCGGCAAGCTACTGCAAGCCGGCGTCCCCGCAGCCACCGTCGCCGCCGCCACCGGGATCGACATCGACGCGTTGCACGCACTCGCTCGCGACGCCGCCGACGACGAGATTGATTGACGCGCCTCCGCGCGGGATCGAGCGGGACCGGCCGACCGTCGAGCGGCTGGCGCTCGCCGACCCGCCGGCCACGACGGGGAACCGGCCGAGGACCGGTTGCGGGCTGCAACACCCGGTGTGCTTCCCACAAGAATGTAGATCGGGGCCGACAGGTTCCGACAGGGGTGTCGATTGGCAGGCATCCCGCCGGCGGGAATTGCCGCTTTCCAGGCACGCGGCCGGCCACGTCCCAATGGCACGGGGTTTGCTTGCTATTCCAGGGAAGGCGAGGAGGATCTTCCATTCGGACGATCCACGCCGGCAACCCGACGACCAGGAGGCACGCCCGATGACCGCAGCACGCAACGATTTCCTCGTGGAAGAGCACGGCCGTCCGTCCGCGCGTCCCGCCGCCGCCCGTCTCGACACGGCGGTCTCCGACGGCGTCTGGAGCGACTTCCCGTGGGCCGAGCGCGACCCCTCGGCGACTGCCCAGCGGCTGCAGCACGCCGTCTGGATCGAGGAGATTCTGGCCAGCGTCGCCCCCCGACCCTGACCCGTCGACACCCCGTACGCCCGACCGCGCCCGCTTCGAACCGGCTCCCCCGACCCGAGGAGCACCAGGTGCCGCCGCGGATCGGACAGCGGAGATGGAGCAGAACATGAAGCCGTTCGTCGTGAACTCGCACCGCAGGCTCGTCTTCCCGTCCAACTTCTTTCCCGAGCCGGACTTCTCGTCCATCGACACCGTCGAGGACCTGGCGGCCATCGTGCGCCGCGACTTCGAGGTCAAGGCGCCGACCGGCTCGGAGATCGCCGAGCGGGCCGAATCCGCCGGGTACGCCAACCGCTACGAGTTGCTGCGCGATCTGGGACTGCACCTGTTCTGGATGAACCGCTACGTCATCACGATGTACGAGAAGCGGCCGACGCGGTGGCGCGACGTGCCCCGGCGGCGCGACGACATCTTCCTGCCGGCCCTGACGCCCTGGGAGGACGGTGAACACAAGGTGGCGGCGGTCGAGGGCTGCTACCGGCAACTGCCCGCGGCGTGGTCGCCCGAGGTCGAGCACGAGCTGTACCGCATGCTCTTCGACGTGTTCCGCCACAAGCGGCACCACGCCACCGACCTGCCGGCGATCAAGCCGACCGTCGGCGAGGCCGTCGCCGCCCGCTCGCAGCTCGTGTACCGCCTGGGGCGGTACGAGCCGGACTATCCCCGGTTCAGCCTGGGAGAGATCCTCGACTGCCACGAGAGCGTGCCCGAGCTCGAAGCGCTGCGGCGCTGGACGATGACGCTGCACAACCAGTATCCGTGGGACCGGTCAGAGACCCGGTTGACGCCGGTGGCCGCCCTCAAGCCCGACGACGTGGTGGTCGTCTACCAGCCCCGCAACGGGGACGTGCTCGACTTCATCCGACGCGTGAGGAACGGCGAACCGCGCCGGCCGCGCATGCCCTCGGCCGCGCCGCCGCGACCGCCGGTCACCCCGCTCGCGCCGGTGCAGGTGCGGTCCCAGTTCGCGGTGCAGCCCCGCATCGAGTCGCTCGCGGTGCGGCGCGGCGAGCTGCTCTGCACGAACGACGACATCATCCGCAACTCGGCCTCCAACTGGTCGCCGATGAGCGCGGCGGAGATCGCCGCCAAGACCGGCATCGAGAGCCGTTGCTACACCGAGGGCGGCCTCGAGCACCTTGCCCTCGACGCCGCGGTGAGCGCGCTCGACCGGGCCGACCGGTCGGCCGAAGAGATGGGCGCGGTCATCTTCTGCACGTGCACCAACACGCGTCTGCTGCCGTCGGCCGCGACCTGGCTCTCGGGACAGCTCGGCATGTTGCAGACCCACACCTCGGTGGACCTGGTGGCGGCGTGCGCCGGCTTCCCCTACGGCCTCGTCGACGCCGTCCGCATCCTGCAGGAGGTGCGGCGGCCGATCCTGCTCGTGTGCGCCGAGAAGTTCTCCGACAAGGTGGGCAGCGTGCGCACGTCGCGCATGATCTTCGGCGACGGCGCCGCGGCCCTCGTCGTGGCCCCGTCCCCAGACGGGACCCCCGGCGACGTGGACGTGCTGCAGACCTACGCCAGCGGCCCCGAGAGCCAAGTGAACTCGATCATCTGGCCCAACGTCGAGTTCGGCTGCGACATCACCGTCTATGGGCCGGAGGTCAAGGCCCTCGTGAAGCGGTACCTCGAGCAGATGATCGGGGAGCTGCAGGCCCTGCCCCATCCCGACGACGAGGCGGGAACCCTCGTCGACGCCGTCGACCTGATCATCCCGCACCAGGCGAACAAGCGCATGGTCATCGACCTCGCCGAGCAGGCGGGCATCGGCCGCGACCGGATGTACTTCAACATCGCCCGCGTCGGCAACACGTCGGCCGCCAGCATTCCCCTGGCCATCCACGACGCGGTGCGCGAAGGCGTGCTCTCGGGCCCGACCCGCGTGTTCACCCCCGGCTTCGGGGCGGGCGCCGTCGCCGGTTACGCGGTGCTGCGCATCGACCCGGCCGTCGTCGCCCCAGAGCGGACCGGGCCGCCGCTCGCGATGGACGCCGGCCCGATGCCGGCGCCGCCCCACACGTCGTCGTCCGCCGACGTCGAGGCGGCCTTCGGGAGCTGACCTCCGGCCCGGGCCCGGCCCCGCGCCGGCTCGAAGTCCTCGACGGCCGTGTTACTCTTCGGCAGCCTCCGGGGGCGCGGCGGGCGAACCGGCGGGCAGGGCGTTCTCGCCGGCGACTTCCGCCGAGGCCGGGGAACGTGGAGGAACCACGATGTTCGCAGGAAGAGTCGCCGTCGTCACCGGGGGGTGCCGCGGCATCGGCGCCGCCATCACCCGGACCCTGGCCGAGGCCGGGGCCCACGTCGCGGCCGGCTACAACCGGGGGGCGGACGCGGCGGAGGTGCTTGCGGCCGGCCTGCGGGCCGAAGGACGCTCGGTCTCCCTGCACCAGGGCAACGTGGCCGAGCCCGAGGCCTGCTCGCGTGTCGTCCGGGAAGTGCTCGACCAGCACGGGCGCATCGACTTCCTCGTCAACAACGCCGGCATCAACGTCGACAAGACGGTGCGCAAGATGACCGTCGACGACTGGCACGCGGTGCTCCGGGTGAACCTCTCCGGGGCGTTCTACATGATCAAGGCGGTGCTCAACCACATGACCGAGCGCCAGAGCGGCCGCATCGTCAACATCAGCTCGGTGATCGGCCAGAGCGGCAACATCGGACAGGCCAACTACGCCGCATCGAAGTCGGGCCAGTTCGGCTTCACCAAGAGCCTCGCCCTCGAGGTGGCGCGCAAGGGCATCACCGTGAACTGCGTCGCCCCCGGGTTCATCGAGACCGAGATGGTCGCCTCGGTCCCCAAACCGGTCCTCGAACAGGTGATCGGCCGCATCCCCGTGGGACGCCTCGGGCAGGCGTCGGAGGTCGCGCGCTGCGTGCGGTTCCTCCTCGAGGACGAGGCGGGATACATCACCGGCGCGGTCCTGACCGTCAACGGCGGCCTGGAGATGTAACCCTCATCCGGGGAACCGGCCCATGACTGTCAAGCGCTCCGGCCCCGACGTGGGCCTGGGCGAGTTCATCCGCCGCCAGCGCGAGCTCGGGCACCTGTCGGTCCGCCAGCTCGCCGACGTGTGCGGCATCTCGAACGCGTACCTCAGCCAGATCGAGCGTGGCCTGCGCAACCCCAGCAGTTTCGTCCTCAAGGCGTTGGCCGACGGCCTGGAGATGTCCGCCGAGACGCTGTACGCCCAGGCCGGCATCCTCGATCCGTCGGACGGCGAAGCGAGCGCCGTCGTCCACGCGATACGCAGCGACCCCTACCTGTCGGCCCGCCAGCGCGAGATGCTCGTCGAGCTGTACGAGTCGTTCCGCAAGGTGAACGACGCCGCTGGATGACGCCGCAGAGGGCTGGGAGCCAAGCCGCTTCCTGCCGCGGGATGTGCTTGCAAAAGTTATCGGTTCTTGTTACCATCCGCAAGACCGTGAGAGAAGCGGACCCGCGACGTGAACCTGGGCGGTTGAACCGGTTCGCACTCGGCGGTTGCTGAAGGAGAATCACCGATGATCAACTGGACCAAGCAGACCGACGACATGCTGCAGGCGTGGACCGACACCCAGAAGAAGCTCTGGAGCAGTTGGAGCGAGGCGACGGAGCAGCAGGCCAGCCAGACCCAGCTCGCCGAGACCTGGCGGAAGGCCGTCGACACCTGGGAAGAGGCGGTCAAGAACGGCCTCGAGACCCAGAAGGCGGTCATCGGCAGCCTCGCCGACAGCGCGTCGGCCGTCCCCAGCATTCCCAGGGACCTGCTGGACTGGGCCGAGCAGACGCAGGCTCTCAGCAACCGCTGGACCGCGGCCCAGGGCGAGATGTGGGAGAGCTACTTCGGCATGGTCCGCAAGGCGGTGCCGGTGAAGATGCTGGGCACCATCGACGACGAGAACCAGAAGCTGTTCGCGGCATGGCAGGAGTCGGTGGAGAAGGTCAGCGCGGCCCAGTCGACGTGGGCGCAGATGTGGACCGAGCGCGCGGCCAGCGCGGTGCCGAAGGGGACCCGGACCACGGCGAAGGCGAGGCCGGCGGCCAGGAGCGCCGCGTAGCCCGCCAATCGTCGCCGGCTCCGCCTGGCGCCAACGAACCCTGCAGAGCCCGCGCCGTCCCGCGACGCAGACTCCTGGGCGGCGCCCCGCAGGCGACCTGCGAGTTGGCGGATCACCCGGTTACGGCGGTCCGCCCCTGACGCCGCGAGCAGGGGCGGACCGCCACGCGCCGGACCGGCGACCCGGCCGGCGCCGGCATACCCGGCGTCGGCGTTCCCGCGGAGGAGATGACCGGCATGTCCGCGCAGTCCACCCCCGGCGGCGAGAACGTCTGGTCGGCCTGGCAGACCGAGATCGAGCGCACCATGCAGCGCGTGCGCAACCTCGGCGAGCTCGTGGCCGAGTCCAACCAGCCCGCGGTCGGACAGAGCCCCCGGCGGGAGGTGTACCGCAAGCACAAGGCGCGCCTCTATCGCTACGACGGCGAGGCCCGCCACCACACGCCGGTGCTCTTCGTGCCGAACCTCGGCATCAGCCGTCCCACCGTCTTCGACCTCCTGCCCCGGGCCAGCTTCATCGGCTACATGGTCGAACAGGGGTTCCCGTTCTACCTGCTCGACTGGGGCGTCTTCGGCCCCGAGGACGACCACCTGACGTTCGCCGACTGCGCCACCCGCATCCTGCCCCGCATGGGCCGGAAGCTGCTGGCCGACGCCAACGCCGAGGCCTGCTCGGTCGTGGGCTACTGCATGGGGGCCCCGCTCGCGGTGAGCTTCCTCGGCAGCCACCCCGACTTCCCGGTGCGGAACCTCGTCAACCTCGCGGGCCCCATCGACTTCTCGCACGCGGGGCTGTTCGGCGGCTGGCTCGACCGGCGGTACTTCGACGTCGACAAGCTGGTCGACACCCTGGGACAGATGCCGGCCGAGATGGTGCAGGTCGGCTTCAAGCTGCTCCGTCCCACGATGGACATGAGCACGGGCCTGAACCTGTGGTGGAACGCCTGGAACGACCGCTATCTCGAAAGCTACAAGGCCCTCCAGAAGTGGGCCAACGACTACGTCCCGTTTCCCGGTGAGTTCTTCCGGCAGTGGGTGACCGACTTCTACCAGGAGAACCGCCTGGCGCAGGGCGTGCTTCGGCTGAACGGGCGGCCCGTCGACGTCGGCAGCATCACCTGTCCCCTGCTCGTGGTGGGGGCCCGCGACGACAACATCGCCCCGCCCGCGGGAGTCAAGGCGCTCGTCGACCTCGTCGGCAGCCGGGACAAGGACTACATGGAGCTGCCCGGCGGCCACATCTCGCTCATCGCCGGGCGGAGCGCGTCGCGCGACTGCTGGCCCCACGTGGCGGGCTGGCTCGCGGCGCGATCGTAGAACCGGCCGCGTGGAGCGGAGGCCGCGGCGCTCCCTTCCGGCGCGTCGGGAGTTTCGCTGATCGCGGGAATCTGCGGCGACGTCCAGGCCGGGAGCCTGCGCCGCAGTGGGCACGAGCGTTGGTCGGGCGGTGAGCGGAGCCGAGGGCGACGCTCTCCGGGCCAGGATTGGCGGGCCGGGAGTTACAGATGGCAGACCCCACTTCGGACCACAACGACCTGTTCGCACAGTGGCGCAAGCAGATGGAGGCGGGCACCGACGCGTGGATCAGGACGGTTCGACAGATGGCGAGCCAGGGGCACGTCCCGCCGCCGCCTGACCCGATGCAGTTCTGGCGCCAGTTCTCGAACCTCGGTTCGATGAACGCGTCCCCGTTCCCGGGGGCGGGGCCCGTCGATCCCCAGGTGCTGGCCCAGTGGAAGCAGTTCCTCGACGACTGGCTCGCGGCGTGGAGCCGGGCCCTGGAACAGGCGATGGGCACCGAGGCGTTCGCCGAGGCCCTCGGCAAGACCCTCGACCAGTTCCTGACCATCCAGGGCAAGGCCCGGCAGGCGGCCGAGCGCTCGGGCAAGGCGGCCATCGACGTCCTCGGCCTGCCGTCGCGCGAGCAGGTCGTCGGCCTGTCGCGGCAACTGATGGACCTCGAGGACCGGCTCGAAGGGCTCGAGGACAAGATCGAGAGCCTGGGGAGCGGTCCTCCGATGACGGACCTGGAGAGCCGGCTCGAAGGGCTCGAGGACAAGATCGACGGACTGCGGGACCAGCCTCCGATGACGGACCTGGAGGGCCGGCTCGAAGGGCTCGAGGACAAGATCGACGGACTGCGGGACCAGCCTCCGATGACGGACCTGGAGGGCCGGCTCGAAGGGCTCGAGGACGAGATGGAAGGACTGCGAAACAGCCGTCCCGCCCCGCCGACGGCCGACGGATCTCCGCCGGAACGGCCTGCCGGCGGGACCGAGAAGAAGGCAGGAGCCGCCGCGAAGAAGAGCGGAGCCGCCGCGGCCAGGAACGCTCGCGGCACGGCGAAGGCTCGAGGCGCCGCGACGAAGAGCGGAGCCGCCGCGGCAAGAACCGGAGGCGCCGCGACGAAGACCGGGGCCGGGGCCGCCAGGGCGCGGAAACGTCGGGCGTGACCCCGGGCGGACGCGCCACTATACTACCGTCCGGCGCCGCCCACGAGCATCGACGGTGCGGCGGCGCCAGGCAGACGACCCTTGCGCTGCGCCGGGCATCGCCGGCGCAGACGGGAGACGGACCGGACCGATGCGAGGACGCCCCCTGAAAGACATGGCCGTCGGCGACAGCGCAGAGTTGACCCGCGTCGCCACCGCCGGGGACGTGGCCGAGTTCATCGACTCGATCGGCGACCACAACCCCATTCACCAGGACTACGAGTACGCCGCCTCGACCCGCTTCGAGAAGCCCATCGTCCCCGGCATGTGGACGGCGGCCCTGATCTCGGCCGTGCTGGGCACGCGGCTGCCGGGACCCGGCTGCATCTACGTCGGCCAGGACATCTCGTTCACCCGGCCGGTCTACTTCGGCGACCGCATCACCGCGCGCGTGGAGGTCGTCGAGCGGATCGCCACGCGGAACCGGGTGCGGCTGAAGACGGTGTGCATCAACCAGGACGGCCAGGAGGTGCTGGTCGGCGAGGCGCTGCTGTCGCCGCCGAAGCAGGCGGTCGCCTACACCCGGCGGGAGACCGGCCCGGCCCGGGTCGCCCACTGGGCGCTGCAGCCGACCCTCTGGGCCGCCCACACCGCCGACGCGTGGGCGCGGCTGGGCACCGCCTGGGTGTCGGCGTGGAGTGGCGCACCACGCCGCCCGCCGTCGGCCCGAGCCTGACCGACGGCCGCCGCCGCCCGCTCCCGCGCCCTCGGCCTCGCCTCCGACGCTTGAACGGTCGCCCGGCGCCGTGGAATAATCCATCAGGAAGTAGATGACCTCTCAGCAGAACACCCGCGCACAAGTCCGAAAGATGGCGAACGCCGTCGCGGATGCCACCGATTCCGACGTTCTTCTCCTGAACGGACCGATGGCCCGCCCCTTGGACTTCGAAGTCATCGATCTCTGCGCATCGCGCCGACGGCGACCAAATGTCATTCTCATGCTCGTCACGGCAGGAGGAGACGCGGATCCCGCCTATCGAATCGCGCGTTGCCTGCAGGATCACTATAGTCGCTTCAGTCTCTTCGTGAGCGGCTACTGCAAGAGTGCTGGCACTCTCGTCGCATTGGGCGCGCATGAGATTATCCTCACGGACTATGGTGAACTCGGTCCTCTTGACGTCCAAATGTCCAAAGAAGACGAATTGGGCGCCACCCGTTCGGGTCTGACCGTGTTGTCGGCACTCTCAACGCTCCAGATCAAGGCCTATGACGCGTTTGAGTATTTCCTGCTTGAAACCAAAAGAAGAGGCGGGGGATTCATTACGACCAGGACGGCCATACGTGTCGCTACAGAGTTGACAGGTTCGCTGTTTGCGCCGATTTATGAACACGTTGACGCGATGCACATTGGGGAAGCTGGCAGATCACTGAGGATCGCACACCGTTACGGAGATCTCCTCCTTCAATCGAGTCAGAATTGCAAGCCGGGCGCACTCGAGAGCCTGACGAGCAACTATCCGTCTCACGGTTTCATTATCGACAGGAGACAGGCTGACCTGCTCTTCCGCCACGTCCGCTCGCCATCCCCGGCCGAGATTGACTTGTCAACGTGTCTTAACAGCCCGTGGAAAAAGTCGGCAAATTCGGGCCGATCGGGTCGATCTGAGTGGTTGTAGTGTCGTAGACTTCACAGCATGGCGATGGGCAAGAGGCCGGCGGCTCGACCGGCGCCACCGATGTGGGTGACGGCAGAGGACCTTCCCAAGAGTGCGGGGCATCCCTTCTTCGAGCGGCTGAATCGGATTCTGGAGAAATCCAGGTTCGACGCTTTCGTGGAGGGGTTGTGTGCGGTCTTCTACGCGGAGCGAATGGGTCGTCCGAGTCTGCGACCCGGGCGGTATTTCCGGCTTCTGTTCATCGGGTATTTCGAGGGTCTGTCATCGGAGCGCGCGATTGCGTGGCGGGTCGCGGATTCGCTGAGCCTGCGGGCTTTCCTGGATCTGGACGTGACGGAGGCGACGCCGAACCACTCGACGCTGTCACGGACTCGGCGTCTGATCGACGTGGAGACGCACGCGGCGGTGTTCACGTGGGTGCTGGAGCGGTTGTCGGAAGCGGGTCTGGTGAAGGGGAAGACGATCGGGGTGGACGCGACGACGCTGGAAGCGAACGCGGCGATGCGGAGCATCGAGCGTCGGGATACGGGGGACTCGTACGACGCGTTCGTGCGGGGGCTGGCGGAGGCATCTGGCATTGCGACGCCGACGCGGGCGGAGTTGGCGCGTTTCGACCGTTCGCGGAAGGGCCGGAAGACGTCGAATGAAGAGTGGACGTCTCCGCAGGACCCGGACGCGAAGATCGCGAAGATGAAGGACGGTCGGACGCATCTGGCCCACAAGGCGGAGCACGGTGTCGACCTGGAGACGGGAGCGCTCCTGTCGGTGACGGTTCAGGACGCGTCGGAGGGTGATACGGCGACGCTGCCGGAGACGCTGACGAAGGCGGCGGAGCAGGTGGAGGCGGTTCAGCCTGACGGTGAGGGCGTCGAAGAGGTGGTGGCCGACAAGGGGTATCACAGCGACGCGACGCTGGTGGCGCTCGACGACCTTGGTGTACGCAGCTACATCGCGGAGCCGGCGCGTGGTCGGCGCGTCTGGCAGGACAAGAAGACGGGTGAGACGCCGCCGGAGAAGCGTGCTGCGCAGTCGGCGCTGTATGGGAATCGTCGGCGTATTCGCGGGGACCGGGGCCGTCGTCTCCAACGCTGCCGGGGGGAACTGGTGGAGCGGCCTTTCGCTCACCAGTATGAGACCGGGGGTCTGCGTCGGGTGTGGGTGCGCGGCCATGAGAATGTCCGCAAGCGGGTGCTGGTCCAGCAGCCCGTGGAAAAAGTCGGCAAATTCGGGCCGATCGGGTCGATCTGAGTGGTTGTAGTGTCGTAGACTTCACAGCATGGCGATGGGCAAGAGGCCGGCGGCTCGACCGGCGCCACCGATGTGGGTGACGGCAGAGGACCTTCCCAAGAGTGCGGGGCATCCCTTCTTCGAGCGGCTGAATCGGATTCTGGAGAAATCCAGGTTCGACGCTTTCGTGGAGGGGTTGTGTGCGGTCTTCTACGCGGAGCGAATGGGTCGTCCGAGTCTGCGACCCGGGCGGTATTTCCGGCTTCTGTTCATCGGGTATTTCGAGGGTCTGTCATCGGAGCGCGCGATTGCGTGGCGGGTCGCGGATTCGCTGAGCCTGCGGGCTTTCCTGGATCTGGACGTGACGGAGGCGACGCCGAACCACTCGACGCTGTCACGGACTCGGCGTCTGATCGACGTGGAGACGCACGCGGCGGTGTTCACGTGGGTGCTGGAGCGGTTGTCGGAAGCGGGTCTGGTGAAGGGGAAGACGATCGGGGTGGACGCGACGACGCTGGAAGCGAACGCGGCGATGCGGAGCATCGAGCGTCGGGATACGGGGGACTCGTACGACGCGTTCGTGCGGGGGCTGGCGGAGGCATCTGGCATTGCGACGCCGACGCGGGCGGAGTTGGCGCGTTTCGACCGTTCGCGGAAGGGCCGGAAGACGTCGAATGAAGAGTGGACGTCTCCGCAGGACCCGGACGCGAAGATCGCGAAGATGAAGGACGGTCGGACGCATCTGGCCCACAAGGCGGAGCACGGTGTCGACCTGGAGACGGGAGCGCTCCTGTCGGTGACGGTTCAGGACGCGTCGGAGGGTGATACGGCGACGCTGCCGGAGACGCTGACGAAGGCGGCGGAGCAGGTGGAGGCGGTTCAGCCTGACGGTGAGGGCGTCGAAGAGGTGGTGGCCGACAAGGGGTATCACAGCGACGCGACGCTGGTGGCGCTCGACGACCTTGGTGTACGCAGCTACATCGCGGAGCCGGCGCGTGGTCGGCGCGTCTGGCAGGACAAGAAGACGGGTGAGACGCCGCCGGAGAAGCGTGCTGCGCAGTCGGCGCTGTATGGGAATCGTCGGCGTATTCGCGGGGACCGGGGCCGTCGTCTCCAACGCTGCCGGGGGGAACTGGTGGAGCGGCCTTTCGCTCACCAGTATGAGACCGGGGGTCTGCGTCGGGTGTGGGTGCGCGGCCATGAGAATGTCCGCAAGCGGGTGCTGGTCCAGGCGGCGGGCTGCAACCTGGGTCTGTTGCTGCGCCGCCTGACGGGCGTCGGTACGCCCCGGAGCCTGCAGGGGCGGGCTCTTTCGGCGATTCTCGGGCTGATCGAACGCCTCATGGGCCTCTGGGGGCGTCTGAACGGCCTCTGGAGGGCCAAATGGGCTCCGGTCGCCCCCTGGGGCTCAGCCGCTCGTCCCCAAGCTGCTTGAACAGGCCCGCTCAGCGAACCGACTTCGTCCACGGGCTGTTAACACTGCGGCCCGCAATCCTGTTCGGGAACTTGAGAGTACCTTACTCTCGTTTCTCAATTCGGAGATGCATGCCACAGCCCGTGGAACAAACAATGCTCAAGAACAGTCTGAACCGAATATTGGCGGCAGCGTCACAACCAACGGATTCCAGGGCGATCCAGGAGCGGACGCTCCGAAGGTTGACTCGGTTTCCGCACCGAGATCCCGTGCAGTCGGCGAGGGATCATCAGGCTGAGTCGCTCAAGCGACTCGTCCGTTCAATCGAGCTGGCCCATCGAAACCGCGACGCGTGAACCGCGGGGACTGCGCCTGCATCTCGCATCCTGACGCACCTGCGCATCGGCCCATGGCCGAACAGTCTCTCGCCCCGACCGGCGACCTCTGCGACCTGACGGCGCGGCACCTCGCGACGCTCATCCGCAACCGGTCGGTCTCGGCGCGCGAGGTGATGGAGGCGCACCTCGCCCGCTACGAGCGCATCAACCCCCACGTCAACGCCATCGTGACCTGCGTGGCCGACGCCGCCCTCGACGCGGCCGACGCCGCCGACGCGGCGCTCGGGGCGGGGCGCGAGGTCGGCCCCCTGCACGGCCTGCCCGTCGCCCACAAGGACCTCTTCGTCACCGCCGGCATCCGGACCACGTTCGGCAGCCGCGCCTTCGAACACCACGTGCCCGACGAGACCGCCCTCATCGTCGAGCGCGAGCGGCAGGCCGGGGCCATCACCGTCGGCAAGACCAACACCCCGGAGCTGGGGGCCGGGTCGCAGACCTTCAACGAGGTGTTCGGCGCGACCCGCAACCCCTACGACCTGTCGAAGACGTGCGGCGGCAGCAGCGGCGGGGCCGCCGTCGCCCTCGCCACCGGCATGGTCCCCATCGCCGACGGCAGCGACTTCGGCGGCTCGCTGCGCAACCCCGCCAGCTTCTGCAACGTCGTCGGGTTCCGCCCCTCGTCGGGGCGCGTGCCGCGCTGGCCCAGCGCCGCCCCGTGGTTCTCGTTCCACATCCACGGACCGATGGCCCGCAACGTGGCCGACGCCGCCCTGCTGTTCGACGCCATCGCCGGATC
This sequence comes from Vicinamibacterales bacterium, assembly GCA_965199675.1. Lineage (GTDB taxonomy): Bacteria > Acidobacteriota > Vicinamibacteria > Vicinamibacterales > UBA8438 > JAJEEA01. Next base: position 1,756 of record CBDATI010000002.1, on the reverse strand, counting down.
CGATCCGCGGGCGCCGCTGTCGATGACCGCGCCGCCCGTCGCCACGCGCGGCGCCCTCGAGCGCGACCTCGCCGGCGTGCGGATCGGATGGTCTCCCGACCTCGGCGGCCTGCCGGTCGAGCCCGAGGTGCTGACGGTCCTCGACGGCGGCCGGGCCGTCCTCGAAGCTCTCGGGTGCGTCACCGACGAGAGCGCCCCCGACCTCGACGGCGCCCACGAGGTCTTCACCACCTGGCGGGCCTGGTACTTCGACCTCGCGTTCGGACCGATCCTGGACCGCCACCCCGGCGTCCTGAAGGACACCGTGGTCTGGAACATCGAGGCAGGCCGCGACCTGCGGGGAACCCAGCTCGCCGAAGCGGAACGCCGCCGCGCCGCCCTCCACCGCCGCCTCCGCGCCTGGTTCGCCGAGCACGACTTCCTGGCGACGACGGTGGTGCAGGTCGCGCCGTTCGACGTCACACAGCCGTACGTGGCGGAGATCGCCGGCCGGTCCCTGCCCACCTACCTCGACTGGATGAAGTCGTGCTACCTCATCAGCGCGACCGGCCTGCCCGCGATCTCGGTGCCCTGCGGGTTCACCCCCGCCGGCCTTCCTGTGGGGCTGCAAATCGTCGGGCGCCCCTGCGACGACCTCGGCGTACTGCAGCTCGCCCACGCCTTCGAGCAGGCCACCGACTGCCGCAGCCGGCGACCGCCGGTGCTGAGGTCCGCCTGAGCGGACCGGGCTCAAGCAGCCGCGGGTTCGTCTTGACTCCGACCCCCGTGAAGGGCAGCATTCCCCATGTCGCCCGCCTATTCGGACGCCGATCTCGAAGCCATGCTCGCCGACCCCGAGTCGGATGTGGTCGAGCGCAAGCAGAGCTTCGACGACCAGGCGCCCGACACCGTGCGTCAGGCCATCTGCGCCTTCGCCAACGACCTCCCGAATCGACGCCGGGCCGGCGTCATCTTCGTCGGCGTGGATGACAGCGGCGTCCCCACCGGGCTCGAAGTCAACGACGCCCTGCTGCACAAGCTGGCGCACTGCAAGACGGACGGCAACATCCTCCCGCCGCCGACGATGGCGGTGGCCCGCCACACGCTGCGCGGGCGAGACGTCGCCGTCGTCACCGTCACACCGGCCGACTCGCCCCCCGTCCGCTACCGCGGGCGCATCTGGGTCCGGGTGGGACCGCGCCGCGCCCTCGCCACCGCGCAGGACGAGCGCATCCTCAACGAGAAGCGCCGGCACGCCGATGCACCGTTCGATGCCCGCCCCGTCCTCGCCGCCACCCTCGCCGACCTCGACCTGCCGAGGTTCCGGTATCTCTATCTGCCCCGCGCCTTCGCCCCGGACGTCCTGGCCCGCAACGACCGCACGCTCGAAGAGCGGCTGGCCGCCACCAAGATGATCGCGGGGGTGGACGACCCGACCCCCACCGCGCTCGGCCTCCTGATGCTCTGCCCCCGGCCGATGGCTTTCCTGCTCGGCGCCTACATCCAGTTCCTGCGCTTCGAAGGAACAGACCGGGCCGACCCCATCATCGATGCGGCCAGACTCGAAGGCCCGGTCGCGGAGGCCCTGCAGGGTCTGGACCTTCGGCTGCAGAGCCACATCCGCACATCGGTGGAGATTGGCGCCGCCTCCACGGAGACCCGACGGTCCACCTACGCCTTCGCGGCCCTGCAGGAGCTCGCACGCAACGCCGTCATGCACCGCAACTACGAAGCCTCCACCGGCCCCGTGCAGGTCGTCTGGTTCCGTGATCGCATC
>CBDATI010000001.1:0-86843 GCA_965199675.1 Vicinamibacterales bacterium | reverse complement strand
CGAGTCGCCGGACCGGACGACAGGACCGTCTATCCGGAACGACACCACGGCCCCGCGGGCGCGGGCCGAGCCCCCGGGCTCGGCCGCGTCTACCTCGAACGCCCGCCCGATACGGTTGCCGGCCACGTCCTCGAGGGTCGGCTCGGCGACGAGCTGGTGTTCGCCCCGCCGCCACGGGGCGCGCGGCGTGAAGGTCCACCGTGTCTCGCCCTGCTCCACCCGGATCTCCCCGGCCAGCCGCCGGCCGTCGCCGGTCGTCACCCTGAGCGCGCGCTGCAGCAGGCCGAAGTCCAGGGGGACCGGAAAGCGCACCGCGAGCGCGTCCCGCGTGCCGCCGCCCGGGAGGTCGAGCTGCCAGGCGTCGGGATCGAGGGCCCGCTCGCGGGGCGGGCCCACCCGGAACTCCCGGCGGAAGGGAGCGACGAGGGGCTGGCCGGCGGCGTCGCGCCAGGCCGCTTCTATCTCCAGGGTGTACCGGCGGTCCGCGCTCAGGGGGCGGCCCATCTCGGCGTTGGGCAGGATGCCGCGCTTGACGCGCCCCGGGTCGTAGAGAACCGTGTAGCGCGTGCGATCTGCGTTCCACAGGTCGACGTCCAGCGGCAGGAACGGGTCCGCCACCGGCTGGCCGTGCTCGTCGAGCAGCCGGACGTGCGCGGCGCCGCCGCCCAGCCCCATCGGCGCTGAGAAGACGACGTACAGGCGGAGGTGGTTCTCCGGCACCTCGGGGCCGGTCGGGTAGACGGCGACGACGCGGGTCGAAGGCGCCCGGTCGGGAGCCGGCACTTCGACGGTCGTGCGGAGGGGGCGCGGCGGGTCGAGGGCGGAACGGCCGCGCGCGGACGGGAGGCTCGACGGATCGAACACGACCTCGTAGCGTTGACCCGGATCGAACGGAAAGCGGGGCGTGAAGCGCAGCGCGCCGGCGTGCACGGCATGGTCGCCGAGGACCGGCGGCGGCTCCGTGAGGGTCGGACCCGCCTGCGCGACCTGCACGCGCAGGATGGCCTGCCACGCGTCGCGCGACAGGGCGGCGCCTTCGAGGTGCGCGAGGTCCGCCGCCGCCAGCCCCGCGACGGCGACGGTCCGCTGCCCGGTGGGCGAGGTGGCCAGTCGAATGCGCGGGGCGCCGGGGTCGGGGCCCGCCGCCGGGCTGCCCGACGGCGAGCACGCGGGCGCGAGCGCGAGGGCCGCCGCCACGGCGACCGCCCCCGCTGCCTGTCCCATCGTCGGCCGGCCCCTACGGCAGCGCGACCGCTTCGAGGTCCAGCCCGCCGCCCGCGGCGTCGACCAGCAGCATCGCCCGCGAGGCATCCAGCCGGTCGAGCTGCCGCACGCCCTCGAGCGACGCGATGGTCTCGAACGGCACGCCGGCGGTGTCGGGAATCGGGTCGGCAATGGCGTCCGCGGCGCCGAACGGCTCCGTCGGCACCTTCATCACCCCGCGCTGGTTGTTCGACAGCAGGATGTAGTCCTGCCCGTCCTTCTCGTAGACGATCATGTCGATGGGCCGGTTGCGGTTCCCGAACTCGGCGATCGTCGTCCCCTGAATCTTGCTGCCCGGCTCGAGGGCCGCGATCGGGAACTTGACGAGAGGGGTGCACAGGTAGCTGGCGACGATCGACGGCTCGCCGTCAATCTCGTACGGCACGAACGTGAACACGGGCGAGAACGTCTCGAGCTGGCCGTGCGAGCCGTGGTAGATCTCGACGCTCGTCCCCGCGTCCGCCACCCGGAACGGATACGGGATGACGCGCATCTTCGACGCGAACTCCTCGTTCGACAGGCCCGAGACGAACAGGTTGCCGTCGATGAAGGCCATGTGGGTGATGGTCTGCACCCCGATCAGTCCCGCGGGGTCGACCTGGTCGGGATAGTTGGCGATGGGGATCTCCCGCCCGTCCACGAGCACCAGCGGCGTCTCGGCCGGCGGCGGATTGGGCACCCCGATGCGCGTGTAGCGGATCCCGTCGAGGGAGACGACCTCTATCTCGCCCGCACCGTCGACGCGCAGCAGGACCGGTACGGCGCCGGCCCCGAGCCCGCGCATCACCGAGAGCCAAGTGTTGCGCGTCCGCGGGTCGACCACCATGTCGGTGATCAGCAGGTTGGCGGCGTCGATGCCGAGCAGCCCGGCGATATGCCGGTCTATCGAGGGCACGTCCCGGGTCCCGGGCGCCCCCTCGGTCATCTCCTCGCCCAGGTGCAGGGCGGTGATGGACACCTCCTGGGCGTCGGCCGCGAAGAGCACGCCCTCGGGCCCGAACGCGAGCTTGCCGATGTACTGGAACTCGGGCGTGACGCCGGTCGTGGCGTCGGAGTTGGCCGCCGGCCGGGCCCCGGCGACGGCCAGGCTCACGCCGACGACGAGCAGCAGGCCGAAACGTAGTGTGGACATGCAGGTCTCCTTCCAACGCATCATACCGGTTCGTCCAGCCCCCGGCACGGCCCGGGGGGCCGGCGGATCGACGCGACGAGCCCTCACGCGCGTCAGGGCGCCGCGACGGCCGCCTTCCACGCGGCGGCGGCCGACTGCTTGAGCGTCTCGGCGTCGGCGGGCAGCAGGTACCGCGCGGCGGCGAGCGCGTCGGCCGCATCGCCGTAGCGCCGCACGTACTCGGCCTCGCCGCCGGGGTAGCGCGCTTCCAGCGAGAGGCGCGAATCGCCCGAGGCGGCGCGCTCGTCCTCCGTCCGCGGGAACGGAATCGTGGAGCCGTTCACCCCGCACAGGTCGCCCTCGGCGAAGCCCACCGCGCGGACGGCCTTGCCCATCGTGGAGAGGGGGGCCGCAACTTCCGGCACGATCACTCCCGCCGTGAGGTTGCCGTCGGCGTCGAGGGCGGGCACGAACAGGGGGTACTGCTCGTCGCTCTCTTTCGGCGGCCAGACCGAGAAGTCACGCACGCCCAGCTCGCTGATGGCGGGGTTGTACGGACGGTCGGGGATGGTCGGATACCCCTCGCCCTGCCGTTCCACCGTCACCGCCGTGCCGTCGGCCACCGACGGCGCGCGCGTCGCGGGCGGCTCGATCCCGTCGCGCACCCACCGCACCATCGCGTCGAACGCCGCCCGGTAGTACGGCCACGGCTGCACCGGGTTGGCGGGGTCGCGGCATCCGGCCGCGCCCTGCGAATGCGCGGTCGCGAGCATCCAGTAGCGCGCGTTCGGGGGCAGGGCCAGCGCTCGGCCCCTCGTGTCGGTGACGATGAGCGAAGCGTGGGCGCCGTAGTACTCCGATTCGGCGTCCACCTGAATGATGTTGGGGCAGGTGCCAGAGGCAGTGCACGCGGCCAGCAACCCGTCGGTCCTGCCCGTCAGGGGGTCGGTCGTCGTCGCGAACGAGAACGGGAACTCGTCCATCGGGTAGTTGTGGTCTTCGTGCTGGCGCGTGTAGCGGCCCGGCTGCGCGAAACGGGCGTTGACGAAGGTGCGCCGGGCGCCCGCGACGTACGGCGTCATGCCGTCGAAGACGCGACGCCCCGCCGGGTCCTCGTTGAAGCCCTGGTAGACGAAGTCTCTGATCATTCGGCCGCTCTGCGACGAGCCCACCGCCACCACGTGGTCGAGCACGGGCATGCCGTCGACGAAGAGCGGGTTGGGGGCTCCCCGGTCGTCGGCGGGGCGATAGCGCGCGAACGACACCAGGTCGCGCACGGCGCTGAAGCCCAGGCCGTGGACGATCGGATCTCGTGCCTGGTACACGAACTCGTAGATGGTTCCCGCGTCGGCGCCCGCGGGGGGCGTGATGGCGACCGTGGTGTCGTCGACGTAGTCCCACCGGTGGGCCGGCACCGTCTGGCGCGGGTCGTCCTGAAGCTGCCGATGCGTGAGCGTCGCGGCGGTCTTGTCGAGGGTCGCGGCGCGATACGTCAGTCGCCCGAACGCGGCGCTGCCGGGGTCTTGCCACTCCTCCATCGAGGGGCCGGTAATCGGCTCGCCGTCGTCGGTGGCCGGCGGCAGGGTCGCCAGCACCGGGCGCGGGTCGCCGCCCCCCGGCGCGCCGTGCAGCCAGCCGCTCGACACGTAGGTGTAGCCCTGGTTCATGAGGAAGGCGTTGCCGGCGTTCTCGGCCGCGTAGCCCCGCCCCGCCTCGTGGAAGTAGCCGAGGACGATGTTGCGGCCGCGGTTGTTGACCTCGTATACGAGGACGCCGTTGCCCCTGGCGATGTCGACGGGTTTGAGGATGTCGACCTCGAAGGTGTACTCGACCAGCCCGTCGGCATTGCGCGGGGCCTTGTCGAGATCGGCGATCCCGGCGTCGAGGGGGGCGCGTGGATCGGCGACGGCGGTGGCCGTCGCGAGCAGAATCTCGTACGCGCCGGCGGCGCCGAACGACCGGCCGCCGAACGCCGGCTCGCGGCTGGTGATGTCGAGCCGGGTGACGCGCGAACCCTCCAGCGCCGATGTCGCCGATTCCTGCGCCTCGGCGACGCCAGGGAACGTGCCCAGCCCAATTCCGAGTACAACCGTCAGCAGATGGTGTCGTGACCGCATCGCTCACCTCAGGCCGCATGTTACCGCCTGCTGTCATCGAGGGCCAGCATGGTTGTCAGCGCCACCGGGCGGTGATAGCTTGGAGCCGCCGCCGTGCGGACAATTCGGCACGGGCGTCGCGAACCATCAGGGGCTGCGGCCAGGAGCCTGCGCCGCAGAACAGCGCGGACTCCCGGGAGATTGGGCGCCCGGCGGCGCCGCAGGCGACGATGGGCGAGGGGGACGAGATGGTGGATCCGACCAGACGCACGATACTCAAGACGGGCGCGGCGGCGACGGTTCTCGCCGCCACGCGGGCGTTCGCGGAGCAGGCCGGCCAGGACGGAGGGGACATGTCCTTCTACGAGAAGGGGCCCGTTCGCATCCGCTACCGGGAGGTCGGCTCCGGCTTCCCCCTGCTCGTCATCCCGGGCGGCGGGCTGAACTCGGCCGTCGCCGGCCTGGCCACTCACCCCTTCGACCCGATGGAGGAGTTCAGGGGAGAGTACCGCTGCATCGCGGCCGACCTGCGCAACTCCAACCGCGGCCAATCGTCCGGTCCGCTCGAGATCGATCGGCCGTGGGATGCCCACACCGACGACCATCTCGGCGTGATGGACCACCTGGGCATCGACCGGTTCATGGTGCTCGGGTTCTGCATCGGCGGCCCCTTCATCTGGAACCTGCTGCGGCGGGCCCCCGATCGCGTCGTGGCCGCCGTGCTGGCGCAGCCGAGCGCGTGGACCGCGGAGCATCCCACCCTGTTCTACGACAACAACATGGGGGGGTGGGGGCCTGATCTCGTCGCGCGCCGGCCCGACATCACGATGGACATGGTCGACAGGTTCCTGACCCGGATGTACCGCACCGATGCGGACTTCGTCTTCACCGCGACACGCGACTTCGTGCGCCAGTTGCAGACGCCGATCCTCATCCTGCCCGACGACATCCCGGCCCATCCCTACGACGTGGCCATCGAGGCCGCCATGCTCGCGCCGCAGTCGGAGCTGAGCATGTTCCCGTGGAAGCAGCCGGTGGAGCGGATTCCGTTGGCGGTGCGCCAGATACGGTCGTTCCTTCGGGCGCATCGGCCGGCGTGAAGCATGCGACCCCCGCGCCCCCTCGGCCGCACCCGCGCGATCGGCCGGTGAGCGAGTGAAGCCGAAGCGTCGAGGTGTATACTGCCGACGGCGGCAGCCGACTTGACGGGTGACCTCAGGCTGCTGAAGGAGAGGCCCATGGACGCGAAACGACCTGACAGACGGGAATTCCTGCGCGGCGGCGCGGCGTTGGCGGGCGGCTTGACGGTGGGAGCGGCGGAGCCGGCGCTCGGGCAGGCGGCGCCGGAGCCGGAGCGGTTCGTCAGGGGCGACGCCGACATGATCGCCTACGGTGAGCGCTCGCGTTTCGTGACCTCGGTGCGCATACCGCACCCGCCCGGCGGCCGGGAGTCGCCCGACGCGTTCGGGCTCGTGTTCCACGTGGCGGCGCCGCTCCAGGATTCGGTGGGCACCATCACGCCGTCGTCGCTCCACTTCGTGGGCACCACCCGCGGCTCCCTCATGCCGGAGATCGATCCGAGCGAGCATCGCCTGATGATCCACGGCATGGTGGAGCGTCCGCTGATCTTCACCATGGAGGACCTGAAGCGCCTCCCGTCGGTGACCCGCCTGCATTTCATCGAGTGCGCGGGCAACCGGGCGAGAAGCACGCACAAGGACGTGCAGGAAACGCACGGCATGACCAGTTGCGCCGAGTGGACGGGCGTGCTCCTGTCCACCCTGCTGAAGGAGGCGGGCGTCAAGGAGGGAGCGGCCTGGGTCGTCGCGGAAGGGACCGAGAACGTGAAGGGCGCGTCGAGCTTCCCGCTGGCCAAGGCCATGGACGACTGCATCGTGGCCTACGGCATGAACGGCGAGGCGGTGCGTCCGCAGAACGGATTTCCGCTGCGGCTGCTGATTCCCGGCTTCGAGGGCATCTTCAACACGAAGTACCTCCGGCGAATCAAGGTGACCGACGAGTACTACATGAACTACAACGACTACGGGCACCTCAGCCGGAACGCGACGCGCGCCGCGTTGGGCTACCAGGTCGGGCCCAAGTCGGTCATCACGCGCCCTTCGGGAGGGCAGCGGCTGCCGGGCCGCGGATTCTACGAGATCTCCGGCCTCGCCTGGTCCGGCGGGGGCGCCGTCAGCCGGGTGGACGTGTCCACCGACGCCGGCCGAAGCTGGAGCGAGGCCGAGATTCAGGGCACGGCGCACCGCATGGCGCACACCCGGTTCCGCCTCCCCTGGACCTGGGACGGGCAGGAGACCGTGCTCATGTCGCGCTGCACGGACGAAGTGGGCCAGGTGCAACCGTTGCAGGCTCAGGTCGCCGAGCACTTCGGCGAGCCCGGCAATCCGAGGGTCGGCGTGCCTGGTCTCGACAACACCATCCAGCCGTGGCGGGTCGCCGGCGACGGGAGCGTTCACAATGGGCGCGCTTAGCACGGCCGCCCGGGCGGTCGGGGTCTTCGCGCTGGCGATGCTGATGGGGGGCGCCGCGCTCGCGCAGGGGCCCACCTACGGCGTGGGACGGAACCCCACCCCGGAGGAAATCCGCGCCTGGGACATCTCCATCGGTCCCTCGGGCGAGGAGCTGCCGCCGGGCAACGGCACCGCCGGGGAAGGGGAGCGGATCTACCGGGTGCGTTGCGCGGGATGCCACGGGAGGGCGCTGGAGGGCGGCCGGGCCCCCCGGCGCGCGCCCCGGTTGGTGAAGGCCGAGCCGGGGACCGACGTCGACCCGTGGGCGGCGGGGCGCATCCTGCCGTACCGATCGCCCTATGCGACGACGGTCTGGGACTACATCAATCGCGGCATGCCGCTCTACCAGGAGGGAACGCTGAGTGCCGACGAGGTGTACGCGCTGACGGCCTTCCTGCTGTACAGGAACGAGGTCATCCCGGAGGACCTGGTGCTCGACGCCGAGAGTCTGCCGAAGATCGAGATGCCCAACCGCGACGGTTGGGCGCCGCTGCCGGAGTGGAAGCCGCGGTCGCCGAGGCTCCCGGGCTACCCGTTCTAGGGGTTGCCGTAGCCGGAGTCTGCGCCGTCGAACGGCGCGGACTCCGGACGGGTTGGTTGGTGCCTGCCGAGGCCGGAGGCGGCATTGGCGGGCCGGGCGGGTGTCGGCGGTCAGCGGGCGGTGATTTCCAAGTTGTCAGTATCGGTGGACGTCGCCGATGGACGGCGCAAACCCGGGGCAGCGCCCCGAGCGAAGGAGTGCGGCATGAGGCTGTCAACCAGGCGGTGGGGCTGGATGTGGATTCCCTTCCTGTCGCTGCTCGGTGTTCTCTGCGTACCGGGGGCCGTGGCCGCCCAGGAGGCTTCGGTGGACGACGCCTCCGAGTGGGTCATGCCGAACGCCAACTATGCGGGCTGGAACTACAGTCCGCTGGACCAGATCAACGTCGACAACGTCGATCAGCTCACGATGGCGTGGACGATGCAGCTCGGCGTCCACGATTCGTACGAAGCCTCGCCGCTCGTCATCGGCGAGACGATGTACATCGTCACCCCCGAGCCGAACTACGTCTACGCGCTCGACCTCGCCCGTGACGGCTTCATCAAGTGGGAGTTCCGGCCCGAAATCGCCGACTCGGAGCTGACCCGGCGGAGCGCCTGCTGCGGCGCGCAGACCCGCGGCCTCGGCTATGCCGACGGCCGGATCTACTACGCCACCCTCGATGGACAGGTGTTCGCGCTCGACGCCGAGACCGGCGAGCAGATCTGGCAGGCCGAGAACGCGGCCGTCGCGATGGGGGAGACGGTGCCCGGCATGCCGCTGGTTGTCGGCGACAAGGTCATCGTCGGCGTGGCGGGCGGCGAGCGTGGCGTCCGCGGCCACGTCACCGCCTACAGCACCGACGACGGTCGCTTCCGGTGGCGGTACTACAGCATGGGGCCGAACAACGAGGTGGGCATCGGGTCGCGTTTCGCTCCCTTCTATCCCGACGACCGGATCGACAACCCCGCCCTCGACACTTGGTCGGGCGACTCGTGGCGGCGCGGCGGCGGCGCCGTCTGGGGCTGGTTCACCTACGACGCCGAGCTCAATCTCTTCTACTACGGCACGAGCAACTGCGCCCCCTGGAACCCGGACTACCGCCGGGAGTGGGGCGTGGTCGAGCTCGACGAGGACGGGGGGCTGACCGGCTTCCGGAACAACTACTGCGCGTCGATCCTGGCCCGTGACGCCGACACCGGAGACCTGATCTGGGCCTACAACATGACCCCTCAGGACCAGTGGGACCTCGACGAGCCCAACGTGAACCTCCTCGTCGACCTCGAGATCAACGGCGAGACGCGCAAGACGCTGGTCCGTCCGGCGAGGAACGGCTACTTCTACGTGTTCGATCGCGCGACGGGCGAGATGCTCCTCGAGCCCTGGATGTTCGTCTACAACGACATCTTCGACGGCATCAACATGGAGACCGGCCGCCCGCGCTACGACATGACGAAGATGATGTTCACCGACGTCGAGGATCGACAGCGGTACCTGCCCGACGCCGAGAACGTCGCCATCGGCTGGTGTCCCGGCATCGCCGCCCGGAACTGGCAGAACGACGCGTTCTCGCCGCGTACCGGACTCGTGTACACCCCGACCTCGAACAGTTGCGACCGCCTGAGAATGGTCGAGGGCGAGTACGTGCCCGGGAACGACTACACGCTGCGCGAGCGCGGCGGCCGCGCCCCGGACCCGCCCAATGCCGAGGTCGTCAACGAGCTGCAGGCCAACGATCCGGTGGCGGGCGAGACCGTCTGGCGGATTCAGTGGACGACCGCCAACAACGCGCCGGTCATGGCCACCGGCGGGGACCTGCTCTTCCAGGGCGGCCCCAACGAGGGCGTGGTGCGGGCCATCGACGCCCGGACCGGCGACATCGTCTGGACGTTCCGGACCGGGAGCAACTTCCGGAACTCGCCCATCACCTACCTCGGACCGGACGGCCGGCAGTACGTCGCCATCATCGGCAGCCAGCGCCCGGGGAGCGTGCAGATCACGCCGGATGCGGAACCGGACGCGGTCGACCGCTTCCGGCGGGCGGGCAGCGCGCTCTACGTGTTCGCGCTCCCGCCGGCGCGCGACTGAGGCGGGCGGCTTGTGGCGGCGCCGGCGGGATGCGAACGGCGATGCATCCCGCCGGCGCCCGGCCTTCGGCTCCGATTGCCGCCCAACCGGACCTGCCGACGTCCCCTACGGCGCTGGTGGTCGAGTTGCACACCGAGCTGGGCATGCCGGTGGAGAAGGTCGCCCGCGTGCTGAACATTCAGTTCGGACTCCGGGTCACCAAGGGCGGTCTGGTCCAACTGCTGCACCGCACCGCCGCCAAGGCGGCGCTGGCGTATGCGGCGCTGTGCGAGCAGGTCCGCCGCAGCCCGGTGGTCACGCCGGACGAGACGGGGTGGCGTGTGTGGACGCTCAACCACTGGCTGTGGGTGTTCGCGACCCCGGAGACCACGGTCTACGCGATCTGCGCCGGGCGGGGGTTCGAGCATGCGGCGGCGGTTCTCGGCCCCGATTTCTCCGGCGTGCTGGTGCGGGACGGTTGGGTGGCTTATCGCGGCTTCAAGCATGCGCCGCACCAGACGTGCGTGGGTCATCTCTTGCGCCGCTGCAAGGATCTGCAGGCCGCTCACCCCGACAGCCCCTGGGCCGGCGAGGTGCAGGCGGTCCTTCAGGACGGTCTCGCGCTGCGCGACCGCTGCAAGGCGGGCGACATCAGCGAGCACGGTCTGGCGACGGCTCGCGGCCGACTGGTCGCCCGGCTCGGTCGCCTGATCGACACCGCGCCGCCGTTGGCCGCCGCCGAGCGCTTCGCCAAGCACTTGGCCAACGAGTTCCCGGCGGTGTTCGTCTTCCTGTGCGACCCGTCGATAGACGCGACCAACTGGCGGGCGGAGCAGGCTATCCGCCCCGCGGTGGTCACCCGCAAGGTGTGCGGCGGCAACCGCACCCGCAAGGGTGCCAACACCCAGCAGGTGCTGGCGAGCGTGGTGCGTACCGCCCGCCAACGCCGACTCGACCCCCGCGTGCTGTTCACGACGATGCTGTGCGCCCGCGCACCCGTCGTGCCCGAAGCGCTTGCACTGCCACCACCCGCCTGACCGCCGGCGGGCCCTCCCGACGGGTCCCGGGTCCGCCGCCATCACACCGAGCCGGCCGCCGCCCGCCTCGCCCGCGACCTCCGGGGGCGCCGCCCACGACGACGGCCGATGGCCCTTCGCGGCATTGGCCCGACAATCCGACAATTTGCGTCAGGCACGTCTCGCCGCTGCCGTAACTTTCCGGAGCACAGGTCCATTGTCAGTTACATTTTCATGGGCGAAACCGTTCCCGGACGCGCTAACCGAATACGCTGGAAAATCGGCCCAGATCTGCACTATGCTTCCACGCACAGCCGCCGAACATCCTTGTGAAGAGGATCGGAAACGACGCCACGGGGGACCTGTGGCGCCGGCCGTGCTGACCATGCCCTCGACGACCGCGAACCGGCGTCCACCACGCAGGCGCCCACCGCGCAGACCAGGAGGACCGCAGATGACGACACGAGGATTCGTGGCGACCGCCGCGCTGATCATGCTGTCGACAACCGCCTACGCGCAGACGAGGCCTGCGGCGCCGACGCTGTCGGTCACCGGCCGAACCATCACCGCGAGCTGGACTCAACAGTCCGGCGACGGGTACATCGTCGCGAAGGCCGAGCGCGGCCGCGGCAACTGGGAGACCGCGGTCGTCATCACCAACCGGTTCGATACGGAGCACAGCCTCCGGTTGGACGGCGCCACCGAGTACGCGATCCGGTACCGCGTTCGCCACCGCGGCAGCCCCAACGGTCCCTGGTCGACGACGGCGTACGCCGAGACCTGGGGCGTGCCGAGCCCGCCGACGTCGCTTGCCGTCGATGAGGGCGACAGCGAACTGACGTTTTCCTGGGAGCCACCGTCGCGGACAGGGTGCGAGGGCTTCGACCTGGGCGGCGCCGACTGCACCGTCGAGAGGTACCAGGTCCAGCACCGCCCCGCTTCCGGCGGCCGTTGGAGCACGCCGACATCCCTCGGCCAGACCTGGTGGACGATCAGCGGTCTCACGAACGGAACCGAGTACGAGTTCAGGGTCCGGGGGAACAACCAGCAGGTCGGCTGGGGCGCGTGGGCCCAAGCCACGGGAACACCGACCGCAGGCGCCGCCCCGACGCCGCCGAGCGCGCCCGACATCACCAGCGTGACGCCGGGCGACGGGACAATCGCACTGCACTGGGATCGGCCAGCCGACTCCGGCGGCGCCGCGATCACCGGCTACAAGATCCACAGCACCCCGCGCGGCGGCGGCTGGGGCGACCCCCGCGAGTCCGAGACGGGCGGAACGAACTTCACGCTGAACTTCCTCACGAACGGCACCGAGTACGCCGTCAGGGTCCAGGCGGTCAACGCCGCCGGCGGCGGCGCGTGGTCAGCCACGTCCTACGCCGAGCCGACGGCCGACGACGCCGACCGCGTCACCGAACCACGACGCCTGCAGCTCTGGCCCGAGGATCGGAAGGTCACAGCGTACTGGGCGTCGCCGCACACCGGGACGGCCCACGGCTACAACCTGCAGCACGGGCCTGCTGGCGGCCCCTACACCACCGTCCGGAACCTTGATCCGGAGACCTACACCGGCCCCGGCAGCGGCGGCTACGAGATCGACGGCTTGACGAACGGCGCAGACTACAGTGTCCGAGTGCAGTCCATCGGGCACGGCGGGTACCAGAGCGCCTGGACCGACTGGGAGACCACGAGGCCCGGCAGCGTGCCGGGTGAACCGACAAACGTCAGCGTCCAGAGGCACGGGGACAGCCAAGTCCGGCTGACTTGGTCAGCACCGGCCGACAACGGCGGACGGCCGATCCTGGGCTACGACATCCAGGACCGCCCCGTCGGACAGAGCACCTGGCGGGCATCCTGGAAGCTCGAGAACGGCGTCGATCCGACGAGCACGAGCCGCATCGTCGCTGGGCTGGAGAACGGCACCGCGTACGAGTTCAGGGTCGCGGCGGCCAACGAGACGGTCACCGAGGACAACCGCAACTGGAGCTCGACCGTCACCGCGACGCCACGGGCGGTCGCCCCGCCTCGCAACGTCACGATCTCTCAGCCCGACCCGAAGGACGGCACGACCTGGCGGGTCACCTGGGACGCTTCCACCGACGCTGAGCACATCGACGGATACCGCGTCCAGTGGGCCAGAGCCGGTGGCGGCTGGAACCAGGGTTCACGGAGCGGCTACTACGATGTCGGCGCAGACACGATGACGCAGACCGTGAAGTTGCCCGAGAGGGGGGACAACGTCCGCTACGCGATGAGAGTCGGCTCGACCGTCACCATCTACCAGTACGGCGGCGCGATCGTCACGAGACACCGGGTGTCGCCGACGGAGTACACGCTGCCGCAGGGGCAAGGGGCGCAGCACGCGACCACGCCGGTGCCGGCGCTGCCCCTCGGATTCATCCCGATCGGGATCGGTCTCGTCGCCTGGGCCGCGTGGCGCAAGCGCCGCCACCAGGCGGTCTGAAATCGGCGAAGCCCCACCGGGTGGCCCTCGACCGCCCGCGGCACCATCGAGAGAACCTTCCCTCAGGCTCCGGGCAACAGCCCGGAGCCACCCTTGGCGCGGCCAAGAAGCTCCCTCAGTACGACGGATGCCGCGACGTGCTCCACTGGCTGGGGCGCAAGAGCGCCTGCTCAGCCTGATCGACGGCGATGTCGGACCGGCCGCGCACAGGGCGCTGGCGACTCCGTGATCGGGGTGTCAGATCCTGACGCCGCCGCCCACTATCCTTTCCTGAACCGCCGCCCGTGCCGAGACCAGGAGGACCGCAGATAATGACGCGAGTATTCGTGGCAACAGCCACGTTGTTGGTGCTGTCGATGACCGCTCATGCTCAGACGAGGCCCGAGGCTCCGACGCTCGCGGTCAACGGCGCCATCATCATCGCGACCTGGGACGAACAGCCCGGCAACGGCTACTACGTCGGCGTCGCCGAGCGGGGCCGGGGCAACTGGCGGATCGCCAACGTGATCACTGATCCGACCGACACGGAGCAGAGCATCCAGTTGTACGGGGCTAGTGTCCTGTCCGGTAAATGAGTTGACGTAACCACCTTCACGCATTATCGTATACGGAATGGCTCGGCCGGTCTCTGTCCTCGAAATCACCGACCCCGAACGCGCCGAGTTGGAGCGGCGCGTGCAGGCACCTACAACCCCCATGCGAGACCACTTGCGGGCGCAGATCATCCTGCGACGGGTCGCCGGGTTGTCGCAAGAGCAAGTGGCGGCGGAGCTCGGCGTCAGCAGAGCTTGTGTCAACAAGTGGTCGCAACGGTTTGACCGGGAGGGGCTTGCGGGCTTGCGGGATCAGCCGGGTCGGGGGCGGCGACCCTCGATCACGCCGGAGAAGGTCGAACACGTCATCCTCCGGGCAACCCAGCCGCCGGTGCCTCGGACGCGATGGAGCGTGCGCACCATGGCCGCCGCAGTGGGGATGTCGCCGGACAGCGTCCACCGGATCTGGCGCGCCAACGACATCAAGCCGCATGTGGTGAAGACCTTCAAGGTGTCCAACGACCCGAAGTTCGCGGAGAAATTCTGGGACGTGATCGGCTTGTATCTGGATCCGCCCGAGCGGGCGCTCGTGCTCTGTTGCGACGAGAAGAGCCAGTGTCAGGCCTTGGAACGCACCCAACCGGGCCTGCCCCTGCGGCGCGGGGCGACCCGGACGCGGACCCATGACTACCGGCGCCACGGGACGGTCACGCTGTTTGCTGCCCTGAATTACCTGGACGGCAAGCTCATCGCGCGGACCGAGGCGCAGCACACGCATGTGGAATGGCTCCGGTTTCTCAAGCAAATCGACCGGGAGACCCCGCCGGAGATGGATCTTCATCTCATCGTCGACAACTACTGTACCCACAAGGACCACCGCGTGCGGGCCTGGCTGGCGAAGCACCCGCGGTTCCACCTGCACTTCACGCCGACCAGCGCGTCGTGGCTCAACCTGGTCGAGCGCTTCTTCGCGGACCTGACCCAGGACGTGATCCGAGAGGGCAGTTTCAACAGCGTCAAGACCCTGGTGGCGGACATCGAGGACTACCTCGCTGAACGGAATCTGACGCCCAAGCCCTACAAATGGAAGGCCAAAGGCGAGGCCATTCTTCGTAAAATCCAGCATGCTCGCTCGAGTCTGGCCGCACAGCAGGATCATATTACGTAGCCCTATTTGACAGACAGGACACTAGGGAGTACGCGGTCCGCTATCGTGTTCGCGAGGTCCGCAGCAACGGCAGCGTCGTCGACACGCCGTGGTCCGCGACGGCGTACGCCGAGACGTGGCCCCTGCCCGGCCCGCCGACCTCACTCGCCGTCGATGAGAGCGACAGGTCACTGACGTTCTCGTGGGCAGCGCCGGCTCGGTCCGGGTGCGAGTCAATCGTAGACCGGATCCGGAATACCCCTGCAACATCATGGGCTACACGACGCAGTGGCGCGAGGCGTCCCCTCAGGGTGTCTGGAGCACCCTCAACACGAGTCCTTCGACGTGGCGCAGAGTCACCGGCCTGAAGAACGGGACGGAGTACGTGTTCCGCGTCCGGGCGTACACCCGGGCCGGTTCGGGCGAGCGGGCTGATCACCGCGGCACCCCGGCGGCCCCCGACGGTTCAGGCCCGCCCGGGCAGGTGCGCAGCTTCGGAGCCCAGGCCGGCGACGGACGAATCATGCTGTCATGGGCGCCGCCGGCGGATTCGGGCGGTTCGGCGGTCACAGGCTACGCCGTTCAGCACACTCCGCGCGGGGGCGGCTGGAGAAATGCCCCTGTGTCCGACACGGGCGTGACCCAGTTCACGCTGAGCTTCCTCGAGAACGACACTGAGTACGCCGTCAGGGTGCGGGCCAAGAACGCCGACGGCAACGGGCCGTGGTCAGGCACTGTCTACGCACGGCCCGAGGGAGACCCCGCCAACCCCGTCAGCAAGCCGAGAAATCTCGTGCTCTGGCCCGAGGACGGAACGGTCACGGCGTACTGGGCAGCACCCGCTGAGGGCACCGCCCACGCGTACGACCTGCAGCACGGCCCGACGGGCGGCCCCTACACTACGGTCCGCGACCTCGCGGCCGAGGACTACACCCGCAGCGGCAGCGATGGCTATGAGATCAGCAACCTCACGAACGGCACCGAGTACAGCGTCCGCGTGCAGTCCGTGGGGTTCGACAACGTCCGGCGCGACCGAAACTGGACGGACTGGAGAGCCACGACGCCCGGGGGAATCCCGGACGCACCGGCGAACGTCCGTGCCGCGACGCACGGAGACGGCCAGGTCCTGCTGACCTGGAACGAGCCGAACGACAACGGACGGCCGATCGTGACCTACATCATCGAGGACCGCGTCTCGGGGCAGAGCGAATGGCGGGAGTCCTGGAAGCTCGAGACCGGGATCGACCTGACGAACACCGCCCGGGTCGTCGCGGGCCTCGAGAGCGGAACCCTCTACGAGTTCAGGGTCGCCGCGTGGAATGTGATCGTCACCGAGGACACCCGCAACTGGAGCTTGACCGTCAGTGCGCGGTCGGGGGTGCCGGTCGAGCCGCCTCGGAATGTCACGATGGAGGCCGACTCGAACGATGATTCGATGTGGACGGTGACGTGGGACGCCCCGGCCGACGCCGAACACGTCGAGGGGTACCGCGTCCAGTGGGCGAGAGCCGGCGGCGGCTGGGACCAGGGCTCGCGGAGCGGGTACTACGACGTCGGGATGGGTTCGAGGATGCAGACCGTCGAGTTGCCCGAGAGCGGCGGCCTCGTGCGCTACGCGATCAGAGTCGGTTCCAGAACCACCGTCTACGAGTACGGCGGCGGCGGCGCCGTGAAGCACCGCATGGCGGCTACGCAGTACACGCCGGGGGCGCTGACGGGCGCGACTACGCCGGTGCCGGCACTGCCGCTCGGATTTCTGCCGATCGGAGTCGGCGTCGTCGCCTGGGCTGCGTGGCGCAAGCGCCGCCGTCAACGCTGCTGAACTACGTTCTACCCGCGCGCGCACCAGAATCGCAACCCGCCTCAAGCTCCGGGCCATCGGGCCCGGAGCAACGTCTCGCGTCCCGTTGCGGCGGTGCTATCTGGGTAGTGTCTCATTATGAAATAGGGCACCAAGTTGAGGCTGGTGCAATACGCCGGACTCGCTTCCTACGGCTGGTCAACGCTGCTGTCTGCCGTCCCTGCACTCTGATCTTGCCTGCGCCTGCGCTGACGGCAGCAATTCCTGTGACCCATCCGCGCCGGCTCAGGATGCGCACGAGGTCACCGGTCCAGATGCCGTGTACGGTGTTGGGGTGGCGTGCGTGTCCAGGGACCTCGGTGAGCCGCTCTGGGTTGTCCCGCACTCATCGCGCGTCATGGCGCGACACCGCGGTTCCGGTCGGCCAACAACACGTTGTCGATACGCTGGTTCACCGCCGCGAGGTCCCGCCGCACATGCTCCAAGTCGGAGCGCATGTCCCGGCGCAGCGCCTCAACATCGCCGCGCAGGTCACGGCGCACACCGGCAATCAGCGCCCACATTACGAGAAGCACACCAGCGCCAGTCAGTAGCGTTGCGATCACGTCTCCGCTCATGTCTCCCTCCCAGTCGCAATCAGTCCGGGATGCTGTCGCAATCAGTCCGGGATGCTGTCGCAATCAGTCCGGCGGGGCGTGGCCGCGTCGGCGCGGCGCCGAATACCTGCACTGCGGCTCCCAAGTCATCGAAGTCGATTCCGCAGGGGTCCACTTCGCCCTGCGCCATGCCGGCGCCAGCCCGCAGTTCCTCGAAGGCGTCTTGTACTCGCCGGCGCGCATCGCGGCCGGGTTTGGTTCCGACCATCACGGTGTTGATCACGGTTTGCCACGGGACGGGGCGCACGTATTCGGTTCCGCGGGTCTTCGGGAGATCGAGCACGGCGCCGCGAACGACGAACGGGTTCGGCTGGCCGTCCTTGAGTTGCCGTGTCTTGTCGAGACCGCGGCGGGCGTGCCGGTCGCACAGGAACCGCGCCACGAGGTAGCACCGATACAGCATGCTCTTGGTCCCGAGCCGGCGCAGCCGCTCGGCGTTCACGCGCATCCCGCCGAGTGTCGCCGCCTGCGGAATCCTGATTATCGGAAGAAGCACTGGCCGGGGTTGCCTGCCACAGTCCTGGCCTCGGCGGCGCCCGGTCGCGAACGGACCGACCTGTCGTCGGTGCCTGCCGGCGGACATGACGCGGCGGCCCAGCCGTCCGGCGTCGTCTGCGCCAGCGCCGTTGCCCGGCGCGCGCTGTTACAGGATCTCCTCCATCTGCAGCCGGAAGCCCGACAGCACGGGATCCGCAGATACGGTCGCCGGACCCTCCAAACGCTCCGGGGGCGCACCGGGGCGGTACACGAGAACCTCTCCGCCCGCCGGGTCGATCAGCCAGCCGAGCCGCGCGCCGTTGTCGATGTACTCCTGCATCTTGTCCCGGAGCGCCGACAGACTGTCGCTCGGCGAGCGCAGCTCGACCACGAAGTCCGGGCAGAGCGGCGGGAACGAACTGCGCTCTTCGTCCGTGAGGGCCGACAGGCGGGCGTTGCCGACCCAGGCGGCGTCCGGGGAACGCACCGCGCCGTTCGGCAGCCGGAAGCCGCCCGAGGAATCGAACGTCCGACCCGTCCCGTCACGCTTGGCCCAACGCCGCAACTGGAACGCGATCTCCGCGTTCCGGTCGCTGGAATCCCCTCCCGCCGGCGCCATCATCGACAACTCCCCCGACGCCGTCCGCTCGATGCGCAGCTCCCGGTTGAGGCGGCAGAAATCGAAGAACCAGTCCTCCCGGCGCGACAGGGCCGACGGCAGCCGGATGAGCAGAGCCGAGCCGTCCACCGGCGTGGCGGCGTCTACCGGCCGTGTTCCTGCATGCATGGGCGACCTCCGGGTCCCTGACTGCCGCGGAGCACCAGCCGGGGAGCGTACACTGCTCCATTGTGGGTGATCTGCCGCCCCTGTCAAGCACGGCCGCGGGCGCCGAGGAGAACGCCCGGCCCGCGTGTCGTGGGACGACCGCGCGCAGTTCGACGCGGACCGAGGACCTCTGTCCTTGCCGACCGTCACCGCATCACGCCGGACACCCACAGGCAACGGGGCCGCCAGGCGCGCCTCGTCAGCGACGCCGCCAGCCGCGTCAGAACTCGACCATCGTCTGCAGGTAGAAGAAGTCCGCCGTCCTCAGCGTGAAGTCCGCGTCGCGCAGATAGGCGCCGCCGAAGAAGCGGCTGTAACCCACCTCCAGCCCGACCGGGCCGACGGGGAGGCGGACCGTGACGTCCAGCTCGCTGCCGACGTGTGACGAGACGGACGCATCGCCGACCCGGTGCACGACCGCCCCGCCGACGTTGTACCAGGCGTCCGCGCCGGGCGACAGCAGGGCGAAGTCGTGGAGGGCGAGGCGGAGCGTGGCGCGGCGCGGCAGGGCGGCCTCCACGGTGACCTCGGCGTTGCGCAGGTTCTGCAGCGCGAACAGGTCCATGTAGCCGTAGTAGGCGTGACCGAGCGGATAGAGCTGATCGAACGTGCCGTGGATGGCGTCGGTCGGGTCGTCGTCGCCGCTGCCGATGTCGAGCGCGGCCCCCACCTTCAGCCGGCTCGGCAGCTCCGTCGTGTACGAGCCCCCCGTGTGGACGAGCACGGCCCGGTGTTCGAGGCCGCCGTAACTGCCGGTCTGGGCAGCCAGCTCGCCGTCGAACGCCCAGGAGCCGTGGCGCACGTCGAGGCGCGTCCCCACCGTGTGGACGGCGTCGTTGAGCCGCGCGGCTCGGCGCAGCAGCCAGTAGCCCTCCGTGACGGTGCCGGGGACGAGCGCGGTATCGGTGTAGTAGACGCCGTGGAGTTGGCTGTCGAACATCCGGCTCCCGGTCGGCCCATGGTCGTTCAGGCGGGCTGGCGTGACCGGCACGAGCCGGGTGGCGAAGGCGTCGACCCTGCGTCCCGCACCGGCTGCGATGCTGAGTCGGGCTCCATCGAAGACCCGCGCGGTGTTGACCCACTCGAGCGGCGAGACCATCCGTTGCGCGCCGTGGACCAGCTTCTGGCGGCCGATGCGCAGCGAGACCGGCGCCGTGCCGGACGACGGTGCTCCCACGTCGAGATACGCCTGGTGGACGTCGAGGCGGTCGGCGAAGATGTTCGGCGTCCGCGTCTCGCTGATCCCCTGCTCGCCGTGGATGCGGGCGTCCTGCAGCTCGACCTTGCCGTTGACCCACGCACTCGGCTCCCAGCTCAGGTCGAACCGGAACCGCGACAGCAGGTAATCCTCGTCGTTGCCGGGACGGGCGCCGTCGAACTTGGCGTTCCGACGGCTCTCGCTCCGCAGGCGGAGCTGCGATCCCATCGTGAGGCCCGGCAACAGCTCCCGCCAGTCGGAGTCGGAGGAGTCCTCGATTACTTCTTGCGCGGTCGACGCGGATATCGGGGCGTCATGCGCGGTCGCGGGTATCGGAACGTCATCCGCGGTCGATGCGGATGTTCGTGCGTCGCGCGCCGCCGACGCGCCCGGCGCCTCGTCGGCGGCCGGGTCGGCGGCGCCGGCGGCGGGGCAGAAGAGGACCAGCGCCGCCAGCAGCGCGGCACGACCGTCTCTGCCGGGGAGTGCGAAGTACGCGTCTCGTGCGTGCATGCCGCAGAGACAAGCAATATGCGCGCCAGCCGCGTCCTCGCGGGTTCGATCCGGCCGTGCCGGCGATGTCCAGGTGCGCCGGGCAGCCCATCGACGGGCTGGCCGACCGCCGCGCCGACTGCTCCTGCGCGCTGCTGTCGCCGTGGCCGGTCGATAGGTGGACGCGCCCGGATGAAAGCCGCGGCGGGCGCGGCGCTGCTTTTGTCCATTCGCTGCGCAACACCGACATTCCTGTCGAGCGCTGCCTGGGCAACGCACGTCCCGACGCGATCTGCACGAACGCAGATATCCTCGGGAACCGACATTCCTGTCGAGCGCTGCCTGGGCAACGCACTGCCAACCATGGGTCCGCCCCGTAGCAGCCCGTGGCGGCCGCCGGTCGTTACCGGGCCGGCAGGTGGCGCCGACGAGAGCCGCGCGGATGACCGCGACCGGGTGGGGACGCGCGGCGGTCTCAGTCGCGCGCCGCGTCTGCGCCTGTCGTGACGGAGCACTCCCTCCCGCCC
The DNA here is from genome assembly GCA_965199675.1 of Vicinamibacterales bacterium. GTDB lineage: Bacteria > Acidobacteriota > Vicinamibacteria > Vicinamibacterales > UBA8438 > JAJEEA01. Next base: position 66,115 of record CBDATI010000001.1, on the reverse strand, counting down.
GCCCGGAGATCCGGCCATCGAGCGTCCTGCGGAATGCCGGCGTCGTACGGCCCCGAGCGGCGGTCGTCCGACAAGGGTGTCGGCGAGGCAGGTGGATTCCTACCATTCGTGCAGGTCCGCGGCGCCGTACGCCGACCGCGCCCTGCCTGCCCTGTCGGGCGTTCAGCGCCGCCGGCAGTGGGATTCGCGCCGCCGAACGGGCCAAGGCGCGCCGACTGCCGATTCTGGATCGCTTCTTGCTTGGTTCCATGGCGCAGTAGAGGCTGCCGTGACGGCGGGCCGCCGAAGGCCGAAGGATTTCGGCGCAGCCCGCGCGAGTCGCCGGTCGTCCGGTCTTCCGGCAGCCCAGCAGCGCAGTCAGGCGGGATGCATCGCCGCTCGAGAGCGGGGAGTTGTCGCCACGGCTGCACCCCGTTCTGTTCGTTTGCGGCGTCGGAGGCGCTCACATGGAAGTCACCAGCAAGGCTACGCGGATTCGGCTCTTCAGCATCGCCACACCGCAGATGCGCGCGTTCCACATGTCGTGGTTCGCGTTCTTCCTCTGCTTCTTCTCCTGGTTCGGGATCGCGCCGTTGATGAAGATCGTCCGCGACGAGATGGCGCTGACGCAGTCGCAGATCGGCTGGCTGGTCATCGGGTCGGTCGCCATCACCGTCGTCGCGCGGCTGCTGATCGGCTGGTTGTGCGATCGCATCGGGCCGCGGCGGGCCTACACCTGGCTGCTGATCATCGGGTCGCTGCCGGTGATGGGCATCGGCCTTGCGCAGGACTTCTGGACGTTCCTGATCTTCCGCGTGCTGATCGGCGTCATCGGCGCGTCGTTCGTCATCACGCAGTACCACACGTCGGTGATGTTCGCTCCCAACTGCGTGGGCACGGCCAACGCCACCACGGCGGGGTGGGGCAACCTGGGCGGCGGCGTCACGCAGCTCGTCATGCCCATCGTGCTCGGCGTCCTGACCATCGGCGCCTACATCCCGTTCACCGACGTCCAGTTCCTGCCGGGGCTCGGGCTGAGCGACGCGGCCGGCTGGCGCGTGGCGATGGTCCTTGCCGGATCGATGTGCGCGCTGATGGGCGTGGCCTACTGGTTCCTGACGCAGGACGCGCCGGAGGGGAACTACCGGGAGCTGCGCACCGCGGGCAAGCTTCCACCGAAGCAGAGCGTGAAGGGCTCGTTCGCCGAAGCGTCGAGGGACCCGCGGGTGTGGGTGCTGTTCGTGATCTACGGCGCGTGCTTCGGCATCGAGCTGACCATCAACAACGTCCTCGCCCTCTACTTCCTCGACTACTTCGACTTCTTCTCGTCGATGAGCGCGGTGCGGGCGGTGCAGTGGGCGGGCGCCGCGGCGATGCTCTTCGGCCTGATGAACGTCTTCGCCCGCACCCTCGGCGGGGCCCTTGGCGACCTGTTCGGCCGTCGGTGGGGGCTGTCCGGTCGGGTGCGCTGGCTCTTCATCGCGCTGTTCGCCGAAGGGCTCGCGCTGATGCTGTTCTCGCAGATGCCGGTGCTGGCGCTGGCCATCCCCGCCCTCATCGTCTTCAGCCTGTTCGTGCAGATGTCGGAGGGCGCGACCTACTCGGTGGTGCCGTTCGTCAACAAGCGTGCGCTCGGCTCGGTGGCGGGCATCGTCGGAGCGGGCGGCAACGCCGGCGCGGTGGCGGCCGGGTTCCTGTTCCGCGGCGCCGTGCCGTGGCCGACGGCGTTCCTGATCATGGGCGCGCTGGTGACGGTGACCGCGTTCCTCGCCTTCGCGGTGCGCTTCGACAGCGCTACCGAGACCGAGGCTCGGACGGCGCTCGATGCGGCGCTCGCGGACCGGCGCGCGGCCCTGACGGGCCGCCCCGGCGGACCGGTGGAGGCGGCCGGATAGCCGGGTTCCACCACGGGCTGCCGAGGACGCAGGAGACAGGAGGACGACGATGGTCAACCCGGCCGAGGTCTGGAAATCGCAGAAGCACAGCTTCGACGTCTGGCCCGACGTACTGCGCCACGCGGAGACGCGCACGCCGATGGGCGACATCGGGACGCCCGACCTGGAACGCATGAAGTGGTATGGCTTCTTCTACCGCAAGCGCGACGCGCCGGGCCGTTACATGAACCGGATCCGGATCACGGCGGGCGAGCTCTCCTCGGACCAGGCGCGCGAGATCGCGGCCATCGCCTACGAGCACGGCCACGGCATCGTCGACGTCACCACCCGCGCCAACCTCCAGGTGCAGGGGCTGGATATCGAGCACCTGCCGGAAGTCGCCGCCCGGCTGGCCGCGGTCGGACTCACGTCGAAGCAGACCGGTCACGACAACGTCCGCAACGTGTTCGCGCATCCGTTCAGCGGGGTGCTGCCGGACGAGCTGATCGACACCCGTCAGCTCTGCCGGGACGTGACGGCGCTGTTCGTCGACAGCCGCGCGTACTCCGATCTGCCGCGCAAGTTCAACATCTGTCTCAACGGCGCCGCCGAGCACTCGGCGCACTTCTGGACGCAGGACCTCAGCTTCCTCGCCCGGCGAGTCGGCCGCGAGGTCCTGTTCCAGGTGCTCGTCGCCGGCACGCAGGGACAGAACCCGCACCTGGCGTGGCATCTGCCGGTGCTCGTCCACCCGGATCAGGTCGTGGCGGTGACGGCCGCCGTGCTCGATCTGTTCCGCGCCCAGGGCTCGCGCGAGAAGCGCCACCGGGCGCGGCTGCGCTACCTGGTGGAGCGGATCGGCACCGAGACGGTCACGGCCTGGGTCGCCGAGAGGGCGCCGCTGCGGCCCTGGCCGGACCTGGCGGCGCCCGCGCCGGCGTCCCGCAACGACGACCTGGTGGGCTGGTTTCCGCAGGCGCAGCCCGACCGGTGGACGATGGGCCTGTCGGTCCCGTTGGGCCGGCTGAGCTGGCGGCAGCTCGAGGCCGCGGCGGTGCTCGCGAAGCGCTGGGCTGACGGACGGCTGCGGACGACGCACGAGCAGGGGCTCGCGGTCATCGACATCCCCGCCGGATTCCGCGATGCGGCGGCCACCGACGCGGCGGAGGTGGGCCTGAGCATGCACGCCGACACGCTGGCGCGGAACACGGTGGCGTGCACCGGGACACAGTTCTGTAACATCGCGGTCACCGAGACCAAGGGCGCGATGTTCCGCCTGATAGACACGCTGCGCGAGCGGACGCTCGCTCTGCACGGCATCCGCATCCACATGAGCGGCTGCCCGTCGAGCTGCGCCCAGCACTTCACGGCCGACATCGGTCTGAAGGGCGTCCGGGTGCGGCGCCTGCTGGGCGCGCGCGAGGGCTTCGACGTCTATCTCGGCGGCGGGGTGGCCGGCGACGTCCATCTCGGGCTGCGCTACCGACTCGGGGTGGACGTCGACCAGCTTCCGTTCGTCATCGAGGAGGTGGTCAACGAGTACTACATCCGGCGCCGGGAGGGGCAGACCTTCAGCGCCTACTGGCGCGCGCGGCTCCGCGAGGCCGAGGCCGCGAAGGTGGGGGAGGACGACTACCGCCCCGCGACCTGGATCTGCGAGCGCTGCGAGTACCGCCACCGCGGGGAGGACCCGCCGGTGTTCTGCCCCGGCTGCGCGGGCGTGCGCCGGTTGTTCGCCCGGATCGAGGACGACGACGAGACCCGCACGGCAGCGCCGTCCGCTCGAGGCGCAGGGACGGGCGCGGAAGCACGAGACGAGGACGACGCGGACACCTCGGCCGACGCGTCTCCGGCGCCGCCGCCCGCCCGCGACGGCGGCTTCGTCCTCGCCGCCCCCGAGGCCGCGCTCGACGACGGGGCGGCGGCGGTCGACATCGACGGCCGCACCTACGCGCTGTTCCGGATCGACGGCCGGGTGCGGGCGATCGACGGTCTGTGCCCGCACGAGGGAGGCCCGCTGGCGGAAGGCGCGCTCGACAAGGGGGTCGTCACCTGCCCCTGGCACGGCTGGACGTTCGACGCCTGCACCGGTTGCAGCCTGGACCCGGTCGGCAGGGATGTCGCGCAGTACCCGACGCTGGTCGAGGGAGGCAACGTCTACCTGCAGCCGGCGCGGGCCGCCGCGTCCGCGCCGCCGTCGTCGTCGGGCGGCGTCCGCGCCGCCGTGGCGCCGGGCCAGGATCCTCGAACGGCTGGTCATCGGGCAGCGGCGGGCAGCGTCCCGGCCGCCGTGGCGCCGCGCAGCGTGCGGCCGTCCCGGCCGGCGACCGCCTCGCTGACGGTCGCCGAGATCCGGGACGAGACGCCGGACGTGCGCACGTACCGGCTGGATAACCGGAACGCCCGCATCCCGCACGTGCATCCGGGGACGTTCCTGCACGTCTGCGCGTCGATCGGCGGCGTCGACACGTGGCGCCGCTTCACGGTCAGCTCGTCACCCGCCGAGACGTCGTTCCTGGAACTGACGATCAAGCGGAACCCGGCCGGGCAGATGACGAACCACCTCTTCACCGGCATCCGGGTCGGCAGCGTGCTGACCGTCCGCGGCGCGCAGGGCGGCTTCTACTTCGATCGGGACCGTCACCCCGAGCCGCTCGTACTGGTCTCGGCGGGGAGCGGGATCACGCCGGTCATGAGCATCGCCCGCTTCCTCGCGGCGACCGAGCCCCGGCGCTCCTGCACCTTCGTGCACGGCGCGCGCACGGAGGAGGACATCATCTTCAGGGCGGCGTGCGAACGACTCGATGACACGATGCCGTTCTTCGACTACCACGTCTCGCTGTCGCGGCCAGGACCGCGCTGGAAAGGCCTCCGGGGCAGGTTGGACGGGGCCCGGCTGGCGCCGCTCGTGCACGACCTGACGGGCAGCCGCTACTTCCTCTGCGGACCGTCCGCCTTCATGGACGGCACGGTCGGTTGGCTGGAGGCGCACGGGGTGCCGGCCGACCGCGTGCACACCGAACAGTTCCACGCCGCGCCGCGGCGCGGGCCGGCGGGGGAGGGGCGATGACCGCTCTCGGCAACCTCCTCGCGCGCGAGTCCCGATCCGTCCGCACACGGGATGCGGCGCCGGCGCCGACGCTGCTCGACCGCTGCCTGGCGGAGCAGCAGGTGACCGCCGCGGCGCGCTTCGCGCAGGAGCACGACGCCGCTCGCGCCGACGGCGCGGCGCCTGCCCCGGCGGGGCGCTACTCGGCCCTGATGCCGGCGACGCCGCCGGCCCCCGGCCAGCAGTACGCCTTCGACGTGGATCTGGACGCCTGCTCCGGCTGCAAGTCGTGCGTCGCCGCGTGCCACGCGCTCAACGGTCTCGAAGAGGAGGAGTCGTGGCGCGATGTCGGCCTGCTGCACGGGGGGAGCCAGCGCCTCCCCGTCCTCCAGCACGTCACCACCGCCTGCCACCACTGTCTCGACCCGGCCTGCATGCACGCCTGTCCGGTGGAGGCCTACGAGAAGGACCCGGTCACCGGCATCGTCAGGCACCTCGACGACCAGTGCTTCGGGTGCCGGTACTGCACACTGGCCTGTCCCTACGAGGCGCCGAAGTACAGCCGTTCCAAGGGCATCGTCCGCAAGTGCGACATGTGCAGCGGACGGCTCGCCGAGGGCGAGGCGCCGGCCTGCGTGCAGTCCTGCCCCAACGGCGCCATCGCGATCCGCGTGGTGGACATCGAGCAGGTCGTGGAGGACTCCGAGACCCGCCTGTTCGTGCCGGGAGCGCCGGAGCCGGCTCTGACCCTGCCCACGACCGCCTACCGGACCGAGCGGGTACTCCCGCGCAACATGGTGCCCGCCGATCACCACACGGTGCGGCCGGAGCAGGCGCACTGGCCGCTGGTCGTGATGCTGGCCCTGACACAGCTCTCGGTCGGGGCTTTCCTGGTGGAGCGGCTGCTGGAGCTGGCGGTCCCGGGGGCGTTGACGGCCGCCATCCGTCCGGCGCACAGCGCGAGCGCGCTCGTGTTCGGCCTGTTGGCGCTCGCTGTCAGCGTGCTGCACCTCGGCCGCCCGCGCTACGCTTACCGGGCCGTGCTCGGTCTGCGACACTCCTGGCTCAGCCGCGAGATCCTGGCTTTCGGCGTCTTCGCGGGGTTGGCCGTGATCTACGCCGCCGGCGCCTGGGCGGATCCGGCGGTCTGGCCCGGAGCGGGGGAAGGCTGGGGGGGCGCGACCGAACCGAACCTGCCCGGCGGTTCCGGGTCCGGCGCTGCGGTCGCCGCCGGAGCGCTGGCGGGGAGCGCCCTCCGCTGGTGGCTCGGCTGGGGCGTGGCCCTGTCGGGCGTCGCCGCCGTGCTCTGCTCGGTGATGGTCTACGCCTATACGAAGCGCGACTTCTGGAACGGGCCGGCCACCGCCTGCCGCTTCTTCCTGACCACGGCGGTGCTGGGGTTGGCGGCGGCCTGGCTGCCGCTGCTCGTCGCCGCCGGCAGCGACGCGGCGCTGGCCGCAGCGGCCGTCGACCGCTACGGGGCGATTCTCTGCCGCGGACTCATCGCCGCCTCGGCCGCGAAGCTGCTGTTCGAGGCGACGCTGTTCCGACACCTGGCTTCCCGCTCGACGACGTCGATGAAGCGCACGGCCTGGCTGATGACCGGCGCGCTCTCCAACGTCATGCTGGCGCGCTTCGCGGCCGGCCTGCTCGGCGGCCTCGCCATGCCCGGCCTGCTCTTGCTCAGCCGCGTGCCGGGGCCGTCCGGGCAGGGGCCGGACCTCGTCTTCGCCGTGCTCGTGGGGATGCTCTTCGCCGCGTGTCTGGCCGGCGAGCTGCTCGAGCGCTACCTGTTCTTCGCCGCGGTCGCCGCGCCGCGCATGCCGGGGACGCTGTAGACCGATGCCGTGCCCGAACCGCCGGCGTCGTCGGACCTCGCCGTCGATCTGCGCAGCGGGCCCGGAGAGCGGCGCCGCGCGCCGACGCCCGGATCGGCACGGTGAACCGCTACGTCAGACCGGCAGAACTTCGTAGACCGATGCTGCATCAACGCGACGGATATCTGACCCGCGATCTGCTCCGTACGCCCGGCGGCTTCGGCCTCGGGCAGGTGCCGGCGAAGCGCAGGCCCGACGCCACCACCGACATCGTGTGCGGCTACTGCTCGACCGGCTGCAGCCTGACGGTGCACATGAAGGACGGCGAGGCGGTGAACCTGACGCCTGCCGCCGACTACCCGGTGAACCGCGGCGTCGCCTGCCCCAAGGGCTGGGAGGCGCTGGCCGTGCTCGGGGCCGGCGACCGCGCCACCACGCCGCTGCTGCGCGACGAGGCGGGCGTCCAGCGGCCGGTCGACTGGGACATGGCGCTGCGGACGATGGTCGAGCGCTTCCGGGCCATCGGGTCGCAGCACGGGCCGGAATCGGTGGCGTTCCTCAGCACGGGACAGATGGCGACCGAGGAGATGGCGCTGCTCGGGGCGCTGGCGAAGTTCGGGATGGGCATGGCGCACGGCGACGGCAACACGCGCCAGTGCATGGCGACCTCGGTGGTCGCCTACAAGCAGGCGTTCGGCTTCGATGCGCCCCCCTACACCTACGCGGACTTCGAAGAGTCGGACGTCATCGTGTTCGTCGGGGCGAACCCCTGCATCGCGCATCCCATCCTGTGGGAGCGGGTGCTGCGAAACCCCCACGCCCCTGCCGTCGTCGTCATCGACCCGCGCGTCACCGAGACGGCGATGCAGGCCACCGAGCACCTGGCGATCCGTCCCAAGGCCGATCAGGTGCTCTTCTACGGTCTCGCCCGGCTGCTCATCGAGCGGGGCTGGATCGACCGGGCCTACGTCGACGCGCACACGCGCGGCTTCGACGAGTACGCGGCGGCCGTTCAGCCGTACACCCTCGATCTGGCGGCCGAGGCGACGGGGCTCGCGGCGGGGGTCGTCGAACGGCTCGCGGAGACGATTCACTGCGGCGACCGCGTGTCGTTCTGGTGGACGATGGGCGTCAACCAGAGCTACCAAGGGGTGCGCACCGCGCAGAGCATCATCAACCTGGCCCTGATGACCGGCAACATGGGGCGGCCCGGCACGGGGGCGAACTCCATCACCGGCCAGTGCAACGCGATGGGTTCGCGCCTGTTCAGCAACACCACCAACCTGCTCGGCGGCCACGACTTCGCCGATCCCGGGCACCGGGAAAAGGTGGCGCGGGTGCTCGACATCGACCCGGCGGTCATCCCCGCCCGCGCGAGCCGGGCCTACAACGAGATTCTGGAGGGCATCCTGCAGAAGCGCATCCGCGGGCTCTGGGTCGTCTGCACCAACACCGCCCACTCGTGGATCAACCAGGACCAGGCGCGCGACATCCTCGGCCGCCTCGACTGTCTCGTCGTGCAGGACATGTACGCCACCACCGAGACGGCGCAGATGGCTGACCTCGTGCTGCCGGCCGCCGGTTGGGGCGAGAAGGACGGGACCTTCATCAACTCCGAACGGCGCATCGGCAGGATCCGGAAGGTGGCGCGCGCGCCGGGGCAGGCGCTGGCCGACTTCGCCATCTTCAGGCTGGTGGCCGAGTACTGGGGCTGCGGCGACATGTTCCGGGCGTGGGAGTCGCCGGCCGCCGCGTTCCAGATTCTCAAGCGGCTGTCGGCGGGGCAGCCGTGTGACATCACCGGCATCGACGACTACGACATGCTCGACGAGTGCGGCGGCATCCAGTGGCCATTCCCGGCCGGGCAGTCGGCCGCGGACGCGCGGACCGAGCGCCGCTTCTTGGCGGACGGTCGCGACGAACCCGCCGCCTCTCGCCGGCCGCGCGCCGCGCAGACCGAACGCCGCCTCTTCGAGGACGGTCGCTTCCTCCACCCGGACGGGCGCGCCCGCTTCCTCCACGAGGGTCCACGCCCGCTCCCGGAGGCGCCCGACGACGGGTTTCCCCTGCTACTGCTGACCGGTCGGGGCAGCGCGGCGCAATGGCACACGCAGACCCGCACCGGGAAGTCGGCCATCCTGCGCAAACTCCACCCCGAGCAGGTCTACGTGGAGGTCGACCCGGCCGACGCCAAGGCGCGCGGCGTCGTCACCGGGGACGCGGTCTACGTGGAGTCGCGCCGCGGTCGCATCATCGCCACCGCGTTCGTCACCCGCTCGGTCCAGCCGGGCCAGGTGTTCGTCCCGATGCACTACGCGGAGACCAACCGCCTCACCGACGCCGTGTTCGACCCCTACTCGAAGCAGCCGTCCTACAAGGCGTGCGCCGTGGAGCTGCGCCGCGCCGCCGGCGGGTGAGCGGGCGTCACGAGTGAGTTCGCCCGGCAGGAAAGGGATCATTTCGTCGATGCGTGGTGCGTCGGCGGGCTGGCCGCCCCGGGAGCGGGCAGCCGGGGCTCCCGGTTGGACAACGTCCCCAGGCGGGCCGGCCTTGACAACGGTGTACGCGTCTGGTTCAGTGGAGGTCGTGGTGCCGTTGAAGCGGGCGGCGGCGGTCGCGACAGCGCTGTTGGTGCTGGCGACCATCGCCGTGACGAGTGTCGCCCGTCACGGGCACGGCCCCGACGCGCACGGCGCCGACCACGCCGACTGCGATGCCTGTCACTTCCGGCATCTGTCGCTGATCGAGACCGACAGAGCTCCTGCGCCTTCCGCGCCGGATCGCGTCGCGCACGCGGTCCCGTCCATCCGCCCGCGGGGCGAACAGGGCGCGGCGATCGTCATCCGCCCCACGCGCGGCCCACCGGCGTAATCCCCTTCCGGTCCGTTCCCGACTCACCCGTACCTCTCGAAGCACCGTGTTCGGCAGCGCTGTCGGACGCGGGCGCACGGACCGCGGCCCGGCCGCGGAGGTCGGACGGGTGGGCGGCGTCGCTTGCGCCAGCGCGGCAGCGCATCGCGCCCCGGAGCATCCAGTGACGAAGCCCGTCGGCCCGCGCTCGGCCTTCGGCACGAGGCCGCGTGCGGGTACGGCGCGCCCGACGATTCGGGCACTGTCGAGCCTCGACGCTCGAACGCCCCGTGCGGAGACCTTTCTTCGGCGCCGAACCGCACGCGGCGCAGACCGTCGACCGACCCGGTTTCGTCGACAACGGAGTGGCTTTTTGCATCGCTGGGCCTCAACGACTCCGCGCTCTGCCTCGCCCGCGCCGGCCGCGTTCTGCATGTGGCTGACCGCCCGGCGGCCGCTGTCCGGGCGAAGACCTGCAAGCGGAACGACACCCGGCGAACTCGACCCTGACCGACGGCCGTCTGCGGATGGATGACTCATGGCCATCCACCGGATGGCCGCCCGCTTGGAGCATGCAATGAACAACGGTAACGAAGGCCTGCAGGTCACGAAACTCGACAAGACGTACCCGTGCGGCATCCGCGCCCTCGACAACGTCGACCTGCGGGTCGAGCCCGGCCTCTGCGGTCTGCTCGGGCCCGCGCACCTACCCGACGAGCCGCATGCCGGGGCCACCGGCCCGGTTCGGCGCAATCCTGAGAGCTCGCTCCCGGCCATGCGCCGCTGCCGCTCGCCCTCTCGTCTGACGGCCCTGGTTCTGTCTGTCGGCCTGGCGTCGTGCGGGCCCGGCGGGCCCGCCGATCCGGGCACGGTCGAAGGCGACCCGCTGAAGATGCCCTATCAGCCCGTGGACGAAGTCGGTTCGCTTCAAGCAGCTTGGGGACGAGCGGCTGAGCCCCAGGGGGCGAAGCCCATTTGGCCCTCCAGAGGCCGTTCAGACGCCCCCAGAGGCCCATGAGGCGTTCGATCAGCCCGAGAATCGCCGAAAGAGCCCGCCCCTGCAGGCTCCGGGGCGTACCGACGCCCGTCAGGCGGCGCAGCAACAGACCCAGGTTGCAGCCCGCCGCCTGGACCAGCACCCGCTTGCGGACATTCTCATGGCCGCGCACCCACACCCGACGCAGACCCCCGGTCTCATACTGGTGAGCGAAAGGCCGCTCCACCAGTTCCCCCCGGCAGCGTTGGAGACGACGGCCCCGGTCCCCGCGAATACGCCGACGATTCCCATACAGCGCCGACTGCGCAGCACGCTTCTCCGGCGGCGTCTCACCCGTCTTCTTGTCCTGCCAGACGCGCCGACCACGCGCCGGCTCCGCGATGTAGCTGCGTACACCAAGGTCGTCGAGCGCCACCAGCGTCGCGTCGCTGTGATACCCCTTGTCGGCCACCACCTCTTCGACGCCCTCACCGTCAGGCTGAACCGCCTCCACCTGCTCCGCCGCCTTCGTCAGCGTCTCCGGCAGCGTCGCCGTATCACCCTCCGACGCGTCCTGAACCGTCACCGACAGGAGCGCTCCCGTCTCCAGGTCGACACCGTGCTCCGCCTTGTGGGCCAGATGCGTCCGACCGTCCTTCATCTTCGCGATCTTCGCGTCCGGGTCCTGCGGAGACGTCCACTCTTCATTCGACGTCTTCCGGCCCTTCCGCGAACGGTCGAAACGCGCCAACTCCGCCCGCGTCGGCGTCGCAATGCCAGATGCCTCCGCCAGCCCCCGCACGAACGCGTCGTACGAGTCCCCCGTATCCCGACGCTCGATGCTCCGCATCGCCGCGTTCGCTTCCAGCGTCGTCGCGTCCACCCCGATCGTCTTCCCCTTCACCAGACCCGCTTCCGACAACCGCTCCAGCACCCACGTGAACACCGCCGCGTGCGTCTCCACGTCGATCAGACGCCGAGTCCGTGACAGCGTCGAGTGGTTCGGCGTCGCCTCCGTCACGTCCAGATCCAGGAAAGCCCGCAGGCTCAGCGAATCCGCGACCCGCCACGCAATCGCGCGCTCCGATGACAGACCCTCGAAATACCCGATGAACAGAAGCCGGAAATACCGCCCGGGTCGCAGACTCGGACGACCCATTCGCTCCGCGTAGAAGACCGCACACAACCCCTCCACGAAAGCGTCGAACCTGGATTTCTCCAGAATCCGATTCAGCCGCTCGAAGAAGGGATGCCCCGCACTCTTGGGAAGGTCCTCTGCCGTCACCCACATCGGTGGCGCCGGTCGAGCCGCCGGCCTCTTGCCCATCGCCATGCTGTGAAGTCTACGACACTACAACCACTCAGATCGACCCGATCGGCCCGAATTTGCCGACTTTTTCCACGGGCTGCTATGCGGAGACCTTCAGCGTCGTCGAACGGAACGGTTATCGCATCGTCGACATCGAAGCGTCTGTCGTCACCTGGGGCGGATCGGCGGGCGGACCGCCGCAGCGCGCCCGTCTCGTGCTGGTTCCGAAGGATCTGGAGCCGCCAGACCTGACGGGAGATCTGGCGGACGCGACGTTGATCCGAACGCCCGTCGAGCGGATTGCCGTCAACGATCACCCCCATGAGGGCATGCTGCGCGCCCTCGAGGTCGAAGACCGGATCGTCGCGGTTGGCGGGCACAACAGCTACGACGATGACCTGCGCCGCATGGCCCGGTCGGGTCGGGTCCAGCAGATCGGTTATGGCTTCAACATGCCGCCGACGCTCGATGCGCTGGTGGCGACGCGGCCGGACGTGCTGATCGCGCGCATGGCCGACCTCACGCACACCCGGCACCTGGAACGCGTGCAGTCGCTCGGCATTCCGGTCGTGCCGACCTTCATCGATGCGGAGCCGCACTATATGGGCCGGGTCGCGTGGATCCACCTGATGGGCTTGCTGACCGGAAGAGAGGCCGAAGCCGATGCCTTCGTTCAGATGGTCGCGCAGGAGATCGACCGCCTGAAGTCCCTCGCAGAGGAGCAGCCGCGTCGGTCGATTCTCTGGGCCTGGTACAAGAGCGCGGGCAATCGCTGGGCGGTTACGCAGCGCAACGCCGACGCGGCCCTCATTCGCGACGCCAACGCCGATCTCGTGCTCGGCGCCGACAACGATCCGGAGCTCGACTCGTTTTCCGACCTTTCGACGGAACGGCTCCTGCGGGACGCAACCGGCGCCGACTGCTGGATGATCCGCGATCCACTGTCCGCGGTGTTCGACGATCGGGCCGTGCTCTCGCGCTTCAGGGCGTATCGGGACGGCTGCGTGTTCTGGGAGCCGGGCCGGCGCCATCCCACCGAGGATACGTGGGAGTTGTACGAGATGGGGACCATCCGGCCGGACTGGCTGCTGGCTGACATCTTGAAGATGCTGCACCCGGAACTGCGCGACGGCGAGTGGCGGTACCTCGCACCGGAAACGTGGGAGGCGTACTGAATGTCGGCGCGAGTCAACAGCAGCGCCGCGGTCATGGTCGCCGCCCTCGCCGCGCTCTCTCTGCTGACGCTCACCCACGGGCAGATTGCGCTGCCCCTGTCCGACACGGTCGGCGCGCTGACGGGGACGCAGTCGAGCGACCTCGCGCGCCAGATCGTGCTCGAGATTCGACTGCCGCGGGTCGCTGCTGCGATTATCGCCGGCGGCGCGCTCGGCATGGCCGGCGTGCTGATGCAGACGCTCTTCCGGAACCCGGTCGCCGACGCGTGGTCCCTCGGCCTGCTCGCAGGCGGCCAGCTCGGCGTGGCGCTCACCGTGACCGCGGCGGCCTTTGCAGGTCCCGCGGCCGTGTCGTTCCTGACTGTCTTCGAAGGCCCGAGCATCACGCTTGCGGCGGCTGCGGGCGTCGCGGCAGCGGCGCTCTTCATGCTTGCGCTCGGCCGCCGCGTCGGCGCCATCACGCTGCTCGTCATCGGCCTCATGCTCGGGTTCACCTCGCAAGGGCTCACGAGCGCCCTCCTTCACTTCGCCGCCCGCGCCGGCGGCCGGATCTATGGCGGATGGCAGGATGCGAGCTTCGCCGGCGTCGCCCCCGCGGCGCTGCCGTGGCTCTTCCTGCCGATCCTCGCCGGCGCCGGCGCCGCCGTCGCCACGGCCAAGCCTCTCAGTTCACTGCTTCTCGGCGAGACCTACGCCCGCAGCCTCGGCGTCAAGGTGACGTCCCTGAGACCTGTCGTTCTGGCGGCGACCGTCCTCCTGGTGGCGCCCGTCGTGGCCCTCTGCGGCCCAGTGAGCTTCGTCGGCCTCATTGCACCCCACTTCGCCCGGCCGCTGGCCGGAACGGCGCGGATCCTGCCGCTCCTGCCGCTCGCCGCCCTCGGCGGTGCGCTGCTTGCCCTCGCCGGAGACGCCATCATTCATGCGCCGTGGGAGCAGCACTTCCTGCACCTGAACGCGATCCTCGCCATCATCGGGGCTCCGGTCGTGATTCTCATCCTCGTCTTCTCACCGGCCGTGAGACAGTGGCGCTGATGCTGGCGTTGCAATCCCTCGCGGTGGGCTATCGCCACACGCGCGGAGCTGTTCTGTCCGGCATCGACCTCGCCGCCGCTCCCGGCGACTTCATCTGCATCCTCGGCCGCAACGGGGCCGGAAAATCGACCCTCATGCGCACGATCGCGGGGCTTCAGACGCCGCTCGACGGTTTTGCATCGCTCGACGGAGAGGACATTGCGTTCATGCGTCCGGCGACGCGGGCGCGCCGGATCGCCGTGGTGCTGACAGAGCGGCAGTTCAATCCGGGCCTCCGTGTCGAGGACGTCATCGCGCTCGCCCGGCAGCCCTTCACAGGCTGGCAGGGGGGGCTGGCGGACGACGACAGGGCCGTCATCGCCGACGCTGTCACGGCCATCGGCGTCGAACCGTTCCTGCGCCGCTACTTCAGTGAACTGAGCGACGGCGAACGACAGCGCGTGATGATCGCCCGCGCGCTCGCACAGACCCCGCGCCTCATGGTCCTCGACGAGATCACGGCCTTCCTCGATCTTCCGAGCCGGGTCGAGATCATGGCCCTCCTGCGTTCCCGTGCCAGACAAGAGGGGCAGGTCATCCTGCTCTCGAGCCACGACCTCGACTTGTCGCTTCAGCTTGCCGACAGCGTCTGGCTGCTCAACGGCGAAGGCGGCTTTTCGGTCGGCGCGCCGGACACTCTGCGCCGGAGCGGCGAAGTCGGCCGCGCCTTCGACACCGACACGATACGGTTTTCGCCCCGCCATGGGCGGTTCGAGATCAGAACGCCCGCGACATGAAACACCGGCCACGGCCCGGTCTCGGAGCACGCCGGCCTCTTCGACATCTCGAACTCGTTCCGCGCCGGCAAGCAGAAGATGCGGCTCGGCATCGAGCCGGCGGCGGAGACGCTGGGGCTGACCCTGGAACGTCGCCATCCAGGGCCTTCTGAGCCTCGACACCAACAACGACGACTACGTCTACCCCCGACGCCGAGAGCGGCGAGCCGGTCTGGGATACGCAGATATTCGACTACCAGGTGCATCCGGCCGCATTCCGCGGGCGCCATGGTCTGCGGCGCAGGATCTGCGCGGGGCGGAGCTGCCGCCCGCGGGGAGAGGCTTGACAGGAACTGATAATCGAGTATCATTTCTCTATGCAGAGAGCAAAGCAACAGTTGGCCGTCCTGCAAGCCCTTGGCGCCGCGGACGGCCCCTTGTCCGCCAGGGAACTGTGGAGCCGCCTGAGCGGAACGGGTGTCGGCATCGCCACGGTGTACCGCGCTCTCCAACGGGGTGTCGAGGAAGGCACGCTGGAGTCGGTCGAGGTGTTGGGCGGCGGCGTTCGGTACGAGCCCAAGGACCGCGAGCATCACCATCACTTTCTGTGCTCGGCCTGCCACCACGCGTTCGACCTCTTCGGTTGCGTCGAGGGCCTCGAGTCCCTGGTTCCAGACGGGTTTCGAATGACGGGACATGAGGTGGTGTTGCTCGGGACCTGTGACGGGTGTGCCCATGCGGCATGACGCTCACCCGGGAGCGGTGGAATCGGTTGGGGTTCGTCGCGTCGCCGCCTCTGTTCACTGTCTGATCGCTCTCCTCCTGTTCTCGCCCCGACTTCCGTGCCGGGGAGGGTGCTGATGCATCTGGCAGAAGGTGTGCTACCGCTCGGCCAGGCCATCGCGTGGAGCGCCCTGGCCGCACCCACCGTCTATTCGAGCCTTCGTCGCGAACAACGGACACGGCGCAACACACCGTCGTCCTCGGTCATCATGGCGGGCGCCACGAGCCTGCTCTTCGCCGGCACTCTGCTGCCGCTGCCGGTCCCAGTCGTGGGCGCCACCAGTCACATCTGCCTTACGCCGGTGCTCGGCCTGGTCGTCGGGGTCCGCCGCATCGTGTGGCCCACGTTCTTCGTGCTCTTGCTGCAGGCGGTCTTCTTCGCCCACGGCGGGCTCACGACACTGGGGGTCAACACCCTGACGCTCGGACTGTTGGGGCCTCTGACGACCGCCGGGCTCTGGGCATTGCTCCGGCGGCTCGATGTGGACGGGGCTCTCGGCCTCGCTCTCGCGTGTGGCGTCGGCGGCCTGAGCGTGTACGTGGCGGACGCCGCGGTGCTCGCCGTGGCGTTGTCCGACATGACGGCGCCTGCGACTACCTTCGGCGCGGTGCTGCTCGGGTTCGCCCCTGTCCAGATCCCCCTGGCGGTTCTCGAAGCCGTCGCCTCCGTGGGCATCGTGCGGCTGTTGGGCAGGCGTCGGCCAGACCTCCTGCCGAACTCCCTGAGAAGACTACGCGTCGTGTCCCCGCCCCTTGCGCCCGCCATGCTTCTGTTGCTCATGACCGGCCTGTCCGGATGTGCCTATGAAGGCATCGACGGAACCGTATTCGGTGCGGCCGCGGAGGAGTCGGGGCGACCGTTCGCAGAGAGCATCCTCGACCTGAGCCAGGGGGAGCTCGGCCTCGCGATGTCGATTCTCATACTTTTCGGAATGGGATTTGTCGCGGGGCGCAGTTGGGAACGAGTGCTCGCAGGAGGGCGCGATGCACCTCCACGCTGAGCACGATCTGTTTTTCGAGC
Organism: Vicinamibacterales bacterium; assembly: GCA_965199675.1. GTDB lineage: Bacteria > Acidobacteriota > Vicinamibacteria > Vicinamibacterales > UBA8438 > JAJEEA01. Next base: position 49,495 of record CBDATI010000001.1, on the reverse strand, counting down.
GCCGCCAACCGCTGCGGGTTGCGGCATTCGGTATCGCGCTGACCATCAGCGTACTGATCTTCAACGCGGGCGCACGCAGTACGACCTTGTCCCTGATCGGCTCCGGGATTGGTGCGGTGCTTCTCCTGTTCGCACCGGCCCGTGGACACTCGAGGATCAAGCTTGCTCTCGCGTGGACGCTGGCTCTCGTGGCGCTCGCCCTGCTTGGTGGGGTCGCCCTCGATTCCAACGCGGACATCGTCGTCCAGAAAAGTGCCAGCGTCTTGTGCGGCGCCATCTGGATCCTCTGGCTCGGCACCCAGGTCGACTGGGCGTCGCTGCGACGCCTCCTGCTTTGCCTTCGGATTCCCGAGGGCGTCGTGGCCAGCCTCGACCACGCGCTCATGCACGGGGTGCTCACCCAGCGTGAGTGGGTCCAGCGGCGCGACGCGGCCCGCATTCGCCTGGGGTCACCGCGCTTGCCTCTGGCCGCTTGGGGACGGCTGCTCGGCGAGGGCGCCCTGCACGCCTTCGTGCGCCTCGAACGCGCCGAGGAGAACGCACTGCTGCGCCGTCCCTCCTGCGAAGACGTTCGGGCCCATGAGGGCGTCCACCTCGATGCCATCAACGTCGAACGAGGTGGGCAGTTGGTGCTCGAGCGGCTCGACATGCGCTTGGAGAGAGCGGAGTGGCTGCTTGTGTGTGGGCCAAGTGGAGCCGGGAAGACGAGCTTGTTGCGGCTGCTCGCAGGGCTCGACGGACCTGCGCAAGGGACCATGACCCGCCTCGGAAACCACGTGTCGCCCGGTGCGACGCTCCGCGCCCGGCTCCACCGACGCGTGGCGTTTCTCGGCCAGAACCCGGACCACCACTTCATCGCGAGCACCGTCGCGGAGGACATTGCCTGGGGCCTGCTTCGTCGTGGCGTTGAGCAAGGCGAGGCCCGACGCCGGTCCCGCGAGGTGGCCATGGCCTTGCGCATAGACCATCTGCTGGAGCGTGGCTGTCATCAGCTCAGCTTCGGGGAGCAGCGCCGCGTCGCGGTGGCCGGTCTTCTGGTGCTCGAGCCCGCGTTGCTCCTCCTCGATGAGCCCACGGCCGGGCTCGATCCCGTCGCTGCCCTCGATCTGCGCACGCTCGTCGTAGAGGCTGTTCGCCGGACGAGCGCTACCTGCGTCTGGGCAACCCACTGCCTCGCCTCAGTGCCGTCCCAGGCAACGCGCGTCGTCCTGCTGCGAAACCGGCGGGTGCTTTTCGACGGCTCCACGGCGGAAGGGCTCTCGGAACCGTGGCTCATCCGGGCTGGTCTTGCCGTCCGGAGGGAGAACGAAGCACATGTTGATCAGCACGTCACCACGCCACCCGAACCTCGAACGAGCTCGGCGTATCAAGAGGGCATTGCGCGAGGCGATGCGCCTTTCGGATGACATGGTGGTCACGGTCACCGAGCTGGCCTGTTTCGAGGAAGGCTGCGGTCCCGTCGAAACCGCGATTGGCGTGCTTCGGCCCGATGCGCCGCAGCTTCAGTGCAAGTTGCACAAACCCATGAACGCCGTTGACGCCGGGGACCTGGTTCAAGTCTGCGCGGCGTGGGGATTCGATGTGGAGATTCCGGCGCTCGCGCCGCCGCTCAAGGAGAAATAGATGGACACGTCTCGACACATACCCGTTACGATTCTCACCGGCTTCCTCGGTTCCGGCAAGACAACCCTGCTGAACCGGATCCTGAAGGAGGAGCACGGCAAACGCGTCGCCGTGATCGAAAACGAATTCGGGGAGGTCGGCATCGACCAGGCGCTCGTCATCAACGCTGACGAGGAAATCTTCGAGATGTCGAACGGCTGCATCTGCTGCACCGTCCGCGGAGACCTGATTCGGGTGCTCGGCAACCTCATGAAGCGCCGGGACAAGTTCGACTACGTGCTGGTGGAGACCACGGGGCTCGCCGATCCCGGTCCCGTCGCTCAGACCTTCTTCATGGACGACGAAATTCGCGCGGAGTTCGCGCTGGACGGGATCGTCACGCTCGTCGACGCAGCCCACATCGAGCAGCAGCTCGGCCGAAGCGACGAGAGCACGGAACAGATCGCGTTCGCGGACGTCCTCGTTCTCAACAAGACGGACCTCGTGGACGACGACGCGCTCGACCGGCTCGAGGCCCGGCTCCGGGACATGAACCGAATGGCGAGGGTCATTCGCAGCGAGCGGGCGGACGTCTCCGTCGATGCAGTGGTCAACCTCGGCGCGTTCGACCTGCACGAGGTGATCGAGCGTCGTCCCACTTTCCTCGAGCCGGAATATCCGTTCGAATGGACTGGAGTCTATTCGCTCGATGTCGGCCGCTACGAACTCAGCCTGGCTGACGGACCCGATCCGGCGATGTCTCTCGTCGTCGTACCCGACCAGGGCGCGGATGACTCCGCACTTCGCGAGGGTGCGGAGTGGTGTGTGCGCCGGTACGCCGAACCGGCGGAGCTCATTCGCCCGGGGGACGAGATGCCTGTCGGAGAGCACTTGAACCTCCAGCTCGACTCTCCAGGGCGCAAGTCGTTCCTCCTGGAGGTCGATACGCAGGTGAGCAGCCCGTGGACGAAGTCGGTTCGCTGAGCGGGCCTGTTCAAGCAGCTTGGGGACGAGCGGCTGAGCCCCAGGGGGCGACCGGAGCCCAGGCCCTCCAGAGGCCGTTCAGACGCCCCCAGAGGCCCATGAGGCGTTCGATCAGCCCGAGAATCGCCGAAAGAGCCCGCCCCTGCAGGCTCCGGGGCGTACCGACGCCCGTCAGGCGGCGCAGCAACAGACCCAGGTTGCAGCCGCCGCCTGGACCAGGACCCGCTTGCGGACATTCTCATGATCTGGTGAGCGACCAGTTCCCCCCGACGAGCGAGACGAATGGCCCCGGTCCCCGCGAGTGACGCGCGATTCCCATACAGGCCGGAAGACAGCGCAGCACGCTCTCGCGCGGCGTCTCACCCGTCTTCTTGTCCTGCCAGACGCGCCGACCACGCGCCGGCTCCGCGATGTAGCTGCCACCAAGGTCGTCGAGCCCACCAGCGTCGCGTCGCTGGATACCCCTTGTCGGCCACCTCTTCGACGCCCCGCACCGTCAGGCTGAACCGCCTCCACCTGCTCCGCCGCCTTCGTCAGCGTCGGAGTCGCCGTATCACCCTCCGACGCGTCCTGCGTCACCGACAGGAGCGCTCCCGTCTCCAGGTCGAACCCTTGTGGGCCGATGCAGCCGACCGTCCTTCATCTTCGCGATCTTCGCGTCCGGGTCCTGCGGAGACGTCCACTCTTCACTTCCGGCCCTTCCGCGAACGGTCGAAACGCGCCAACTCCGCCCGCGTCGGCGTCGCAATGCCAGATGCCTCCGCCAGCCCCCGCACGAACGCGTCGTACGAGTGTATCCCGACGCTCGATGCTCCGCATCGCCGCGTTCGCTTCCAGTCGTCGACCCCGATCGTCTTCCCCTTCACCAGACCCGCTTCCGACAACCGCTCCAGCACCCACGTGAACACCGCCGCGTGCGTCTCCACGTCGATCAGACGCCGAGTCCGTGACAGCGTCGAGGTTCGGCGTCGCCTCCGTCACGTCCAGACGCCCGCAGGCTCAGCGAATCCGCGACCCGCCACGCAATCGCGCGCTCCGATGACAGACCCTCGAAATACCCGATGAACAGAAGCCGGAAATACCGCCCGGGTCGCAGACTCGGACGACCCATTCGCTCCGCGTAGAAGACCGCACACAACCCCTCCACGAAAGCGTCGAACCTGGATTTCTCCAGAATCCGATTCAGCCGCTCGAAGAAGGGATGCCCCGCACTCTTGGGAAGGTCCTCTGCCGTCACCCACATCGGTGGCGCCGGTCGAGCCGCCGGCCTCTTGCCCATCGCCATGCTGTGAAGTCTACGACACTACAACCACTCAGATCGACCCGATCGGCCCGAATTTGCCGACTTTTTCCACGGGCTGTGAGGGTCGGCCTCTACGCCCAGCACACCGCGGAGGAGTTCGATCTGCGACTGACGAGCGCGAATGGAGTGACACGCGGGCCGGAAGACAGTCCGCGCGCAAGGCTCTCGCCCCACACGGAGAACGGCGCCCCGCACGTCAACGGAGCGGTTTGCGCCGAGGTCGAGCGAACCTGGGTCGCGCAGCATGAGCACGACGACGAAGTGAGCTCGATTGCAATCGAGCGGGAGGGCGACGTCGATGTGGACAGGCTCAACGAGTGGCTTGGCGAGCTGCTCAGTGAACGCGGCGTGGACATCTTCCGAATGAAGGGTTTCATCAGCCTCGCAGGCGAGTCGCGTCGCTTCGTTTTCCAGGGGGTTCACATGCTCTTCGACGGACAGCCGGATCGTCCGTGGGGGGACGCACCCCGCCGCAATCAGCTCATATTCATCGGCCGCAACCTCGACGAGCAGTCCATGCGGCAGGGATTCGAGGCATGTCTGATTTGAATATCGACAGCCCGGGAGGTGTTCTTCGCCCGGGCTGGTCCGCAAGGGTCGGGGACTACGCCATCGGCGGGGGCTGGACCCTGCGCGGTGAGGCGCTGGTGGTCGGCGATGCCGCCGGCGGCGTCTACGCGTTCGACGGCAAGTCTGGCGCGACCATCTGGGCGCACCGCGGAGTGCATGAAGGCGGGGTGCTCGCGGTGGCGATTCACCCGAACTTGCCGGCGTTCGCTACGGCCGGCCAGGACGGGCGTGTCCTGGTCTGGGGCGCCGAGGGTCAGGTCAGCCGGGCTGTGGACGTCGGGAGCGGTTGGGTGGAGAACGTGGCGTGGTCGCCGGACGGAAAATGGTTGGCGGCCTCCTGCTCCCGGCAGGTTCACGCGTATGATGCGGACGGCGTGAGACTCTGGCGATCTGATGACCATCCGAGTACCGTCAGCGCGATCGCATGGTCCGGTTCAGAAGAGCTGGCGACGGCCTGTTACGGTCGGGTGACGTTCTTCGACGCGTCCGGTGGGGAGCCTCGCCAGAAGCTGGAGTGGATAGGCTCCCTGGTCTCGATGGCGCTGAGCCCGGGCGGGGATATCGTGGCGTGCGGCAGCCAGGACAACTCGGTGCATTTCTGGCGCCGCTCCACGGAACAGGACTCGATGATGTCGGGATATCCCGGGAAGCCGTCGGCCTTGGCTTTCGACGACACCGGCACGCTTCTGGCCACCGGCGGGGGCGAGGCGGTGACGGTCTGGAGCTTCCATGGAGACGGTCCCGAAGGCACGCGGCCCGGCGTTCTGGAACAGCATGCCGAAACCGTTACAACGCTCGCCTTCGCGCCCCGCGGGATGCGCCTGGCCTCAGGAGCTCGGGATGGCGGTGTCGTTGTGTGGTCGCTCGGGCGCGATGGGCAAGGCGATGCTGTAGGGGCGGCGCCCGTGGCGGATGTGGTCGGCGCCTTGTGCTGGCGACCGGATGGGCGCGCGCTTGCCGCGCTCGACGCCCAGGGTGGCGCGACGGTGTGGCGAGTGGGCGACTAGAAGAGCACGAGCGCGGCGCGGGGCCTTGCCGAGCCGTCCCGTTCGTGTTCTCCGCCAAGCGGCCGGCGCCTCAGCCAGCGGTACGAGTAGGCAACGCCCATGAATGCTCAGACTCAACGCATCCGCAAGACGCTCAGCGGACGCGAACCCTTGACTACGGCCCGAGGGCGCGTTCTCGGGCAGATCGTGTTCTGCGAAGGCTGTTGCTGCGGTCGGACAGAAAAGGGGTTCGAACCGTTCCCCCGGGGTTGGATCAAGCAGCGGTGGAAAGACGAGAAGCTCAACAAGGCGGTGCAACTGACGATCTCCGGATGCCTTGGCCCGTGCGATCTGGCCAATGTCTTCTGTGTCATCTCGCCCAAGGGGATGCAGTGGTTTGGAGGCCTCCAGGAACAGTGGCAATACGAGCTGTTTGTGGACTGGGCCAATGCCTCGCGTGATGCGGGTGTTTTGCTGGAATTGCCGGCTGAACTGAATCGCCACCGGTTCGAGCGATTTGCGGTTGGGTGCGGCTCTTTTGCAGAGAGGGCTATCTCAGTCATTCATGAAGGTCTGTGGCGATGGACGCTCCGTCTTGGGTGCGCTGGGAGGGGGGATGGCGTCCGGCGGGCGCCCGGCCGGCCTCCCCGGCCGCGTCTCTCGGGCAGCAGGTCCGATCGGCGGTTCGGGCGCGGGGAGTGCTTCGTTCGTTTCCTCGGACGCCCCGTCAAGTTTCTTCCGTGGTAGTGGATGAGAGAGCTGTCGGAACCCTGGTAGACTGAGGCATGCCTCCAGCACTTGGCGGCCTGGGTCGCCGGACGTTCCTGGCGCTCACGGGCGCAGCGCCGCTTCACGCGCTCGCGAGTCGGGCCGTCGCGGTGAACCGTGGCCGGGCGCCGGCCGGCGCCCGGCCGGGAGGCGAGGCGACGCGGAAACACTTGACTTACCGGGGAGCGTGCGATGTTCCGACAGCGTGTTGAACCTTCTGTTGCCGTGCTCGCCTTCGTGCTGCTCGCGCCGCTCGCGGCATCGGCCCAGTCCGACCAGGACGCCGGCTTCGTGCCCGTCACCGACGCCATGCTGGAGAATCCCGCGCCGGACGACTGGCTCATGTGGCGCCGCACGCAGAACGGCTGGGGCTACAGCCCCCTCGGCCAGGTGAACCGCGACAACGTCGGCGACCTGCGGCTGGTGTGGACGCGGGCCCTGGCCGAGGGCGCCCAGGAGGGGACTCCGCTCGCCTACGGCGGCGTCCTCTACATGCCAAACCCGCGGGATCACCTGCAGGCCATCGACGCGGTGACCGGCGACCTGTTGTGGGAGTACCGCCGCGACATCCCCGAGGACGTCCCCGAGATCATGGGCGGCCTGACCGACAACAACCGGAACGTCGCCATCTATGGCAACCTGATCATCGACACCGGCAACGACGACTACATCTACGCCCTCGACGCCGAGAGCGGCGATCTGGTCTGGGAGACGCAGATCTTCGACTACCAGGTGCACCCGGCCCGGCATTCCTCCGGCCCCATCGTCGGCGGGGGCAGGGTCTTCTCGGGGCGGAGCTGCCGGCCGCGGGCGGGGCCGGTCTCGTGCGTCATCGTCGCCCACGACGCCGTCACCGGCGAGGAGCTCTGGCGGACCGGCCTCGTGCCGGCGCCGGGCGAGCCGGGCGACGAGACGTGGGGCGGCGTGCCCTACGAGGAGCGGATGCACGTCGGCTCGTGGATGGTGCCGAGCTACGACCCCGCGCTCGACCTCGTCTATGTCGGCACCTCCGTCACGTCGCCGGCCCCGAAGTTCATGCTCGGCGGCGTCGACAACCGCCACCTCTACCACAACTCCACCCTGGCGCTGGACGGCGAGACGGGAGCGATCCGCTGGTACTACCAGCACCTCAACGACCACTGGGATCTCGACCACCCCTACGAACGCATCCTCGTCGACACCGCGGTCGCGCCCGACCCGGACGCGGTCGCCTGGATCAACCCGCGGCTCCGCCCCGGCGAGGAGCGCCGGGTCATGACCGGCATTCCCGGCAAGACCGGCGTGGTGTACACGCTCGACCGCGAGACCGGCGAGTTCCTGTGGGCCACGCCGACCATCGCGCAGAACGTCATCAGCGACATCGACGGCGCCACGGGCGCCGTGACGGAGAACTCGGAGCTCGTCTTCACCGATCTCGGGCAGGAGGTGCTGTCGTGCCCGTCGTGGGGCGGCGGCAAGAACTGGCCGGCCGGCGCCTACAGCCCGCTGACCAACACCATGTACTTCCCGATGCAGAACACCTGCGCGCGCGTGTTGTCGACGATGGAGGGCGGGCTCGCCATCTACCGCCTCGCCGCCCGGTTCCAGCTCGCGCCGGGGACGGACGACCTCGGCAGCGTGTGGGCCATCGACGCCGGGACCGGCGAGACCGCCTGGCTGCACGAGCAGCGGGCTTCCACCTACGCCCTGGTCGCCACCGGCGGCGGACTCGTCTTCGGCGGCGACGGCAACGGTCGGTTCCGTGCGTTCGACCACGAATCGGGCGAGGTGCTGTGGGAGATCAACCTCGGGTCGGCGGTCAGCGGCTTTCCCATCACCTATGCGGTCGACGGCCGGCAGTACGTCGTGGCCAGCACCAGCGCGCGGCGGTCGGGGCTGACGCCCGAGCTGAGTCCGAGCGCGGGGAACAACCTGTTCGTGTTCGCGCTGCCGGACACCTCTCGGGCGGCGCCCTGATCGACGCCGGGATCGGATGCGCAGCCTCGACGCCGACGGGCTCCCGGCCTCGGCGCGGTCAGACCCAGAGACCGAGGACCGCCATGCCGGCGAGACCGACGACGACCAGCACGAACTCGATGGCGCGGTCCGGGTCGCGCAACGGCATCGCCACGTCGTCGTCCCCGATCAGCGAACTGCGCACGAACCGCGCCACCTCGTCGTCGCGCCGTGACATCTCGGTGTTGAGCACGTCGAGAATCGCGACGTAAGATGAACGTGCCCGCCGCGAGGGCGTTGGTATGGTTCCCGCGGTGATGGCAACAGCCCGTGGACGAAGTCGGTTCGCTGAGCGGGCCTGTTCAAGCAGCTTGGGGACGAGCGGCTGAGCCCCAGGGGGCGACCGGAGCCCATTTGGCCCTCCAGAGGCCGTTCAGACGCCCCCAGAGGCCCATGAGGCGTTCGATCAGCCCGAGAATCGCCGAAAGAGCCCGCCCCTGCAGGCTCCGGGGCGTACCGACGCCCGTCAGGCGGCGCAGCAACAGACCCAGGTTGCAGCCCGCCGCCTGGACCAGCACCCGCTTGCGGACATTCTCATGGCCGCGCACCCACACCCGACGCAGACCCCCGGTCTCATACTGGTGAGCGAAAGGCCGCTCCACCAGTTCCCCCCGGCAGCGTTGGAGACGACGGCCCCGGTCCCCGCGAATACGCCGACGATTCCCATACAGCGCCGACTGCGCAGCACGCTTCTCCGGCGGCGTCTCACCCGTCTTCTTGTCCTGCCAGACGCGCCGACCACGCGCCGGCTCCGCGATGTAGCTGCGTACACCAAGGTCGTCGAGCGCCACCAGCGTCGCGTCGCTGTGATACCCCTTGTCGGCCACCACCTCTTCGACGCCCTCACCGTCAGGCTGAACCGCCTCCACCTGCTCCGCCGCCTTCGTCAGCGTCTCCGGCAGCGTCGCCGTATCACCCTCCGACGCGTCCTGAACCGTCACCGACAGGAGCGCTCCCGTCTCCAGGTCGACACCGTGCTCCGCCTTGTGGGCCAGATGCGTCCGACCGTCCTTCATCTTCGCGATCTTCGCGTCCGGGTCCTGCGGAGACGTCCACTCTTCATTCGACGTCTTCCGGCCCTTCCGCGAACGGTCGAAACGCGCCAACTCCGCCCGCGTCGGCGTCGCAATGCCAGATGCCTCCGCCAGCCCCCGCACGAACGCGTCGTACGAGTCCCCCGTATCCCGACGCTCGATGCTCCGCATCGCCGCGTTCGCTTCCAGCGTCGTCGCGTCCACCCCGATCGTCTTCCCCTTCACCAGACCCGCTTCCGACAACCGCTCCAGCACCCACGTGAACACCGCCGCGTGCGTCTCCACGTCGATCAGACGCCGAGTCCGTGACAGCGTCGAGTGGTTCGGCGTCGCCTCCGTCACGTCCAGATCCAGGAAAGCCCGCAGGCTCAGCGAATCCGCGACCCGCCACGCAATCGCGCGCTCCGATGACAGACCCTCGAAATACCCGATGAACAGAAGCCGGAAATACCGCCCGGGTCGCAGACTCGGACGACCCATTCGCTCCGCGTAGAAGACCGCACACAACCCCTCCACGAAAGCGTCGAACCTGGATTTCTCCAGAATCCGATTCAGCCGCTCGAAGAAGGGATGCCCCGCACTCTTGGGAAGGTCCTCTGCCGTCACCCACATCGGTGGCGCCGGTCGAGCCGCCGGCCTCTTGCCCATCGCCATGCTGTGAAGTCTACGACACTACAACCACTCAGATCGACCCGATCGGCCCGAATTTGCCGACTTTTTCCACGGGCTGGCAAGCCCGGACGAACGACGGTCCAGTGAGCGGAAGCCAGGCCCGCTTCGCGGCGGGTTTCTTCGGCGGAGCGATTCGAGAGGAGAGAGGCATGACAAGGCAGTGGAACACGGCGGCGGCAGTGGCCTTCTTGGCGGTGATTCTCGTGGGTAACGGCGCCTCGGCGCAGGGGGTCGAAGACCTCGAGGGCATGTGGATGGGGCAGGTCACCGGGGCCGTCATCATGTCTGAGGAACTCGAGATGGAGATCGAGCTGCACGGCGACCATCTGCACGGGCATTGGCACATGCCGATGCCGCCGGCGCTGGTCGCCCTGTTCCCCGAGGAGGACGAGCTCGGCGGGGACGTGACGGGCGGGCATGGCACGCCCCCGGTGCTGTCGCTGGAGCTCGAGGGTATCGAGGACTGCGAGGTCGAGGTCACGGCCGAGACGATCGAATCAGACCGGTGGGGCGGCTCGTGGCACACGCACGGCTGCCCGATCTCGGATGAAGGCGACCTGATGGTCATGCGGGCCAGCCCGGTGCCGGCGTTGCCGCTGGTCGGCGTGCTGGTGCTTGCGGCGGTTCTCGCGCGGCGCGGCTGGCGGGGGCTCCAGGGCCGTCGCTGAGTCTCCCAACCGCCTGAACGATTCCGGAACGAATACGTCCAGGCGCCGGTCAGCGCCCATCTCGCCCGCTTCGTTCCGGGCGAAGGGCGGCCGCGGGGCCGACGAGGGTGACCAGCGAGTCACCCTCGTCGCGAATCGCAACACGGCGACGCGGCGTGAGTTGGAGGGCGTCGAGCACATCCTGCCACGAGACGAGCTTGAAGTTCTGGTTGGTCTCCGAGGCGTCGGGGGCGAGGTTGACGCCGTCCTGCACGACGAGCAGACCCATCGGGTAGCGCGGGCCGAGCGGGATCGACACGACGTGTAGGCCGTCGGTGTCCTCGACGCCGTCGACCGCCCCCGTGGCGCCCACGCGGAACGTCCCGCGGTAGGCGTGCGGCGGGGCGCGGTCGTAGACGACGTAGGTGTGGTTGCCCTGGCTCGACGCCACCAGGAACCCGTCGTCGGGCCCGCCGCCGGGCGGCGCGTAGATCGACAGGCCCTCGACGTTCGATGCCAGGTGCCCGCCCCCCGGCTCGCCCACCCCGACCCGGTCGACCGCGACTCGCTCCGCCGTTGACAACCCCGGCTCGGCGCGGTAGCGCCAGATGCCGACCTCCTCCTCGCCGATGAACAGCCAGCCGTTGGCGTCGTCGGCGACGCACCCTTCCGTCTGACTGCCGACCGCCCACGACCGGACGCGGGTACCGACGAGGCCCGCGTCGCCGGGGTCGAGGCGCCACTGCTCGACCGCGCCGCCCTGGTCGTTGGCGAAGACGTACAGGTTGTCGCTGGCGGCGCTGCGATACAGGCACAGGCCGTACGGGTCCTCGTCGAAGTCGGGCGAGATCGGGGCGTCGAGCAGGGGGGTGAGGGCTCCGCGGTCGGGGTCGAGCGCGAGGACGTCCAGCGTCCAGGTGGTGCGGTTGGTGGCCGCGACGACGATCGCCTCCTCGCCGCCGATGTCCACGCCGTCGCGCAGATCGACGTTGTTGACGCGCCCGACGTCGCTCGTCGAGACGACCGAGCCGTCGAGCGCGTACACGACGAGGCCGCGCAGCTTGTTGGTCGCGACGATCAGGCTGGCCTCGGGGTTCGACTCGTCGACCCAGACGGCGGGGTCGTCGGCCGCGTCGCAGGCGTCGGGAACCGGCGTCGTCTCCGCCGCCGCGGTGACGGTCTGCGTGTCGGCGGGCTGCGGCCCCGGCTCGGGGGTCAGCAGGTCTGTCAGCGCGCACCGCACGACGGTGCCCGGGCTGCACCCGGCGACCGCGAGGGAGCAGAACGCCAGCGCCGCCGTGAGCCTGCGGAACTTCACGTGGCCTCCTGTCCCGGAGCCGGTCAGGGGGCGAGGCGGCCCCCGTCTCGCCGCGCGCCCGGAGCGGCAGCGCTCGTCCTCAGCGACTTGGAACGGGACGGAGCACGGTCGCCGGGCCCAACCCCTCGGTCGCCAACCGCCGGGTCTGGCCGTTACGGCAAGGCGAAGGCGACCAGCTCGGCGATTCTCTCCTCATCCAGGGCCGCGACGACGAGGTACTGGCGGCCGTCCGCCCGGTACGTGATCGGGAACCCGGTGGTCGGACCCCCCGGCAGCGGAATCTCATGGACCACCGCGCCCGTGCGCTTGTCGTACGCGCGGAGCAGCGGCGCCCCCCGTTGTCCCTCGCCCGCGAACAGCAGGGTGGCCGTGGCGAGCAGCCCGGAGCTCTGCGTGAGAGTCCCGGTCTGCGGCACGTCCACGCCCTGGAGGTCGGGATGCCGCCGGATGTACTCCGGCGTCTCGCCGTGCGGGATCTGCCACAGAATCTCTCCCTCGGACAGGTCGATCGCGGTGATCCGGCCGTAGGGAGGCTTCAGCAGGGGCAGGTCGCGGACGGTCGGCACACCCCGCGAGAACGAGATGTGGTAGCGCACGCCGGTCCCCGGCGTGCCGTCCGTCAAGCCGAACAGCGTGGGCCGCGTCTGCGACGGCACGAAGAGGAGACCCCCCTCCACGTCCACCGCGCCGCCCGGCCAGTTGACGCCGCCGCCCGCGCCGGGGGCCCCGAGGGTCCCGAGGTTGACGCCCGGCTCGATCAGGGACGGCGGCGTGTAGAGCGGTCCGAGCCGGATCTGCTCCACGACGCGCAGCGCCTCGGCCCGGAGCTCGGGCGTGAAGTCGATGAGGTCGTCCTCTGCCACGCCCTGCTGGTCGAAGGCGGGCGGCCGGGTGGGGAAGGGCTGGGTGGGCGAGGTCCACTCGCCCGGCACGTCCGACGCCGCCACCGCCCGCTCTTCGATGGGCCACACGGGCTCGCCGGTCTCGCGGTCGAGGACGTACGCGAACCCCTGCTTCGAGAGCTGCACCAGCGCCTTGACGGGACGACCGTCGACCTCGATGTCCACGAGGATGGGGGCGGTGGGGATGTCGTAGTCCCAGAGCTCGTGATGGGTGAGCTGGAAGTGCCACCGCCGCTCGCCGGTCTCCGCGTCGAGCGCGAGCACGGAGTTGCCGAAGAGGTTGTCGCCGGGTCGGTAGCCGCCGTAGTAGTCGTTGGTGGGCGTCTCGGTCGCCACGTAGAAAAGGCCGAGCTCGGCGTCCGCGGTCACTGGCGCCCAGTGCCCGACGTTGCCCGTGTACTTCCACGAGGCGTCGAGGAGATCGGGTCGCTCCTGCACCCAGTCGTGGACACCGGTCGGCACGTCCCAGAGCGACTCGTCGGCCTTCAGCCAGGTCTCGACGCCGAACTCTCCCTCCTTCGGGACGGTGTTGAAGCGCCAGAGTCTCCGGCCCGAGCGGGTGTCGTACGCCACCACGTCGCCGGGCATGTTCATGGGCCAGACCTCGTTGGGGGAGGCGCGGGTGGGAATGCTGCCGGTGTGCAGCGAGATCGAGGCCACGAGCGCGTCGCCGAGAATGGCCGGCGGTGACGTGTTGGCCACTCGCCCCGCCCGCTCCGCCGCGGGGCGCTCACCCCAGCGCAGGTCGTCCATCATGTCGACCACGCCGGCCGTGCCGAAGTCCTGCAAGCGGTTACCCGTCCTGGCGTCGAGGGCCACGAGCTGGAAGCTCGGCGTCACCACGAAGATGCGCTCGTCCCCGGCCCCGTCCGTCCAGTAGGACACGCCGCGCCCCGCGCTCCGCGCCACGGGTTCGATGATGTCGCCCCAACGCCGCTCGTTGTCGCCCGGGTGCCAGTTCCAGACGGGCTCTCCGGTGGCGGCGTCGAGGGCGATCACGCTGCGCTGGTTGCCGATGGTGGTGTAGAGGACCCCGTTGACGACGATGGGGCTGATCTGCGTCCGGCCGGACGGCGGCGGCGTGCCCTGGTTTCGTGCGCTCCAGCGCCAGGCGACGGCCAGGTCGCCGACGTTGCCGGCGTCGATCTCGTCGAGCGGCGAGTAGCGGGTGGCGCCCGCGTCCGCCCCGAACACGCCCCATTCCTCGCCGCCGGCGCCGTCCTGGGCGCTCGCGCCGACGGTTCCCAGACACACGACGGCCGCCACCGCCGCGCCGAGGATCATCGCATGCCGACCGGAAAGCGCTTTGTGCATGGCCCCATTCTACTCTCGCGGCCGACGAGGGCCTCGAGAGATCCGGCGCCGTCGCCGGGCCGTCAGGCGCCGTCGCCGGGGCGTCCGAGCGCCGCCCGCCCGGCCGGGCGGTCCTGTGCTAACATGCGCGGGCTCACGCCGTCGGCAGAGGCGTTGTGGGGAGGTTGGCCGTCTTGACGGGGGTGCTCGCCGAAGGAGTTCAGCTCATGCTCGTGGGCATGGGCGTGGTGTTCGTTCTGCTCACCCTGCTGGTGCTGGCCGTCAAGGGCATGTCTCGCCTCGCCCTCGCCGTAGGCCCGCCCGTCTCGGTCCCGGACGCCCCGGACGCATCCGGCGAGGAAGACAGGGGGACGGAGCTGATAGCCGCCATCACCGCGGCCGTGACGGCATATCGAAGGGACGCGCGTTAGCATGACGAAACCCCTGGCTCTCACCGACCTGGTCCTTCGCGATTCCGCCCAGTCGCTGCTCGCGACCCGCGTGCGCATCGAGGACATGCTGCCGATCTGCGAGAAGATCGACAAGGCGGGCTTCTGGTCGGTCGAGCTGTGGGGAGGGGCGACGTTCGACGCCTGCATCCGTTTCCTCGGCGAGGATCCCTGGGAACGGCTGCGCCGGTTCCGCAAGGCCCTGCCGAACACGAGAACCCAGATGCTGCTGCGGGGGCAGAACCTGCTCGGCTACCGGCACTACGCCGACGACGTGGTGGACGCGTTCGTCGAGAAGGCGGCCGACAACGGCATGGACGTCTTCCGCGTCTTCGACGCGATGAACGACATGCGGAACGTGGAGGCCGCGGTCCGCGCTGTACTGAAGACGGGCCGGCATGCCCAGGGCGCCATCTCCTACACCATCAGCCCCGTCCACACGATGGACAAGTGGATCGACCTCGGCAAGCGCCTCGAGGACATGGGCTGCGACTCGGTCTGCATCAAGGACATGGCCGGCCTCATCAAGCCCTACGTGGCCGAAGAGATGGTGTCGAGGCTCAAGAAGACGCTAAAGGTGCCGGTCTCGCTGCATTCTCACGCCACCACCGGCATGAGCACCGCGGCCATCGTGAAGGCGGTCGAGGCCGGTGTCGACATGGCCGACACCGCGATCTCGTCGATGAGCCACACCTACGGCCACTCGGCGACGGAGTCGGTTGTCGCCATCCTCGAGGGCGGGGATCGGGACACGGGCATGAAGCTCGGGCTGCTCGAAGAGATTGCGGCCTACTTCCGCGCCGTCCGCAAGAAGTACGCAAAGTTCGAGGGCTCGCTGCGCGGCATCGACGCGCGAATACTGACGGCGCAGGTTCCCGGGGGCATGCTGACCAACATGGAGAACCAGCTCCGGGAGCAGGACGCCACCGACCGTTTCGACGATGTCCTCGAAGAGATGCCGCGCGTGCGCAAGGAGCTCGGCTTCATTCCCCTCGTCACGCCCACGTCCCAGATCGTCGGGACGCAGTCGATTGTCAACGTGTTGTCCGGCGAACGCTACAAGACGATCACCCGGGAGACGGCGGGTATTCTCCGCGGCGAGTACGGCCGCACCCCCGCCCCGGTCGACGCCGAGCTGCAGAAGCGCGTGCTCGACGGCGACGAGCCGGTGACCGGTCGGCCTGCGGATCGGCTCGCCCCCGAGATGAAGAAGCTGAAGGAAGAGGTGGAAGGTCTGGCGAGCCGCGAAGGGTTCGGGCGCGCCGACGATCCGGTGGAGGATGTCCTGACGTACGCGCTGTTCGCTCAGGTCGGGCTGAAGTTCCTGAAGAACCGGAACGACCCGTCCGCGTTCGAGCCGCCGCCCTGGGAAGAGGCGCCCGCACCGGCGCCGGCCGCGCCTCCGGCCCCCGCGGCTGACGCGGGCCCGGCCCGGTACCGGGTCGCCGTCAACGGGACCGCCTACGACGTCGAGGTCAGTCCCGAGGGCGCGGTCGATTCGATCCAGCCGTCCCGCCCGCCTGCGGCCGCCCCGGCCTCCGACCCCGCCCCGGCCGCTTCCGGCGAGGCCCTCCCGTCGCCGCTGTCGGGCACGGTGCGCGCAGTCCGCGTGCAGCCCGGGCAGGCGGTCGCCGTGGGCGACGTCGTCCTCGTGCTCGAAGCGATGAAGATGGAGACCAACGTCAGCGCCCCCCGCGCGGGCCGCATTGCCTCGATCGCCGTCCAGGAAGGCAGCCAGGTCCGGAAGGGCGACCCCCTGCTCTGCATCGCCTAGACGCGCCTGGGCTCACGGAACGCGCCGCATGCAATCCGATCTTCTCCTGAGGCTCTGGGAAACGACCGGCGTTGCGAACTTCGGCGGGATCGGGCCGATCGCCATGATGGGGGTCGGCGGGGTCCTCATTTACCTGGGCATCTCCCGCCGGTTCGAGCCGTTGCTGCTGATCCCGATCGGGTTCGGCGCCATTCTGAGCAACATTCCCGTGGCCGAGATCGGCGGCCCCGACGGCATTCTCGGCTACTTCTATTCGGTCGGCGTGTCGACCGGCATTTTCCCGCTGCTGATCTTCCTGGGGGTCGGCGCCCTGACCGACTTCGGCGCCCTGATCGCCAACCCCAAGACCCTGATGCTGGGGGCGGCGGCGCAGTTCGGCATCTTCTTCACCCTGCTCGGGGCGCTCGCCATGAGCGAGGCCGTGCCGGCGATCGACTTCTCCCTCCAGGACGCCGCGGCCATCGGCATCATCGGCGGGGCCGACGGCCCGACCGCCATCTTCCTCGCCTCGCGGCTGAGCCCGGATCTGCTCGGGGCCATCGCCGTCGCCGCCTACTCGTACATGGCGCTGGTGCCCATCATTCAGCCCCCGATCATGCGCGCCCTCACCACCGAGAAGGAACGCGCCGTGGCCATGGACGAGCTGCGCCCGGTGTCGGCGACCGAGCGCATCCTCTTTCCGTTCACGGTCCTGCTGCTCGTCGTCCTGCTGCTGCCCGCGGCCTCGCCGCTCGTCGGCATGCTCATGTTCGGCAACCTCCTGCGCGAGGCCGGCGTGGTCGAGCGGCTGTCGCAGACCGCGCAGAACGAGCTCATCAACATCGTCACCATCCTGCTCGGCCTGACCGTCGGCTCCCGGCTCGCCGCCGACGCCTTCCTCACCGTCGAGACCATCGGCATCCTCGCCATCGGTCTCGTCGCGTTCGCGGTGGGCACCGCCACCGGCGTCCTCATGGGCAAGGCCATGCACCGTCTGAGCGGCGGGCAGGTCAACCCCCTGATCGGCGCCGCGGGGGTCTCGGCGGTGCCGATGGCGGCCCGCGTCGTCAACCGCGTGGGTCTCGAGTCCAACCCCAACAACCACCTCCTCATGCACGCCATGGGCCCGAACGTGGCCGGGGTCATCGGCTCCGCGGTCGCCGCCGGTTTCCTGCTGTCGCTGTTGGGATAGCTGCGGGCGGATCACACCGTGCAGAATCCGACAGTCCTGGAAGCGGCTGGCTGACGGGAGCGGCCGTTGTCGAGAACGGGAGTATCAGCCATGAGTCTGCTCAGTTACCTCGTTCCCCGAATCGCGTCGAGTGGCACGGAGCCGGCCGCGACGCAAGCACTCGCCTACCTCCTGAACGCCTCGTCGGATACCGCCCAGGCCTTCGTCAACCTCGTGGCCCGGACAGGCATCCCGGCGTTCACGCCAGGGCGGATAGCGGCGGAAGAACAGCACGGCGACAACGCCCCGGACCTGACCATCCGCGACACCGATGGCGTTGTCCGCGTGCTCGTCGAGAACAAGTTCTGGGCCGGTCTGACGGAAGCTCAGCCCGTCGCGTATCTCGATGCGCTGCCTGGCGAAGCGCCTTCCCTGCTGATCTTCATTGCCCCCCACGAGCGGATCCACGGACTATGGAGTGCGCTCAAGGAGAAGTGCCGCCGCAACGCGGTCAATCTCCAGGGGGAATCCAGCCTCGACGCCATCACTTGGGCGCGGGCTGACCGTCGCATTCTCGCGATCACGAGCTGGCAATGCGTTCTCGAAGCGCTGGAGCAGGCTGCTGTCGCCGGTGCACGCTCGGATCTTCAGCAGGACATCCGTCAGCTCCGCGGACTGACCGATGAGATGAACGCCGCCGAGTTCCTGCCGCTGCGGGAGGCCGAGCTGACCGATATCGACGTGCCGTGGCGCCTGATCAATTACAGCGACCTGATCGAGGAGATCGTTGGTCGTCTCGTGGCCGATGGCATCGCCGATACGAAGGGCGTGCGACCGGCTCACGGCCACACCAAAGCGGGCCGCTATCTGAACGTGCACGAGAAGTTCCAGGCGTGGTTGGGCGTTCATCTTTACGCGTGGTGCGACTCAGGCATCACGCCGATCTGGTGGCGGCAGAACGCCAACAGCAGCTATTCCGGCATCGAGGGAAAGCTCCGGCAGGCGACCGATCTGTTCGACGAGGCGGAGGGCGACGACGGCGGTTTCCTGTGGCTTCCGATTCGGCTCAAGACCGGGGTCGAACGGGACGACGTGATCGATGATGCGGCTCGCCAGGTGCGTGACATCGCGGACCGGCTGCGGGCGACGTTCCCGTGAAGCGCCGTGCACGCCCGCCGGGCGTCTCGCGAGCTACGCGCCGACGGCGAGGGTAGTCAGTCCGCGCGAGTACGGCATAGGGACGATTCGCGGTCTGCCAAGCCCGCCTGTCCGCTCACAGCCTGGTCTGTCGGACGTCCGCCGGGGGTCATGTCCGCGCGAAGGAGGCCTCGCAATGTCGCGGACGCCGATATGCGCGGAGGGTCGCCCGGAACATCTTGCAGCCCGATCCGAAGAAGCTGACGACCGACACAAGAGACAGTCTGGCTGCCAATGTCACCCTAGCAGCCCGTGGACGAAGTCGGTTCGCTGAGCGGGCCTGTTCAAGCAGCTTGGGGACGAGCGGCTGAGCCCCAGGGGGCGACCGGAGCCCATTTGGCCCTCCAGAGGCCGTTCAGACGCCCCCAGAGGCCCATGAGGCGTTCGATCAGCCCGAGAATCGCCGAAAGAGCCCGCCCCTGCAGGCTCCGGGGCGTACCGACGCCCGTCAGGCGGCGCAGCAACAGACCCAGGTTGCAGCCCGCCGCCTGGACCAGCACCCGCTTGCGGACATTCTCATGGCCGCGCACCCACACCCGACGCAGACCCCCGGTCTCATACTGGTGAGCGAAAGGCCGCTCCACCAGTTCCCCCCGGCAGCGTTGGAGACGACGGCCCCGGTCCCCGCGAATACGCCGACGATTCCCATACAGCGCCGACTGCGCAGCACGCTTCTCCGGCGGCGTCTCACCCGTCTTCTTGTCCTGCCAGACGCGCCGACCACGCGCCGGCTCCGCGATGTAGCTGCGTACACCAAGGTCGTCGAGCGCCACCAGCGTCGCGTCGCTGTGATACCCCTTGTCGGCCACCACCTCTTCGACGCCCTCACCGTCAGGCTGAACCGCCTCCACCTGCTCCGCCGCCTTCGTCAGCGTCTCCGGCAGCGTCGCCGTATCACCCTCCGACGCGTCCTGAACCGTCACCGACAGGAGCGCTCCCGTCTCCAGGTCGACACCGTGCTCCGCCTTGTGGGCCAGATGCGTCCGACCGTCCTTCATCTTCGCGATCTTCGCGTCCGGGTCCTGCGGAGACGTCCACTCTTCATTCGACGTCTTCCGGCCCTTCCGCGAACGGTCGAAACGCGCCAACTCCGCCCGCGTCGGCGTCGCAATGCCAGATGCCTCCGCCAGCCCCCGCACGAACGCGTCGTACGAGTCCCCCGTATCCCGACGCTCGATGCTCCGCATCGCCGCGTTCGCTTCCAGCGTCGTCGCGTCCACCCCGATCGTCTTCCCCTTCACCAGACCCGCTTCCGACAACCGCTCCAGCACCCACGTGAACACCGCCGCGTGCGTCTCCACGTCGATCAGACGCCGAGTCCGTGACAGCGTCGAGTGGTTCGGCGTCGCCTCCGTCACGTCCAGATCCAGGAAAGCCCGCAGGCTCAGCGAATCCGCGACCCGCCACGCAATCGCGCGCTCCGATGACAGACCCTCGAAATACCCGATGAACAGAAGCCGGAAATACCGCCCGGGTCGCAGACTCGGACGACCCATTCGCTCCGCGTAGAAGACCGCACACAACCCCTCCACGAAAGCGTCGAACCTGGATTTCTCCAGAATCCGATTCAGCCGCTCGAAGAAGGGATGCCCCGCACTCTTGGGAAGGTCCTCTGCCGTCACCCACATCGGTGGCGCCGGTCGAGCCGCCGGCCTCTTGCCCATCGCCATGCTGTGAAGTCTACGACACTACAACCACTCAGATCGACCCGATCGGCCCGAATTTGCCGACTTTTTCCACGGGCTGCTAGCGTGGGAACCGGGCGATCCCGTAACTGCCTCTGATGCCACCAATCCAGATCTCGTCGTTCGCCTCGATGGCCACGGTGCCGAGCCTGAAGAACTCGTTTCCCTTGTAGTCCACCAACTGCCGGACCTCGAAGGTCGTCGGTTCGACCTCGGCCACGCGAGCGGCCGACAGCTCACAGGGATCAACGCCTTCACATTGGGTCACGTGGCCGGCCACGATGACCTGGCCGGCGGGGCCCCAGCGCACATTGTCGACGTTGAAGCCGACCGGAATCCGGTCGACGCGCACCGGACTCTGGCCGCGTGACAGCCGCACGAGCGCCCGATCGCTCCAGCCCCCGATGTAGAACCACTGTCCATCATCCGAGGACACGAGACCGTTGGGACCGGGCATCTGGCTGCCGGGCACTTCGACCCAGCCCGTCGTGGAATGCCATTCCCACAGCTCCCCACCTTCGCGGTCGAAGTTCGTCGCGCCAAGATGGCCGTCCGGCAGCGCCGTGATGGAGTTGATGCGGGCGGTGCCCTCCGGCGCCGGGATGCATCCGATCCACTTCATGGTGGGCACGGCGCCGCCAACGTCCAGCGCAAAGACCTCGATGGCCTCGCGCGCGCCATGACCGACGACGTAGAGAGTGTGCACATCGTCGCCGCCCTCCCGCAGGGTCAGTCCGTGGGGCTGGAAAACGTCGTTCGGTCCGGGGCAGGCGCGATAGGTGTCGCGGTCGTGCTCTGGCGGCAACGCTCCCGCGGGAAAGATCTCCTGCACGCGGTGGTCACGAAGGCTCACCGCGTAGACGGGACCTTCCGAAGCGGAGTATCGTCCTGATGCGATCACCCAGGGGGCGCCCGGAACCGCGTAGAGATCTTCCGGATTGGTCGTGCCGCAGACGAACTGCACATCTCCGGCAGGATCGCAGGTCTGGGCGTCAATAGGGTGCCCGCTGACAAGACCCAACACCGACGCAAGGAATACGATCACTCGCAACATGGCGTAACCTCCAGACTCTCGATGCCTTGAAGTATACCAGTGCCGGCCGGCGCCCTGGCCTGTAGTCGTCGTTGACGGCCTGCGGCGCCGGGGCGAACCAGGTTGAGTGCTGGCGTCTCCTCCCGGGCGTTTCGGAGCGGGGAATGGACCACGAGCGGCGGTGCGACGGCGATTACCGGCGTCGTGACCAGCGGCGCCGGTCGGGTGCGCCACTACAGCTTCCCGGAGACGCCTGCGAGGACGGCGTCGACGTCGAGGCAGCGTTCGACCACGTCGGCGAGGCGGTCGAGTTCTCGGTCGACCTCGCCGCGCCACGGGGCGGCGCCGGCGGGGAGGCCAAGCGAGCGCAGCCAGGCCGTGCGGAGGCGGTCGTTTTCGCACGTGCCGTGCAGGTAGCATCCCCAGTGCCGGCCGTGGGCGTGGCCGAGAGCGCGCTGCCCGTCAGCGAGCCACGGTCGCACGTCCGGCGCGGCCCGGGTGCGCCCGTGGTGGATCTCGTAGCCGACGACGCTCTGCCCGACCTCGTCCTTCAACCAGGGTTGCGGAGTCTCGGTGATGCGCGCGCGCGTCCACCGGACTTCCTTGGCGGGAGCCAGCTCGGTGCTCACGTCGAGTAGTCCCAGGCCCGCCTCCTCGCCTCCGTCCTCGATTCCGGCGGGGTCCGCGATGCGGCGTCCCATGATCTGGTAGCCGCCACAGAGGCCGACCACGGGAACCCCGTCGGCCGCAAAGGCGCGGACGGCGTCGGCCATGCCGGTGCGTTGCATCCAGCGGAGGTCGCCCAGGGTGTTGCGGGTGCCCGGCAGGATGATGGCGGCGAGTCCGGGCCGAGCGGCGAGAGTGGCGAGGTCGCGCGGACGGTGGACCCAGCGGAGGCGTAGTCCGGGCTCGCGGCGCAGGGGGTCGAGGTCGTCCAGGTTGGAGGCGCGCGGGTAGGCGACAACGGCCAGGGCTGGCGTGCTGTCGCGGCCGGAGGCGAGCGCGGGACCGCCGTCCTCCTCCGGGAGGTTGTGGTGGATCCACGGGACGACGCCCAGTACAGGGACGCCCGTGCGTTCGCGGAGCGTTTCGGGTGCGGGAGCCAGGAGGGCCGGGTCGCCGCGGAAGCGGTTGAGGATGAAGCCGCGGAAGAGCCGGCGGTCAGCGAGCGGGAGGAGTGCCCAGGTGCCGTAGAGCGAAGCGAAGGCGCCGCCTCGGTCGATATCGGCGATGAGGAGAACGCTCGCGTCCGCGTACCGCGCGACCGCCATGTTGACGATGTCGGAGTCGCGCAGGTTGGTTTCGGCGGGACTGCCCGCGCCTTCGGCGATCACGAGGTCGAAGCGGTCGCGGAGCCGCGTGAGGGCGCCGGTCACCACCGGCCAGAGGCGGGGCTTGCGGGCGCGCCAGGGCAGATTGGTCGTCACCGGGTCGTGGTGTCCCAGGCGGACGACCGCGGAACGGGTGTCGGCGAGTGGCTTCAGGAGGACGGGGTTCATGTCGACGGTGGGGTCGAGGCCCGCGGCCCGCGCCTGCAGGGCCTGCGCCCGACCGATCTCGCCGCCGTCGGCGGTGACCGCGGCGTTGTTGGACATGTTCTGCCCCTTGAAGGGGGTCACGGCGATGCCGCGACGGCGGGCGAGTCGACAGAATGCCGCCGCCAGGAGCGACTTGCCGACGCCGGAACCTGTGCCCTGAAGCATGAGAACGGGCGCGGGGCGACTTCGCTCGCCTTTCCGGATTCCAGTAGCCATCGAACGAGTCATCGTAGCCTCGACTGGATCGACTCTCTCGCTTCTGGGAGTCTGCACCGAATGACGAGGAACAGGAACGACGCTGTCAGCGGCGGCGCGACGTGACGTTCGCGCTCGCCATCTGGTTCTCTGGAGACGGTGGCCCGGCGCAGATCGGCAGCCTGCGCTGCGCCGTCACGGATTCACAGCGGGAGGGGGCGATGCCGCGGCTTCTCGCAAATCAGTCGATGGTGACGTGCGCTGTCGCAGGCGAAGAGCCGAAGGGTTCGGGGTCGCGACGCACGCTTGGCAATGACAGCCCGTGGGCGGTCGACCAGGCCGTCACCGTTCGTGTGGTTCTGTGCGGTTCACACCGTACCCGTGGGAGCGGCCGGTGTGGCGCGTGGAGTTTGAGCGAACGGTGAGGGGCGCCAAGTCAGTCCGCGAGCACGGTGTAGGGGTGATTCGCCGCCTGCCATTCGTGAACGTCGGCCCACAGCCGGGTCCTCCGCAGGTCCTCCGGTGTCATTCCGACGCGAAGCACGCTCGCGATCTGTTTGGCTCCAGTCTGCGCGGGGAGGTCGCCGAGAACGCGCCGGAGCCCGATCACGAGGATCTCGATCAGGTCGTGCCCCCGGACGACGTACCAGGGATCGGCCAGTGGGAGCTGCACAAGACGACTCGTGATCGCGCGTGCATCGTCTGGTGAATCAGGTACGGACGCGCGAACCAGCGCTTTGTCGTTCGCCTCTACCGCCCAGGTGTCCGGCTTCAGGAATCGCGGTATCTTCACGTCCAGGCGGGCGGCCGGCCGTGCGAGGCGTGCCGCCAACCGCAGCCGACCGAAGACCAGAGCCCGCTCGAGAAGTGCGTTGCGAACGTCGCCGTGCGCCGTTTCGAATCGACGGATCTTCGCGGGATCGCCGTACTCGGCGAGCACCTTGTCGAGCGCGGACGATCGGCAGAGCAGGCATTCCAGGTCGTGGGCGTCCGTGTAGAGCAGGTTGCCGGACTCGACGCGCGCGCCGGTCAGCATGTCGCCATCGTCGTCGACGAGCCCGAGAGCGCCCGCGACACCGGCGGCGTCAACGCGCTGAATGGCGCCGAGGACGTTGGGCTTCCCCTCTCCATCGAGGAGTTCGCAGCCTGCGTGGCGCCTCGAAGCCCAGAACCGAACGTCGTCCGCCCCCTCGACGAGCAGGAAGGCGCCGCCGTGAAACATGCGACGCATCTTGATCTCCGCGACGATCGTGCCGGGAGACTTGTGTCCGCGCAACATCGTGTGATGCGGGATTACTGCGGCTCGCCGAGGCCGGCCATCAGCGCGTCGTCGTCGCCCACGATGAACGGCGAATGCGTGGCGATGACGGCATCGAAGCCGGAGAGCTCGATGATGTGCTTGAGGTCCGGGAGGAATCTCCTCTGCCAAGCCACGTGAAGCGACAACTCGGGTTCATCGATCAGCACGACGGTGTTGGGCTGGACTCGGAAGAGGAGATCGTAGTGGAGCACGAGTTCGTGCTGTTCGCCGGAGGACAGCGCATACAGGGGCAGCTCGGAACCTGCCGCCATCTCCGCCATGAGACCCTTTTCTCTGTCAAGGCGGAGTTGCTTGTTCTGGAACTTCTTGTTCACGTGGTTCAGAAGAAGACCGACACGTCTCGCCAAGTCTTCCAGGGCCTCCAGTTTGCGCTCGCTGTCCTGCACGTAGAGCGTCATGACCCGTGTTTGGGTAGGGTCCATGTCGCGGAGACTGTCCGAGTCGAACGGGTGGGCAGGTGTCTCGTCTAGAATCCCCAGTGATTTGAGCTCTGCCGTCTTTTTGTCCAGTGTCGCCATGCGAGTCTGGAGTTCAGGCTGCGCCAGCTCTTCGGTGGCGGAGATCAGGCGCTGTGGAAAGGTCTGATCCAGGGTCTGGGCTTTTCTTCCATAGCGGGCCATAGTGTCGCTGAGTCGCTTCTGGAAGTGCAGGCTGCATTCCTCAACCCGTGAAGTGAAGGAGAATGAACGGGGAAAACGTCGAGATCGGAACCCTCGAGGCGGTTTGAGGTCCCAGGGAGTTCTTACGAGTCGCTGCGCCTCAATCAAATAAGTGCTGGCGCTCTCGAGGAATCCGGTGAGCCAGGCGATCTTTTCTGTGGAGCGGTTCTTGCGGCCGGGAGGCAACCCGCCGTAGTCGGAAAGGACGTCCGCCGCGGACAGGATTTCCCCGTTCCGTGCGTCGATCCAGACGTCCGGGACACTGCCATGAGGTTGCAGATACTTAACCCCGGCAGCCACGGACTCGGCTTCGGACAAACCCAGGCTCACGGATGAGGTGCGTGGCGGAGCGTCTCCCCTGGTGAGCGAGAGTT
The DNA here is from genome assembly GCA_965199675.1 of Vicinamibacterales bacterium. Classification (GTDB taxonomy): domain Bacteria; phylum Acidobacteriota; class Vicinamibacteria; order Vicinamibacterales; family UBA8438; genus JAJEEA01. Next base: position 24,046 of record CBDATI010000001.1, on the reverse strand, counting down.
GGCCGGACTCATGGCTGGGGTGTCCGCCATGGTGTGTGAGGAGCTCGATAGCGCTGCCGTCCTGGAACCGGAGACGCAGTCGCGCAAACGGAACGCGGCGTAAATGGGCGAAGTTGTAGCGCAAGAGGCCGTCGATCATGCGCAGAACGGTCGTCTTGCCCACGCCGTTGGGGCCATGGAGCAGCGTCACGCGGTCGCCAAGATTGAGGTCGATGTGATGGTCGTAGATGCCGAAGAGCTTGTCGACTTCGATGCGCTGAAGTCGAAGGAGTTGAGGCGAGTCCATGGGCGACGGATGGTCTGCGGAAATCAACGTCTGGGTGCGCTCCCCGGACGGTCCGACCGTCCGGGGAGCGCCTGTCGACGGTCAGCGCCGGTCGAGCGCGAACACGAACAGGTAGCTCGAGTTCTCGAGGTTGTCGTACTTCACCGGGTGCAGGTGTCGGCCGCTCGACTGCACCGCGACGTACTGCGTGGGCCCGATGGCGTAGGTGACGGGCGCGCCCTTGAGGGGGGTGCCCAGGTTGAAGCGCCACAGTTCTTCGAGCGTCTCGTCGTTGTAGGCCACGAGCCATCCGTCCTGCAGGGCGGTGAACACGAGGCCGCCGGCGGTGGCCGTCACCCCCGACCGGATCTCGATTTCGGTCACCGCCTTGCCGAGCACCTCGTGGCCCACTGCGTCGAACGCGGTCAGGGCCCCGTAGTAGAGGTCGCTGTCGTACTGCCGGCGTTCGCTGCGCCGGGGGTCGATGTCGCCCTCGGGCCCGGCCGAGGCCATGGCCGCGCCGGTCTGCTCGAAGCAGCCCTCGGTGCCGACGCCGTAGGCGATGTGTTTCACCGGGTTGTAGGCCATCGGCTGGTGGGCGACCCCGCCGTGCCAAGTCGGGCACGCGCGCTTCATCTCGTCGCGATCGCTGCGCATGGCGCGGGCCTCGGGGTTGTAGATCTGCACGTCGAGGTTCGGGTCGTACTCGACGGGCTTGCCGGTCACCGGGTCGAGCCCCGCCGTCCAGTTCAGGTCGTTGACGTACTGCGCACCGCGGATGAAGCTGCCGTCGGTGCGGTCGAGGGTGTAGAAGAACCCGTTGCGCGCGTAGTGGGAGACGACCTTGCGCATGCGCCCGTCGATCTCGAGGTCGTAGAGCATGTGCACCCCGACCTCGTCGTAGTCCCACGAGTCGTTGGGGGTGTACTGGAAGTGCCAGGCGAGCTCGCCGGTGTCGATGTCGAGGGCGACGGCGCTGTTGGTGTAGAGGTTGTCGCCGGGGCGGAACTCGGCGTCGTAGCCGGGGAACGGGTTACCGGTGCCGACGATGTAGAGCCTCGTCTCGGGGTCGTAGGACCCGGTCTGCCAGATGCCGCCGCCGCCGGTCTTCCACGCGTTGTGGTCGTCCTTCCAGGTCTCGCTGCCGGGCTGGCCGGGCTCGGGCACGACCCACCAGCGCCACAGCTCCTGGCCGGTGTCGACGTCGAGGGCCGCCACCCAGCCCCGAGTGCCGCCGTCGCCGGCGCCGTTGTGCACGATGACCTTGCCCTCCGCGACGATCGGCGCGGTCAGGAAGCGCTCGCGGCGGCCGAACTCGTTGGTGCCCGCGATTTCCACGTCCCACATGATCTCGCCGTTGTCGCGGTCGATAGAGATGACCCGGCCGTCCGGCAGGTTCGCGAGCACCCGGTCCTCCCAGAGGGCGATGCCGCGGGTGCGCGAGGTGTTGCCCTCATGGTCGACGCCGGGGTCGGCGATCCACACGAACTGGCCGTAGTCGGGGTTGCGGGCGTCGATCTTGTACACCGTCCCCCAGCCGTCGCTGGTGTACAGGAAGCCGTTGTCGACGAGCGGGTTGAGCTCGGCCTCGGGGCCGTTGCGCCCGGTGTCCTGCATGCCGCCGAGCGCGAGAGCCCACACCATGCGGAGATCGGCGACGTTGTCGCGGTCGATCTGGGTGAGCCGCGAGTAGCGGGTCGACGTGTAGTCGCCGTTCATGAGCAGCCAGTTCTGCGGCTCTCTCTCGGCGTTGATCAGCCGGTCGCGGTTGACGGTGAGGCTGTACTGGCCTTCGAGCGCGGCCGTCGCCGCGACCACCGCGAGGGCGGCGGCGCCGAACGTCGTCACCGATGAGTGCTGGCGCATGCAGGATCCCCTTTCTGACCGTTCCGGTCGCTGTAGCTTACACCGAAAGACCCCGGCCGGGCGGGTCCTCGTTGCGCCCCTCGCGCCGACGCCTTGCGGCCGCCGCGCCGCCGTCGGCCCGTTGCGCGCGCGGGTCTCGCGACGCGCTCTGCGGGCCCGCAATCGTCGTCTGCGGCGCGTTGGCCGTCGATACAGACCGGGCCGGTGGAGCTCTCGAACCCGCCGACTCCGAGGAGCGCAGCCGTGGCTGACGCGGCGGGCTCGACGAGCAGGCGTCGGTGGCGTTGGTCTGAGACGGAGCCCGTCAACCGAACATCGTGTAGAGCGTCAGCAGGACGCCGCCGGCGATGACCGAGCCGAGCTGGCCGGCGGTGTTGGCGCCCATGGCGTGCATGAGGACGTGGTTGGTGAAGTCCTCTTCCTGGGCCACGCGCTGCACGAGCCGCCCGCTCATGGGGAAGGCGCTGATGCCGGCGGCGCCCACGAGGGGGTTGACCTTGCCGCGGCTTGCCGTGCACAGCACCTTGCCGAACAGGATGCCCGCGATGGTGTCGAGGGCGAACGCGAAGAGCCCCAGGCCGAGGATGAACAGGGTCTGGGTCTGGAGGAAGGTCTCGGCCTGCATGAGGCTGCCGACGGTGAGGCCCAGGAAGATCGTCGAGAGGTTGGCGAGCTCGTTCGACGCGGTGCTCGCGAGCTGGGCGACGACGCCCGACTCCTTCAGCAGGTTGCCGAACATCAGGGTCGCCACGAGCGGCGCCGACGGCGGCACGAGGAAGCCGATGCCGATGGTCACCACGATGGGGAAGGCGATGACGGCGCCGCGGGGGACGTGGCGCGGGGCGTACTCCATGCGGATGCGACGCTCCGCTCGTGTGGTGAACAGCCGCATCAACGGGGGCTGGATGATGGGCACCAGGCTCATGTACGAGTACGCGGTCACCGCTATCGGGGCCAGCAGCTCCGGGGCCAGTTGGGACGAGACGTAGATGCTGGTGGGGCCGTCGATGGCCCCGATCACCGCGATCGAGGCGGCCTGGTTGAGGGGGAAATCGAAGAGGGTGGCGAGAATGAGGGTGGCGAAGATGCCGAGCTGGCCAGCCGCCCCGAGGAGCGCGAACACCGGTTGCGACAACAGGGGGCGGAAGTCCATCATCGCCCCGATGCCGATGAAGATGAAGAGAGGGAAGAGCTCGGTGTCGATGCCGAACTCGATCAGCAGTTGCAGCATCCCCTCGGGCTGGTTCATCGGCGAGTTGGGCAGGTTGCCGAGCAGCACGCCGAAGCCGATGGGCAGCAGCAGGGTCGGTTCGTACTCCTTTGCGATGGCGAGGTAGATCAGGAGCCCGCCGATGGCGAACATCAGCAGAGCTTCCGGGGAAATCGAAGGGATCAGAGGAATCACATGAAGACCGGTGGGCGCCGATGCGGAGCCGGCGGCGGCGCCCGGAACGTGGCCGCGCGAGGCTCAGGGCTCGAACGACACCAGTGGCTCGCCCTGCGCGACGCGGCTGCCCTGAGCCACGTGCACGGTGTCTATCCGGCCGTCCCGCGGCGACCGGATGACGTTCATCATCTTCATGGCTTCGAGCGTGAGCAGCTCGTCGCCGCGCGCGACGGTCTGCCCGGCGGCGACCGCGATCGAGGAGACCACGCCGGGAATCGGCGCGCTCATGCCGTCGGCATCGCCGGAGGCGACGGTCGCGGCGGGCGACTCGGCGGGGGTCGCCTGCCGCATGCCCTCCGCGCGCGGCGGCGCGTCGCCGAGCGGCGCGTCGGTGCTGTCGGACGGCTCCACCTCGACCGAGAACGTCGTGCCGGACACAGTCGCGGTGACCGGACGCGCATGCGGGTCGTCGATGTCCACGTAGTACCGCCGGCCGTCGACGGTGACCCGGTAGCGGCTCACGACCGCGCCCTCGTCCGCACCACCCGGCTCCCGAGACGCCGTGCGAGATGCAGGCGCCGCCATTGGGACGGCGTCTGGTCGGGGACGCTGGGCGCACGCGCGACGGTCGCGCAGGCCGCCGCCACCGCTATCGCCACCGCGCGGAGGCGGCGCTCCCGCTCCGCGTCGGTGATCCGGCCGAACGTCGCCGGTTCCGAGCCGGGGACGGTCTCGAGCAGCCACTGCGCGGCGCGGACCGGCCATTGCGCGGTCAGCAGGTACATGAGGCCGAGCAGCCCGGCCAGCGCCGCGAACAGGATGACGGTGCCGACGGCCGAGATCTCCAGCACCGTCTCGAGTTGGGAGAGCATTACAGCGGGATGTTCCCGTGCTTCTTCGGCACGGTGGCGGTCTGCTTGTCCTTGAGGAAGTCGAGCGCCGCTGTCAGCCGGGCCCTGGTCTCGCGCGGGTAGATTACGTCGTCGATGTGCCCCGCCGCCGCCGCTACGAACGGCGAGTTGAACTTCTCCTGGAACGAACCCTCGAGCCGGGTCCGCTCGGCCTCCCGTTCGGCCGGGTCGAGGGCCGCGAGCTGCCGGGCGTACAAGATGTTGACGGCTCCCTTCGGACCCATCACCGCGATCTCGGCCGACGGCCAGGCGAGGCACACGTCGGTACGGATCATCTTGCTGCTCATCACGATGTAGGCGCCGCCGTAGGCCTTGCGCAGTACGACCGAGACCTTGGGGACGGTCGCTTCCGAGTAGGCGTACACGATCTTGGCGCCGTGGCGGATGATGCCCTGGCGTTCCTGCCCGCTGCCGGGGAGGAAACCGGGGCAGTCGACCAGCGTCACGATCGGGATGTTGAACGCGTCGGAGAAGCGGATGAACCGCGCGATCTTGTCCGAGGCGTCGATGTCGAGGACCCCCGCGAGGTGCGCCGGCTGGTTGGCCACGAACGCTACCACCCGGCCCGAGAGCCGGGCGAACCCCACGACCGCGTTCGGCGCGAAGTCGGCTTGCACCTCGAGGAACGAGCCGCGGTCCGCGATGAGGTCGATGGCGTCGCGGACGTCGTAGGACAGCTCGGCCGACTCGGGAATGAGCCCGTCGAGGGCCGCCGTGTCCGGGGTCAGCGCGTCGTCCGGCGACAGGACCGGCGGATCGTCGACGTTGTTGGACGGCAGGTAGCCCAGCAGCCGTCGGGTCAGCGCGAACGCGCCGTTCTCGTCGTCGGTCACGAAGTGCGCGACCCCCGAGCCCGCCGCGTGGGTGGTGGCGCCGCCGAGGGTCTCGACATCGACTTCCTCGCCGGTGACGGTCTGGATGACGTCGGGCCCGGTGATGAACATGAAGCTGTTGCCGCGGGTCATCACCACGAAGTCGGTCAGCCCCGGCGAGTAGACGGCGCCGCCCGCGCAGGGCCCCAGCATCAGGCTGATCTGCGGCACCACTCCGCTCGCCTGGGTGTTGCGCCAGAAGAGGTCGCCGAACCCGGCCAGGCTCCACACGCCCTCCTGGATGCGGGCGCCGACCGAGTCGAGGAGGGCGACGATGGGCAGTCCGCTGTTCGTGGCCGCCTCAATCAGGCGTCCCACCTTCGTTGCCTGGGCCTCCGAGAACGAGCCGCCGAGCACCGTGAAGTCCTGTGCGAAGATGGCGACGCGTCGGCCGTCGACGAGGCCGAACCCGGTGACGACCCCGTCGCCCGCGTGGCGGTTCTTCTCGAGCCCGAAGCCGGCGTGGCGATGCTCGACGTAGGGCGCCAGTTCCTCGAACGAGTCGGCGTCCAGCATGCGCCTGATGCGCTCGCGGGCGGTCAGCTTGCCGCGGGCGTGCTGGGCATCGATCCGGTCCTGTCCGCCGCCCCGCCGGGCTGCGGCGCGGCGCTCGGCGATGAGATCGCGGTTCGCGGGCGCGGTGGGAAGGCTCTCCGGAGACGGCCCGTCAGCGGGCGGTCCGGGCATCCGGACAGGATCGTCTTCGGCCTCCTGCGCCGGCAGGGCCTCCGCGCCGGCGGTCGTCGGGAGCGCGTCGGGACCTTGCGGGGCGGAGGGCTCCGCTTCGAGGTCAGGTTCGTTGCCCACCGGCGACGCGTTGGGACCGGCCTCGGCTCCGGGCTCGGCCGTCTCGGTGGCGTCTTCGGCCGACGGGATCGTGGCGCGCGACGCCGGCTGCCCGGCGTCGAGGGCATCGGCGGCGGACGGGGTGTCGCCGCCCTGCTTCTTCGACCGCCGGCGTCGGTTCCAGTTGCGCAGCGATGCCAGCACGGTCCCGCCGGTGACGGAGGCGCCGGCGGGCACGACCAGGTTCAGCGCCTCGCCGTCCGCGGTGGTCGCGCGGTCACTGTCGCCGGCAACGGGAACCGTCGCCTGCGCCGCCTTGTCGTTTCGGGGCGCGTCGCCGGAAGTCTCATCCATGTGGTCAGTCATTATACCGGGGAACGCCCGACCGTATCTGATGGGCGGTTCGTCAACTCACACATTTTGGTGTCGCGAGCGGCGCCGTGTTGGGTGATAATTGCCGTGCTTCGCGATCTGCGCGCCGGAGTGCGTGCGGGTGACACGCGGCGGAGGAAGGAGCGCTCAGATGCCTCGTCGAAACCTGGCCGGCGGCTGGCTGGTCGTCCTCGCCGGGCTCGCGTTGGCGGCGGCAGGTTCCGCCGTCGCGCAGGAACCGGTCGCGTCGAGTGGCGCGGACGCGCCGTACGAGGCGCCCCGCACGCCGTATGGCGATCCCGATCTGGAGGGGTTCTGGTCGAACCAGACCTACACGCCGCTGGAGCGGCGGGAGGGGGTGACGGCCGAGTTCTACACCCCCGAGGAGCTGGCCGCGATCGAGGGGGGCCGCGCCGCGCGGGAGAGCGCGCAGACCGAGCCCGGCACCATTCCCGACGTCCACTACGACTTCACCCAGTTCGGGCTCGACCGCAGCCAGGCGGCGCGGGCGCAGAACCTCCGTACGTCCATGATCGTCGATCCGCCGGACGGCCGGCTGCCGCCGGTCAACGCCGAGGGAGAGCGCACGGCGGCGGCGCGGACCGAGGCTCAGGCCCGGCTCGGGGGGCGGTGGGATTCGGCCGAGGCCAACCAGCTCGACGACCGGTGCATCATGATGCGCGGGGTCGGTCCTCCGATGATGCCCGCCGGCTACAACGCCAACTATCACATCGTGCAGGCGGCCGACCACGTCATGATCCTGTCCGAGATGATCCACGACGCGCGCATCATCCCGCTCGGCGATGCGGCGGCGCCCCCGGCCGGGCTGCAGCAGTGGATTGGCCTGTCGCGGGGGCGTTGGGACGGCGACACCCTCGTCGTGGAGACCACCAACTTCAACGGCAAGAACCCGTTCCAGGGGTCCGGCGACCGAATGAAGGTGACCGAGCGTCTCACTCGCGTGTCTGACGACGTCATCGAGTATCGGTTCACCGTGGACGATCCGGGGACCTGGGACCGTCCGTGGACGGCCGTCAACCTGATGCAGAGGACCCGGGGGCCGCTGTTCGAGTTCGCCTGCCACGAGGGCAACTACGGGCTCTACAACACGCTGGTCGGCGCCCGTCTGGAAGAGCGGCTCGCGGCCGAGGCGGCGGAGCAGGCCGAAGAGTCCGGCAGAGACAGGTGACATGGCGATACGCACTCTCGCAGCGACGATGACGTTGGCGGCGGTGCTGGCCGCAGCCGCGCCTCCCGCGGCGGGCCAGACCGCGGAGTACCGGGCCCCGCGGACGCCGGACGGCCGCCCCGATCTCAACGGGATCTGGCAGGCGATGAACGCCGCCCACTGGGACGTCGAGCCGCATTCGGCGGGCCCGAGCGTGGTGCGCGAGCTGGGGGCGCTGTCGGCGGTGCCGGGCGGCCTCGGGGTCATCGCCGACGGCGACGCGATCCCGTACACGCCGGAAGCGCTGGCGCAGCGCGACGAGAACCGGGCCAACCGGCTCGAGCGCGATCCCGCCATCAAGTGCTACCTCCCGGGCGTGCCCCGCGGCATGTACATGCCGTTCCCTTTCCAGATCATCCAGAGCCGGGCCCACATCATGATGCTCTTCGAGTTCGCCGGCGCGGTGCGCACGGTGTACATGGAGGACCAGATGGACGCCCCCGCCGACAGTTGGATGGGGTGGTCGAACGGGCGCTGGGAAGGCGACACCCTCGTCATCGAGACGACCGGGTTCTACGGTCAGACGTGGTTCGACCAGTCCGGGAACCACCACAGCGAGGCGATGCGGGTGGTGGAGCGCATCACGCCGCGGAGCCCCGACACCCTCTGGTACGAGGCCACCATGGAGGATCCGAACGTCTTCACGCGGCCGTGGACGATACGGATGCCGTTGTACCGCCGCGTGGAAGAGAACGCGCGCATCCTCGAGTTCCGGTGCGTCGAGTTCGTGGAAGATCTGATCTACGGGCATCTCCGCAAGCAGCCCGAGGATGCCGGTCGGTGACCGACCAGGTTCAGGAGGGAACCATGCGCACGAAGCTCGCTTGTGTCGTCGTCGGCGCCGGAGTGCTGCTCGCGGCCGCGCCGGTGTCGACCCATCACGCCTTCTCGGCCGAGTTCGACATCGAGAGGCCGCTGACCCTCACCGGCAAGCTCGTCCGGTGGGAGATGATCAACCCGCACTCGTGGTTCCACATGGACGTCGCGAACGAGGAGGGGGAGCCGGTGCGGTGGATGATCGAGGGGGGGAGCCCCAACGAGCTCATCCGCAACGGCGTCACCAAGAACACCCTTGAGATCGGCATCGAGCTGACCGTCGAGGGCTACTACGCCAAGGACGGTACGCCCAAGGGCGTGGGCAGGAACTTCCTGCTCGCCAACGGCGACCGGCTGTTCCTCGGGGGGTCGGCCCCGCCGGTCGCGCCCGCGGTCCGTTAGCCAATCCGTGAAACAGGAGACATCCATCATGCGATCAATCATCGTGGCGGCGGGCGTCGTCGCGCTGTCGCTGGCCGGCGCGGCCGCGGCGGCCCAGGAGGTACCGACCTACAACGAGCACGTCGGCCCCATTCTGCTCGACAACTGCGCGAGCTGTCACCGGCCGAACCAGGTGGCGCCGATGTCGCTGCTGTCGTACCGGGACGCGCGGCCGTGGGCGCGCGCGATCAAGGCGAAGGTCGAGGCTCGCGAGATGCCGCCGTGGTTCGCCGACCCCCGGTTCGGCCGGTTCGCCAACGACACCAGCCTGAGCGACGAGCAGATCGACGCCATCGTCGCGTGGGCGGACGGCGGAGCCCCCGAGGGCCCCGGGCCGGCTCCTGAAGCTCCCCGCTTCTCGGCCGCGGGCTGGAGCCATCCGGAAGGGCGGGAGCCCGACTACGTCATCGAGTTTCCCATCGCGTGGGAGATCGACGCCGAGGGGGAGACGCCCAACTTCAACCTCTACACTCCGCTGCCGTTCGACGACGTGATGACGGTGTCGGCGACCCAGGTGCGGCCCGGCAACTACGCGGCCACGCACCACATCACCACCGGACTCGTCAACATGCCGGCGGGCATGGTGCTCGGCCGGGGGGCGGCGTGGGCCGGCGGTCCCGAGGTCGACTACGTGCCGGTGCGGGACCCGAACCTCGACCCCGAGGAAGTGGCGAGACTGACGGCGGACGGCCGCGCCCAGCGCCGCGAGCTCAGCCCCGAGCAGCGGGAAGAAGCCGCCGCCCAGCGCGCCGGCTTCGGTCCCTACATTCCCGGCGTCGGCGCCGACGTGGCCCGGCCCGGCCAGGTGCGGGAGATCCGCGGCGACCTCTTCGACTACATCATCTGGAACCTGCACTATCAGGCCACCGGCAAGCCCGAGACGTCGCGGCCCTCGATCGGGGCGTGGCTGGCCACCGACGAGCGGTCGCAGCGGGTCCGCAGCCTCAGCCTCAACGAGACCACTTCCGAGAACGAGCAGTTGGTCGCGCCGCCGCCGCTGACGCCCGAGGAGCGCCGCGCCAGGGCCGCCTCCCGTCAGGTGGGACAGGGGCTGAACCCGCTGCTCGCGCCGATTCCCCCCAACGACGGGAACTGGACGGTGACGGGTATCGGGGGCTTCCAGAACGACGCCGTCATCCAGTCGATGTTCGTTCACGCCCATGTCCGCGGCAAGGACTTCACCTGGGTCGTGACGTATCCCGACGGCCGCGAGGAGATTCTGCTGCGGGTTCCCAACTACGATTTCGACTGGCAGTTCGAGTACGAGCTGGCCGAGCCGATCCGGGTCCCCGCGGGCAGCACCGTGAAGTCGATCGCCCGCTACGACAACTCGCGCAACAACCGGCGCAACCCGGCTCCGCACAAGGAGGTCTACTGGTCGGAGCAGAGCTGGGACGACATGTACCTGACCAACGTGAGGTACACGCTGGCTGACGAGATCCCGGCCGACGACGACTAGGCGAGTCGTGTCGGGCGGAACGGGGGCGGTCGCGGCTCCGTTCCATGCGCCATCAGCCCGTGGTGAGGCCGCAGGGCTCTCGCCACGGGCTTTCCCGATCCGCGCCGATCCCGGCGGGGCGACAGGAGACATCATGCGGAACGCGGTCCTATCGGCGGGCCTGCTTCTGGCCGTCGCGGCGATGGCGACGGCGCAAACGCCCGCCCAACTGGAGGCCGAGCCCATCGTCAAGCTCCAGCCGGGGGAGACCGCGGTGGCCGGCCAGTGCCTGACCGAGCAGGAGCTCGATCTCATCGCCCGGCTCAACGCCCTGCGGCGTCCGACGCTCGGGGTCGAGGGCGATGCCGAGGGCGACGATCCCGCCCCGTTCGATCCGCACTACTTCGTCGGGCGCTGGGAGGTGGAGGGCGTGCTGCCCGATTCCCCCCTCGCCGAGTCGAGCGAGTTCGTGGGGATGGAGACCGTGACCCACGTGGAGGGGTGTACTTACGCCAGCACCATCGAGGCGTCCACCTTCGACGGCGACGTGACGGTCGAGTCCATCCTCGTGTACGACCGGCGCATCCGGTACCTGGTGCGGCTCGAGGAGGACAGCCGCGGCTGGCAGCTCCTCAAGGTCGGCCGGCTCGGGGGCGACCCCGGCGGCTACTTCTCGCACCACTGGGAGGCGGCGCCGATCGAGCGCGGGGGGAGCGGGGTCCGGCTGGCAGGCCGCACGTTCATGCTGTCGCCCTTCCACTACGACGTCCGCATGCGCATGTCCGTCGACGGAGGGCCGTTCGTCAACTACGGGACGCTGCGCTGGCGACGCCTCGACGAACAATAGGACGCTCAGTCGAGGGTGTTTCTTCGCATGCGCCGGCGGAGTTCGTCTTCGGTGGTGACGATGACCTCCGTGCGCTTCAGCTCTGGATGTCGTTCGTGTGCGGCGTAGCCGGTCGGTTCGCCGGTTCGGCCATTGACGACCCACGAGGCGTACGGCTGCTTGTCGCCCAGGTGTAGTCCCACCGAGCGCACGGGGACGCCCTGACCCCGGCGACAGCTTCGTACGTGCATCGAATGCGGGCTCGGTCGAGGTAGTCGAGAATCAGTTCCGGCGAGCAGTTCATCGTCCCTGCTGTCTGTGCGCGAACAGCCAGCGGACGTCCACCGCGAACGAACCGACCAGCAGGACCAGGGTGACGACCGCGACGGCGGCGGCGAGCCCGGCGGGGACGCTCGGGGCGAGACCGACGACGAGGGCGACGCCCTGGGCGACGCATCCCGCCTTGCGGCGCAGGCGTTGCGGCAGCGGGGCCCGCAGCCAGGGCAGCAGCCGGCCGGCCGCGATGAACACGTAGCGCGGCGCTCCGAGCAGCAGAATCCAGGCGTCGATTCGCCCCGCCCGCCACACCAGCGCGGCCAGCACCAGCATGAGCACCGAGTCGAGCTCCATGTCGAATCGGGCGCCGAAGGCGGTGCTGGTGCCGGTGCGCCGCGCCACCGCCCCGTCGACGCCGTCGAGGCACAGGGCGGCGGTGGCCATGCCGATGATCCACCAGAGGCTGGCGTTCGAGAGGCTGCCGGCGTGCGGCACGAGCGCCGCCAGCGAGAGGACCAGGGCGGCGCGGCCGACCGTGACCCGGTTGGCCGCGCCCAGTCCGGACCAGGGTTGCGGGGGCAGGAGGCACTGGACGGCCGCGGCGAAGAGGCCGTAGGCGGCCGCCGCGGTCAGCAGGTAGTCGCGTGGCAGCTCCAGCCGCCGGGCGGTGGCGCCGGCGACGAGCAGCAGCGGCACCAAGCCAAGAGCCAGCTCCGCTGTTACGCGCCTGTGGACGGGCCGGCCGGCCTTGCTTGACGCGGCGGACGGCACCGCGCCGTCGTCAGCGGTCACCGCGATGGAAGTGCCGGGCGGTCAATCGGCGAATCCGACCGCGTCAGCTCGGTGGCGACATCGCTCACCACGGCGATGATCTCGGCTTGCGACTCGGTCAGCTCGGTCCGCAGGGCACCGATCTCATCTTGCAGCTCGGTCCGCAGGGCACCGATCTCACCTTGCAGCTCGGTCCGTAGGGCGCCGATCTCGGTCCGGATCGCGGCACGATCCAGTGTGGCGTCTTGCAGCTCGGTCCGCAAGCTGCCGAGCGCGAGCCGCGTCTCGAACCCCTGAAGCAACAGCGCCAGGAACAACGCGATCATCAGCCCGACGATCCATCGACTGATCCGGTCGGCGTCCCGGGCTCGCGTGTCAGCCCGGTCGGCGGCGCGTTCCGACTGAGCGGCGGCGCGTTCCGCCCGGCTCGCCACGCTGTCGGCGCGTTCGTCGATGGCCACCATGATTCCCATGATACTACGCCCCCTCAGAACGCCGTTGAACACGGACGCACGGGGCGGTCCGTGCCGGATCAGGACCGCTCCGTGTTCGTCGTCTCATCGAGGAACGGTGCTGGATGGGGGCGTGGCCGGCACGGTCTGATAAGGTGTCGGGCGCTTGGACTCGTGATGGCGGAGCCGATCACCGCACGTCAGTTCTGGATCGAGGCGCCCGGCCGGAGCGCCATCGTGGAGGCCCGCCTGCCCCCGCGCGGGGACCACGACGTGTCGATCCGCACACTCTACTCGGGCATCAGCCGCGGCACCGAGGCGCTGGTGTACCGCGGCGGGGTGCCGTCGTCACAGCATCAGGCGATGCGGGCGCCGTTCCAGGAGGGAGAGTTCCCCGGTCCCGTGAAGTACGGCTACAGCAGCGTCGGCCGGGTCGTCGAGGGTCCGGACGACCTCGCCGGACAGGTGGTCTTCTGCCTCTATCCCCACCAGGACCGCTACACGGTCCCGCGGAGTGCCGTCACGCGCGTGCCGGACGGCGTGCCGGCGGGCCGCGCCGTGCTCGCCGCCAACCTGGAGACCGCGGTGAACGTGCTGTGGGACGCTCGCCCGGTGGTCGGCGACCGCATCGTCGTCGTGGGCGGGGGAGTGGTGGGGCTGCTCTGCGCCTGGCTCTGCCGGGATCTGCCCGGGGCCGAGCTGACCCTCGTCGATCCGAACCCCGCGCGCGCCCCGGTCGCCGAGGCCCTGGAGATCCCGTTCCTGCCGGCGGCGCCGATGCAGGGCGGCGCCGATCTCGTCATCCACGCCAGCGGCCATCCCGACGGACTGGCCGCGGCCCTCGCTCTGGCGGGGGTGGAGGGGACCATCGTCGAGGCGAGCTGGTACGGAGACCGACGGGTGCCGCTGCCGCTGGGCGAGGATTTTCACGCCCGGCGGCTGACGGTACGGAGCAGTCAGGTCGGACGCCTTCCCCCGGCCCGCACGCCGCGGTGGGACCACGCGCGCCGGCTCGCCCTGGCCCTGTCACTGCTCGCCGACCCGCGCCTCGATGTCCTGATTTCGGGCGAGGACCGGTTCGAGGAGCTGCCGGCGGTGATGGCTCGCGTGAGCGGCGCCCCGGGGAACACGCTCTGCCATCGCATCCGCTATTGATCCCTTCTGATACGGGAACCATGTACAGCCTCAACGTTCGCGACCACTTCATGATCGCCCACAGCTTCGAGGGCGAGGTCTTCGGCCCCGCCCAGCGCCTGCACGGAGCCACCTACGTCGTCGACGCCACCTTCCGCCGCGCCAATCTGGACGACGACGGTCTGGTGGTGGACATCGGGTTGGCGAGCCGGCGCCTCGGCGAGGTCCTCGCGGCGCTGAACTACCGCAACCTGGACGAGGAGCCCGCGTTCGCGGGCCGAAACACGTCGACCGAGTTCCTCGCCCGGCACATCTTCGACCGGCTCGCGGAGGCCGCGCGGGAGGGCGGTCTCGGGGAGGGCGCTCGCGGTCTGGCCGCTATCTGCGTCACCCTGCGCGAGTCGCACGTCGCGTGGGGCAGCTACGAGGGTCCCGTGTGAGCGAGGCGCGACTGCACGTCGTCGTTCCCGGCCCCATCGACCAGCAGACCGGTGGCTACATCTACGACCGCCGGATGGTCGAGGGGCTGCGGGGCCTGGGCTGGCGGGTCGACGTGCACTGCGTGTCCGGCGGGTTCCCCGCCGCCGACGCCGGTGCGCGCGCGCGGATGGCGGCGGTGTTGGCCGAACTCCCCGACCGCGCCCGGGTGCTCATCGACGGGCTGGCCCTCGGGGGGGTGCCGGCTCCGATTCACGAGGAGCGCGAGCGCCTGCGCGTGCTGGCCCTGGTGCACCATCCCCTCGCCGACGAGACGGGACTGGACGCGACCCGTCAGGCGCGGTTCGCGGTGCTCGAGCGGGACGCGTTGTCGGCCTGCGCCGGCGTGCTCGTCACGAGCGAGTTCACCGCCCGGCGGCTCGAGGATTACGGCGTGGCTCCGGCGCGGGTGCGGGCCGTCCGTCCCGGCACCGACCCGGCGCCGCTCGCGGACGGTCCCGCACCGGGCGATCCCCCGCTCCTGCTGTCGGTGGGTTCGGTGACCCCGCGCAAGGGCCAGCGGCTGCTGGCGGCGGCCCTGGCCCGGATCACGGCGCTGCCGTGGCGCTGTGTCTGTGCCGGCAGTCTCGAACGGGACCCGGACTACGCGGCCGGGGTCACCGCGTTCGCGCGCGAGGCGGGCCTCGCAGACCGTCTCCGGTTCGCCGGCGAGTGCCCCCCGGCCGAGCTCGACCGCCTGTATCATCGGGCCTCGTTGTTCGTGCTGCCGTCGTACTACGAGGGCTACGGCATGGCGCTGGCCGACGCGCTGGCGCGGGGCCTTGCGGTGGTCAGCACCACCGGGGGGGCGATTCCCCACACCGTGCCGGCCGATGCGGGCGTGCTCGTGACGCCCGGCGACGACACGGCGCTGGCCGACGCCCTGCACCGCCTCCTCGTCGAACCGGACGGTGTGGCGCGCCGAGGGGTGCTCGCGTCGGCGGCCC
The DNA here is from genome assembly GCA_965199675.1 of Vicinamibacterales bacterium. GTDB lineage: Bacteria > Acidobacteriota > Vicinamibacteria > Vicinamibacterales > UBA8438 > JAJEEA01. The sequence continues at coordinate 8,781 of CBDATI010000001.1, read as the reverse complement.
GCCGGCATGCGCGGGCCCTGCCGGACTGGCCGGAGGCGGCCCGCCGGTTCGCGGCGGCGGTGGTGGCGCTGACGCCCGATGGGGCCGGTTGACGCGGGCCGCATGCGCGAGCCGGCGGATCGCGTGTGCGGGCCAGGACGCCTGGACGCTGTCTGGAGCGGCCGCCTGGAGACGGCGATGCCGACCGACTGGCGCTGCGCGCGCCACTGGATCGGCGCGCCCCGGCCTGGACGCTGCCGGACCCGTTGCCTCGAGACGTCGACGGCGACTGGCTGGCGCTGCGCGCGCCACTGGATCGGCGTGCGTGGGCCTGGATGCTGCGGGAGCGGCTGCATGGAGACGTTCGACGGCGACTGGCTGGCGTTGCGCGAGCCGGCGGATCGGCGTGCGCGGGCCGGGACGTTGCCGGGGCGGCTGCGCGCGGCGTGGCGGCGGCAGGGCTGGAGCCAGGTGGTGGATCTCGGCAGCGGTACCGGCGCCAATCTGCGGTACCTCGCTCCGCGGCTGCCGCCGGGGCAGCGGTGGACGCTGGTCGATCACGATCCGCGGCACGTGGACCGGTTGCGGCGTTTCGAAACGCCGCCGGAGGTCGATGCGGTCCACGCGGTGGTCGGCGACCTCGCGGCGGATGGGCTCGCGGCGGTCGAGGGGGCTGATCTCGTGACCGCTTCGGCCCTGCTGGATCTGGTCTCGGAGTCATGGCTCGCGGGGCTGGTTCGCCGGTGCGTGGACACCGCGTGCGGCGCGTACTTCGCGCTGACCTACGACGGCGAGGTGCAGTGGATGCGGGAATCGGCGGGGGGATGGCGGGGGGACGGCGATCCGGACGACGGTCTGGTGCAGGACGCCGTCAACCGGCACCAGCGGGGTGACAAGGGGTTCGGACCGGCTCTGGGGCCCGCCGCCGCCCCTCTTGCGGCGCGCCTCTTTCACGAGGCCGGGTACCGCACCCGGCTCGCCGGCAGCGCGTGGCGGCTCGATGCGGCCGACCGCCGGCTGACCGACCGGCTCGTCGGGGGGTGGGCGGAGGCGGCCACCGAGCTGCGCCCCGACGCGGCGGATCGGATCGCCGCGTGGCGGGAGCGCCGCCGGGCCGCCCTCGCCCGCGGGGCGTGCCGGGTGACGGTCGGGCACCACGATCTGCTCGCGCTGCCGGGTGGCGCAGAATGAACCGGCGCGACGCCGACGAACGCCGCTGCGACGTCATCGGACGATGCCTCGCGGGGCCGGGTGGCGCCGAATGAGCGGGCGCGGCGGGCTGGCGGCCGAACTGCCGCGGCGCGAGCCGGGGCGCCTTCCCCTCCTCCTGCGGGCGGCGGTAAGCCTGGGGCTGTTGGCCGGTCTCGCCGTCTGGCTCGATGCCGGCGCGGTGGCGTCGCGGCTGGCGTCCATGCGGCCGGCCTGGGTGCTGGCCGCGCTCGCCCTCTCCGGGTTGCAGGTGGCGGTGCTCGCGTGGCGGTGGAGCTTCACCGCCCGCCGGCTCGGCGTCGGCCTTCCGTGGCCGGTCGCGTGGCGCGAGTACTACCTGTCGATCTTCCTCAACCAGGTCCTGCCCGGCGGCGTCCTCGGCGACGTGGCGCGGGCCTGGCGCCAGGCGAGGTCTCAGATTCGGGCGCAGGCGCCGGGGGGACCGGCGGTGCGGGCGGTGGTGTTCGAGCGCCTGTCGGCTCAGGTGGTCATGACCACCGCGGCCGGTGTCTCGCTGCTCTTCCTGCCCGTCACCGTGGCTCCGGGGTCCCGGCCGGTCATGCTCGCGGCCGGACTGCTGGCGGGGGGGCTCGTCGTCGCGCTGGTCGTCTGGATGCGCCGCCAGTCGTCCGAGTGGTCGCTGTTCGGGCCCATCCTGGCCGAGGTCGGGGCCGCCCACCTGACGCCGGGCGCGTTCGTGGCGCAGCTCGCGAGCGCCATGGTGGTCGTGGCGACATACCTGGCGACCTATTTCCTGGCCGCGAGAGCGGTGGGCGTGGAGACGCCGCTGCCGGTCCTGCTGCCCCTCGTGGCCCCGGTCCTGATGTCGATGTTGATCCCGGTCACGGTGGCGGGATGGGGCTTGCGCGAGGGGGCGGCGGCGGTGCTCTGGGGCGCGGTGGGGTTGACGGCGGCCGACGGCGTCGTCGTGTCCGTCGCCTACGGGCTCCTGGTGCTGGCCGGCAGCCTGCCCGGCGCCCTGTTCCTGGTCTTCGGCCTTCGACGCGGGCGCGCCCGGGCCGGATCGGCGGCGGATCGGGGTCGAGCCGCGCGGTGACCCCTCATCCGGTTCACGACGGGCGGTGCGCGAGCCGGCTCAGATCGAGTCGACGGCGGCGGCAAGGCCAAGGGCGGCAAGGCAGCCACAGGATGGGCGGCGCGCGAGCCGGCGTCAGATCGAGTCGAACCGCTTGGCGACCGCGCTCACGCGTTCCGACGCGAGGGAGACCGGCGAGTCAGCGCAGGTCCAGGTCGAAGAGCAGGTCGTCGCCGAGCGGGAACCGCCGGCACGGCGGGCGAAGGGCGCGGTCGAGGGACGGGACGGGCGGCAGGGTGAAGGCGGGGCGGCCCGATCCGATCAGCAGCGGCGCGACGGCGACGTGCAGGCGGGTCAGCACGCCGGCGTCGAGGAAGCGGGAGATGGTCACGCCGCCGCCCTCGACGAGAATCCGTGACAGGCCCTCGGCGCGCAGGTCCGCGACGATCGCGGACGGGGCCAGGCGGCCGTCGGCCGACGCCGGGTCGGCGGGCAGCTCCAGGAGGTCCGGATTCGACCAGCCGCCGGGGCCGCCGGCCGGAGCGCGGCGAACCACCACGGTGCGCGCCGCACCGTCGCGGAACACCGCCCGATCGCGGCCGAGGCGCCCGTTCGGGTCGAGGACGACGCGGACGGGGTTGTCGCCTTCCACCTCTCGCACCGTGAGGCGGGGGTCGTCGGCCGCGACGGTGCCGGCGCCGACGACGACGGCGTCGACGAGGGCCCGAAGCCGGTGCAGGCGGCGGATGTCGGCGGGGCCGGTGATGTAGTGCGAATGCCCCTGCTCGGTCGCGATGCGGCCGTCCAGGCTCTGGCCGATTTGGCCGATAACCAGTCGAGGGTCGAGCTGCAGCGGCAGGTAGAGGTCGAGGAGGTCCCGCGCCGCATCGCTCGGCGGGACGGTGGTTCGCCAGGCGCCGTCGGGATCCACGTGCAGCCAGACCTCCCCGCTTGGATTATGATGGTCCTGGACGTTGCGGCCCGTTGCGCGGTGGTCGCGGGGTACCGCGCGCAGCAGTCGCCAGGCGGCGTCTTCGGACACGAGCGGCGGCGCCGGGTTCTCCATCGTCACTCGGGGGGCGCCGCTCCCGGGGGCGCGGGTGCGAGACAGAGGTTCGAAGCATGTACGACGCGGAACGCGGGTTGTTCGACCTTCGACAGGGGCGGCCCCTCTATGTCAGCGGATCGTCCGACCCCGCGGACGGGCCGGGCGTCCTGCTCGCGACGGTGGAAACGCTGAATCCTCGGACGCTCGAAACCCTGCGCGGGTTCGATGCTGCGCCGCGCCTCGTGGTGACGCACCACCGGGCGGAGGCGATGGGTCTCGCCAACGGCGACGCTCCCCGCGACGTGAGCCTCAGGCTGAACGGGGCCACGCAGCCCGAGCAGATTCTCCGGCTGTGCACGGAAGCGGGACGGTTCAGCGCGCCGGACCACGATCCCCGGCCGGCCACCACGCCGGAGGTCAGCGGGCTGGCCCTGGCCCGGTTGGGGGGGCTGCTGCCCGCGATCGTGGGCGTCGCCATGAACGGAACGCGGGGCGGCGAGCTCGCCCGCGGACACATCCTCTCCGCGACCACGGTGCAGGTCGAGGCGCTGGCCGCGGACGAGGGCGTCGAGGTCACCCACGTGAGCGACGGTCCGGTGCCCCTGGAGCACGCCGAGGACGCCCGCTTCATGGTGTTCCGCGAGGGCAACAGCTTCCGCGAACACGTCGCGGTGCTGATTGGCGACCCCGCGGGCTGGCCCGACCCCGTGCCCGTCCGGCTGCATTCCGCCTGCCTCACCGGCGACCTCTTCGGCAGCCTCCGTTGCGACTGCGGCGAGCAGTTGCGCGGTAGCCTGCGCGCCTTCACCGCCGGGGGCGGGGGAGTGCTGCTCTATCTCGCCCAGGAGGGACGCGGCATCGGCCTCGGGAACAAGATGCGGGCCTACTCGCTGCAGCACACCGGGCTCGACACCGTGGACGCCGACGCGGTGCTGGGCTTCGGCGACGACGAGCGGCGCTACCGCGCCGCGGTCGAGATGCTCCGCCATCTGCGGGTCGAGCGGGTCCTGCTGCTGACCAACAACCCCGGCAAGCTCGACGCGCTGCGCGACGGGGGCATCGAGGTCGTCGAGCGCAAGCCCCTGTTCGGCACCCTGAACCGTCACAATCTGCCCTACGTCAAGGCCAAGGTCGACCGGGCCGGCCACTGGCTCACCGACATGCTCTCCGGCGCGCGGAGTCCGGAGTAGTCGTCTCCACGGCACGACGCCGCCTGGATGGGACGTGCTGGTCCACGCTTGCCTCGACGTGGACCACGGCCGATCCTGCGATGCCGTCAGCCGCGACCTCGAAGACCTGGACGTGATCGCCCGGACGGTCGCACGTCTCCTTCCCGCCCCCTGACCCCGACCCTGACGCGCGGTTCTACGGCGCCGACTCCCGGGCCAGATCCTGCATCACCAGGTAGCCGGCCATCCGCATGCCCAGGGCGGCGTAGGTGGCCTGCGCGGCCGCGTTCTCCCGTTCCACGTAGAGCCTCAGACCCACCACGCCCGGATCGGAAGTGCTCAGGGCGTTCAGATGCTCGTACAGCGCGCGGCAGACGCCCTGACGGCGGTGGTCGGGATGCACGTACACGCTCTGGATCCACCAGATGTCGCCGTTGCGCCAGTCGCTCCACTCGCGCGTGTGCATCATCTGGCCGACGACGACGCCGTCGCACGCCAGGTAGTACGAACCGCGCGCAGGGTTCGACAGGATCTCCCTGACGCCGGCGCGCAGCGTCGCCGGATCGAGGAGGGTGTCTTCGCTCTCCTCCGCGAGCCGGGCGTTGAAGTCGACGATCGTGTCCAGATCGCCCAGGGCCGCCGGCCGGATGGCGAACTCGCTCATCTGTCGTCCTTCGGAATCAGGGGCGGCGGCTGTCGCTGCCGACGGTCATGTCAGGCGGTCCAGCGGGAACTCGCGCGCATCCCGGATCACGTCGGCCAGCACCTGTCCGTAGTGCGCCACGAGTTCCGCGCCGAGTTCGGCCGTCCCCAGCGTTGCATCGCCGGTGACACCCTGCCGGTTGAGGTCCCCGGCCAGCCAGGCGAACGATGCGCCGCCCTCGGCGGAGACCTGCCGCAGCCTGCCGCTCAGGTTCTCGTCCAGGGACGGAAACCGCCGCATGGCGTCGAGACGGACGAGGTCCGGCCGGAGGCGTCGCATCATCGCGGTCTCGACGGCGCCGCCGTGCAGCCCGTATCGCCATTCCTCGTCCGGGAGCAGCGCATGGGCGGGGCGCGGACCGTCGAAGTAGCTGGTCTTGACGACGAGCAGCCCGTGCTCTTCCCGCAGCCGCCGCGCCGCGATGTCGAGGGCCGACAGATTGCCGCCGTGGCTGTTCGAGACGACGAGCCGCCGCACGCCGGCGGAACCGACGGCGGCGCCGATCTGGACCATGGACTCGATCAGCAGCTCGGGGGCCAGATTGAGCGTGCCCGCGAACGTCCGATGCTCGGCGCTCGCTCCCACCGCCTGCGGCGGCAGCGCCAGGACCGGTAGGTCCGGGGGCAGGCGGCGGAACGCTTCGGCAAGGAGCCCGAGGCCGATCGAGAGGTCGGTCGAGAGCGGCAGATGGGGCCCGTGCTGCTCGATCGCGGCCACCGGCAACACCACGACCGGGTCATGCGCGGCGAGCGCCGCCGCCTCGACGGTGGTGAGGTCCTGCCAGTAGCGGATGGGTTCGTCCGGCATCGAGCTGGTTCAGCGTTGGACGCGGGGAGTTGTGCGGTGATGCAATGGCCGTTTGCAGGCGGCGCCGAGCGTCCCGTTCAGCCCCAAGTCCCACCGGCCCCAGCGGCGGGGCGACCGACTCGTTACGATATCACCGCTGTTCTCTCCGCGGGGCTCCGCGGGACGAGCCCGCGGCGTTCTTCACCGATCGCGCGACCCGCGCCGACATCGAGGCGGCGCGCCGGTGGTTGCGGAGGGACGGGGACCGCCCGGACCCCGACGCCCGTCTTTCGTGACGGCGGGGGCCGGCCATTCCGTGCTCAGGCCGAGGTCCGAGGCGCGAAACCGCTGTCGCCTCGCGTGGGAGCGGCCGGGGCGTTCGCGGGAGCAACCCGTCGGAACAGCGCGAGATCGTATCCGATCCATCCCTTCGCCAGGCAGGTCTGCAGGGCGGTTCCGCCCACGAGATGACCGAATCGCGTCCGGTCCAGGGGCAGCCACCCGCAGACGGCAACGAACAGCGCGGCCAGCCGGTCTCGGGGGCGCCCGAGCCGCAGGTGCGGCGTCAGGTCATCTGTCGACAGGTGCTCGAACCCGGCGCGCTCCGCGAGGACACGCAACTCACGGGGATGGAGCAGGGTGTTCAGGCGCCACCCGCGTCTGAATCGTGTGACCATTCGTCGGGCCGCGGTGCTGTCGGCTGGCCGAAGGAAATCGTCGCAGATCGCCAGGAGTCCCCCCGGCCGGACGAGTCGGGCGCACGCGGCGAGGAAACGGGCCGGGTCCGGTCCGTGCGCCAGCGATTCGATTGCGAAGGCGAGGTCGGCCGGCGGCAGGTCCGGCGGCTCGCAGTAGTCGGCCTCCAGGCACCGGACGCGGTCGGACAACCCGGCGTCGCGGATGCGCCGTTCCGCGTGGCGCACCTGTACGGGGCTCAGGGTGAGCCCGGTGCCGAGGATGGGCAGGCGCCGGGCGAGATGGCAGAGGCTCCCCCCGACGCCGCAGCCGAGGTCCACGACATGCGCGGGCCGCCCCCGTACTGGCGACTCCCGCAGGTGGGCGAGAAGCCGATCCTCGACGTAATGGAACGCCGCCTCGGCATCGTCGACGCCCGGGGCCCATACCGCGCGGTGCAGCGCGCCGGCCGCACCGCCCTCCCCGTGGGCGACGAAGCCCCCGGTGTGACGGTCGTAGTACCGCCGCACGTCAGCCGTGTCGAACCGGGGCGCGGCCGCTTCTGGCTCGGATGTCACGTCCTGGTTCTCACCGCGGTGACTGGCGCGGCTGGTGTCGGTCCTCGCCGCTGTGGCTGGTGTGGCAGGCGTCGGTCTCACCGCGGTGACTGGCGCGCCAGGCGTCGGTCTCACCGCGGTGACTGGCGCGGCTGGTGTCGGTCCTCGCCGCTGTGGCCGGTGTGGGCTGGCGTCGGTCCTCGCCGGCAGCGGAAACTCCTCCGGCGCCGGGCGCTACCATGGTCGCCCCGAGCGCATGGCCCGATTCCGCGACTCGGCGAGTCGCCTGCGGACAGCGTACCTCACTCGGTACGGCATCCGCTGGGCGAATCGCCGCCAAATTGGCCGAGTGCAGCGCCGAGCGCGACAACAAGCGGCCGCTGCGGCTCACGTGCACGACGGTCCGCCTCGGCCGGGTCCACACTCGGCGGCGCGCCGACAACTCACTTCGTGACGAGCGCGAGGTGGCGTTGCTTCCTCCTGAGCCTGCAGCCCCGCCTGCGCCGCCGCGCGGCTATCGTGACGAGCGTGAGGCCTGGGTGGCGTTGCCGCAGTCCGCGCATTCTGGAATCGCTGGATCCCTACCCGACGTCCAGCCGTGACAGCTCGATCAGTCGGTCGCGGGGCCCCGCCAGGCGCTGTCCCCACGCCCGCACCTCCTCTTCGTGGGTGAACAGGACGACCTGGGTCTCCGCGCTGACCGCGTGCAAGGTCTCCAGCACCGCGCGCCTGCGCTCGGCGTCGCACGCGGCCACCACATCGTCCAGGATCAGGGGACAGACCTCCGGGTCCTGGACGAGATGCCGGGCGAGCGCGAGGCGCAGCAGGAGATAGATCTGCTCGGCGGCGCCGTGAGAGAGCAGCGCCGCTTGCCGCCAGGCGCCGTGGCGGCTGCGAACCTCCACCTTCAGCGATTCCGGATCGACCTTGCAGTCGACGTAGCGGTCACCGGTGACCTGCGACAGCCACTTCAGGACGGTGGCGCGGAGCACCGGCGCGACGGTGCGGTGGACGCGTTCCTCTGCGTGCTTCAGGAAGGCGATGGTCATCTCCAGCGTCCGGTCGAGCCGCTCGACCCGCTCCAGTTCGCCTGCCGCGGCATCCAGCGCGTCTTCGGCGTCCGCGACGCTCCGCCGGTCCGCGGCGAGCTGCTGCAACTCGCCGCGCGCGGTGTGGCAGGCGGCGCGTGCGCCGCTTGCCGCCCGCTCGGCGTCGGCCAGGCAGTTCGGAGAGGCGCCGCGCGCCGCCGCCAGATCCGCAGGGACGACGCCCTCGGCCAGCGTGGCGGCCTGCGCGCGCAGCCGGTCGGCTTCGGCCCGCAGCTCGGTCAGCAGCCGTTGCCCCTCCGCTGCCGCGGCGGCGGGCGGCGCAGCGGGAACGGTGTCCGCCGCGCGCCGCTTCGCCAGCCACCACCACGCCAGCAGTCCGAGTCCGACGGCGCCGGCGACGAGGCCGGGCACGGCGAGGTCGGCCAGGGTCAGCCCGACGCCGGCCGCCAACCCCGCCGCGGCGAGATATCCCGCCGCCGGGTGGGGCGGTGCGGGCCCGGCGGCGTCGGGTTCGGCGTCGCCCCATCCGGCGGGGAGCTCCGCGGCGCGGGCCGCGCGGCGCGCGGCCTT